>CAVZAF010000001.1:0-134936 GCA_963773315.1 uncultured Acidimicrobiales bacterium
GAAAATCCGGCGGCGACCTACTCTCCCAGGGGGTCTACCCCCAAGTACCATCGGCGCGGGCGGGCTTAACTGCCGTGTTCGGAATGGGAACGGGTGTGGCCCCGCCGCCATAGCCACCGGAAACCTGTTGTCAATGGCGCCAGCGAAAAGCCGGCAGCCCCTTGAGCACTTCAGAGCGAGCACGAGCATGAGTTCATCCAAGCCCTCGGCCGATTAGTACCGGTCGGCTGAACAGGTTGCCCTGCTTACACCTCCGGCCTATCAACGTGGTGGTCTGCCACGGGCCTTACCTGGTTAACCCAGTGGGAGATCTCATCTCGGAACAGGTTTCGCGCTTAGATGCTTTCAGCGCTTCTCCTTCCCGCAGGTGGCCAACCAGCAGTGCCCTTGGCAGGACAACTGGCACACCAGAGCTGCGTCCGTCCCGGTCCTCTCGTACTAGGGACAGCCTTCCTCAGATCTCCTACGGCTGCAGAGGATAGGGACCGAACTGTCTCACGACGTTCTAAACCCAGCTCGCGTACCGCTTTAATGGGCGAACAGCCCAACCCTTGGGACCTGCTTCAGCCCCAGGATGCGATGAGCCGACATCGAGGTGCCAAACCTTCCCGTCGATATGGACTCTTGGGGAAGATTAGCCTGTTATCCCCGGGGTACCTTTTATCCGTTGAGCAACGACGCTTCCACAAGCAATCGCTGGGTCACTATGCCCTGCTTTCGCATCTGCTTGACGAGTTTGTCTCGCAGTTAAGCTCCCTTGTGCCATTGCACTCGACGGCTGATTGCCAACCAGCCTGAGGGAACCTTTGGGCGCCTCCGTTACATTTTAGGAGGCGACCGCCCCAGTCAAACTACCCGCCTGACGCTGTTCCCGACCCGGGTAACGGGCCTAGGTTAGAGTCCCGGCATTAGCAGGGTGGTATTTCAACGGCGACTCCACCATGGCTGGCGCCACAGCTTCCAAGTCTCCCACCTATCCTACACAACCAAGACCAAGACCCAACATCAAGTTATAGTAAAGGTCCACGGGGTCTTTCCGTCCTTCTGCAGCTAACGAGCATCTTTACTCGTACTTCAATTTCGCCGGGTCTGTGGTTGAGACAGTAGGAAAGTCGTTACGCCATTCGTGCAGGTCGGAACTTACCCGACAAGGAATTTCGCTACCTTAGGACGGTTATAGTTACCGCCGCCGTTTACCGGGGCTTAGGTTCAGAGCTTCGCCTTACGGCTAACCCTTCCCCGTAACCTTCCGGCACCGGGCAGGCGTCACAGCGTATACATCGTCTTGCGACTTCGCACGCTGCTGTGTTTTTAGTAAACAGTCGCTTTCCCCTGGTTTGTGTCACCCTTTCAGGCTCGAGGCGCGAGGCCTTTCACCCTAACAGGGTCCTCCTTCTCCCGAAGTTACGGAGGTATTTTGCCGAGTTCCTTAACCACAGTTCTCCCGATCGCCTTGGTATTCTCTACCTGCCCACCTGTGTCGGTTTGGGGTACGGGCAGCGTGCGAACTAGCTAGAGGCTTTTCTCGGCAGCATGGGATCAGTCACTTCGTCTGGATCGACTCGGCATCGCGTCTCAGGCTTTGTGAGGTCCGGATTTGCCTAGACCTCGCCCTACACGCTTACCCCAGGACGACCATCGCCTGGGTTGACCTACCCTCCTGCGTCCCCTCATTGCTTGCCTCCTCGTCGTGGGTCGGTTCGTCCGAAGACAGCCCCTTAGCAACAACGAATCAGCATGGGCGCGCACACGCTGGTACCGGAATATCAACCGGTTGTGCATCGACTACGCCTTGCGGCCTCGCCTTAGCTCCCGACTCACCCTGGGCGGATTAGCCTTCCCCAGGAACCCTTGGGCTTTCGGCGGAGGGGTTTCTCACCCCTCTCTCGCTACTCATGCCTGCATTCTCACTCGATCCCGCTCCACGACGGTTCACACCCCCGCTTCGCTGCAAGATCGACGCTCTCCTACCACTCCTGCTTACGCAGAAGTCCGCGGCTTCGGCTCTGGACTTGAGCCCCGTTACATTGTCCGCGCAGGACCACTCGACCAGTGAGCTATTACGCACTCTTTCAAGGATGGCTGCTTCTGAGCCAACCTCCTGGCTGTCTGTGCAGTCCCACATCGTTTTCCACTTAGTCCAGAATTAGGGGCCTTAGCCGGCGATCTGGGCTGTTTCCCTTTCGACCAACGAAGCTCATCCCCCGTGGTCTCACTGCTGCGCTCTGGAGTCATGGCATTCGGAGTTTGGCTGGGGTCGGTAAGCTTGTGGGCCCCCTAACCCATCCAGTGCTCTACCTCCATGACTGAACACGCAACGCTGCACCTAAATGCATTTCGGAGAGAACCAGCTATCACCGAGTTTGCTTGGCCTTTCACCCCTATCCACAGGTCATCCCCCCAGTTTTCAACCTAGGTGGGTTCGGCCCTCCACGGGGTCTTACCCCCGCTTCAGCCTGCCCATGGATAGATCACTCGGCTTCGGGTCTACAGCATGCGACTGGACGCCCTATTCAGACTCGCTTTCGCTCCGGCTCCCCATCGCTGGTTAACCTCGCCACACACCGTAACTCGCAGGCTCATTCTTCAAAAGGCACGCCATTGCGGCCATGACCGAAGTCATGACGACGCTTTGACTGTTTGTGAACCAACGGTTTCAGGTACTATTTCACTCCCCTCCCGGGGTGCTTTTCACCTTTCCCTCACGGTACTAGTTCGCTATCGGTCGTCTACGTATGCTTAGCCTTACGAGGTGGTCCTCGCGGATTCACGCCAGCTTGCACGGTTCCGGCGCTACTCGGGAACACTGAACAAAGTCTGAGTGCCTTTCGTGTACGGGGCCATTACCCACTACGGCGCGCCGTTCCAGAACGCTTCCACTAGGCATCAGATTGGTAACTTTGTGACGGGTCTGGTGCCCCGTCTATCAGGTCCCACGACCCCGAACTGGCAACGCCACCAGGCTATGACACCAGTTCGGTTTAGGCTGTTCCCGTTTCGCTCGCCGCTACTCAGGGAGTCGCTGTTGCTTTCCTTTCCTCGGGGTACTGAGATGTTTCAATTCCCCCGGTTCCCTCTCCCGGCCCTATGTATTCAGACCGGAGTGACACTCCATGACGAGTGCCGGGTTTCCCCATTCGGACATCTACGGATCAACGCTTGGTCAGCAGCTCCCCGTAGCTTTTCGCAGCTACCCACGTCCTTCATCGGTAGTAGACGCCAAGGCATCCACCGTTGGCTCTTTGTAGCTTGGAAGAACAAAGATGCTCGTGCTCGCTCTGCAGTTCTCAAAGGGCGGGGCGGATCGCCGGCAACGCCTCGAGGGCAGCACGGCTGATCGACCGACACGAAGAAGCGCCACCTCCCCTTCGGGGGTGCGACTCCTTCAAAACGGAAGAGAGGATTGCGTCCGGCATCAGCACCAGACCTCAGGAGGAGAACCTACGACCGAGGGTGGGTCTGACGAAGACGGCCAGCGCATCAACTGGGTGTTGTCTCCTACCGGCCGAGCGAACGCTCAGCTTGAGGAGAATCAACTCCTTAGAAAGGAGGTGATCCAGCCGCACCTTCCGGTACGGCTACCTTGTTACGACTTCACCCCAATCACCGACCCCACCTTCGACGGCTCCCTCCACAAGGGTTGGGCCACCGGCTTCGGGTGTTGCCGACTTTCGTGGTGTGACGGGCGGTGTGTACAAGGCCCGGGAACGTATTCACCCCGGCAATGCTGATCCGGGATTACTAGCGACTCCGACTTCATGGAGTCGAGTTGCAGACTCCAATCCGAACTGAGACCGGCTTTTTGGGATTCGCTCACCCTCGCGGGATCGCAGCCCTTTGTACCGGCCATTGTAGCATGTTTGCAGCCCTGGACATAAGGGGCATGATGACTTGACCTCATCCCCACCTTCCTCCGAGTTGACCCCGGCAGTCTCCTACGAGTCCCCGGCATTACCCGCTGGCAACATAGGATAAGGGTTGCGCTCGTTGCGGGACTTAACCCAACATCTCACGACACGAGCTGACGACAGCCATGCACCACCTGTGTAGGGCCCCGAAGGACACCGTATCTCTACGGCTTTTCCCTACATGTCAAGCCCAGGTAAGGTTCTTCGCGTTGCCTCGAATTAAGCAACATGCTCCGCCGCTTGTGCGGGCCCCCGTCAATTCCTTTGAGTTTTAGCCTTGCGGCCGTACTCCCCAGGCGGGGCACTTAATGCGTTAGCTACGGCACGGATCGCGTTGATAACGACCCACACCTAGTGCCCAACGTTTACGGCGTGGACTACCAGGGTATCTAATCCTGTTTGCTACCCACGCTTTCGCTCCTCAGCGTCAGTACCGGCCCAGAGTGGCGCCTTCGCCACCGGTGTTCCTCCTGATATCTGCGCATTTCACCGCTACACCAGGAATTCCCCACTCCCCTACCGGACTCCAGTCACGACAGTATCGGGTGGCGTCTCCGGGTTGAGCCCGGAGTTTTCACACCCGACTTGTCGAACCGCCTACGAGCTCTTTACGCCCAATAAATCCGGACAACGCTTGGCCCCTACGTGTTACCGCGGCTGCTGGCACGTAGTTGGCCGGACCTTCTTCTGCAGGTACCGTCAGATTCGTTCCTGCTGAAAGGGGTTTACAACCCGAGGGCCTTCATCCCCCACGCGGCGTTGCTGCGTCAGGCTTTCGCCCATTGCGCAAGATTCCCTACTGCTGCCTCCCGTAGGAGTCTGGGCCGTGTCTCAGTCCCAGTGTGGCTGGTCGTCCTCTCAGACCAGCTACCCGTCGATGCCTTGGTAGGCCGTTACCCCACCAACAAGCTGATAGGCCGCGAGGCCCTCCCGGTCCGCAAAAGCTTTCCTCGGTCGACGATGTCGTCATCCGAGCCCATCTGGTATTAGCAGCGGTTTCCCACTGTTATCCCAGAGATCGGGGCAGGTTCCTCACGTGTTACTCACCCGTTCGCCACTAGGTCTTCACGAGTGTTGCCACTCGATGGACCTCGTTCGACTTGCATGTATGAAGCACGCCGCCAGCGTTCGTCCTGAGCCAGGATCAAACTCTCCATTGAGATCCCTGCCCGTGAGGGCAGAAACCGAAGAGCCAGCCAAGAGCTGCTGAGCCCTTGACCAACTGGCGCCCGAGCAGGTTGGGACCCACTCGAGCATTGTGATGAATTGACAAAGAACGACCCCACGGACACCAAGAAGGCACCCGCGCGGTCGCCCGCACTGGCTTTCTTCATCCTCTCTTCCGTTTTCAAGGAGCCACAGGTGCTCAGCGGCACGCGCCTCCCGTGGGAGGTGTTGGTGCCGGTTGGCTCGGGAGTCGACCGCCGGCGGACCGGCTAGACCGGGATGTCGCTCGCAGCGGCCTCCCGAGGCGGATTGCCAACCTACCGAGACCCCGAGGAACTGTCAACTCGGTCGGGCCTTTTCGGCCCGGTTTTTCAAGGTTTTTCGGCGATGAGATGGTACGTGCTCCGGCCCTTCCGAAGCAGCGCGAACCGACCGTGGAGGAGGTCCTGCGCGCCGACACTCCCCTCGCCCGCCACCTTCCGGCCGTTCACGGCGACGCCGCCCTGCGTCAGCAGGCGCCGAGCTTCGCCGTTCGACGCCGCAAGGCCGGTACGGGTCAGCACGCTGACCAGGTCGATCCCCGCATCGAGCTCGGACGCGGCCTACCTCCGTCGTCGGGACCTCCCGGGCGACGACTTCGAGCGCCTCGAGCGGTGCTGACGTGGGGTCACCTCCGAACAGGACCTCGGCGGCGGCATCTGCCGCTCGGGCAGCGTCGTCTCCGTGGACCATCGCCGTCACGGTCGAGGCCAACAGGCGCTGGGCCCGCCGATGCTCGGGCGCCTCGCGGTGGGCGACCATCACCTCTTCGATCTCGGAGACGGGCAGGAGGGTGAACCACAGGAGCTGGCGCTCGACGTCGGCGTCTTCGACCTGCACGAAGAACTGCCGGAACTGGTACGGGCTCGTGCGGCCCGGATCGAGCCACACCGCTCCCCCGGCCGACTTCCCGAACTTCGCGCCATCGGCCTTCAGCAGGAGCGGCCAGGTGAGGCCGAACGCGGTGCCACCGACCCGCTTCCGGATGAGGTCGATGCCGGTGACGATGTTCCCCCACTGGTCAGAGCCGCCCATCTGCATCTCGCACTGCTCGTGCTCGTAGAGCCAGCAGAAGTCGGCTGCCTGGAGCAGCTGGTAGGTGAACTCGGTGAACGAGATGCCGGTGTCGCTCTCCATGCGGGCGCGCACCGACTCGCGGGCGACCATCTGGTTGACCGTCACGTGCTTGCCCGTGTCTCGAAGGAAGTCGAGGAGCCCGAACTGCGACGTCCACGTGTAGTTGTTGACCAAGCGCGCCTGATGGGGGCCCGGGGTGAAGTCGAGGAGCTTCTCGAGCTGCACCGTGATCCCCTCGAGGTTCTTCGAGAGCGTCTCGGGGTCGAGGAGGTTGCGTTCTTCGGAGACCCCGCTGGGATCGCCGATCATCCCGGTGGCGCCTCCGGCGAGCACGATCGGCTTGTGGCCGGCGAGCTGGAAGCGCCGGAGCGTGATCTGGCCGATCAGGTTGCCGGCGTGGAGCGAGTCGCCCGAGGGTCGAAGCCGACGTAGACGCCGATCGGGCCGTCCGCGAGCCGCTTGGCGAGAGCGTCGCGATCGGTGGAGTCGTGGATGAGGCCGCGAGCGTCGAGGTCGGCGAGCAGGTCCATCGCGGTCAATGGTGACAGACGGGTCAGCCGCGCTTCGACAGATTCGGCGTCGCCACGCACGTACCACCTCCACGCGATGATCGACCGCGACCGAGATGCCGATGCGGGTCGACTGGCCGGGCTCGATCGGGCGGAGATGTGCTGTCGTCGCCGATCCACGGCGCCGTCTTCGTCGGCGACGGTCAGGTCGGTGCCGTCGTGCCGACGGTCGATGCCGAATGCCTGGCAGAGCTTCGCCGGGCCGCTGCAGAGCGCCGACTGTCCGGGCGGATGCCACCGCGGGCCACCCTCATCGCACCGGTGCCCGCGAGGGGCGCGAGCGCACGCAGCAGCACCGCGACGCCGTCTCCCTCTTCGCCGCACACGGCGTTCGCGCACCAGTGCATGCCGTACGTGAAGTACACGTACAGGTGCCCGGCCGGGCCGAACATCGTCGCGTTCCGCGCGGTCGGCCCCCGGTACGCGTGGCTCGCCGGATCGTGAGGGCCGAGGTACGCCTCCACCTCGACGATGCGGCCGCGACGCGGTCCCCCGGACGAGCACCTTGTTGAGCAGGTCGGGCGCGACGTCTGTGCGTCACGTCGGTAGAAGTCGCGGCGAGCGGCTTCAGCGCGCCAGTGCCTCGCGCACCTCGGCCGGCACCGGGGTCGGCGTGTTCTTCTTGGGCACGACGCTCACATAGATGACGGTGGCCGTGATGACCGGCTTGCCGGAGGCTGTGCCCTCGACGCCGACGTCGAAGCTGGTGTTGCCCCATCGGCGACACCTCGAGATCGAGGTCGAGGGTGTCGCCGAACGTCGCGGGGCCATGCCACTCGAACGTCGCCTTCTTCAGCATGAAGTCGAACCCGAGCTCCTCGAAGTGCCGAGCTCATCGCGCACCCATGTGTCGACCGCGTCGTCGACATAGGCCATGTAGTTCGCGTTGAACACGACGCCCTGCATGTCGCACTCGCCGTAGCGGATGCGCAGCGAGTGCCGGTAACCGGTCAGCCATGCGGGCGGGAGGTTAGGTGACTTCGGGACAGCCCCGTTCGAGGGGCCCAAGGGCGCGCTGGGAGTCGGGACCGATGAGGACGCGCACCGGATCGGTCTCGAGCCCGTCGATCGTCAGCACGTAGTTGCCGCCGCCCGGATCGGTGTCGGCGAAGCGGAAGCCGCCATCGCCGCCGACGGCCCACGTACCGACCGTGCTCACCTCACCTGTGCCGCACACCTGCGCGGTGAGCGATGCTCGTTGCTGGGGGAGCCAACCCCTGCCCTCGATCATGAACAAGGCGGCCGGGTCGCCGTCGGCCGTCGCGGCGGTCAGCGTGATCTCGGTGATCCGGAGCCACGAGTTCCCGAACCGCTGCCCGACCGTGTACACCTGACCGACGCCCACCCCGTCGGCGCTGCGAAGCCGATCGGGAGGCTGCGTCCGCGACGAGGCGATCGCGAAGAGCCCGATGAGCATCGCGCCGGCCGCGCCGAACGCCGCCCACCGATGCCACCGCGGTCTCGGCGGCCTCGTCGGGGGAGATGGCGTCTCGACCTGCTCCTCGCCTGGGAGCTCGACCTCGTCCTCGATGTACGAGATGTCGATCACGGCCAAACCGTACTGCCGCACTCGGACCTGAGGTGCGGCGGGAGTCGGGTGGCAGGTCCGAGTGGGTCGGCCCTGGACCGCGCTCTCGGGCACTAGGAGCCACGGTCCGGGAAGACTCGGACGCTAGGTCCGAGTACCCGCAGGGAGGAGTCAGGCGAGGAACGCGAGCCGGACGTCGGCGACGCCGGCGGGGTTCTCCCAGTTCCCGCTGCAAGTGGGTCAGGCGAGGCGGGCCGAATCGATATCGATTCGGCGCCGGAATCGCTCCACCTGCGTCGCCACCGCGTCAGGACCGCCGCCTCCCGCTGTGACCCGCCGGCGGACTGCGACCCCCGGCTCGAGGATCGCGGCGCCCTGTTCCCCCAGCCGCTCGTCTGCACGCACGAGGTCGGGCAGCGCGCGGCCCGACGCGATCGACTCGCGCACGAGGCCTCCGACGACTGCGTGCGCCTCGCGGAACGGCATGCCACCCGCGACGAGCAGCTCGGCCAGGTCGGTCGCGGCGAGCATCGGGTCGTCAGCGGCCGACGCCATGCGCTCGAGATCGAAGGTCGCGGCTTCGATCATCCCGGTCAACGCGCCGAGGGCGAGCGCGGTCTGATCGACGGCATCGAACAGCGGCTCCTTGTCCTCCTGCAGGTCGCGGTTGTACGAGAGCGGCAGGCCCTTGAGCGTCGCGAGGAACCCGGCGACGTGACCGATCGAGCGGCCGGCCTTGCCGCGCGCGAGCTCGGCGATGTCGGCGTTCTTCTTCTGCGGCATCATCGAGCTTCCGGTCGCGTGCGCGTCGTCGAGCACCGCGAACCCGAACTCGGACGACGTCCAGAGCACCCACTCCTCGCCCGAGCCGCGACAGGTGCACTCCGAGCAGAGCGAGGTCGAACAACGCTTCGGCGACAAAGTCTCGATCGCTCACCGCGTCGAGCGAGTTCTCGAACGCCGCAGCGAAGCCGAGATCGACTGCAGTGCCATGGGGATCGAGCGGCAACGACGACCCGGCGAGTGCGCCCGCGCCCAAGGGCGACACGTCGAGGCGCTCGATCGTGACGAGCAGCCGATCGACGTCGCGGGCCAGCGCCCAGCCGTGCGCGAGGAGGTGGTGAGCGAGGAGCACGGGCTGCGCCCGCTGCACGTGGGTGTAGCCGGGCATGTACGCATCGCCGGCGGCGGTCCGCGCGCTGCGAGGAGCACCTGCTGCAGACGCGACGACCCGCGCCGCGACGGCTGCGGAGCTCGCGCTTGCACCAGAGCCGCAAGCGCGGTCGCCACCTGGTCGTTGCGGCTCCGGCCCGTGTGCAGCTTCCCGCCCGCCGGGCCGGCGATCTCGGTGACCCGTGCGCTCGATCGCGGTGTGGATGTCCTCGTCCGACGGTGCGAAGTCGAACGCGCCGCGCGGCGAGCTCGTCCAGCGACCGCATCGAGGGCAGCCAGGATCGCCGCCGACTCGTCGCCGTCGAGCAGGCCTGCCCGCACGAGGCCGCGCACGTGCGCACGGGAGCCGACGATGTCGTCCGCCGCGAGCCGCTGGTCGAACGGCAGCGACGCGGTGAAGGCGAGCAGCTCGTCGGCGGGCCCGGAACCGAAGCGGCCGTGCCACAGCGTCACGAGCCCGAGGCACCACCGGTGGCGGCTCGCTGCCCCTCCCTGGCGCTGCGCCCACGTCTGCACGCCGAGGCCCCAGATGCGGACGAAGCCCTCGGAGTCGGTGTGCCGGAACGTGTCGGCGGCGTCGTAGGTCGCGAGGCCGTAGTCGTAGAGCGAGTGCGGGCTGCGGCGCCCGTTGACGAAGCAACGACCGGGCTCGAGCCGCAGCCGAACCTCACCGGTGACGAAGCGCTGCGTCTCGTCCACGAACGCGTCGAACGCCTGCTTGAGCGGCGAGTACCAGAGCCCGTCGTAGACGAGCTCGGCGTAGCTCGACTCGAGGCGGGCCTTCTCGTGGTGCACGTCGCGCTCGAGCGTGATGTCCTCGAGGTCGGCGTGCGCGAGCAGGAGGGCCAGCGCCGCCGGGCACTCGTAGGTCTCGCGGCTCTTGATGCCCGACCCGGCGGTTCTCGACCATGTCGAGCCGGCCCCAGCCGTACGCGCCGACGATGCCGTTCATCTGCGCGATCAGCTCGTGGAACGGCATCGCCGTGCCGTCGAGCGACGACGGGCTTGCCCTCCTCGAACGCGACGACGACCTCGCGCGGCTCGGTCGCGGTGGGCACCGTCATCGCCCACACGCCGGGAGGCGGCGCGGCCCACGGATCCTCCATCTCGCCGCACTCGATCGCTCGACCCCAGAGGTTGTCGTCGATCGAGTACAGCTTCTCCTTCGTCGCCGTGATCGGGATGTTGTGCCGGTACGCGTAGAGGATCGAGTCCTCGCGGGTGAAGCCCCAGTGACGCACCGGCGCGAGCACCTCGAGATCGGGAGCGAGCGCCCGCACGCTGACCTCGAAGCGCACCTGGTCGTTGCCCTTGCCCGTGCAACCGTGGGCGACCGAGTCGGCACCCCATCGCCGGGCCGCGAGCACGAGGTGCTTCGCGATGATCGGCCGTCGACGAGCGCCGAGACGAGCGGGTACTTGCCCTCGTACTTCGCGTTCGCCTTCAACGCCGGAGTGAGGATCTCGTCGGCGAACTCCTCGCGGAGGTCGCGCACCTCGATGTCGGTCGCGCCTGCGGCGAAGGCGCGCTCGCGCACGGCGTCCCAGTCACCGGTCGTCGCCTGACCGACGTCGGCGCACAGGCAGAACACCTCCTCGACGCCCATCTCCTCCTGCATCCAACGCACGAGCACGGAGGTGTCGAGGCCTCCGCTGTACGCGAGCACCACACGCTTTGCCACTGCGCTCGCTCCGCGGTTCTCAGTCGTTCGTGAGGCCGGCGAGGCCTCGCAAGATCTTCGCCATCTTCTCGCCACCCATCTTCTCGGCGGCGACGCACAGCAAGGTGTCGTCGCCCGCGACCGTGCCGAGCAGTCCCTCGAGCCCGCTGCGGTCGAGCGCAGACGCAACGACGTGTGCGCAGCCCGGGGGCGTGCGCAGCACGACGAGGTTCGCTGACTGCCGCGGCCTCGACCACCCATTCGGACAGCACCCGCCGGAGGTGGTCGTGGGGCGCGAGCCGGTCAGGCTCGTACTCAGGGATCGCGTAGACCGTCTCTCCGCCCGGGACGCGCACCTTCACCGCGCCGAGGTCTTCGAGGTCGCGAGAGACAGTCGTCTGGGTCGCCATGATCCCCTCGTCTGCGAGCAGGTCGACGAGCTGCGGTTGGCTCGTGACCGAGTGCTTGCCGAGGAGGAGCGCGATGCGGTGTTGACGCTGCGCCTTGGTCGGCTTGCCGTTCGCGGTGCTCATGACAGCAGGAAGGACAGCAGCCCGCGGGCGACATGCATCCTGTTCTCCGCCTGCTGCCACACCCGGGATTGCGGTCCGTCGATGACCGACGTCGCGACTTCCATGTCGCGGTGCGCGGGGAGGCAGTGCAGGAAGATCGCGTCGGGCGCGGCCCCCGCGATGAGCGCGTCATCGACGATGAAGCCAGCGAACGCGCGCTTGCGAGCCGCAGCCTCGTCCTCTTGGCCCATCGACGTCCACACGTCGGTGTACACGACATCCGCTCCGGCGACCGCCGCCGCGGGGTCGGACGTGAGCTCGGCGTCGGTGCCCTCGAGCTCGTAACCCACGGGAGAGGCGACGCGCACCTTCATCCCGACCAGAGGTCCCGCGAGCGCGAGCGATCGGGCGACGTTGTTGCCGTCGCCGACGTACGCGAGCGTGCGGCCAGACAGCCCGCCGAAGGCCTGGCGGATCGTGAGCAGGTCGGCCAGCGCCTGCATCGGGTGGGTGAGGTCGGACAGCAGGTTGACGACGGGCACGGACGACACCGCAGCCATCCGTTCGAGCTTCGAATGCTCGAACACGCGTGCCGCGATCGCCGAGTGGTAGCAGGCGAGGGTGCGGGTGACGTCCTCGACGGTCTCGCGGGTGTCGAGGCCGACCTCATCGCCGCGGATCGTCACCGGGTGCCCGCCGAGCTGCACCACCGCCATCTCGGTCGAGTTGCGCGTGCGGGCCGAGGGCTTCTCGAAGAGCAACGCGGCGCCCTGGCCCGCGAGCACCTTGGGCACGCGGACGATCGGCACCTCGGCGAGGTCGAGCACGGTCGTCAGCTCGGCCGCAGTGAGGTCGTCGATCTCGAGGAAGTGCCGGGTCACGCGGACGCCTCCGCGAGCACAGCGGCCAGGATCGCAACCGCCTCGTCGATCTCGGCGTCGCTCACGTTGAGGGCCGGCGCAAGCCGAATGGCGCTCGCCGTCACCGCGTTCACCACCAGGCCGTTGTCGAGGGCGAGGTCGGCGGCGACCTTCGCGTCGATGCCGTCGAGCTCGACCGCGATCAGCAGGCCGAGCCCCCGGACCTCCTTCACGCCGACGACGGTGCTGAGCTGCTCCGTGAGCTTCGCCCCGGCGCTGCGGGCCAGCGCCGGCGCGTCGATGCGCTGCATCTCGGCGAGCACGGCCCGGGCGGCCGCGGTCGCGAGCGGCGCGCCCCCGAAGGTCGTCGCGTGATCGCCGGGCACGAAGGCCGAGGCGACATCGCGGCGGGCCCAGCACGCGCCGATCGGCACGCCATTGCCCAAGGCCTTGGCCATCGTCACGACGTCGGGCTGCACACCCATGTGCTGGAAGCCGAACCACTCGCCCGTGCGGCCGAAGCCGGTCTGCACCTCGTCGACCATGAACAGCAGCCCGCGCTCGTCGCAGATGCGCCGGACCGCGGCGAAGTACTCCGCGGTCGCGGGGTTCACGCCACCCTCCCCCTGCACCGGCTCGAGCAGCACCGCGGACACCGAAGGGTCGAGGGCGCCTTCGAGCGCGTCCGGGTCACACCACGCGACGTGCCGGAAGCCCTCGGGCAACGGCCAGAAGACCTCGTGCTTGGCCGGCTGCCCGGTGGCGTGCAACGTGGCGAGGGTGCGCCCGTGGAACGAGCCGTACGCACTGACGACGACGTGCCGGCCTCGGCCACCCCACTTGCGCGCCAGCTTGATCGCGCACTCGTTGGCCTCCGCGCCGGAGTTGCAGAAGAACACCTGCCCCACGGTCTCGTCACCGGACTCGCCGGTGATCAACGCGTCGATGGTGGTCGCGACCTCAGGAGCGATCGGCGTCGCGAAGAGGTTGGACGTGTGGAGGAGCGTCTGGGCCTGCTCGTGCAGCGCGGTCGGCCACCGCGGGGTGACTGTGACCGAGCGACGTGACCGCGAGCCCGGAGAGGAAGTCGAGGTATCGCTTGCCCCCGTCATCCCAAAGGTATGAGCCCTCGCCTCGGACGAACATCACGCGAGGCGGCGCGTATGTGGGCATCAACGGTGAGCTCATGGCCGGACCTCCGGGAGGACCATCGTGCCGATCCCTTCGTCGGTGAAGATCTCGAGCAGCAGGACGTGGGGGATGCGTCCGTCGAGGATGTGCGCTCGACCGACGCCGTGGCGAACCGCGTGCACGCACGAGCCGACCTTCGGGATCATCCCGCCGGTCAGCGAGCCGTCTGCGATCAGCGCGTCGAGCTCGGTGGCGGTGATCTGGCGGATCAGCGTCGCCGGGTCGTTCGCGTCACGACGAATGCCCTCGATGTCGGTGAGGTAGACGAGCTTCTCGGCGCCGAGCGCCTCGGCCACGGCGCCCGCGACCACATCCGCATTGATGTTGTAGGCCTGCCCGTCGGCGCCCGACCCGATCGTCGCGATGACGGGGATCAGGTCCTGCGCGAGCAACCGCTCGAGGATCACGGGGTTCACGCGGGCGACCTCACCCACGAAGCCGAGCGCAGGATCCTGCTGGCTCGCCTCGATGAGCCCGGCCGACTCTCCGCTCACCCCGACCGCGAGCGCACCGTGCACGTTGATCGCCGACACGATGCCGGGGTTGACCTTCCCGACCAGCACCATGCGAGCGATGTCGATCGTCTCGGCGTCGGTGACCCGCAGCCCGTCGCGAAACTCGGGCACCTTGCCCAGCCGGCTCATGAGGTCGCTGATCTGCGGTCCGCCTCCGTGCACGACCACCGGACGCATGCCGACCGCGCGCATCAGCACGATGTCCTCCGCGAACAGGCTGAGTGCGGCCGACTCGCCCGACTCGGCGTCGGTCGCCCCGGCGAGCGCGTTGCCGCCGTACTTCACGACGACGGTCTTCCCCCAGAACCGGCGGATGTAGGGAAGCGCCTCGACGAGCGTCGACGCCTTGACGCCGGGGGTCGTCGTCACGGGTGAAGTCCGACGGTCGGCAGGCCCGTCGTCTCGGGGAGGCCGAGCACGAGGTTGGCGCACTGCACCGCGCCGCCCGACGCGCCCTTCACGAGGTTGTCGATCGCGGCGATGACCATGACCCATCCCGTCCGCGCGTCGAAGCGCGCAGTGAGGTGCACGCAGTTGCTGCCGAGCGTCGCCTTCGTCGAGGGCGGCGCCGGTCGTACGACGACGAACGGCTCGCTCGCATACGCGCGTGCGAGCACCGCGAGCAGCGACTCGGTGGTCGGTGTGGTGCCGTCCGCGGGCCGCGCGTAGCAGGTGGCCAAGATGCCGCGGTTCATCGGCGCGAGGTGCGGCGTGAAGAGCACCGAGCCACCGATCACCTGCTCCATCTCCGGCGTGTGGCGATGATCGAGGAGGCCGTAGGCGACGAAGTCTTCGTCGACCGTGCAGAACGCGGTGTTCTCCTTCAGCCCCACGCCCGCGCCCGATACGCCGCTCGCCGCGTCGACGATGATCCCGTTCGGGTCGATCGACGCCTTCGCGCACGAGCGGCGCGAGTGCGAGCGAGGCCGCCGTCGGGTAGCACCCCGGGACGGCGACCGCCGTCGAGCCGATGATGGCGTCTCGGTAGAGCTCGGGTAGGCCGTAGGCGAACTCCGGGAGGAGCTCGGGGCACTGATGCGCCTCGTGGTACCACTGCGGGTAGAGCTCGGGATCGGTGAGCCGGAAGTCCGCCGACAGGTCGACGATCGCGCCGACCTTCTTGCGCAGCTCGGGGACGATCCCCTGTGCAGCACCGTGAGGCAACGCGAGGAACACGAGGTCGAGCCCCTCGCAGACGTCTGGCTCGTACTGCGTGAAGACGAGGTTCGGATAGGCCGCCGCGAGGCTCGGGTAGCGAGACGCAGCGAGCTTGCCCGCCTGCGTCTCCCCCGTTGCCACCACGACCTCGAACCCGCCATGAAGCGCGCTCAGGCGCAGCAGCTCTGCGCCCGTGTAGCCCGACGCCCCGACGATGCCGATCCGCTTGCTGACCATGAGCGCATGATCATACGCTCCTACGCATTATCATGCAAGGACAAGCGCTCAGGGCGCCGACCCTTGCGCGCAATTGCACAAGGTCGGGCTCAGCCGCGGAGCTGCGCGTCGTGGGCTGCCTCGACCGCCGCGATGCACAGGGCGCGCACCTCACCGACCTCCGCGTCGGTGAGCGTGTGGTCTCCGGCCTGCAGTCTGAGCGCGTACGCCAGGCTGCGCGCCCCCTCTCCGACCGACGGCCCACGATAGACGTCGAAGAGACGAAGGTCGACGAGCAGCGGGCCAGCGGCATCGCGCAACGTTCGTTCGACGTCACCGGCCGGGATCACCTCCGCGACCACGAACGCGAGGTCGATGTCGGAGGACGGGAACCGGCTCACGGGTCGGTACCGACGCTCGGACTTCGGCAGCGCAAAGAGCCGGTCGAGCTCGAGCTGCACCCAGGCGACGCGATCGTCGATGCCGTGCGCCGCGAGGGCCGCCGGATCGACCTCGCCGACCGCGCCGAGCTCCCCGCCCTCTCCGAGCAGCAACGTGCGAGTCGGATGCATGCCGGGCCGCTCCCCCGCCGCCACCGCTGCGGCATCCCACCCGAGCGCCGCCGCGATTTCGTCCCAGACGGCGCGGGCCGCCCTCGCGTCACGCCCCGCCAGCGCGACCGCGAGCATCTCGCGCTCGTCGGGCAGTGGCTCGCCGGGAAGCGGAAGGCCGTACACGTGGCCGATCTCGAACAGCGACACGTCATCGTTGCGGTGCGAGGCGTTGTACGCGACCGCCTTCAACAGGCCGGGTAGCAGCGAGGTGCGGAGCACCGACTCTTCCGTCGCGAGCGGGTTCGTGATCGAGATGCCCGTCGGCGCGAGTCCCGCCCGGCCGAGGTCACCAGGAGCGAGGAACGGATTCGGCATCGCCTCGGACGCGCCCAGACCCGACCATCACCTCGCGCAGCAGGCGCCGGTCCTGCTGCACCGCGCTCAACCCGCCCGGGTTCGGCGACTTCGGCACCGTGCTGCGCGATCCGCGAGTAGCCGTGCATGCGAGCGACCTCTTCGATGAGGTCGACCTCGACGGCGCAGTCGTAGCGCCATGTCGGGATCGTGACGTGCACGATGTCGTCGGTCGGACCGGGCTCGACCTCGAAGCCGATCGATCGCAGCAGCCGCGTGATGTCGTCGATGCTCAGACTCGTGCCCAGCAGCGCGTTCACACGCGGACGGCGCAGCGGCACAGGTGCGCGCGAGGGCAGCTCGCCGCGCGCGTCGATCTCGCTGTGGAGCTGCGCGTCGGGGCAGGTCAGCCGCAGCAGCTCGACGAACCTACGCGCCGCGCGGTCGGCGACCTCTGGGTCGGCTCCCCGCTCGAACCGTGTCGACGCTTCTGACCGGAGGGCCAACCGGCCGGCAGTCGCCGCGATCGTCGGCGGGTCGAACCACGCCATCTCGAGCGCGACGGAGGTCGTGCGCTCGTCGATCTCGGTCGAGAGACCTCCCATCACACCGCCAATGCCGATCGCGACGTCGTTGCCGTCGCAGATCAAGACGTCGGACGCGGTCACCTCGCGCTCCACCTCGTCGAGCGTGACGATCTTCTCGCCGTCGCGTGCCTTGCGGATGCGGAAGCCACCGCCCTCGAGCTTCGCGAGGTCGTACGTGTGGTTCGGCTGCCCGAGCTCGAGCATCACGTAGTTCGAGACGTCGACGACGTTGTTGATCGGGCGCATGCCTGCGCGGGTCAGCCGGTCGGCCATCCACGTCGGCGACTCGGTGACGCGCACACCGGTGATCACCGCGCGGTGAACCGCCCGCAGCCCTTCTCGTCGACGATCGTGACGTCGACACCGGTCGATGGTCCCGCGATCTCCACCGCTGGGTCGGGCAACGTCGAGCGGCACGCCGAGCCGAGCGGCGAGGTCACGCGCGACACCCGCATGCGAGTACGCGTCGGGGCGGTTGCGGGTCAGGTCGAGGTCGAACACGACGTCGGCATCGACAGCGAGCGCTTCCCACAGCGGCGCGCCGAGCGGCAGGTCGGCCGGGAGGATGAAGATGCCGCCCGACTCGGCGCCGAACCCGATCTCGACGGGCGAGCAGAGCATGCCGTTCGAAGGCTCGCCGAGGATCTTCCGCCGCCCGATCTTCATGCCGTTCGGCATGGTCGTGCCGACCGTCGCGAGCGGCACGAGGTCGCCGACCTGCATGTTGAACGCGCCGCACCACACCTGAAGCGCCTCGCCGTCGCCCGTGTCGACGTCGACGCGCTGCACGTGGTTCGCGTCGGGATGGGGTCGGAGCGCGAGCACCTTGGCCACGACCACGCCTTCGACCGGCTGGCCGACCGCGTCGACGTCGTCCACCGCGAGGCCGAGGTCGTTCATCAGCTCCGCGAGCGCGTCGGCATCGTCGCCGACAGGCGCGAGCTCGTGCAGCCACGACAGCACGACTTTCATGAGACGAGGCCACGCATCAGAACTGCCTCAGGAACCGGATGTCGTTGGTGAACATCTCGCGCAGGTCGTCGATGCCGTGCCGCGCGAGAGGCAACCGGTCGGTGCCGAAGCCGAATGCGAAGCCGCTCCAGTCTTCGGGGTCGATGCCACAGTTCCGCAACACGTTCGGATGGACCATGCCGCACCCGCCGAGCTCGAGCCACGACCCGTCGGGGCGCTGAATGTCGTACTCGGCAGACGGCTCGGTGAACGGGAAGTACGACGGCCGCAGGCGCGAGCGGAAGTCACGACCGAAGTACGCCTTCGTGAACTGATCGATCGTGCCGGAGAGATCGCCGAACGTGATGTCGCGATCGATGACGAGCCCCTCGATCTGGTGGAAGACCGGCATGTGCGTCGAGTCCCTGGTGTCACGCCGGAACACGCGGCCCGGCATGATCGTGTAGATCGGCGGCGGCTGGGACTGCATCACACGGATCTGCACCGGCGACGTGTGCGTGCGCAGCACGACGCTGCCCGGGTCGCCGAGATCGACGAAGAGCGTGTCCCACATGCTGCGCGCCGGATGCTCGGGCGGCATGTTGAGCGCAGTGAAGTTGTTCCAGTCGCTCTCGACTTCGGGACCTTCGCTCACCGTGAAGCCGAGGCCGACGAACACATCCTCGAGGTGGTTGTGCGTCTGGGTGACGAGGTGCAGGTGCCCGCGATGCGGTCGCGTGAGCACCTCGGTCAGATCGAGTCGCTCACTCGCGATCCGCTCGTTACGGCCCAGCATCTCGATCGCCGCGCGGCGCTGCGCCAGCGCGTCGGACACCCGAGCCGTCGCCTCGTTGAGCGCCTGGCCTGCCAGTTTGCGCTGCTCGGGCTCGAGCGAGCCGAGGCGGCTCTTCAGCGTGCCGAGCTCGGACCGCTTGCCGACGAGGTCGTTCTCGATGCCGGTCAGCGCGTCGACGGTCGAGACCTCACCGAGGCGGGCAAGCGCGCCCTCAGCAGCCTCACGGATCTCATCGATCATGGAGCGCAAGTAAAGCAAAGGCGCGTGCGGCGATGAACTCGATTCATGCGAACTCGATTCACGGGACGCGCCGCTGCCGGGCGACCTCGAAGCACAGCACTGCGGCCGCCATCGCGACGTTGAGGGACTCAGACCGACCGACGATCGGGATCGACACCATCTCGTCGACCGACGTTGCCACATCCACACCGAGGCCTTGAGCCTCGCTGCCGAGCACCACTGCGACAGGCGCGGTCAGATCCACGTCGTCGTAGCGGTGTGACGCGGATGCGCTCGTCCCGACCCGGCGCATGCCCCAGCTGCCAATGAGTCCGAGCACTGACGCGGCGTCCGGCGCACGCACGAGCCGAGTGAAGAACAGCGCGCCGGCCGTCGCTCGCACGCACTTCGGGTTGAAGACGTCGACGCCTCCGCCGACGACCACCGCGTCGGCACCGGCCGATTCAGCCGCACGGATGATCGTGCCCAGGTTGCCGGGATCGGAGATCGCATCGAGGACGACGAGGAACGTGGCCTCGCGGAGGTCTTCGATCGCGACCACTCGCTGGCGGCCGACCGCGATCATCGGCCGCGGCGTGACGGTGGTCGCCACCCGCTCGAGCACTCCGTCGGCGACGACGGTCAGCGGCACGTCATCGACGTCGATCGTCGCGCCCTCGCCTACGTAGATGTCCTCGAGGGGCCACCGGCGCGGACGGCTTCGCGCACGAGCACTGGTCCCTCGATCAGGAAGACCTCCCTCTTGCTCGCGCGCGCCGCGGTCACGGGCGAGTCGCCGCAGACGCTGGATCTGCGGATGGCGCGCGCCGAGTGGGGTCAGGAGGCCTGCTGCGCCTTGGCTGACTCGTTTGCCGCTTTCTCGTCGACCGCGGCCTTGGCGCGCTCGACGAGCGCACCGAACGCCGCCGGATCGGTCACGGCGAGATCGGCGAGCACCTTGCGGTCGACCTCGATGCCCGCGGTGTGCAAGCCGTCGATGAAGCGGTTGTAGCTGAGCCCGTGCTGGCGGCACCCGGCGTTGATCCGCTGGATCCACAGCCGCCGGAAGTCACCCTTGCGAGCGCGACGGTCGCGGTAGGCGTACTGCAGGCTGTGCATGACCTGCTCGTTGGCGGAGCGGTACGAGCGGCTCTTGTTGCCGTAGTAGCCCTTGGCGCGCTCGAGGACGGCACGACGGTGCTTCTTGCTGGCGACGGCGCGCTTGACCCTGGCCATTGCTGACTCCTTTTCTGCGAGAGGGGAAGAAGACGGATGAGGACTAGCGCTCGCCGAGCAGGCGCTTGATGCGAGGAGCGTCGCTCGAGTTGACCTCGATCTCGCCCTTCAGCCGCCGGGTGCGCGTCGAGGGCTTGGCCTCGAACAGGTGCTGTCGGTTCGCGCGCTCGACGCAGCAGCTTGCCGCTGCCCGTCTTCTTGAAGCGCTTGGCCGCGCCTCTGTGGGTCTTCATCTTCGGCATCGTCTTCTTCTCCTGGTCGGCGGTCTTACGCGGGGGTGTCCTGCGCTGCCGTCTCGTCAGCCGGTTCAGCCGGCCGATCGTCTCTCTCTTTCGCTGGCTCTTTCTTCGCCGCCTGCGCCTTGCGGTCGGGCGCGAGCACCATCGTCATGTTCCGCCCGTCGAGCTTCGGCGAGGCCTCGATCTTGGCGACGCCTGCGACCTTCTCGGCGACTTCCTCCAAGATCTTCATGCCGAGCTCCGGGTGGTACACCTCCCGGCCTCGGAACATGATCGTCACCTTCACCTTGTGGCCCTCGCCGAGGAACTCCTCGATCTTGCGGGTCTTGGTGTCGAAGTCGCCTTGTCCGATCTTCGGTCGGTACTTCATCTCCTTGATCGAGATGCTGCTGCTCTTGCGCCGAGACTCCTTGGCCCGCTGGGCTTCCTCGTACTTGAACTTGCCGTAGTCGAGGACCTTGCAGACGGGCGGGTTGGCGTCAGGCGCAACCTCGACGAGGTCGAGGTCGAGCTCGCGGGCGATGTGAAGTGCCTCGGGCAGCGGCTTGATGCCGAGCTGCGCTCCCTCTGGTCCGATGAGACGAACCTCGCGGGCTCGGATGCGGTCGTTGATCCGAGGCTCGTTGGACGCCGGCGTGACTATTGGTGCTCACTCCGTAGCAAGGGATGCTCCTCCCGGTTGCGAATACGGCGATCAGGAAAAGCCGACGCCGACGCACCAAGAGCCACCCACTGCATCGATTCGGTGCATGCGACGGGGGTCTGGAGCACTTCGGTCGACCACGGCGCGCCGGGTGATCGCTGGCGATCTGGCGGCCGGGTGGGGCGCTGTCACACCGTGGGAAGCCCCACGCCGCGGCAGCACTGCCCGCTTTCCGAGTTCAGTTGTCCCGTTAGGGTAACGCAGGTGAGCAGCCTTTGGACACCCGGGGGCGAACACCCAGTCGATCGCAGAGCCGACGACCGCATCAGCCGGCGCCCTCGAGGCCGAGTCGGAGTCCGAGGCAGGGCCGGAGTCCGAGGCAGAGGCCGAGATCCGCGCCGAGCTCGACGAAGTGCGTCGCCAGCTCGCCCAGGTGCCGCCGGAGGTCGTGATCGCGAACCACGCGATGGGCCTCTACGAGCTCGCGGCGATCCACCTCAGCCAGGATCCGCCGAGCGCCCCGGCCGCCGCGCTGGCCATCGACGCCATGGGGGCCCTGGTCGACGGCCTCGCCGGGCGCCTCGGTGACGCGGAGCCCACGCTTCGCGATGCACTGTCGCAGCTCAGGCTCATCTTCGTGCAGCTCACCTCCGGGTCGAGCTGAGCACCACCCGGCCGTTCCTGAGCTCCACCCCCTCCGCCTTCAGCCGCCGTGCATGCTCGGTCTCGTGGCCGGGCACCAATCGGCCGCTGGCGGTGACGACTCGCCACCAGGGCCAGTCCGCGTCGACGGTCGCGAGGAGCCGGCCGACAGCCCGGGCCGCACCCGGCCGTCCTGCCTCCTCCGCCACTTCGCCGTAGGTGACGACCTCTCCCGGCCGGAGGCGCCGCAGCACGGCGTCGACCCGATCCTCGAAGGGCCGATCCTCGGGACGCGCCGTCACTCCTCGGAGTCGGGCGACCGCAAGGCCAGGATCTGCTGGAGGTGCGCGGCGTCGTGGTTCGCGAACCACGTGCCGAGCTCGATGATCGTGGCGCGGCCGTTGAGCACCTTCACCCGGTCACCCCAGGCGCCGTCGGTGTCGAGGTTGCCGAGCAAGTCGAGCGCTCGCCCGACCTCGTGCCGGAACGTCGACACGATCTCGTCGATCGAGTGCTCGCGCCACGAGCGCTCACGCGTGAGCAGCCACGGGACCTTCTCGGCGACCTCGGGATCGGCCGGCCCGAGGTTGAGGTGCACGCGCAGCCGATCGTTGAAGATCGTCGCCACATCCACCATGTGCCCGGCGATCTCGACGATGCACCACTCACCCGCGCCGGGCTCACGGAGCAGCACCTCATCGGGCACTCCCGAAACGGCCTCGGCGAGACGATCGGGATCGCCGCGAAGCATCTCGACGATCTCGCCAGGACGTCGGCGGCCCAGGTTCTCGTCCGACTTCATGAAGAACGGGAAGTAGCCCACGAACTCGGGCGGCAGCGCGCCGCACAGGGGGCACGCCTCGCCGGTGCCCGCCTCGGTGATGCGGCCGCAACCGGTGCACACGAAGAGGTACGGGGCGACGTCCGATTCGAGGATGTCGCGATTGCGCATCAGGCTCGTGGCACCGGCGTCGAGCACGCGCGCGGTCTCATGCGTGGCGTGGAGCAGCCGCGTGAGCCGCTCGGCGACCGGGCGGTCACCCGCCCGTTCGGCCTCGTGGACGAGCTCGCCGAGCATCGCGGCGGCTTGGTGCTGGTGCTCGCGCTCCTGCGCGCAGCCGATCAGATGACGGCATGCCTCCTGCCGCCATCCGCTCGAGCTCGAGCGCACGCACTCGGCTGGAGTGCGCCGCAGCCCGCAGCAGCTTCGCGATGTTGAAGCGACCCTCGTCGATGGCGCGCTCGGCCGCTGCGAGGCTCGCGACGGCCGCCCGCTGGTCGAGCGCGGCCTGATCACCGAGCGCCGCGGCGAGGTGAGTGCCGTCGGGGTCTGGGTTCCAGTCCGGGGCCGCGTCGTCGGTCATGGGTCGTCGCTCATTGGCGCAACCCCATCGCCTCCCAGCGACCCTGCCGGCCGGCTCCGACGTCGAACTCGACCTCAACGCCGGACGGGATCGACCGAGTGCCGTCAGCGATCTGCGTGCAATGGAAGAAGTAGCGGATGCCCGTCGAAGAGTCCTCGACCGAGCCATAGCCCTTGGCCTCGTCGAAGTCCACGACCACTCCCCGGGGCATCGGCGCAGTCTGTCAGTGGACGATCTTGGAGATCGGCAGCTCGATGAGATCGGTCGCGCCCGCGTCCTTCAGCATCGGGATGAGCACGTTGATCGTCGCCTTCGGCACGACGGTCTCGACCGCGTAGCCGCCCTCGTTCCCGAACAGGCGCGAGATCGTCGGCGACTTCATCGAAGGCACGAGCGCGATGACGCGCTCGAACGCCTCGTCGCTCACGTTGAGCTTGAGCAGCACCCGACCGCGGGCCTCGAGGGCGCCCGCGAGCAACGTGTGGAGCTGCCCCATCGCATGCCTCTTGGCGGGATCGTCATAGGCGACCGGGTTCGCGATCAGCTCGGTGTGCGACGTCAGGATCGAGTCGATGATCTTCAGGCCCGCGGCCTTGAGCGCTCGGCCCGTCTCGGTGATCTCGACGATGCAGTCGGCGATCTCGGGCACCTTCGCCTCGGTCGCGCCGTACGACAGGCGGATGTCGGCGTCGATGCCCTTCTTCTCGAAGAACCGTCGGGTGATGCCCGGATACTCGGTCGATATCCGCAAACCCTGCGGCAGGTCTTCGACCCGCTCGATCGGAGAGTCCGCGCCGATGGCGACGACCACTCGGACGGGACGCGCGCTTGCCTTCGAGTACTCGAGCTCACCGAGCGACACCACCTCGGCTCCCGTCTCCTCGATCCAGTCGCGCCCGGTCACGCCGAGGTCGAACATCCCCTCCGCGACGTAGAGCGGGATCTCCTGCGGGCGCAGGATGCGGACCTCGTCGACGCGCGGGTCGTCGATCGACCCGCGGTAGTCGACATCAGACGACCGCGACACGGCGAGGTCGGCGGCTTCGAACAAGTCCAGCGTGGCCCGTTCGAGCGAGCCCTTCGGCAAGACGACGCGCAGCATGCGGGCCCGTCACTCGCCCTTCGGCAGCTGCCGGAGCAGGTCGGCCAGCTCGATCGCAGTGGATGCGGCCTCGAAGCCCTTGTTGCCCGCCTTCGTGCCGGCGCGCTCGATCGCCTGCTCGATCGTGTCGGTGGTCAGCACGCCGAAGACGACCGGCACGCCGGTGTCGAGACCGGCACGGGCGATGCCCGAAGCGGCCTCACCGGCAACGTGCTCGTAGTGCCCGGTGGCTCCGCGGATCACCGCACCGAGCGTGATGATCGCGTCGTACTCGCCCGAGCTCGCGAGGCGCTTCGCAACGAGCGGCAGCTCGAACGCGCCCGGCACCCACACGACCGTGATCGAAGCCTCGTCGACGCCATGGCGGACGAGCCCATCGCGTGCTCCGGCGAGCAATCGGTCGGTGATGAAGTCGTTGAACCGGGCGCACGACGACCGCGACGCGTAGGCCGTCGCCCCGGAGCCTGCCCTCGTACGTCGTCATCGATTCCCTTCCGATCCGAGGGTGCCGTCGCCCAGGTCCTCGAGCAGATGGCCCATCCGCTCACGCTTCGTGCGCAGGTAGTGGATGTTCTCAGGATTCGGGCGCACCGAGAGCGGCACCCGATCGACGATCTCGAGCCCGAACCCTTCGAGACCACCGTACTTTGCGGGGTTGTTCGTCATCAGGCGCATTCCCGTCACACCGAGGTCGACGAGGATGTGGGCCCCGATCCCGTACTCGCGGCTGTCGACGGGCAGACCGAGCTCGGTGTTCGCATCGACGGTGTCACGGCCCTTGTCCTGAAGGCTGTACGCGCGGATCTTGTGGCCGATGCCGATGCCGCGACCCTCGTGACCGCGGAGGTACACCACGACGCCGCAGTCCTCCTCGGCGATCTTGGCCATCGCGGCGTCGAGCTGCGGCCCGCAATCACATTTGAGCGAGCCGAACACGTCGCCGGTGAGGCACTCGCTGTGCACGCGGACGAGCACGTCGTCGGTGCCCTGCACGTTGCCCCGCACGAACGCGAGGTGGGTCTCGCCGTCGAGGATCGACTCGTAGGCGACGCAGGTGAAGTCGCCCCATTCCGTCGGGATCCGCGCTTCGGCGACGCGCCGCACGAGCTTCTCGGTGCGGCGCCGGTAGCGGATCAGGTCGGCGATCGAGATCATGACCAGGTCGTGCTCGGCACAGAAGCGCTCGAGGTCGGGCACCCGCGCCATCGTCCCGTCGTCGTTCACGATCTCGCAGAGGACGCCTGCCGGGTACAGGCCCGCGAGGCGGGCAAGGTCGACCGCCGCCTCGGTGTGACCGGCTCGCTTCAGGACACCGCCCGGCCGGTAGCGCAGCGGGAAGATGTGGCCGGGGCGAGCGAGGTCGCCAGGTCTCGTCGCAGGCTCGATGAGTGCCTTGATCGTCAGCGCGCGATCGCCGGCGGAGATGCCCGTCGTGGTGCCGTGCCGGTAGTCGACGGTGTCGGTGAACGCGGTGCGGTGCGATTCGGTGTTGTGCTCCACCATGAGGGGCAATCCGAGCTCGTCGCATCGCTCCCCGGTGAGCGGCACACAGATCACGCCTGACGTGTGTCGCACGAAGAACGCGATGCGCTCCGGCGTCGCGTACTCGGCCGCCATGATGAGGTCACCCTCGTTCTCGCGGTCCTCGTCGTCGACAACGACGACCACCTCACCGCGCCCGATGGCTGCGACGGCGTCTTCTATCGATGCGAACAGTGCGCTGCGCTGGGTCATGACTCCGTCCTTACCGTCTGCGCCGCGGTTTGCGTCGCTGCCGTCTGCGCCGCGGTCTGCGTCGCTGTGTGAGCGTCGAGCAAGCGCTCGACGTACTTCGCCACCACGTCGACCTCGAGGTTCACGCGGGCTCCGACGCCCTTGGTGCCGAGGGTCGTCACCGCGGCGGTGTGGGGGATGACGGCAACGGTGAAGCCGTCGGCAGTCGGTTGGACGACGGTCAGGCTGATGCCGTCCACGGTGATCGAGCCCTTCTCGACGAGGTAGCGCAGCAGGCCGGCCGGAGCAGTGACTCGCAGGTCAGGGGCTGCTTCGACGATCGTTCCCACCGCGTCGACGTGGCCCTGCACGAGGTGACCCCCGAGCCGATCCTCGAGCCGGACTGGCCGCTCGAGGTTGACCGGGTCACCGGGCCGCAGATCCCCGAGATTGGTGCGGTCGAGCGTCTCGTCGGTGACGTCGGCCTCCCACCATCCGTCGCCGAGCGTCGATGACCGTCAGGCAGCAGCCATTCACCGAGGTCGAATCGCCGATCCGGGCGCTTTCGAGGACGGTGCGCGCACCGATGCGGAGCCGGTCGCCCTCGAGCGAGATCACGTGCCCGAGCTCTTCAACGATCCCGGTGAACATCAGGCGGGCTCCATCTGTCTGGGTTCGAGCTCGAGGCGGAGGTCGTCACCGAGGCGATCGACCGAGATCAGGCGCCCGCGCCAGATGTCGTCGATGGTCTGCGCGCCAGGTCCGGTGAAGAGCGGGCGGCCGTCGTCGCCGCCGAACAGAGCAGGCGCGACGTACAGGACGTATCGATCGACGAGGCCAGCGCGGTGGAACGCGGCCGCAACGGTGGCGCCGCCCTCGACCATCGCCTGCACGATGCCTCGGCGACCGAGCTCGTCGAGCACGACGTCGAGGTCGCCCTGCATCTCGACCGCGGGCTGCACCTTCGCGCCTGCGGGCGCGTGCCCGAGCACTACACGCATCGGGTCGGGACCTTCGACGTGCCGCACGGTCAGCGACGGGTCGTCGGCCGCGCACGGTGCCCGCACCCACGATGACTGCATCACTCTCGGCGCCGCAGCCGATGCGCGTCGCGCCGCGCGGCGTCGCCCGTGATCCATTGGCTGGTGCCGTCGGGAGCGGCGGTGCGACCGTCGAGGCTGCCCGCCAGCTTCAGGACGACGTACGGGCTTGCCGGTGAGCCGGTGCTTCAGGTATGGCGCGAGCTGCGCCCGCACCTCGTCGGCGCATGCGCCGGTGATGACTTCGATCCCCGCAGCACGAAGCCGGGCGATGCCCTCGCCGCGCACGTGCGGGTCGGGGTCCTCGATGCCGACGACGACACGCGCGACGCCCGCAGCGACGATCGCGTCGACACAGGGCGGCGTGCGGCCGTGATGCGAGCACGGCTCGAGGGTCGAAGCAAGCGTTGCGCCGCGGGCGGCCTGCGCCTGCCGACCGCAAGGCGACGACCTCGGCGTGTGGGCCGCCCGGGGGCTCGGTCGCGCCTTCGAAGATCTCGCCGCCCGCGGCCTGGATCGCGCAGCCCACCCACGGGTTCGGTGAGGTGCGAGTGCGAGCGGTCGCGGCAAGAGCTCGATCGCTCGCTGCATCAGCTGCTCGTCGCTGGCTCTCGTGGTCACGTCGTCCTCGTTCGCCGAACTTCTCGTTCGCGAGGACGCAGGCACCGACGGCCGGAGCGCGTCCGGTCGTCAGAGCCGCTCCCTCGCTCCCATCCGGACTCACCGCGTCGCCGTGCCGGAGCACGACGAGGCGGAACACCGTCGGCCCTGGGATTCCACCAGGTCGGCCAACGGCCCGAAGGCCGAAGGTTCGCGGGCTCTCACCGCCGGTCAGGACTCACACCCATACCCCGCGAGGGGGTGGCATTCGTTCGGTTGTGACGTTCTTTCCTGCTGGGAGTGTAAACACCGACTGGTCGCGCTGGCAACGCTCGGAGAAGAAACGACCGATTCCCTCGTCCTTCCTCGTCGCCGGCCTCCGCGAGCTTTGGCCGGCTCCTGCTCGCTGACGCTCGACAATCGGTGCTTCGCGCACCCGGGCGGCGCACTGCGCCGCCCTTGGCGTCAGTGGCTCGTCGGCGCTCCGATGAGCAGGCTCAGGGCGTGCGGGAGCACGTCGAGGACGGCCTCGAGGCACTCGACCGCGCCCGACGGAGAGCCCGGCGTGTTGAGCACCAGCGCCTTGCCGCGGGTGCCCGCGGTCGCGCGCGACAGCCTGCCGAGCGGGCTGACGAGTCGCATCGCCTCGGCGAGTCCCGGAGCCTCGCGGTCGAGGATGTCCTTGGTGCCTTCGGGCGTCTCGTCGCGAGCCGTGAACCCGGTGCCGCCGGTCGTCACGACGAGCCCGGCGAATCGAAAGGTCATCGCTTCGAGAGCGCCGCCGACCGCCGACCGTCCGTCCTCGCTCACGCGATGCTCGACCACTGCGTACCCCTCGGCGGTGAGCCGCTCGACGAGCGCAAGGCCCGAGCGGTCCTCCCTGGTGCCCGCGACCACGCCGTCAGACACCGTCAGCACCTTCGCTTCGAGGCCGTCACCCGATTCGCTCACAGCGCGAGTGTGTCAGCCACGGCGGAGGCGCAGCACGAACATCCCGTCGGTGTCCGCATCTTGGGGCAGCAGCAGCCCACCTCGCCCATGATCGCGCCACGGCGGGCCGGGCGGATCGAGCGGTTCGAAGTGGGGATGCGCGGATCGGAGGTGCTCGTCGACGCCGAGCGTCTCGTCGGCAGCCAGCGTGCACACGCCGTACACGAGGACTCCCCCTGGCGCGACGAGCTGCACCGCCGCGTCGACCAGCTCGGTCTGGAGTGTGGCGAGGCGAGCGACGTCCTCGGGCTGGACGCGCCATCGAGCGTCGGGGCGACGGCGCAACACGCCCAGGCCGGAGCACGGAGCATCGACGAGCACCCGGTCGAACCCGCCGGCGCGACACGGCAGGTGCCGCGCGTCGGCCACGATGAGGAGGAGGGGGGACTCGAGCGACTCGACGTTCGTCGACCATCGTCCGCACTCGGCTCTCGCGCACGTCGGACGCGACGACCAGCGCACCTGTCGCAGCAAGTCGAGTCGCCTTGCCGCCGGGCGCCGCGCACACGTCAGCGACTCGCATCGCGGGCCCCGCCTCGACGAGGTCTGCGAGCCACTCGGACGCCTCGTCCTGGATGTAGCCGTCGTCGCGCATGCGGACCCGCGGCAGCGCGGTTCATGTGCTCGAGCGCGGCGTACCCGTCGTCGCGCCCGAGGTCGCTGACGAGTCGATCGATGATCCAGTCGGGATAGCTCAGGCGGCTCGCGTCGTCCGGGATGTCGGTCGGCGCCGCCGCCACCTTGCGCAGCATCGCGTTGACGAACGCGCGTGAGTACGGCGGTGCGGTGCTGACCGTTGCGTCGACGGCTGCATGCGGCGCGCGTGCCGAGGTACGCGAGCTGGTACGCCCCGAGACGCAATGCCATGCGCACGGGCAAGTCAGGCGGCTTTGCGACGAACCGGTCGATCAGCCAGTCGCACGCGCGCCGCATGCGCAACGTGCCGTAGACGAGCTCCGTCGCGAACGCTCGGTCGCGGTCGGAGAGGTCGCCACGCGAAAGCGCGGCCGGCAGTGCGAGGTTCGCGTAGGCACCGTCACGCTCGATGTGCACGAGCGCTTCGAGCGCGACCGCCCGCGGGAGGTCGGTCACGAACCGAGCCGCTCGCCTGCCGCGAGTCGCGCGCCATTGCGCCAGGCGCGGCGTCGACGACGCTCCTGCCCTGTGGCTGCACGGCCTCGAGCACGTAGCTGCCGTCACCCGTCGCGACGACCTCGTCGCCGGCGAGCTCGCCAGGCTCACCGGCCGCTTCGACGCTCGGCACGCCGCGCATCACGAGCAGCCGGTTGCCGCGGAACGTCGTCCATCCGCGTCCGAGACGCACCACACGTGCGATCTCGACGGCGGGGCGCGTCCAATCGATCTCGAGGTCGGCCGAGTCGATCTTCGCCGCGTACGTCGGATCGCCGTCTTGCGGCGTGGGCGTGCCCAGCCCGTCGTGTGAGCGCGTCGACGAGGAGGCGGCTGCCGATCTCGCCGAGCTCGGCGCGAAGCTCGTCAGCGGTCACACGGTCATCCACCGCCATCCGCTCGCACGCGAAGACCGGACCAGTGTCGAGTCCCTCCTCGAGCTGCATGAGGCACACGCCCGTCTCGGTGTCACCGGCGAGGATCGCGCGCTCGACCGGCGCGGCGCCCCGCCACCGCGGCAGCAGCGAGAAGTGGACGTTGACCATCGGGACCGCGTCGAGCACGTGCGGCTTCACGAGCTGGCCGAAGGCGACGACGACCCCGAGGTCGACCGCAGCGTCGATCACGTCATCCACCTTCGTCGTCACGGGCAGCCCGAGGTCGATCGCCGTCGCCTTCACCGGGCTGGGCTCGGCGCCCCCACCGCGCGAGCGGCGTTTGTCGGCGCGGGTGACGACCACGGCGACCTCGAACCCGGCGGCGACGAGGGCGCGCAACGTGCCGGCAGCGACGGCGGGCGTGCCGAGGAAGGCGAGACGGCGGGGAGTCGCGGGAACGACAGCGGGCACGACGCGGCCCGTGGCGCTACAGGCCCGGCCGGTGCTCCGGCGACGCGTCGATCTCCTGGATGGTGCGACGACGCAGCTCCTTGAACGCCGCCTTGCGCTGGCTCTCGTCCAGGTGCTCGAGAAGGAGGATGCCGTCGAGGTGGTCGAGCTCGTGCTGGAACAGTCGAGCGAGCAGCTCGTCGGCCTCGAACGACACATCGTTGCCGTCGAGATCGACCCCGACGAGGTGGATCTCCTTCGGCCGGACGATGTCGAAGGACAGGCCCGGCACCGAGAGGCATCCCTCGTCGTAGACCCACTCGCCACGCGACTCCTTGACGACCGGGTTGATCAGCGTGCGTGGCCCGTCGCCGATGTCGTACACGAAGAACCGCTTCTGCACACCGACCTGCGGCGCGGCCAGCCCGAGGCCGGGTGCGTCGTACATCGTCGTGAGCATGTCTTCGGCGAGCCGGGCGAGGCGGCCGTCGATCTCGGTGATCTCGGCGGCGCGCTGCTTGAGCACTGGGTCGCCGAACATCCGGATCGAGTACGGAGCCATGGTCCCCAGGCTAACGGCCGCAGCTTCGCGGTCACACGCGAAGTGGGTCGACCTCGATGCGCAGACGAGCCGCGGGACGGCGACGTGCGGGCGAGTGCGTCGGCCAGCGCGTCGGGCGACGCGGCTCGAACGAGCCACATGCCCTTCGCGGGGCCGAGCACGTCGATGCCGAGTGGCACGCCCAGCGTCGCGACGAAGTCGTCCGCCCCGGGGCCGGAGATCGCGGCCATCGCTTTCGCAGGCGGGAAGCCGAGATCACGTCGACGTCGAGCCTCTGCATCGCTCGACGCGTGCCGGATCGGCGTGGAGCGCGGCGTCGAGCACCTCATGGTTCGGCGACGCGGGTCTGGACGAGCACACGTGACCCCGGGCGCCGACCTCCGACCAGCCTCGCGGCGCGCGCCAGCAAGGCGAACGCCTGCTCCGAGGCGCGGTATCGGGGCGCCAGCATCTCCTGGTCGAAGTCGAGGAAGGCCACCGCGTCGGCTTCGGTCACCCGGTGCAGCGCGGCTTCGGTGCCGACGTGCACTCGCGCGGTGGCGCCGTCCTCATCCGCGGCCGTGACATCGACGACCGGCTCCCCCGCGAGGGCCTCCAGCTCCTCACGCACACGGCTCACGCCGGCACGGAGGTTCTTGAACCGGGTCGAGTGGCACCGGAGGCAGACCGGCGGCCGCACGGTCGCGCAACGCGGGCACGCGAAGTCGGCGGTCGGCTGGATGACCGCGGCGCCGCACCGCTCGCACGTCGCAAGCTCGCCGCACGCGACACACGCGAGCAGCCGAGCCCTTCCTGTGCGGTTGAGCACGCATACGACGCGCTCAGACGAACGGAGCACGCGAACGAGTGCCTCGGAGTACAGACCGGTGCGGATGGGGTCATCGGCCTGGCGCATGTCGACCACCTCGAGCGCGGGCCAGCCCTGCCGCTCGGCATTGCGGCTCGCGGTGACCAGCGGGCGCCACGCGAGCGCTTCGAGGCTCGGGCACGGCGACACGAGCACCACGGGCACGCCGGCCCGGCGCGCACGCTCGACCGCGACGTCACGCGCGTGCCAAGCGGGGACGCGTTCCTCTTTGAGCGCCTCGTCGTGCTCGTCGATCACGACGACCACTGCGAGAGTCGGGCACGGGCGCCCAGACCGCGTTGCGGGCACCGATCGTGACGCCTGCCCCTGCCCGCGCCTGGCCCCAGTCGCGTGGCAGCGACTGCGACGCCCACGCCGGAGCGCCGCACGCGTGCGGCGAGTCCGCAGGCGGTGGCGACCGACGGCGTCACCACGAGCGCCGGGCCGAGGCGCGCGGCCGCGAGCACGAGCGCGAGCGGGTCGACGGACGGCGGCCGTCGGACCACTGCTCCTCGCCCGATCAGCGCCTCGGGTGGGAGATCGGCGACTTCGCCGCCCATCGGCACAGTGCCCATGAGCGGGGACGGCAGCCGGGACACGAGCGTCGGCGGGGATGCGGCGGTGAGGATCGTACGCGGCGCGCCCCGCCCACCGATGCGCGGCCCACGTGGCGAGCTCGACCACGTCGGCGGGTGGTCCGATGCCGCGCACCGCGAGCACCTCTGCGAGGGTGACTCCGGCGGGAGGCGACACGTCGACGTCGACGATCCATCCGCTCACACGCCGCCCGTGCAACGGCACCCGCACCTGCGCGCCGACGACCGCAAGCGCGGCCTGGCGCGCGGGCACCATGTAGTCGAACGTCTTGTCGATCGGGCCGTCCGGGAGCACCCGGACCGTGAGGCCCGCGGGGTCTGGCGTCGCGCTACAAGCCAAGCGCGCTGCGCATGTCGTCCAACCTGGTCGGGTACTCCCAGGTGAACTCCTTCTCGGCGCGACCGAAGTGCCCGTACGCGGCGGTGCGCTTGTAGATCGGCCGGCGAAGGTCGAGGTCGCGGATGATCGCGGCAGGGCGAAGGTCGAACACCTCGTCGACAGCGCTCGCGATCTTCTCGGGGTCGACTGTCTCGGTGCCGAACGTCTCGACCATGATCGACACCGGACGAGCCACGCCGATCGCGTAGGCGACCTGGATCTCGCAGCGAGTGGCCGCACCCGACGCGACGACGTGCTTCGCGACCCAGCGCGCGGCGTACGCAGCGGAGCGGTCGACCTTCGACGGGTCCTTGCCCGAGAACGCGCCGCCGCCGTGGCGGGCCATGCCCCCGTACGTGTCGACGATGATCTTGCGGCCCGTGAGGCCGGTGTCGGCGTGCGGGCCACCGAGCTCGAACGTGCCGGTCGGGTTCACGAGAACGTCGAAGCCGTCGTCCGCGAACTGCGGCGGGAGCGAGCGGGTGGATCACGTGCTCCTTGAGGTCGGGCTTGATGAGCGTCTCGGCGTCGAGGCTCGGGCGCATGCTGCGTCGAGATGAGCACGGTCTTCAAGCGCACCGGCTTGCCGTCTTCGTAGTCGAACGTGACCTGCGTCTTCCCGTCGGGACGGAGGTACGGGAGGATGCCCGCCTTGCGCACCTCGGACAAGGCGATGCGGCGAGCCGATGCGCGAGCCAGATCGGCAGCGGCATGAGGTCCTCGGTCTCGTCGCACGCGTAGCCGAACATCATCCCCTGGTCGCCGGCGCCCTGGCTGTTGAGGATGTCTTCGCCGCTCTTGCCCGAGCGCGTCTCGGCGGAGGTGTCGACGCCTTGCGCGATGTTCGGCGACTGCGGGATCGATCGACACCATCACGCCGCACGTGTTGCCGTCGAAGCCGAACGACTCACGGTCGTAGCCGATGCCCTTGATCGTGTCGCGCACGAGGTTCGGGATGTCGACGTAGGCCTCGGTGGTGACCTCTCCGGCGACGATGCACAGGCCCGTCGTGAGCAACGTCTCGCACGCCACACGACCGGTCGGGTCCTACGGCGAGGATCGAGTCGAGGACGGCATCGGAGATCTGGTCGGCCATCTTGTCGGGATGGCCCTCCGTGACGGACTCGGAGGTGAAGGTCCAGCGGCTCACAGCGGTGCTCCTCGGTCGACGTGTGCTTTGAAGGGGGGCTACTGACGCGCTCGCAGGACCACGACGGCATCGAACACCGCTGCAGCGACCGCACGTTTGTCAGTCAGGCTGACATTCTGCTCGATCCCCTGCACCGAGGATCACAACCTCGTTGGTGTCGTGCTCGAAACCGGCGCCTGGCGCCGACACGTCGTTGGCGACGATCAGGTCGAGCCGCTTGCGCCGGAGCTTGCCCTCGGCGTTCGCCCGGAGAGACTCGGTCTCGGCTGCAAAGCCGACCAGGGTCTGGCCGGGGCGCTTCGCGGCGCCGAGGCCGGCGAGGATGTCAGGCGTCGGCTCGAGGAGGATCTCGGGCGGACCGCCTTCCTTCTTGATCTTGTGATCGACCGCGGCCTTCGGGCGGAAGTCCGCGACGGCCGCGGCCATGACGACGACGTCCGTCGATCGCAGCGCGAGCCATGACGGCGGCCTCCATCTCGGCGGCAGTCTCGACGGCCACGAGCTCGGCACCCTCCGGCACCGGCCGGCCCACGGTCGTGATGACCGTGACCGACGCGCCGCGAGCCGCGGCTTCGAACGCCAGCGCATGCCCTTGCTTTCCCGACGACCGGTTCGCGATGACGCGCACCGCATCGATCGGCTCTCGCGTGCCGCCCGCGGTCACCAACACGCGCAGCCCAGCCATGTCCTTCGGCGCGAGCTCGCGCTCGATGTGCTCGACGATCGTCTCGGGGCTCGCGAGGCGCCCGGACCCGATGTCGCCGCCGGCGAGACGTCCGGACTCGGGGTCGACGACGCGCACGCCGCGCCGGCGCAGAGTCGCGAGGTTCTCCTGCACCGACGCGTGCTCCCACATCTCGGTGTGCATCGCGGGGCACACGATGACCGGCGCCCGCGTCGCGATCACGACGGCAGTGAGGAGGTCGCCCGACAGGCCGGCCGCGTACGCGGCGAGGAAGCGAGCCGTCGCGGGAGCGATGACCACCAGATCGGCGGACTGCCCGAGGCGCGTGTGCGGGATCGGATCACCGTCATCCCACAACGACGAGTGCACGGGCTCGGAAGCGAGCGCGGAGAACGTCGTCTCACCGACGAAGCGGCGCGCGTCACGCGTCATGATCGGCACGACGTGCGCACCGAGGTCGACGAGGCGTCGGCACACCTCGATCGCCTTGTAGGCGGCGATGCCGCCCGTGACCCCCAGGACGATGCGGCGCCCGGTGAGGCCCGCCATGGGTCTACTCGGTTGCTTCCTCGTCGGAAGCGGCCGAGGCCTCGGCCTGCGCTTCGGCGAGCTCGCCCTCCTCGCCCTCTCCACCGGGCTCAGGGCGGACGTAGGTGATCTTGTCGGCGGCGATCTCCTCGAACGCGATCGACAGGGGCTTGCGAGACACCGAGGCCACCTGCGGCGGCACGATCGCGCCGAGCCCGTCGCCGAGCTGGTTGAAGTACGAGTTGATCTGCCGCGCTCGCTTGGCCGCCAACGTCACGAGGGTGAACTTCGAGTCGGAGCGGTCGAGCAGTGACTCGATCGCGGGGTTCATCATCGTGTCGTGGGGACGCGCCATTGACAGCTCCTGAGCAGCGGATTCGGGACTTCAGGGTAGCAGGAGCAAGCCCTCGGCCCTCGACAGCGCGACCCAAAGCGCCGGGTCAACCGGCTCGGCGAGCATCGCCACGTCGGCCCGCATCTCGTCGACGTCGCGCGCCCCGATCAGCAGCGTGGTGATCAGCGGCTGACGATGCGACGAAGTGCAGCGCCGCGGCGGGCAGCGACGTGCCATGGCGCTCGCAGGTGGCAGCGATCGCCGCTGGCCTGGGCCAGGCGCTCGTCGGCCACCGCGCACGTAGTCGTAGCGTCGCGCCGGCTGTCGGCGACGGCGAGCACACCGCTGTTGAACACGCCCCCGGCGATCACGCCGACACCGCGTTCCGCGCAGGCCGCCAGCAGGCCCGAGTGGAGTGCGGCCTGGTCGAGGAGGGTGTAGCGACCGGCGACGAGGATCACGTCGAGATCGCACCGCTCGACGGCCTCCTTCAGCGGCGCGACGTAGTTCATGCCGAATCCGATCGCCGTCACGACTCCGTCGTCTCGAAGCGCCGCCAGCGCGGGGGCCGCCTCGGCGATCGCCTGTTCCAAGTGGTTGTCGGGGTCGTGGATGAGCGCGACGTCGATGCGGTCGAGACCAAGGCGTCCGAGGCTCTCCTCGAGCGACCTGCGCACCCCGTCGGCCGAGAAGTCGAACCTCGGCACCTGCCCGTGCGAGACCTTGAAGCCGTCGGCGCCGTCCGGCGTGCCCGGCACGAGCAGCCGACCGACCTTGGTGGAGAGCACGAAGTCGCCACGCGGGTGAGCCGAGAGCGCGGCGCCGAGCCGCCGTTCGGCGAGACCGTGCCCGTAGAGCGGCGCGGTGTCGAACACGCGGATGCCGGCCGCCCAGGCGTCGGCGACGGTTGCCGCCGCATCCTCCTCGGAAACCTCGGCATAGAGGTTGCCGAGAGGCGCCGTGCCGAGACCGAGGCGACTCGGTGGCGAGTAGCTCACCTCGTGTGCGTTGCGAAGCGATCGACTGCAGCTCTTTCACGGCGCGATCGATCTCGTCGTTCACCATCACATGGTCGGCGAGCGCGAGCCCGATCGGCTCTTCCTCCTCGGCCTTCTGCAGCCGCTTCGCCACCTTGTCCTCGGCATCGCCGCGTGCACGCAGCCGTCGCTGCTGCTCCGCACGCGACGGCGGCATCACGAAGATCGACGACCGCGCCGGGATGCAAGGCGCGGACTTGCTGCGCACCGTGCAGCTCGATCTCGAGGACGACATGCTGCACCGGACGGCGGCTTCGGGGTCGGCGTGCCGTAGTAGTTGCCGAGGAACTCGGTCCATTCGAGGAAGCCGCCTGCGTCGATGCGCGCTTCGAACGCGGCACGATCGACGAAGACGTACGCGCTTGCGGACCTCGCGGACGACGCAGCCCGCGTCGTCCACGAGCGACTGAGCCACAGATCTGGCTCGCGACGCATGAGCTCTGCGACGAGCGTCCCCTTGCCGACGCCACCCGGGCCGGAGACGACGAAGATCAGATCAGCGACCGATCAGATCAGGAGGACGTACGGTCAGCAGCTTGCAGCTTCGGGTGCAGCGAGCAGCGCCTCGCGCTGCTGCGCACCGAGGCCCGCGACACGACGGGACTCGCTGATCCCGATCTCTTCCATGATGCGACGGGCCTGGACCTTGCCCACGCCTGGCAGCGACTCGAGCAGCGCGAGGACCTTCAGCTTGCCCACCACATCGTCGCCCTTGGCCTGGGCGAGCACTTCAGGAAGCGTGACCGAGCCCATCTTGAGCTTCTCCTTGAGCTCGGCCCGCAGAGTGCGAACCTCGGCCGCCTTCTTCAGGGCGGCCGCTCGCTGATCGGCTGACAGGGGGGAGGATTCGGCATGGGCGGCACCCTAGCGCGGGGGTTTCTCAGCCCGGACCCCAGCACGTTCTCTTGGTGCTGGCGTGTCGCCGGGAGTGAGAAACACCAAGAAATCCAGCGTTCAGGCGATCGAGCTCACCAGGTTCTCGGCTGCGGCACAGGGGTCTGACGCCTCGGTCACTGCACGTCCGATCACGAGCAGGTCGGCACCGGCATCGAGCGCCTCGCGCGGCGTCGCGGCACGAGCCTGGTCGTGGTGCGCAACGCCTTCGGGGCGGATGCCGGGCACGACGATCGTGAGTCGTGGCGCGAACAGCGCGGCGTCGCGCACGTCGCTCGCGGCGCACACGATGCCGCCGCACCCACTCTCGACGGCCGCGCCGACACGCTTCGGGAGGATGTGCTCGGGAGCGTCATCGTCGCTCGTGAGGATCGTGACCGCGAGCGCGGTCGCCGGCGCGAGGCCCGCGCGCTCGGCACCCTCGGCGAGCCCGTCGACGCCGGCGCGCAGCATGGGTACGCCGCCCTGGGCGTGGAGCGTCAGGTAGTCGGCACCGAACGCGCCGATCACGCGGGCGGCGCGGTGCACCGTCGTCGGGATGTCGTGCAGCTTCAGGTCGAGGAACACGCGGTACCCGAGATCGGCGAACGCGCCGATGGCCTCGGGCCCGGCGGCGCTGAACAGCTCGAGGCCCACCTTCGCCGTGCCGAACCACGGCCGCAGCATGCGACCGATGCGGATCGCCTCGACGAGGTCGTCGACATCGAGCGCCAGCGCGAGCCGATCGCGCGTCGCGATCTGCTGCTGTGCGATCTCATCGGTCTTCATGCACCGCTCCCACGATCTCCGTGACGGCACCGATCTCATGCCGTTCGCACCAGTCTCTCAGCCCTTGCAGCACTGAGCGCGGAGCCTTCGGGTCCGCGAAGTCGCGGTCCCGACTTGGACCGCGGACGCGCCCGCCATCATCAGCTCCACCGCATCGGCCGCCGTCGCGACGCCTCCGACACCGACGATCGGGAGGTCGGGCACGGCGGCGCGGACGTCGTGGACGGCGCGCACCGCGACCGGATGGATGGCCCGGCCCGGACAGCCCTCCGCCCGCCCGCTCCGAGCGCGGGGGGCGGGTCCTCGACGTCGATGACCATGCCCATCACCGTGTTCACGAGCGTCACGGCGTCGGCGCCCGCGGCCTGCGCGGCGCGAGCGACGGCGACGAGCCGATCGGTGTTCGGGCTGAGCTTCGCCCAGAGCGGCCTGCTCGCAGATCGCCGCGGCGCGAAGCGCCTCTGCCGTCGCCTCGGGCGAATGCGCGAAGAGATGCGCACCACCGTCGAGGTTCGGGCAGCTCAGGTTGACCTCGACCGCGAGGACACATTTCGGCGCGTTGACCAGCATCTTCGCCACGAGCCCGTATTCGTCAACGGTCCGCCCCCAGATGCTCGCGACCACTCGAGCGCCCGCCCGCTCGAGTCGGGGCAGGTCGTCGCGGAGCCACTTCGCCACTCCTGGGCCTTGCAGCCCGACGCTGTTCAACATCCCGCCGGTCACCGGATGAAGCCGAGGCGCCGGGTTGCCTGGCCACTCGAAGGCGGCGAGCGACTTCACGACCACGGCACCGAGCTCGGACAGCGGGAAAGTAGTGAGCGAGCTCGTCGCCGTGGCCCGCGTATCCCGATGCGGTCATGACGGGGTTGGGGAGCTCGATCGATCCGATCCTCGAAGTGAGATCGACCGCTGTCACCGAACCCCGATCAGATCGGGAGCGCGAGCTGATCGCCCGTGCCCTCGTGGTGCTCTTGCAGCGACGTCACGCGCAGATCGGTTGCGACCCACTCGGTCATGCCATTCGCGGCAGCGAGGGCAGCGGCGACCGTCGTGAGGCACGGGACCCGATGCACGTTCGCCGCGGCGCGGATGTGCGATCCGTCAGCGCGTGCGCCACGACCGCGCGGAGAGTTGACGACGAGGTCGACCTTGCCGGAGGAGATCAGGTCGACCGCGTCCTGGCCGGTGCCCTCCCCCATCTTCGCGACAACCGTCGCGACCGGCACGCGGTTCGCCTCGAGGTGCGCTGCGGTCCCCGCGGTCGCAGCGAGCGAGAAGCCGAGCTCGACGAAACGACGTGCGGCCTCGAGACCCGCGGCCTTGTCTCGGTCGGCGAGCGACAGGAAGATCGTCCCCGAGCTCGGCAGCGGGTTGCCCGCGCTGATCTGGCTCTTCGCGAACGCGAGGCCGAACGAGCGGTCGATCCCCATGACCTCCCCGGTCGAGCGCATCTCGGGGCCGAGCACGGTGTCGACGCCGGGGAACCGGTTGAACGGGAGCACGGCTTCCTTCACGCTCGTGTGCTTCGACGCGGTCGGCGGCCTCAGCAGGCCCTCCTCTCGCAGCTCAGCGAGGGTGGCGCCGACCATCACCCGGGTGGCCACCTTCGCGAGCGGCACACCGGTTGCCTTTGCCACGAACGGGACTGTGCGGCTCGCCCGCGGGTTCGCCTCGAGCACGAACACCTGACCGGCCTTGACCGCGTATTGCACGTTGATCAGCCCGCGGACGTCGAGTGCGGCCGCGATCGCCCGTGTGTATGCCTCGATCACCTCGATGACGGCTCGCGCTGAGCGAGGGAGGCGGCAGCGCGCAGGCAGAGTCGCCTGAGTGCACCCCGGCCTCCTCGACGTGCTCCATCACGCCACCGATGAGCACCTCACCGGTCGCGTCGCGGATCGCGTCGACGTCGACCTCGACCGCGTCCTCGAGGAAGCGGTCGATGAGCACGGGGCGCTCGGCCGACAGGCCTCCCTCGCGCCCGAGGCTCCCCTCGTTCGCGAGCTCGGCCATCGCGGAAGCGAGCTCGTCGTCGTCGTAGACGATCTGCATCGCGCGTCCGCCGAGGACGTACGACGGGCGCACGAGCACGGGGTAGCCCACCCGGGCGGCGACAGCGAGCGCGCCATCGACCCCAGTCGCGGTGCCGCCGGCCGGCTGGGGGATCTCGAGCTGCGCGCACAGGGCGTTCCACTGCTCGCGGTCCTCCGCGCGATCGATCGACTCAGCGCTCGTGCCCATCACGAGCTCGGGCGAGAGCACGGCCGCCAGCTTGAGCGGAGTCTGGCCTCCCAGCGCCACGATCACGCCGACCGGCTTCTCGGCCTCGATGACGTTGAGCACGTCTTCGTGCGTGAGCGGCTCGAAGTAGAGCCGGTCGCTCGTGTCGTAGTCCGTCGACACGGTCTCGGGGTTGCAGTTGACCATCACGGTCTCGTAGCCCGCGTCGCGCAGCACGAACGACGCGTGCACGCAGCAGTAGTCGAACTCGATCCCCTGACCGATGCGGTTCGGGCCGGACCCGAGGATCACGATTCGGGGCGCGCTCGGCCGGCCGCACCTCGTCCTCGTCCTCGTAGGTGCCGTAGTGGTACGGCGTGCTCGCCTCGAACTCCGCGCCGCAGGTGTCGACGGTCTTGAACGTCACCGCGACGCCTTCGGCGAGACGAGCGGAACGCACGTCGGCCTCACCGACGCCGAACAGGTGGGCGAGCTGACCGTCGGAGAACCCCATCCGCTTGGCGCGCCGCCACGACCTCCGGTCCATGCCCACAAAGCCCGATGCCTCGAGGCGGGCGCGCTCGTCGGTGATGCGAGCGATCTGGTCGAGGAACCAGCGGTCGATCCCGGTGGTCTCGGCGAGTCGCTCGACGCTGACGCCTCGACGCAGGGCGGCTTCGAGCTGGAACGGCCGCTCGGGCGTCGGGATCGCGCTGCGAGCGACGAGGTCCTCCACGTCGATCGATTCGTACGCGGCCTCGGCCGGGTCGGCGTTGAGGCCGAGGCGGCCCGTCTCGAGCGAGCGGAACCCCTTCTGCAGCGACTCGGCGAAGGTGCGGCCGATCGCCATCGCCTCACCGACCGACTGCATCTGAGTGCCGAGCACGCCACTGGTGCCGGGGAGCTTCTCGAATGCCCAGCGCGGCACCTTCGTCACGACATAGTCGATCGTGGGCTCGAAGCTTGCCGGCGTCTTGCGGGTGATGTCGTTCGGGATCTCATCGAGCCGTGTACCCGACCGCGAGGCGAGCCGCAATCTTCGCGATGGGGAAGCCGGTCGCCTTCGACGCGAGTGCGGACGACCGACTCACGCGCGGGTTCATCTCGATCACGACCTGATCGCCGGTGGTGGGCTCGACCGCGAACTGGATGTTGCTACCGCCGGTCTCGACGCCGACTCGCCGGATGCAGGCGAACGCAGCGTCGCGGATGCGCTGGTACTCGACGTCGGACAGCGTCTGCGCGGGCGCCACGGTGATCGAGTCGCCGGTGTGCACACCCATCGGATCGAAGTTCTCGATCGAGCACACGACGACGCAGTTGTCGGCGCGGTCGCGCATGACCTCGAGCTCGAACTCCTTCCACCCGACGATCGACCGCTCGATCAGGATCTCGCTGATCGGGCTCGCGTCGAGCCCGGCGGCGGCGATCGCCGCGAACTCGGTCGGCGTCGCCGCGATGCCCGTGCCCCGCCCACCGAGGATGTACGCGGGCCGCACGATCACGGGCAGCCCGACCTTCTCGACGACGACCATCGCCTCGTCGAGCGATCGGGCGGTGCCCGACGCCGGGACCGCGAGGCCGATCTCGATCATCGCCTGCTTGAACCGCTCGCGGTCCTCGGCGGTCGCGATCGCTTCCGCGTTCGCACCGATGAGCTCGACACCGCCGTCGCCGACCACGCCGCGCTCGGCGAGCGCCATCGCGAGGTTGAGCGCGGTCTGCCCACCGAGCGTCGGGAGCACCGCGTCGGGCCGCTCGCGCTCGATGATCTTCGTGAGCACCTCGGGGGTGAGCGGCTCGACGTACGTGCGGTCCGCGAACTCGGGGTCGGTCATGATCGTCGCCGGGTTCGAGTTGGCGAGCACGATGCGGTAGCCCTCGGACCGCAGCACACGGCATGCCTGCGTTCCCGAGTAGTCGAACTCACAGGCCTGGCCGATCACGATCGGCCCACTGCCGATGATCAGGATCGTCTCGAGGTCGGTGCGCCGCGGCATCAGCGTGCCTCGACCATCAGCTTGCGGAACTCGTCGAACAGGTAGCGCGCATCGTGCGGGCCCGGGCCCGCCTCCGGGTGGTACTGCACGCTGAACGCGGGCACCTCGCGGCACCGGATTCCCTCGACCACACCGTCGTTGAGGTTCACGTGCGTGATGTCGGCGACGTCGAGACCCTCGACGTCGACTGCAAAGTTGTGGTTCTGGCTCGTGATCTCGACCTGCCCGGTCGCGAGGTGACGGACCGGATGGTTGCCACCGTGATGCCCGAACGGCAGCTTGAACGTCCGCGCACCGAGCGCGGCAGCGAGCAGCTGATGTCCGAGGCAGATGCCGAACACCGGCACCTGACCGAGCAGCGCTTCGATGTTGCGGACCGCGTACCCGAGCGTCGCCGGATCGCCGGGTCCGTTCGACAGGAACACGCCTTCGGGCTCACGCGCGAGCACCTCGCTCGCGGTCGTGGAAGCCGGGACGACTTCGATCGTCGCGAGCTCACCGAGCTGCCTGAGCATCGTCGCCTTGATGCCGAAGTCGTACGCGACCACGCGGAAGGGACCTGTGCCGATCGTGTAGGGCGCGTCACAAGTCACGGTCGCGACGAGGTCGATGCCGTCGGTGCCGGGCTCGGCCTGCGCGGCGGCGAGCAGCTCGCCCTCGCTCGCCGTGCCGAAGGCGCCCGGCATCGCTCCCGCCTCGCGGATGTGACGGGTCAACCGTCGGGTGTCGATGCCGGAGATGCCCGCGACGCCGGTGCGGACGAGGAACTCGTCGAGGCTCTCGTCGGACCGCCAGCTGCTCGGACGGTCGTTGAAGTCGCGGACCACCACGCCGCGGCAGAACGGCCTGCGGCTCTCCTCGTCGAGCGCAGTCGCGCCGTAGTTTCCGATGTGCGGATAGGTGAAGCTGATGATCTGCCCTGCGTAGGACGGGTCGGTGATCACCTCTTGATATCCGGACAGCACGGTGTTGAAGACGACCTCGCCGCTCGCTACCGCCCGCGGCGCGCCGATCGCCTCCCCCTCGAACACCGTGCCGTCCGAGAGCACCAGGAGTGCCTCGAGCCTCGGGCCGCTGGTCATCGTTGCGCCTCACCGTCGATCACGACCGCTTCGCCGGCGAGAAGCGTGTGCCGCACGCGGCCCTTCAGCTTGCGGCCGGCGTACGGCGTGTTCCGGCTGCGGCTCGCGAGCAGCGCCGGATCGACAACCCATTCGGCCGTCGGGTCGATCACGCAGAGGTTCGCGGGGTAGCCGGCCGCGACCGGCCCCCCGTGCGTGCCGGTGAGCCCCGCGATCGCGGCCGGCTGCCACGAGAGCAGGGCGAGCACCGCTTCGATCGGGAGATCGAGCTCGGTGAGCGCGAGGGCGAGGGCCGTCTCGAGGCCGAGCATCCCTGGCGGCGCCTGATCGAAGGGCTGCTCCTTCGCGTCTTGCGCGTGAGGCGCGTGGTCGGTCGCGATCGCGTCGACGGACCCGTCGGCGAGGCCCGCGCGCACTGCGGCAACGTCCGCATCGGTGCGCAACGGCGGGTTGACCTTGAACACCGGGTCGAACGACGCGCACTCGGCGTGCGTCAGGGTGAAGTGGTGCGTGGTCGCCTCGGCCGTGACGGGCACGCCGTTCGCACGCGCCGCCCGCACCATCGCGATCGAGCCCGCCGTGGACAGATGCTGGAAGTGGACCCGTGTGCCCGTGAGCCGGGCGAGCGCGATGTCGCGCATCACCATCAGCTCCTCGGTCTCCGCGCACTGGCCCGCGATCCCGAGCCGGCTCGACCACTCGCCCTCGTGCATCTGGCCGCCTGCGGCGAGCGTCTCGTCCTCACAGTGCTGCGCCAAGATCACGCCGAGGTCGCCCGCGTACTCGAGCGCACGGCGCATCAGCGCCGCATCTTGCACACCGCGACCGTCGTCGGTGAAGAGGCGCACGCCTAGCGCTGCCATCTCAGCCATCGGGGCGAGCCGATCGCCGGCGCGACCCACGGTGATCGCTCCGGCGACACGCACGTCGCACAGCGCCGCCTTCGCGCCGAGGTCGAGCACCTCGTGCACGACCGCTGCGCAGTCGATCGCGGGTTCGGTGTTCGGCATCGCGACGACCGCGGTGTAGCCGCCGAGCGCGGCGGCGCGCGATCCGCTCTCGACCGTCTCGGCTTCCTCACGTCCCGGTTGACGCAGATGGGTGTGGAGGTCGACGAGTCCGGGCGCGACGACGCATCCCGACGCGTCGAGGACCTGGTCGGCATTCAGGTCGGCGCCGACCGCGACGATGCGACCGTCGTCGCCCACGACGACGTCCGCGACGCGGCTCCCGGTCGCATCGACGACACGACCGCCCTTCAAGACGAGATCAGCCAAGGTCGGCTCCTGCGCCGAGCAGCGAGTAGAGGATCGCCATCCGAACCGCGACGCCGTTGCGCACCTGCTGCGTGATCACCGCGCGGGGCAGGTCGGCGACGTCGGCGGCGATCTCGACGCCCCGGTTCATCGGACCTGGGTGCATCACCAGCGCGTGCTCGGGGAGGCGCGCCGACTCGGATCCGGTCGAGGCCGAACCGAGTGCTGTATTCCCGCAGCGACGGCACGAGCGCTTCGGTCTGGCGCTCGAGCTGCATCCGCAGGAGATACACGACGTCGCACTTCGGCAAGACATCGTCGAGGTCGCTGCTCACATCGACGGGCCAGCCCTCGAGGCTCGGGGGCAGCAGCGTGCGTGGCGCGACCAGCGTCACCCGCGCTCCGAGCGCGTTGAGCGCGAGCACGTTCGACCGTGCGACGCGGGAGTGCTTGATGTCGCCGACGATCGCGACGTGCAAACCCTCGATCGGACGATCGAGCTCGGCGCGGATCGTGTAGCAGTCGAGCAGCGCCTGGGTCGGGTGCTCGTGCCAGCCGTCCCCTGCGTTCACGATCGAGGCGTCGACCCAACCGGCGATCTGCCACGGCACCCCCGACGACTTGTGCCGCACGACGATCGCGTCGACGCCCATCGCATGAATCGTCTCGACCGTGTCGCGCAACGACTCGCCCTTGTTCACCGACGACGCGCCCACGGTGAACGACATCGTGTCGGCCGACAGTCGCTTGGCCGCGGTCTCGAACGAGAGACGTGTGCGCGTGGAGTCCTCGTAGAACAGCGAGACGACGGTGCGCCCCCGGAGTGCGGGCACCTTCGGGATGTTGCGCTCACTGACCTCGACGAACGAGTCGGTGAGCCGAAGGATGTCCTCGATCCCGTCGCGTCCGAGGTCGGCGATCGAGAGGAGGTGCTTCACTTCCGCATCTCCCCGAGGTGCACGCCGTCATCGCTCACGTCGACCATCTCGTCGCGCCGAGTCGGAAGGTTCTTGCCGACGAAGTCCGGGCGGATCGGCAGCTCGCGATGGCCACGATCGACCATCACCGCGAGCTGGATCGAGCGGGGCCGTCCGTAGTCGTTCAGCGCGTTCAGCGCGGCTCGGATCGTGCGCCCGGTGAAGAGCACGTCGTCGACCAGGACGACGGTCGCGCCGTCGATCGAGAACTCGATGTCGGTCACCGCTTCGGGCAGCACGGGCCGGATGCCGATGTCGTCGCGGTAGAACGCGACATCGAGCGTGCCGATCGGCACCTTCCTGCCGTCGATGCGCTCGATCGCCTCGACGAGCCGTTCTGCCAGCGGGACACCGCCGGTCTGCAGACCGATGACCGCGACCTGCTCGAGGCCGTGGTTGCGCTCGATGACCTCGTGGGCGATGCGCACGGTGGCTCTGGCCACGTCGTCCGCGTCCATGACCCGCTTGTGAGGAACAAAAACGCCCCCGAACGGGGGCGTGATCCGGCGTTCCCTTTCAGCCACTCGATGACTCCTGCCGTGCGAGCCTCACGGGACTCGCTTCACGGTCAGGTGGGCACTTTATCAGCGCCCTCCCCCGACTCCGGCGAGATTGGGCGCTCGCCGGCGCATGTCGCGGGCAACCGCCCAATGACCGCCACGTCAGCCGGGGCGAATCTCCTGGGCGAGCTTCGAGAGGACGCCGTTCACGAAGCGGCCCGAGTCGTCGGTCGAGAACCTGGTGGCGAGCTCGACCGCCTCGTTGATGATCACCGCGGTCGGCGTGCCGGGCTCGTGGAGCAGCTCGTAGCACCCGACCCGCAGCAGAGCGCGGTCGATCGCCGGCATCCGGGCGACAGTCCAACCTCGGGCGACGGCGCCGATGCGCTCATCGAGCTGCGCCTCGTTGTCCCCCACTCCCTGGACGAGATCCGCTGCGAACGGATCCGGCGCCACCGGGAGGGCCGCGACGACGTCGCGCGGCGAGATCCCCTTCGACTCGGCTTCGTACAGCAGCGCCAGCGCTCGCTCGCGCGCCTCGCGGCGGCGCTCGACCGAGATCGCCGGATCGCTCACACGCGGGTCAGGTAGTCGCCGCTGCGGGTGTCGACCTTCACTCGATCGCCGATGTTGACGAAGAGTGGCACCTGCACGGTGATGCCCGTCTCGAGCGTCGCCGGCTTGCGCGCGCCCGACACCCGGTCACCCTGGATGCCCGGCTCGGTCTCGGTGACAGTGAGCTCGACCGACGCGGGGATGTCGACGCCGATGATCTCGCCCTCGTACATCGCGAGCACCGCATTCGCCGACTCGACGAGGTACCCGGCGGCGTTGCCGAGGGCGGCGGGGCGAACGTGGAGCTGGTCGTAGCTCTCGGTGTCCATGAACACGTACTCGTCGGCCTCGCGGTAGAGGAACTGCATCTCGCGCTTGTCGACGATCGCCTGCTCGACCTTCTCGGCAGCCCGGAAGGTTCGGTCGATCACGGCGCCGGTGCGGGCATTCTTCAGGGTCGTGCGGACGAACGCGCCGCCTTTGCCGGGCTTGACGTGCTGGAAGTCGACGACGGTGAACAGCCCGTTGTCGAGCTGCAACGTGATGCCGTTCTTGAGGTCGTTCGTGGTGATCGCTGGCATTGCCTTCTCAGGTCCTGATCGTCAGATCGCAGTGAGCTTCGGGGCGTGGGTGAGGGGCTGGCATCCATCCGAGGTCACGAGCACCGTGTCCTCGATCCGCACACCACCGTGCTCGGGAAGGTACACGCCGGGCTCGACGGTCACCACGTTGCCCACCACGAGGGTGTGGTCGACCGTCGACGCCACCCGCGGGTGCTCGTGGATCTCGAGACCGAGGGAGTGCCCCGTGGGATGCGTGAACGCCGCGCCCCACCCGGCCGCGGAGATGACCTCTCTCGCCGCCGCATCGACCTCACTCACGCCGACACCTGCGGCGACGGTCGCGACCCCTGCTCGCTGCGCCGCGCCCACGACCTCGAGCATGCGCGCTTGGGTGGGTGACGGCTCGCCGACCGAGAACGTGCGAGTCATGTCGGAGCAGTAGCCGTCGACCTTCGCCCCGAAGTCGATCACGACCAAGTCACCGCGCTCGACGACTGCGCTCGCTCGGTCGAGCGTGAGGCTTCGCGCCGTTCGGACCGGACCCGACGATGGTCTCGAATGAGTTGCCGTCGGCGCCCCGCCGGCGGATCTCGGTGTCGAGCTCGAGCGCGAACGCCTGCTCGGTCGGTCGCTCGCCCAGCATCGGGAGGATGGCGGCGAGCGACTCGTCGGCGATCGACGCCGCCAGCCCGATCCGCGCGACCTCGCCTTCGTCCTTCACCTGACGCTCGCGATCGACGAGACCCTCGGTCGGGATCAGCTCGGCGTCGGGGAACCACTCGCTCGCATAGGTGCGCTGTTGTGCCCACGTGACTCCGTCGGCTTCGAGCCCGAGCCGGGCGATGCCCCTCGCGCGGGCGCTGAGCACGTCGCGTTGCGCGGCCATCGACAGCTCGATCTCGATGTCCGCGTCGACACCCGCTCGCGCGAGCTGGTCGCGGGCCTGCTCTCCGTAGCGCCCATCCGAGACGAACACCATGTCGTCGGGGGTCACGAGGAGCAGTGCGGCCGATCCCGTGAAGCCGGTCAGCCACCGCACGTTCACCAGCCGAGTCACGAGGAGCGCGTCGCAGCCCGCCTCGCGCACCGCGTCGCGCACACGGGCACCGCGCGCGCCTCGATCCATCGCGGGGAGCCCCGTCACGGCTTGGCCACGCCGAGCAGCTCGGCCACTGCGAGGGCCGCGAGTCGGTAGCCGCTTCCCTTGAACCCGACGATCGTCCCGTTCACCACGGGCGCGATCACGGACGTGTGCCGCCACTCCTCACGCGCGTAGGGGTTCGACAGGTGCAGCTCGACCTTCACGCCCTCGAATGTCACGAGCGCATCGTGGATCGCCCATGCGTAGTGGCTGAACGCCCCGGCGTTGATGATGATCGCCGCCGCCCGTCCCCGAGCACCCTGGATCGCGTCGATGAGCTCGCCCTCGTGGTTCGACTGCAGGTGCTCGAGCGTGAGGCCGTGCTTCTCGGCCTCGGCGCGGCAGGTCGCGGCGTGGTCGTCGAGCGTCTCCGTGCCGTAGATCTGCGGCTCACGCTGCCCGAGCAGGTTCAGGTTCGGCCCCGACAGCAGCAGCACGACGTTCGAGGACTTGGTCTTCCGAGCGGTCATCTCAGTGCCTCCAGTGCCGCGGCGAGCTCGCCGCGCTCGACGCCTCTCACGATCTCGAGCCCGCGTGGACCGTCGAGCACGAACGTCACCGCGCCCAACGCCTTCTTGTCGCGGCCCATCAGGGTGATGAGCTCGTCCGAGTCGGCACCGGCGGGCAACGACCGCGGAAGGTCGTACGACGCGACGACCGCCCGGTGCTCCTCGACTCGCGCGGCGTCGATCCGGCCGAGCCGGTGGGCGACCTCGGACGCGTACACGAGCCCGATGCCGACGGCCTCGCCATGCCGTAGGTCGTAGCGCCCCGCGGTCTCGAGGGCGTGCGCCAGCGTGTGGCCGTAGTTCAGGAGAGCTCGTCCTTCGGCTTCGCGCTCGTCGTCCACCACCACCGCGGCCTTGATCTCGACGCAGCGGGCGATGCGCTCGTCGAGCGGCAGGGCCATCAGATCGTCGCCAGTGAGGAAGTGGTACTTCGCCATCTCACCGCATCCGCTGCGCCACTCGCGTGGCGGCAAGGCCGAGAGCAGCTCGGTGTCGCACAGGACCGCCGAGGGCTGCCAGTAGGCACCGACGAGGTTCTTGCCCTCGGAAAGGTTGACCCCCGTCTTGCCGCCGATCGCGGCGTCGACCATCCCGAGCAGCGTGGTCGCGACGTGCACGACGGGCAGGCCCCGGTGGTACACCGCGGCCGCGAAGCCACCGACGTCGGTGACCAGGCCTCCGCCGAGCGCGACGATGCAGTCGGCGCGGTTCAGGCCCCACTGCGTGAATTGACTGCACAGGCGCTCGACCGTCGTGAGCGACTTCGCGTCCTCGCCCGCGCCGATCGTGAAGACCTTGTGCTCGACGCCGGGATCGACGTCGATGCCGATCTGTGCCTGCGTCACGATGGCGACCTTGCGGACTCCCTCGGGCAGCACTCCCGCGAGCTCGTGCCGGGCGCCGGGACCGACGAGGACGTCGTAGGGCGCGTGCGCGCGGGGCACGCGGACGGTGATCACGCGCCGACCGCCGCGATCACCCGATCGGTGACCTCGTTCGGCGAGAGGCCCTCGACGTCGACGACGACGTCCGCGACGTCGCGGTACAGCGGCTCACGATCGACAGCCATCTTGGCCAGCACGCCTGCGGGGTCGTGCTCGAGAAGCGGTCGATGATCACCCGTCGCGGCGCGTGACACGAGAACCTCGGGCGCGGCCCGCAGCCACACGACCGTGACGTTCGGACGTTCGAGCAGCTCTCGGTTCGCCGCTGCGAGCACCACGCCGCCCGCGGCGGCGACGATCGTCGGGCCGGGTGCATCGAGTGCGTCGCGCAGCGCCTCGGTCTCGAGGACGCGAAACGCGGGCTCACCGTCGTGCTCGAAGATCTCGCGCACCGTGCGCCCCGTGCGAGCCTCGACCTGGGCGTCGCTGTCGACGAGGTTCCAGCCCAGTCGCTCGGACAAGTGGCGGCCGACGGTCGTCTTCCCGACTCCCATCAGGCCGACGAGCACGACGTGGTCACAGGCTGGCGACATACCCGTCGCGATTGCGGACGACCTCGGGGATCGAGTCGCCGCCGAACTTGCGGAGCGCCTCGTTCGCGAGCACGAGCGACACCATCGTCTCGGCAACGACACCCATCGCCGGCACCGCGGTCACGTCGGTGCGCTCCTTGAACGAGACCGTCTCCTCCTTCGTCACGACGTCGACGGTCTTCAGCACTGGACGGTTCAACGTCGCGAGCGGCTTCATGTACGCGCGCACCACGATCACCTCACCGGTCGACATGCCGCCTTCGATTCCACCTGCCTGCGTCGACTCGCGACGGTAGGTGCCGGTAGCGGCGTCCCAGGTGATCGGGTCGTGCGCGACCGACCCGCGACGGCCAGCGACCTCGAACCCGTCACCGATCACGACGCCCTTCACGGCTTGGATGCTCATGATCGCCTGAGCGAGCAGCGAGTCGAGCTTGCGATCCCAATGCACATGGCTGCCGAGGCCGACCGGCACGCCGTACGCGAGCACTTCGACGACCCCGCCGAGGGAATCGCCCTCCTTCGCCGCCGCTTCGATCTCGCCGACCATCGCGTCTTCGGCGGCGGGGTCGAAGCAGCGCACCGACGACTCGTCGACGCGCTCGAGATCATCGGGGCCCGGACGCTCGCTCGCCTTCGACTCCGCGGGTCCGATCTGCACGACGTGCGAGACGACCGAGATGCCGAGCTCGGCCAGCAGCCGCTTGGCGAGCGCTCCCGCGGCCGATCGCGCTGCGGTCTCGCGCGCCGAGGCGCGTTCGAGCACGTCACGGGCGTCGTCGAAGCCGTACTTCTGCATGCCGGCGAGGTCGGCGTGGCCGGGGCGGGGCTGAGTCAGCGGCTTCTTCGTGGCGCCCGGCGCGGGAGACATCTCCTCGACCCACTTCGGCCACTCGGTGTTGCCGATCTCGATCGCCACTGGCGAGCCGAGCGTGCGTCCGTGACGGACGCCCGCGAGGAGCCGGACCTCGTCTTGCTCGAAACGCATCCGTGGGCCGCGGCCGTAGCCCAGGCGGCGACGGGACAGCTCGGCGCCGATGTCTTCGACCGTGACCTGCAACCCCGCAGGCAAGCCCTCGACGATGACCACGAGCGCTTGGCCGTGGGACTCACCGGCGGTCAGGAAGCGCAGCACCCATCAATGGTACCGGCGGGCCATCGCTCGCCCGGGAGGGTTCTCAGCTGATGAGGCGGTTCGACAGCAGCACCACGAGGTACGCACCGGCGCACAGTGCAGGCCCGAACGGGAACGCGGCCTTGCGCCCGCGGCTGAGGGCCACGACGAATCCCATGATCACACCGATCAAGCCGCCGAAGAACATCGCGATGACCGCGAGATAGGCCGCCTGGGCCGAGTTGCCGCGCGAGCCAGCCGGTGAAGAGGCCGAGCATCAGGCCGAGCTTCACGTCACCGAAGCCCATGCCACGCGGTGAGATCAGGTGGAAGATGAGGAGGACGCCGAAGATCGTGGCCGCGCCGAGGAGCGCCCGCGGAATTGCCTCCGGGATGTCCTGCTGGAACGACACGAGCACGACGCCGGGCACCGCGATCGCGAGCGAGGGAAACACGAGGCGGTCGGGGATCCGGTAGTGCTCGAGGTCGATCGCCGAGACCGCGACGATGAACGCACAGAAGAACAGGTAGGCGATCGTGACCACGGGGTCGTGGAAGTGGATCGACATCGTGACGAACAAGGCCGCGGTCAGGAGCTCGACGACGAGCTCGCGCCGACGTGGGCGGTCGTGGCACGCGGAACAAGGCTTCACAGCGCCGACGATCGGAATCCACCCGGCGCCGCCGCGAGGCTCGCCACACCACGTGCACGACGGCGGCAGGTGAAGCGGGACGCGCTCGGCGGGAACCTTGATCGGGATCCGCTCGATGAGCACGTTCAGGAAGGTGCCGACGACCAGGCCCGCAAGCGCGCAGACGAGGGCAGCGATCACTGGAAAAGGCTATCGACGGGGCTGCGCGGGGGCAGGGATGGGCCGGGTGTGCAGCGCTCGACGAGCGTTCAGCGCTTGACGGACGAGAGGAACCGAAGGAGCAGGTCGCGGTCGAGAGGCTCGTCGTTCGGGCCCGTCGCCATCGCGAGCGCGGCGTCGCGCTCGGCCTCGGTGTGCGCCTGTGCGGCCGCAGCGATCGCACGGGCCGCCTGCGGAGTCAGGTTCGGCAGCTCGGGCATCGGCTCGTCGTCCGCCTGCGGCTCGTACTGCGGCTCGTATTGAGCGTCGTGCTGGGCGTCGTGCTGCGCGGCGTCCTCGGCGAGCACACGCGCCGCCCAGGTGCCGTTCTTCGCGCGGCTCGAGACCGGCGCTGCCGGCTCCTCCTTCTCGACGTACACCGCGGGGGCGAGGGTCGAGAAGCCAGGGATGTCGATGCCGAGTGATCCGCCGCTCGATGCGGGCACGTGCTCGGCCACGACGCTCTCGGCGGCTCGGGCTCATAGTGCAGCTCGGTCTCGGCCTCGGGCTCGGGCTGAGGCTGAGGCTCAGGCTCGGGCACGAGATCGATGACCGGCTCCGGCTCGGGCTCGTATTGGGGCTGAGGCTCGGGCTCGTACTGGGGTTCAGGCTCCGGCTCGTAGCGCGACAGCGGCTCGTCCTCGACTTCAGGCACGAGCTCGGATGTGCTCGACACGCGCGACGCGGGGTCGCGGCAAACGCTGGCGGATCCGAGATCGTGAGGAGGCCGATCTCGATGACTTCCTTCACGGCCTTGCTGACCGCGATCTCGCCGAGGCCGAGGTTGTCTCCGACCTCAGAGACCGTCGCACCCGCTCCGGTCGCGACGATCACCTTCCACCGCTCACCGTCGACCACGACCTCGGGCCGGGGCAGCTCGGTGGCGAGGCTCACCCACAGGTCGACCGACGGCACGACGGCTTCGATCTCCTGCCACTCGATCAGCAGGTGCTCGGCCTCGCGGATGAGGATCTCGACGTCCGTTGGCGCGCCGGCCTCAGGAGTGGTGACGTCGGCCTCGAAGACGAACGATCCCTCGTGCTGGCGGAGGAGCTCGAAGATGACGGTGACAGGGGCATCGCTGGGCTTGGTGTTGTGCGCCGCCGCGAGCACGACACCGCCGCCGTCGAACCAGACGTTGCCGTTGCCGCGGTCACCGCTGACGCGCAGACGGCCGGTCTTGTTCGTCGACGCCAGCAAGCGAAAGACGTCGATCAGCGCAAATGTGTCGAGCGTGCCCTGTAGGGCCACAGCGGCCTCCGAACCCCTGGTTGTCCCGCCCCTCCGGCGTGACTTCAGTCCGTATCGGCATCGCCAGGGGTGAACTGAACCGTTCCGTGGTGAAATCGACCCATTGCGCCCGCCCGCGGAGCGTGTTACTGGCCGCGTCAACTTCGGGTGGCGAGGGCAGCTCGAGCAGCAGCGTTCATCGCGTCGACGGGGGCGTCGACACCGGTCCAGAGCTCGAAGGCACGGGCTCCCTGGTGGACGAGCATGCCCACACCGTCGACGGCACGGGCGCCGCGCTCCCGGGCGGCCCGAAGCAGCGGAGTGTCGACAGGGTGATACACGAGGTCGACCACGATCTGTGGCGGGCCGAGCATCTCGACGGGGACCGGCAGGCCGTCGCCGCCCATCCCGACCGACGTCGCGTTGACCAATCTCGACGCCTTCTCGACGTCGTCGAGGCTGCCGACCGAGCACTGGGGACCACCGAGCGCGGCCGCCGCCTCGGCCTTCTCTGCCGATCGGTTGACGACGACGACCTCGGCGCCCGCGCGTCCGAGCGCCGCGACCACGCTCCGCGCCGCGCCGCCGGCACCGAGCACGACGAAACGTTCCCCGGCCACCGCGACGCCTTCCGCGGCCAGGGAGGACAAGAGGCCGGCACCGTCGGTGTTGTCCCCGACGAGCGTGCCCTCGCGGTTCACGACGCAATTGACCGCGCCGAGGGCGCGGGCTTCAGGAGTGAGCTCGTCGACGAGCACACACGCCGCGTCCTTGTGGGGCATCGTGACCGACACGCCGCCGATCCCCATCGCCCTGACGCCGTCGAACGCGCGACGTGTGTCGCCCGCGGCCACGCGGAACGCGATGAACACCCAGTCGAGCCCAGCCGAGTCGAACGCGGCGTTGAAGATGACCGGAGACAGCGAGTGGGCGATCGGGTCGCCGATGACTGCGGCGACCCGGGTCGAGCCAGTGGGCGCCACGCTCAGCGGACGCCGTTCTGCTGGGCGATCTTGATGTTCTTCTCGTGCTCTTTCAAGGTCGTCGCGAAGGCGTGGTTGCCGTCCTTGTCGACGACGACGTAGTAGAGCCACGGACCGTCAGCGGGGTTCATCGCGGCGTGGATCGAGGCCTTCCCCGGCATTGCGATCGGACCCGGCGGCAGCCCGGGGTTCTTGTACGTGTTGTAAGGCGAGTTCGTGTTGTTGATGTCGTCGAACGTCAGCCGATCGACGTTGCCGCCCATCGCGTAGATGACGGTCGCGTCGATCTCGAGGTTCATCCCCTTGGCGAGGCGGTTGTAGATCACCCTTGCGATCTTCGGGCGGTCGGCGTCGGTCTTCGCCTCCTTCTCGATGATCGAAGCGATCGTGAGCACCTGGTACGAGGAGAGGTTGAACCTGAACGGTGCGTAGTCGACGCCCTCGGCAGTAGCCACCTTCTCCATCTGCGTGATGAGGCGGGAGATGACCTTCGCCTCGTCGTCGTTCGACGCGACTTGGTAGGTGTCGGGGAAGAGGAGCCCTTCGAGGTTGTTCACGCCGTCGGGCGAGTACTTCGAGCGCAGCTGCCCCGAGTTCGCCGCCGCGAGGAACTTGTCCGCGGAGAGACGCGGCACCTTGTCCTGTAGCCGCTGCGCGAACTTGCTGAGCGTGAAGCCCTCGGGGAACGTCACGTTCGTGAACGTGATCGGCGGCGGCGTGTCGAGCACCTTGACCACGTCACCCATGGACGAGCGCTTCCGCAGCTCGTAGTAGCCCGGAGAGAACGGGCCGGCCTTCTTGTAGCTCACGTACCACCGGAAGACGGTCGCGTTCGTGATCACGCCCCGTGTCTCGAGCAGGTCGGCGATCTCAGACGTCGTCGCGCCGGGGTCGACGGTCACCGTGAGCTTGGCACCGGGGTCACCGGGTGGGTTGATCTGACGGACGACCCAGAGCGAGATGCCGCCCACGACGACGATCCCGACGAGGATGGTCGCGAAGAAGATGGCGACGACGACCTTGAGGCGAGACCGACGGGTCTGGCGGACGTACTCGAAGTCGCCATCCCACTCGGCCCATCCCTCGTCGACGTCGCTGACCCAGCCCGCGTCGACGTCTTCTTCGGTGGTCCAGTCCTCGTCGGTGTCGGTCATTCCGTCTCCGTCGCGCGGCTTCGGCGCGAGGCTCGTTGGTCCAGCCACGACTGCAGCAGCACCGCGGCCGCCACCTTGTCGACGACCCGACGCCGCGCGTCAGCAGTCATCTTTGCCTGTGTGAGGGTCCGCGAAGCAGTCACTGTGGTGAGACGCTCGTCATGGACGACCACGGGCACCGGTAACGCGGCGCCGAGCTCGGCCGCTTCTTCCCTGGCAGCAAGGGCTGCGGGGCCGTCCGAACCGCTCAGAGAGAGCGGCAGTCCGACCACGACCAGCTCGGCCTCCCACTCCGCGACCACGGCCGCGATGGCCTTGTGATCGCGCGCCTTCGAGCCCGTGCGTTCGAGCACGCGATCGGGTGTCGCGATCGACTCGGTGGGGTCGGAGACCGCGACCCCGATGCGCTTCGACCCCAGATCGAGCGCGAGCACCCTCACGCCGTGACCCTCACGCCGTGACCCTCACGCGAGGCCGGCCGCCGACCGCGCCAGGGCCAGCGCCTCGTCGAGCTTGGATGGGTCCTTGCCGCCGGCAACGGCGACGTCGGCGCTCTTGCCCGCGCCGCCTTGCACCGTCTTCGCGGCATCAGCGATCAGCGCGCTGGCGTTGAGGCCGCTGTCACCCGCGACCGCAGCCACCAACGCAGCACCGCCGCCCTCGGGCGCGCCGCCGATGACCACCGCCCGGATGCCGGGCTGCTGTCGGATCGCGAGCGCGAGCTCACGCAGCTCGTCGCGCGAGGTGCCGTCACGCCGAGCGACGACGATGCCGTCGATCGCGGTCTGCGCGAGGTCGGCCGCCTCGCTTCCCGCCGCTTGTTGACGAAGCGCCTTCAGCTCTTCACGGAGCGCTTTCACCTCGTCGAGCCGGCGGTTGATGCCCTCGACGAGCTGGTCGGGCTTCACGCCGACCAAGCCAGCCGCCTCGGCGAGCACGTCCTCGTCGTGGCGGAGGCGATCGATCGTCGCGGTGCCGGTGATCGCCTCGATGCGACGCAGGTTCGACCCGATCGACCCCTCGGACACGATCTTGATCGGGCCGATGTCGCCGAGCGCCTTCACATGCGTGCCGCCGCACAGCTCGAGTGAGTGCGGCCCGGCTTCGAGCACTCGCACCACGTCGCCGTACTTGTCGCCGAAGAACGCGATCGCGCCGAGCGCTTCGGCCTCGGACTTCGTCGTCTCGTACGCGCGCACGCGCGGGTTCGCGAGCACCTCGTGGTTCGCGAGGTCCTCGATCTGCGCGATCTCTTCCCCTGTAACCGGCGAGTAGTGGCTGAAGTCGAAGCGCAACCGGTCGGGTGCGACGAGCGAGCCCGCCTGCTTCACGTGCGCGCCGAGCACCTCGCGCAACGCCCAGTGCAGCAGATGCGTGCCGGTGTGGTTCCGACGGATCGCGTCGCGCCGCTCGACGTCGATGCTCGCGACCGCGTCCTGTCCCGGCTCGATGTCGCCTTGGACGATGCGCGCGATGTGGCGGCGAAGACCAGGCAACGCGTAGGTGGTGTCGGCCACCTCGGCGAGACCAGTGTCGGTGCGGATCGTGCCGGTGTCGCCGATCTGGCCGCCGCTCTCCGCATAGAACGGCGTGCGATCGAGGAAGATCTCGACGACGCCGTCGTTGTCTGTGGGCAGCACCGCGAGCACGCGACCCTTCGACTCGCCCTCGGTGTAGCCCGTGAAGTCCGTCTGACCGAACTGCTCGAGCAGCTCTCGGTACGCGTCGGCGTCCGCGTGCTGGGTGCCCGCCTTCCGCGCGTCCTTGCCGCGGCGGCGCTGCTCGGCCATCGCCGCATCGAAGCCCGCGGTGTCGACCTCGATGCCACGCTCGGCCGCGATCTCCTTGGTGAGCTCGAGCGGGAAGCCGAACGTGTCGTGCAGGCGGAACGCGACATCCCCGCTGAGCACCTTCGGCTCGCGCAGCTCCGCGACCTCCTCGTCGAAGATCGTGAGGCCGTTGCGCATCGTCTGGCGGAAGTGCTCCTCCTCGCGGACCACGACGCTCGTGATGAAGTCGCGGTTGCGCTCGAGGTCGGGATACGCGTCGCCCATCACCCGGATCGCCTGATCGACCATCGTCGGCATCACGAGCTGCTCGCTGCCGAGCAGGTACGCGTGCCGCACCGCGCGGCGGATGATGCGCCGGAGCACATAGCCACGATCCTCGTTCGAAGGGAACACGCCGTCGTTCACGAGGATCGCGCTCGACCGCGCGTGCTCCGCCATGATGCGGAGGCTCACGTCGGTGTTCTCGGCGGTGCCGAGGCGCGCGCCCGTCACCCGCTGCGCCTCGTCGATGAGCGGCACCATGATGTCGGTCTCCCAGACCGAGTCGACGCCCTGCAACACGACGAGGTTGCGTTCGAGGCCCGCCCCCGTGTCGATGCTCGGCTTGGGCAGCGGGACCATCGACCCGTCGGGCAGCTGGTTGTACTGCATGAAGACGAGGTTCCAGATCTCCGGGTAGCGCTCGTCGCCACCGTGCGCCGGACCACCGGGCGCGCCGAAGCGCTCCCCCATGTCGTAGAAGATCTCAGAGCAGGGCCCGCAGGGACCGGTGTCGCCCATCCGCCAGAAGTTGTCCTCGTCGAGCCGCTGGATGCGTTCTGTGGGGACGCCGACCGCGTCGTGCCAGATCTCGGCCGCCTCGTCGTCAGAGACGTGCACGGTCACCCAGAGCCGGTCCGCCTCGAGGCCGAGCACCTCGGTGTAGAGCTCCCACGCGTACGGGATCGCGAGCTCTTTGAAGTACTCCCCGAAGCTGAAGTTGCCCATCATCTCGAAGAACACGAGATGGCGGGCCGTGCGGCCTACGTCGTCGAGGTCGTTGTGCTTGCCGCCCGCCCGGATGCACTTCTGCACCGAGGTCGCCCGCTTGTACGGGGGCGACCTCGTCGCCAGTGAAGTACGGCTTGAACGGGACCATGCCCGCGACCGTGAACAGGACCGTCGGGTCGTGCGGGATGACGCTCGCCGACGGCACGATCGTGTGGTCCCGGTCCGCGAAGAAGCCCGTGAAGGCGCGGCGCATCTCGTTCGCGGTCAGCTTCTTCGGCATGGTCCGACCAGCCTACCGGTGAGGGTTTCGTCGCCAGAGGGCGTTATAGGGACCGCTGGCGCCGAAACGCTGAGCGGTGTTCACGCTCGGGGCACTATGCCGCGCTCCAGCGTGAACACTCGGAGCTATTCGATTTCGCCCTCGTCGATCGGCCTCGATAATCGCTAGGTCGAGGCGCTGCGCGTAGAGGTCGATGAGCACCGATCCGGCGAGAAGCAACGCGATCGAGGTGAACGCGCCGAGGCCGATCCCCGCGCTCAGCGCCGTGGCAGCGCGGAGGCTCGCCATCTTGTCTGCGTGCACTCCGCCGCCGGAGTCCAAGCTGAACGGTCCGAGGAACGAGCGAGAGCTCAGGCGGTCCAGGAAGCGTCGGGCCGACGGATCCTTCATGCCGCTGGGCCAGTGCACTCGACCGGGCATGAATCGGCGCTCGATCTCCTCGATCGTCGCCTGGAGCGGATAGCCATCGTGCAAGGCTGAGTTCCGAACGGTCGCGCCGACGATCAACAAGCGACTCAGCCTGATCCGCGCCACCAACACGGGGTCGAGCCCGCTCGTCCGAATCTCAAGGGAGTCGACCACGTCCCACGGGATGTGTGCTCGCGGGCCAAACCCTGGCGGACGGTGATGGACGCGTCGAACCGTGCTTGTGATCGGAGCGGACCGCGCAACACTCCTTCGGCTTCGATGATGATCGCTCCGTCCTCATCGCGGACGTGCCCGGGCAGATCGTCGGTCCCCACCAATCATCAGGGTACGACTGGCATCGAGATTGATGAATCGGGGACCGCATTCGGTCCTCCAATCATCAATCTCGGGGCTGGCGGCCGCTACCGCCGGGGGATGCGGACGCGGACGGTCCGGCGGGTGCGGCGCGTTGGCGTCGATTGCACCTCGACCACTTCGGTGATCTCGGTCGTCCCGTTCAGTTGTGCGCGCATCTCGGCTTCCTTCTGGCGCATCCCCAGCCGGCCCTCGCGCACGGCATCGCGGACCTTGTCGGTGAGTCTCGCTGCCACCGCGCGCGGCTTGGCCGCCGCGGCTGCGTGCTTCAGCTTGTGCTCCGCCCACTTCGTGCCTGCGACACCGGCGGCGGCGCCGGTCGTGAACCAAAAGACCCGTTTCATCGACGCCGAAACCTCCTGGCCGCGCGGGACGTGCCCGACGCGATCGCCACCGTCTTGATCACGGGCGTCGAGAACGCCGCCCTGGCCACCCGTGACGCCCCCTCGACCGAAGTGGAGATCGCCTCGGCCGACCCGAGCACCTTGTCGAATCGATCGAGGTCGCCGCGCGCCTCATCGAGTGACCGCCGCATCTCCGCCAACAGCGGCTCGGTCTCGGCCGTGAGCTCGTCGACCGCGCCGCGCAGCTCGGTCAATGACCGGAGCACGAAGACCAACGCGACCACCAACGCCGTGAAGCCGAGCGCGCAGAGCACCGTCGCCATGACGAGAGCCAAGTCGCCTGCGGTCATCGATCCTCCTCTCTCGCGCGTCCATCCGACGCCGCACCTCTTCTTCGAACCCGTGGTCGGAGGGCTCGTAGTACACGCGGCCACCGAAGTCGTCGGGACCGTACTGCTGGTCGACCCATCCCCTCGGGTCGTCGTGAGGGTACACGTAGCCCTTGCCGTGGCCCAGGGCCGCCGCGCCGCGGTAGCCGGTGCCGCGCAGGTGTGGCGGCACCTCGCCACCGACGCCGTTGCGCACGTCCTCCACGCGCGTTCCAGATGCCGAGCGCGGCGCGGTTCGACTTCGGCGCGGTCGCGAGGTGGATGCACGCCTGCGACAGGTTGAGCTGCGCCTCGGGAAGTCCCGCGTACTCCACCGCGTGCGCCGCGGCGTTTGCGATCAACAACGCCATCGGATCGGCCATCCCGATGTCCTCCGACGCGAAGATCACCATGCGCCTCGCGATGAAGCGGGCGTCCTCACCGGCCTCGAGCATGCGAGCGAGCCAGTGCGAGCGCGGCGTTCACGTCAGAGCCGCGCAGCGACTTGATGAACGCGCTGATCACGTCGTAGTGGTCGTCGATCCCGTAGCGGATCGCCTTCGTGCCGAGCGCAGCGACGACGTCGTCTTCGGTCGACGTGCTTGTCCACCGAGCGCGATCGCGACCTCCAGCGCCGTGAGGATCTGACGACCGTCTCCGCCCGCCCGGTCCACGAGGTACGAGATCGGCCTCCTCGTCGGCGGTCGCGCCCTCGACCTCGAGACCCCGACGCACGAGCGTCGTCAGCGCGGCCTCTGACAGCGGCTCCAACCGGAACAACGTCGACCGCGACAGGAGCGGAGGGTTCACCTCGAAGTACGGGTTCTCGGTGGTCGCGCCGATCAAGATGATCAGACCCGTCCTCGACCGACGGCAGCAGCGCGTCTTGCTGCGCCTTGTTGAAGCGGTGGATCTCGTCGAGGAACAGGATCGTGCGCTGCTCGTGCTGCCCGAGGCGCTCGCGCGCACCCGCGATCACCTCGCGCACGTCCTTCACCGACGCGTTCACCGCGGACAGCGGCAGGAACGCGCTCGTCGTCGCATCTGCGATCAGCCGCGCCAACGTCGTCTTGCCCGTGCCGGGTGGTCCCCAGAAGATGACCGACGAGAGCCGGTCGGCCTCGATCAGGCGGCGGAGCGGCTTCCCCTCACCGAGCAAGTGCTCCTGCCCGACCACGTCGTCGAGTCGCGCGGGACGCAGGCGCGCCGCGAGCGGCGCCTGTCGCTTGAGGCGTTCGGCCGCGGCCGCCGAGAACAGGTCACTTGACGAGAGGAAGCACCTCTTCGGCCAGGCGTGTCATCTGCTCGTCGGTCTTCTCGTAGGTGTCGCCGGAGAAGTTCGGGAACAGGACGAGGTCCTGCAGCGACAGCGTGTCCTTGAAGAACTGGATGCCCTCGGCCACCTGCTCGGGCGTGCCCACGACCCACGTCTTCTGACCGAGCGAGTTCTCGAGCGTGGGGATGAGCCCGGGCGCGACCGGCTTGCCATCGTCACCTGCGTACCCACGACTCCAGCCGTACGGACCGAGGAACTTCCAGAACTCGTCGTGACCGGGACGAGCCGAGTCGAGCGCTTCCTCGTAGGTGTCCTCGACGCGCACGTTGAGGACGAGCAGCCGCTTCTCGCCCGGAGCGAGCTCGGCGCCGTCGTGCGACTCGGCCCACACCTCGCCGAAGCGATCGAAGAACCGCTTGATGAACTTGTGGTTCTGGTTCCAGAACACGCCGCCGTGGCTCAGGGTCGGGGCGTGCTCGAGCGTGGGCGGCGACGTGATCGCCTGCCAGATCTCGTACGGGTACTTCGGGCGCGGGATCAACGTGAGCGTCTCGACGAAGCCTCCCCGATCGGGGATGCCCGCGGGCGGGAACTCGAAGTACTTCCCCTTGTACGAGAACGTCTCGTTCTCGAACGCGAGCTTGATCACCTCGAGCGACTCGTCGGTGATCTCGCGGTTGATGCGGTCGGCCTCGGCCATGTCGGGGTTGTCGAACGACCCGATCGACACCCGGTTGCCCGACAGCGACTGGATCTCGCGCGGCACGGTGCCGCGACCGACGCCGAGGATCGCCGCGACCACCGGACAGGTTGTGCAACGTCGCGAAGTCCTCGGCGAGCCGCAGCGGATGCCACTGGGCGATGATGTTGAACATCGTGCCGATGCGGATGCGGCTCGTGCGCTCGGCGAGGAACGCTCCGAACAGGATGCCGTTCGGGCATGACCTCGTAGCCCTCGTGCTGGAAGTGGTGCTCGGTCAGCCAGTAGCTGTCGTAGCCGAGCTCCTCGGCCCGCACGCCCATGTCGAGCAAACGCTCCTGCGCGTGCCAGAAGTCCTTCTGCTCGTAGCGCCTGCTCATCGGCGCCGGCGGCCCCGCCCCGGCATCGTCGATCTCGACGCCACCGAAGAAGAAGACCCCTACACGCATGACTCCATCATGACGCACGTCACGAGCCGGCGAGCCACTCCACGATGACGTTGGCGAGCTCTTCACCCTTGTCCTCTTGCAGGAAGTGCCCACCGCCCTCGATGGTCGTGTGGGGCTGCCCCTTCGTGCCCGGCACCCGCGCCTGGAACGCACGGTCTGCGCCCCGCGTGATCGGGTCCTGATCGCTGAACGCGGTGAGCGCGGGCTTCTCCCACTTCTCGAGCACGGTCCACGCCGCCTTGTTCGGAGCCGACGCAGGATCGTCCGGCGAGATCGGCACCAGCACCGGGAACTTCCGCGCGCCCGCCTTGTACGAGTCGTCCGGGAACGGCGCGTCGTACGCCGCGATGACGTCTTCGCGACAGCTCGGTGCGACACCCGCCCTTGATGATGCCGCCGACGTGGAAGTTCGGCGTCGTCTGCGAGTACTCGCGCCAGCGGAGGAACGCCTCGCCCGGCGCTGCGTCACCGGTGGGAAGGAAGCCGTTGGCGACGACGACGCGATCGAACCGATCGGGGTTCTCCGCGAGCAGACGCAAGCCGATCAGCGCGCCCCAGTCCTGGCACACGAGCGTCGCGTGCTGCAGATCGACAGCCTTCAGCCACGCCGTCATCCAGTCGACGTGCCGTTGGTACGTGTAGTCGTCGAGCTCGGTGGGCTTGTCGCTGCGGCCGAAGCCGACGAGATCGGGAGCAACGGCGCGATACCCCGCGCCGGTGAAGACCGGGATCATCTTCCGGTACAGGTACGCCCACGACGGCTCGCCGTGCATGCACAGGATCGGGTTCGCGTCCGCCGGGCCCTTCGTCGACGTGGTGGACGCGCAGCGTGCCGCCCTCGCCGTCGGGAACCTCGGTGTAGCGCGGGGCGAACGTCCACCCCGGGAGGTTCTCGAACCGATCGTCAGGTGTCCGCAGCGCGCGCATGGCTGCGACCCTACCGAGCCGTCAGGAGCTCGGCGGCAGGGTGCGCAGGCCGAGGACGGCGAGCTGCTTCGCATCGACGGGCGTCGGCGATCCTGTCATCGGATCCAAGCCCGACTGCGTCTTCGGGAACGCGATCACCTCGCGGATGTTCTCCTCCCCCGCGAGGATCGCCACCAGTCGATCGAGGCCGAACGCGAAGCCGCCGTGGGGCGGCGCGCCATATCTGAAGGGCGTGAGGAAGAAGCCGAACCGCTTGTTGGCCTCCTCCTCGCCGATGCCCAGGAGATGGAAGATCCGCTGCTGCAGCGTCGGGCTCGTGGATGCGGATCGAGCCCGACCCGAGCTCCCAACCGTTCAGCACGAGGTCGTACGCGCGGCTGCGGACCGACATCGGGTCGGTCTCGAGACGGTCGATGTCGTCGGGGTGCGGGCGCGTGAACGGGTGGTGCGCCGGCTTCGGATGTCCGTCTTCGCTCATGCCCACGAACATCGGGAAGTCGACGACCCACACATAGCGATAGGGCCCCTCGTACACCGGCGGGCGGCCGAGGTCGTTGCGCAGCTGGCCGAGCACCTCGCACGTCGTCATCCACTCGTCGGCGACGACGAGGATCAGGTCGCCCGCGCTCACCTCGAGCGCGCCGACGAGCGCGGCCTGCTCGGTCTCGGAGAGGAACTTCACGACAGGCGACTCGAGCGCGCCGCCGTCACCGACGCGCATCCACACCAAGCCCTTGGCGCCGAGCGACTTGGCTCGGTCAGTCATCGAGTCGAGCTGGTTGCGCGTCATGTCGCCGCGCCCGGGCACGCCGATGCCCTTGATCGCGGCTGCGCCCGCGAATGCCTTGAACTCGGTGCCCGCGAAGATCGACGTGAGCTCGACGAGCGGCATCTCGAAGCGCAGGTCGGGCTTGTCGACGCCGTAGCGGTCCATCGACTCGTGCCAGGTGATCTGCTCGATGGGCGGCGGACGGTCCCCCAGCACGGCTTCGGCCGCGTCGAGCACGGCCTCGCTGATGAACTCGAGCACGTCGTCTTGGTCGACGAAGCTCGCTTCGGCGTCGAGCTGCATGAACTCGTACTGGCGATCGGCGCGCAGGTCCTCGTCGCGCAGGCATCGAGCGATCTGGTAGTAGCGGTCGATGCCACCCACCATCAGCAGCTGCTTGAAGAGCTGAGGGCTCTGGGGAAGCGCGTAGAACGAGCCGGTTTGCTGGCGCGACGGCACGAGGAACTCGCGCGCGCCCTCGGGCGTCGACGCCATGAGCATCGGCGTCTCGATCTCGACGAAGCCCTGGCGCTCCATCGCGGCGCGCACCGCGCTGTTGATCTTGCTGCGGACGCGGAGGTTGCGCTGCATGCGCTCGCGTCGCACGTCGAGGTAGCGGTAGCGGAGGCGCACGGTCTCGTCCACCTGGTCGGCTCGCTCGTCGATCGGGAACGGCGGCGGCTCGGCGACCGACAGCACCTCGACGGTGCAGTCACCGATCTCGATCTCGCCGGTCGGCAGGTTCGGGTTCACGGTGCCTTCGGGGCGGGGCCGCACCGTGCCGGTCACGCACACGACGTACTCGGACCGAAGGTCGTGCGCACCGTCGACGACGCACTGCACGATCCCGGTGTGGTCGCGGATGTCGACGAACGCGAGGTGCTCGCCGTGCTCGCGGCGCCGTGCGACCCATCCGCACACCGACACGGTGCGCGCCGCATCGGCAGCACGCAATGCGCCGCAGTAGTCAGTACGCAGACTCATCGGAACCGCCTCACAAGAACTTCCTCACAATGACTTCCTCACGTAGTCGATGACCTCTTGTCGGGGGATCGCCTGCTGGCCAGGCTCGCCTTCGGCGCCGGTGTGCCGCAGGTCGCGCACGGTCACGGTCGACGACGAGAGCTCGTCCGATCCGACGATCAACGCGATGCGGGCGCCGGAACGATCCGCGGCCTTCATCTGCGACTTCATCGACCGCCCGTCGAACGAACGGTCGGCCGAGACTCCCGCGGCGCGCAGGTCGTGCGTGAGCGCGAGCGCCTGCTCGCCTCCGGTCGTGTCGATGACCCACACGTCTACCGTCGACTCGGGCGCACCGAACACTCCCTCGGCATCGCACGCGAGCAAGATCCGCTCGATGCCCGCGCCGAAGCCGATGCCGGGCGTGGGCTGTCCACCAAGCTGTTCGGCAAGGCCGTCGTAGCGACCGCCGCCGCCGATCGCGTTCTGCGCCGAGTCGAGCGCGTCGCCCGCGAACTCGAACGTGGTGCGCGCGTAGTAGTCGAGCCCGCGGACGAGCAGGGGGTCGATGACGAACGGCACCCCGACGGCACGCAGCCCCCTCTGCACACGATCGAAGTGGGCCGCGGCCTCGTCGGTGAGGTAGTCGATCGTGCGGGGCGCGGCCGCGATGACCGACGCGTCCTCGTGGCGCTTCGAGTCGAGCACGCGCAGTGGGTTCGCCTGGAGCGTGACTTTGCTCTGCTCTGACAGCACGTCGAGGTGCGCATAGAGGTGCACTCGCAGCGCCTCGATGTACCCGGGTCGAGACGTGGCGTCGCCGATCGAGTTCAGCCGGAGCGTCCGCTGTCGAAGCCCGAGAGCCCGATACACGCTGTCGAGGAGGGTGATGATCTCGACGTCGACGTCGGGATCATCGGTGCCGATGGCCTCGGCGCCGAGCTGGTGATGCTGGCGGTAGCGACCCGCCTGTGGCCGCTCGTACCGGAAGTTGGGCGCCACGTAGTACGTCTTCCACGGCGTGGCCGGGTGGTGCTCGATGAAGGCCCGCACGACGGAGGCCGTGCCCTCCGGTCGGAGCGCGAGGTGGCGGTCGCTCTTGTCTCGGAAGTCGTACATCTCCTTGCGGACGATGTCGGTCGACTCACCGACCCGTTCGAACACACCGACGTCCTCGAACATCGGCGACACGACAAGCCCGTATCCGGCTTGCTCCGCAAGGGTCGCGAACAGCGCGATGAGGCGCGCCCAGCGAGCCGACTCCGGGGGCAGCACGTCTCGCGTGCCGGTCGGAGCGCGGAACTCGGGCATCTGGTCAGGCTAGGCGAAGGGCCCTTCCCGACCTGCCCGGATTGGGCTGCCGGGGTTGTCTTAATGTGCCCCCGATGCGAGGGCGAGCGGCGGTGCTGACGTCCTTCGTCGCCGCATCTGTCGCGTTCGCCGCGTGCACGTCCGACGACAGCTCGTCGAGCGGCGACCACCGTGGCGGCGGCAACGACGGCGTCCGCTCCTCCTCTCACGGTCAGCGCCGTCACGGTCACGCCGAATCCCAACAGCACGCTCAGCGCGTCGCTCGCCTTCACCACGTCGGCACCCGCGACCGTCGACCTGCACATCGTCGGACCGGGATCGGATCGCACCGAGAAGGCGCAGACCGAACCCTCGACCGACCACGACATCCCTGCAGTCGGCATGCGCCCGAGCTCGCCGTACACGTTGACGGTCACGGCGACTGACGCCAGCGGCCAGACCGCGACCGCGGAGCCCGTCACGTTCACGACGGGTGCACTTCCCAGCTGACATCCCGAAGTTCGGGGTGACGAGCGACCCGGCGAAGATGGCTCCCGGCATCACGCTGTTCCCCGTCACGAAGCGTGTCGCGCCCGCGGCGGTCGCCGGGCAACCTCCACCCAACCTCGGGCTTCTCCTCGGTGTCGACGCCGAAGGGAGCATCGTCTGGTACTACGAGGCGCCGAGCCCGATCGGCGACGCCCGCATGCTGCCGAACGGCGACATCCTCTACGAGTACAACGACATGGGCGCCCGTGAGATCGACGTCCTCGGCAACGTCTTGCACGAGTGGGCGGGTCGGCTCGAGCTCGGGCGGCTCGCGACAGACGAGTACGGGCGCAAGATCGCAGGACCGAACGCGATCCCGGTCGATGTCGACTCGATGCACCACGAGATCCACCCGATGCCTGATGGCAACCTCATCACCATCAGCACCGAGCTGCTCCAGGTGAGTGGGTTCACGAAGCCGATGTGCGGCGAGACGCCCGACAAGTTCACCGGCACCTACCAGCTCATCTCGGACGTGGTCGTCGAGTTCGAGCCCGACACGGGCAAGGTCGTCCACGAGTGGCACCTCGCGGACTACTTCCATCCGCAGACGAACCCAGCCGACTCCAACATCTGCCCCTTGGCCCCGGCGTTCGCCGTGCCGGTCTTCATGTACACGAGCTTCGGCGACGTGAAGGACTGGACGCACGCGAACGCCGTCGTGTTCGACGCGAAGCGCAACGCGCTGATCGTGTCGTCGCGGCACATGAGCGCTGTCCTCGCCATCAGGTATGCGGACGACGCGAGTGGCAAGTCGGGTGACCTGCTGTGGCGGCTGGGCCCGGGGGGCGACTTCACGCTCCAGGGATCGGGCGAGCTGCAGTACTACCAGCACGCCGTCGAGGTGCAGGACGACGGCTCGATCCTCCTCTACGACAACGGCAACATGCGGCCGGGCACCGACCTCAACTCGCCCGACATCACCCAGCACCCCTACAGCCGCGCCGTGCTGTTCAGCCTGGACGACGCGAACAAGACCGTGACGCAGAAGTGGGAGATGCGCTCGCTGGTCGACGGGCGTCAGCTCTGGGCGTTCTTCGTCGGTGACGCCGAACCACGAGCCGAACGGCAACATCCTCGTGGACAACGGCGGCATCACCGATCCCGCGGGCATCAGCTCGCTCATCACCGAGGTCGAGCCGACGGGAGACGAGGGAGGCACGATCGTGTTCTCGCTGCGCCTCGACGACAACGGGGCGTCGTTCGTCTACCGGGCCCTTCGGGTCCCGACTCTGTACGGCGGCGGATAGCCTCGACCCGTGGCCGACGCACCCGTGACGATCTTCCACAACCCGCAGTGCTCGACGTCGACAAAGGTCGTGGGCATGGCCGAGCAGCTCGGTGCCGATGCCGATCTCGTGCTCTACCTCAAAGAGCATCCGACACGCGAGAAGCTCGAATGGCTGGTCGATCACCTTCAAGGGTCACCGCCCGCCGACCTCGTGCGGAAGGACTCGTTCTTCGAGTCGCTCGGGCTGGACGCGGACGACTACACGAAGCCCAAGGCGATCGTCGATCTGCTGCTCGAGCATCCGCGTCTCATGCAGCGGCCGCTGCTGGTCAAGGGCGACCGCGTCGTGATCGGCCGTCCCGTCGACCGCGCTCGCGAGCTGCTCGAGAGCTGACGCCCGCTCGCACGACGATGCACGACGGCGGCTTCTTCGAACCTGACGGCGACGCGCTCATGCCGATCCCCGACGCGCGGGGTCCCTGGGCCGAGGACATGATGCACGGCCGGTTGCTGGCAGGCCTGGCAGCGTGGGCGATCGATCGCGACCACGGAGACCCCGACGTTCGTGCCAGCACGGCTCACCGTCGACCTCTTCAAGTCTCCGGCGATGAAGGAGACGCGCGTCTCGACGACCCTTGTTCGTGCGGGAGGACGCGTGCGGGTGGCCGACGCGCTCATCCAGGTCGGGGGCGTCGATGTGGCGCGCGCCTCGGCGCTTTACCTCCGAAAGGGCGACGCCCCGGTCGACGATGCGCCAGTCACGCCCGCGTGGGACTCGATCGTTCCCGGCGCTGGCGAGCCCGAGTTCGAGGCGCCGTTCGAGGTCCGCCCGATCGACGGAATGGGATTCGGCGCGCCCGGGCCCCGGCGCGCGTGGCTGCGGGAGCTTCGGCCTCTGGTCACCGGCGAGGCGCTCACACCCTTCATCCGGGCCGCGGTCGTCTCCGACATCGCGAGCCCGCTCGCGAACTCGGCGTCCGAGGGTCTCGAGTACATCAACGCCGATGCCGCGCTCTACCTCGCGCGGCTGCCGCAGGGTGAGTGGATCGGCGTCGAGTACGCCGATCGGGTGGCCGCCGACGGCGTGTCGGTCGCGCACTGCCGGTTGCACGACGAGCACGGGCCGATCGGGTCGAGCGAGGTCTGCGCGGTGCTGACCCCTCGCATGCCCCGGTTCGAGGAGCCGCAGCCTAGAGTCCAGCGGGGCGGCGGCGGGCAGGGTGCCGCCCGACGCGTGCGAGCCCGTCGCCTCGACTCCTGCCGATGACCCATCCGAGGATCGCGGCCTGCGTGCCCTTCAGCGTGACGGCGCCATCGGGTGCCCCCATCGTCCAGTCACGGCTCGTGTCGGTCGCGCGCGAGCACGACGCCCGGGCAGTCGTCGCGGCTGTTCAACGTCGGTGGTCACCTCGTCGATGCAGTGCGACTGCGATGGCGTCGGGGATCTGATCGATCTCGACCCCGCATCGAGGTCGACCGTGTGCACCCAGGTCTCGCGGACCCGCATCCAGGGCACCTCTGCGCCGGTCGTCGCCCGGCCGAGCGCGGTGCGGATCTCGCCATCCCACGCCGCGACTCGGGCATCGCCGCGGTCGCGTCCTGCAGCCGCTGCGAGGCCGCATGCGCCTCGGCGCGCAGCTCGGCTGCTGACTGATGTGACCCTTCTTCGATGCCTTCCGCACGCGCTTCGACGGACGGCATACATCGGTGTCGCCACGCCGGTGCGGGCCCAGTCGAGGAGGTTGATCAGCGCGCGGGCGTTCCGCGAGAAGTGCGACACGACGTGGGCGCGGCTCCAGCCCGGCAGAGCCGGACGGCTCTCGCAGGTCGTCGTCACCGAGCATCGTCGAGCCCGCCGAGGAAGAAGGCCTCGCCGTCGTGCATCCACTCGAGCCGGTCCCGCGGGACCGCCATCAGCGCGTCTCGCGCCGACAGACGTTGCGACACTCGCCGACGCCGGCGATGCGCGTGATCATGACGCTGCCGTCGCGGAGGAACTCCTTCGGGTTGCGGGCGTTGCCCACTCCCCCAGGCGTGCCGGTCGCGATCACGTCGCCGGGCTCGAGGGTGATGATCGTCGAGATGTACGACACGAGCGTGAACGGGTCGAACACGAGGTCGGACGTGTCGGCCTTCTGCTTCACCTCGCCGTCGACCTCGCACGAGATCTCGCGCGACGGCCCGGGCGACTCGTCGGAGGTGACGAGGTACGGGACCGAGCGGCGTGGTCGACTCGAACGTCTTGCCTTGCAGCCATTCGAGCGTGCGGTTCTGCCAGTCGCGCACCGACACGTCGTTGAGGCACGCGTAGCCCGCGATCGCGTCGGGTGCCGACTCGCGGAGTCGCATGCCGCACGCGCTTGCCGATGATCACCGCGAGCTCGGCCTCCCAGTCGACCGACTCGGACACCGACGGCAGCACGACGTCGTCGTTCGCGCCGATGAGCGCCGGGATGTACTTCGCGAACAGCGTCGGGTACTCGGGGATGTCGCGCCCCGTCTCGAGGATGTGGTTGCGGTAGTTCAGACCGACGCAGATGATCTTCTCGGGCCGCGGGATCAGCGGCGCGAAGTCGAGGCCGGCGACTGGTCTGGTCGACGCCGTTCGCGCTCTCGGCGCGCTGACGCCAGCCCTCGTTGCGAAGGAGCTCGCCCACATCGGCGGCTCCGATGTCGACCGCCGTGTCGCCGTCCATGCGGACCGCACGCGTGCGCTCACCGTCTCGAATCGTCGCAAGCTTCACGGCGGCGAGTATGGCACCGGTCGCGGCGACGCGGTGACAAGCAGACTTGACATCGTCGCTCGATGACAAGCACACTTGACACCAGTGAAGAACCGGGTGCGCGAGCTGCGAGGGACGGCGTCGCTGTCCCAAGCGGAGCTCGCGAGTGCGCTCGGGGTGTCGCGCCAGACGATCAACTCGATCGAGACGGGCCGCTACCTGCCGTCGCTGCCGCTCGCGATGGCGATCGCACGGTTCTTCCAGGCCGCAGTCGAAGAGGTGTTCGATCCCGAGGAGGGCAGTGATGACGAAGACCACGCCGTGGGGAGAGGCGCGCGGCGACCTCGGCAGTGCTGCTCGTCGGAGGCGGCGCCATCGCAACCGCGACCTGGATCAGCGGCGAGCACGGGCTCGCCGTTGGGTTGGTGGTGTTCTACGTCGTCGCGGCCGTGCATCGCCTGGCTGTGGTCAGGCGGCAAGGGCGACATCGCGGCCATCATGCGAGTCGGCGGTGACGAACGCCAGCGCCGCCTCGACCGGGATGCCACCACGATCGCGGGATACGCCATGGTGTTCGCCGCGATCATCGGCGCCGTGGTTCAGATCGCGCGGGCGAAGGCCCGGCGCGTACGGCGTGATGTGCGTCGTCGGCGGCGTGACCTACGTGGTGGCGCTGATCGCGCTCCAGCGACGCTCCTAGCGACGCACGCAGTCTCAGGTGGCGAGCCGGCGACGCAGCTCGACGTACACCGGCCTTCCGACGATCTCGCTGATCTCGTCGCCGAGCGACTCGATGACCGGTCGATCCCCGACATAGGCCCGGTCGCCCTCGGTGCAGCACCAGGCCATCGTCTCGCCCTCGTCCCCCCAGTCGGCGCGCGTCCAGCGACGCACCGTCGCGACCTCGCCGCCGTCGGCTCGCGGCTCCCAATCCACCTTGATGGGGAGCTGCCAGCACACCGACGGCTTCCACTCGTGAGGCGGCTCGCCCGCATCGAGCGCGGCGAGGTGCAGCGCGCACCCTGCTCCCCCTCCGAAGTCCGGACCGTTCAGGAAGATGCAGCCGCTCTCGAGCACACGGGTGTGCAGGCGCGTCTCGTCACGGAAGACGCCATCCCGCTCCGCCTCGGAGTGGTGCTCGAAGCGCTCAGGTGCCAACGTCGCCGCCAGCGCCGAGATGAGCATCGCCTCGTCGATGTCGCCGAGCTCGGCGCCGATCGAGCAGCAGCCCTGGCCGAGATGCTCAGCCGGCTCGTCGAGGATGCCGAGGCAGCCGCGCCCCCAGATGCAGGTCCACCGCGACTCGAGGAAGTCGCGATCGAATCGCCACACGACCTCGCCGGCGTCGATCTCCTCGAACCCCGCGCTCACCCGCGCCCCGCGAGGCTGAACACCGCCACGTATTGGACCAGCGCGGCGACGACGACGAGCGCGTGGAAGAGCTCGTGGTATCCGAACGTCGACGGCCACAGATTGGGTTTGTGCAACGCGTACACGACGGCGCCCGCGGTGTAGAGAAGCCCTCCGATGAGGACGAGCGCCACCTCGAGGCCGGTCAACGCGTCGAGGTAGGCGGGAAGGTCGACGAGAGCCAACCAGCCGACGACCACGTAGACGGCCGCGACCACCGGGTACGGCGCGTGAAGCCAGAACAGGCGGATCGAGATCCCGATCGCGGCGGCGACCCAAGTCACGACCAAGAGCGCGGTCTGTGTCGTCCCTGTGAGTCCGAGTGTGATCACGGCCGTGTAAGAGCCGGCGATCGCCAGGAGGATCGTCGAGTGGTCGACACGCTTGAGGTGCGCCATCGCTTCTGGGGACAGTCGACCGCTGTGGTAGACCGCGCTCACCGCGAGCATCGCCGTGACGCACGCGCCGTAGACGAGCACGGCGACGACGTTGCCGGGGCCCGTGACGCGCACCGCGAGGACCGCGAACAGCACGATCGCGACGGGCACCGACCATCGGTGGATGACACCCCGGAGCCGGGGCCGAACAAGGCCGGGAGCCGACACAGACACCGCTATGCCCCAGCGAGCTCCTTGAGAAGGGCCCGCGTGCGATGACGAGATGACGATCGATCCTCGCCAACGGGGAAGGGCGCCGCCCACACGTCCGTCGCGCCGGCGTCGAAGAGCGCTTGGATGTCCGCGGCCACGGTCGCTTCGTCGCCGACGACTGCCGCGTCTCCCGGCCCTGCCGCCCCGCCGATGTCGAGGAGTCGGCGGTAGTTCGGCAGCACGCCGTAGTTGGCGAACATCTCCGCTGCCGCCGTGCGCGCCTCGCTCACGTCGTCGTGCACCGCGACCGGAAGCCCGGCGACGATGCGCGGCGTCGACCGACCGGCTGCGGCCGCGGCGGCGTTGATCAGGGGCGCGACGTGCGTCTCGATCGCCTTGGCGTTGCCCATCCAGAGGATCGTTCCGTCGGTGCGCTCGCCGGCGACGCGCAGCAATCGAGGGGCCAACGCGGAGACCATCACGCTCACGGGCTGCGGCAGGGCGCTCGTGATCGGGATGTGGACGCGGAAGTGCTCGCCGTCGAGCGTGACCCCCTCGCCGCGCAGGAGCGTGCTGAGCACGGTGACGTACTCCTCGGTGTGTGCTCCGACACCGTCGTAGGAGAGGCCGTATGCCCCCTCGATCACCAGCTGGTGCGAAGGACCGATGCCGAGCGTGAGCCCCGGACGCCCCATGGCCGCCGCGGTCGACGCGGCACGGTTCGCCTGCAGCACCGGGTGACAGGTGTAGGTCTGGAGCACCGCGGTGCCCAGCTCGATGGAGGTCGTGGCCCGGCCCGCCAGTGCCATCGCCACGAGGGGATCGCCAAGGATCGCACTCGGGTACCAAAGGCTCGTGAAGCCGTCAGCCTCCGCTTCGGCCGCTTGCTGCACGAGGCGCTCCGCCGTCGTGCCTCCGCCCGAAAGTCCGATTCGCATGGCGAGACCCTAGGGCGCTCACCGCGCGAGGCCGCGAGACGGCGCTACTTGGTGAATGCGGTGTGGAGGGGCTGGTAGGTCCGTTCGGGCGCGAGGCCGGGCGGCAGGTTCGGCTTCACCGCGGTGTCGAAGAACGCGTCGCCGTCGGCTTCCGACTCCCAGATCTCGACGACCCGCCAGCCACCTGAGGGAGTCGGGCCGCCCGCGTGAGACACGAAGCCCTTCGAAGCCCGTAGCACCGGCATCAGCTGGCCGATCATCCCCGCGTACACGTCTTCGGTCATACCGGGCACCTCACCAATCATCAGCACTGCCATCTGATCCCTCCTCGTCCTCGCGAAGACCCTATGTGTACGAGACGCACGGCGAGGCAGGCCACGACGGCTTTGCTTCGGCCCTTGCGAGCAGCCGACGCTCCGGTGACGACCTTCAGGAGACCTCAGCCGCCCTGGAAGTCCGCCGTCTCCCACACACGTTGGTTCAGATTGCCCTGGACCGCCGCGATGTAGGTCTCCGCCGGAGCGGTGTGCCACCGGCCCGAGAACCAAACGCCCAGGCAGCCCCACACGTCGCCCGCAGCGTAGGTCGCGCCGCGCTCCACCGTGTTCAGCCACGTGTACTGGCCCTCGTAGCAGCTGCGCCAGACCGAGTACGTGTAGTCGAGGTTGAACGCGGATGACACCACGGCGTATCCGTTGGTGAAAGCGAGCGTGTGGTACTGGTAGCGCACCTGACCGAGTCCGATCGACTCCGGACACTGGCCTGAGCCAGTGCGGAACGTCGGATAGCAGTTGTTCTGGTCGCTGGTGAGGTCGCCCGTCGCGTCCTGATGCCACCACGATTCCTGTGCGATCTGGGCGCGGACGATGTCCTCATCGATGCCCCACTTGCACGAGACCCATTCGATGATCTCGTCGGTCGTGCCCGTGAAGTTTCCGGTCACCCGTGCAAGTCCGCTGACGGCCGCGCCCTTGGTGTGGTTCGCCACATTGTTGATCGGGCGACGCTCAGCCATCGGTCGGACTTGCGACGCGCACGCGGCGTCGGACGGCAAGGCAGCGCCCGGAGGCAGCGTCGAGAAGTGCCCCGTCGGCGGCGTGATTGTCGTCGTGGGGCTGGTTGTCGTGGGCGGAGGCGGCGTCGTCGTGGTCGGCTTCGCCGTCGTCGTGGTCGTCGGCGGCTGCGTCGTCGTGGTCGGCTTCGCCGTCGTCGTGGTCGTCGGCGGCTGCGTCGTCGTGGTCGGCTTCGCCGTCGTCGTGGTCGTCGGCGGCTGCATGGTCGTCGGCGGCTGCGTGGTCGTCGGCGGCTGCGTGGTCGTCGGCGGCTGCGTCGTCGTCGGCTTCGCCGTCGTCGTGGCCGGCGTCGCCGCCGTGGTGGTCGTCCCGCCCGACACAGTCACTGTGATTCGTGCCGCATCGTTGTTCCAATGGGGGAGGCCGTTCCAGCCCACGCCGAAGACGCCGACCTTGACCACATGTGCTGTCGTCGCCTCGTTCGCCGGCACGGACCAGGTCGCGGTGAACTGACGCGCAACATTGGGCATGAACGATTGCCCATCCCAGTAGCGCTGAAACGACTTCGTGGACCCGTTGTAGATCTCAAGGTCAACAAGTGCGCTTGAAGTCGCGCTTGACATCACGCTGACAGTCACCGTGACGGCGCTACCGCGCGCGACCTGTGTGCCATTCACGCTCGCGGTGGTCGTCCATCCGTTGGATGAAGCCGCGCTCGCTCCGTCGTCCGGGAGCGCGATGACTACGAATCCCAGAGCGAGCACTACGAAGATCGTCAGCAGCCGGTTCCTGAGCGACATCTCGTCCTCCGCTATCGGTCGTCGGTCGCGATCCTGGCCGCGCCGGTCGCCGGACGCGACACGACGGACCTGCAGTTCCTCTGACATCGACACGGACGAAGAAAAACTTGACAGTCCGGACCAGGCAACGGATACCCGCGGTTCGTTCCGTCCCTCGTCGCGAAATTCGTTTGGGTCGAGCGCGACGACTAAGCAGCTTTCGTCGGACCGTAAGCAAGACGCGCCGCGCATGCTGACGGGCTGCACGAAGGTTCGATCGTGGATCTCACATCTGGCGCGAGAACGCGCTTACCGTCAGGGCGTGGACTATCGGGTGGGCGCGATGTACGTCTCTACCAAGGTGGTATGGCAGCCAGCGCATCGTGAGGCGTCCACGATTGTCCTCGAGCCAGCCCACGGTGAACGCTTGCATGCAATGCACCCCGAGGCCGGGGCGACGGGCGCCACGATGTGTGGCGTCGGTGCGACGCGAGTCGAGGGCTCGTGGAGCGCGGTCACGCCGTTCGAAAGGTGTTCGCCTTGTGAGGAGGCGATTGACGCGGACGCCATCGACTTGAGAACGGTGCGCGCCCTCGAACACGGCGACTGATTGGGTGAGCGCCTGGCGGGGAATCGACGCGGGCGTTCGTCTCGATGTTGCAGTTGATCGACGTGTCGTTCTCGGCAAGGCAGCGGGCGACTTCGACGGGCAGATCCTGTCGTGGCTGAGCCTCGGAACGGAAGCACCGGGCGACGCGGTTGCCGACCGGTCGGTCATGGTGTACTTCTTGATGAGTTCTGCGGCGGCTTCGGCGATGCCGGCGCACCCGGGCGGCGGGAACCCCGGGTGCGCTGGCCGCCGATCAGAGGCCCGACCGGCCGGGACGCTCAGCAAGCCCTTGCCCGGCAGGATGCGATGGATGAGTCTTCGTCTTCGTCGATGTCGAAGTCGTCGTCGAGCAACTCCATCTCGCGGCTGAGTGCCGCCGTCGTGTTCTCAGGCGGGTGGCGGCGCAGTGACCAACACGGGGTGTGACGTCGTGTTGTTGGTGCCGTTGGTCTCGCCGCCGATGCCGTTCGGCAGCGTCACGTTCACGCTGAACGCGCCGTCGCCGAACTCGGCGTTGAACCGAAGGTTGAACGACACGGTGCTCGTAGCGCCAGCAGCGATGACGACGCCGGGCTTCGAGATGATCGTCAAGACCGTCGGTGTGCCCGGGGAGCCCGGTGAGCCGAAGTCCCCGCTCGATTGCAGGACCGTCCAGTCGTCGACAGGGCTGAAGCTCGACGCGTCGATACGGGCCCCGAACTCGGGGACGTCAGTCACTGGCAGCGTCACGGTGAACGTCAGCGTGCCCACCGTCGGTTCGGTGCCCACGTTCTCGAGGACGACGGAGTACTCCGGCTCGTTGGGATAGAGCAGGGTGGACGGGCCCTCGACGACCGGCGTGAGGTCTGGGCCTGGTCCCACCTCGACGACTGTGAGATGCGAGGCCGAGTTGTTCGAGGCGTTGGTCTCGCCGCCGATGCCTGTCGGCAGGGTCGTGGAGATCACGAACGAACCGGGGATCGTGTCGCCCCATGTCATGCGCAACGTGATCGTGGAGACTTGCCCGGGCCCGAGCACGAAGCCGTCGTTCGACTCGTACGTCAGCTCGCCTCCACTGGATCCGATGAACGTCCAGTCGTTCGCTCCCTGGGGCGTGGCAGTGAACGGGCTGGCCCCCGTCTGGATGTCGATTGCCACGGTGACCGTCATCGGCCCCGACGTGGGAGCGGTGCCGACGTTCTCGATGTCGACGGTGTACGTCTCGGCGACACCAGGCTCGGTGGCCGTCGGGCCCCCAATGGTCGGCGTCAGGTCCGGGACTGCGACCGTCGTCGTTGTCGAGGACGTCGTCGTCGTGGCCACTGTCGTCGGCGTGGTCGGGATCGGCTCCGGGGTCGGAGTCGGAGTCGGCGAGATGGTCGTCGGCGTGGTTGTGGTCGTGCTGGTGACGGTGGTCGCCGTGGCCGCGCCGGTGGTTGTCGCCCCGATCGTCGTCGGAGCGGCGGTCGGGGTCACAGTCGTCGACGGTGCGCAATCCTGCGCGTCCGCCCTTCGGGCGTCGCCGACAACGAGCCCCGCCGCTGCGAGCGCGAACGCGACGACGACGGCCGCGCCGCCACCGACCCCACGACGGCGAACGCCGAGCACGAGCGCGACCCCCGCCCCTAGTACAAGGATTGCGAGTGGCACGACGAGCAGGGGTGTGCCTCCCGTCAGGGGCAGGACGCAATCGCTCATTCCGCCAATGTCTATCTTGTCCGCGCGTCAGCGAGGGCTCGTCGACCTTTGGCCAGGGAGGATGCGACAGGCGTCGTCTAGCCCCGACCGTGCGCTGTGCACGCGCATCCTCCGCGATACTGACGCGCATGGGGTGGGTGCGCGCAGTCGGAGTCGCGGCGTGCGTCCTCGTGGTCTGCAGCTGCTCGTCGAGCCATGACCAGGCAGCCGGGCCCACGGCGACAGCCGCGCCCAGTGGGTTCGCAGGTCAGCCGGTCACCTCAGCACCCACGCGAGCGACGCCGTCGTTCGATCCGCAGAGCGCCGACTGTGAAGCGGGAGCGCCGGGCTGCGTCGACGCCACAGTCGCGGAGATGACCACCCGATTGGCCCCGCTGCTCCAGTCGTGCGACCACAACAGCGTGTTCGCGCTGACCTATCTCCGCACCACGGAGGAGTTCCGTCGGACCGTCGATGATCCCACCTCGTTCTCTGACGTTGCGTACATGACCCGTGAGGACGCGCTCTTCGCGAGCTTCTACTTCGACGCCTACGACGCCTGGAAGTCCGGACGCTCGGCTGACGTGCCTCAAGCATGGGAGATCGCCTTCGACGCGGCGCGATCCGAGCAGGTCACCGGGATCGGCGACGCGTTGCTCGGCATCAGTGCCCACGTGAACCGTGACCTGCCCTTCATCCTCGAGCGGCTCGGGCTCGTGACGCCCGACGGAACCAGCCGCGAGGCCGACCATGACCGCATCAACGCCGTGCTCGGCCGCGTGATCGGCCCGATGATGGCGGAGGCTGCGTCCCGTCTCGACCCGACGATCGCAAACAAGCAGGTGGGCGGTCAGACCTTCGACGACGCGCAAGCCCTCCAGTTCATCGTCGGATGGCGCAACAACGCGTGGGCGAACGCCGAGAAGCTCGTCGCCGCGCCCACGCCTGCCGCGCACGCTGCGGTGGCGGCCGAGATCGAGACAGAGGCTGCGACGACGTCGCGCGGGCTGCTCGCGGCTACCACCTCCGCCTCACCGGAGGATGCGACGGCGCGCGACGACTACTGCGCAACGCACCACGGCTGAGCCTGCAGCTCAGACGAGCGAAGGGTGTTGTCGTGCCCGACCATCCATCGTGACCGACAAGACGACCGCCCCAATGAGCGTGGCGGCGAACCCGCCGAGCAGCAACCACGTCAACGCCTTCGACGTGTCGAACTCGCTATGTGCGCGCAGCGCGGCGATCAGGATCAACGCCATCATGATCGCTTCGACCTGGACCATCACGCGGGCCGTGCTCCAACGGGGATCGAGGAAGACGCCGAGGCCGGCCGCCCCCAGCATGAAGATCGCCCCCACCACCTTCGCGGTGAGGGAGGTGAGATGCCAAGGCCAGATGTCGATCGCGCGGAACGGGAACAGGAACAGGTACGCGCCCACGCCGACCGCGGCGAGCCCGATCAGACCGATGACCGCGCGGATTGCCGGTGACAGCAGAAGGTCGCCCGGCACCGCAGGTGCGTCTCTCCTTCGATTGAGGAACCACACTCCGGCTACGAGGAACGGAGTCGTGAAGTAGAGCGCGGTCCACAGCCAGAAGGCCACGTGCGTGTGGTTGAACTTGCTCCAATCCTCGATCGTGGCGATCCCCATGAGTGACGCGAAGAGCGTGACGGAGACGAAGCCGACCTTGATGGTGTGCCACGCGGACGCCTGGTATGCGCGTACGAAGAAGTACGCGCCGCCGAGATACACGCTCCCGAGCATCATCGGCGTCATCGTCGGGTGGATCGTCCAGGCGAAGAGCCGTGGCGTGTGGTGCGGGAATACGTAGAGGACGACGAACGCCACGACGAGGAAGGGCACGATGACCGCCGACAGCACGCGTGTCGCCGGAAGAACGGCATCATCTCTGAGCCCGCCATCCCCTGCGCTCACCAACCGCCACCCCCCTCGAGTCGCGTGCTCATCGTACGCAGCGACGATGACTCGTTCAGCGACCCTTGCCCGGCAAGCTGCGGTAGGCGCCGTCTAGCCCGCCGGCGCTCTCGTCAACCAACGGCTGACCGTCTCCTTCACGAGCGTCGGGGTGCGCTCGACACCTGAGCATGGCCTGCGCATTCCCTGTGGGACCGGTGCGGCGTGCGAAAGCCTTGCGCGGGACGGCCGCGCTTTGCTCGTAGTGTTCGCTAGCACGCGTCTGTCCCTGGCAGGGACAATCTCGAGCGCGACGACGGAGGGGGCAGAGTGAAGGTCGCTGTGACCGGTGGAGCCGGCTTCATCGGCTCTCATGTCGTCGACCGACTCGCGGGCGCCGGACACGAAGTCGTCGTGGTCGACGTCCGCTCGCCCCACCGAGGCGACGTCCGATTCGAGCGAGCCGATGTGCTCGACCTTGCCGCGTTGACGCGCGCGCTGCGCGACGCCGCCGTCGTGTTCCACCTCGCCGGGGTGGCGAACGTGAACGACGCCGCTGCCGACCCGGTGCGGACGACGGAGCTGAACGTGACAGGCACCGCACGCGTGTGGCGTGCCGCCCGCGACGCTGGTGTCGGTCGATCGGTGCTGGCCAGCACCGTTTGGGTGTACGGCGCAGCAGCGGGCGAAGGCACGGTCGACGAGAGTGCCGTGTTCGATCTCACGAAGGCAGGGCACATCTACACGGCGTCGAAGCTCGCGGCCGAGCTCGTCGTACGCAGCTGCCTCGACCTGTACGGGCAGGAGTTCACGATCCTCCGCTATGGCATTCCGTACGGGCCCCGGATGCGCGAGGAGCTCGTGATTCCGCAGTTCGTCGCGGCCGCCCTCGCCGGCGATCCGATCACCGTGCACGGCGACGGGTCCCAACACCGCAGATATGTGTACGTCGAGGATCTTGCCGAGGCACATGTGTTGGCCATGCGGCCGGAAGCCGCGAACGAGGTCTTCAACCTCGAAGGCCCCGAAGCGGTGACGGTGCGCGAGCTCGTCCAAGCCGTGACAGCGTCCATCCCGAGCGACACGAGGGTGGAGTTCGGATCAGCGCGCCCAGGCGACTACGCGGGACGTGAGGTGTCGGCCGACCACGCGGCTCGCGTGCTCGGCTGGCGACCACAGGTGAGCTTCGACGCTGGGCTCCGCCAGTACATCGAGTGGCGCCAGTCCACAGTCGAACCTGTCGCGAATCCTCGAGACGCGCGTCGTTGGCTGGCGCGCCGCGACGTCGCCGCCGCATGCGCAGTCCTGACCCTTCCGGCCCTCACCGTGCAGGGTTCCGCGGGGGGCGCCCTCGCAGCGCGCACGGGAGCAGTTCTTCTCGCCGGCGCGATGGCGTGGCTCGTGGGACACCTCGCTCCTCGAACATTCCCAAGGTGGCTCGCCGTCGTCGGCGCAGTCGTAGCGATCTGGTTGCTCTCTCAGGCGCAAAGCAACGGCATCGGCGTCGCCTCGGGGTTGCTGGGCGCTGCAGTCGGAGTGTGCGCCGCGATCAGTCCGACCCGTTGGCCGCGTTGGCAAGTCGCGGCGGCCGCCTCCCTTCTTCTCGCCGCAGGAGCATTGGGCGCGACGTCTCTCACATGGTGGGCAGCGGCGGGCCTCGTCGCGTTCACCACCGGGTTGTTGCGGCCGACACGCGGGGGCATACGGCGGGTCAGTCCCGCCAACGTCGCGTTCGCAGGAGCCGCGACAGCAGTCACGTTGGCCGCCAGCGTCGTCGTAGGGACCACTGCCGCCGGCGCGCAGTGGTTCGCAGCGCCCATCCGCCACGGTGACCGGCGCGCTGATGACGTCGCACTCACGATCGACACGGACAACACCGCCACGGCCATCACGGTCGCGAACGTGCTCGAAGCACACAACGTGAAGGCGACGTTCTTCGTCGCAGGCCGACAGGTCCGCGCGGATCCCTTGGTCGTCCCCACGATCCTGGACCGGCACCAGGTGCTGGCAAGCGCTTCGTTCGATCGGCGCCCCCTCGAGGCGGTCAATCCACGGTCGCGGGCGGTCGCAGAATCACAGCAAGTGTTCCGCGATGTGGGTCAGGTCTGCCCCGCCTTCCTCCGCCCGCCTGGTGGGCTTCACACCCCGCTGCTTGCCCGAGCTGCGCACAGTCATGGGATGGTCCTCGTCGGATGGGACGTCGAGGTCGACGGCTACGAGGAGGTGAGCGCGAGCACGATGACCCAGACCGTGCTCGCACACGTGCGACCCGGGTCGATCGTGCGCATCGATCTGACGCGGGGTGGAGCGACGTCGGCGCGCCAAGTCGTCGCAGCGATCCCCGCGATCCTGAGCGGGCTCGAAGCTCGAGGCCTCGAGCCAGTCGGGCTCGACGAGCTGCTCGGTCGTCACGCATATGCAGACCAGTGCTGAGAGGACAGGCATGAACGAGGTTCGATCGCGGGCGGTGCCCGCCGCGCGTCCTGTCTTCTCTGCGCAAGACCGAGAGCGAATCTGCGCGCTCGTCGACGAAGTGCTCGCGACCGGATCATTGACGCTCGGTCCGCTCACCGCGGAGCTCGAAAGAGCAGTGGCAGTCCGATCGAACACCGCGTTCGCCATCGCGGTCGCGAGCGGCACGGCGGCGCTGGAGATCGTCTTTCGTGCGATCGGAGTCGCAGGCCGGGACGTCGTCGTGCCCGCGAACACCTTCTATGCCACCGCCGGCGCAGTGGTGCACGCGGGCGGCACCCCGCGTTTCGCTGACATCGACCCACACACGCTTGCGGTGTCGCCGGCCACCGTCGAGGCGGCGCTCTCACCTGCTTCCGCAGCGGTGGTGCTGGTGCACATCGGAGGCCTGGTCAGCCCGGCGACGGCTGAGCTGCGGGAGATGTGCGACCGCCGCGGCATCCCGCTGATCGAGGATGCGGCGCACGCCCACGGCGCGGGCTTCGGTGGCCGTCCGGCGGGATCGTTCGGGGCCGCGGCGACATTCTCCTTCTACCCGACGAAGGTGATCACGAGCGGCGAAGGCGGCGTCATCGTGACGGACGACGAAGCGCTTCGTGACGAGGCGCTGATCTACCGCGACCAAGGCAAGGGGCACTTCCTCGGCGGTGAGCACGTGCGGCCGGGGTACGCGTGGCGGATGAGCGAGCTGCACGCGGCGGTCGGAGTCGTGCAGTGGGAGCGACTCGACGAGTTCATCGAGGTCCGACGGCACGTGGCGTCGATGTACGACGAGGCGATCGAGCAGATCCCGGCCCTCACCGCCGTGCGACCACCTGCGGGATGCGAGCCGAACTACTACAAGTACGTGGCGTTGCTAGAGCCTGGCATCGATCGGGAGAAGATCAAGGCGGTGCTGCGGGACGAGCACGGGGTGTCGCTCAGCGGGGAGGTGTACGCCCGCCCTCTTCACCACGAGCCGGTCTTCGCGGGGCTCGCGCATGTACCGCTCCCCGTGGCGGAAGACGTGTGCGCACGGCAGGTGTGCCTGCCGATCCACTCGGACATGCGCGACGACGAGGCGCGTCAGGTGATCGACGCGTTGGCGGCGGTGCTCGGTGCCCTGTCGTGAGCCCGCCTCAGCAGGGCGCGACGGCGTAGAGGTCGTAGCGCGAGTCGCTCGTGACGAGGCGCACTGTGCCCGACCCGGACGCGCATGTGCGGGTCGCGGCGGCCTGCTCGAGCAGGCGGTGCTCGTTGGTGTGGAAGACCCCGTCGTAGCCTCGCCAGAGCATCACGAAATCGACGCGGCGTCGGCGCAAGAAGCCCATGTAGTCGTCGAGCGTTCGCCAGCTGTGCTGGTCGATGCTCTCCGGGAAGAACTCCGAGTCCAGTCGCCCACCCGCCTGCAACAGCTGGTACATGCCGACCCTCCCATCGCCCACCTGGAGGACTCGATAGGTCGCGCCGGGCACGAACTCGGGACGCTCGGTGAACGCAACCATCCTGGCGTCCGGGTTCCGGGTCAACCCTCCCCACGCCCAGGACATGAGCAGGGGCGACCACATCGCGGCAAGTCCTGCGCAGAGGGCCAACACCGCGGCGGGCGCGAGAAGAGGGCGGCGCAACCGCTGGAGCAAGACGAGCGCGACCGGCACCGCGATCACCAGACAGCGAGGCGCGAGCGTGTCGACGAACGCGGCGATCTTCGTCGCGATCGAAGTCTCCTCGAACACTGGAGACACGACCATCATCAGGAGAGCGGGGGAGGCGATCACGACCGAGGCTCCGTACGAGAGCAGCAGCGTCCGTCGTCGCGGCTCCCACGCGAGGCTCACTGCCACGACCGCGAACGTCAGCGGCACGACGACGGCCGGGTGAGTGAGCTGGGCCAGGCCCGCAGCGAAGATGGCGAGGACCGTGCGGTCTCGCCTCCACGCGCCCACGGCCAGAATCAGCAAGGCCGAGGCAGTGAGAAATGGGATCTGGCCGATGATGACGCCCGTGACGATCGCCGGGTTGGCGAGCACCGCGACTGCCCACCATCCCTTGCGGAGCTCGGGGAACGCCCAATAGGTGGCGACGATGAGCGCGACGGCACCCAAGACGAGCACGAGAGTCGTCGCCCAGTCACCGAGCAGCGGTCGCAGGAAGGCTGCGACCGTCCACGGGACTGCCCCGTAAGGAAACGTAAGCCCGCCGCCGTGGCTCACGATGGGCATGCGGAGCGGGAGGCGATGTCGGTGCCAGAGCTGGTCCGAGATGTACCAGACGTGCGCGTAGCTGATGAGGGAGTCGCGCGACACGTAGAGCCGGTGCGATGCGATCTTGACGAGGAGCAGGACCCACGCCCCGACAGCGAGCGCGAACGCAACGGTCCCCGCCCCTTCCAGCCTGGTCGGTGGAGCCTCTGCCTCCACCTCGCTGTCATGGTCGAGCGACGACGCCGTCATGCCGGATGAAGCCTCACACGTGACCGAGGCGCGCGCGCGGCTCGGTCGCGGAGCGTCGGTTGCGTTGGTGGTGATGGGCTCGGTGGCCGCGGCCCTGTTCGTCGCGATCGCCGCAACCGCGGTGTCGACCGTGGCCGACCTCGCCGCTGCATCGCTTGCGGGGATCGCAACCGCGCTCGTTGCCCAGGTTCGGCGATTCCGGGTGTCGGTTGCCTTGGGCGCCGTGTTGGGGCTGGGGGCCGCGTGGGCTCTCCCTCAGACGCGCGACAGCGTCTTGGCGGTCGCGCTCGGCGGCCTGTTCGGCGTCGCGGTCGGCGTCATGCTCCCGACTCGACGCCATTTGGCGACACCGTCGATTGCCACCGGCCTCGTCACGACAGCAGTCGTTGCTCTCGTTGCGGCCACAGCATGGACCGGTGCGAACTCGCCGTCCGTCGACTGGTTCGGGCACACGGTGAGCCACGGCCCTCGCAACGAGGGCGAGGTAGCGTTGACCTTCGACGACGGGCCCAATGCGACGACGACGCTGGCCGTCCGCGACCTCCTCGATGCGGACGGCGTGAAGGGAACGTTCTTCAGCGTGGGCAAGGCGGTCGAGCAGCGACCTGACATCTCGAGAGCGTTGGTGGCAGACGGACAGCTCGTCGGCAACCACTCGTTCCACCACGACTCGTGGCGATGGCTCGACCCCCGGTACCCGGAGCTCGCGAAGACCGAGAATGTGGTCGCGGCCCTGCTCGGGGTCTGCCCGGCCTTCTACCGTCCCCCCCATGGCCAACACGACCCGTTCATGGCCCATGTGGTGCGGCGCGCAGGCATGCAGATGGTCACGTGGGATGTGTCGGCGGGCGACTGGGCCACGACCGACGCCGACCTGGTGGCCCGCCGAGTGCTGAGCCAAGTGCGGCCAGGATCGATCATCGTCTTGCACGATGGCCTCGACGGGCGGGTGAACGTCGACCGCACCGTGGTCGTGCGCGCCCTGCCCAAGATCCTCGCTGGCCTTCGACAGCGCGGGCTCAAGCCGGTGCGCCTCGATGTCTTGTTGGGCACGCCCGGCTATCTCGCGCATTGCTGAACTACATCGCCACCGCGTCAGGAGTCACCGAGGGCGGTCGACGGCGCCCGACGCGCCAGGCTGCAGCGGGGATTGCCGCGAGGTCGATGGCGGCGTCGCGCAGGCGAGTTCGCGACCGGTACACCGGAACAGGAACCAACACGTCGTTGCGGACCCGGCAACCGAGCCGGCACATCACGACAGCCACTTCGACAGTCTCGCTGTACCGGTAGCCGCGGTAGTAGTCGAGCGCAGAAGACAGCGCGCCGAGGCGAAACACCCGGTAGCCAGATTCGACATCGCTGAGGCGGTGTCGAGCCCACAGGCTGGCCCACGCGCTCAACACCCAGTTGCCGGCCCGCTTCGCGAGCGGGTAGCCGGAGAGATCGCGCCGCACGAGCAGCGCATCGAGCTTCTCGTCGACCGTCAAGTCGTAGAGGTGATCGAGCACGGCGAGGTCGTGCTGGCCGTCGGCGTCGACCGTGAACACGAGGTCGTCAGCCGAGAGCGCGCCCGCGCCGAGCCGGGACCGGAGCTCCCCGAACGCGGCGTAGTACGCGGCGGACATCCCCCGGTTGGTGTCGAAGGTGATCAGGCGCACGTTGGGGTGAGTCGGAAGGCACCCTTGGATGGCCGCGCGGGTGCCGTCGAACGAGCCGTCGTCGACCACCACGAGCTCATCGACCAGCGGCGCCAAGCGGTCGAGCACGGCAGCGACGGTCGGCGCCTCGTTGTAGGCCGGCATGACGGCGATTCGGCGCACCTTGGGCATGCCGCGATCATGACCGAGGCTCGCCGTTGTCGCGCGTCGCGCGCTGGCATCATTCGAACGGGCCGTGAGGGTTACGACGCCGGCGAAGAGTGCGAGCAACCCCAGTGCTTCGCAAACAAGGGCGGAGGGCGAGGCATCGACGCGCTCGCTGAAGACGACGACGCCGAGGGCGATGCTCGCGAGAGGCTCCGCGACGGTGAGGATCGGGAGTGACGCCCGGAGGGAGCCGGCTTGGAACGCACTCTGCACGGCGATCACCCCGAAGCACCCCACGACCACGAGCGCGTACGGGGTCCAGGTCACCAGCACGTGCAGGCGCTCGTCGAGCACAGCGCTCGCTGTCTGTTTGGCGAGCGCCGCCGTCGCCGCGAGCAGCACTCCAGCCGTCAGAGCCAACCACGCCGCACGACGGTCGCCCGCTCGACGTGCCGCGACACCTACGGACACGATGCACATGACGATTGCCGCGCCCCCCAGCACCAGCCAAGATCCGAGCGGCGCGGAGGACGAGCCCGAGGTTGGCGAAGCCGCGAGGAGGAACGTCGAGAGACCGGCGACGATCGCCATGCAGGCGACGGCTTCGACTCGCGTGAGCCGCCGTCGCTTGATGCCCGCCTCGACGAGCAACGCGATCACCAGGCCGCTCAGGACGAGCGGCTGCACGAGAACGAGCGATCCTCGCGCGAGTGCGAGAGCGCGCAGGCCGAACGCAACGACGTTGATCGCGAGCCCTATCTGCCATACGCGCTGGCTCCCCAAGCTGACCAGAAGGCCTGGTCGCAACGAAAGCGACCGGTCTATCGTCGACGCGCTGCGCTGTTGCAACACAACGGCTGCGGCGTATGCCAGCGCCGCGCTCAGTGCGAGCAGCAGGGCCACCAAGATCCGACGGTACTGGGGATCGGCCGTTCGGTCAGGTCAAGCTGGCCGCGCTTCGCTGGTGTCGCGGCATGTGGAAGGCCACAACCGGTCACGCTCGGGTGAAGTCACCTAGTGCACGTCAGTACGGCCTAGGCCTGCTAGCGACCCTTCCCCGGAAGGATGCGGTAGGCGTCGCACGGCAAGGTGGTCCCGCATCTGTCCGTGTCGGAGCGGGTTGCTCGAGGGAAAGCGGCACACGCCGAGGTGCCGCGTTCGAGCCACGCTGGCTTCACCCCTGGTGCGACCCGGCCTGACCCGGTGGAGCTGCTGGAGGGCCAGGCCGCGACAAGAGTCCCAGAGCTGGTCCCGATCCGCTATGGGCGGATGCTGGTCTCGCCGTTCACCTTCTATCGGGGCGCTGCGCTCATCATGGCCAGCGACTTGGCCAACACGCCCCGCTCGGGGCTCACGACCCAGCTGTGCGGCGATGCGCACCTCATGAACTTCGGGGTGTTCGGGTCACCGGACCGCCGGCTGGTGTTTGACATGAACGACTTCGACGAGACGCTCCCCGGCCCGTGGGAATGGGACGTCAAGCGGCTCGCGGCGAGCTTCGCGATCGCTGGCCGCGACAACGGGTACTCGGTCAAGGAACGCAACAAGGTGTTGTTGAGCGTCGTGGGCGGCTACCGGTCGGCGATGCGTGAGTTCGCCGAGATGGCCAATCTGGATGTGTGGTACTCGCGTTTTGACGTCGACGCGTTGCTGAAGGAAATGAAGGCCGAGCTCGACCGGCGTGCCCTCAAGCGCGGCGAGGCCAACGTGGCCAAGGCCCGCACCCGAGACAGCATGCAAGCGCTCGACAAGCTCACCCACATCGTCGACGGCGAGCGACGCATCATCAGCGACCCGCCCCTCATCGAGCCCGTCGAGGAGCTCGCGGGCGGGATGCAAGCAGAACAGATCACGGACTGGCTCCGGGCCGCCCTCCGCAAATACCGCAGCACCCTCCAGTCCGACCGTCGCCACCTGCTCGAGGACTTCCACATTGTCCACGCCGCTCGCAAGGTGGTCGGGGTGGGCAGCGTCGGGACGAGAGCGTGGATCTTGCTGATGTTGGGCCGCGACGACGCCGATCCGTTGTTCTTGCAGGCCAAAGAAGCCCAACCGTCCGTGCTCGAGGACTTTGTCGGACCGACCCGACACGTCTCCAACGGTGAGCGCGTCGTGCACGGCCAGCACGTCATGGCCGCGGCGAGCGACATCTTCTTGGGGTGGGTCACCCTCGAAGGTCTCGACGGGGTATCCCACGACTTCTACGTCCGTCAGCTCCGAGACTGGAAGGGCTCAGCCGTCATCGAGGGCCAGCTTCCCGCCACCGCGGCCTACTACGGCCGTGTCTGCGGCTCGAGCCTCGCCCGCGCCCACGCCCGCTCCGGAGACCGCGTCGCCATCGCCGCCTACCTCGGCGCAAAGGACACCTTCGATCAGGCCCTCGCCGAGTTCTCCGAGGCCTACGCCGACCAGAACGAACGCGACTACGACACCCTCGTCCGAGCCGAGATGAACGGCCGCATCACCGCCCAACGCGGGCTGTGAACCGGCTTGGCCGTCGGGTCCTACCCAGCCCGTAGGACGTAGTCGAGCGACCGGCCGAGGACCTCGCCGCCGGACGCGTCTGATGGGACCTGAGACTTCACGAAGGAACAAGGGTGACGGGGCATGGCTGCAATCGATACGCAGGGCAAGGAACTGAAGAACACCGGGTACGAGATCTTCATCGGCGCGCTCTCGGTGCTGTCGATCGTGAACATTGTCCTGCTCTACGCGATCAACGATCCGCAGCTCAACAAGGTGCTCTGGGTCATGAACGTGCCCTTGAGCGCGATCTTCCTCGCCGACTTCACCTACCGCCTGTTCACCGCCGAGTCGAAGTCCGCCTACTTCTTCCGGCAGTTCGGCTGGGCCGACCTGCTCGCCAGCCTCCCGTTCGAGCAGGCAAAGATCCTGCGGATCTTCCGGCTCGTGCGGGTCTTCCGACTGCTGCGCGACTATGGCGTCAAGAACATCACCCGCAGTCTGGTGAAGGACCGCGCCGGCAGCGCGCTCTACACCCTGCTCCTCATGGGCATCTTGGTTCTCGAGTTCGGCAGCCTCGAGATGCTCAACATCGAGCAGTACGCGCCCGGCGCGAACATCACGTCGCCCGCGAGTTGGTCGTCGTCGATGATGAGCTCGGGGGAGACGTCGACGATGACTTTGTGGATGGTGCCGGTGAAGGTGAAGGGTGGCTTGTAGGTGGGCACGACGGCGGCTCCGGCGTCGTAGCCGCACGAGAGCCCTTCGAGGCCGAACAAGATCGGTGTGGTGATGGGGATCTCGGTGTTGGCGACAAGTCTGCCGTCGAAGTACAGCTGGCCCAGCCCCCCCGCTCCGCGTCCCTCGAGGATGCTGGGTGGTGTGGTGACTTCGAACTCGAACCGCACGGTGACCGGTCCCGTGGGGAGCGGCTCTTCGGAGACGACTTCGTACAGGTGCTTGCCGACATAGTTGTGGACGTAGCGCAGCCGACCGTCCTGCACGTAGAGGGAGAAGCCGCCGGTGTAACCCGCCTGGGCCAATAGGACGCCTTCGGCTCCTTCGGGTATGTCGAGGTCAGCGGTGATGCTGTGCGGGCGGTTGATGACCGGCGGCGTGTTGAACGTGGGAACGACGGAAAGACCGGGGTAGTACACAAATTGCTCGCGGTCTTTGCTCGCTTTGGGACGCTCGACGAACGCCCGCTGGAGGAACGTGCCGTCCAGTGGGAGCACGTTGTACTTCTCGGCCTCGACCCACCACAGGGCGATCAGCTCGCGCAGCTTCTCGGGGTGTTCGCCCGCGACGTTGCGGCTCTCCGCCGGATCCTCCGCGAGGTTGAACAGCTGCCACTCCTCGGCATCGAGAACCTCCAGGACTGCGGGGGTGATCTGGTCGAAGAGGTGCCGTCCTTTCTCGGCGGCCTCGGCAAGACTGGGTCCCGGCCACCCGCACACTGCGCGCCAACCGTCGTGGTCGATCGCCCGGTTGCCGAGCATCTCGAAGTACTGCGTCGTATGGCGTGTCGGCGCCTTCGCGTCGTGGATCGTGTGGGCGAAGCTCACGCCCTCCATCGGCGCCTGCTTCACACCGCCGATCGTCTCGGGCGGCTCGAGCCCGAGCAGGTCCAGGACGGTCGGCACCATGTCGATGATGTGCGCGTACTGGCTGCGCAGCTCACCTGGTGTTCCGATACGGGCCGGCCAGTGCAAGATGAACGGGTTGGTGCAGCCACCGCGGAACACCTCCCGCTTCCAGCGCCGGAAGGGCGTGTTGCCGGCCATCGCCCAGCCCCACGGGTAATGCCCGTACGAGGTCGGGCCGCCCAGCTCGTCGATCCGAGGAAAGATGTCCTCGTCCCTCTCCTCGACGAAGTTGATGAAGCTCGTCTCGGTGAACTTGCCCTGCGTTCCTCCCTCGGCGCTGGCACCGTTGTCGGAGATCACCATGATCAATGTGTTTTCGAGCTCACCGATGCGTTCGAGCGTGTCGAGGATCCGCCCGAACTGGTGATCCGCGTGGGAAACGAAGCCCGCGTAGACCTGCATCATCCGCGCGTACAGACGCTTCTGATCGTCGGTCAAGCTGTCCCACTCGGGCACGTCAGGGTCGTGCGGTGGCAGCGTCGCGTTGGTCGCCACGATGCCGAGCTCCTTTTGACGTGCGAAGACGATGCGCCGGTACTCGTCCCAGCCCATGTCGAACTTCCCGTTGTATTTCTCGATCCACTCGCGTGGAGAGTGATGCGGCGACTTCCCGGCCGCGGACGCGTGATACAGCAAGAAGGGCTTGTCGGGCGCGTTGATGTGCGCGTCGAGAATGAAACGGATCGCATGGTCGACCGTGTCTGCGTCGACGTGGTAGCCCTCCTCGGGCGTCTTTTCGGCCTCGACCGGATGGTTGTCGTGGACGAGCTCGGGATACCAGCTGCTGCTCTCACAACCCAGCCAGCCATAGAACCGCTCGAAACCACGTCCAATCGGCCAACGGTTGAACGGCCCCGCTGGCGAGCTGTCCTCCGACGGAGCGACATGCCACTTGCCCGTGATGAACGTGTTGTAACCGTGCGGCTTGAGAATCTCCGAGATCATCCCGTTCTCGAACGGCATCCGCCCATCCGAGCCCGGAAAGCCAGTCGCGCCCTCGGTGACGCACGAGATGTGGTTGGAATGATGGTTGCGGCCGGTCAAGATGCACGACCGCGACGGCGAACACAACGCTGCCGTGTGCATGTTCGTGTACCGCAAACCGTTCGCGGCCAGCCGGTCGATATTCGGGGTCTCGACAAGACCGCCGAACGCGCTCGATCTGCGCGTACCCGACGTCATCGAGCACGAAGAAGATCACGTTCGGCGCGCCCTCAACCGCACGTGCCATCGCGGGCCACGCAGGACTCGACTCCTCGACCGTCCGACCGATGACACCACCAAACGGCGCGCCAGGTTCGTACTCGACAATCGGCATCAGACGAGCTCCTCATCCATTTCGCTACGGCTACCGGTGCGGACGTGAACTCCGCACATCGAACGACGCTTCTGAGCGTCCATCACGCTACTCATCATCAGCGGGCGCTCACCTGGGAGCGATCATGCCCGCTCCGCCAGCCCTCGATCCACAGCTACTGAAGTTGTACTCGCGCCCGATCTTCGTTCGTGCTGGCAAGCAACCTGCAGTCCACGTCATGCGCGATCTCCCCTTCGCCCGCATCGAACGCTGCTCCCGGTTCGAGGTCGACGATCTTCCCCGCCCGATTCGTGCGGGGCACGCGACAGCCGCTGAGCGCGAGCGGAAGGTGTATCCGCCTGGCGTGGCCACCTCCGCGTCGTACTGCCCGGGGCCGCCAACCTTCTCGCCGAGCACTATCCAAAGCTCCTGCGAGTCGACGCCGGTCCACTCGAGTCGCACGAGGTTCGTACCCATCGCACCTCCCAGGTCGGTCCACGCGAGCACGAGGCCAAGACTTCCGACTGCGGAGGAGTACCGCCCCCATCGCACACGAGTTATCCGTTCCTCGAGCGCTCTGCTCAACGCCGCGCGCGCTCTCGTCGCACGAAGTCCCAGGCAGCGCCCCTGGGAGGACTAGCGACCCTTGCCCGGCAGGATGCGGTACGCGTCGTAGACGCTGTCGATCTGACGGATCGTGCTGATCACCGAGTCGAGGTGCTGCGGGTCGGCGAGCTCGAACTCGAACCGCATCCGAGAGATGCGATCGTTTCCGGTCGAGGTCGAGCAGGCGATGATGTTGACGTGCTGGTCTGACAGCGCGTTCGACACGTCACGGAGCAAGCCGCGAGCGATCGAGCGCCTTCACCTCGATCGCGGCGACGAAGACCGTGTCGGCCTCGCCGTCCCACTCGACGTCGATGACTCGGTCGCTCTGACCCGTCGACAGCGACACCGCGTTCGCGCAGTCGGCACGATGCACCGAGACCCCACGACCCCGCGTGACGAAGCCGACGATCTCGTCGCCCGGCACCGGCGTGCAGCACCGCGACAGGCGCACCATCACGTCGTCGAGGCCCTCGACGTGGATGCCCGCGTTGTCGGTGCGCTTGTTCTTCCGCGGCGTGCGGACGGAGATCGGCAGGCGCTCCTCGGTCTCCTCCTCGCCTTCGCGCAGGATCCGGCCGACACGCTGGGCGATCGCCGAGCCCGAGACACGGTTGTCGCCGATCGCGACGTACAAGCCCCTCGAGGTTCTGGTAGCTCATCGTCACCGCCGTCTTCTCGAGGATGTCGCGTGCCCAGCAGCTTCTGGACGGGCAGTCCCTCGCGCCGCATCGCCTTGACGAGCTCCTCGCGGCCGGTCTCGATCGCGTCCTCGCGGCGCTCACGCGAGAACCACTGACGGATCTTGTTGCGCGCCCTCGGCGAGACGACGATCTTCAGCCAGTCGCGTGACGGCGCCGCGCCCTCGACCTTCGACGTGAAGATCTCGCAGGTGTCGCCCGAGAGCAGCGTCGAGTCGAGCGGGACGAGCCGCCCGTTGACCCTAGCGCCGATGCACGAGTGCCCGACCTCGGTGTGCACGGAGTATGCGAAGTCGATCGGTGTGGCACCTCGCGGGCAGCGTGACGACCCTGCCCTTCGGCGTGAAGACGAACACCTCGTCCTGATCGAGGTCGGTCTTCAGGTTCTCCATGAACTGGGCGGGATCGCTCGTCTCCTGCTGCCAGTCGACGATGCGGTTCAGCCACGCGATGTCAGATGCCGGCGTGTTCTCCTTGTAGCTCCAGTGCGCGGCGACACCGAACTCGGAGCGCTGGTGCATCTCCCGCGTGCGGATCTGCACCTCGAGCGGCTTGCCTCCGGACCCCACCACCGTCGTGTGCAGCGACTGGTAGAGGTTGAACTTCGGCATCGCGATGTAGTCCTTGAAGCGTCCTTGCACGGGCTTCCACGTCGCGTGGATCGAGCCGAGCGCTGCGTAGCAGTCCTTCACCGTGTCGACGATGACCCGGATGCCGACGAGATCGAAGATCTCGTCGAACTCCCGACCCTTCACGACCATCTTCTCGTAGATGCTCCAGAGGTGCTTCGGGCGCCCGGTCACCTCGGCCGTGATGCGCAGCTCCGCGAGCCGAGTGCGCACCTGCTCGAGCACGTCGTCGAGGTACTCGTCGCGCTCGGGCGCACCGCGTCGACACCATGTGGTCGATCTCGGCGTAGCGCTTCGGATGCAGCGAGGCGAACGCGAGGTCTTCGAGCTGCTGCTTCATCTCCTGCATGCCGAGGCGATGCGCGAGGGGCGCGTAGATGTCGAGCGTCTCCTGCGCGGTGCGCCGCTGCTTGTGCTCGGGGAACGCGGCGATGGTGCGCATGTTGTGCAGCCGGTCGGACAGCTTGATGATCAGGACTCGCAGGTCCTTCGCCATCGCGACGAGCATCTTGCGCATCGTGGCGGCCTGTTGCTCTTCCTTGGAGTCGAAGCGGATGCGCTCGAGCTTGGTGACACCGTCGACGATCGACGGCGACTCTCAGCTGCCGAACTCGCGCTGCACGTCGTCGAGCGTGACGACCGTGTCCTCGACCGCGTCGTGCAGCAGCGCGGCCGACACCGTGGTCTCGTCGAGGCCGAGCTCGGCGACGATCCGCGCCACGGCGACGGGGTGGTTGATGTAGCGCTCGCCCGGACTTGCGGAACTGCTCGCGCGTGCGCGGTGGCCGCGACCTCGTAGGCGCGGGTGATCGTCGAGGTGCTCGCCTTCGGGTGGCGGGACTCGGTACGCGGCGACGACCGGCGCGACCTCGTCCGCCGGCGCGGCAGCCTGCCGCCGCCAGGGAAGCACCCGGTCGACCGTGGCCACCGCTACTCCCTGCCCACTGACGTCATTCATAGGTGATCAGCGAGACCATCTCGTAACCGCCCGAGGCGATGGCGTCCCCGAGGAACCCGAGCTCGATGAGAAAGCCGAGCCCGACGACCGAGCCACCGAGCGCCTCGACGAGCCGGATCGTCGCCGCCGCCGTGCCGCCCGTGGCCAGCACGTCGTCGATGATCAGGACCCGCTGGCCGGCCAGCACGCCGTCACGGTGGATCTCGAGCCGGTCGGTGCCGTACTCGAGCGTCGTAGTCCTCACTGGCGATCTCGGCCGGGAGCTTTCCTGGCTTGCGCACCGGCACGAACCCCGCGCCGAACCGATAGGCCACGGGCGCGGCGAGGATGAAGCCCCGCGCCTCGATGCCGACCACCCGATCGACCTCGACGCCCGCGAAGTGGTCGGCGATCGCGTCGATCGAGAAGCGAAACGCGTCGACGTCGGCCCAGCAGCGGAGTGACGTCTTTGAAGACGATGCCGGGCTTCGGGAAGTCGGGCACGTCGCGGACGAGCTCCTCGAGCCACATCGCGTCGACCGTCATCACTCGAGGCTACCGCCGCCGCCGCTCGCCTCAGCGGCTCGCCGTGCGGTCCAGTGCTCCAAAGCGCTGCGCGACCGCGCTCAGCGCGCTTCTTCTTGCGCGGCCGAGGCGGATGACCGAGCGCAGCCGCCGGTCGACGCACCGGTTGCCGCGCCCGCTGGCAACGGAGCACGGGCGTCGCTCCGGCGTCGCAGCACCCGAGCGGCCCGACGCCGAGCTGGCGACCGAGAGTGGCGACCGCGGTCGCGGCCGGGATCGTCGAGAGCGACCGTCGTGCTGCCGAACTTCGCCTTCAGCGCTCGGTACCGAGGCTCGCGCTCCTTGAGCGCAGCCAGGATCGGCGTGGCGATGAAGATCGACGAGTACGAGCCGGTGATGAGGCCGACGAGCAGCGCGAGGGCGAAGTCCTCCAGCGCAGTCGCACCCATCAGGATCGACCCGACGAAGAGCAGCGACATGCACGGGGAGCACGGCGCACAGCGTCGTGTTCAGCGACCGAGCGAGCACCTGGTTCATGCTCAGGTTCACGACGTCGCCGTAGGTCGCGCGACCGCGTCGCGAGCACCCGGCGGTGTTCTCGTGCACCTTGTCGAACACGACGATGGTGTCATAGAGCGAGAAGCCGAGGATGGTGAGGAACGCGATCACGGTCGCCGGCGTGACCTCGAACCCGAAGAGCGAGTACACGCCAACACTGATGAGGACGTCGTGCGCCACCGCGGCGAGCGCGGCGACGGCCATGCGCCACTCGAACCGGACCGTGATGTACAGGGCCAGCACGATGAAGAAGATGACGAGCGCGCGTATCGCCTTGTGGGTGATCTCAGCACCCCACGTCGGGCCGATCGACGTGAAGCTCACCTCGCCGATGTCGACCTTCGCGTTGGTGGCGAGTGTCTGGCGCACGCCGCTCGACGTGACGCCGGTCTGCGGCCCGGCCTGGGCCGCGGATGCGCTCACCGTCTGCGCCGCGCAGGGTCTGGATCTTTCCGTCGCTGATGCCGTAGTGCTCGAGTGTGCTTCGGGTCTCGCTGACGCTCGTTTTCGCCGCTGGGAATTCCCACGCCACGCCGCCCTCGAACTCGATGCCGAGGTTCAGGCCTCGAGTGAAGAGGGAGAGCAGGCTGACGAGGATCACCACGCCCGAGATGGTGAAGCCGATGCGGCGCTTGCCGACGAAGTCGAAGTGGGTCTCGCCGTGGTACAGGCGGTGCAGCAGACCGCCGCGCGACGGCTTGGGCTCGGGTGCCCGCTCGTCTTCGGGACGGACGTCGAGGTCGGTCATCGCGATGCCCCCACCAGCGGCTTCTCGTCGGTCTCCATCGCCTCACCGCGGTGCACGCCGAGCACGTCGGGACCGGCGAAGGCCTTGCTGCGGCTGAGCAGGATCACGGCGGGCCTCGTGAAGAAGAACGACACGAGCATGTCGAGCAGGGTCGACAGGCCGAGGAAGAAGGCGAAGCCCCGCACAGAGCCGACCGTGAAGTACCAGAGGATGGCGGCGCCGATGAGCGATGCGCTGTCGGCGGCCAAGATCGTGCGGTATGCGCCGGAGAAGCTGCGCTCGGCCGACGACCGCAACGTGCGCCCGAGTCGCACGTCGTCCTTCAGCCGCTCGAAGTACACGACGTAGGAGTCGACGGTGACGCCGATCGACACGATGATGCCGGTGATGCCGGCGAGGGTGAGCGCGAGGCCGCGCGTCTGACCGAGATAGGAGACGATCGACCAGAGCAGAGCGCCGGAGATGAGAAGGCCACATGGCACGACGAGGCCGAGCCGCCGGTAGTAGATGAGCATGAAGAGCACGACGAGCAGCAGGCCGATGATGCCCGACACGATGCCGGCCCGCAGCGAGTCCTGACCGAGGCTCGCCGACACGGTCTGCACGGCTTGGGGCACGAGCGGCACGGGCAGCGAGCCGTAGCGGAGCACGAGGGCGAGGTTCTTCGCCTCACGCTCGCTGAAGTTGCCCGTGATCTGGATCTGGTCGCGGGTGAACGTCGGCGTCTGCACGACCGGCGACGACTTCACGACGCTGTCGAGCACGATCGCGATCTGCCCGGTCGGGCACGTGGCGTCACGGTTGAAGCAGCGCGTCGCGAGCTGGTTCCAGCCGTCGATGCCGACCGTTCCGGACTTCATCGTGAGGTGAACGCTCCACTGACCGCTGCTCGGGTCGACGCGCGCTTCCGCGCTCTCGACGCCGGCGCCCGTCAGCGCAGCGGGACCGAGCTGGTACCGGGCCACGACGGCGTTGCTGCGATCCTTCTGCTCCAAGACGACCGTCTTCGTCGGGTCGTCCTGGTCGGCCGGCGTCGTCGGGATTGCCTGCGAAGCAGGGGCGGTGGTGCTCGCGCTGGCGTCGGTGCTCGACGAGCTCGCAGCAGTCGTGGACGAGCCCGGGACCGTCGTCGTCGCCCCCGCCACCGTGGTGGTCGAGCCGGGCGAGACACTCGCGGTGGGCACCGGCGTCGACGCGTCGGGCGGCAAGTTCTGCAGCGTCGGTCTGAAGCGCAGCTCTGCGGTCTGCCCGACGAGCTGGAGCGCACGGTCCTGATCCTTCACACCCGGGAGCTCGACGAGGATCGAGTTGCCCTGGCGAGTGATCTCGGGCTCGGCGACGCCGAGCGCGTCGACGCGGTTGCGGATGATCTCGATCGCCTGGTCGAGCACGCCGCTGTCGACCGACACCTTCGGCTGCAGCACGACCGACGCGCCACCCTGAAGGTCGAGGCCGAGCTGAGGCTTGTTGCCCACTGCGAGGGTGAGACCGAGCGCGATCACTGCGACCGCGATGGTGATCACGAGTGAGAGGACGAGGTTGCGTCGCATGGTCAGCTGTTGTCGTGCGCGTCGTCGGCGTCGGACGGCTCATCGTGCTCGTCGGCCGGCCCGCTCTTGCCAGTGCTCTTGTCGGTGCTCTTGTCGGTGCTCTTGTCGGTGCTCTTGCCGCCGCTGGTAGCGGTGCCCGGACCGGTCGTCGGAGCCGCACCCTTGGTCAGGATCCGCGACACCGCGCCGCGCGCCATGCGCATCTCGATGCCCTCGGCGACTTCGATGAGCAGTGTGTCGTCCTCGAGCTCGGTGACGATGCCGTAGATGCCCGACGACGTCATCACCTCGTCGCCGACCTCGGTCTCGCGAACCAGCGCCTGCTGCTCGCGCACCCGCTTCTGCTGCGGACGGATCAGGAGGGCGTACATGAGCCCAAAGGTGACGGCAAGAAGAAGAAGTGCGCCCACGGGGAAGGGTCCAGAGAGTTCGGCGATGGAGCGTTGAGCAGGCTAGTCCGGGGCAGCACCCCGATCACATCACCTGAGCGGCCTCAGCGATCCCAGGTGGCCCTCGCGTCAGCTCGAAAGGCCTCGAACTTGCCCTGCTCGATCGAGGCCCGCATGCGCTCGACGAACCGCAGCAGCCAACCCACGTTGTGGAGTGTGAGCAGGCGGCGGGCCGTGGGCTCGTCGGTCGTGAGCAGGTGGCGCACGTATCCCCGGGAGTAGCGCGCCGATATGGGGCTCGGGGACGAGTCGTCGATCGGGCTGTCGTCCCGCGCGTACCGGGCGTTCCGAAGGTTGATGCGGCCCCCGTCGGTGAGGACGGTGCCGTGGCGGCCGAGCCGGCTGGGAAGCACGCAATCGAAGAGGTCGACCCCGACCGCGACCGACTCGACCAACGACACGGGGTCGCCCACGCCCATCAAGTAGCGGAGTCGATCGGTGGGCAGCTCGTCGGTAGCCGCCGCGAGCGCGGGAAGCATCTCTTCGCGCGTCTCACCGACCGACAACCCTCCGATGCCGTAGCCACCGAACCCGATGTCGACCGCGCGGCGGGCGCTCTCCCTGCGCAGCGCGACGTCCACGCCCCCTTGCACGATCCCGAAGAGCGCTTGTCCCTCGCGCCGATGCGCCGCCGCCGCGCGCGCCGCCCAGCTCGCGGTGCGTTCGACCGCGAGTCGTACGACGTCGGGGGGAGACGGCAACGGAGGGCAGACGTCCAAGGCCATCTGGATGTCGGCGCCGAGTGCCTCCTGCACCTCGACCGCACGCTCGGGCGTGAGCCGGTGCGAGCTGCCGTCGTAGACCGAGCGAAACGTGACGCCGTCGTCGTCGACCTGCGGCGAGAGCGAGAACACTTGGAACCCGCCGGAGTCGGTGAGCACGTGCCCGTCGAAGCTCATGAACCGGTGCAGCCCGCCGAGCGCCGCGACGGTGTCCACGCCGGGCCGCAACATCAAGTGGTAGGTGTTCGCAAGCACGACCTGAACCCCCAGCTCCCGCAGGTCGTCCGCGGCGAGGTGCTTCACGGCCCCACGAGTGCCGACCGGCATGAAGCAGGGAGTGCGGATCTCACCCCGCGGCGTACGCGCGGTCGTGGCGCGGGCACCGCCGTCGCGCGCGGTCACCGCAACGGTGATGGGTGCGCTGACCATCAGCGAGCCGCGTGCCGATCGAGGAGCATCGCGTCGCCGAACGACAGGAATCGATAGCCCTCCACCTTCGCGAGGTCGTAGATCGCACGCCACCGCGGGCCGACGAACGCGTCGACGAGAAGCAACAACGACGAGCGCGGCAGATGAAAGTTCGTCATGAGCAAGTCGACGACCTGCCAGTCGAAGCCGCCGTGGATGAAGAGCGAGGTGTCGCCCGAAAGCGGTCCGCGGGCCGCGGACTCGAGCGCGCGCACGCTCGTGGTCCCGACGGCGACGACGCGGCGCGCGGCTGCGCACGCGTCGAGCGTCTCCGCCGGCACGCGGTACTCCTCGCGGTGGATCACGTGATCCTCGGGACGATCCGCGACGACGGGACGGAACGTGTCGAGGCCCACGACGAGCTCGACGGTGCGCACCTCGATGTGACGAGCGCGGCATCGCTGCAAGAGCCCCGGCGTGAGGTGCAACCCAGCGGTCGGTGCGGCGACCGAACCAGGACGGGAGGCGTACACCGTCTGATACCGCTCGGGATCGTGGAGCGGGGTGTGGATGTAGGGCGGCAACGGCATCGTGCCGTGACGATCGAGCGCGTCGAGCGGGTCGTCCGCGAGCAGCCGGACTCGAACCCCGCCGGTGTCGTCGAGCCGCTCTCCGATCTCCACGGCGAACTCGTCTCCCGCGGGATGCACCGAGCGCAACACCTCGCCGACGCCGAGGCGCCGCGCCGGACGCACGAGCGCGTGCCATCCCCCGCCTTCGAGGGGACGGACGAGGAAGACCTCGACGTTGCCCCCCGTCGCGCGGCGCACTCGTAGCCGCGCCGGGATCACCCGTGTGTCGTTCACGACGAGCACGTCGCCGGTCTCGAGCAGGTCCGGCAGATCGGCGACGAGACGATGGTCGGGGGCGCTCGTCGCACCGCGGTCGACGAGCAAGCGAGCCGAGTCGCGCGGTTCGGCCGGAACCTGCGCAATGCACGCCGGAGGCAGGTCGTACTCGAACGCCCGCATGGGCGCTGCCTCGTCTGTGGCCACCGCGGCGGGATGGTAGTTGCGGGTCGCGCTGTCTCGATCCAGGTCTATCGTCCGGGCATGGCGATCACGACGCGCACCGACCAGCTCACCGCCCACGACGGCGGCACGTTCGACGGCCACGTCTGGCTCCCAGATGCCGGCTCCGGTCCGGGGCTGCTGCTCCTCCAGGAGATCTTCGGCGTCGGGCCCTACGTGCGATCGGTCGCCGAGCGTCTCGCCGGTCAGGGCTACGTCGTTCTCGCACCGGACGTGTTCTGGCGCGTGCAGCGCAACTGGGAGGCAGACCACGACGAGAAGGGCCTCACCGACTCGATCGGCCTGATGGGCAAGTTCGACTTCGTGCAAGGCGTCGACGACTGCGTGGCCGCGTTCGAGCACCTCGACGAGATGAGCGAGGTGACGCGAGGCACTGGTGTGATCGGGTTCTGCATGGGCGGGCTGCTCACGTATCACGTCGCCGCCGCAACCGAGCCGCAAGTCGCCGTGTCGTACTACGGCTCGAACATCGCGTCGTCACTCGACCTGTCGGGCAAGATCACCTGCCCGATCATCTTCCACTTCGGCGAGCGCGACGCCTACATCCCGATCGAGCAGGTCGATCAGATCAGGGTCGCGTTCGCGAACCGTGACGACGCGCCCGTGCACGTGCACGATGCCGGGCACGCGTTCGACAACCACGAGGCGCCGATGTTCTTCGATCCCGAGGCCGCCAAGGCCGCGTGGACGATCACATCGGAGTTCCTCTCGACGCACCTACCGGTCTGACGGGGCAATCAGCCGTCGAAGAGCCCCGCCGCTCGTTGCACGACGGGCGGTGCCAGGCCGAGATGCTCGTACGCACCGCCTGACGCGATGCGCCCGCGCGGGGTGCGTTGCAGCAGCCCCTGCTGCATGAGGAACGGCTCGTACACGTCTTCGACGGTCTCGGGCTGCTCGCCGACGCTGATCGCGAGCGTCGAAAGACCGACAGGCCCACCGCCGAAGCGCTCGCAAAGCACGCGAAGGATCGCCCGGTCGACCTTGTCGAGACCGAGGCGGTCGACGCCGAACAGCGCCAGGCCGTCGGACGCCACGCGCTGATCGATGGTTCCGTCGCCCCTCACCTCGGCGAAGTCGCGCACCCGTCGAAGCAGCCGGTTCGCGATGCGAGGAGTGCCGCGCGCACGCCCCGCGATCTCACCGGCGCCCTTCGTGTCGATGGGGACGCCGAGGATCGCAGCGGCACGAAGCACGATCGACTCGAGCTCCTCGCTTGCGTAGAAGTCGAGGCGAGCGACGAAGCCGAATCGGTCGCGGAGCGGCCCGGTGATGAGGCCCGTGCGCGTCGTCGCGCCGACCATCGTGAACCTCGGCAACGCGAGGCGGATCGAGCTGGCCGCTGGCCCCTTGCCGACGACGATGTCGAGCTGGAAGTCCTCCATCGCGGGATAGAGGATCTCCTCGACTGGGCGCCCCAGGCGGTGGATCTCGTCGATGAAGAGCACGTCGCCCTCGTCGAGCTTCGTGAGGATCGCTGCGAGGTCGCCGGCGCGCTCGAGCGCGGGACCCGACGTGACGTGCATGCGAACCCCGAGCTCGTTCGCGACGACCCCTGCGAGCGTGGTCTTGCCGAGCCCGGGCGGGCCGGCGAACAGGAGATGGTCAGCGGCCTGACCGCGGCGTCGAGCGGCCTCGAGGATGATCCCGAGGTGATCTTTCAGCTCCCTCTGGCCGACGAACTCATCGAGCGAACGAGGTCGCAGGCTGACTTCGAGCGCGAGCTCCGCCGGATCTGACGCAGGCTCGAGCAGCTCCTCACGCATGGCTGCGAACCGACGCGAGGCGCTGCAGCGCTTCGCGCAGCAACGCGGCCGAGTCATCGGCGGGTTCGAGGTCGCGCATCGCGTCGCGCACCTCGTCAGGCCCGTAACCGAGGCCAGTGAGCGCGTCGCGGACGTCGGCGGCGACAGATGAGCCCACGTGCTCGCCCGCCGAGCCCTGCAACGCGGTGAGGTCGAGGTCAGGCACCTCGAGCCGCGTCTTCAGGTCGATGAGGAGCCGCGCGGCGGTCTTCTTGCCGACGCCGGGCACCAGGCACAGCGCGTCGGCATCGTCTGCCGCGACGGCGCGGCGGAGGTCGAGCGGAGCGTGGACGGCGATGATCGCCAACGCGAGCGCTGGACCGACACCGTGCGCACCGAGCAGCGCCTCGAAGCACGATCGCTCGTCGCGCGCCAGGAAGCCGTACAGCGTGTGGGCGTCTTCGCGCACATGGTCGTGGATGTAGAGGAACACCTCGCCGCCCGGATCACCCACGAGGCCGAGTGTGCGCGGAGTGACCGACACTCGGTAGCCCAGGCCGCTGACCTCGACGAGCACCTCGGCGTCGGGCGAGCGCTCGAGCAACGTGCCGCGTAGTGAACCGATCATGGCAGCGAGCCGATCATGCGCGCTCGAGTCGCGCGCGCCACGGCGCCCACGCGAGATGGCAGAGCGCGAGAGCGGCGGCGTCGGCCGCGTCAGGCGGGCTGGGCGGTGCCGAGAGGTTCAGCCGCGCTTGAACGAGGCGCTGCACCTGTGCCTTGGTGGCAGCGCCGTAGCCGACGACCGCCTCCTTCACCTGGTTCGGCGTGTACTGCACCACCTCGCACCCGACCGACGCCGCCTCGGCGAGGGCGAGCCCGCTTGCCTGGCCAACCGACATCGCGGTGCGCACGTTCACTTGGAAGAAGACGTGCTCGACGACCACGACGTCGGGCGTGAGCTCTGCGATCAACCGGTGGAGCTCGCCCCGCAGCTCGGCGAGCCGGCGCGGGAGAGGGTCAGAAGGCCGAGTGGTGAGCACGCCGAGCGCGGTGCACACCGGCTGCGGACCCGACGCGTCGACGGCCGCGTAGCCGCACCTCGACAGACCCGGATCGATGCCGAGCACGAACATAGGTTCGAACCTAGTGCGCGCCTTCCGGGTCGTCGGGGATACCCAGCCGGGTTCGCAGGCCGCCGCGGACTGCTGGCCACTCGCTGGCGAGGATGCTGTAGAAGGCCGAGTCACGGGGCCATGCACCGTCGTACGCGGGCATGTTCGCTCGGAGGACACCGTCGAACTGGGCGCCGAGCCGGAGGATCGCATTGCGCGACCGCTCGTTGCGCGCATCGGTCTTGAGCGTGACCCGCCGCACGTGCCATATCTCGAACGCGTGCGTGAGCATCAAGAGCTTGGCCTCGGTGTTCACCGGCGTCCGCTGCGCGCTCGGCGCGAGCCACGTCGACCCGATCTCCACCGCATCGGGGTCGGGACCGGCGAGGTCCCACGGCCAGCGCTCGATGTTCATGAACCGGGTCGAGCCGAGCACCTCTCCATCTCCCGCTCGGGTGGTCGCGAAGGGGACCGCGGTTCCGGCATCACGGTCGGCCAGGGCTTTGGCCACATACTGCTCGGCGTCCTCGAGCCCGTCGGGCACCCAGGTGAGCCCGAACGTGGACCGGTCGCCGGCTGCCGCACGGGCAAGAGCAGGTGCGTGGCTCGGATCGAGCGCGACGAGGACCACGTGCGTGCCGGACAGCTGCAGACCTCCCACTCGCCCAGCCTGCCCTGAACTCCGGGCCGGCAGATGCCGATATGCCATGCATGGCCCTCGTGACCTCCGAGCCGGCCGCGGCCGGCTCGAGCCCCGCGGCCGTCGCCGCTCCCGTCGCCGTCAGCCTCGACCACGTTCGCCGCGGCTTCGGGGAGAAGCCCGCACTCGTGGACCTCTCGATCAGCGCGCCGAGCGGCACGATCACGGTGCTCCTCGGTCCGAACGGCGCGGGCAAGACGACCGCCGTCCGGATGATCACCGGCGCGCTGTCGCCCGAAGCCGGCACCGTGCACGTGTTCGGGCTCGACCCGTCGGCCGACGGCGAAGCAGTGCGACGCCGCTGCGGAGTAGTGGCCGCGAAGCCTGCTCTGTACGACCGGCTCAGCGGATACGACAACCTCGCCTACAGCGCTGCGCTCTACGGCGTCAGCAACGGGGGCATCGGCGCGGCGGCCGAGCGCTTCGGCATCGCGGCCGCGCTCGATCGGCAAGTGGGCGGCTACTCCACCGGCATGAAGACGCGGCTCGCGCTCGCTCGATCGGTGCTCCACGATCCCGAGCTCCTCCTGTACGACGAGCCGACCTCGGGACTCGACCCCGAGTCGTCTGTCGCGGTGCTCGAGCTCATCCACGAGATGGCCGACGAAGGCCGCACGGTCATCATGTGCACCCACTTGCTCCTTGAAGCCGAAGGCCTCGCGGATCAGGTCGTGGTGCTCGAAGGTGGGTGTGACGTGATCGCGGGGCCGCCGGCTGAGCTCACCCGCCGCTACTGGCCCGACACGATCGTGAAGATCGCGGCGACCGACCCGTCCGCGCCCGCTGCGCTGAGGGGTCAGCCCGGCGTGCTCGGCGTCGACCTCGACGATGGAGGGCCGGCGACCGTTCGACTCGACGACATCGCACGGGTGCCCGACCTCATCGACGTGCTCGTGGCGAGGGGAACACGCGTGACGCGCGTCGAGCCATTCACGCCGACGCTCGAAGACCTCTACTTCGCGGTTCGGGGGATGCGGCAATGAGCTGGTTCAGAGTGAAGACGATCGCGCGCACCGACCTGAAGCAGCTCGCTCAAGCCCGGGACTTCTGGGGACCCATGGTGATCCTCGGCAGTGTGTTCTTCGTGTTCGTGCCACTCGTGCTGCTCCTGGCGATCACCCATGTCGGAGACATTCACGCCGTGCAGCAGGTGAGCCAGGCGCTCGATCTCCTTCCGCCGAAGGCGCAAGCCGCGATCCGAGGCACCAGCGACTCAGCGCGGACCTCGTACGCGCTGGCGGTGTACCTGTTCGCCCCCGTCGCCGTCGTCGTGCCCCTCACGATCGCGACCGCGGTCGGCGCAACGACGATCGTCGGCGAGCGCGAGCGCGGCACCGGCGAGTTCCTCGCCCACTCCCCCGCCGCGCTCGAAGACATCTACCTCGGCAAGCTCATCGCTTCCCTGCTGCCCGGCTACGCGACGACAGTCGTGGGGTTCGGCCTCTACTCGCTGATCGTCAACCTCGTGGTCGGCCCGAAGGTGGGTGGCTGGTTCTTCCCGACGCAAGCGTGGTGGGTGCTGATGATCTGGGTCGTCCCGCCCTTCCTCGCGCTGACCCTTGCGATCGTGGTGCGCTACTCGGCTCGCGTGAAGTCGAGCGCAGCCGCGCAGCAAGTCGCCGGTCTCGTCAGCCTCCCGATGATCATCATCGCCTACAGCCAATCGACCGGCGCGCTGTTCGGCGCGACGAACACTGGCTACGTGATCGGCGCGGTCGCGTGGATCGCCGCGATCTTCGGCCTCACCAGGGGGATGCGCTCGATGACGCGGGCGCGGCTGCTCGGCGTCGCCGACGAGGCCTGATCCCCCCAATCCCCTGATCCCGAGCGAACCCGGCCGCATAACCCGCCACGGGTGTCGGGTTGTTCGAGCGAGAACGCTGGGGTGGGGTGGGTTCAGGCCGGACTTTGGGCCGATTTCACGGCGTTCACGAGCTCGGTGCTCGGGCGGAACGTGAGGCCGGCGACAGCACGGTGCGCGTACTGCACCATCCCTTCGCCGTCGACGACGAACACCGACCGCCGGTAGAAGCCGAGCGGTCCGAGGATGCCGTACGCCTCCCCCACCTTCTTGTCGGTGTCGGCCAGCAACGGGAACGCGAACCCGCCCTGCTTGGCCGAGAAGCCCTCGTGGCTCTCGACGTTCTGCGGGCTGATCGCGAGGATCTGCGCACCGACCTCGGTGAACTCGCCGATGTCGCTCGTGTACGCGTTGAGCTGCTTCGTGCACACCGGCGTGTTGTCGCCCGGGTAGAACACGAGCACCACCACCTGGCCGCGGAAGTCGGACAGGGCATAGTCCTTGCCGCTCGTGCCCGGAAGGCTGAAGTCGGGGGCCTTCTCACCGACGCTGATCGTCACGAGCCGCAGTTTAGGAACCCTGCGTGTACGGCAGCTCGATCGTGTCCTTGTTTCCGTTCCATTCGAGCGTGAAGGCCCAGCATCCGGGCTCGGGCACGTTGACGATCGACGGGTAGATCTCGCCGGGGCTCGAGTCCGCCGCCTCGCTCTGGTGGACGGTCGGCGCCGCGGCGTCGAGCGGATGGGCGGTGATGACGAGGTCCGAGACACCGCGCGGCTGCTTCACCACCCAGAGGATCTTGTTCGCCGGGTTCTCGGGTTCACCGGCACGCAGCGGGTGCGCGAAGAGGAACGCCACCGCGTTCCCGTCGTGGCCCGTCGCCTGCACGAGGTCGGTCGGGCCCTGCACGGACGATGTCCAGTCTTCGCTGGCGCCGGTGTAGAGCGCCGTCGTGCCGCAGCCACCGCCGACCCGGTGCGCTCCGGCCGGGACCCCAGCGGCGTTGCCAGAGCCGGAGTCGTCGCCACACGCCGCGATCAGCACCAGGGCGGCGGCGATCACGAGCGCGCGGTTCATTCCTCTAGTACACCCACAAGGGCGCACCGGTTCCACAGATATGACAGCCCCGGTTCAGGGGTTGCGAGATCCGTGGACTACTTGCTCACCACGATCACGATGATGATGATCACGATGATCCAACACGAACACGGTTCGCACTCGGTGGTTCCGTTGGTGGTGGAGCAACAAGTGCAGTCGCCACCGCCGCCGCCCGACTGCATGCGGGCGAGCGCCCTCGGCGCACCCGACAGCTCGCCTTCGGGAGTGGTCCCGTCGTACTTTCCGTAGATGTGCTCGCTGAGTGCTCGGAGCTCAGCGGCACCAGCTCGGATCGTGCGGGCAAACTCCTTGTCCTCACGCATGCGCATCGTCGTCTCGACCAGCAGCTCGCCCGCGAAGTCTGACTCACTGCGAACGAGGTCGAGCAGCTCGAGCGCCCGGTCGAGGGACTTGCTGAAGTTGTGAACGACATCGAAGGTGGCACCGGATGCGATCACAGCCTTGGCCCTGAGATACGCAACCGTGAAGATCGCCCTCATCCACTCCGGAGCGGCGGGCACGTCGAGCACGACCTCAGGAGAGCGAAGCCGGTCGTAGATCGCCATGTGCGGATCGCCCACGATCACGGTGTTGTTGATCCTCGACCGGATCGCTTTGAACTTCTCGATGATGGACTCGTCTTCCGCGGCCTCTTCCAGCAATCGTTCAGCGACGATCTGCATTCCGGCGCGCGGGTCGACAGGAGCGAGGATCTGCAGGGCGTGAGCTCGGGCATCCATGAGCCCTCCTTTCGCGGGTCCCGAGCTGGACGCACGGGCTCATCCGCGAGACAGGACACTACCCACAGTGTTCGATCCACCGCACTTAGTAGTCATCAGGGACGCCGAACGTGCGTACGACCAGAGAGAGGGCTCGACGAGCCCCTACGACGAGCCCCTACACGGACACCTCAGAGAGGATTGCGTCCGGTATGTCGAAGTTGGAATAGACGTTCTGCACGTCGTCGTGGTCTTCGAGCGCGTCGATCACGCGCAGCACCTTCTTCGCATCCTCGGCGGTCGTCAGCGGCACCTCGGTCGAAGAGAGCATCGTGGCCTCGGCCGACTCGATGCCGATGCCCGCTGCCTCGAGCGCGGCACGGACGGCCTCGACGTCCTGCGGCTCGCACGTCACTCGCCAGGAGTCTCCGTCGTTCACGATGTCATCTGCGCCGGCGTCGAGCGCGGCGGCCATCACGTCGTCCTCGCTCGCGGACCCGGCGGCGATCACGACCCCCTTCCACGAGAACTGCCACGACACCGCGCCGGGCTCGGCCAGCGACCCGCCGTTCTTCGTGAAGATGTTGCGTACGTCTGAAGCGGTGCGGTTGCGATTGTCGGTCAATACCTCGACGAGGACCGCGACACCGGCGGGTGCGTACCCCTCGTAGTTCACTGACTCGTACACGACACCTTCGAGCTCGCCGGTGCCGCGCTTGATCGCGCGGTCGATGGTGTCCATCGGCACTGACGCAGCCCGCGCCTTCGTGTACATCGTCCGGAGCGTCGGGTTCGCCTCCAGATCGCCGCCGCCTTCGCGCGCCGCGACCTCGAGCTGGCGGATGAGCTTGGCGAAGAGCTTGCCCCTCGCGGCGTCCTTCGCACCCTTCTGGTGCTTGATGGTTGCCCACTTCGAATGCCCGGACATGCGCTCAGACCTCCTGCAGGAAGCGCTCGTGGATGCGGTTGTCGCCCGACAGCTCGGGATGAAACGACGCGACCGTGATCGACCCTTGACGGCAGAGCACCGGATGACCATCGACGGTAGCCCTGACCTCGACCGCGTCCCCCGTGGCCTCGACGACTGGCGCGCGGATGAACACCGCGTGGAACGGCGACGCGAGCCCCGCGACTTCCAAGTCGGTCTCGAACGAGTCGCGCTGACGGCCGTAGCCGTTTCGGCGGACCGTGATGTCGATCGCGCCGAACGTGCGTTGGTCGGGCCGGCCGTCGAGCGCGTCGCGAGCGAGCAGGATCATCCCTGCGCAGGTGCCGAGCACTGGCATGCCCTCGCGCAAACGCGCTGCCAAGGGGTCGAAGAGGCCGGACGTCTCGAGCAGAAGCGACATCGTGGTCGACTCACCGCCCGGCATGACGAGCGCGTCGACGTCCGCGAGATCCGCAACCTCGCGGACCTCGACCGGTTGGGCGCCGAGCTCAGCCAGTACGTGGCTGTGGGCGGCGAACGCACCTTGCAGTGCGAGCACGCCCACCTTCACCTGGTGGCCTCCGCGAGGTCGACGGCACGGTGCGACCTACCAGCCGCGCTCGGCGAGCTTGACGTCGAGCTTGTCGATCTCCTGGCCGGGCATCGCATCGCCGAGCCCCCGGCTCACCTTGGCGAGGATGTCGGGATCACGGAAGTGCGTCGTCGCCTCGACGATCGCCTTCGCCCGCACCGGCGGGTTCGAGCTCTTGAAGATGCCGGAGCCGACGAACACCGCTTGGGCGCCGAGCTGCATCACCAGCGACGCGTCGGCCGGTGTCGCGATGCCTCCCGCGCAGAACAGCGGCACGGGCAGCTCGCCGGTCTCGGCGATCTCCTGCACGAGTCCGACCGGCGCGCGCAGCTGCTTGGCCCAGTCGTAGAGCTCGGCCGAGTCGGCCTGGGTGATCTTGCGGATGTCGCCGAAGATCGACCGCAGGTGCCGCACCGCCTCGACGATGTTGCCGGTGCCCGCCTCGCCTTTCGAGCGGATCATCGCCGCCCCCTCGGAGATGCGCCGCAGCGCCTCGCCGAGGTTCGTTGCGCCGCACACGAACGGGACGGTGAACGCCCACTTGTCGATGTGGTGCGCCTCGTCGGCCGGCGTGAGCACCTCGCTCTCGTCCACGTAGTCGACACCGAGCGACTCGAGGATCTGCGCCTCGGCGAAGTGACCGATGCGGGCCTTCGCCATCACCGGGATCGTGACCATGGCCTTGATGCCCTCGATCATCTCCGGGTCGCTCATGCGGGCCACACCGCCATCGCGGCGGATGTCGGCCGGCACTCGCTCGAGCGCCATCACTGCGCAGGCGCCGGCGTCTTCGGCGATCTTGGCCTGGTCGGGGGTGACGACGTCCATGATGACGCCGCCCTTCAACATCTCGGCCAGACCCGCGCTTCACCGCGAACGTGCCCGTCGAACGAGTCATGACTGCATTCTATTGGCGCTCATGCCGCCAACCCCTTCGAGATTGATGACTCGGCGGACCACGTGTCCGCTCAATCATCAATCCCGGGTGATGGGGTCAGCCGTGGAAGGTCAGGACGTCTTGGCCGGGGGGCACGATGGTCGCGCTGCCCGCCTGCGGGAGCGCGACCCACGTGTGGCCGGGGGTCAGCAGGATCGGCTGGCCGTTGCCGTCGGTGAGGCTGGCCGGCTTCGTGGCGTCGGGTCGGTTCCACGTGCCCGGGATGATCGAGCCGTTGGTGAACACCCATGCGTCGCCGCTGCCGACGGTCTGGGCCTCCGGCGACCGCGGGTCGGCCGGGCTCGCCTTGTACTTGGTGAACAGCACGACGAGGTTCTGCGGCGCGATCTGGTGGCCGTCGACATCCACGTGCGGCGTGCCGGCTTGGAACCGGGCCCAGCCCTGCAGGGTGTCGTTCCACTGGTAGTCGACGTTCTCACCACCGGTGAACACGATCTTCACGCCTGCGGCCGGCTGCGCCGTCGGCGGCAGCGGCGTGTCCGCGCCGCGGTACTGAAACATGGGCTGCGGCACGGGCGTCGCGTCAGTCGCGAGCGAGAACAGCGTCGATGTGTTCGAGAAGTAGTTGTGCGGCTTCGCCCGATCAGCGGTGCGGAAGTACGCCGACGCGTAGCGGTCGGGCGTCAGGTTGTCGATGTTCGCGTTCTGGATCGCCTTGGTCACGAACGGGTTCCCGCCTGACCAGGCGAGGAGCGGACGACCGAGCTGGGCGAGGATGTTGATGTCGCTCGTCCGTGCGGAGCGGATGGGGCCGACCGGATCGGCCTGCGATGACTGGAACACCGCGGCGAATCTCGTGATCCCCTCGACGATCTCTTCGAAGACGACGTCAGCCTGGTTGATGCCGACCTGCGGCCGGGCGATCGTCGGGAAGTTGTCGATCTTCACGACGAGCGCGGGGCGCGCCGCGGTCGCTGCATCGGTGGGCAAGCCGGTGAGCGGCGCGACCACCTGAGGCGCTGCCGTGGTAGTCGTCGCGGGCAACGTCGTCGAGGTCGATGCCGACGTCGAAGGGTCGGCCGTGGTCGGGCCCGAAGCCGCGCCCGCGCCGCTGCTGCATGCAGACAACGCGAGCCCGCCGGCTGCGGCGAGGACGAGAAGAGGGCGCCAGGACTGCGCGGCGCACGTGATCAGAGCTCCTTGAGCGCAGCGATGCGCTCTTCCAATGGGGGATGCGTGTCGAACAAGCGGTTGATGCGGGAGAGGCGACCCTCTTCCGGCGTGCGAGCGGTCGGTTGCTCGATCCAGAGGTGGGCCGTGGCTCGGGAGGCAGAACCGACGACGGTCTGGTCGTCGCGAAGCTTCTCGAGCGCCGAGATGAGGCCGGGAGGGTAACGGGTCAACGCGACCCCGCTGACGTCGGCGAGCGACTCCCGCCGGCGGCTGACGGCGAACTGCATGACTCGGGCGATGATCGGCGCGAAGGCGAGCAGCACCAGGCCGATCGCCAGGAAGATGGCACCTGCAGCGTTGCCGTCACGGTCGTTCCCACTCCGCCTTCCTCCTCCAAACCACATCATGCGGATTGCGATGTCAGAAATGACGGCAATCGCGCCGACCATGGTCACCGCCAGGGTGGACACGAGGATGTCGTAGTTCTTGATGTGGCTGAGCTCGTGGGCCAGGACCCCTTCGAGCTCGACTCGGTTCATCTTCTCGAGCAACCCTGTCGTTACAGCGATGGCGGCGTGCTTTGGGTTCCTGCCCGTCGCGAATGCGTTCGGGGCAGTGTCGTCCACCACGTAGATGCGCGGCATCGGCAGGCCGGCGGCGATGGTCAGCCCCTCGACGAGGTTGTAGAGGCGCTTGTACTCCTGCGGATCTGCCGGCCTGGCGCGGCTGACTGCGAGCGCGACGGCATCGGACTTCCAGTAGGACCCGACGGTTAGTGCGGCTGTGATCAGCAACGCGATCACGACGCCCACGGCTCCGAAGCCGATGAGCGCGTCAAACGCCCAGCCAACTGCGAGCAGGAGGATGACGAAGCCGATGATCAAGGCCGCGGAGCGACGCTTGTTTGAGGAGATCTGCTCGTACAGAGGATGAGCACCAGGGACGCGCGGCGTCTGCTGTCAGCGCCGCGTCAGTTGGACAGGGACTTAGAACTCGACTTTCGGCGCCTCTCGCGCTGCGTCGTCTGCCTCGAAGTACTCGCGCTCCGTGAAGCGGAGAATGCCGGCGAAGATGACCGTCGGGAAGGTCGCGATCTTGGTGTTGTACTTCTGAACGGCGTCGTTGTAGAACTGCCGCGCGTAGGCCACGCGACCTTCAGTCGCAGTGAGCTCTTCCTGAAGTGCGAGGAAGTTCTGGTTCGCCTTCAGGTCGGGATACGCCTCTTGCAGCGCAAACAGCTTGTTCAACGCGCCGGTGATCATGTTGTCGGCCGCAGCTTGGTCGGCCACGGTGCTCGCGGTCATCGCCTTGTTGCGTGCGGCGATCACGCCCTCGAGCGTCTCCTTCTCGTGCGCTGCGTAGCCCTTGACCGTCTCGACCAGGTTGGGGATCAGGTCGAGTCGACGCTTGAGCTGCACGTCGATCTGCGCCCACGCGCTTTCGACCACGTTCTTGCTCTTGACGAGGCCGTTGTAGGTGCTGACCAAGAAGAGGAGCAGCAGCACAACAACGACGAGCACGACGATGAGAACCCACATGCCCGGTGATCATACGGTGTCGGCCCGGCCGGCCCCGTTCACGGACAGGTGTCAGCGGTTTTGTGCCGAGTGGGCCGCGATCGCCTCGTCGTAGATGCCCAGGTAGGCCTCGGCGAGCGAGTCCATCGAGAAGGCCGCGGCACGGGCTTCGCCCGCGTCGGCGAGGCGGGCCGACAGTGGCCGGTCGTTCAGCACCCGAGCCAGGGCCGTGGCGAGTGCCGTGGCGTCACCCGGCGGCACCAGCAGCCCGTCGCGATCTGCGATCGCCACGTTGCGGTACCCAGGGAGGTCGCTCGCGACGACGGGCGTGCGCGCCGCCATGGCCTCGAGCAGCACGACGCCGAACGACTCTCCCCGAAGGGACGGCGCGCAGAACACGTCCGCGCCTTGCATCCGCGCCGCCTTCTCGGCCTCGGTCACGCGCCCGAGCCACTCGATCCGGACGTCGCCCGCGAACCGAGCTTTGAGCGTCGCAGTGTCAGGACCGTCACCCGCGACCCACAAGCGGACGTCGGGCGGCAGCTTCGCCATCGCTTCGAGCAGGATGTCGAGCCCCTTGCGAGGCTCGTGCCTTCCGATGAAGAAGACCGTGGGCCGATCGCTCGGCGTCGGCGACGCCTTCTTGTAGAGGTCGGTCTCGATCCCGTTGTACAGGAGGCGGTACTCGCCACCGAGCGATTCCTGCGCGAGCTTCCGTGCGTCCTCTGACACCGCGCACCGCTCGGTGAGCCGCTTCGCCACCCAACGCGTGAGCGGCGTGAGCCACCGATATGCCGCGCTGTCACCGGCCGCGTGGAAGGTGCCGACCATCGGGCTGCTCGCGAAGAGCGCGGCGGTGACGGTTGGTCCGGGCGCCAACGGCTCGTGCAGGTGCAGCACGTCGAAGTCCTCGTCGCGCAGCGCCCGAATCGTTCTCAACGCCGCGGAGGGATCAGGAGCCAGCGGAGCGATGGACCCGTTCGCGGATGTCCCCATGCTGTTGCCGAGCGGCGTGACTCCGGCGTCTGGAGGCGGACCGTCGCACGGCGCGAGCAGGCGCACCTCGTGCCCCATCTCGCGCAAAGATCGCAAGAGGCCGAGCGCCTGGGTCTGCACCCCGCCGGGCACGGTCAAGCTGTATGGGCAGACAAGACCGATGCGCACCTGCAAACGCTAGTGGGGGTCAGGTGTGCACGTTTGAGTGGTGCGCACCGATCAGGAACACGGCGAGGCGGGCGGGCACGGTGCCGTGGTTGCGCCACGCATGGCGAGTGCCGTTCTGCACGACCGTGTCACCGGGCTTCAAGTGCACCTCCTTGCCATCGTCGAGCTCGAGCCACACCTCTCCTTCGAGCACGACCTCGAAGTCGATGGTCGCCGTCGTGTGCATCCCGGGCGCATCGGGCTCCATGTGCGCGGAGAGGCCCGGAAGCTTCTGCTCCATGTCCGCGAGCGCGGTCGGGACATCGAACTCAGCGGGAAGCGTCGCCGACGACGCAGGGGCGACGCTGAACATGCCGAACCGGAACCCGCCGACGGGCGGGAAGTACGGGTCGTCCGCGGGCCTCGCTCCCGAGTCCGGAAACGTCGGCGCTTCGTTCGCGCCCCACAGGCGATGGAACTCGGCTCCTGGCGTCAGGGTGAGGGTCAGCGCGTCGACCTCTTCGTCCGAGGCCACCACCGCCTTGCCGCTCGAGTCATGTCCGGTCACCACGCGTCGCACCTTCATGGGCCCCACCATAGGGATCGTTTGCGCTTGCGACCTGGTGGGTAGGGTCGGCCCGACGCGTCGTCGAGCGGACGACCGCGACCGAGGGCGCTCCCGGAGGCCACTGTGCACACCGAAGAACCTCGACCGGCCGGCGACACCCGTGCGGTGCTCGGTCCCGTCGTGCTGACGTTCCCCGCCGACAGCCGCATGGCTCGTGTGGCGCGCCTCGCCGCCACTGCGCTCGGCAGCGTCGCGGGCTTCTCCGTGGACGACAACGACGACCTGCGGATCGCGGTCGACGAGCTGATCGTGATGTCGATCGAGGGCGGCGCCGGCGGAGAGGTGACGATGCGCTTCTCGGTGTCCGACCAGGAGGTGCACGTCGAGACCGACACGCGAGCGGGCGCCGATCTCGCCGCGAGCCCTGAGCGCTTCGTGCTGTCCGAGCAGATCCTGGGCGTCGTCACTGATTCCTACGAGGTCACGACGACCGACGGCGTGCTGGCGGCGTCCTTCATCAAGAGCGCGAGCTGAGCTGCTCGTGACCGAGCAGCGCGCTCCCGACGAGCGCTTCGCCGAGTACCACGCGACAGGCGACCTCCGCTTGCGCGACGAGCTCATCGAGGACCACCTCTGGATCGCGAGCCACGTCGCGCGGCGCTTCATGGACCGAGGCGAGCCTCTCGACGACCTGGTGCAGGTGGCGCGGCTCGGGCTCGTGAAGGCGCTCCAGCGATTCGACCCGGAGCACGGCTCGAGCTTCCCGGCATACGCCATGCCGAGCGTGCTCGGTGAGGTGCGCCGTCACTTTCGCGACGCGACCTGGTCGTTGAAGGTCACCCGGCGTGCCAAGGAGCTCAGCCTCGAGGTCACCAAGGTGACCAACGAGCTCAGCCATGAGCTGGGCCGATCACCGCGCATCGACGAGATCGCGGCGCGGCTCGAGGTCTCCGAAGATCTCGTGCTGGACGCGCTGGACGCGTCCGCCGCATACCGCGCGCTGCCGCTCACCGGCTCCGGCGGAGGCGGAGACGACGAAGACGGACCGTCACCTGACAACGGACCCATGCTCGGCTACGAGGACGCGCAGCTCACGTCCACGCCCGACCGCGTCGCGGTCCGCGACGCACTCGCGTTGCTTCCCGAACGCGAACGTCGCATCGTCGAGCTCCGCTTCTATGAAGGACTTACCCAGAGCGAGATCGCCGCAAAGGTGGGGACGAGTCAGGTGCACGTGTCACGTCTTCTTCGCGCAAGCCTCGCTCGATTGCAGGACGCACTCAGCGCATAGCGCGAGTCGTGCCCGGGTACGGCGTTGGTAGTCCACAAGGAGGACCGACCCAATGACTGCACCCCGTATCTCGACTGACGAACCTGTCGTCGTACACGAAGAGCTGCCGCCGCCGGTCAACGCTGACCGCTTGCGTCCGCCGAGCGCGTACGACTCTCTTCCCTACGAGCGCGTCGAGCACGCGACGACCACGCGCACCCGCACGGCGTTCTCGCTGGCGCAGTTCTTCCATGCCGTCTGCGGCATCGCCCTTACGGCGTTCGGTGCGGTGACGATGGCGAAGGCCGGCTTCGATCGGCCGATCGGCGAGCAGACCGCCGAGGTGCTCAAGATCACGCAGACGACCGCGATCGGCATCGCCGAAGTGTCGGCTGGCGTGCTCCTGATCCTCGCCGCGCTCTCGCCGCGGGGCCGAATCTTCGGCGGGTTCATCGGCGCGCTCGTCGGTGTCGGCGGCATCGTGGTGCTCGCCGCGTCGAACGCCGTGCTCGCAGACCTCCACACCGAACGCGCGCTGGGCTGGGTGTTGCTGGTGATCGGCGGCCTGTCGCTGCTCGCCGCGTTCTTCCCGACCCATGTCGTTGAGACAACGCACGCCGAGGTGCGCCCTGAGGTGCGCGTGTGAGCGTGCCGGACCCGGGCAACCCCGACGTCCAACCGCCGCCCGTGGAGCCGGAGCCGATTCCGGCTCCACCGGCGCCGGACCCGCTCCCCCCCAACCGCTTCCGTCGCCCGGAGATGTGCCGCCTCCGGTTCCGCCTCCCCCGCTTCCGGAGTCGGACGGTCCGAAGGCGTGAGTGCCATGTGCCCGGTGAGCCCCTCCGCCCTCCTATGGGGCTCCCGGGCGCGTGGATGGCTCTGAGCTGAGCAGCAGATCGAGCAAGTCCGACACCTTCGCAGTCGCCAAGCCGATGCAGGTGTCGGCAGCGCCGTAGTAGAGGCGCAGCATGTCGTCGACCACGACGCCGCCACATGGGAACACCACGTTGGGCACGTCGCCCGAGCGTTCGTACGGGGCAGTGGGACTCAGTAGCCAGTGGTCGGCGCGTGCGCGCAGACGCACAGGGTCGTTGAGGTCGAGCAGCGCGACGCCGACGCGGTAGAGCGCCCCGCTCATGGTGTGCCGTACCCCGTGGTACACGAGCAGCCACCCCTCGGGCGTCTCGATCGGCGGAGGCCCGATGCCGATGCGGGCGTGGTCCCACCAGCCGCCGGGCCGGCATGTCATCACGCGTTCCGGCGATCGCCATGACTCGAGGTCTTCTGACCGCGAGAGCCAGATCTCGGCTGATCCGCTCGCCATGACGACAGGACGGTGCAGCAAGCACCAGTAGCCGTCGATGCGATGAGGGAACACCGCGGCGTTCTTGTCCTCGGGTGGCATCACGACGGCCTGGTGATCGAGCGTCACGAAGTCGGTCGTCTTGGCGAGGTAGACGCACGGGCCACCCGGACCGAACGCGGTGCAGGTGATCACCCACCCGCCGAGCTCGGGGCAGTGCACGAGGCGCGGATCTTCGAATCCCCACGCGCTCGCGATGCTGCCGGCTTCGGGTGACAGCAGCGGCGTCGTCTCGACCCGCCAGCCTCCGACCCCGTCCGCGGACCGCGCGACGTGCAGCTGCGAGAGGCCGCGACGGTCCTCGACACGAACGAGCATCAACGTCTCACCGCTCTCGAGCATCGTCGCTCCCGGATTGAACACGACGTTCGCTTCGAACGGAAGGTCCGCAGCGGTGAGAATCGGGTTCGCCGGATGACGGACGAAGATCTCGTCGACTTGGCTGAGCGGCCGTGGAGCGTGTCCGTCGAGGCGCCCCTCGCGGTGTCCGTCGGGCTCGACCACCTCGAGTTCGCGCGACGAGCGTCGGGGCAGCCATGTGACGCGCGGTCGCTTCATGCGATCACAGAGGCAACCGCACGCACCGGCCGCGCCGCAAGCCTGCGGTGCACGAGCACCGCGCGCTGGAAGGCGAGCGTCGACTCGGCGCCGCAGTTCAAGTTCGGCACCAGGCCGAGCCCGTCGCGGCACGCTCCGGTGCTGCAGTCGGCGAGCACCGTCGCGTGGACGTTGGCGCCGAGGAACCACGCGAGGCAACGCGAGGCAGCTTCGGCATGCCCGCCGTCGCCGGTCACATCGAGTGCGGCGACGTGCGCTTCCATCAGGCCGAGCGCCTCGAGAGGTTGCTCGTCACCGGAGTCAGCGACGCGATCGCCATCGGCGACCCAGACGTTGCCGGGGAACCGGTACACGCCCGACGAGTCGGAGCAGAGCTCGTCGAGCCACGCGAGCGAGGCGAGCCCGACGCCGACCGCGGTGTCGTTCGCGACCTGTGCTCCGCCACGGATGAGCGCCTCGCAGAGCCTCGCGTTGTCATAGGTGAGCTGCGCCTCGAACCACGGCCACGGTTGGTCGGGACGCCACAGAGAAGCAAGGGACTGCACGTGGCGCTGCAGCAGAGCCGTGGCAGACGCGGGGCGGGTGGGACCCCACGCCGCCAAGCCGAGCACTGCGTACGCGCTCGTGCGGATCGACGGGTTCGACGCGTCGAGGCCACTGATCAGTCGCCGCGTCAACGTGTCTGCCGGCGAGCGGAGTGCCGGATCGGTCTCGCGGCTGAGCAGCTCGCCGAGCGCCCAGATCGTGCGACCGACATGGTCACCGTGATGCGGCTCGTCGAGCCATCTGCGGTCCCAGCTCAAGAAGTTGCGCATCGCCGCTGACTCACCGTCGCTCGCAGCGCGCGAAGAAGGCGAGCGCGCGCACGACGTCAGGCGCCCAAGTCGCATCGGTGAGCGCCAGCTCTTGCGCGACAGGGAGGAACCGAGCGACGTCGTCCACGCAGTAGCCGTGCTCGAGCGCCGGCACCCTGCCGTCCGCGTGCTGGTAGATGCCTGTCTCGTCGACCATCGCGCGCAGGTGGGCCGTTGAGGTCCTCACGGCGCTGTCCGGACGTCGGGGGCCGTGCAGGCGAGGCACATGGCGGCTGGCTGCACGCCTGCGCCGGTGCATCTCGATCGCGTCGCGCAGCACCGCCGCGGTCTGACGGCCGACTTCCGGCCATGACAGCGAGGCTCCTGCTCGTCGGGCAGCTTCACGGGCCTCCTCCAACGCCTCGGGCTTCACAAGCAGCTCGGTCAGAGCATCGGCGAGCGGCTCCGCCTCGCCAAAGGGGACGAGGCAGCCGGCACCGTCGCTCAACAGATCCTCCGCGTACCTGTACGGGGTGGACACCGCCGGCTTCCCCGCGGCGATCGCGAACGTGAGCGCGCCGGACACGATCTGGTCGCCGTGCCGGTACGGGGTGCAGAAGACGTCCGTCGCCGCGAGTAGCTGAGCGAGATCCTCGAGGTCGAGGAAGCGGTCGAGGAAGATCACGTTGTCCTCGAGGTCGAGCTCGCGGACGCGCCGCTTCAGACCCTCCCGATACTTCTCGCCCTCGGTCCGCACGATCTCCGGATGGGTGCGTCCGGCGATCACGTACATCACGTCAGGCACCAAGTCGCGGACCCTCGCCATTGCCTCGACAGCGACCTCGATCCCCTTGCCCGACGAAAGCAAGCCGAACGTCGACACGACGGGACGATCGGCGACCCCGAGCGATGCCTTTGCAGCTGACGACGAGCGCGGTGTGTACAACTCGGCGGGGGCGCCATGAGGCACCACCCGGAGCTTGCTCGCGCGCACGAGGTGTTGTTCGAGCACCATTCGTCGCGCAGTCGCAGTGAAGACCATGACCGATGCAGCGCGATCACACAGCTGTCGCACGATGCGGGCCTGGTGCGGCGATGGATGCGGCAGCACGGTGTGCAGCGCCACGACGAGGGGCACTTCGAGCGCGTCGATCAGATCGAGGATCAACGCCCCGTCGGGACCGCCAAAGATGCCGAACTCATGCTCGAGCAAGACCGCGTCGAAGCCATTGGCGATGACAGCAGCTTCTCTGTACGAAGCCACGTCGTCATGCCCGATGACTGCCACGACGTCCGGCCCGAGCTCTTGCCGCGTCTGTCACGACTGCCGCTACACCCGGCCGTTCGAAGCCAGCTCTGCCCTCGAGCGACGCGACGACGTCAGCCGTGAACGTTGCGATGCCGCAGACCCGGGGCGGGTATGTACCAATCACTAAGGGCCGCATGTGCCGTCCCTACCCTAGCCCGCCTCGGATGAGACTCCCCCCGCGTGACAGGCCCACGGCGTCGAGCCGCGGGCCTGTCACCTGGTGTTCTTCGAGAACCACCTGCTACTTCTTGAACTTCTCCGTGACTGCGTCGACGGCGTCTTCCACCTTGTCCTTCGCCTTCTCCGCCGTCTCCTTCACCTTCGCGCCAGCCTGATCCGCCTTGCCTTCGCGCTCGAGGTCCTTGTCACCGGTGATGACACCGGTGGCTTCCTTCACACGACCTTTGACGTCGTCGGCCTTGGACTCACCCATTGGTTGCTCCTTTGGTCGATCTCGGACGAACTTCCGCCTTCGGATACCCGCACGACGCGACTTCGAACCCCTGGTGACCATCGGGTGACCGTCCCGGCGCGCCGATAGCGTCACTCGCCGTGCCTCTGCGCTGGCGGCTCGCGCTGATCGCTGCTGCCTACGTCCTCGTGACATTGCTCGGCGGGCTCGCGACGCTGCGCGCGGCACAGCACTGGTCTGAAGCGCTCGATGACCGCCGCGCATGGCTCGTCGCCTCAGAGCAGGCCGCGCGACTGCGCGCGGCGTATGTCGACCAGGAGACAGGTCAGCGCGGCTACGTCATCACCGCGCAGCAGGACTTCCTCGATCCCTACGAGCGCGGCATGGCCGACGCGACGACGCTCACCGCGTCTCTCGAGACCGTCGCGGCGAAGGACTCGAGCGACCTGCCGATCGGTGGAGTGGAGCAGGCGGCCAGTGACTGGCGAACCGAGGCGAGCAAGGAGATCGAAGCCGTGCGCGAGGGCAACCAGCCACTCGCCGAGTCGCTCGTCGCAACCGGGATCGCGAAGTCACGGTTCGACACCGTGAGGGACCGCCTCGACCAGCTCGATGGCGCGATCTCGAACCGGCTCGACCAGATCCGCACATCTGTCGACGACCGGCGGGTGCGCACTGCGCAGACGTTCGTGGTGACCGTGCTGATGGCGCTCGTCGTGACGGCGGTCGCCGCGGTTCTCGTGCGGAGATGGATCATGGTGCCGCTCGCGTCACTCACGGCCGCCGTGCGCCGCGTCCGCAGCGGCTTGCCGGCCGCGGTCACGCCGCAGGGGCCTCCCGAGCTCCGGCAGGTCGCGACCGCGGTCGACGAGATGCAGCGGACGATCTCACAGCAGCGTGACGACGCGATCAGAGCGCGTGAGGCGATCGAGCAGAGCACGATCCTCGCGCTGCAGGTGCGCTCCGAGCTCGCCGGCGATCTCGGCGACTACCCGGACGGCTGGACCATGGCCGCTGGCCTTCGCGCCGCGGAGGGCATCGTCGCCGGCGACTGCTACGACGTCTCACTGATCTCGCCGACCACCATCGCCATCGTCGTCCTCGACATCGCGGGTCACGGCGCGCAGAGCGCGGTCGCAGCGCTCAAGTGCAAAGAGCTCCTGAAGGCCGCGCTCCGTTCAGGCCTCGAGCCGGGCGCGGCGCTGTCATGGCTGAGCGAGCAGGAGCATGGCCTCGGCGAGCTCTTCCTCACTGCTTTCATCGCGGTCCTCGACACTGCGAGCGGCCGAGGCACCTACGGGAACGCGGGCCACCCGCACGCGATCCTCGCGACGGGAGCATCACTCGAACGGCTGGGGCCGACAGGCCCGATCGTGGGCCCCTTCGTCACGACCTGGCAGAGCGGGTCGATGGCCGTCATGCCCGGAGGCAAGCTGGTCATCTACACCGACGGTCTCCTCGAAGCCCGAGACCACGATCGAGCCTTCTACGGCGAGACCCGCCTCATCGACCTGCTCCAGGGCCTGGACTGCCGCGAGGCGCAGCCCGTCGTCGACCGCATCCTCTCGGACCTCGACGACTTCCACCCGGGGCGCCTCGCCGACGACGTCACCGTCGTCGTCGCCTGCCGCGCCGGATCCGACGATGTGACAGAAGCAGCATCCAACCTGCCCGAGCACGTGTCTGAACCTCCGCTCAGCATGGGTACAGCAGCGCCAACAGCGGGATCCTCCGCTCTCACCCCGCGGATCGACGACGATGAGCGCGCACAACAACCCGTGCCATGACGGATGAAGAGCATGACTTGAGCAACACCCCAACGGTCCGCGCCCACGCCAACCTCCGGCTGCCCCACAGTGACAGGGCGCCACGGATCGCCCGCGCGTTCGTCGCGGAGAACCTTCAGGGCTGGCAGCTCGACGACATGGTCGAGACCGCCTCGCTCGTCGCCAGCGAGGTCGTGACCAACGCAGTGATCCACGCCCGCTCCGATGCCGAGCTCTTGCTCGAGCGCACGCCGACCGCGCTGCGCATCTCGGTGATCGATCACGGCGAGGGGCTGTCGCAGCGCGAGAAGACCGGCGGGGGCGATGGCGGCCGAGGCCTCCTCATCGTCGAAGCGCTGTCGTCGAGGTGGGGAACAGAGCTAACAGATGGTGGTAACTGCGTATGGGCCGAGCTCGCGATCGAGCCGGCCTGATCTCGAGCACGGGACCTGGGAGGGCACTGTGGAAGCGAACCCCGAAGAGCTGACGATCCGCAATCACGTCGACGGCGATGCGCTCGTCATCGAGGTGAGCGGAGAGATCGACCTGCACACGGCATCCGAGCTGCAACGCACCGTCGACCGGCTCAGCCCGTTTCCGCACCCCGTCGTGCTCGATCTGGGCGGGGTCGGCTTCATCGACTCGACGGGCATCCGCTCGCTCTTGGCGATCAACAACCGCGCGACCGAGACGACGGGTGAGCCAGTGACGATCACGAACGCGACCGACGGCACTCGCCGGCTGCTCGAGCTGACCGGGATCGACAAGATCATGACGCTGGGCGACCCGACCGGGGGCTGAGTGAACGCGCCCGACCGGCGCTACGTGTACGTCCAGTCTGGGCGCTTGCGGACGTGCCGCTCGTCGTAGACGACGGTCCCGTCGTCGAGGATGTCCTCGATGAGCGGCACCAGCGCGGGACGGAGCGGTCCCGCTGATCCTTCGAGGCGGGCCACGAACGCGTCCGGAAACGCGCGGAAGATGCTCGACACGACGTTCTGCTCTTCGGTGCCGAGGTAGCAGCGGTTGGCATCGGTGACCGTGCGTAGCCGCGCGTTGATCTCGGCAAGGTCGTCGTCGCTGCCGGCGCCCTGCTCGATCGCGAGAAGGCGGTCGGTGATCTCCATGCACCCGGTCTTGCATGCGGGGCATTGGCCGCACGACTCGACGGCGAGGAACCGGCTCAGCTCGCGCGCGACGCTCACCATGTCGGCGCTGTCGTCGTAGACCACGAACCCTGCCGCGCCGAGCCCCGTTCCAATGGCCTCCATGTCCTCGTAGGTGAGCCGCACATCGAATTGGCCCGCAGGCAAGACCGAGTTCGACACCCCCGAGAACGCGGCAACGAGCTGGCGTCCCGGACGCGGCCCTCCGCACTCGTCGAGCACGGCGCTGAATGGCGTGCCGCATTCGACTTCGAGCACTCCGCAGCGCTGCACGTCCCCCACGATCGTCACGATCACGGTGCCGGGCGACTCGGGGGTGCCCATCGAGCGAAACCAGCTCGCGCCCTTCGCGAGGATGTGGGCGGCCGCGGCGAGCGTCTCGACGTTGTCGACAACGGTCGGGTTGCTGCGGCCTGCCTGACCTGTGCTGACGTCGGCCTCCCACCCGAGCTGGACCGTCGCGAACAGGCCGCGCTGCCAAGGCGGCAGCAGCGTCGGCAGTGGATCGCGTCCCTCGATCACCTCGAGGAGCGCCTTCTCCTCACCGAAGAGGTACTCCTCCGGGCCTTCGACGATCGAGATCTCGAGGTCACCGAGCATCCCGATCGTGCTCATCTCGAGCGCCGCGCGTCGGAGCGCACTGACTTCTCGCGCGTACTTGCGCTTGGTCGCGCAGTACGCCTGCGTCGCACCGACAGCACACGCGGCGATGGCGAGCCCCTCGATGACCCGATACGGGTCGCGGCGCATGAGGAGCCGGTCTTTGAAGGTCGCGGGTTCACCCTCCGCGCCGTTTGCGACCGCGTAGTGGTTGCCGCCTCCCCCCCGCTGCACTGATCGCCACTTGACGCCCGTCGGAAAGCCGGCTCCCCCACGGCCGCGCAGACCCGAGGCGATCATCTCCTCGACCAGGGCCTCCGGGCCAAGGCGGCGCGCCGCGTCCAGCCCAGCGCCGCCCCCGATCGAGAGGTAGTCCTCGACGGTGTCGATCGGCTGGTCAGGCAGCACGAAGGTGGTGCCGAGGCCCGCCATCGAGGTCAGGCCGCCATCCGGGTCAGGACTCGCCAGGCGCGGAAGCCGGAGGCGTCTCGCCGTCGAAGCGGCGATCCTCGGCTTCGTGGAGCAGTCGCACCTGGCCCTCGGTCATCTCTGGACCGAAGTTGACCACGACGACGCCCCGGCCGCCACAGCTCGGGCATCGCACCGCGAGCACGGCAAGCATGTCCGCCGGGTCGGAAGCACCCTCGAGCCGGCGAAGCGAGTGCACTTCGACCTCGCTCGGCGCGGTCACGGCCTGACATGTGCCGCACCTGAGCGAGCCGTCTTCCAACACCTCGAATTCGGTCGTCCAACCCGCGTCTTCGTAGTCCTGCAGGACCTCGACGAGGGTCGTGTTGTCGCCCGGCGCGCCGGACACAGGGCCGGGGTTCACCGCGCGCGTCAGCGGTCGAGGACGCGCTCGAGCTGCGCCTTGCTCATCTTCGAACGGCCGTCGATGCCACGGCGCTGCGCTTCGGCATACAGCTGACGGTAGGTGCGACCACCCGGACCGGTGTGAGAGCGGAGGCCGCCACGCCGCCCCGACGAGATGTCCTCGATCGACGAACGGCTCGACTCCTCCGCCTCACCGTTGCGAGCACGCTCCTTGTTCACCGTGCGCGCTGCGATCTCCTCGGCGCTGTCTTCGTCCTCGCCACGGTCGAGCAGTCCTGCCTTGATGTGCTCGTACTGACGCTCTCGTTGGTCTGACCAAGTGGGGTTCGCTGAATCGCGGGGCATTGGGCACCTCCTGTGCCCTCTGCGCGTGCCCACTTTTCGCCGCGATGAGACCCCGGACGCGAAACGGCCCTGGCACCAGAGGTGTCAGGGCCGGTCGACCGAGAGCTTCTCGGAGGTCAGGTGACGGGCTTCAGCTCGTCGCCGTGCACCGTCAGGGCATAGATCACGAGCACGCTGATCACGATGATCGTCATGCTCCAGATCGGATAGATGCGCATCGTCGAGATGTTCGCGACCGCGCTGAGACCGGCCGCGATGACACCGATGACACGTCCGTACAACGAGCCCTTGAGGATGCTGAAGCCGGCGAGGATGAGCAAGACCCCGATGATCAGCACCGTGAAGCCCCAACCGGTGGGGTCGAACACGAACAGCCCGCCACGTCCCGTCGCAACCACGTAGTTGTCGTCGAAGATCGCGATGAACCCGGTGATGATGTCAATCGCTCCGACCAGGATCAGGATGACTGCGGCGAAGAAGGACCAACCGACCCAGCCCGTCATCTCTTTCTCTGCACGTTCCTGCACAGGTCTCCCCTTTGTTGATGCTGCGGTGACGCGACCGCCAGCAAGGTCAGGGTATGACAGCAACCTGCGGGAAAAGTGGAACCTGCACGCCCAATTGGTGAGCGCGGCGTGGTCAGCGTCGGGACTTCTGTCGGCTCCGCTGCCAGATCGCGGTGATGATGAGCGCGCCGACGAACGAGCCGATGATGCCGCTCGGCCGGATCTTCAGGCCGTCTCCGGCGACGAGGCTGAAGAGCAGGCCTCCGACGAACGAGCCCGCCAGCCCCGCGATCAGGGCCATCGCCCAGTCGGTCTGACGGCCGCCCTTGCCCAGCACCAGCTGAGCGAGCCAGCCGATTCCCATGCCGAACGCCAGGATCGCGAGGATCAACATGGCGGCGACGCTACAGGTCTTGCCCGTATTTCTCCGCGTGGTGTTGGTCGGCGTCGGGGGCGCTGACACCTTCGGGGACCGGTGCCTGCAGGCTCACTGGCCGGCCGTCGGGGTCGAGCACGGTGGCCTCGACGACGCCCCAGTGCTCGGGGGTGAACTCCTTCGAGTATTCGGGCGTGCGGTCAGGGTCGAACCTCGCAGCGTCTTCGACCCAGAGGATCGGATGGGTCTCGAGCTCGCGTTCGAGCTGCTCGGCGATGAAGACGTAAGGGCCGCCCTTCGGGTGCGTCCACTGCCCCGAGCCGTGATCGGTCTCGAACATGCTCTCGAAGCCGAGCGAACGCCAGAACGCCGCAGTGGCGCCATAGCTGCGGGTCTCGACGTACATCCCGACGATGCCTTCAGTTGCCACGAGCGCCCCTCCTGTGGTCTCGGCCGCGGGACTCGCGGGCCAGGTGCTCCGTGAGCGCCGCCGTGACGATCGCAGAGAGCGACTGCTCGGTGTCGACGGCGTGGTGCTTGACCGCGCGGATGAGGTCGATCGGCAAGTAGACGTTGAACTGCTTCACCGTCCGCTCCGCCGCAGTCCCCTCCTCGCCCATGCAAGGATGCTAGCACACTAGGCGTTTGCCTCGTGCCGCTTGGGGGAAAGATGAGGGCATGCAGACCGACACGTTCCTCGACGAGATCGAGCGCACCAGCCAGCTCGACGAAGCGGCGGACTTCCTCCTCGACCGCGTCGGCAAGACGCTCGCGAACAGTCGCTACGGCGACCTACTGAAGGGCAAGTGGCTCGGCCACCCGCTGCACCCGCTGCTCACCGACATCCCGATCGGGTTTTGGACTTCGGGCATGATGCTCGACTTCCTGTCGCCGAAGCGGAGTCGGAAGGCAGCAACGCGCCTCATCGGCCTTGGGACCATCGGCGCGATCCCGGCTGTGCTGGCGGGGCTCACCGACGCGTCGGCCATCGAGGATCCCGCGGAGCGACGGGTCGCGGCAGCGCATGCGGTCGGCAACGTGACAGCGACGTTGATGTTCGCGTTGTCATGGCGCGCCCGGCACAAGGACCATCACGCTCGCGGGGTGATGTGGAGCCTTCTCGGCTCGACTGTCGCCACCGGCGCTGGTCTGCTCGGCGGCAATCTTGCGTTCGGCCGCGCGAAGGCTTGAGCGCGCGGGCGCGTAGGTCGTTCGAACCTACTTCTGCCCGTTCAGCTTCGACCAGGAACCGCGGTCGCCGCGGGGGCGTACAAGCCTTGTTGCGCTCACCGAAAGGCAATCCCGTCCTGTGAACCCTGCCCCCGCCGTATACGCCCCCGTCTCTTCTGCAGGCACCTCCGAGGTCGACGAGCTCACTGTCGCAGTGCTGCGCGGAGCCCGCGCGATCGCCGTCGCATTGGATGATCTCACGACCGCTCCCGACGCCTCCCACGCCGCCGAGGCGGCAGAGCGTCTCGACTTGACGGTCCGGCTGACCGCGGAGATGGCCCGCCTGTACGACGCCGAGATCGCTCGTACGGCCTAGAGCCGGATTAGGCGCGTTGCTCCTGGTAGCCAGGGTCGCTCGGCCAGTTCGGCTGGAAATGGCCTAAGCCGTCGTCCCAGTGCGTTGACCTGGACTAACGCGCCTCGACTCGCGCTCGGCGTGACACGCGGGTGACACACGATTGAGCCCCGCTTCGAGCGCGTCGCGGGTGAGGTCGTCACTGTCGGGCCACAAGTGCGCGTACACGTCGAGCGTCGTCGTCGCCGACGTGTGCCCGAGGTGGCGTTGCACCGCCTTCACCGACGCGCCCGCCTCGATCAACGTCGAGGCCGCGTAGTGCCGAAGGTCGTGCCACGAGAAGCCGGTCACGCCCGCACGCCGTCGCCGCTCGTCGCCACACGTGCCCGATGGCGTTGCGGCGCACCGGGTCGCTCTTGCAGTCGGTGAAGACCAACCCATCAGGCCCGGGCGCGTAGTCACGCACGTGCGCCGCGAGGGCGTCGACGACGGCTTGCGGGACCGGGATCGTGCGCACGCTCGACGGCGTCTTCGGCGGCGCAAGGAACGGCGACCGACCCGACACCGTCACGAGCTGGCGGTCGACGCGGATCGTGCGCCGCAGGAAGTCGACGCGGTCAACGGTCAGGCCCAGGCCCTCGGCCGGGCGAAGACCTGCCCCTGCGAGAAGGATCACGAGCGCCCTGTAGCGGTCAGGCACCGCGTCGACCATCGCGCGCACTTGCTCGGGTGACATCGGCACGACCTCGGCACCGTGCGCACGCGGCAACTTGATCGCGCGCGTGCATGGCGACCGGGTCAGCACTCGATCCTCGACGGCAGCCCGGAAGATCGCGAATGTACGAATTCATGCTCACCGACCCTTTCGGCAACCAGCTGCGCATCGGCGAGGCTGTTCCGTAGGTGCTGGCTACGCGGCATGTTTCGGCGCGGGGCATGATGTTCCGCGCCGCGTTCGGTGCGGTCATTGCGTGGGGGGGGTGCGGGATGCTCATCACCGCGAGGCGCATGTTCGACGGTCTCGGTGAGTCGATCGTCGAAGACCCGCTTGTCGAGGTCGCCGACGGCCGGATCGTAAGTGTGTCGCAGCGCAGCGGCTCGATCGATGACTCCGACATGGTCGACCTGGGCGATGTGACGTTGCTGCCCGGCCTGATCGACGTTCACCAGCACCTCGCGTTCGATGGCTCTGACGATCCGGTGAACCATCTGTTCGAGTGTGACGACGCGACCTTGTTGTTGCGGATGCGCATCGCGGCGCTGCGGGCACTTGCTGGCGGCATCACGACGATCAGGGATCTCGGAGACCGCAACTACGTCTCGTTGACGTTGCGCGACTGGTTCCGCAGCGGCGCCGAGGTCGGACCGGAGATCTTGACGTCGGGTCCGCCGATCACGATCACCGGCGGCCACTGCTGGTTCCTGGGGGGCGAAGCCGACGGGCCCGACAACATCCGCGAAGCCGTGCACGAACGGGTGAGCCGCGGCGTCGACGTCATCAAGATCATGGTGACCGGTGGCAACATGACTCCCTCGCTGGGGCCGCACGAATCGCAGTACAACATCGACGAGCTCGTCGCGGCAGCGACTTCAGCCCACACAGCTGGGCTGCAGATCGCGGCTCACGCTCACGGAGGCCAGGGCATCGCCGACGCGATGACTGCCAACGTCGACAGCATCGAGCACTGCACCTTCTTCAGCGAGAACGGCGTCGACGCCGACCCGGCCATCATCGCCGAGCTCGGCCGCCGTCGCACGGTCGTCTCAGTCACGGGCGGCAGGCTTCCCGGGTCGACACACCCCTACCCGGCGATGGCCCAACGGAGCGCCGCGATCATGACCAACCACGCCGCCCTGCACCGGGCCGGAGCGATCATGGTGTGCGGGACCGACGCGGGCGTCGCGCCGAACAAGCCTCACGACGTGTTGCGCTACGGGGTGAGCGACCTTCCCTCCATCGGGCTGACCAACGCCGAAGCGCTCCGAGCTAACACGTCTGTCGCGGCCGGAGTGTGCAGGATCGAGGACCGCAAGGGGGCGATCTCGATCGGAAAGGACGCCGACCTTCTCGCTGTCGGGGGCAACCCGCTCGACGACATCAGTTGCATCCAGGACATCCGGGCCGTCTTCGTGAAGGGAGTGTTGGCTGCAGCGACGGTGTAACGGTGCGGCGTCTCCGGGACTCCCGTGTCGAGCCGGCAAGTGCACGAGGACCGCGGACGGACGAGCCGTCGCTCTAGACGATCACTCAGAGGTCGTGTTCTCCCCGCCGAGAGCCGCCCGGCTCGTCGCCCGGCCTCGGACTCAGATGGCCCGTTCCCTCGCGCCGCGGTGGCGGTCACCCGCAACCCGGCTTGGGAATTCGGCGCGGGCGACGGCCCCGAGGGGGCTTAAGGACTCGGGCTACGAGCCTGGCGGTGTCCCTCGGGACCATCACCGCCGCCAAAGGGGAGAGCGCATTCAGACGTTTGTGCGTTACGCAGGCGGACCGACATTTTCGGAGTCCGCGCGGTCGTGGCGACGGGTTCGCAGAGAGTCGCGGATGAAGGTCGAGGAGTGGCTCACCGCGCGCCCGGCGTGGCATCGCGACGCTCTGTGCCGAGGGCCAACCAGAATTGATTGCTTCCCCTACCGCGGCGAGGACGCCGAGCCGCAAAGTGTGTGCCCGATGCCTCGTGCGCAATGACCGCCCCGGGGCCGGGCAACGCATCGAGCACCGGACTTGGGTGGTGCCGGAATGGCGCGAGCGGCGACGGTTGCGCGTCGAGCCGCGGGAGCTCGTCGTCGGGCGTCGACCGCGAGGGTTGAGTTTGACGCACAGCCCCCGGCTTCGGTGCCAGCGCCGGAGTCGGGGCCTGTGGCCATTTCCCGTCTAATGATTCGGCGTCTGGTACTTGGCGCTTTAGTCGATCCGGCCGCGTCGTACACTTGTTCGATGCCGACCGAGATCGTCACTCTGACCGAACGGTGTGCCTACTGCCTGCGCGACACGATCGTCGTCAGCGTCGAGCAGCTGCTGAGCAAGCGCGGCGACGTCGTCGCGTCGACCGTGCGGTCCAAGGCTCCCTGTACGCGCGCCGAGTGCGGTTGCCACGTTCCTGCCATTCGTCCAAGACGGGTCACGATCAACGCGGCATCATGGACCCATGAGGACCACCATCTCGGCTAGCGGCCGCACCACCCTGTGATCGAGCCTGTACATCTCGCGTCCGCCGCCATGGCGGCGAGACTGAACGCCCACGGAACGACCATTGGTCGCGTTGATCACTACGAGGTAGGCGTGGCCCGCTTCTCGAAGCATCCGAGATGGGAAATCCATCCGAGCGGTGACGAGTTGCTCATTGGGATCGCGGGCGACCTCGAGCTGACGATCTTGTCCGATGACGGTCCGGTCACAACGGTGCTGCAGACGGGTCAAGCCATCGTGATCCCGCGGAACACCTGGCATTCACCCATACCGATCAGTGAGGTGTCGCTGCTCAGCATGGCGAACTACGAAGCCACCGCCGTATCCGACGCCCTCGACCCTCGCAACCACGGCGGCACCGGCCAGGCGAACGTTCGCTGAGGCGGGACTAGTGCCGCGCCACGTTCGCAAGGAGTGGTGCGTAGCGAATATGACCGACGTCTATCCGGCGCACTGGCGCTGCACTACGACCGGCGGGGACACTCGCAATGACCGATGAGTCAACGACAATCTGTCGGGTCTCCGCTCAGTCCGAATGAGCCGCGTGTCGAACCATTGTCCAAGACGTTCCGTGCTTCCCGATCAGCACGAAGCCTGCCGACTCGTAGAGGCCACGCGCCGGATTGTCTTCTCTGACACTGAGACTTGTGGCTGAGTATCCCTGAGCAAGGCTGGCGTCGATGAGGTCGACGAGGAGTCGTCGTCCTATTCCCTCGTGCCGACGAGACGCGATGACTGCGATCGACAGTTCGGGGACATCCTCTGCGACGAAGCCGTAGCCGTGGCTCGCCTCGGTGTACGTGCGATACCAGGCCGCGCCCACCGGTCCGTCTTGTTCGGCAATCAGCCCATAGTCGCCTCGCCTCGGCCATCCGGTGAGGTACATCGCGTATCGCGGATCGGCCATCACCTGCTCAGCCGTCGGCGTCGGCTTGTCTGGGCGCCAAACAGCGGCCTCACCGAGCATCGTCGCGAGAAAGGAAAAGTCCTCGACTCCGGCCGGGCGGCACTGAACGTCTTCCACACTGCCCAGTTCATCAGCCGAGGACATCGGGCACTGCCGTTATCGCTCAAGGGTGATACCGAGTGCTTGCCTTTACCAAGCCGTACCCTGCCGGGACTCTGGAGATGGCCTGCCACATCGAGCAGCACTACCCGAGAGGAAGCCCCACGCGAAGAGGGTCCACGCAGAACGGCATGCATCTGCCGATCGTCGTCACGCCGTAACGCACTCTTCAACACACCAAAGCCCCTCGAATGACCCGGACCGAGCACGGCATGCGGGCTCGACGTATGAGAACGGAAACGACTACGCGTCGCGCGAAGGGGGAGCCCGTCGTCGGCGGCTCCGGCGGCGTCACCCTCACGTCCGCCTGGGACTCGTCGCCACCGCCCGCCTGATCGCCCCCATGTCCGGGGTTCAGACTGGCGCAAGTGTCGCGCCAACGCCCTTGTCGACATGTCGTCGGTCGCGTGTTACTACCGACGCGAGGAGACTCCTGGACTCCCCACCCACAGTCAGTCCGCCGTTCGCCCGCCCTCTCTGCGCCCCAGCGGCGGGCTGACTGCGCCAGGTCCACCGTGCGACTCGGCCACGTCGCCTGCAGCCTCGACTCGACGCAACCCTCGGTCGTACTTGGCGCCTTCTCGAGCACCGTCGACGCGACGATGTCCCCGCGCGTGCCCTTGGGCGGCGGCTCTCGACCGCAGTCAGTCGACGAGGCCAACGGCGGGGGGAGTCGTCGGTCCCCGTCCGTCGTAACGCCAGGGTCTGCTCCAGCGATATGTACCAGCGGAGACTCTCGCCGCCGCAGCACAGCTGGACGGCTTCATCAAGGAGTAACGCTTCATGCTTCTCGCCGACGGCGGTGGAACCCTCTCGACGGTCCTTTGGTGGTTCGTCGGGCTCCTGTTCCTATGGATGATTGGCGTCGGGTTCGCGTATTGGCGCGCAGAGCTTCGGCGCGGACGTAGAACCCGTGAAGCGAACACACGAGGGCCGAGCGTGACGAACTGGCCAGTGCTGCCCTCGCGCGTGTCGGTGGAACGAACGACCGAGCCCAATCCCTGAACCTCGCGAGCGAGGTCGGGCGGAGCCAGGGACCTACCGCCAGTCCGCACCGGCCCCGCCCGCCCCGTACACCATCGGCGGGCACGCGAATCGGTCGATGGGTCGGACGACTCGTTGGCTCGGCGCGAAGCGGCCCTATGTGAAGGGCGAACCCGGCAGAGCAGCGACCTGCTCAGCGCCCCAACTCGCCGGCGCCACGTCACCGATGTGGACCACTGAGTTCCCAAAGGAAACCACCAGGGTCCTGAACGATTGCCTGTCGCAGCCCCCATGGTTGATTGGTTGGAGCATCCACGATCCAGTCGTCGCCGAACGCCGAGCGGGTGTAGCTCGCTGCGTCCGTCGGTGGTGCGACGGTGAGACTGTCAAGCCCTGCTCCGCCGGGCCCGCCGATCAGCTAACCGACGCCGCTCTTCGCCTTGAACTCCGGTGACTCCGAGAACCCGAGCAGCTCTGTGAACCAATGTCCCGAGCCTTATGGATCGTGTCAGTGTCTGCGGCATGTCGACCGAGTTGTCCGACGAAATGCTCAGGCTCGAGAGCGGCCCTGCGCACGCGTTTCGTGACTGGCCGGCAACTCATTTCGAAATCGGCCCGTCGGGCGTGTACACGATCTGGAATGACTCTCTCTTCCTCTACGTCGGCATGGCCTGGAGGCACCGCGACGACACGACGCCACGGGTCACCGGTGTGTATGGGCGTCTGAGTTCGCACGCGAGCGGCCGACGGTCCGGCGACCAGTTCGCCGTGTACGTCTGCGACCGCTTTGTCGTCCCGAACCTCAGCCGTGATCAGATGGACGCGCTGGCTAGCGGCGAACGACTCCTTGACTCGTTGACCCGGAAGTACATCCACGATCACCTCAGCTATCGCGTGGTGGTCACGGCGGACGGGCCGACGGCCAGAGCGCTCGAACTCGCTATTCGACGGGAGGGTCTTCCGACGTCTGGCCGCCCAGTGATCAACCCATGATTGGTGACGGGAGGCGCCGTGGCCCGCAGCCCGGTCGGATACGAGGTCCGCAACAGCGCCTCGCAGGTCGTGATGAGCCGGCATCGCACAAGGCAGGCGGCGGTCGATGCTTGGCGGGAACAGTGGCCGGGGGTAGCGGTGCAGATCTGGCGGCGCTACTCGAACGGCACCGAGGTGCTCGTGGTCGAGGGGACCTGGCACCAGACGCGGAGTAGCCGCGCGCTTTACGCGCGCCGGACGTTGTTTGGGTGAGATGGCGTGACGGTGCGCTGGCCGTCGAGGGCGGAAATGCTGGAACGCTGCGCCTACTGCCTCACCGACACCATCGTCGTCACCGTCGAGGAGCTCCTCAGCATGCGCGGTGACGTTGTCGCGTCGACCGAGCTCGAGAAGGCGCCATGCACGCGTGAGGGGTACATCGGCGCGAGGTTGGCGGCGCCGCGCTGGACGGATTGGGCGGTCAGCCTCCGAGCTGAACCCGCCTCGAGCCCGGAGAAGATGTGGCCAGCCGGCCGCCGAGCTGTGGGAGTGAGTGTGAGGCGGCGGGCT
>CAVZAF010000002.1:0-1042735 GCA_963773315.1 uncultured Acidimicrobiales bacterium
GAAGACGCTGATCATGATGAGCGCCGCCGAGGTGATGACCCGTGCGGTGCTCGACAGGCCGCTGACCACCGACTGGTGGCTGTCGCCGGTGGCGACGTACTCCTCGCGCACCCGGGACAGGAGGAACACCTCGTAGTCCATCGAGAGGCCGAAGAGGATGGCGAACATCATCAGCGGCAGGAACGGGTTGATCGGCACGGTGTGGTGGAGGCCGATGAGGTTCTTGCCCCAGCCCCACTGGAACACGGCGACGAGCACGCCGTAGGCGGCGGCGATCGACAGCAGGTTCATCACGGCGGCCTTGAACGGCACGAGGACCGAGCGGAACACGATCATCAGCAGCAGGAACGACATCGCGACGACGGCGACGATGAAGATCGGCAGCCGGCCCATGAGGCGGTCGGCGAGGTCGGTGGCCATCGCTTGGCCGGTGAGCATCACCTTGGCGTTCGGTGCCGGCGACGGTTGCGGGGAGCACGTCGGCGCGGAGGTGGCGGACGAGCTGCGTCGGTCTTCGCGTCCTGCGGGCCGGTGGTCGGGTTGACGGTGAGCACCGCGGTGTCGCGCGCGGCGTTGAAGACGGGCGCGGTCACGGCGGCGACGCCGGGGTCGGCTGCGAGCGCGTCGTGCACGCGGTCGACGGCGGTCGCGGTCGGCGGCAGTCGGGCACGTCGACGACGACTTGGATCGGGCCGTTGAAGCCACGGCCGAAGCCCGTCGGCGAGCGTGTCGTAGGCGATGCGCTGGGTCTTGCCGGCGGCGGCGTTGCCGTCGTCGGGCGTGCCGATGCGCATGCTCAGCGCCGGCACCGCGATGACGCACAGTGCGACGAAGCTGACGACGCGCGTAGCGCACGGGGTGCTGGCCGACGTGGTGGGCCCAGCGACCCGAGACCGTCTCGTGCGCGGGCTTGGTCACGTGCGACTTGCGGTGGATCGACAGCTTGTCGATCTTCGTGCCGGCCAGGCCGAGCAGACCGGGCAGCAGCGTGACCGCCGCGATCATCGAGGCGACGACCACGACCGCGATCGGCAGCGCCCATCGAGCTGATCGCCGGGATGCCCGGCGAGGTACAGACCGAGGATCGCGATCACGACCGTCGAGCCGGCGAACAGCACCGACATGCCGGCGGTGGCGTTCGCGGTGCCGGCGGCGTCGGCGACGCTCATGCCCTCGTGCAGGTGCTGGCGGTGGCGGGTGACGACGAACAGCGCGTAGTCGATGCCGACACCGAGGCCGACCATCATGCAGAGGATCAGCGAGAAGTCGGGGACGTCGATGAACGCGGACAGCACGCCGACGCCGGCCGCGCCGACGAACACGCCCATGAGCGCAGTGACGATCGGCAGGCCCATCGCGACGACCGAACCGAACGCGACGAGCAGCACGATGATCGCGACGGCGATGCCGATGAGCTCGCTGCTCGGCGCGTCCTGCTTCGACCTGCGCGAGCTCACCGGTGAAGTTGGTCTCGCACACCGGCGGCGCGGGTGATCGACGCCGCCGCGGTGGCGTCGTCGAGCTGCGTCGTCGTGAACTTGTCGATCGTGTAGGCCACGTCGACGTAGGCCGTGCGGCCGTCGGCGCTGACGGCCGCGGACTGCGGACCGAACGGGTCGGTGACCGCGGTGACGTCGTGCCCGGTCGCCAGCTGCTGGCGGGCCTGCTCGATCGCCGTCTTGTGGGCCGGCGTCGTCGAGGCGGCCGTCGTTGGTGTGGAACACGATGCGGGCGGTCTTGCCGCTCTGGGTCGGGAACCGGGCCGTCAGCACGTCGGCCGCGCGCTGCGACTCGACGCCGGGGATCCGGATGCTGTTGTCGTAGCGACCGCCGGCCGCACCTTGCAGGGTCACGACGGCGACCGCGGCCACGAGCCAGATCGCCGAGCACCCGGAACGGGTGGCGGGCGCAGCTGCGGCCGAGGCGGTACAGGAATGCACTCATCGGAATTCCTCCTGGATCGGGCCCGCACGGTGCGGGACGCTTCGCAGGATCCGATGACGCCCCTTACCGGGGGCTTGGCCGCCGCTTACTCAGTGCGCGGCGAGGGCGCGCGCGGGCGCGTTCGAGGTCGCTGACCTGGAACTTCGGCACCGGCGCGCCCACCTCGGCGCGGAGCCGATCGGCCTCGTCCAGCAGCTCGGCGCCCCGGTTGCGCGGTCGCCGTCTTCGACCGCGATCGACGCCGAGCACGGTGTGGCACACGGCGAGCGACCGACGGCGATCTCGAAGTCGGGGTCGATGCGGTTGCGGAAGCGGCTCGGCGCCTTCGGCCTCGTGGATCCGCAGTGCCTCGGTCGCGGCACTGTGCGGCCGTCGTCGTCGCGGCCGTGGCGCCGGTGGAGCGAGCGCCGAACCCGCGTGCGCCAGGAACAGGATGTGCGGACTGCGCAGCCGGCGACCCGCGTCGAGGCGCGTGTCGATCATCATCGCTCGGCGCGCGTCGACGTCGCCTGTCTTGGAGCAGCGACCACGCGAGCCGCGAGTAGAGCGAGCCGACGAAGCCGCGCATGCCGACCTCCTCGGCGAGCTCGACCGCTTCTTCCAACTCGCTCGACGGCGTCCGCGTAGCGGCCGTGCGCGTTCGTCGAAGTCGGCGAGGAAGCCGAGCGTGATCGACAGCATGACGGGTCGGTCGCTGGCGGCGAACCCGTCGGCCGCCGTGCGGTAGTAGCTGCTCGGCGCTCGTGAGGTCGTCGTCGAGCATCGCGAGGATCGCGTGCGGAGTACGCCCGCGCACGCGACGACGAAGGTGTCGTCGGGCGCGCCGAGATACACGGTCGAGCGTCTCGGCGGCGCCGGCGCGCGCTTCGTCGATCGTCGCCGACCAGGCGGGCGGTCTCTGCGTAGAACGACAAGCGTGAACGCGCAGGCCTCGCAGTCGTCGTCAGACGGCGGAAGATCTCGAGGGCCTCGTGCAGGTCGTCGTCGGCCGCGGCGATGTCACCGGCGATGAAGTGCAGCAGGCCGCGTCCGGCGAGCGCCAGCGCGCGGGTCTGCGTCGGTCACCGCGCCGGCACACGCGAAGGCGTCGTCGAGCCAGCGCATGCCCTCGACGGCGGTGCCGGTCGAGCCAGTGTGACCAGCTCGAGCCGCCGGCGATCACGCAGCGCGGTCTCGGCGTCGTCGTTGGCGATCGCCCACTCGAGCGCGGCGCGCAGGTTGTCGTGCTCCTGGGTGATCGTCGCGGAGCCACGTGCGCTGGGTCGGACCGGTGAACGCAGCCTTGCCGCTGCGCGCACAGCTCGCGCGAAGTGGGCGGCCATCGCGTCGCGCGACTGCGCTTGGCGTCGCCGCGTGCGCTGAGCTTCTCGCTGGCCGTACTGCGCACAGCGTCTGCAGCTGCGTGAAGCGGACGGTGTCGCCGATGCGGTGCGGCGACGACGAGTGACTTGTCGACGAGGGCCTGGATGAGGTCGGCGATGTCGTCGGCGGCGATCGTGTCGTCGGTGCACACGGCTTCGGCGGTCGCGAGGTCGCACCCGCCGGGGAAGACCGAGAGCCGCTCGAAGACGCGTTGTTCGGCGTCGAACAGCAGGTCGTAGCTCCAGTCGACGACGGCTTGCGAGCGTCTGCTGGCGCGGGAGCGCGGTGCGCGATCCTCCGGTGAGGAGCCGGAAGCGGTCGTTCAGGCGCGACGAGATCTGGTGGAGCGGCAGCGCGCGGCTGCGGGCCGCCGCCAGCTCGATGGCCAGCGGGCAGGCCGTCGAGCCGGGCGCAGATGTCGGCGATCGAGCGGCGCAGGTCGTCGGACAGCTCGAGGGGCGCGCCCGCGGCCTGCGCGCGGGCGACGAACAGCTGGGCCGCGTCGTCGGCGGTCGAGCGGCGGCACCGGCCACACGGTCTCGCCCGGTCACGCGCAGCGCTTCGCGGCTCGTGGCCACGAGCCGCAAGCCGCGGGCAGCGGCGCAGCAGATCTTCGGCCACGGCGGCGGCCGCGTCGATGACGTGCTCGCAGTTGTCGAGCGACGATGACCAGCTCGCGATCGCCGATCATGTCGGCGAGCCGGGCGGCGTCGGGCACGTCGAGCGCCGACGCGATCGCCGCGGTCACCGCGGCCGGATCACCGACGGGCGCGAGCTCGACGAGGTAGCCACCGTCGGCCGAGCGTCGACCGACGTCGGCGCGCGCCACCTCCAGCGCGAGCCGCGTCTTGCCGACACCGCCCGGACCGACGAGGGACAGAAGCCGCTGCTCGGCGGCGAGGCGGCTGAGCTCGCGCGAGCTCGTCGTCGCGCCCGACGAGCGGCGTCAGCGACTCCGGGGATCGTGCCTCGCCGCTTCGACTTCGGTGGCGCGTGCGCGCGGTGACGCGGCGCGTCGAGCGATCGGGTCCTGCGCGAGGATCGCCGCTTCGAGCCGGCGCAGCTCCGGTCCGGGTTCGAGCCCGAGCTCCTCGGCGAGGATGTGGCGGCCGTCCTGGAAGACGCGCAGCGCGTCGGCCTGCCGACCGGCGCGGTACAGGGCGACCATGAGCTGACCGCGGAGCCGTTCGCGCAGCGGGTGCGCGGCGACGAGCGCTTCGAGCTCGACGATCGCCTGCGTCGACGTTGCCCGAGCGCGAGCTCGAGCTCGACGCGTTCCTCGATCGCCGCGAGCCGCAGCTCCGTCAAGCCGGGCGATCGTCGGCTGCGCGAACTCCTCGTAGGCGAAGTCGGCGAGCGCGTCGCCCCGCCACAGCGACTCGGCTTCGGCGAAGCAGCGCGACCGCCTGCTGCGGGTCGTCGTCCGCCACCGCGGTGCGCGCGGCCGCGACCAGCTGCTCGTACTGGTGGATGTCGACCGCGTCGGCGGGCAGGTCGAGGACGTAGCCGCCGCCGCGCATCACGACCAGATCGGCCGCCCCGAGCGCGTTGCGCAGCTTCGACGCCAGCGCCTGCAGCCCGTTGCGCACACGCGGCGGCGGATCCTCGCCCCACAGCGCGTCGACGACCTGCTCGGTCGGCACGACCCGCCCGGCGTGCACGCGAGCAGCGCGAGCAGCGCCTGCTGCTTGCCCGTCGGGACAGCGATGTCCCGATCATCCGCATCACGGACTTCGAGTCCACCGAGGAGCCCGACCCGCACAATGACGACGGTACCGGCATCCTCCGCGCTAGGTCAGCGCTCGGTAAGCGGGTCGGCGCATGGTGACGGCATGACCACGACCCCCAACGACCGAGCCGCCGGATCGCTCGGTCCCGCAGACCCGATCGCCGACGCTCTGCTCGCGGTGATGGCGAAGGTCGAGGGCGACAGCGCCGCCGCACGCAACACCTTCTGCGACCGCGCAACGGCAGTCGCAGTCGGCCGTTCGCCGCCATCGCCAAGTCCTCGAGATCGCCAGACTCGTCGTCGATGGCGCCGACCGATCGCGCCGCCGGACTCGCACTTGAACACGCGGCACGAATTCCCGACGACGCGGAACTGCTCGACCGCATGACCGGGAGTTGGGGTGCGCCGCCGGAGCATCCCGTAGCCCACACATCGCTCGGGATGCCCCGCGACACCCCACAGCGCGCTCGGAGGGAGTCGAACCCCCAACCTTCTGATCCGTAGTCAGATGCTCTATCCATTGAGCTACGAGCGCTTGCGGGCGAACAGTCTACGCGAGGCCTCCGGTCGGCCCAATCGCTTCACCCCACCTCGTGGCCGTACATCTCCCCCAACGGATCGCTGATCAGCTCGAGCCGCGCACCGTCGGGATCACGGAAGTACAGCGATGACCCGCTGATGTGGTCGTACTTCACGCCGGCGTCGTCGAGCTTCTTCTTCAAGCGCTCCCAGGTCTCGGGCGGCATCGATATCGCGAGGTGGTGGAGTCCGCCGAGCACCTCCCCGTAGTCACCGAGGTCGAGGCCCGGGAAGTCGAAGAACGCGAGCGAGTTGCCGTTGCCGATGTCGAAGAAGAAGTGCGTGCTGCCCTTGTAGTCGCGGTTCTCGAAGAGCTCGGTCAGCGGGAACTCGAGCAGGTCTTGGTAGAAGCGGATCGTCCGCTCGACGTCGGCGCTGAGCAGTGCGATGTGATGCACACCGCGCGCGGTGCTCGCCGGTCGATCGCCTCGTGGCTTCAGGTGCTCCTCACGAAGCTCGGCTCGCCGAGCGGCCAGACGGTCAAGGTCCAGGTCAGCACTCATCGTGCATCACCCTAGGCTCGGCGAGTGGCCATCGAGCTGGTCGTCCACGACGACGCGATCGATCTCAAGTTCACCGGGTGGGATCGCCTCTGGACGCTCTCGCGGGGCCTCCAGGTCCCCATCACCGAGATCACCGACGCCCGTGTCGCCCTGGTCAGACCGCTGAAGAAGGACCTGGGCCTGCGCACCGGCGGTGGTTACTGGCCGGGCCGCATGGCGACGGGACACTTCACCTGGCGTCACCGCAAGGGCGTCCGCCAGCTGTGGGCCGTGTACGCCGACAAGGAAGCCCTCGTCATCGACACGACCCGCGAGAAGCCGGCGCGCATCGTGATCCAGCATCCGTTCAAGCACGACCTGGCGTGGCTGATCGCCGAGCGCATCCCCGGCGCCCATCGGCGCGAAGACGAGCCCCCGGCCGATGTCTACGACGTCGAGGACGAGACCCCGCCGCAGTGATCTGTGCGGTCAGGCCGCGCGGAACGTGGCGCGATACGCCTGGGGCGTCGTGCCGGTGATTCGGCGGAAGTGCATGCGGAGTGTCGATGCCGCGCCGAAGCCGCACCGGTCCGCGACGTGATCAACCGAGAGGTCGGTGCTCTCGAGCATGCGACGCGCCGCGAGCACTCGTTGCTGGAGCAACCACTGCAACGGCGTCGTGCCTGTCGACGCGCGGAACCGGCGCGCGAACGTGCGCGGTGACATGCGAGCACGATCCGCGAGCTGTTCGACCGTGAGCTCTTGGTCGAGGTTGTGCACTGCCCAGTCGAGCGTCGCCGCCAGGTCGTCGCAATCGCACGCCGCCACGGGCGCATCGACGTACTGCGCCTGACCTCCTTCGCGGTGCGGCGGCACGATCATCCGCCGAGCGAACACGTTCGCGACTTCAGCGCCGTGGTCTTGGCGCACCATGTAGAGGCACAGGTCGATCGCGGCCGCGGTGCCCGCTGACGTCAGCACGTTGCCTTCGTCGATGTAGAGCACCGAGGGGTCGACCTCGACTTGCGGATAGCGACGACGAAGCTCGTCGGCCCACATCCAGTGCGTCGTTGCGCGCCGACCGTCGAGCAGCCCCGCAGCCGCGAGCACGAACGCACCGGAGCACAGCGATGCGATGCGCGCGCCGCGCACGTGGGCGCGTCGCAACATCGCGCAGAGCTCGAGCGAGATCGGATCGTTCACATCCCACGCGGGAACGATGATCGTCTCTGCCCACTCGGCGTCTTCGAGCGTGTACGGCGGATCAATCGTGAACAGCGCGCCCTTCGTCGTGTGTGGCCCCTCGTGGAGACCACACACCATGAACCGGTACGTCGGCATCCCCATGTCGGAGCGATCGAGCCCGAACACCTCGCAGGGCACCGCGAGCTCGAACACAGAGGTGTGGTCGGCGACGACCACCGCCACGGAGAGCTCCTTTCGCATGGCAGAAACCTAGCGCATATGGGCAGTCCTGCCACTCGTCGCGCACCGTGCACGAGCGCACGATCACCGCCATGGATCACGAGATGCGCCAAGCCCTCATCCATCAGTACTGCGAAGGTCCGGGCGTCGTCACCGCAGCGCTCGCAGGTGCCACCGACGAAGAGCTCGACGCCCGGCCCGCGCCGAACGAGTGGTCGGCACGCGACGTGGTTCACCACCTCGCCGACAGCGAGGCCACGTCGTACATCCGCATCCGCAAACTCCTCGCCGAGGAGGACCCCGTCATCTACGGATACGACGAGGCCGAGTTCGCGCGCCGGCTGCACTACGACCGTCCGATCGCCGCGTCGCTCGCAGTGTTGAAGAGCGTGCGCGCGTCGACGACCGAGCTGCTTCGCAGCCTCGACGACGACGACTGGACACGCAGCGGCACCCACACGGAGAGCGGTCCGTACTCCGTAGAGACGTGGCTCGCGATCTACGCCGCCCACGCGCACGACCACGCGGGCCAGATCAGCCGAGCGCGCTCAGCAGCTACTCGGACGACAACGGCATCAACCACACCGCCATCAGGAGGAGGTAGCCGTGTTCTTCGTCGAATGCGACTCGCATGACAGCGGGTTCGTCCTGCTGAACGCGGATCAGATCGTCGCGATGCGCAACACGGCACGCGGCCTCGAGCTCGACTGGCAGTGCTGGTGCGGCAACCGAGGCACGTGGCGACCTCGTGCACACGACCACTCGCCGGTCGCCGCTTGAGTGACGCGCTCTACGGGATGGCGTACACGTCGAGGTGCTGCTTGCCGAAGTTCTTGCAGTCCGGCCATGTCATCCAGAGGTCGAGCGTCTTCCCCCTGACGCCGCCGCCGATGTCGAGAGCGGTACGCGGACCGACTCCCTCGATCCAGAGGTTCGTGTGCAGCGGGATCACGCTCTTGTCGACCGCGACGACGTTCGGCCCGGTCGGCTCGCCTGAGTACGTGGTGCCGACGATCACGTAGCAGACGACGGTGAACTCACCGAGGGGTTGCGAACCGGGGGGAGCGCCGTCGCCGACCGCCGCCGGGGCCGCCGTCGTCGGTGCCTCGGTGATGGCCGCAGCAGTGATCGACGCTGCGGTCGTCGCCGCGGCCACGGTCGTGGTCGCCGCAGTGGTTGCTGCGGCCTTCGCGGTCGTCGGCGCAGCGGTGGCCTGGACCGCAACGGTCGTGGCTGACGTCGGCGCGGGGGCCGCGGCCGCGGTCGGAGCCTCGGTCACCGCAGTCGTGGGACCGTCGGCCACCAGCGCTCCCGCTCCGACGCCGCCTGACAACGGCACAGCAGCAGCCTCGGCCTGATCGATCGACAGCTCCTTCGCCGTCACCGAGTAGGCCGCGAGCTGCGGACCGGTCGCCGCGACAGTGGCTGAGCCCGACCTCGATCCACGGGTGCCCTGAAGCGCCAGCGCGGCGATCGTGAGCAGCGCTGCGACCACCAGCACCGGCAACGGCATCCGGGGCAGCGGCTGACGCCGGCGAAAGACGTGACGGCTGTGCCGCCAGCGCGGCCTCCTGTGGAGGCGCGCGGATCGACGGATCATTTGGTTGCTGGTTCTCCCTCCCACCGGGTGGCGCTCCGCGTCGCCGGACGCACTTAAGTCGTGGGGGAGCTCACGACTGGCGTCCGACCACCGCTCCCGGCATGGGACCTATGGTCTGGAGCCCTTGGGTCTAGCCCCCGACCCTCCAGCGCGCAACCGGAGCGACAGATTTCTGTCAGGGAGACCGGTCAGGGAAGAGCAGCGGAGAGGGTGGGATTTGAACCCACGGACGAGCTTGCACCCGTCAACGCCTTAGCAGGGCGCCCCATTCGGCCTCTCTGGCACCTCTCCTGGCTGCGGGCATCGTACCCGCCGTGGTCAAGCCGAGCCGGGGGCCACCAAACCAGATTCATAGGCTGCGACGACGAGCTGGGCCCGGTCGCGGGCGTCGAGCTTCATGAGCAACCGGCTCACGTGGGTCTTCGTGGTGGCCACGCCCACGATCAGCTCCTGCGCGATCTCGGCATTCGACATCCCTCGAGCGACCAGCTTCAGCACCTCGAGCTCACGGTCGGTCAGCGACTGCAGGTCGATCGCCGCGCTCGACCTGGGCTCCGGGCGGTGCGCGAACTCCTCGACCAGCCGGCGGGTCACGCTCGGCGCGAGCAGGGCCTCCCCCGCGGCGACGAGGCGTACGCCGTCGAGCAGCTGCGCAGGAGGCGTGTCTTTGAGGAGGAAGCCGCTGGCCCCCGCCCGCAACCCCTCGTACACGTACTCATCCAGATCGAAGGTCGTGAGGATGAGCACCTTGGTCTCCAGGTCGGCGGCCATGATCCGGCGGGTCGCCTCGATGCCGTCGAACACGGGCATGCGCACGTCCATCAGCACCACATCGGGACGCGTGCGCATCGTGACCTGCACCGCCTCGTCCCCGTCGGCCGCCTCGCCCACGACCTCGAGGTCGTCCTCGGAGTCGACGAGCACTTTGAACCCGGCGCGGACCAGCGCCTGGTCGTCGGCGACCACCACCCGCAGGGTCATGGGGTCGGGACCGACGCCGAGCGTTCGGACTCGGACGCCAGCTCGAACGGGAACCACGCGGCGACTCGGAACCCGCCTCCCGGGCGAGGCCCAGCTTCGAGACGTCCCCCGAAGAGCGCCACCCGCTCACGCATGCCGTTCAAGCCGACGCCGGTGCCATCTCGCGAGGCCTCGCCGGTGATGCCGCGTCCGTCGTCGACCACCTCGATCCAGGCAATGCCGGGACGGCGCCCGATCGTGACGGTCGCCGACGCCTTTCCCGCGTGCTTGACGACGTTCGTCAGCGCCTCTTGGAGGATGCGGAACCCGTTCAGTCTCACGCTCTCCGGGATGTCGGCGGGGAAGTCGCCCTCGAAGCGCAGGGTCACCGGTATGCCCGCGGCTTCGATCTTTGCGATCAGCTGGTCGAGCTCGACCTGGGAGGGCGCTGATGTCAGCAATCCCTTCGCGTCGCCGTCCTCGCGCAACACGCCGAGCATTCGCCGCATCTCCTGCAGTGCTTCGCGGCTCGTCGCCTCGATCGCGGCGAGCGACTTGCGTGCTTCGTCCGGGTTCGAGTCGATCACGTGCGCGCCGACCCCGGCCTGCACGGCGATGACGCTCATCGCGTGCGCGACGACGTCGTGCAGCTCCTGCGCGATACGACGCCGCTCGTCGATGACCGCCTGGTGCGCCTTGCGCTCACGATCGACTTCGAGCAACGCCGCACGCTCCTCGAGGCTCGCGAGGTACTTGCGGCGAGTCGCCATGCTCTCGCCGAACATCCACGCCGCGGTGAAGACTGCCCAGTTCTGGAGCGCTTGCCCGGAGTCGAACTCGGGGGTGCCGACCAACCAGACGATGAGGATGACCCCGAGCACGTACGCAAGCCCGAGCAACGACTGCAGTCGCTTGCCGTACGCACCGACGGCGTAGATCGAGAGGAGCAACGCGGCCGAGGCTCCCGCCACGTCGTAGTCGAGGCACGTGAAGATCGCGACCGGCGTCCCCGCGAGCACGAGGCCCATCAGCGGATGCGAGCGGCGGAGCAGGAGGGCGAGACCGGTCGCCGACAGGATGACGCCGGCGAGCGGCGTCATCTCCTTGTACTGCGAGTTGGCCTGCGTGACCATCGAAATCGCGATCAGCACCACGGCGAAGCCCGCGAGCGCTACGTCGACCCACTTCGGGTCGATGGCCTGAAGGCGACGGAACCGCAGCGGCCGCTCGCTCACGAGTCCACTGTACGGAGACGCCCTGGCCAGGGCATCTGCCTCTCGGCGGATGCGGGCGTCATCCTCCAGGCGGACGTGGCCCCGAAGGGTCCCCCTGGCGAGGCACCGAAGATCACTCTGAGGCCAGACGACTCGACGCCGTCACGAGCGCATCGTCAGCCCATGACTACTGCAACGGTCCTCGAACCCCCCATCTCCCTCTTCCCCACCGCCGCTCCTGCAGCTCGGGCAGTCGAGGCCACCAAGGTCTACGGCCGCGGCGAGGCTCAGGTCCGCGCGCTCGATTCGGTCACCGTCGACTTCGCTCCGGGACACTTCACCGCGATCATGGGCCCCTCGGGCTCCGGCAAGTCGACGCTCATGCACACCCTCGCCGGCCTCGACTCACTCACGTCCGGCCACGTCTTCATCGGCGCGGTCGACCTGAGCACGCTCGACGACAAGCGGCTCACCCACCTGCGTCGCGATCGCGTCGGCTTCGTCTTCCAGGCGTTCAACCTCGTGCCGACCCTCACCGCAGCCGAGAACATCGTGCTGCCGATGTCGCTCGCCGGGCGCAAGCCTGACAAGGCCTGGGTGGACGAGGTCGTCCGCACGGTCGGGCTGAGCAAGCGCCTGCGTCACCGGCCGAGCGAGCTCTCAGGCGGGCAGCAGCAGCGCGTCGCTGTCGCACGAGCCCTGGCCTCGAAGCCGGCGATCATCTTCGCCGACGAGCCCACCGGCAACCTCGACAGCCACACCGGCGCCGAGATCCTCTCGTTCATGCGCACCGCAGTGCGCGAGATGGGCCAGACCATCGTGATGGTCACCCACGACCCGACGGCTGCGTCGTACGCCGACCGCGCCGTGTTCCTCGCCGACGGCCAGATCGTCGACGACATGTCCAACCCGACCGCCGAGCGCGTGCTCGACCGGATCAAGAGCTTCGGAGAGTAAGACCATGTGGAGAGTCACCCTCACCTCACTGCGAGCCAAGAAGCTCCGCCTCATCACCACAGCACTCGCCGTCATGCTCGGCGTCGCGTTCATGGCCGGCACCCTCGTGCTGACCGACACGCTCGGGAGGACGTTCGACGGCCTTCTCGCCAATGCCAACCAGGGCACCGACGCCTACGTGCGGTCGTCGAACGCGGTGACCGACGGGCTCATCTCCGTGCGCCCCCGCATCACGGCCTCGCTCGCCGAGACGATCTCGCACGTGCCCGGCGTCACCGGCGCGGCGGGCTATGTCGAGGGCTATGCACAGGTCGTCGGCAAGGACGGCAAGGTCCTCGGCAACCCGTCACAGGGCGCGCCGACCATCGGCGCGTCGTGGACGACTGTCCCCGAGCTGAACCCCTATCACGTCGTCGAAGGCACGCCGCCGAGCGCGCCCACTGACGTCGTCATCGACAAGCACACCGCTGACGACGGTGACCTCCACGTCGGCGACCAGATCACGATCCTCTCGAAGAGCACTCCCGAGGTCTTCACGATCGCGGGCATCGCGAAGTTCGGCACGGCCGACAGCATGGGCGGCACCCAGGCGAGCCTGTTCGCCTCCGACACCGCGCAGCGCCTGCTGGCCGAGCCCGGTCAGGTCGACGCGATCCGCGTCCTCGCGGCCAACGGCACGTCACAAGCCGAGCTCGCCGACCGCATCACGCCGACGTTGCCCTCGGGCACCGAGGTGCTCACCGGCGCGGAGATCACGAAGGAGCAGCAGGCCGACACCCGCAAGCAAATGGGCTTCATCACCACGTTCCTCATGGTGTTCGCCGACATCGCGATCCTCGTCGGTGCGTTCATCATCGCGAACACCTTCTCGATCATCGTCGCCCAGCGCTCGCGTGAGATGGCTCTGCTCAGGGCGGTCGGCGCGAGCCGCAAGCAAGTGCTGCGGTCGGTGCTGGCCGAAGCTGCCGTCGTCGGCCTCTTCGCATCGGTGCTCGGCCTTTTCGCCGGTCTCGGCGTCGCCGCCGGCATCAAGGGACTCTTCGGTGCGATTGGCTTCGAGATCCCCGGAGGCCCTGTCGTCGTCACCACGAAGACGGTCGTGATGGCGCTCATCACCGGCATCGGTGTCACAATCGGCTCGGCCTGGCTTCCCGCCCGGCGTGCGTCGAAGGTCGCGCCGGTCGCGGCCATGCGGGCACAGGACGTCGAGGCGGGCCGCAGCTCGAAGCGGCGGACCGTCTCCGGCCTCGGCATCACCGGTGTCGGCGTCGCCGCTCTGGCGGCCGGCCTCAGTGGCGCCGGCGTCACGCTCGTGCTCCTCGGCGCCCTGGCTGTGTTCGTCGGCATCGCGGTGCTCGGTCCCCTGCTGGCCCGTCCGGCCGTACGCGTGCTCGGCGCTCCGCTCCGCCTGCGGGGCACCACGGGCTCCCTGGCCCGTGAGAACGCCATGCGCAACCCCAAGCGCACCGCGGCGACGGCCTCGGCGTTGATGATCGGCGTCGGACTCGTGGCCTTCATCACGATCTTCGCCGCCTCGACGAAGCAGTCGATCTCGGGCAGCGCCGATCGCAAGCTGCACGCCGACTACATCGTCGACTCGGGTCTGTTCGACGAGGGCGGGCTCTCGCCGGCACTCACCGCGGCGCTGAGTGCGCATTCGGAGTTCGCAGCCGTCACCGGCTTGCGCATGACCCCGACGCTCGTCGACGGTCGCATCAGCACGCTCGAGGCGGTCGACGCGACCGCTGTCAGCCAGATCGTCGATCTCGGAACCGTGACCGGTGACGTCACCAAGCTCGGCGCCGACGGCATCGCCGTGCTCGACACGACGGCGAAGAGCCACGGCTGGAAGCTCGGCGACACCATCCCCGTGACCTTCGCGAAGACCGGCGCCACACCCTTCACCATCCGGGCCATCTTCACCGACTCGGAAGAGTGGGTCGGCAAGCAGTTCGTGAGCACGCAGGCGTTCGACGCCAACGTCTCCGATCAGTTCGACACGAAGATCTTCGTGAAGGCTGCTCCGGGAGTGAGCAAGTCGGAGGCCCGCGCGATCGTCGAGTCGGAGTCGCAGGGCTACGCACTCGCCAAGGTGCAGACGTTCGCCGAGTTCAAGGCGAGCATGGCGGCCCAGATCAACCAGATCCTGACGCTGGTCTATGCACTCCTCGGCCTCGCGGTGATCATCGCTCTGATGGGCATCGCGAACACGCTGGCGCTCAGCATCTTCGAGCGCACTCGTGAGCTGGGTCTGCTGCGGGCGGTCGGGATGTCTCGCCGGCAGGTGCGAGCCACCATCCGGTGGGAAGCCGTGATCATCGCGATGCTGGGCACCACGCTCGGCCTCGGCATCGGGATGTTCTTCGGCTGGGCCATGGTGCAGGCGCTCGCTTCGCAGGGCATCACGACCTTCGTGGTCCCGGTCAGCCAGCTCGCTGTCGTGGTGGTCATCGCGGCGCTGGCGGGTCTGACCGCAGCGATCCTCCCCGCTCGCCGGGCCGCCAAGCTCGACGTGCTGACTGCGATCGCCAGCTAGAAGGCTGCGATTCTAGAAGACCACGGTCTTGCGGCCGTAGACGAGGACGCGGTGCGCGAGGTGGGCGCGCACCGCCCTCGCCAGCACGATCATCTCGAGATCTCGTCCCTTGCGGACGAGATCTTCGACGCTGTCACGGTGCGTCACCCGCGCGACGTCCTGCTCGATGATCGGCCCCTCGTCGAGCTCGGCGGTGGCGTAGTGCGCGGTGACGCCGATCAGCTTCACGCCGCGATCGTGGGCCTGGTGATACGGACGTCCACCGGCGAACGCGGGCAGGAACGAGTGGTGGATGTTGATGATGCGGTTCGGGTACTTCGCCACGAACCCCGCCGACAGGACCTGCATGTAGCGCGCGAGCACCACGAGGTCGATGTCGCTGCTCGGCGAGCAACGCCAACATCGCCGCTTCTTGTTCGATCCGCGACTCGGGCGTCACCGGCAGGTGCGCGAACTCGACGTCGAAGTGCGCCGCCGACGTCCGCATGATCGGGATGGTTGCTGATGACCAGCGGGATCTCGGCCTCGAGCTCGCCCATCCGCCACCTCGCGAGCAGGTCGTACATGCAGTGGGCCTGCTTCGAGACGAGGACGGCGACCTTGGGGCGCTCGTCCGAGAAGCGCACATCGCACCGCATGGCGAACCGCTCGAGCAGCGGCGACAGTGCCGGGACGATCTCAGCGCGGTCGAGGTCGAAGCCCTCGAGCTCGAACTCGATCCGCTGGAAGAAGACCGACTCGCTCGCATCGGTGTGCTGGTCCGCGTGGACGATGTTGCCGTCGTGCCGGTACACCCAGTCGGCCATCGTGGCCACGAGGCCCTTCTGGTCGGGGCACGAGAGCAGCAACGTCGCTGTAGCCATTGCCCATCAGTGTTGCCTCTACCCTGACCCGCCGTGAAGACGGCGGGGGTGGGAGACGCGGTCAGCGAGGCTGCGGCCACCGATCCGATCCCTCGCCAGCCCGACCCAGCGACCTTTCTCGTGGTCGCCGTAGTGGCGTTCTCGACCCTCGCGCTGCAGGTGCTGCTCACCCGCATCTTCGCCGCGCTCGGTCTTCTACCACTTCAGCTTCCTGGCGATCTCGCTCGCGCTGCTCGGCACGGGCGCGGGTGGCCTCTACGTGTCGTTGCGCGATCCTCCGCCGAATCGCTTCGCGCTGCGCGTGCTCCTCTCCGGATGGGCGGCGGTCCTCGCCGTCACCCTCACGCTCGTCCCCGTCGTCATCGTCAGGCTGAACTTCGATTACAGCGACGGGCTCTCGCCGCATTTCGTGTTCGCCATGACCGTGGCGTGCGTTGTGTCGGCGCTGCCGTCGTTCGCCGCCGGCGTCGTGATCGCGATGGCGATCCGCGCCCATGCCGAGGTCGTTGGGCGCATCTACGCGGTCGATCTCCTCGCGGCTGGCCTCGGTGCGCTTGCAGTCGTCCCCGCGATCTGGATGATCAACCCGCCCCACCTCGTCGTCGCGCTCGGCTTGCTCGCCGCGGTGACCGCGGTCGTGATCGGCCCCGACCTCCGAGCTCGCCGGTGGGCGGGGCTCGCGGGTGTGGTGCCCGTCGCAGTGCTCATCGCGGCACCCCTCACGTCGATCATCACCGTGCCGGTCCCGGGCCTCGACCTCGCCGGCACGATCCGCTCGGAGGTGTGGACGCCCCTGTCGCGAGTCATCGGCGTCATCCCCAGTCAGGCGAACTCGTTCGGCCTCGTCTTCTACGACCGCGTGAGCGCTCCGGTCCTCAACTACGCCCCCGGTCAGCCGTCGCCCGACTGGACGACATTGCACCTCGGCCCGCAGACGATCCCCAGCGTGCTCGGGCACACCGGGAAGTCGCTCGTCATCGGCGGGGGTGGCGGCCGTGACATCCACAACCTCCGGTCGTCGGGCGTCGACGACATCGACGTGATCGAGCTCAACGAAGGGATCCGCCAGATCGTCGACGACAAGATGAGCGTGTTCTCGGGCTCGCCGTACTCGATGCCCGGCGTGCACACCACCATCGGCGACGGCCGCTCGATCCTCGCGAGGCGAGGGCTGTACGACCAGATCCAGATCAGCTTCACCGATTCGCTGAGTGCCGGTGGCGCTGCCGCGTACGCGCTGAGCGAGAACAACCTCTACACGGTCGAGGCGTTCCAGGAGTACCTCGACCATCTCGCACCCGGCGGCATCCTCGCGGTCACCCGGCGGTACCAGCTCGTCGGCGACGAGGCGTTGCGCGCGACCGTGCTCGCCCTCGAGACGCTGAGGCGAAACGGCGTCGAGCATCCCGAGCAGCAAGTCGTCGTGGTGCTCGGACGCGACATCTTCGACGCGCTCTTCGGCACGATCCTCGTGAAGAACGAGCCCTTCACCGCGGACGAGCTCACACAGATCACGAAGCTCGCTGCTGAGCGAGGTGACGGCGTCGCGTTCGCTCCCGGTGGCCCCTATCAGCTCGAGTGGGCGGACCTCGCGGCGGCGGCGAGCCCCAGTGCGTTCTGCCACTCGTACAAGCTCGATGTCTGCGCGCCGACCGACGACCGCCCGTTCTTCTTCAACATGAAGCGCCTGAGCGACGTGGGCCAGCAGATGAAGGGCTACTCGTACGCGGTCGATCCCGTGCTCATTCTGTTCCTGACCTTCGGCGTGATCACCGTGCTGTCGGTGCTCGGCTATGTGGTGCCGCTGCTGCTCGCTCGGCACGTCCAACGGCCGCCACCGAGCGCGCTCGCGTACTTCGTCCTGATCGGTCTCGGCTACCTGTTGGTCGAGGCGGTGTTCATCCAACGTTTCGTGCTGATGCTCGGCTACCCGACCTACTCGTTGTCGGTCGTGCTCGCCGCGCTGCTCGCGTTCACGGGCGTCGGCTCGTGGCTCAGCACCAAGTGGCGCGACGAACGACGCGGTCTGAACCTCGCACTCACGGCTGCGACGGTGCTGATCGCGGCGTCCGCGTTCTTCTTGCCGTCGCTCGTCGAGCACATGGTGTCATCGCCGTTCTCGGCTCGGGTCGCCGTGACGATCGCGGTGCTCGCTCCGTTCGGCCTGCTCATGGGGATGGCGATGCCGATCGGGCTCCGCAGGTACGAGGCGCTGCATCCGGGCGGCGTGCCGTTCGCGTGGGCGGCGAACGGGTTCGCATCGGTCGTGGCCGCTGCGCTCGCCACGGTGCTCGCCCTCGTGTTCGGGTTCACCGTGACGACGATCGTGGCGGCGCTTTGCTACGCGGGAGCGCTCGCGCACGCCCGATTCGGCAGGTGGGCGCCGCGCGTCACCGCGTAGCCTTGAACCCGGAGGGGTGGCAGAGCGGACGAATGCAGTGGTCTTGAAAACCACCGGATGGCGACATCCCGCGGGTTCGAATCCCGCCCCCTCCGCTCGTGTCCTCCCCTCGCAACCGTTTGCTCACTCAACCGTCGTATGCGCGCGCTGAGCGAGCACACGGTTCCGCTCGCAGCGTCCAATTGTCTCGTCGGTGACGCGAGTCAGCACCCCTCATCCTTGAAAGCCGACGCGCCCTTGCCGAACGAAGGCGAGCGGCGGGCGGCGGCGATGATGATCGAGGGAGCACATGTCTGCGAGAGAGGGAGTTCGGCCGGTCGGCGTCGCACGCCAACGCGGGCATTCACACGGACATGCAGCGACCTTCCATCTGTCGGCGTCTGACACGGCGTACCTGCTCGGGCGATCTCACTCGATCGCTTACACGGAGCGCGCGCGAGACCTGGTTGACGGCAAGAGATTTCTGATCACCGGTGCCGGAGGCTCGATCGGATCAGAGGTCGTGCGCCAGCTGCACTCCCTCGCGCCGGAAGCCATCTTCCTTCTCGATCGCGACGAGTCGTTGCTGCACGCGGTGCAGCTCGATCTGCACGGCCACGGACTGTTCGACGACAACCGCTCGATCCTGGCTGACATCCGCGACAGGTCGGCGATGCACAGGATCATGGAAGCTGTGCGGCCTGACGTCGTGTTTCACGTCGCCGCCCACAAGCACCTTCCGCTGCTCGAGCGGCATCCGATCGAAGCCGTCAGGACGAACGTGCTCGGGACGAGGAACGTCGTCGCGGCTGCCGTGTCCGCCGGCGTTCGCAGGTTCGTGAACGTCTCCACCGACAAGGCCGCGAGACCGACATCGGTGCTGGGGACGACGAAGCGTGTCGCCGAGATGGTCGTCGGCGCACTCGGCTACTCGAAGACGCGCCTGGCCTCGGCCCGGTTCGGAAACGTGTTCGGTAGCCGCGGCTCAGTTCTCGACAGCCTCCTGTTTCAGCTCTCTCACGACCTTCCTGTGACGATCACGGATCCCGACGTCACGCGCTACTTCATGACGACGTCGGAAGCTGCGAGCCTGGTGATCGAGACGGCCGTGATGGCGGACGCCGGCGAGACGTACGTCCTCGACATGGGCGACCCGGTTCGCATCCTCGATCTGGTCGAGCGCCTGGTGCGACTTCTCGACATCGATCACCCTCAGCTCAAGTACACGGGCCTGCGGCCGGGCGAGAAGCTCCACGAGGAGCTCTTCGACGATGCCGACACCTGGGGCCGCACCCAGCATCCCCGGATCGACGTGATGAGCGCACGGCGGCCACCCCGGGCCGATCTCCTCGAACAAGTGGAGAAGCTCGACCATCTGGTCACGTTCGGAGACAACGACCGGGTGCTCTCCGAGCTGCGTGAGCTCCTGCCCGCAGACAGCTGGACAGAGAGCTCGCTCAGTGTTCCCGCCTAGCTGGGTCGCCCTCGGAGCTCTGCTCCTCATTCCCTTCCTGCTGATCGCTTGCGATGGAGCGGGAGGCTTTCGCGCCGGGCGGGCCCCAACCCGCCGGCGCATCCACACTCGCAGCAAGCGCCGCTTGCGGGAAGCCGATCGCACGTACGCGCCCGTCGAAGACTTCGACATCTTGGTGCCCATCTACGGCGAGATCAGATACCTGGAGAACGTCGAGTTCCTCCGGCCGTATGGCCACCGTGTCGTCCTCTGCACGACCACCGATGAGACTGCGGAATTCAACGCCGCGCTCGACCGGTTGGCACGCGAGAACGGCTTCAGGATCTTCCGTGGTGTGGTAGCCCGCGCCGCATCAACGGGAAAGCGGGCGACCGGCGGCACTGTCAGAGACCGACTCGTCCGAGACGCACTTGCGGACGTCGAAGCCGAGTACGTGGTCTGCATCGATGCCGACACCACATGCGATCGACCGCTCAGTGAGCTCGTTGGCGCGCTCGCGGCCCGAGAGCTGGACATGGCATCCGTGCGCCTCGTGCCTTCCAATCACTCCGCGTCCTTCTTGACGAGGATCCAGGCTCATGAGTACCGGTTCGCGATGCACATGCGGACCGTCGTGCCTTGGCTGGTGTCGGGCGCGTGCCACGTCGCGCGGACCGAAGTCCACCGCGAAGTGATGAGCCGCCACTCGCTCTTCTTTCAAGGGAACGACATCGAGGTCGGCGTGCTCGCCGTGGCACTCGGCTATCGCGTGGGACACATCCGCTACGAGGTCGCAACCAACGTTCCCGTCACTCTCCGGCCCTGGTTTCGGCAGCGATTGGCGTGGGCGGCAGGCGAGGTGCGCCTCTTCATCGCCAATCCGCAGATCGCGTTCCGGCATCCCCTCTTCTGGTTCTACGGCGCGCTGCTCGTGATCCTGGCGAGTCCGCTGAGGTGGGAGTCGGTGTTCCAGCCGGGCCTGCCGCTCCTCCTCGTGGGCCTCTCTTATTGCGTCCTGCTCTTCTACTTCCACTTCGAGCATCGCGACCGGTACCTGCTGCTGCTGCCGTTCTACGGCTTGTTCACGAGCCTCGTCATGGTTCCGCTCGGAGTGTTCGCGTACGCCCGCATGGTGATGAGAGACCGCAACTTCGGCTTCATCCGGCTGCAGCGGGGTGAGGATCTCCGCCAACGCTGGCACTCGCGCCGCGTGCTCGCCGGCGCACGCCCCCGCGAGCGCAGTGCGGCCTAGCTCAGCAGCGCTCGGGGCACGCTCGTGTTGACCCGGTCTTGCAGGCCGAGCGCTGCTACCTGCGTGACAACGGCCGCGGGGTCGATCGACTCGAGCGCGAGAGTGCGGATGGGCCGCCGGTCGACCTCGAGATCTGACAGCTCGGCCATGCACTCACCGGACGTGTACCTGACTCGCCGCTTGTGCACGGGCGTGATCTGAATCGCGTCCGTGGGCTCGATGAGCTCTGACAGGAGCTGATCCTGCGAGTACGCCTGCCGCGAGAGCTTGGGCAGCGGCTGACGCAGTGCCTCGAAGACGATCGCGAGGGTCGACGCGTCGAGCGGGAAGCCGGCCTTGAGCGTGGGCTCCCACCGCTCGAGCCCTCGCTGGTCGACCTCGCGCAGCACCTTGATGTCGAGGAGCTCGTCACGGATCTTCACGTTGTCGCCCTCGCCAGAGAGCAGGTACTGCTCGTCGCTCTCGCTCTCGCCCCTGTGGTCCCATCGCTCGAGCTGGGCTTCGACGGCGTCGAGTGAGCCTCCAAAGGTGCGCCATTCCCAGCGCGGGACGATCAGCGGGGTCTCGGGCATGCCGCCGTTCTACTGCTCGGTGGGGAACCCGAGCTGCACCCGCAAGCGGTCGAGCGCCTCCGCGGCGATGTCATGCTGGCCTTGCACATGCCAGTTGGCGGCGTGGTTGAGCAGCTCGACGATCGAGGCGAGGCGCACCCGTTCGTCGAACATCGGCGGCATCGGATCGCCGGCCAGGTAGCCATCGAAGAACGGCTCACGTGCGGCAGGGTTCGGCTCGAAGACGAACCACTCGAGCTTGAACTGCTCGACGAGCGGATCCCATACCTCGGCCACGTCGAAGTCGAGCAACGCGACGAGCGCACTCTTCTCGTCGACGACGACGTTGTCGAGGTAGAGGTCGCGATGGCACAGCGCCGGCCTCACGACCCCGTCCACCCCGGCCGCCAGGGATGTCGCGACCTGCTGTGACCGCGACACGAGGGCCGGGTCGATGCCCGCGTGCTGCGCCCGGCCGAGCATCGCGGGCCATCGGTGCTCCAAGAAGTCGCTCCACCGAGCGAACCCGTCGTCGCCCAGCCGCGACGTGAAGCCCGGCGCCTCGATCGAATGCAGCCGTCGCATCGTCGCGCCGAGCTCGCGGAACAGCGCCGCGGGTGCGTCGACGGTCGCCGTCGTCCCTTCGATGTAGCGGAACACTCGGAAGATGCGGCCCTCGAGCGCCTCTACCGAATCGACGAACGCGAGCAGCTCGGGCGCGAGCACTCCGGCACCGCGCGCCAGGTCGAGTGCGCTTGCGGAGGCCCGCCACTTCGCGACGTCAGACCACGGCCGCCCGACCTTGGCGATCAGCGGACCGAGGGCGGAGTCGACCTTCCAGCTCTCGTTCCCCCAGCCTCGTGGGATCGGCTCGAGCCCGGTGACCGGCGAGGCGGCGGGAAGGGCGCCGACGAGAGCCGCTCGCACGGCCGCGGGGTCAGACGACACCGCGTCGAACAAGCTCAGCCGATCTTCGAGCGCAGCGACGCGATCCAGGCTTCGGCCTCGCGCCATGCAGAGTCGGCCTGCGCTCGCACGGCCTCGCCGTGATCACCACCCGCCGGATACGACCCGAGGAACTTCACCCCGCCCTGCTTGCTGTGCAGCCCCCGCAGCGCGTCGGCCACGACCTCGTCCGCGATGTGGCCTTCCATGTCGATGATGAAGCAGTAGTCGCCGAGACCGCCCGACTTGGTGGGGCGGCTCTCGAGCTTGTTCAGGTTGATGCGCCGGGCCGCGAACTCCTGGAGGATCGAGATGAGGCTTCCCGGTGCGTTCGCTCGCTGGTACACAACCACCGACGTCTTGTCATGCCCGGTCGGATGCGCGACTCCATCTCGGGCCACGACCACGAAGCGGGTCTGGTTGCCGTCGTGGTCGGCGACATCGGCGGCGATCACCTCGAGGCCGTAGAGCTTGCCCGCGAGCGGGGGCCCGATCGCCGCAGTGCCCGACGGCCTCTGCTCGCCGACCATCTGGGCGGCCTCGGCGGTCGAGTTCGCGGCAACCAGCTCGACGCTCGGCAGCTGCGTGCTCAAGAACTCATGGCACTGCGCCGTCGCGACGGGGATGGACACGACGCGCTTCACATCATCGAGCGCGGTGCCCGCTGGGGCGAGGAGGCACAGCTGCACGTCGAGCACGACCTCGCGCTGGATCAGCAGGTCGTGGTTGAACACGAGGCGATCGATCGTGGCGTGCACCGAACCCTCGATCGAGTTCTCGATCGGGACGAAGCCGAGGTCGACCTCGCCGGCTTCGGTAGCCACGAGCACTTCGCCGATCGACGCGATCGGCACGAGGTCGCCCTGCGCGAGATCGGGCTGGGTGAGCAACGCCTGCTCGGTGAAGGTGCCGAGCGGCCCGAGGAAACCGATGCGCTGCGCCGGACTCGACGCTGAACTGCCACTTGTGGCCACGACGGGCCAGGATAGTGACGTGGATGAAGCGGCCCTCCGAGATCTGCTCGACGACATCCGCTCGGGCATCGTCGATCCCGACGAAGCAGTCGCCATGCTCCGTCGGCTCCCGTTCGCCGATCTCGGCTTCGCGCGCGTCGACCACCACCGCGCGATCCGGTCGGGGCTGCCCGAGGCGATCTACGGCCCCGGCAAGACGCCCGACCAGTGCGTCGCGATCGTCGGCGAGCTGCTCGGCGCGGGCACGCGTCCCGTGCTCCTCACCCGCGTCGACGACGACCAGGCGCACGCTGCGCTCGCCACGCACCCCACGGGCCGCCGCGCTGGCAACACGATCGTGTGGAACCCGCTGACCGCCGACCGGCCCGAACAGGTGCTCCTCATCACTGCGGGCACCTCCGACCTCCCAGTGGCGGACGAGTGCGCTGCGGTGCTCGACGCCCACGGGGTCGCCGCAACTCGCATCACCGATGCCGGCGTCGCCGGCGTCCACCGGCTCCTTGTGCACACCGACGAGCTGAGCCGCGCCGACGTCGTGGTGGTCGTCGCGGGGATGGAGGGTGCGCTCGCGAGCCTCGTGGGTGGCCTCACGCCCGCGCCCGTGATCGCGGTGCCGACGAGCGTGGGGTACGGCGCGGGCTTCCAGGGGATCACCGCCCTGCTCGCGATGCTCGCCTCGTGTGCCGCGGGCGTCGCCGTCGTCGGCATCGACAACGGGTTCGGTGCCGCGTGCGCGGCGCTCAGGCTCTGCAACGTCCACGACCGCGCACGATCAACGCTCACGTGACGAACGTCGCGTGGTTCCACTGCTTCTCCGGCATCGCGGGAGACATGGCGCTCGGCAGCCTCGTCGATGCGGGCGCCGACCTCGACCAGGTGCGGGAGATCTGCAGCCGCATCCCGGTCGGCGGGTGGAAGCTCGAGGCCGAGTCGGTCTTGCGCGGAGGCGTAGGCGCGACGCACGTCATCGTGCACACCGAGGAGAGCGGAGTCGTACGCACCGCGGGGCACATCGCCGGGTTGATCGAAGAGGCACGACTTCCCGATCGTGTGCGGGTGCGCGCGCTTGCCACCTTCGACGCGCTCGCACGCGCCGAAGGACGCCTCCACCGCCGGCCCCCCGAGCAGGTTCACTTCCACGAGGTGGGCGGGCTCGACGCGATCGTCGACGTCGTCGGCACGTGCGCGGCGCTCGAGCTCCTCGAAGTGGACGAAGTGCATTCGAGCCCCGTCGCGAACGGCGTCGGGATGGTGCGAGCCGCGCACGGCCTGCTCCCGAACCCCGCCCCTGCTGTAGTCGAGCTGTTGCGGGGCGCTCCCACGTTCGGGGTCGACATCGCGGCCGAGCTCACCACCCCGACCGGCGCGGCCTTGCTGGCGGCGAACGTCACCCGCTGGGGACCGTTGCCCATGATGACGATCGAGTCGATGGGCTTCGGCGCGGGCACGCGTGAGCTCGAGGCACGTCCGAACCTGACGCAGGTCGTGGTGGGAACCCTGAGCGGGGAGATGCCATCGGGTCAGCCCGTGACGTTGCTCGAGGTGAACGTCGACGACGCGACAGGCGAGACCCTTGCGCACGCGATCGCGATGCTGATGGAGGCGGGCGCACACGACGCGTGGATCACGCCCATCCTGATGAAGAAGGGACGCCCAGCGCACATGGTGAGCGCGCTCTGCGACCCGAGCCTCGCTCGTCAGGTCGCGGCGACGCTCACCCGGGAGACGGGATCGCTCGGGGTGCGCGGCCAGACGTTCGAGCGTTGGCCGTCGTCGCGACGCGAGGACGAGGTCGACGTCGACGGCGCGCTCATCCGCGTGAAGGTCGGGCCGGGCCGAGTGAAGGTCGAGCACGACGATGCAGTGCGGGCCGCCCGGCGACTGCAGCTCCCTGTGCGCGAGGTTGTCTCGCGAGCCGAGGAGACGTGGCGGCACGAGTCACACGCGCACCTCACGGCGGTGCCGCCGCCGGACGACGACGACGCGGGCTGACGCGATGAGGTACGACGCCGTCGTCGTCGGCGCGGGACCGAACGGCCTCGCTGCCGCAGTGACCCTCGCACGCGCCGGCCGTTCCGTACTCGTCGTCGAGGCGAGCGACCGGCCCGGCGGGGGCGCCTGTTCTGCCGAGCTCACGCTTCCGGGCGTCATCCACGACGTGTGCTCCGCGGTGCATCCGCTCGCGGCGGCGTCGCCCTTTCTTCGTGCGCTTCCACTGGCCGACCACGGGCTCGAGTGGGTCCATCCCGAGATCGACCTCGCCCACCCGCTCGACGACGGAACGGCTGCGCTGCTCTCGCGATCCCTCGATCACACCGCGGCCTCGCTCGGCACCGACGGCGACGCGTGGCGCTCGCTCGTAGAGCCCAGCATCACTCGATGGCGTGACCTCACAGACGGTCTCCTGGCGCCGGCGGTGCCGCCGCGCCACCCGCTCGCGATGGCGCGGTTCGCAGTCGCTGGGGCGCTCCCCGCGGCGCTCGTGGGCAAGCGGTTCCCGGGCGGGCGCGGCGCTGCGCTGCTCGCTGGTCTGGCCGCGCACTCGTGCGTCCCTCTGTCCCATCCGTTCACGGCCGGTCTGGCCCTCGTGCTCGGCGTGGCGGGGCACGTCGATGGCTGGCCTGTCGCGCGGGGTGGGTCCCAAGTCATCGCCGACGCGCTCACCTCGTACTTGCATGACCTCGGCGGCGAGCTGAAGACCGGCGAGCACGTCACGTCGCTCGCGCAGCTGCCTGACGCCCGGGCGCTGCTCTTCGACCTCGGGCCGAAGGCGGCCGTCGAGCTGCTCGGTCCGCGCGCGGCGCCCCGCGTCGCACGCAGCGCTCGGCGGTTTCGGTACGGCGCGGGCGTCTGCAAGGTCGACTACGCGCTCAGCGAGCCCGTGCCTTGGACCGCGCTCGACGCGCGGCGCGCGGGCACGCTGCATCTCGGCGGCTCGCTGGCCGACATCGCGAGAGCGGAGCTCGACGTGTCGAGGGGCCAAGCCGCGAAGCGCCCGTTCGTGCTCGTCTCGCAGCCGACGGTGTGCGACCCGACTCGCGGTCCCGAGGGAGTGCACACGCTCTGGGCGTACTGCCATGTGCCGGCGGGATCTGCGCTCGACGCGAGCGAGGCGATCGACGCGCAGATCGAGCGGTTTGCTCCGGGGTTTCGCGACATCGTCATCGCTCGATCGGTGCGCACGACTCGCGACCTCGAAGCGTCGAACCCCAACCTCGTCGGCGGCGACATCGCGGGTGGCGCGCTCGACCACCTCCAGCTGCTCGCCCGTCCGCGGCTCACCCTGGTGCCGTATCGGCTCGGCGATCGCGCGTACCTGTGCTCGGCGTCGACGCCGCCCGGTGCCGGCGTGCACGGGATGTGTGGCCACCACGCGGCAAACGCCGCGCTCCGCCGCGAGCTCCGCTGAAGAGATCTCCGAGGAGCGCTTGACAACCGCGGATCAGTCGAACTAGTGTTCGTGTTCTTCCCCATTGATGCTGGTGACAGGTGTGACTTCGGCTGTGGGGAAGGGGTGTGGGATGGACGTGCTGGCGCTCGTGAGCGGGCTTGCCGCATGCGATCCTGCGACGGCTGATCGCAACCATCTCGTGGCGTCGGTCGAGGCCAGCGCCCGGGTGAGGGCATGGCTCGATGGGTTCGACATCGAGGTCGGCCGCGCGCTCGAGGTCAAGACGGGCTATGGCGCGAAGGTGCTCGCGGACGCGGCGAACGTGTCGTTGGCGGCCGGTGAGCGGGTGATCGAGCGGGGCCGCACGCTGGGTGTGCTGCCCGCGATCGCGGGTGCCGTGCGTACCGGTGACGTGTCGGGTGCCCACGTCGACGCGGCGACTCGTGCGTTGCGCCAGGTCGACGAGAAGAAGCGTTCGGAGCTCGCGGCGATCATCGACGGTCTGGTCGGTGAGGCGTGGTCGTTGCCGGCGAACGAGTTCGAGCGGCGCCTTCGGGTCGAGGTGCGCAGGCTGCAGGGCGACGATGAAGCGCGGCAGAAGCGGTCGGTTCGGTGGCGGTCGTGGGTCGAGCGCATCTCGGGGATGTTCCGGGGTGACTTCGCCTGCGACCCGCTCAACGCGGTGAAGATCGACAAGCGGATCCAAGACGAGGTCGATCGGCTGTTCGCGGCGCGTGTCCCCGAGGACTGTCCCGACGATCCGATCGAGAAGCAGAAGTACCTCGCCGGGCTCGCGGTGATCTCGTTGCTGGTCGGCAACGGCGCCGCGGTGGGCAAGCCCGAGCTGATCGTGGTCGTCGACGCAACCCAGCTCGACGCCGACGGCAAACCAACAGTTGACTGGGGGCTCCCCGTCGACCTGCCCGATGACGTGCTACGAGACGTAGCCGCTCGAGCCAAGCTGCATGTGGTCGCGATCTGGCCGCCGGCCGAGCTCGACCTCGGGCGAACGCAACGGCTCGCGAGCGCGGCGCAACGACGAGTGCTGCGGGCGCTCTACCCGCGGTGCGCGATCCCGGGCTGTGAGGTGCGATTCGCCCGCACGAAGATGCACCACGTCTGGTGGTGGGAGCACGGCGGCCCCACCGACCTCGACAACCTGCTCCCCATCTGCAACCGCCACCACCACTGCGTCCACGACCTCGGCTGGAAGCTCAAGCTGCTCCCCGACCGCACCCTCGAGATCACGCTCCCAGACGGCGAGACCATGACCACCGGCCCGCCGAGCCGCGGGCCGTGACTACTACCGGTGGATGGGCACGGTGATCGTGGCCTGCTGGTCTTCGAACTTGGAGACCTGCGCGACCGCGGTCACGTCCCACTTCCCCGCGATCGTGAAATCGGACGACACGAGCGACCAGTGGCCGGGGCCCGCGTCCTCCATCGGCTCCTCGATCGGACCAACGGCTTTCGAAGGGAGCGACATGCGCAACGTCATCTTCTCGAGCGAGCCGTCGGGGCGCTGCGCCTCGTCGAGCACATACACGTGCACTTCGTTCGTCCCGACCTTCGCAGGGTCGACGACGAGGCTGAGGGTCCCGCCGTGGAACGCGACCGTCGACGAGAACACGCCGCCGGTCGACGCGGCCTCGCGGGCCGGAGTGATCGCAACGAGCGCAGACGTGATCACGAGCACGGCGACGAGACCGACGAGCTCCGCGCGGACGGTCGTCTCGAGCCGACGCCATGCGAGCGCGGACCTCGTCGTCTTCGCTGCACCCGGGCCACCCACGCTGGCCACGGTCGTCGCCTCGGGCACACCGTCGGCGGTCACCACGCGTTTGCCCGTGCGTCGGATGTCGGGCACGAGTCGCCAGTGGTTGTAGGCCGCGAGCGCGCCCACGAACGCGACGACGATCAGCTTGGCGACGAGCGTGAAGCCGTATCGAGTCGAGGTCAGCGCGTGCAGCGAGCCGACTTCCTTCCACCCGAGGTACACGCCGGTCACGCCGACCGCGACGACCGTCGCGATCGCCATCTGCGAGAAGCGATCGACGAGCCGCGCCGCGCCAACCGCGTCACCGTCGCGTCTTTGCTGCGTCCACGTCAGGATCAGCAGCGCGACGCCGCCGAACCAGACGCCCGCTGCGGCCACATGGACGGTGTCGGCGGGGATCACGAGCCACTCGGGGCTCGTGCTTCGGGAGTGCCCGGTGAGCGCGAACGACACGAACGTGATCGCAGCGCCCATGACCCCAACCCACCCCGGCCAGGCGGCCCACACGGCCATCGCGACGATCGCGGCGCCGACGATCCCGAGGATGGTGCTCCATCGGAAGCCGGTGTTCGAGAGCACGTCGATCCACCGACTCGGAGACAGCAGCGCATGCCAACCTGTCTCGGTGGCGATCGCAGCCTGCAGGGGGATCTGCACGAGCAGACCAAGGACACCGACGACCGCCGCACCCGCCACAAGCCGCGCGATCCGCTTCGAGGGCCGGCGACGGTCGACGACCGAGAGGAACACGATCCCGCCGGCCGCGAGCAACAGACCGGCGTAGCTGAGGAACCGACCGACACCGGCGGCGACACGCCATGCCTTGTCGCTCGGTACGGCGAGCAACGACGCGACCTGTTCGTCGGTCGCGTTGGCACCGGCTCCGACGACGAACGTGAACGCGCCGTTCACCGGGTGGCTGTCGGCCGAGACGACGTTCCAGGCGACGACGTACGGCCCGTCGGCGAGACCGTCACGAAGGCTGACCGTCACGGTGTCGCCAATCACCTTCGCGTCGTCCTTGTCGACTCGCTCACCGTCGGTGTTCAGCACGCGCACTCCACCGAGCTTCAGCGAGACATCCTCACTGAACCGGAGGGAGACCTGCTTCGGCGCGGGCTCGACATGGGCCCCGTCGGCGGGATCCGTCGAGACCAGCTGCGCATGAGCGGAAGCGGGCGCGGCAGCCGCGCCGAGCGCGACGACGATGCAGAGCAGAGCCGTCGCGGCCCGACGCAGCGCCTTCACGTGAGGGCGCTATCCGCTCGCCTGGCCGGCCAGCTGCTTCACGATCGTCTCGAGCTGATCGGTGGCGATCTCTCCACTCGTGCGGCCGACGACCTTGCCGTCCCCGTCGACGAACACGAAGTACGGGTAGGAGGCGAGCCCGAACGCGTTCGCTGCATCAGAGTTCGCCGAGTCGGCCATGATCGGGCTCGGCCAGGCGTTCTTCTGGAGCCACGCCGAGGGCGGGTAGTTCGGTGCGTCGCTCGATGTGCCCGTTGCGACTGTCGTCAGCTGCACGCCCGCCGGCAGACCGCCCTTCTTCATCCAGTCGCTCACGAGAGGCACCTCGCGCTGGCAGTGAGGGCACCAGTGCGCGACGAACATGAGCATCTGCGGCGACCCAGTGGGCTGGATCGTGACCGGAGTGCCATCGAACGACTTCCCCGTCACCGTCGGGATGGTCATGCCGACCGCCGGGTCGTTCGGGTTCGTCTCGTCGAATTTCGGCAGCTCCGTGCCGCTCACGTCCACGGGCTGGATCTGCTGCAGCCCGCTCGTGTCCCCGGTGCTGCTGCTGTTGTTGCCTCGACCGGCAAGGGCGATCGCGATGATCGCCGCGATCGCGACGACGCCGATGACGACGGCGGGCACGAGCCAGCGCGGCTTGCTCGGCTCCTGGGCCTTGCGGACGAGCGACTCGTCGCGGCGCTGTGCACTTCGGGAGGTCATACGGGCTCCTTGGGGGTGAGAGCGAGCAACAGGGCGATCAACGCGAACCCCGAGCCGGCCATGTAGGCGAGGCTCATGAACCCGAGGCTCCGGAACCAGACGATCGAGCAGGAGAGACCAGTCGAGCAGACGTTGGTCTCCAGGTTCGGGTACCACTCGACGAGGTAGTGGTAGATCGAGATCGGGAGGCCCACGAGCGCCAGTGTGATGCCGTAGACCCGGATGTTGCGGTCGCGGCGCAGTGTGGCCACGAACAGGATGATCGCGAGCGAGTACATCCCGATCCGCTGGAACCAGCAGAGCGTGCACGGGACGAAGTGCGCGACCTGCGAGAAGTAGAGGCTGCCGAGCATCGCCGTCGCAGCGACCGCGAACGCGAGGGGGACCCCGAACCGGGTGAGCTCGATCCGCACGTCCTCGAGCGCCCGCGCGGCGCCCTTCGACCAGCGGGCGGCGATCCAGAGCCCGACGCCACCGAGGACGGCTGCGTTCGCCACGAGCGTGAGGAGCGCGAAGAACAGCTCAGCTGTGTCGGTGGTGATCATCTCGGGTTCGGGTCGGGGGGCGGGGGCGCGGGAATTCTGCTCGCCGAGAAGGTTCCACGACGGCGACCGCGCGAAGGTTCCTGCGTGCAGGCATCATCACCGACCTTCGGGCCACTCGTCGAAGCGGCGTGGCTCGCCGACCACCTCGCCGATGTCGTCGTCTGCGACGTCCGGTGGTACTTGGACGGTCGCAGCGGCCGAGCTGCCTTCGAGGCCGGGCACATCCCCGGCGCACGCTTCGTCGACGTCGACCACGACCTCGCCGGCCCGCCTGGGGGCACTGCAGGACGCCACCCACTGCCCGACCCGAGCGCCTTCGCCCAGGCGATGAGCGCGCTCGGCATCGGGGACGGCACCCGCGTCGTCGCCTACGACGACACCGGGGGCGGCACCGCAGCCCGCCTCGTATGGATGCTGCGTGTGCTCGGCGAGCCCGCCGCCCTCCTCGACGGCGGCCTCGCAGCCTGGGCCGCGCCGCTCGCAAACGGACAGGCACCGGCACCGACGCACGCCGCGTTCACGGAACGGCCGTGGCCCGAGGCCGCGACCATCACGGCGGACGACCTCGCGACCGACCTCACCCGCGGATCGACTGTCGCCATCGACGCCCGGGCCGGTGAGCGCTACCGGGGTGAGGTCGAGCCCGTCGACCCCCGCGCTGGGCACGTGCCCGGCGCCCAGAGCGTGCCGTGGACGACCCTCCTCGATCCGGAGACCGGACGGTTCCGCTCCCGGGAGGGCTTGCGCAACCGATTCGCAGAGGCCGGAGTCCGGGAGGACACCGCTGTCGTCGCATACTGCGGCTCGGGCGTCACTGCGTGCATCGACATCGTCGCGATGGAGATCGCGGGCCTCGAGCCCGCTCGCCTGTTCGCCTCGTCGTGGTCGGGATGGTGCGCTGACCCTGACCGTCCGGCGGCCACCGGTGCGGAACCGGGCGGGGCTGCTCGCTAGCGTCGCCCGACGGTGACGGCCACACTCGCACTCGACAGCTCGTTGGAGGCAGTGCGCGACCTGCGCCGTACCCGCCGCCGCAAGCGCGTCGCCGAGATCGACTGGCTCGACGCGGCGTACCACGCCTACGTCGCCGGCATCGTCGGCACCGTCGTCGTCCTGTTCCTCTCCGGCCTCGTCGGCGACCACGAGCTCACTGCAGCCGGCATCGACCATGTCCGCGAGCACGGGCCCGCCGCAGTCGGCCTCATCGCGGCTCTCGCGCTCGCGGCCGGGCTGCGCTCCGGGAGCCGAGGTGGCCCGTTGGCACTCGAGCCCGCGGAGGTGCGCTTCGTGCTGCTCGCGCCCGTCGACCGCCGCGGCGCGCTGCAGAGCCCGATCCTGCGCCAGCTGCGGTTCGCGTGCTTCGTCGGTGCCGTGATCGGCGCCGTCGCCGGACAGCTCGCGGTGCGCCGCCTTCCCGGGGCGCCTCTCGCGTGGATCACGAGCTGCGCGGCGGCAGGCCTCCTCATCGCCGCGCTCTTCGTAGGTGCAGCGCTGTGCTCGGCAGGATGGCGCCTTCCCTCGCCGGCGGCGACCATCCTCGGCGCGCTCTTCGTCGCGTGGGCCGCGCTCGACCTCGCGAAGGTCGTGCCTGCCCCGACCTCCACGATCGGAAGCGTGGCCATCTGGCCATTGCGGTTCGAGGCCATCGACATCCTCGGCATCGTCGCCGTCGCTGCGATCCTCGCGTTCGGTCTGCGGGCGATCGGTGGCCTCTGCGTCGAATTCGCCGAGCGGCGCACTGCGCTCGTCGGTCAGCTGCGGTTCGCGGTGACTGTGCAGGACCTCCGCACGGTGATCGTGCTCCGACGCCAGCTCGCGCAGGACCGCCCGCGCGTGAAGCCGTGGGTGCGCCTCCGACGAGTCGGTCGACGCCTCCCCGTGTGGCGGCGCGATTGGGAGGGAGTGCTGCGCTTTCCGGCCGCTCGGCTCGTGCGCCTCGTGCTGCTCGCAGCGGCCGCAGGGCTGTGCGTACGTGCGACGTGGGCGGGCACCACTCCTCTTGTCATCGTGGCGGCACTCGCACTCTTCGTCGCGGCGACCGACGCGTTCGAACCCCTCGCCCAGGAGGTCGATCAGTCCGACCTGTCGAGCGCGCTGCCGATCGACACGGGCAACCTCCTCGTCCGCCACCTCGCGAGCGGCTCGCTCGTGATGCTCGTCGTGACGTTGATCGCCGCGGGGGTCGGTGTGCTCGTGGAGCCGTCGTCGACCGCATTCGCGCTCGGCGCGGTGATGGTGATGCCCGCCGCGTTCGGAGCGTCGGCCGGAGGTGTCGCGAGCGTCGTGATGGGCGCACCCGCGCCCGCGCCCGAGGGCAACCAGCTGCTGCCGCCCGAGGTCGCGGGGATGAAGATCGTGCTGCGCGCGGCCTGGCCGGTGTTGCTGGCGCTCATCGGCCTCGCGCCGATCATCGTGGCGCGCGTCGCGAACAACCACGACGCCGACCCCGTCGCGGCCGCTGCAGCCGTCGGAGCGATCGGCGTCATCGCGGGCGGCGGCACGGTCGTCTGGGTGCGGTACCGCGAGGCGCTGCACCGCGCCTGGCACAACCTGCTCGAGCAGACGGCCGCGGACCAGACTGCTCGAGCACGCGCGAAGGCAGCGTCGTGACCGAGCGTCGACGACCCCGCTCCCGCGGCGCTGCTCCCGCGACCCCGAAGCCGTCGGGCCCGCCGCCGGTGCTCGCCACGATGCAGCTCGAGAAGTCGTACGGCGAGACGACGGCGCTGATGCCGCTCGACCTTCGCGTGCTTCCAGGTGAGGCCGTCGTGCTGATCGGCCACAACGGCTCTGGCAAGACCACCCTGCTCAGGATGCTCGCCGGGCTCCTCGAGCCCAGCTCAGGCGAGGCGGAAGTGAGCGGTCACCCGGTCGGATCGCTCGGCGCGCGAGCGGCGACGTCGTTCCTGTCCGACACGCCGACGTTCTACGACGACCTGAGCGTCTGGGAGCACCTCGAGTACACGGCGCGCCTCCACGGCGTCGAAGACTGGGAGCAGCGCGCGGCCGATCTCCTCGGTCATGTCGGGTTGTACGACCGTGCCGACGACCTCCCGACCCGCTTCAGCCGCGGCCTGCGACAGAAGGCGGCGATCACGCTCGCGTTGGTGCGGCCGTTCGATGTGTTGCTCGTCGACGAGCCGTTCGTCGGCCTCGACGCGACCGGCAAGGTCGCGCTCCTCGAGCTCCTCGACGCAGTGCACCGCGACGGCGCCTCGCTCGTCGTCGCGACCCACGAGCTCGACTTCGTGAACAGAGTCGACCGCTGCGTCGCGCTCCGCGACGGCCAGGTGGTTCACGACGGCGGCACCGCGGGGCTCGACGTGCTCGCGCTGGTCTCTTGAGCCACCTCTCCGACATGCCCACGTCGCGCGTTGTAGCGTCGGGCCATGCCTGAGTTCACCGCAATCAGCAACGCCGATCCCGGGGCACTCGTCAGCGACCTCAACCAGCACGCGTCGAGCGGCTGGGAGGTCGTCTCGGTGGTCGAGAGCGGTGGACGGCTCCACGCGATCCTGCGACGCGAAGGCAGCCCGCCCGCTGCCGCTGCGGCCGCCGCACCCGTTGCCGCAGCCGCGGCTCCGGCCGCCGTCGTCGAGCCCGCTGCTGCCGCAGCGCCTGCGGCAGTCACGCCGATCGAGACCGCGGTGCCAGTGACGGCCGCGGCGGCCTCGACGCCTTCGAACGCGACGGTCGCGATCACCCACACGCCAGCGGGGTGGTACCCCGATCCGTCGGGCCGATACGAGATGCGCTACTGGGATGGCCTCGCCTGGACCGAGCACGTCTCGCGGCAGGGCCAGCAGTTCACCGACCCCCCGACCGCCTAGCTCAGGCGGGGCACGAGCCCCGGTCGGTGAGCGCGCTGCCAGGGCCGATGCCCAACGCAGCCAATCCCCCTTGGGGGACTTCGATCGCGTCGCGGTACTTCCCCGCCGCGGGATAGTCCGGGCAGCTGTTCGGCGCGCCCGGGCACGGCGCCATGTCGGCCGCAGAGACAAAGGCACCCGTCGAGTCGAAGAACGCGATCGAGAGCGGCATGACCGTCTGATACATCCAGAACCTCTCGTCGGTGTCCGAGCCGTAGGTGAAGATCATCCCGCTCTTGCCACCGAGGCCCGTCACCTCCATCAGGCCACGCTGGCGCCTCGCGTCAGTGTCCGCGAGCCAGAGGCAGAACGTCTTCGACGCGCCGCCGGCAGCGCGGATCGCGATGCCGATCGTGCCGAAGCCCACGGGCGAGGTGCCGGCTGCCACGGTCGAGGTCGCTGCTGACGTCGTCGGTGCTGCAGTCGTTGCCGGGGCAGTGGTCGGCGCAACGGTCGTCGGCGCCGCAGTCGGCACCGGAGCAGTCGTCGGCACGTGCGTCGTGGGCGCGTGCGACGGCGTCGTCGTCGAAGGGCGGGTGGTTGCCGCGGTCGGCTGCGATGACGAGGCAGACGTCGTGCTCGCTCCGGCCGAGGAGGACGACGCCGCGAGAGCCGAAGACGGCGTGACGGTCGTCGTCGAGGTGCTCTCCCCCGCCGAGGTGACAGCCGACGTGACGACGGCCGAGGCCGCAGTCGTCGGCGCGGCCGAGTCGTCGGAGCCGCCACACGCGGCGAGGACGAGGGCTGCAATGGCGGCCACGAGCAGCGCAATGCGACGAGGCATCGCGCGAGTCTCGCGGCTCGGCGCGCCGCGATGAGCGCGACTCAGTGTGATCCGGCGTAGAGGCCCAACACGTCGGCGACGTCGTCGGCGAGGTGGTAGCTCTCGCCGTCGCTCGGGAAGCTTCCGTCGCGCACGTCGCTCACGAAGGCCCCGACCGCCGCGACGCCGTCTGCCTCCAAGGACGCGTAGCGACGCACGAACTTCGGTGCGACACGATCCTCGAGCCCCAGCAGGTCGTGGATGACCAGCACCTGACCGTCGCAGGCGGCGCCCGCGCCGATGCCGATCGTCGGCACCGAGATCGATTCGGTCACGAGCCGTGCCACCGCGTCGGGCACGCCCTCGAGCACGATCGCGAAGCAGCCGGCAGACACGAGGGCCTTGGCGTCGTCCACGAGCGCTCGCGCGGCCTCGGCCGACCGGGCCTGCACCTTGAACCCACCCATCATGTGCAGCGACTGAGGGGTCAGGCCGAGGTGGCCCATCACCGGGATCTCGGCGTCGACGAGGGCCTCGATCGTCGGCACTCGCTTGCGTCCGCCCTCGAGCTTGACTGCCTGCGCGCCCGCGCGGATGAGCGTCGCCGCGTTGCGCACGGTGTCCGGAATCGACACGTGGTAGCTCATCCACGGCAGATCCCCCACGACGAGCGCATGCGGACGCGTCCGCGCGACAGCCGCGACGTGATGCGCCATGTCGTCGATCGTGAGCTGCAACGTGTCGTCGTACCCGAGCACCACCATGGCGACTGAGTCTCCGACGAGGATCAAGTCGACGCCTCCCTTGTCCGCGATGCGCGCGGTAGGAGCGTCGTATGCGGTCACCATCACCAGCGGGGTGTCGCCCTTGCGAGCGCGCACAGCGGGCACCGTCATCGATGCGGCCATGGCCGGTCCTCCTTCCCGTCCAGCGCCACGAGGCTGCCGGCGGTGCCGCCCAGCCTAGAGAGAGACGGTCGAATTCCGCCAGACACTGTGGGAGATACCGTGCGCACCGTGACCGACGCGGCCACCTGCGACAGCTGTGGCAGGGAAGAGAGCGAGCTCGTGGCGGTCCACCGCGTCTACGTGGTGCCCGAGAGCTGGGACACGCCGGGCAGCGAGAAGACCCTCACCGAGGTCGAGCAGTGGTGCTTCTCATGCCGCACGCATTACCCCCACCAGGAGGTGTGAGGCTCAGCGTGTGCGGCGGGTTCCCCGACCGAGGGCGTACGACCTCGTGAGGTGGTGCCAGTGGCAGTCGGGGCACACCTCGACGACGTAGGCCGTCAGCGAGTCGGTGCGTTGGTCGAGCTTCGCGAGCTCGGTCTTCTGGGTGATGCAGCGCCCGTGCGCCGGGAGTCGAGGCCCGAATACGTAGGTGACCAGCACGAGGGTCGTGCCCTCGCCGGCGCGCTCGGTGCACACGGGGCATTCGACACGGGTAGGCGAGCCGACCTCACGGGCCGCGCGCACGAGCTCGGGATGGGCGTCGCACACCTGATGGCGAGCGAGCCGGCCCTTGCGATACTCGGTCAGCAGCGCCCGGCGGGCCAACCGGTAATCGATGACGCCAGGACCGCTCGCGTTCGCTCCTCGCAGCGCTTCGGGCCGAAACGTCATCTCGATCAGGGTACTGCGCCGGCCCCGGTGTCCCCCGCTGCTCGCGTCGTGCCGACGAAGATTGACGGCGTGGAGCCGACTGACGACGAGTTGCGCTTGTGTGGCGACGTCTCGAGCAAGCGAGTGCTCGACCTGGGATGCGGGCGAGGTGACAGCACCCTGGTGTTCGCGCGACGAGGAGCGAAGGTGATCGGCATCGACCACTCGGCCGATCAGCTCGCTTACGCGCGCCGTCTCGCCGAGGAGGAGGAGCTGCGCGTCGAGCTGCGCCACGAAGATCTCGCCGACCTCGCCTTCCTGCCACCGGCGTCGGTCGACGTCGCGTTCAGTGGATCGGCGCTGACGCATGTCATCGACACCGGCCGCGTCTTCCGACAGGTGCATCGCGTGCTGAAGACCGGCGCGCCCTTCGTGTTCGCGGTCGAGCATCCCGCCGCGCGCCTCGGCGCGGGCGCGGCGTACTGGAGCGGCTACACGATCAGCGATCTCTACGGCGGGTTGCAGCGCGCCAACTTCGAGGTCGACACGTTGCTCGAGCCCGAAGTCGGTCGTCCGGGCACTGCGCTCGTGCCGACGACGCTCGTCATGCGAGGACGCAAGCTCGGGCTGTGACGTGGGCTCAGCTCGCGTCGCGGTGAGCCCACCAGTCGTCGAGCCGCCGCGTCGCCTCCTCTTCGCCCAGCAGACCTTCGTCGAGCCTGAGCTCGAGCAGGAAGTCGAGCGCGTCGCCGACGTCGCGACCGGGCTTCAAACCGAGGTGCTGCATGACCGCGTGACCGTCGAGCTCAGGACGCATCGATGCGAGCTCTTCGCGTTCCTCGAGCTCGGCGATCCGCTGCTCGAGGTCGTCCATGCGCGCGGAGAGCTGCTGGGCCTTGCGCTCGTCGCGCGTGGTGCAGTCGCAGCGAGTGAGGAGGTTGAGCTCGGCGAGCAACGGGCCCGCGTCGCGCACGTACCGGCGCACCGCGCTGTCGGTCCAACCCATCTGATACGTGTGGAAGCGCAGGTGCAGCTCGACGAGGCAGGTCACGGAGTCGACGTCGTCCGTCGAGTAGCGCAACGCCTGCATCCGCTCACGCGTCATGCGCGCGCCGACGACTTCGTGATGGTGGAACGACACCATGCCGCGCGCGAACGAACGGGTCTTCGGCTTGCCGACGTCATGGAAAAGTGCAGCGAGCCGCACGATGCGGAAGCTGTCGCCAGCGCGCTCGCGCGCCACGTTCTCGACGACGGCGATCGTATGAGCGAGCACGTCCTTGTGGCGGTGGATCGGATCCTGCTCGAGCCGCATCGCCGAGAGCTCGGGAAGGAATTCGTCACACAGTCCGGTGTCCACGAGCAACCAGAGGCCCGCGCTCGGGTGCTCGACCGTCAGCAGCTTGTCGAGCTCATCGCGGATGCGTTCGGCCGAGACGATCTCGAGGCGGCCCCTCAGGTCGCGGATCGCGTCGGTGAGCCCGGCGACCGGATGGAGGTCGTACCCTGCGACGAAGCGCGCGGCGCGCAGCATCCGAAGCGGGTCGTCGGTGAACGACTCGGCTGCAGGCAGCGGTGTCCGCAGGCTGCTCGCGGCGAGGTCAGCGGCACCATTGAACGGATCGACGAGACGCGGATCGGGCAGCGCGAGCGCCATCGCGTTCACCGTGAAGTCGCGGCGCGACAGGTCGGATTCGATCGCGTCAGCGAACGCGACGTCGGGCTTCCGCGAGTCGGCGTGGTACGCCTCGGCGCGGTGGGTCGTGATCTCGTACGACCGATCACCCTTGCGCGCCCCGATCGTGCCGAACCGCTCCCCCTGGGTCCATACCGCGTCGGCCCAATCGCCGATCAGCCGCTTGATCTCGGGCGGACGAGCGTCGGTCGTGAGGTCGTAGTCGCCGAGGATCGGGCGACCGAGGAGCAGATCGCGGACCGTGCCGCCGACGAGGTACACCGAGTGACCCGCCGCCACGAAGCGGTCGGCGAGCGGCCGCAGCTCGGCCAGCACCGGCTCGAGCCGATCGGGGATCACGATCGGCGAGCCTACGGCTCAGTTCATCGCCATCCCGGACGTTTGGATCGCGATGCGGAGGTCCTCGGGACGAGTGGCCGCCGCGAGCGCGTCGCGCAGCCCGACGAGCCCCTCGCGGAAGAGCTGGAAGAGGCTTTGATCGATGGTCTGCATGCCGTAGTACTCGCCTTCGGCGATCGCCTGCTCGAGGCTGCCATCGGCGCGCGTCGGATCGGCGATGAGCTCGACGACGCGCGGCGTCGACATGAGCACCTCGACTGCCGGCACGCGACCCCGACCATCGGCGCGCTCCACGAGGCGCTGGCACACGATCCCGCGCAGGCAGCTCGCGATGGTCTGGCGCGTCTGTCGCTGCTGATGCGGCGGGAAGAAGTCGACGAGGCGCTCGATCACCTCGGGCGCCGGCGTCGTCGCCATGGCCGCGAGCACGAGCCGCCCGTTCGACGCAGCCAGCAACGCTGCGGCCGCGGTCTCGGGGTCGGGGATCTCACCGAGGAACACGACGTCGGGATCTTGGCGCAGCACACGAGATGCGCCCTCCGCGAAGCTCGGCGTATCCGAGCCGACCTCACGCTGGGTCACGATCGAGCGCTTGTCGATGTGCAGGAACTCGATCGGATCCTCGATCGTCACGATGTTCGCGGCGCGGTTCTCGTTGATGCGATCGACGAGCATCGCGACCGTGGTCGAGCGGCCCGAGCCGGGAGAGCCCGACACGATGATGAGGCCGTCGTGCTCCTCCGACAGGCGGCGCAGCGCGACCGGCAGGTTCAGCTGGTCGAGTGATGGCATGCCCGGTTGCACGCGTCGCACGACGATGCCGTAGCTGCCGCGCTGCCTGTGCAGGTTGACGCGGAAGCGGCCGAGCCCCGGCACGCTGTGTGCGAAGTCGAGCTGCCCCCGATCCGCGAGCTCGTCGCTGCGGTCGGGCGGCACGAGCTCGCCGACGATCCGCTCGAGCTCACCGGCCGAGCACGACTCCGCGGGCACCGCTTCGAGGTGGCCATCGACCCTGACGTAGGGCGGAGACCCGACCTTGAGATGCAGGTCGGAGCCACGGCGCTCGAGCAGGTGATGCAAGAGCTGGGTCAGGTCGGGCACTGCTCCTCCTCCAAAGCGGTCACGTGAAGATCGGTCGCAGGGGCCTCACCCTTGAGAGAACGGTGACTCCAGGGTCACTTCGGGCCCTCTTCGTCCAGGGACTCTCTGACCCGCCGTACCGCCGCCACGACCGGTGCGCCGGGCCCGCCCGCCGTAGGCAGCTCCGGGTGGTGCTCGACGCCGGCCAACGCCCCCAAGCAGGCGGCGGTCGAGTCGCTGAGCGCCTGCAGGTCGTATCCGCCTTCGAGGAAGACGAGACGGCGACCCGCAGGCACGTGCTCGATCAGCCGGGCCGTGATGTCCGCGAAGTCACCGGCGCTCAGCGAGAGTCCGGTCAGGGGGTCACGGCGGTGGCCGTCGAAGCCCGCGGACAGGATCATCCACGTCGGCCCGAACTGGTGGATCGCGTCCGCCAGCACGTCGTCTATCGCGGCCCGGTAGCTGTCGCCCGTCGTGCCTGCTGGGAAGGGGAAGTTGATCGTCGTGCCTCTCCCGTCGCCCTCGCCCACCTCAGACAACGCTCCGGTGCCCGGATACAAGGGGTACTCGTGGAACGACACATACATCACCCGCGGATCTCGGTAGAAGCAGTCCTGGGTGCCGTTGCCGTGATGCGCGTCGTAGTCCACGATGACCACGCGCTCGCCGCGCGCCGCGAGCGCGGCGGCAGCGATGGCGACGTTGTTGACGAGGCAGAAGCCCATCGCTCGCGTAGGCGTCGCGTGGTGTCCCGGTGGACGCACCGCGCAGAACGCTGCGGTCGCGTCACCCGCGTCGAGCAACTCGATCGACGCGAGGCCGGCTCCCGCGGCGAGGCAGGCGGCGTCCCACGACGCCTCGCTCGCGCGCGTGTCGGCATCGATGCGGCCGCCCCCGTTCTCACAGAGCCGCTCGAGCGCATCGAGGTACCGAGCAGGGTGCACCCGCTCCATCTCTTCACGCGTTCGCGGCGCGGAGCTCGACGGACACGAGGTCGTCAACGACGCCCGCCCATCTCGCCCCTTCGAGCACTGCGTCGAGGCGAGCCGGACGTTCGGGATGACCCGCGCCGGTGGCGTGGTCCTTGAACCGAGGATGCGTCGCGAACAGGATCGCCACCAGGGCGAGAGTACCGTTGAGCCGTGTGAAGGATGCGCGAGGACGCCCGAGCGCGCCCAGCGGTGCGCCCGCCGTGGGACTGCGGGTCTCGCCTTGGCCCAACGACGCCCTCCGATCGGTCGCCGCGCAGCTCGCGCCCATGCCCGGACGCGCGCTCCCCTCGCCGGACGCGATCCGAGCGATCGCGAACGACCTCACCGAGGAGGGCTACGAGCAGGCGATCACCGTGGCGCTCTCGCCGACCGAGCAAGCCCCGTTCCTCGAGGCCGGCTTCGCGCTGCACGAGCGGCTGCACCTCCTGACGCACGACCTTGCTGCGGTGCCGTCACGGATGGCACCCAAGCCTCGGCGCCCTCGCCATGACGACTGGCCCGCGATCAGCGAGACCGACGCTGCCGCGTTCTCCGAGTTCTGGCAGCTCGGAAGCGAAGGCCTGGCTCAGGCGATGGCAGCGACACCGGTGCGACGGGTGCGGGTCGTCGACGACCCCGAGACGGGAACGATCGTCGGCTACGTGCTGACGGGAAGAGCGGGGCCGACCGGTTACCTGCAACGGCTCGCCGTCCGACCCGAAGTGCAAGGTCGAGGCCTCGGACGCGCGATGACGATCGACTCGCTGCACTGGCTGCGCCGACATCGTTCGGAGCGGGCGATGGTGAACACCCAGGTCACGAACGAGCGTGCATTCGGGCTCTACTCGAGCGTGGGCTTCGTCCCCGACCCGCGCGGCCTTGCCGTGCTCAAGCTCTCCCTCACCGCGGGGGTGCCCGAGTGAGCCGCGCTCGCGCGCTGGTCGCGGCCTTGTGCGCGACCGTCGTCGTCACCCTCGCGTCGCCGGCAGGAGCGCAGGCGCCTCAGCAGACCGACACTTCCGCACATCCCCGCCTCACCCTCATCGAGCAGAACCTGTGGCTCGCGCCCGACGGACGATTCGAAGCGACGATCCACCTCAGCCAGCAGGCGCCGACCGGCAGCGAGATCGCGGTGGTCGTGTACCAACGGCTGCGCTCGCGCTCGCTCTTCCAGGCATCACTCGACGGCGAGCTCGGCTCGTCGCTCGCGACGATCTCGCGTCCCGTCGGCGACCTCCCCCGAGACGACCGTGGCGACATCGTCGTGGCCGTCCCGCTCAGCGCTACGAACGAGGCGGGACGCACGAGACTGCGCGCCGACGGCGTGTACCCCGTTCGCATCGAGCTGCGCAATGAGGATGGCGACGCGATCGATGGCTTCACGACGCATCTCGTCCGCACCACAGCCGTGCCCGGCGCCCAACCGCTGGCAGTGGCGATGGTCCTCCCGCTGACTGCGTCGCCATCCCTCGCCCCCGACGGCTCCAGCCAGATGCTCGACGACGATCGCACGGCGCTCGCAGCGTTGATCACGACACTCGCGAGCCATCCCGCGATCCCACTCACCGTCGTCCCGTCGCCTGAGACGGTGAGCGCGCTCCAGGCGAGCACCTCGACAGAGGACCGCCAGTTGCTCGACTCGATGCGCGCTTCGATCGGGTCGCGAGAGGTCATCGCCGGCCCGTATGTGGCGATCGATCCGTCGGCGATGATCCGCGACGGGTTGCACGACGAGCTCACCACCCAGCTGCGAGCTGGCAGCGACACGCTCGCGGCCGCGCTCGCGCCCTCGCGACCGGACGGCCGCACCTGGATCGCGGACGCGCCGCTCGACGCGCGGGGCCTCCAGGGCCTACGCGACGCCGGCGTCGACCAGCTCGTCCTCCGCGAAGACCTTCTGACGCCGGCCGACCTGCCGTTCACGCTGACCCGCCCCGCCGCGCTTGCGACCGACGACGTCACCGTCCAGAGCACCACCTTCATCGACGGTGGCCTCGCACAGCACTTCGACGAGCCCGGCGACCAGACGCTCGCCGCCACGCACCTGCTCGCCGACCTGTCGCAGCTGTACTTCGACAGCCCGAGCCTGCAGCGCGGCACGGTGGTCGCGCCGCCGTCGGACTGGGCGCCGTCGCCCGTCTTCCTCGACACGTTCCTCAACGGGCTCGCGTCCTCCCCGTTGCTCACTCCACTGACCATCGACGACTACTTCCGCACTGTCCCGCGCGCCGTCGACGCCGACGGTCACCCCGTCGTGCGCTCGCTCGCCGAGCCGTCGACCGCATCGCTCGGCGCCTACGGCCCCGCACTGCAGCGCACCCGGCAACGTCTCGACGGGCTCTCGACGATGATCGCCGAGGGCGACCCCCTCCTCGACTCCGCGAGGCAGCGCCTCCTCGTCGCCAGCGCCACCTCGCTCACGAGCGACCGCCGCACCGAATACCTGAACGCGGTCGAAGCCGAGATCAACCAGCAGACGTCGTTCCTGCGCGCGCCCGCACGGCAGTCGGTGACGCTGACTTCGCGAGACGCGACTGTGCCACTGACGATTCGCAGCACATCGCCGACCCCGCTGCAGGTGCGCGTCCTCGTGACCAGCCCGAAGCTGGACTTCCCCGATGGCGCCGCGCAGATCGTCACGCTCGACACCGCGAACACGACGGTGACGTTCAAGGTGAGGGCGCGCGCGTCGGGCACGTTCCCGCTCGACGTGAAGGTGACCTCGCCCGATGGCACGCTGCCGATCGCGACCGAACGTCTCACCGTGCGCTCCACCGCGGTCTCGGGAGTCGGCTTCGTGCTCTCGATCGGCGCAGGCCTCTTCCTCGCGGGCTGGTGGATCCATCACCTCCGCAGTGAACGGCGACTCAATCGCCGCAAGACGCGACCGCGCCATCCCTCCTCAGCTGCGCCCGCTGCTTGAGCGCGACGGCTCGCTACAGTCCGCCCATCACGACTGTGGCCGACGACCGCGAGCTCGTGACCGCGGCGCAAGCCGGCGATCGCGCCGCGATGGAAGCGCTCCTGCGCCGACACTACGACCGCATCAACGCGCTCTGCCGCCGCATCACCGGCTCTGAGGCCGACGGCGCTGATGCCACCCAGGAAGCGCTCATCGCCGTCGTGAAGGGCCTTCCTCGGTTCGACGGCCGCGCGCAATTCTCGACGTGGGCATACCGCGTCGCGACCAACGTGTGCCTCGACGAGCTCCGACGCAAGCGGCGCCGGCCCGTCACGAGCTTCGGCGACAGCGACCAGGCGGCGGCCGACCCGATGGACGACGTGCCGCTGCTCGACGATCGGGTGGGCGACCGTCTCGACATCGACGCAGCTCTCGCGAAGCTGCCCGCGGACTTTCGCGCCGCCGTGGTGCTGCGCGATGTGTGCCAGCTCGACTACGCCGAGATCGGCCGGGTGCTGGGCATCCCGGCCGGCACCGTGCGATCCCGCATCGCCCGGGGGCGCGCTGCGGTCGCGGCGATGCTCGCAGAGTCGTCCGAACGAGGCGATCAGGCGCGGAACCCCGATCCCCCGCCGCAACGTCCTAGTGGGCAGCGATGAGCGATCAGCCCCTGTCAGAGGACGAGCTCGCGAGCGCCGCTCTCGACGGCGAGTCTGCCGGGCCGCGCCCGGTCGAGCCCTTGGGAGCGACGGTCGCGGCGCGGGTCGACGAGCTCAGACGCGCGGCAGACGCGATCGCGCAGCCGGTCGTCGTCGACGACGCGTCGCGCGAGCGGGCCATCGCTGCGGCGCTGCAGGCGTTCGACGACGCGCCTCCATCGACAGCGACCGAGCCGGAGACCGCTGCAGATGCCGCGCGGCGGACGCGGTTCACGCCCGCCCTCGCCGCGGTTGCCGCGGCGGTCCTCGTGTTGGTCGGCGTCGTCGCCGTGCTCCGTCATGACAGCTCGACACCCGCCGACACCGCCTCAGGAGTCGAGGCCGCCTCGGGCGCGGCGGCCGCGCCCACGACGATGGCCGCCCTCGCGGGGAGCAGCGACACGCTTGCGCCGCAACGGGGCGCGACGAACGACGCCTCGAGCCAAGGGGGCGCCGCCGCGGGCGCCGCGGCTGTCGTGCCCGCACCCTCGGCGCGCGACCTGGGCGACCTGTCGGACGCAACAGCCCTGCGGGCCGCACTCGGTCCGGAAGCCTTCACGACCAAGGCCGCGCAGCTCGCGCCGATCCCCACTGCATGCGAGCCGGAGGCGCGAGCGGGTGCGGCGGCCGACCTCGGCACGCTCACCGACGACGTCACCCTGCACTGGAAGGGACAGGCCGCACGCGCGTTGGTGTTCGTCGACGTGGCGTCCGCCTCGCACATCGTGGTCGTCGCCGACCCCTCGTGCGCGGTGCTCGACCTGATCGTTTGACGCGATCCTCCGATACGCTCCGCGCCATGCCGGAGCCGGACGGTCACATCCCGATCCCGATCCTCGAGGGCGATTGGCCGGCCCAAGCCGCGACCAGCATCGAGCAGCTCGTCACGACCGTGCGCGACCGCACGACGGCGCCGGCCATCAACGCAGCGCGGGCGGTCGTCTACGCGCTCGTCGGCGTCACGCTGATCTTCGCCTCGCTGCTGATGCTCGTCATCTGCCTCATCCGCCTGCTGAACAACTACCTCCCCGGCGACGTCTGGGTGGCATACCTGGTGCTCGGCAGCGTCTTCGTGCTGATCGGACTCGTGCTGTGGACGCAGCGCGGCAGCATCAAGCTCACGCCGGCGCCCGAGACGCCCGCGACGCCGGCCGCCCTGCCCGCCAGCTGAGATGCCCGACCCTCGTCCGGTCATCATCATCGGCTCGGGCCCGGCCGGGCTCACAGCCGCGATCTACACCGCGCGCGCCAACCTCTCGCCGCTCGTGATCGAGGGCGAGCCTTCGTCGACGAGCGACCAGCCGGGTGGCCAGCTCATGCTCACGACCGAGGTCGAAAACTTCCCGGGGTTCCCCGACGGCGTGATGGGACCAGAGCTGATGATGCAGTTCCGCGACCAGGCGAGTCGCTTCGGCGCCGAGATCATCACCGCGAAGGTCACGAGGGTCGATCTGTCGCATTCACCGTTCGGTGTCTGGATCGGCGACGAGGAGCACCGCGCCGAATCGGTGATCGTCGCCACCGGCGCACAATCGCTGATGCTCGGTCTCGAGTCCGAGAACCGGCTCATCGGCCACGGGCTCTCCACCTGCGCGACCTGCGATGGCTTCTTCTTCCGTGGCCACGAGATCGGCGTCGTCGGCGGAGGCGACTCCGCGATGGAAGAAGCGCTTTTCCTCACGAAGTTCGCGAGCAAGGTCACGATCATCCATCGACGCGACTCGCTGCGTGCGTCGAAGATCATGCAGGACCGGGCCCACGCCAACGAGAAGATCGAGTTCCTGTGGGACACCGTCGTCACCGATCTCGTCGGCGACAACAAGCTCGAGGCCGTGCAGGTCGAGAACCTGAAGACTGGAGCATCGTCGGCTCTGGCGCTCACCGGGCTGTTCGTCGCGATCGGCCACGTGCCCAACACGTCGCTCTTCAAGGGTCAGTTGGACATGGACGATGCGGGGTACCTGATCACCCATGACGGCGCGAAGACCAACGTGCCGGGCGTGTTCGCGTGCGGAGACGTCCAGGACCACGTGTACCGCCAGGCCATCACAGCCGCTGGCTCAGGGTGCATGGCCGCCATCGACGCCGAGCGGTGGCTCGAGGCCCGTCACGGCTGAGCCGTCGAGCTCCGAGCGGCGGCCCATCAGGAATGTAGTGACCACCGGCATGGTTCACTGTGCGGAGCAATTCCCCGCCGCTCCCCCCATCCGAGAGGATCGCGATGTCCGCTGAGATCACTTCACTGTCTGACGCCACGTTCGACGAGATCGTGCAGAGCTCGTCCGAAGCCGTCGTTGTCGACTTCTGGGCGGAGTGGTGCGGGCCTTGCAAGATGATCTCCCCGATCCTCGAAGAGATCGCCAGCGAGCACAAGGACAAGGTGAAGGTCGTCAAGCTGAACGTCGACGACAACCCCGATGTGACTCGCCGCTACGACGTCATGAGCATCCCGACGCTCATCGTGTTCAAGGACGGGCAAGCCAAGAAGCGCGTGGTCGGAGCCAAGGGCAAGGGCCAGCTCCTCCAGGAGCTCGGCGAATTCCTGTAGAGGGTCTGCCCCTGCCGCGTGGGCGAAGCGGGCGAAGCAGCACGCGACCTTCAGCGCCGCCTCGCCAGGGCCGGCTTCGACCCTGGCCACGCTGAGTACGGTCGTTTCGGGGCGGCCACCGAGACGGCGGTGCGGGCGTTCCAGGTCGCACGCGGGCTCGAGGCCGATGGCGTCTGCGACGTGCAGACGTGGACTGCGATCGTCGAAGCGGGCTACGAGCTCGGCGACCGGCCGCTGTACCTGCGCCGCCCGATGCAACGGGGCGACGACGTCGCAGAGCTGCAGCGTCGGCTCGGCACGCTGGGGTTCGACCCCGGGCGCATCGACGGGATCTTCGGTCCGACCACAGTCCGCGCCCTCACCGAGTTCCAGTCGAACGCCGGCCTGCCGGCTGACGGCATCGCGGGCCACGAGTCAATCGCGCTGCTCGACCGGCTCACGGCGCGGGCGGGCAGCAGCCAAGGGGTGTCCGAGGTGCGCGAGCGCGAAGCGCTGCGCCACGCCCCCACGACGTTGAGCGGCCGCCGCCTCGCCCTCGGCGAGCCGGGCGGTCTCGAAGTGCTCATCCGCGCCGCTCACCGAGCACTCGCTCTCGCGGGCGCCGACGTGATCGTGCTGCAGCATCCTGACGCCTCGGCCCTTGCGGCCGCAGCCAATGCCGCCAACGCTGAGCTCTACCTCGACCTCGCGCTCGACGACGAGCGCTGCCATGGCGCGTACTACGCCGCCACCGGGTTCGAGTCCGCGGGCGGGAAGCGCTTGGCGACGATCCTCGACGAGATGGTGCCGCCAGTGCTCGGCCAACCACAGGGGGTGCCCGCCGGGATGCGGCTCGCGGTCCTTCGGGAGACCCGAATGCCTGCAGTCCACTATGCCATCGGCCCGCCAGCCGAGGCGATCTCCGCGCTCCCCGACCTCGCGCTCGCCGTGAGCAGGGCGATCACCCGATGGTGCCAGCAGCCTTCGAGCGTGTCCTGAGGTCCGCGCCGAGCGCTCGTCGTCGCGCGCTCTCATGTCATTTCATGGGAGTCGGGCCGTTCCACACAGGCTGTGTTCAACCTTGTGGATACTAAGCCTCACCCACAGATCGAGGGTCGGTTTCGTCACCCTCGACCTTCGGCGCCGTCGTCATGAGCCGGTAGATCCGCTCGAGATCCTCGAGCGAAGCGAATTCGATGACCACCTTGCCCCGTCGAGCGCCCATGTCGACCTTGACCCGGGTGTCGAGCCGCTCTGAGAGCAGCTCCTCGAGCTCGAGCAACCCTGGCGCGCGGAGGCGCGGCTTCGGGTCGCTCGGCGCTCGCTCAGGAGCGCCTTGGCGGGCGCGCACAGCCTCCTCGACCGCCCGCACCGAGAGGCCCTCGTCGACGACGCGCTTGGCGAGGGCCTCCTGGAACGCGCGATCGGGAGTGCCGAGCAGCGCGCGGGCATGGCCAGCGGAGATGCGCCCCTCGCCGACGAGACGCTGAATGCTCGGCGGCAGCTGGAAGAGGCGCAGCGTGTTCGTGATCGCGACCCGGCTGCGGCCGACCCGGGTCGCCAGCTCGTCATGGGTCAGGCCGAAGTCTTCGATCAGCTGCTGGTAGGCGCCCGCCTCCTCGAGCGGGCTCAGGTCCTCGCGGTGGAGGTTCTCGACGAGGGCCTGCTCGACGGCCGCCAGCTCGTCGGCCTCGCGGACCAACGACGGGATCGTCGCGAGTCCGGCTCTCTTCGCGGCACGCCACCGTCGCTCGCCGGCGATGAGCTCGTAGCTGCCGTCCCCACTCGGCCGAACGAGCACGGGCTGGATCACGCCGACCTCGCGCACCGACGCGGTCAGGGCAACGAGAGTCTCCTCGTCGAAGTGCGCACGAGGCTGGTGCCGGTTCGGCGTGATCGACGCGATCGGGAGCTCCCGAAAGGCTCCGGGGTCGACGGGGGCTGCCGCGTCCGCCGGAGTCGTGGGGATGAGCGATCCGAGCCCCTTACCCAGCCCGCTGCGGCACGCCACCACTCACCTCCTTGGCAAGCTCCTTGTAGGCGATCGCACCACGAGACGTCGGGTCGAACGAGATGATCGGCTGTCCGAACGACGGCGCCTCGGAAAGGCGGACCGTGCGAGGCACGATTGTCTTGCAGACCCGATCGCCGAAGTGGGCACGCACCTCTTGCACGACCTGATCCGCGAGCTTGGTCCTGGCGTCGTACATGACGAGGATGATCGAGGACACCTCGAGCGCCGGGTTGAGGCTCTTGCGAACGAGCTCGACGTTGCGCAGGAGCTGACCCAAACCCTCGAGTGCGTAGTACTCGCATTGGATCGGCACGACGACCTCGCCTGCGGCAGCGAGGCCGTTGACAGTCAGCAAGCCGAGCGAGGGCGGGCAGTCGATCAACACGAAGTCGTAGTCGGGGAGCACCGGCTCGAGCGCGCGGCGCAGCTTCAGCTCACGGCTGAACGCGGGGACGAGCTCGATCTCAGCGCCGGCGAGGTCGAGGCTCGCGGGCGCCACGAACAGGTGACGTACGGCGGTCGGCTCGATGCACTGGTCGATCGGTAGGTCTTGCATCATGACCTCGTACATCGACGTCTCGAGCTCTCGAGGGTTGACGCCCAGTCCGGTCGAGGCATTGCCCTGCGGATCGAGGTCGACGACGAGGGTGCGGTAGCCGAGGGTCGCGAGGCATGCGCCGAGGTTCACCGCTGTGGTCGTCTTGCCGACGCCACCCTTCTGGTTCGCGACAGCGAGAACCCGCGGTAGGGGCCGGGTCGCCCGAGGAGTGGGACTGGCGAAGGGCGCAGGAGCCGCTGGGGAGGGCGCCAGCGCGTCGTCTTCCGCCGGAACCGACTCGTCACTCATCGCTGCTGCATCCTCTCCATCGAGGGTCGCAGCGTCAAGCATCGTTCCACGTGAAACGTCCCTTCTCGAGCAAAAACCTTCAGAACCGCCACATTTCAGAACAGGGGGCGCTGCCGGGGCACACCGGTGCGGCGCGGAAAGCGATCAGGGCACCAGGACACCTGCTCGAGGGTTTGAAACGCCCCGACCCGGCCGCGGAGCACCAGGCCCAACAGCGCGAGGCCCTCGACAGGCCAGCGGGCCTCGGCGGCTTCGGGTGGCTCAGTGACGGCCAAGGCGCCCCCGGGGCGCAGCAGCGGCGCCCCGCACTCTGCCGTCGTCGCCGGCGGTCCGAACGAGCGGGCGACGACGAGATCGAAGACGCCCCGGAGCTCAGCGGCCCGACCGGCGACTTCGGCCGGTTGCGCGACCACCACAGGCGGGTTCGGCAGGTCGAGCCGGGCTGCCGCCCGCACCAGGAAGTCGGCGCGGGTGACGCTCGACTCGACGAACGTCCACTGCACCCTCGGTTCGAGTGCCGCAAGCGGGAGCCCGAGCGCACCCCCTCCGCTCCCGAGATCGACCGCACGGCTGCCCGGGGCGAGGAGTGGGAGCGCGCCCCGAGCGAGATCGACATGCGCCTCGACCGGACCGGGCCCGAGGAAGCCTCGGACCTTGGCCTCCCCGAGAAGCGAGACGACCGAGGCGATCGACGTCGTGCGGGTGCTCAATCAGCCGGCGCGCGGGCGATGACCACCCGCCGGTCAGGCTCTTCGCCCTCGGACAAGGTCACCACGCCGTCGACCTTCTGGGCCGCGTCGTGGACGATCTTGCGATCGGCCGCGCCCATGGGCTCGAGCATGCGGCGCTCGCCGGAGGCGATGACCTCTGAGGCGACCTGCACCGTGAACCGCTCGAGGGCTTCCTTACGCCGCTGCCGGTAGCCCGAGACATCAACCCTCAACCATCCCGAGCGATCGGGCATCGCACGGTGGACCACAGTCCGGGTGAGCTCCTGGACGGCGACGAGCGTCTGGCCGCGAGGCCCGATGAGCAACCCGAGATCGTCACCGGCCACTGCCACCTCGATCTCGTCGTCGTCGATGAGGGTGGAGACCTCACCATCGAGACCGAACGCGGCGACGAGCCCGTCGATGAACTCAGTGGCGATCTCGCGCTCGCGCTCGAGCTGCGCAGGGTCGGACACGGGGCGCTCCTCTCGGGATGGCCGCTTCGCCGCGGGCGCGGACTGCGACTTCGATCGTTCACCGCTCGGGGTGCGGCCATTGGACCCGCCCCCGTTCACTGCGTCGCCGTTCTCGGCTCCGGTTGCCTGGCCGGCGGGCGAGCCTGAGCCCTCACGTCCTGACTTGCGCCGGCGATCACGACGGTCGACCTTGGGTCGAGGCGTCGTCGGGCGCACGCGCACCCGCAACCGGGCCTCACCCCGGAGCCGGCCGAACAGACCGGGCCGCGGCTCCTCGAGCACCAGCCACTCGGCGTCGTCCTCACCGACGCCAAGCCGGTCGAGGGCGGCATCGAGTGCCTCTTCCACCGTCCGACCGGTGGTCTCCACCCACTGCACTGGATCAGCGCTTCTTCTTGTTCTTGCTGGGTGGTTCCGAGCCTGCACCCGATGACCCGCCCGTCACGGGGCGCGGCGCGGGCCGGGCGGTTGCGCCCGAAGACTTCGGCTTCGGCCGCGCCGAGGGGGTCGCGCCGTTGCCGTCCGCCTTCCCGGCGGCGGGCTGGCCACCCTTGTTGCTCGGGAGGGGCTTGCTCGTCGCGGGCTTCGTGCCAGTGGCGCCCTTGCCAGTCTCGGCCGCGTTCGTCTCGGTCGCCTTGGCCTCGATCGCCTTCGAGCCTTTCGGCTCGGGCTTCGGCTTCGCCGACGCATTGGGACCTGAGCTCGCTTTGGCCTCCATGGCGTGCTTCGCGTCCTCGCGGTAGAAGGCCTTCGTGATGTAGGCCTGCTGCCCGATCCGATAGAGGTTCGACACGAGGAAGTACACGACGACGCCGGCCGGCAGGGTGAGGCTGATGAGGGCGAAGAACGCCGGCATCACCTTGAGGAGCATCGCCTGCTGCGGGTTGATCGCGGTGCCGTTCTTGTTGCGAGCCGAGATCTGCAGCTGCTGGATGTAGCTCGAGGCCGTCACCAGCAGGACGAGGATCAGGTAGGGGATGGCGCCCACGAAGGACTGGCTCATCTCCTTCGCGGCGCTGTGGGAGAGATCCATCCCGAACGCCATCATCTGGTTCGTCTGGGTCAGGGCCTTCCACAGGTCAGTCGAGTGGTTGAGGTAGCTCGGGTTGAAATTTCCCACGACTGGGCAGGCGCCGGAGGCGTGTGCCGCGGGGCTGCAGATGACCGTGAGCTTGTGGAGCACCCGGTAGAGGACGATGAAGACCGGCATCTGGATGAGCAGCGGCAAGCACCCGCCCATCGGGTTGATCTTGTTCTCCTGGTAGAACTTCATCAGCTCTTCGTTGAGCTTCTGACGATCTCCCTTGTACTGCTGCTGGAGCTTCTTCATCTCGGGCTGCAGCCGCTGCATCTGCAGCATCGACTTCGTGCCCTTCAGGGTCAGCGGTGTGAGCAGCACCATCACCGTGAGGGTGAGGAGCGCGATGGCGATCGCGTAGTTGGGGATCAGGCTGTAGAACCAGGCCAGGACGGTGGCGATGGCGTCGAACACTTAGACGGCCTTCCTCTCGGGCACAGGGTCGAGCCCGTGCCCACCCCACGGATGGCACCGACACACACGGCGCGCCGCGAGAGCGCTGCCACGGAGGGCGCCGTGCGTCTCGATGGCCTCGAGCGCATAGGTCGAGCAGCTGGGGACGAAGCGACACGGTGAGGGTCGCCCCGCTCGCAGGGTCTGGTAGAGCAGCACCGACCGACGCAGGACGCGCGAGGCCGGGCTCATGCGGTCACGCTCGTGCGGACCACGGACAGCAAGTCGTGCATCGCCACCGACAGCTCTCCGAAGCTGAGGTCGGCGGCGGGTGGATCCACGTGAAACACATAGGTGCCCGCCGGCAGGGGCAACGAGCGGTGCTCGTCGGCGAGGACAGCGCGGAGCCGGCGACGGACTCGGTTGCGCGTGACAGCCACACCGACGCGGCGCGGGATGGCCCACGCGATCGCGGCGGAGGAACGGTCCGGCGTGCCGGAGGAAGGGTCGCTGAGCAAGACCGTCATGCTGAGCGGTCCTTTGCGCACGCGCCGTCCTCGTCGCCGAGCTGCGGCATGGGACGAACGGCCACGGAGTCGGGTCAGGCGGACAGTCGGAGGCGACCCTTGCGACGGCGGGCCGCCAGCACGGCGCGGCCCGCCCGCGTCGACATCCGATGGCGGAAGCCGTGCCGCTTGGCCCTCTTCCGGGTGTTGGGCTGATAGGTGCGCTTCACTCACTTCCTCCTCGACCGGAGACTGCCTGGTCACACTGGATCACCCTGGCGCCTCACGTGCTCGATCGATGTACCTCGATGCGCGTGATGAGCTCTGGCACACTTCTGCACGGTGCACAGCCGTTCGGGCACGCAAAACGGGACGTCTCGCTGGCTCTCAGGGTAGAGGGAGGCCCGGGCAACGTCAAAGAGCCCTGTGGATTCCCCTCTTGCGCGCCCTCGGGAGGCCGGTGGTAGCGTCCGCTTCCCGTCCTGGGGGGGAACGGCAGTCGACCACATGGTGTCTCGGGGCACCACGGCACATTGACCCACACAGAACGACACGGCGTGGGGCCACGATTATCCACAGGTGTGGACGGGGTTGTGGACGTGGCCGTCGATCAGGAGGCAACCACCCAGGTGAGTGACGCACAGCACCTGTGGAACGCCGCGGCCCAAGTCCTGCGGGCCCAGGTGTCAGAAGCGGTCTGGCACTCGACGTTCTCCGACGCTCGGCCAGTGAACCTCGACGGCGGCCTGCTCGTCGTCGCGGTCCCGAGCACGCTCGTGAAGGAGCGCGTGCAAGGCCGGTACGAGGCGATGGTCCGCGACGCGCTGTCCGAGGTCGGCTTCCCCGGTGTCGAGCTGTTCATCGAAGTGCTCCCCGACGCCCAGACCAACGGCACCGACGACAGCCCGCGCGACCTGCTCGAGAGCCTGATGCCGAGCGAGCAAAGCGACGGCGCCCCCGTGCTCGCACTCGAGCCGATGCCGACGCGCACCGCCGCTGACCTGAACCCCCGCTACACGTTCGAGGCGTTCGTCACCGGCACGTCCAACCGCTTCGCGCACGCGGCCGCGCTTTCGGTCGCCGAGACGCCGGCTCGCTCGTACAACCCGCTGTTCATCTACGGCGCGGCCGGGCTGGGCAAGACGCACCTGCTCCACGCGATCGGCAACTACGTGAAGCAGAACTATGCCCACTACCAGGTGCGATACGTCTCGACCGAGGTGTTTCTGAACGAGTTCGTCGACGCGATCCGTACGAACACCGGGGCCGCGTTCAAGCGTCGCTACCGCGAGATCGACGTGCTGATGATCGACGACATCCAGTTCATGGAGAGCAAGGAAGGGCTCCAAGAGGAGTTCTTCCACACCTTCAACTCCCTCCACGGCGCGAACAAGCAGATCATCATCTCGTCCGACCGCCAGCCCGACGCGATCCCCACGCTCGAAGATCGCCTCCGCAGCCGGTTCAAGTGGGGGCTGACCACCGACATCCAGCCGCCCGACCTCGAGACCCGCCTCGCGATCCTTCACAAGAAGGCCGAGAAGGAGACGATGATCGTGCCCGACGACGTGATGGAGTTCATCGCGACGTCGATCACCGACAACATCCGCGAGCTCGAAGGCGCTCTCACCCGCGTGCTCGCCTGGGCGAGCCTCACGCACGCCCCGCTCAACACGTCGGCCGCTGAGAAGGTGCTCGGCGACATCCTGAGCAGCCACCAGCCCCGGGAGATCACGCCGACGCTCATCCTCGACAAGACCTCGGCGATGTTCAGCTTCAGCGTCGAGGACCTCAAGGGCAAGAGCCGGCGCAAGCCCCTGGTGACCGCCCGTCAGATCGGGATGTTCGTGATGCGTGAGCTCACCGACCTGAGCTACCCGGCGATCGCCCGCGAGTTCGGCGGCCGTGACCACACGACCGTCATCCACGCGGTCGAGAAGATCACTGCGCTGATGAAGGAACGTCAGCAGATCTACGACCAGGTCACCGAGCTGCGCCAGCGCATCCAGAGCGGCGCGTGAAGCGCACACGCTCAGTCAGCCCAGCCGATGTGGAGCAGCCTGTGGGTGACCTTGTGACATCGGTGGAAACGACATCGGTTTTCCGACGAGGGTCCCTCAGCGCTGTCCGTTCCTGTGGAAGCCTGGGGACGACGTTGGGACGACATGATGGGCGTTGACCTGCACCGATGTGCATCGATCCACAATCCCCAGCCCCTATTGCCATTGCTATCTCTCTCATACGAACCATGAAGGGGAAGTGCAGACGTGAAGTTTCGCTGTGAGCGTGAGGAGCTCGCGGAGGCCCTCGGCACTGCAGCACGTGCAGCAGTCGGTCGTGGCGCCGCGCTCCCGGGCCTCGCCTCAGGGGTGCGCATCGAGCTCGTCGGCAACCACCTCGAGCTGACGGCCACCGATCGCGAGCTGACCATGCGCGTGACGAAGGAGGTGACGGGCTCGAGCGACGGCGTGACCGTGGTGCCGGCGCGCTTCACCCACGACATCGTCCGTGCCCTCGAACCCGGTGCTGTCGACGTCGAGCAGGTCGGCGAAGAGGTGCGCATCGCCTCGGGTCGCTCGCGCTTCAGCGTGCGCACGGTGAGCGCCGACGAGTTCCACCGCGTCGTCGAGCCTTCCGAGCATGCAGTCGTGCTTGATGCCAAGGGGTTCGAGAAGGCACTCGATCAGGTCGTGCGGGCCGCCAGCACCGACGAGGCCCGTCAGATCCTCACCGGGGTGCTGATGACCGCAGAGGGAGGCGGGCTGCGGCTCGTCGCGACCGACAGCTACCGCTTGGCGGTCCGCGACCTCGACAGCCAGAACGTGCTCGCCGAGGGCCAGAAGGTGCTCGTGCCGTCGCGGGCGCTGAACGAGCTGAAACGAGTGCTCGGTGGCTCGAACGAGGTCACGTTGCGACTCGGTGAGCGTGACGCGACGTTCGACGTGGGCAACGTGCGCCTCACGACGAGCCTGATCGAGGGCGAGTATCCGAACTACCGCCAGCTGATCCCCGACAAGTACCCGAACCGCCTCACGATGGGCAAGGAGCCGCTGCTCGCCGCGATCCGTCGTGTGCGGTTGCTCGCGGCCGAGTCGAACAACATCCGCGTGAAGATGAGTGCCGAAGGGGTCGTGCTCGAGGCGATCAACCAGAACCTGGGCCAGGCCGAAGAGGACCTCGACGACGTGAAGTACGAAGGCGCGGACATGACGGTCGCGTTCAACCCGGGCTATCTCAGCGATGGCGTCGAGGCCGTCGACAGCGACACGGTCGTGCTCGAGACGCTCGACGCGCTGAAGCCCGCCGTCGTGCGGTCGCCGGAGTCGGGGGAGTTCACCTACCTGCTCATGCCCGTCCGGGTTTCGTGATTCGTGCGGGTGCGCCGGCTTTGGCTCACCGACTTCCGCAACTTCGTCCACGCTGAGCTCGAGCTGCCGCCGGGCCTCACCGCGGTCGTCGGCGACAACGGGCAGGGCAAGACAAACCTCCTCGAGTCAGTGGCGTACCTCGCGCAGCTCGACAGCTTTCGCGGTGCGCCGAGCGAAGCCTTGGTGCGCATGGGTGCGACGACCGCCGTGGTGCGAGCGGAGGTCGAACGGGACGAGCGCGAGCTGCTCATCGAGGCCGAGCTCGGTGCGGGTCGTTCACGCGTGCAGGTGAACCGGCAACGACTCGCGCGCACTCGTGACCTGCTCGGTGCGCTGCGCGTGACCGTGTTCGCTCCCGATGACCTCGAGATGGTGAAAGGCGGTCCCGCGACTCGCCGGCGCTACCTCGACGACTTGCTCGTCGCTCACAGCCCGAAGCTCGACGTGCTGCGGACCGACCTCGATCGCATCCTCCGCCAGCGGAACGCGCTCCTGAAGCAGATGAGCGGCAGGCACGGCGGGGGAGAGGGTGCGCTGGCCACGCTCGATGTGTGGGACGAGCGGTTCGCGAGCGCCGGCACCGCACTCGTGTCGGCGCGGCTCGACCTGCTCGCTCGTCTCGCTCCTGCCCTCGCGGTCGCGTACGCGCACGTCGCGGGGGCGAACGCAGACATCGGCGCGACCTACGAGCAGTCGTGGGAAGGCGACCTCGCGTCGGCTCTCGGCGCCGCGCGTGACGTCGACGTTCGCCGAGCGATGACGACGGTCGGTCCCCATCGTGACGAGCTCGGCTTGACGATCGACGGCCGCGTCGCTCGGACACACGCGTCGCAGGGGGAGCAACGATCATTCGCTCTCGCGATGCGGCTCGCGGGGCACGACGTCGTTGCCAACGAGATCGGCGCATCTCCTGTGCTCTTGCTCGACGACGTGTTCTCCGAGCTCGACCCGACGCGTTCGGCTGCGCTGCTCGCGCACGTCCCTCCCGGACAGGTGCTTCTCACCACGGCGGGCGGCCTGCCCGCCGACGCGCATCCCGATCAGGTCGTGCACGTTCGGGGGGGAGTGCTGTCGTGAGCGAGCATCGCGAGCCGCGTCCTGTCGGTGAGAGCCTCGACCGACTGGCGCGCAGCCTCAGCGGAGTCGGCGCCCAGCCACTCGCGTCGGTGTTCACCGAGTGGCCGCGGGTCGTCGGCGACACCCTGGCCGCGCACTGCCGGCCGCTCTCGCTCGACGGCACGCGGCTCGTCATCGCGGTGGACGAGTCGGCCTGGGCGACCCAGATCCGCTACCTCGAGCGCGAGCTCATCGCGCGCCTCGCGGAGGTCGTCGGGGGGCCTCCGGTGGCCTCGATCGAGGTGCGCGTCGCGCCCTCCGAGACCGACCCGCGACGAGGGCGAAATCGGGCGTGAGAGCGGGCGCGGATCGGGCCGCGAAACATGCCCGTGAGCACCGGAATCTGCTCACCCCTCTGGTAGACTGATGGCATCGTGATTCTGGCCGCTGACCTGCGGTTTTCTTCGGAATCTCCTTTGCATTCCAGCCGCTGAAAGGGACGCGTCCTTGTCGCAACCGATGCCCTCGTACGACGCCCGCGACATCACCGTGCTCGAGGGCCTCGAACCGGTCCGGAAGCGCCCCGGCATGTACATCGGGTCGACGGGTCCGAGCGGCCTTCACCATCTCGTCTGGGAGGTCGTCGACAACGCCGTCGACGAGGCGATGGCGGGCTACTGCACCCGCATCGACGTCACGCTGCTGGCCGACGGCGGGTGTCGCGTCATCGACGACGGGCGGGGCATCCCGATCGATCCATACCCCTCGGGGCCTCACAAGGGCAAGAGCGCGGCGCAGGTGGTCCTCACGGTGCTGCATGCGGGCGGCAAGTTCGGCGGCGCCGGCTACAAGGTCTCGGGCGGCCTTCACGGCGTGGGTGTCTCGGTCGTGAACGCGCTGTCGAGCCGTCTCGTGCTCGAGGTCGACCGCAACGAGAAGCGCTACCGCCTCGAGTTCGCGAAGGGTGGCCAGCCGCAGGGCAAGCTCGAAGTGACGGGCAAGGCGCCGCGCGGGCGCACGGGCACGACGGTGACCTTCTGGCCCGATGCCACCGTGTTCGAGGAGACCGAGTTCCGCGCCCAGACGGTGCTCGAGCGCCTCCAGATGATGGCGTTCCTCAACAAGGGCCTCGAGATCCGGTTCATCGACGAGCGTCCCGAGCACGAGCAGCAGGTCACCTTCAAGTACGCGGGTGGCATCCAAGACTTCGTGCGCCACCTCAACCAGTCGAAGGAGGCGCTCTTCAAGAAGGTTGCGTTCTTCGAACAAGCCGAGAGCGACCAGCAGGTCGAGTGCGCGTTGCAGTGGAACACGGGCTTCTACGAGGGCATCCACTCGTTCGCGAATGGCATCGCCACGAACGAAGGCGGCATGCACGAGGAGGGCTTCAAGAAGGCCCTCACGAACGTCGTGAACAAGTACGCGCGCGGCAAGACCCTGCTCAAGGAGAAGGACGACAACCTCCTCGGCGAAGACATCCGTGAGGGCCTCACCGCGATCGTCGCCGTGAAGCTCCGCGACCCCCAGTTCGAGGGTCAGACGAAGGCCAAGCTCGGCAACGTGTCGATGCGCTCGCTCGTCGAGAAGGCGACCAACGAGAAGCTGGCCGAATGGCTCGAGGAGCATCCGACCGAGGCGCGTCAGATCGTGCAGAAGTCGGTGAACGCGGCGCGGGCACGCGTCGCCGCTCGTCAGGCGCGTGACCTCACTCGTCGCAAGTCCGCGCTCGAGGGCGCGGGCATGCCCGACAAGCTGTGGGACTGCAACACACGCGACCCGCGCCAGGGTGAGCTCTTCATCGTCGAGGGCAACTCCGCCGGCGGCTCAGCGGTGAACGCTCGCAACCCGCAGACGCAGGCGATTCTGCCGATCCGCGGCAAGATCCTCAACGTCGAGCGTGCCCGCCTCGACAAGATGCTGAAGAACCTCGAGATCCAGACTCTGATCACTGCGATCGGCGCCGGGATCGGCGACGAGTTCGACGTCGCGAAGATCCGCTACCACAAGGTGGTGATCCTGGCCGACGCCGATGTCGACGGCAGCCACATCCGCACGTTGCTGCTCACGTTCTTCTACCGGCAGATGCGCGACCTCGTCGAGCAGGGGTACGTGTACATCGCGCAGCCGCCGCTGTTCTCGACCGAGGTCGGCAAGGCGAAGGTCTACCTGAAGGACGACTCGGCGAAGGCGGCGTTCCTCGCCGACCACCCGAACCACAAGAAGGAGTTCCAGAGGTTGAAGGGCCTCGGCGAGATGGACTGGGAGGAGCTGCGCGACACCACGATGGACGCCAGCTTGCGCACCCTCCTGCAGGTCACTGCGGAACAGGCCGCGATCGCCGACGAGATCATGAGCATCCTCATGGGTGACGACGTCGAGAGTCGCAAGCACTTCATCACGAGCAACGCCAAAGACGTGCGGTTCCTGGACATCTGATGAGCGACGGCACCCTCGAGTTCGGTTCGATCGAACCCATCGATCTCCAGGAGGAGATGGAGCGGTCGTTCCTCGACTACGCGATGTCGGTCATCGTCAGCCGCGCGCTGCCCGACGTGCGCGACGGCCTGAAGCCGGTGCAACGCCGCATCCTCTACGACATGTTCGACCAGGGCTTCCGCCCCGACCGGCTGCACGTGAAGTGCGCTCGCGTGACCGGCAACGTCGCCTCACGGTGGCATCCGCACGGCACGAGCTCGATCTACGACGCGCTCACGCGCATGGCTCAGCCGTTCTCGCTGCGTCACCCGCTCATCGACTTCCACGGCAACTACGGCTCACCCGACTTCGACGCGGCGGCCGAGCGCTACACCGAGTGCCGCCTGTCGGTGCTCGCCATGCAGCTCATGGCCGGCATCGACGAGGACACCGTCAACTTCATCGACAACTACTCGGGCGAGTTCCAGGGCCCCGAGGTCCTTCCGGCCCGCTTCCCGAACCTGCTGGTCAACGGGAGTCAGGGCATCGCGGTCGGCATGGCCACCAACATCCCCCCGCACAACCTGGGCGAGGTCATCGACGCGGTGCTCCACCTCATCGACAACCCAGAGGCGACCTCAGACGACCTCATGGAATTCGTCAAGGGCCCCGACTTCCCGACGGGAGGATCGATCCTCGGCCGCGCCGGCATCATCGACGCCTACCGCACCGGTCGAGGCTCGGTGCGCATGCGGGCGACAGCGGAGATCGAAGAGGTCAAGAACGGCATCCAGATCGTCGTGACCGAGCTGCCCTACCAGACGTCAGCGACGGCCATCGCGGCCCGCATCGGCGAGCTGGCCAACGACAAGACCGTCGAGGGCATCCGTTCGATCGACAACTTCTCGTCCGGTGACGGCACCCGCCTCGTCATCGGCCTCAAGCGCGACGCGAACGCGAACGTGGTGCTCAACAACTTGTACAAGCACACCCAGCTGCAGACGAGCTTCGCGATCAACATGGTGGCTCTCGTCGACTCGGTCCCCCGCACGCTGGACCTGGCTTCGATGCTGAGTGCGTACGTCGCCCATCAGATCGACGTCATCACGCGTCGTTCCGAGTTCCGGTTGCGCAAGGCTCGTGACCGCGCCCACATCGTCGAGGGCTTGCTCCGAGCGCTCGACATGATCGACGCGATCATCGCTCTGATCCGCGGGTCAGAGGATCGCGGCAGCGCGCGCGACGGCCTCATGGCCGCGCCGTTCGAGTTCAGCGACATCCAGGCGAACCACATCCTTGACATGACGCTGGGCCGCCTCACACGTCTCGCTCGTCACGAGCTCGAGGACGAGATGACGCAGCTGCGCGAGACGATGGCCGAGCTCGAGGCGATCCTGGCCGACGACGGCCGGCTGCGCGGCGTCATCAAGACCGAGCTCGCGGAGGTGCGGGCCGAGCACGCCACACCGCGGATCGCGAAGATCACCTTCGACCCTGGCGACATGAACGTCGAGGACCTGCTCGACGACAAGGACCTGCTCGTCATCATGACGAGGGCCGGATACATCAAGTCCGTCGAGGCCGACGCCTTCCGTACGCAGGGCCGTGGCGGGCGGGGGGTGGCAGGCGGCAAGCTCAAGGAGGAGGACCTGGTCAAGACCATCCTCCACACCTCGGCTCACGCCTATCTCCTGTTCTTCTCGAACAAGGGCCGGGTCTACCGGCTGCGTGCGCACGAGATCCCCGAGCGCGATCGCACGGCCAAGGGCATCCCGATCGTGAACCTGCTCCCGCTCACGCCCGACGAGCAGATCCAGGCGATCATCGACACGCGCGACTACGAGACCAACCGCTACTTGTTCTTCGCCACCAGGCTCGGCCAGGTGAAGAAGACTCTGATGTCCGAGTACGACAAGTCTCGGCGTGAGGGCTTCATCGCGATCAACCTGCGCGAAGGCGACGAGCTCGTGCAGGTCATCCAGACGAACGGCACCGAAGACGTGCTGATCGTGTCGCGCAAGGGCATGGGCATCAGGTTCACGAACGACGACGAGCAGGTGCGGCCCATGGGTCGTGACGCTGCCGGCGTGCGCGGCATGAAGCTCAAGGCTGGCGACGAGGTGGTCGCGTGCGACATCGCGGACGACGAAGCCGTGGTGCTCATCGTCACCGACGCAGGCTTCGGCAAGCGCACGAAGATCAGTGAGTTCAACGCACAGGGTCGTGGCGGCCAGGGCGTCAAGGCGATCAAGCTCGCGTCGACGCGTGGCACCGTGATGGCCGCGTTCATGGTCGAGAGCCCCGACGACGAGGTGATGTTGATCTCGTCGTCTGGTGTCACGATCCGGCTCGTCATCGGCACGATCGGGCACGCGCCTCTCGGCCGCGATGCGATGGGCGTGAAGATCATGAGCCTCGACGATGGCCAGACAGTCGCCTCGGTCGCCCTCGTCATCCAAGCGCCCGAGGCCGACTGACCCACTTCCCCTGCACAACCGAATGCTCGGGAAAGGAACGCGGATGAACCGACGCGCGCGGGGTATGGAAGGTCAGGTCACGCCGCTCGTGGCCGTGGCGGTGCTGCTGGCAGGAGGGATCGCACTCGTGGTGGGACACATCGGCGGCATGCTCGCTGACCATGCGCAGGCACGAGCGGCTGCTGACGCTGCAGCGCTCGCCGGCGCCATGGCGGGTGAAGCCGCTGCGGAAGAGGCGGCGACTGCGAACGGGGGCACGCTCGTCGAGATCGAGGTGTCGGGTGCCGACACCGAGGTTCGGGTGCGGGTGGGCGACGCTGTTGCGGTCGCCCGGGCGCGCAGAGGGTTGAGTCAGGCAGCCGAAGCGACGGCCTTCACACCGTGAACGATCCGAGCGAGCGCGTCCCCGCGACCGACACGGCGGGTGAGGACCCATCTCGTACACTGCACCGCGTGCCAGGCGATGGGCCTGACAGCCCCCCCACGTCAGCGACCGAGGCGCCTCCTCCCCGACGCGCGCGACGTGTGACCCCCGACCCGGGCATCAGCGCGACCGCCGTCGCCGATCCCCTCCTCGCTGCCGACGCCGCGGCTGCCGAAGCATCGAACGGCAACCATGCCGACGCCAACCATCCGGGAGCGGTGCCCGCGCCCGCAGCGGTGATCGCAGCGACCGCGGCCGAGCCGAAGCAACCCAAGCCGTCGCAGTCCTCGAAGCAGCGCAAGACCGCCGCCGCGCAAGCCACGTCCGTGGGCGGCGCCGCGGCGGTCGACGTCGTCGAGCTGCCGCCGACCGAGCAGATCGAGGCGGTCAAGGTCGACGCGGTCGAGGTCGATGCCAAGCTCGACTCGGTCGTCAGCGACGGCCAACCCACGCCGTCGAGCGGAGTGCCGATGGTCGCGCTCATCCCGCCTGCGGGCGCCGTCGAGACGGTCACCGCACCGACAGCACCGACGCCGACGGTGACGGCGCCGACCGCCGCGACGATCGCTGCGGCGACTGCGGTGGCGCCCGTGATCGCGCCAGTCGTCGCGCCCGCGACCGCTCCTCAGGTCAAGCAGCAGTCGAAGCCGCCCAAGGTCGCCGCCGCGCCCCGACGCCGTGTGCGAGCTCGGCGTGTGCAACGCATCGTGCGCCGTGTCGACGCATGGTCGGTGATGAAGGTCTCGTTCGTCTTCTTCGTCGTCATGTACCTCGTGCTGCTGGTCGCCGGCGTGCTGCTCTGGGCGTTCGCCGTCGGCACCGGCACCATCGACAACGTCGAGAACTTCATCCAGCAGCTGTTCGCGCTCGACAGCTTCTCGTTCGTGGGCGCGCAGATCTTGCGCGCGTCGATCATCGGCGGAGGTCTGCTCGTCATCGCTGGCACCTTCACGACGACCGTGCTGGCGGTGCTGTTCAACTTGATCAGCGACCTCGTCGGCGGCGTGCGTTTCACTGTGGTCGAAGAGCAGGTGCTGCGGCCCGTGTCGCCGCCTCGGCCCGCACCCGGTGCCGCGGGCCCGTCATCGGTTGACGACGCGCCGTCACGCCCGGGTACTGTCTGACCTCCCGATCCAGCACGGGGCTATAGCTCAGCCGGTTAGAGCGCGTCCCTGATAAGGACGAGGTCGCTGGTTCGATTCCAGCTAGCCCCACCATGAAGGCGTTGAGGCGAGCCATCTTGGCCCTGTTTGCTGCCCTGCTGTTCGCAGCCGCGCTGCGGGTCCGCGGGAAGGGCGGCATCCCGCCGCAAGGCGGCGGATGGCGTGAGCTGTCCGGGCCAGACCTTCGCTGACGTGCGCGCCGCCGTCATCGGGCTCGGCGCCGTGGGCGCCCGGGCTGCCAGGCAGCTGATCTCGACACCTGACGTCGACGAGATCTTCGTCTACGACGCCGACCCTGTGCGCCTCGCAGAGGTCGGCACCGCGCTCGGCGAGCGTGCGGTGCCCCTCGCTGGTCCCGAGGTCGACGGGCACGGCGTGTCGGTCGTGGTGCTTGCAACCCCCGCTGGCGAGCAGCTCGACCTCGTGCGCACGCATCTCGAGCGCGGCGCCCACGTGGTCTCTGTGAGCGACAGCGTCGAGGACGTCACCGCGCTGCTTGCTCTCGACGGAGAGGCACGTCGGCGCGGTGTGCGTCTCGTCGTGGGGGCTGGCTTCGCGCCGGGCTTGTCGTGCTTGCTCGCGCGTCACGGCGCGGCGACCTTCGACTCGATCGACGAGGTGCACGTCGCGAAGTACGGCACGGGCGGGCCCGCCTGCGCGCGCCAGCATCATCACGCGCTCAACCACAACGCGATGGATTGGCGCGACGGCGGATGGCTGCAACGCCGCGGCGGGTCGGGCCGTGAGCTTTGCTGGTTCCCTGAGCCGGTTGGCGGGCAGGACTGCTACCGCGCGGCACTGGCTGACGGGCTCTTGCTCGTCCCTGCATTCCCGGGGATCGAGCGGGTGACGGCGCGCCTCGCAGCAACGCGGCGCGATCGCATGACCGCTCGGCTCCCGATGCTCCGACCGCCGCACCCGGAGGGCGTGCTCGGCGCTGTGCGAGTCGAGATCCGAGGGCGACGAGGCCTTGCGAGCGACGTGCTCGTGCTCGGATCCATGGATCGTCCGGGCGTCGCGGCGGGAGCCGTCGCGGCGGTCGCCGCGATCCGGGTCGCCAACGACCCCGAGCAGCGGGTCGGTGCCTTCGGGCTGGCCGAGGTGGTCGATCCGCTCGCCGCGCTGTCGGACCTCGCCCGCCGAGGGGTGAAAGCGGCGGTGTTCGAGGGAGCGCCGGTCATCGCCCGGCCGCCGAGTGGATGAAGGCCTTGCCGCCGACTTGGTAAGTCTGTAATCTCGTAATATGCGCCCAGCAGACGAGGTCATCGGTTGGTTCCGAGGTCGTATCCCCGTCGAGTGGTTCACCGATCCAGTCGACGTCGATGCCGATCGAGAGGAGATCCTGCTCACGGGCAGGGTGACGGAGCCCTCGACGGGCGACGCCGAGTCCTCAGAGGCACGAGGTGCCGCATGCCTGGCCCGGGTGAAGGGCTTCCGTGAGGACACTCGTGAGCACCGGATGCGGATCGCGTCGGAGGCCGAAGCGAAGTTCGGCAAGAAGGTCTCGTGGGCCACGCGCTGTGGCGACGTCGAGGCGATGTTCACGAACGCGAGCGTCCCCGTGATGACGCGACTGCGGATGCCCGAGCGCGCGGTGCTCGACACCCTGATCGACGCGGGCGTCGCCCGCAGTCGCAGCGAAGCCCTGGCGTGGTGCGTGAGGCTCGTCGGCCGCCATCAGTCCGACTGGATCGGGCAGCTGCGCGACGCGATGCAGCACGTGGAGCAGGTGCGGGCCGAGGGGCCCGAGGTCTGAGACCTCAGTAGGCGAGTGCGGCGCGCTGCTCGGCGGCCATCGCCGCGATCTCGTCGATCTCTTCGGTGCTGAACCCGGCCATCTCACGGAACCGACGGGCGAGGACGATCGCGGCATCGCGATCTTCGCCGCGGCGACCGCCGAAGTTGAACAGCGAGTCGACCGTGCGCTGGAACTCGAGCGCCGCCGCGCGCCGATCGGCGTCGCCTTCGGTTACCTCCCGCAGCCATCGCGAGCCCATCTTCACGTGCGTGACCTCGTCGGCCAGCATCCAGTCCTCACAGAAGCGGAGCACCGGGTCGCCCATCTCGTCGGCGAAGTCGCGCATCGTGGTGAAGACGTCGATCGCCAAGCCCTCGAGGGCGCGGTTCACGCCTGCGAGGCGAAACACGGGATCGGGATGGCACGACGCCTCGAAGAGCGTCACTGCCTCGGAGTACTCACCGATGTCAGTGCCCATGTGGTCGCCGAGCTTGATCGAGATCTCGACGTGGCGAGCCTCGTCCCAGCACTGGCGGGCCATGTCGAGCTTGAGCGCGAACGGGATCTCGTCGAGGTCGTAGTCGTACGCCGTGCGCCCAGCGCCCTCGAGCGCCTGGATCTCGCCGACGAAGATGCCGTGCATCTGGCGTCGGGCGCGGTCGGGCACATCCTCCGATTCGACGAAGAGCTTGCGGTCCTCTCCGATGCCGGGCCTCGGGTCGTTGAACCGTTCGGCGGTCGTGATGCGGTTGAACCGCTCGTCACGAGCCAGGGAGTCGGGAGGGATCAGCCTGCGCACGTTCCGATGGTACCGACTGCGAGGGTGCCGGGAGTGGGGGAGGAAGGGGCTCACCTCGGAGCTCTTCGTCCTCCTCGTCTTCGAGGCTCAGCACCGGCAAGCCGTAGTGGGCGAGCACGCGCTCCTCGAGCGTGAGCGCTTGGGCAGCGAGGCTCGTGAGCCCGAAGCACGCGAACACGACGATTGCCGGCGGCATCGAGAGATCGAAGAAGTCGCGCAGCGGTGGGACGACGAGCACAGCGATGAACGCGCCGAGCATCGACAGCACCAAGGTGCGCCGCCACCCCACAAGAGGCCGCGCGAGACGAGCGAGGATCACGAGGCCCACTCCCATGAGCACCATCGCCGCCGTCGTCCGCGCCTGCTGGAGCGTGATCCCTTCCGCGACGCGAGTGAGGGCGTAGCCCGTGAACGTGGCCGCGGCAGCTGTGATGCCTGCGGGGATCGCGAACACCAGCACGCGCTTCACGAACCCCGACTTGGCCCGCGCGGAACTCGGAGCGAGCGCGAGGAAGAACGACGGGATGCCGATCGTGAGCGCGCCGACGAGCGTGAGGTGCCGCGGCAGGAACGGGAACGGCACGACCGTGATGCCGACCGCGATCGCGATCATCATCGAGTACACGGTCTTGGTGACGAACAGGTTCGCAACGCGTTCGAGGTTGTTGATCACCTGTCGCCCCTCGGCGACCGCGCCCGGAAGCGTGGCGAAGGAGTTGTCGAGGAGCACCAGCTGCGCGACGGCTCGGGCCGCGGTGCTGCCCGCGCCCATCGCGATGCCGATGTCGGCGTCCTTCAGCGCGAGCACGTCGTTCACCCCGTCACCGGTCATCGCGACGACATGCCCGCGCGCCTGCAGTGCCTTCACCATCTCCCGCTTCTGGTGCGGGGTCACTCGTCCGAACACGGTCGAGGCCTCGACCGCGACCCCGAGCCGGCTCGGGTCTTCGGGCAGCGTGCGAGCATCGACGGGGTCGTCGTCCTCGATGCCACAGCGCCGTGCGACCGCGCCGACGGTCGCGGGATGATCACCCGAGATCACCTTGATCGTCACGCCCTGCTCGGCGAAGTACGCGAGCGTGTCGGCGGCTTCCGGGCGGATCTTGTCCTCTAGCAGCACCAGGGCCCTCGGGGCGAGATCAGCCGGTGGTCCGTCGCCGTTGAGCGGCCGCGGCGAGCTCGCGAGCAGCACGACGCGTCGCCCGGCTCGGGCCTGCTCCTCGACCCGGGCGGTGACGCGCGCATCGAGATCGGCGTCGGCAGTGTGAGCGACTGGCAGCAGCACGTCGGGCGCGCCCAGGAACCACGAGCCCTGCTCGGCGAAGTGCACCGCGCTCCACTTGCGCACCGACGCGAACGGGATCGCACCCGTGGGCTGCCAGCCCATTGGGAGGGGGAACGCCTCGCGCAGCGCGAGCGCCGTGGCGTTCGGCGAGGGATCGGCGGCAGCGAACGCGCCGAGCGCCTGCTGGACGGCGTCGCCCGCCGCGCCGGGGTCGCCAATCGTCTCGACCGAGTGCACGGCGATCGCTCCCTCGGTGAGCGTGCCCGTCTTGTCGAGGCAGAGCACGTCGACGCGCGCGAGCCCTTCGACCGCAGGCAGCTCTTGCACGAGGACGTTCACTCGTCCGAGCCGCACCACACCGACCGCGAATGCCACGCTGGTGAGCAGCACAAGGCCTTCGGGGACCATGGCGACGACGCCACCGACCGACGTGCGCAGCGCGTCCGAGACGGTGTCTGACGCCTGCAGCTGGCTGACCAGCAAGAGGACCGCCGTCGGCACCATCCCGTAGATCGCGTACGTGATGATTGTGTCGATGCCGGATCGGAGCTCTGAGCGCACGAGCGTGAACCGCCGCGCCTCCTCGGCCAGGGCCACGGCATAGGCCTCGCGTCCGACCTTCGTCGCCTGGTAGCGGCCAGTGCCTGCCGACACGAAGCTGCCCGACATGATCGGTGAGCCGGGAGGCTTCGGCACCGTTTCCGATTCCCCGGTGAGCAGCGACTCGTCGACTTCGAGCGACGCGCTCTGCAGCACGTCGCCGTCGACGACGACTTGGTCGCCTGGTCCGATCTCGAGCACGTCGTCGAGCACGACATCGCGCATCGCGACCTCGACGACTCCGCCATCACGCACCACGCGGGCGTGCGGCGCGTTGACGACCGCGAGGCGATCGAGGGTTTGCTTTGCACGGAGCTCCTGGATGATGCCGATGAGCGTGTTCGCGATGACGACGCCGCCGAAGAGCGCGTCGTTGAGCGGCCCGACGATGAGGATGATGACGAGCAGCGACCCGACGAGGAAGTTGAACCGCGTGAACAGGTTCGCCTTGACGATCTCGGCGACGGTGCGCGTCGGCGCTTCGGGGATGTCGTTACGAAGCCCACGGGCGACCCGGTCGGCAACCTCGGCCGAGGTGAGGCCGTGCTGGACATCGGTCGCCACGGGGTCACGGTACGGCCACGGCCGGAGAGGGACGGGCAGGGGGTTCTCACGCTGAGTTGAGTATGATTCTCATTCGTGTTCTCGACTTGGCGAGTGAGCGGAGCCGCGATCGCGGTCGTGGCGACGCTGCTCCTCGCTGCGTGCGGCGATGACGGCGCTGCGGTTGCGTCCCAGGGTGCCTGTGCCACGCACCCAGTGCGGGTCGTCGTGTCGGTGAGCCAGTGGGGCGACGTCGTCAGCGACCTCGGCGGGGCCTGCGCCTCGGTGAAGACGATCGTGCACGGCACCGCTGTTGATCCCCACGACTACGAGCCGACTCCCGCGGACCTCGCCGCGTTCACCGACGCCGATCTCGTCGTCGTGAATGGCCTGGGCTACGACGCATGGGCGGTTCGGGCGGCGGGCAGCGTGTCGCCCGAGCCGGCCATGGTCAACGCCGGCACAGTCGTGGACAAGCGAGCGGGTGACAACCCCCACCTCTGGTACGGGCCGGACTACGTCGACGCGGTCGCTCTCGCGATCACCGCGCGGCTCGACGCGCTCGCGCCGTCGGCGTCCGCCTACTTCGACGAGCGCGCCAGGGCATGGCACGAGGCGATGCACCCCTACTACGACGAGGTGTCGACCCTCGGCGCAGGCATCGCCGGCAACGTGAGCTACGCGGCGACCGAACCCGTCTTCGACTACATGGCCACCGCCGTGGGACTAGTGGACCGCACCCCGCCCGGTTACCGGCGGGCCGCGTCGAACGGGGCCGATCCCTCGCCGGCCGACCTTCACGACTTCGAGCAGTCGCTGACCGATGGCTCCGTCGATGTCCTCGTCGTGAACGAGCAGACGTCGGGGGCCGTGCCCGACCAGCTTCGCTCGACGGCCAAGCGCGCTGGCGTGCCCGTCGTCGAGGTGACCGAGGCCCCTCCTGACGGATCGACGTTCGAGGCGTGGCAGCTCGCGCAGCTCGACGCGCTCGCGAAGGTGGTCGGCCAGCCATGAGCGACGCTGTGGTGCTCGACGACGTGCGCGTGGTGCGCGGCGGGCGCACCGTCTGGTCCGACGGGTCGTTTCGAGTGCCGCAGGGCGCGGTCGTGATCGTCATCGGCCCGAACGGGTCCGGGAAGACGACCCTCCTGCAGCTCATGCTCGGCCTGGTCGAGCCGGCGACGGGTGCGGTCTCGGTGTTGGGTGCGACTCCGACCGCGGGCAGCCCGCGGGTCGGGTACGTGCCGCAGAACTACACCGCGAACGTCGGCGACGCGATCCGGTGTCGTGACCTCGTGACGCTCGGCATCACCGGGCGGCGCTGGGGCATGCGCGCCGCGAGCGCTGAAGAGCGGGCTCGGGTCGACGAAGCCCTCGAGCACGTCGGCGCGCGAGAGCACGCACACCGGCGACTGTCAGAGCTGTCGGGGGGGCAGCAGCAGCGAGTGGCGATCGCGCAGGCGCTCGTCGGCCGACCCGATCTGCTGCTGCTCGACGAGCCTCTCGCGAACCTCGACGTGCGCAACCAGCAAGAGATCGTCGCGCTGCTCGCCGACCTCCATCGCACGACCGACGTGACGATCTTCGTCGTGGCGCACGACATGAACCCCCTGCTGTCAGTGCTCACCGGAGCGGTGTACCTCCTCGACGGCCATCCGCACTACGGCCCCATCGGCGACGTGGTCGACGAGGACTTGCTGACACACCTGTATGGCACCCGCGTGCGCGTCGTGCGCACCGCGCAGGGCGACTTCTTCACGCGAAGCGGATGAAACGGAGCCGATGACGATGACCTTCGCCGACGCGGGCTACCAGTCCGACTGGGTCGACATCCTCCAGACCGCCTTCATGCGGCACGCGTTCATCGGCGGGTCGCTCGTGGCGCTCGCTGCCGGGATGCTCGGGTACTTCGTCGTCGTGCGCCGTCATGCGTTCGCCGCGCACACGTTGGCCCACATCGCGTTCCCGGGCGCGACGTTCGCGGCCCTCATCGGCATCCCGATCACGCTCGGCCTCGGTGCGTTCTGTGTCGCCGGCGCGCTCGCGATCGGGCTGCTCGGCAAGGAGATCGATGAGCGTGAGATCGCGACCGGCACGATCCTCGCGTTCGCGACGGGCCTCGGTCTGCTCTTCAGCTCGCTCGCGACGCAGAACACCCGCGCGGTCACGAACGTGCTGTTCGGAAACCTCCTCGCGGTGACGACGGCCCAGCTGACCGTCTTCGCGTTCGTCACGGGCGGCGTCGCCCTGGTCCTCGTCGTGATCGCCCGGCCACTCACGTTCGCGTCAGTCGACCCGCAGGTCGCCGAAGCGAAGGGGGTGCCCGTGAAGGCGCTCGGGGTGGTGTTCCTCCTGCTGTTGGCGTTCGTCGTCACGATCGCTGTGCAGGTGGTCGGCACGCTGCTGCTCTTCGCCCTCGTCGTCACGCCCTGCGCGACAGCGTTGCTCGTCACCGCTCGGCCCACGGCCGTCGCCCTGCTCGGCTCCGGCGTCGCGCTCGGGTCGGTGTGGCTGGGCCTGGTCCTGTCGGCGATGTTCAACCTGCCGCCGAGCTTCTTCATCGTGTCGACGTCGTTCGTCGTGTGGCTCGCCGCGGTGGTGTGGGATCGGCGTCGTCGCGCGGGTGTGCAGAGGCTGGAACCGCCAATTGACAGGCACCACCCTGCACACGCGAGCGTGGTGGCATGACCGAGATAGCGTCGACGAATGTGTCGAGCGACGTCGACGTCATCGCTGCGAATCGCCTCCGACGCGACGGGCAGCGCTACACCACGTCGCGCCGAGAGCTTGTTTCTGTGCTCGTCGAGCACGGCCCGCTCACGATCCCGGAGATCCTCCGCATGAAGCCCGGGCTGCCCCAGAGCTCCGCGTATCGCAACCTCGCGGTGCTCGAACGATCCGGCGTCGTCCGTCGCATCATCACGTCTGACGAGTGGGCTCGCTACGAGCTGGCTGAGCCACTGGCGGAGCACCACCATCACCTCATCTGTGCGAGCTGCGGTGGGGTCGTCGACTTCACGGTGTCGAGCCAGCTCGAGCGTTCGCTCGACTCGGCCTTGGCCCGCGTCGCGCACGACAACGGGTTCGAAGTCCACGACCATCGTCTCGACCTGCTGGGTCGGTGTGCGACGTGTGCGGCCGATGAGTGGTGAGTGGGGGCGGCTCCGCCGCATGATGCGTCGCCTCGACGTCGGCCTCGGGAGGAAGCCCCCGGTGCCGCCGGCCGGACTGCCGCAGGGATACATCGTCACTCTCGAGGGCCGCGGAGAGACGTTTGTCCGCCATCACGAGGGACCAGCGGATGCGCCGGTCGTGCTGTTGCTGCACGGATGGACTGCAAGCGCGGATCTGCAGTGGTGCACGATCTATCCGGAGCTGTGCGCTCGCTACTCGGTGATCGCGATCGACCATCGGGGCCATGGTCGGGGCATCCGCAGCGAAGAGGAGTTCACGCTCGAAGACTGCGCCGACGATGCGGCCGCGGCGGTCCGGCTCCTGATCCCGGGCCGGCAGGTGATAGCGGTGGGCTACTCGATGGGTGGGCCGATCACGCTGCAGATCTGTCGACGGCACCCGGACCTCGTCGCTGGCATCGTCCTCGAGGCCACCGCGCTCGAGTGGCAGACGGCGTTCGAGGATCGCCTCCGCTGGCGCTTGCTCGTCTTCCTCGAGCGCCTGTTGAAGTCTCGTCGGATGCACAACTGGATCGCGCGGTACCTACGCGAGGAGGTCCACACGAATCCTGAGCTCGAGGCCCACGTGCCGTGGATGCTCGCCGAGATGCGTCGCACCGACACGCGGGCAGTCGTCGAGGCAGGGCGCGCTCTTCGTGACTTCGACGCCCGACCATTCGCGTCAACGATCGACGTTCCCGCCGCGATGGTGATCACAACCGACGATCACGTCGTGCGTCCGGTGAAGCAACGCGCACTCGCCGATGCTGTGCGTGCTCGGGTGTTCGAGATCCGCGCTGACCACGACGCCACGATGGCGGTCTCCCGGCAGTTCGCGAGCCTGACGGCAGAGGCCGTCGAAGCGGTGTGCCGTGCGGCGGCCGAGGACAGCTCAGCCCGTCGGCCTGCCTGAGGCTCCTGAGCCGAGGCGCTCGATCGCCGAGGTCAGCTGCGAGACGGCGTCGGTGAGGTCTTCGGTCGTCACGACGTCGGAGAGCGACAGTCGGACAGTGGCGATCTCGCGGGCGAGGAAGTCGGTGTCCGCCTGCACTCTCGCGTTCACCAGGCGGTCCTGCTCTTGCTCTACGCGGTCCCGCTCGGCCTGACGACTCTGCGCGAGGAGGATCAAGGGCGCGGCGTACGCGGCCTGTGTGGAGAACGCCAGGTTCAGCAAGATGAACGGGTAGGGGTCCCACTTGCCGAAGAACCCGACGACGTTGAGGGCGATCCAGAAGACGACGACGACCGTCTGGATGACCAGGAAGCGAGCAGTGCCCAGCGTGCGGGCGATGGCCTCGGAGAAGCGACCGAACGCCTCGGGGTCGTAGTGCACGCCGAGGGAGGGACCCTGGCGAGGCGTCGAGAGGTCCTCCCGCCGCTTCATCCCGTCGTCTCCCGAAGCCGCTGTCGCCACCCGACCGGCAGCGAACGGTCGAGCACGTCATCGACAGTCACGATCCCGAGCAGTCGACGCTCGGCGTCGCACACCGCGACCGACACGAGGTTGTACGACGCGAGTCGGATGGCGACCTCGGTGTCGGCCAGGTCGACGGCGACGGGGGGTTCATCCTCGACGCAGCGTCCGAGCTCCATGCCGGGTGGTTCGCGGAGCAGGCGTTGGAAGTGCACGACCCCGAGATAGGGGCCTGTCGGTGTGTCCCACGGAGGTTGGGTCACGTAGACCTGCGCGGCGAGCGTCACGGCGAGCTCAGGGTCGCGGATGCGCGCGAGTGCTTCCGCGACGGTCGCGAGAGGCCCGAGCACGACGGGATCGGTGTTCATCAGGCCGCCGGCGGTCTCCTCCCCGTACGAGAGAAGACGTCGCATCTCGTCGGCGTCGTCCGGCTCCATGGCATCGAGCACGCGTGAGCGCTCCTCGCCCGGCATCTCGCTCAAGAGGTCGACGGCGTCGTCGGTCTCCATCTCCTCGAGCACAGAGACGAGGCGTTCGAGGTCGAGCCCTTCGATGAGCCGGAGCTGCTCGGCCTCGGGGAGCTCCTCGAGCAGGTCGGCCAGCCGCTCGTCGTCCATGACCTCGGCCAGCTGGCGCCGGTGATGGGCGGGGAGGGCACGCACTGCAGCGGCGACGTCGCTCGGGTGCATGTCACGCAACGCGGCGACCTCGGCTGCGACCGGCGTCGTGTCGAAGAGCGACCGCACCTCCGACCAGTCGACGACCCGCACGGTCCGCTTGCGCCGTAGGGGCCCGGAGCGGGTGCCGAGCGCGACTGCAGCGACCTCCCACTCGGACGCCTGACCCGGGACCTCGCGGAGCGCCAAGTCGTTGACGTGCTCGGCGCCTACGCGCTTGTCGAGCACATCCTGGGTGACCAGGAGCTCACCCGGTCGCTGGCGGAAGTGGTTGAGGTCGATCGCGGCGCTGCGCAGACGCGCGCCTTCGTTGTCGAGGGTGGCGATGCGATGAGCGTTCACGAAGATGCGGCGACGCTGGCTGCTCGCGACGAACCCGAGCACGCTCGGCGGGTCGTCGCCGTAGGGCGGCGCGAGGACGATGTCTTCGATGCGGCCGATCGTGGCGCCGTCGCTGTCGAGCAGGGGCAGACGAGTGACGCGAAACGCGTAGATCAGGTCGCTCGCCACGTTGGCAAGTTACCCGCTGACCACCCCTGGACTGCCGGTTCTCAAGGCTTGCAGACTGTGTGCGTGCTCGCCGAACGAAGGGTCGTCGACTCGGTGGACGAGCTGCTCGCGGGGGCGAGTGATCGGCAGCCGATCGTGTCCGGCGACTCGAAGGGGGGCGCCGCCCTCGAACGCGTGCTGATCGACGGCGAGTCGTTCGTCGTGAAGCACGTGCACGTCGACGACGACTGGATCATGCGTGCGACGGGCGACATCACGTGCCGCCCGCTTCTCGTGTGGCAGTCGGGGCTCATCGACCGTCTTCCTGCGTGCTTCGACACCGCAATGGTCGGTGTCGCGGTGGGCCTCGGTCGGAACGGCTGGGGCGGCGCGCTGTTGATGCGTGATCGGTCCGATTGGCTTGTCCCCGAGGGAGACGAGGAGGTCCCCCTCGAGCAGCACGTGCGGTTCCTCGAGCACATGGGCGATCTGCACGCCGCCTTCTGGGGTTGGGAGGACACCGTCGGGCTCCTGCCCTATTCGAGCCGTTGGGCATTCTTCGGGCGGCACCTACCGATCATCGAGGCCGAGCGCGGCACTGCCGACGGAGTCCCCGCGATCAGTGGCAGGGGTTGGGCCCGGTTTGCGGAGCGGGCGGGGGATGTCGCGCCGCTGGTGCTGTCCCTGCGCGACGACCCGTCTGCGCTCGTGGCTGCGCTCGACCGCACGCCGTCGACCTTCATCCACGGCGACTGGAAGTTCGGCAACTTGGGAACAGGTCCCGAAGGCCAGACTCTCCTGATCGATTGGGCGATTCCCGGACGTGGTCCGGCGGCCGCCGAGCTCGGGTGGTACCTGTCGATCAACGCGGCGCGCCTGCCGCACTCCAAGGAAGACGCGATCGACGTCTACGCGACTGCGCTCGAACGACGGGGCATCGATCTCGACGGATGGTGGGACACGCAGATGTCGCTGGCCTTGCTCGGCGCGCTGGTGCAGTTCGGTTGGGAGAAGGCGCTCGGCGATGACGACGAGCTCGAGTGGTGGCTCGAACGAGCTCGCCAGGCTCGTCCCCACCTCGAGTGACCCGGTCGCGTGACACCACGTCAGTAGCCTCCCGTTGTGGGCAGGGGAGCACATCGGGCAGCTTCGTCACGCCTGCGCCTCGTCGCCCTTGCAGTCGTGACGCTCCTCGCGGCCGGGATCGTGTGGCGCGCGCAGGTGAAGGACGACGGCCCATCGACGGCACCGCTCCCCGCCGACACCGCGACCTCGACGACGGCAGCGCCCACTGACACAGCAGCCCCCGACACGAGCATCCTCGTGTCGGCCAAGGAGACGAGTCCGGTGAGCACCGTGCCGGTGAACACCACTGCTGCGCCTCCTGCGTTCGACGGATGGGTGAACCCGGCTTCGTTCGGGCAGCCCTACAGCACGACCGTCGCGGGGATGCTGACGTTCCGCGGCAACCCGACCCGCAGCTACTACGGAGAGGGCCCGGTGCCGGTCGCGCCGAAGATCCTGTGGCGGTTCCCTCCGAGTGGCGGGCTGTGTCACAGCTCGACCGACCAGCACGGATCGCGGATCTGGTGCGGCACCGGATGGACCGGCCAGGCCAACGTCTGGACCAATCCGAAGGACGGCAAGCTGTGGCTCGCCTTCGGCGCGTACGACGCGGCCTATCACTTCCTCGACCCGTCGACGGGGCAGCGCATGCTCCCCGACTTCCCCACCGGTGACATCGACAAGGGCTCGGCGACGGTCGATCCCGACGGGTTTCCCCTGTACTACGCGGGATCGCGCGACGACAACCTGCGCGTGATCGCGCTCGACCGTGACAAGCCGACCGAGCTCTGGCGTCTGAACGCGCACGACGTGTCGCCGACGTTGTGGAACAACGATTGGGACGGCGCGCCGCTCGTCATCGACGACTACCTCTTCGAGGGCGGCGAGAACAGCCAGTTCCACATCGTGAAGCTCAACCGCGCGTACGGACCGGACGGGAAGGTCACTGTGTCACCGCAGCTCGTGTTCCACGCGCCGGGCTGGGACCCGCAGCTGCTGCAGGACATCGGCGACAAGGACGTCTCGATCGAGAACTCGGTCGCGATCGTGGGCAACACCGTGTACTTCGCGAACTCGGGTGGGCTCGTGCAGGGATGGGACATCACCGCGTTGAAGACCGGGGGCACACCGACGCGCGTCTTTCGGTTCTGGACCGGTGACGACACCGATGCGTCCGTCGTCGCCGACGACCAGGGCTACCTGTACGTCGCCTCGGAGTACGAGCGAAAGAACGCGCGGTCGAAAGAGGTCGGGCAGCTCATGAAGCTCGACCCGAGAAAGCCCGACAACCCGATCGTGTGGTCGTACCACGACGAGCAGATCGGCGACGCCGGCTCAGCAGGCATCTGGTCGACGCCCGCGGTGCACGACGACCTCGTCGTCACGACGACGAACTACGGCCAGGTCATCGGCCTCGACCGCGCGACCGGTGCGGTGCGCTGGAAGTTCCACCTCCCGGGGCCGGTGTGGCAGTCGCCGGTGATCGTCGACGGCACGCTGCTGCAAGGCGACTGCACGGGCGTGCTCCACGCGTACGACGTGAGCAACACGATGGTGCAACCCCCGGTGAGATGGGAGCTGAAGATCGGCGGCTGCATCGAGTCGACGCCGACCGTCTGGCAGGGCCGCATCTACCTGGGCACCCGGGCGGGCGGCTTCTACGCCATTGGCGACGCCTGACCGCCTCCTTCGCCGGCACGGCGCGGAGCGCAGCGCACCGGCCCCTTGACCGCTGTGGCAAGGTTGCGTCGGGGACCGGGCGGGTGGCCCGGCAGGGGAGCAGTGGGGTTCGGCTGCATGACGACGTTCGACCTGATCGTTCGGAACGGTTCGGTGGTGGATGGCACCGGAGCGCCCTCGGTGCGAGCCGACATCGGAGTCCTCGGCGACCGGGTGTCTGCGATCGGTGATCTGCACGGCGAGTTTGCCTCCGTCGAGGTCGATGCCTCCGACCGCTACGTCACCCCCGGGTTCGTCGACATCCACACCCACCTCGACGCGCAGCTCGCGTGGGATCCGATCGGCACGTCGTCGTGCTGGCATGGCGTGACGACCGTCGTGATGGGCAACTGCGGCGTCACGTTCGCGCCGTGCCGTCCGGACGATCGCGAATACCTCGCCGAGATGATGGAGTCGGTCGAGGACATCCCCGCCACCTCCATCCTCCAGGGGCTCCCGTGGGATTGGACGACATACGGGGAGTACCTCCAGAGCGTCGATCGCATGGCCAAGGGCGTGAACGTCGGCGGCATGGTCGGTCACTGCGCGGTGCGCTACCACGCGATGGGAGACCGCAGCCTCAGTGAGGAGCCGGCGGGTCCGGACGACGTCGCAGCGATGTGCGAGCTCGTGGACGAGGCCATGCGCGCTGGTGCGCTCGGCTTCTCGACGTCACGCACGTTCCTTCACCGCGTGCCCGACGGAAGGCCGGTGCCCGGCACCTATGCCGCCCCCGAAGAGCTACTCGCGATCGGCGACGTGCTCGGCCGCCACGGACGCGGCGTGTTCGAGGCTGCGGCGCGCCTCGGTGAAGGTGACGACGACTCGCTCAAGAACACGCGTGGTGAGCTGCGTTGGATGAGCGAGCTCTCGCGCCGCTCAGGCCGTCCGGTGACGTTCGGGCTCGCGCAGTCGAATCGGCGTCCCGACCTCTACTCCCGCGTGATCCAGCTCACCGAGGAGGGCAACCTCATCGGGGGCCGACTGCGGCCACAGACGACAGCACGAGGCGTCGGCATCCTGCTCGGCATCGCGAACAACACGCCGTATGGGCGCTGTCCTGCGTGGAGGGCGCTGCGGGAGGTCTCTCTCGACGAGCGCTTGACAGCGATGCGTGACCCCGAGCGCCGGGCCGAGCTCATCGCTCAGGCCGACGCCGAGACGCAGGTGCTCGATCCGCGCACGGTCTTCGTGCTGGCTGGTCCCGACGCTCGCTACGAGTGCACCGCCGAGGACTCGCTCGCCGCGCACGCAGCGCGAAGGGGAGTGAGCGCGGCCGAGGCGTTCCTCGACATCTCGCTCGAGACCGAGGGCGCGGCCGCGGTGAACTTCCCGTTCCTCAACCAGAGCCTCGACGCGGTCGCCGACATGCTCAACAACAAGACCGTCGTGATGGGGCTCGCCGACTCGGGCGCCCACGTCGGTCAGATCATGGACGCGAGCCAGCCGACCTTCTTCCTCACGTACTGGGTGCGCGAGAAAGCGCTCTGCTCGGTCGAGGAGGGCATCCGCCGGCTGACCTCCGACACCGCAGGACTGTTCGGCGTCAAGGACCGCGGTGTGCTCAGGCCCGGCGCGTTCGCCGACATCAACGTCATCGACCTCGACGGCATGCGGCTGCCGACGCCTGAGTACGTGCACGACTTCCCGGGCGGCGCGGGCCGGTACATCCAGCGCTCGTCCGGCTACGACGCGACCATCGTGAACGGTGCGGTGTTCATGCGAGACGGCGAGCACACCGGCGCCCTCGCCGGACGCACGGTGCGCTCGACCGACTGATCGTCGAGAGCGTCGCTACACGTTCCCGCTCGCGGCCCGCTCGGGGCTGAGCTGCATCACGTTGAACATCGCGCCCTGCGGGTCGGCGACCATCGCGAACGTGCCGGGCTCGATCGCCATCGGTCCGACGTGCACCGAACCGCCCAGCTCCTTGAGCTTGGCGACGGTGGCGTCGATGTCGGCGACCGCGAAGTAGACGCCCCAGTAGTCGGGCACCTCCGCGGGCAGCTGCGGCGGACGCGTCATCATCCCGCCGATCGAGCGGTCACCGATCTTCCACTCGGTGTAGCCGCCCATCGGTCCCTCGGCCTCGCCGTAGGTCTGGCCGCCCCACCCGAAGACCGCGCCGTAGAACTTCTTCGACCCGTCGACGTCGGACGTGGCGAGCTCACTCCAGCTGTAGCTGTTCGGCTCGTTGACGATACCGGCGCCGGGCATGACGCCCGCCTGCCACACCGAGAACACGGCGCCCTTCGGGTCCATGAAGACACCCATGCGGCCCGCGTCGAGCACGTCCATCGGCTCGACGAGCACGTTGCCGCCGTTGTCCTTCACCTTCTTCGCGACGCTGTCCGCATTGTCGACGATGACGTAGGTGGCCCACACCGGTGGACCGGGATTCATCGCGGGGCCGATGCCGGCCACCGGTCGGCCGCGGAGCATGGCGATGCTGTAGCCGCCCGCCTCCTCAGGGCCGGGCGGGATCTCCCAGCCGAAGAGCCCGCTGTAGAACGCGCGCGCTTTGTTGATGTCGGGCGATCCGAGGTCGACCCATCCGGGGACTCCGTCGTCGTACTTGTCGACTTCCATGCCACGGCCTCCTGCTCGGGGGAAACGCGGCCGACTGTAGGACCGGACGCTCCCGTCAGGTATCGCGACGCGGCTACGGCTTCGGGTAGCCCCGCTTGACCGTGCGGTCGAGGATGCCGAGCGTGGCGCGCAGTGCGCTCTCCGGGATGATCGGAAAGATGTTGCGCTCTCTCCACACGGGATCGATCGTCGACCAGTCGTAGTAGCTCGTCACCAGGGTGCCCTCGTCGGTGGGCTCGAGCCGGTAGCCGTAGATGTGACCTATCGGTGGTTGGACCACCCCGTTGATCTTCCAGGCGATCTCGCGGTCCTGCTCGAAGGTGACGATCTCGACGGTCACGTCGTACTTCCCGAGCGGGAAGTCGTTCAGCGCCTCGCGGTCCATGTGGACGACGAACGTGTCTCCGACCGCCTTCGCGGGCTGGCCGTCGGCGGACTGGAGCATGCCCGACGCATCGATGGCGACGTGGCCGTTCGGATCGGAGACCACGGCGAAGATCTCGGCCGGGGTCGCTTCGATGGGGCGTTGCACTTCCATGCGCTCGGGCGTGTCGGTCATGGCCGCATCCTCCCCCTCCACCGTTCTCGTTTCAAAACCCCGCCATCCGTGGCGGGTTTTCCGCGCGAGAACCTGACGTCTACCCGACGAGGGGCATGACCTCTTCGGCGACGAGGTGGAGCTGCTCGTCGAGCTGGTCGCGCGTGAGCCCGGGAAACTCGAGGAACACGACGAGGTGCTTCAGGTCGAGCAGGTCCTTGAAGTCGCCGATGACCTGCGCCACGTCATCGGGCGTGCCGACCGCGGCGATGCGTTGCTCCATCGAGTCTTCGAGCTCGGGCTGGAAGCCGAACGGACGGTTCGTGCCGTCCGGGAGGAGGTAGTTGCGGAACCGCCCGTACGGGGCGAGGAACCGGCAGAACTCGTCGTGCGCGTTCCGCACCGCTGCCATCGCCTTCTCGCGAGTCGCGCCGACGTGGACGTTCAACACCAGCGCGCGATCCTCGCCCGGGCGCGACCGTGCGGCCCGCCGCAGCCGCGACCTCGGCATAGTCGTCCCACTTGCGCTTCAGCGTCGACGGCGGCTGCTGCCAGTAGATGCCCTTGTGACCGACGGCGGGTGCATACGTCATCGTGTCGGGCGACGTGATCGGTTGATAGATCTCGATCTCGCGCGTCGGACGAGGCACGAGCGTGAGCTCGGTGACGAGCGAGCCGCGGTCGGGGATGCCGACCGGCGGGAAGCTGTAGTGCTTCCCGGTGTAGCTGAACCGCTCTTGCGTCCACGCGAGCTTGATGACCTCCATCGCCTCTTCGAAGTGCTCGCGGTTGATGCGATCGGCCTCGCGGCTCATCTCGTTGTCACCCGAGGCGACCATCGAGCCGAGCGACTCTGCCTCGCGAGGCACCGTGCCACGACCGACGCCGAACACCATGCGACCACCGGTGAGGACATCCGCGAGAGCGAAGTCCTCGGCGAGGCGAAGCGGATGCCATTGGGGCACGACGTTGAACATCTGGCCTTGTCGAAGACGTTCGGTGCGCAGCGCGAGCGCCATGCCGAACTGGATGATGTTCGGGATGACCTCGTAGCCCTCGTGCTGGAAGTGGTGCTCGGTCAGCCACATGGTGTCGTAGCCGAGGCGGTCGGCCGTGTCGGCCCACTTGAAGAGGTTGTCGTACGCGGCGACGACATCGGTCATGCCATAGCGGCGCGTCGTGGGGACCGGACCAGCATTGCCGGCGTCGGGCATGGGCACCGCTCCGAAGAAGAACACGTCGAGCTTCACGTGATCATGGAACCCGATCGGAGGGCGGCGCGCGTTTCGAGCCTGTGAACGTTCACGGCAGCCGGATTCACGGCACCGGGAACGGGTCGTAGCCGTCCGCGACCAACGGCCACGGGGCCGCCTGCTCGATGACCTCGGCGAGGGCGAGCGCGATGCCGTCTCTCCAACGCGGCGCCACGATCTGCAGCCCGAAGGGCACACCAAAGCTGTCGCGGCCCATGGGAACGGTGACGACGGGGTGTCCGGTCATGTTGAACTCGGTCGTGTTCACGCAGATCGCCGGGTCGTTGATGCCCGCGACGGTGGTGGGCAACGGGCCTTCGGGCGCCCACGACTCGGCGTTCGAGACGGGAGTGATCAGCACCGTGTCGTCGCCGAGAAGGCGGTCGTAGATCGCGCACACGTCGTAGCAACGGCGACGCGCGCCGACGTAGTCGTGGAGGCTCAGGAACTCGTGCATCAACAGCATCTCCTGCAACCCGAGGTCGAGCTCGCTCCATCGATCGCGAAGGTGGACGAGGCTCTGCGAGAGCTCGGACACGCTGATGATCCCCCAGTCGATCGCGGCACCCGGCGCGGGGTTCTCGATCTCCTCGACTCTGTAGCCGAGGCCCTCGAGAGTCGACGCGATGCGACGCGACGCGGCTTCGATGTTCGGCTCGACGGCGAGGCGGAGGGTGCGGCACAGCAGCACCTTGCTCGGCTTCGTGAGCGACATGTCGACGGCGCCCTTCGGCAACGAACGCACGTCGCCGGCCGTCGGCCCGAGGTACACCGACGCCTCGGCAATGACGTCAGCGACCGTGTGACCGGTCGCGCCCCAGGTCGAGAAGTCGATCCACCGAGGAGCGCCGTCGCGGCCGATCGCGCCGATCGTCGGCTTCAGGCCCACGAGCCCACACATCGACGCGGGGATGCGTACGGATCCTCCTCCGTCCGACGACGTCGCGATCGGCACGAGTCCCGCCGCGAGCGCGGCGGCGGACCCCCCGCTCGAGCCGCCGGGAGTGCGCTCGAGGTTCCAGGGGTTCCGCGTCGGGCCGAACACCGAGTTGAACGTCGCCGCGGTCCATCCGTACGCGGGCGAGTTCGACTTGCCGATCGGGATGGCTCCGGCGGCGCGCAAGCGTGCGACCGTCGTGTCGTCGACGGTCTCGGGTGGACCGCCCGCTCCGACGAGCGGCGAGCCGTAGCTCGTGGGGAGGCCGATGCAACGAGCGAGGTCCTTCACGAGATAGGGGATGCCGGCGAGCGGCCCCTGCCGCGGCGAGCGCTTCGCCTCGTCGAGGGCTTGCTCGGCGCCGAGCGCGACGACGGCGTTGATGGGGCCGTCGAGCTTCTCGATGCGACGGAGTGCTTCCTCGACCAGGTCGGTCGGATGCACCCGGCCCTCACGGACTGCGGTTGCCAGCTCGGTCAGCATCGGCGAATCATGTCAGGGATGAGCAGCGACGAGCCTCAGGTCACCTACGTCTCCGACGAGGTCATGCAAGCGGGGATGGCCACCACCCGCGAGTACGTGATCGGGCTCCTCTACCAGGGGCCCGCGTACAGCGACGAGGGCGCTCGCAAGATCATCTGGGAGCACGGCCGCCGCAACTTCGGCCTGCGCGCCGACGGCGTGCTGAACGTCGTGTGTCCGGTGATGGACAGCTCCGAGCTGTGCGGCGTCGGGATCTACGACGCGACGACCGACGAGGTCGAGGCGATCATGCAGAGTGATCCTGGCGTCGTCGCGGGCGTGTTCCGCTATGAGGTGCACCCGTGTCGCAGCTTCCCGGGGGACGCGCTCGCGCCCTGATGGCGGGCTCCTCCGTCAGTGGTGGTCGCCGAGGAGCGTCGCGACGAGCTCCCTCCGACTCGCGACGCCGAGCTTGTCGAACACCGCGCGGAGGTGCTCCTGAACAGTGTGCGACGAGATGTGCAGCTCGCTGACGATCTGCTGAGTCGACCGACCGAGCAGCACGAGTGACGCGACTCGCGTCTGCGCCGGGGTGAGACCCGAGCGCGTCGAGGTAGATCGACGCGACATCGGCCGGGCGCGCCGGCTCGAGGACGACGGCGGTCTGCACGCCGCCGACCGAACTGCGAGACGCGATGCGTGCAGCGTCAGCCACTGCCCGTCCGCTGCCCGCAGCCGAATCGCGGACGGCGTCCCGCCCCGGCCTTGCTCGGCTCCGCGACAACCGCCGCCGCGGCGAACACCGCCGCCGGGAGCGCGCCATTGCCCACGTCGATCCATGCGGGATCGATGAGCTCGGCCATCCATCGCTGCGCCTCGTCGTTCATCGACGTGATCGTCATGTCGTCGTCGAGGACGATGATCCCGGGCCCACGCGTCCCCGGCCGGGAGGGCACGACGCCGCCCACGACGAGGGCGCGCCGCAGGCCCTCTCGCGATGTGAGGGGCGAGCGCCCGGACGAGCGCGACTTCCTCCTCGCTGAAGCCGGTCGTGCCATCGGCGCGGTGGAGGCACAGCACTCCCCAGCAACGACTCTTCGACACGAGCGCGGCGCGCAGCTCGTCGCCCAGGTTCATCGGAGCCATCACGTCGAGGTACCGGTCGCTCGTCGACCGATCGCCTGCGGTGGCCTGGTCGAGCGATCGCACGGGATCACCCGCCGACGCGAGCGCCGTGAACTTGTTGACGTCGTCGTGCCCGAACTCGTTCTCGAGGAAGAGGGGTGTCGCTGCGGCGAGCGGAGCCTCGGCGATCACCGACGTGAACAGGATCGTCGCGGGGTCGACGGTCGCGAAGAACGCGGCGTCGATCGACATCACCTGGCGGAGGCCTCCGAAGGATCTCCGCCTGCAACGGGCCACTCTCGAGTCCGGCGTAGCAGCGCTCGGCGAGGCGGTCGATCTGCCGCCTTCGCTCCGCCACGGTCACCTACTCACCCTACGCAGGGCCGGAGCGATCAGCCCGCGAGACCGAGCTGCTCGAAGGAGCGCGAGCTCGTCGAGGCGGCCCCAACGCTCGGTGATCTGCCCATCACGAACGCGGAAGATGTTGATGCCCTGCAGCTCGATGTGCTTGCCGGTCGGTGCGACGCCCATCAGCTCACCCTGCTGCGTCCCCGACGCCGTGAACCGCTCCACCACGATGTCGTCCTCGGCGATGAGGGCGTGCAGCTCGCTGTGCCAGTCGGGGAACGCCTTGCGGAACATGGAGCCGGCCATCCGCATGCCTTCGGCGTCGGGCGTCACCCCGACGGGAGGATCGTGGTTGACGAAGCTCGGGGCCAGGAACGTGTCGGTCGCGCTGAGGTCACCGTCGGTGAACAGCGCGTCGATGAAACCACGGACGAGTGTCTTGTTGTCTTCGATGCTCATGCCGGCATCGTCTCGGATCGGGGTGGCGACCGGTACCCCAACCTTGTTGGGTGTCAGCGCCGGCGTGGCGCCAGCACGGCCAAGACGACGAGCTGCGGGGGGCTCGACGAGGCACCGTGATTGTCCGTGGCGCGGACCACGAATCCGTCAACGCCTGCGAAGTTGTGTGACGGCGTGTAGGTCCAAGCGCCCGACGGTGAGACGACGACGCTGCCGTGGGCCGGGCCCTTTCCTGCGACCAGCGCGTAGGTGACCGTCGTGGGGGACTCATCGCTGCATCGGGAGCGTCCCGTGATCGCACCGTTCTCCGGACCACTTGCCGCCTGGGGGTCGCACCACGGCGCGAGGTTCGGTGGGTTGACCGCGACCTGCACGGCGTCGCCCTTGGGGTGCGAGTGCTGCAGAGGTCGGTCGAGCACGATCGCGCCTGGTCCCACGTAGATGCCCAGATCGCGACTCCCGCCAGTTCCGACCGCGATCACCTGGCCGATGGTGAACCCGCGAGTCGAGACGACGGACAGCACCCGAGTGCCGGCCGGCGCTCCGACGCGCAACGTCGTGCCGGGCGGTGCCGGCACCGTCCCCGGGAACGTGAACGAAGCGAGCGTGCCCGACCCGCCCGGCCCTGTGACCGTGACAGCCACGGGGCCGACGCCACCGGGCGCGAGCGCAGTGAGTTGTGTGTCCGAGATCGCGGTGAACGATGCTGTGGTGCCGCCGAACGTGACGCCGGTCGCGCCCGCGAAGCCGGTTCCCGCGATCGTCACGAGGGTTCCCGCCGTGCCGTTCGGTGGTGTGAGCGCGGTGAGGTGGGGAGTGGGTTGTTGGTAGGTGAAGTTCCCCACGCTCACGGAACCTCCCGGTGTCGACAGTTTGAGCGCGACCGCACCAGCGGGCGCAGCTGGGCTTGATGCCGTCATCGACGTAGGTGACGCCACCTGCACGTTGGTGGCCGAGAGCACGCCGAACTGCACTGCCATCCCGGGAGTGAAGCCCGTGCCCGTGAACGTCACCGCGGTGCCGCCCGTCGTCGGACCCGACCGTGGCGAGACCGTCGAGACGGTCGGCGCCGCCGCCGAACAGTTGAGTATCAACGTGAGCCCGGTGACCGGGGGTGGAACGTGGACCGAGTCGCTCGTGATCGGAGTGCATCCGGGTGCGGTCACGGCCAGGTCGTAGAAGCCGGGCAGCACGTCCCAGCCGTACGAGCCCAACGCGTCGGTGATCTGCGGGTTGGTGCGGTTCCCCGGCGACATCACCGCGCTTCCGGCGGGAACAGGGATGAACGGGGGGTTCCCGAACGGCGACTGCTGCAATGTCACCGACGCGCCTGGCACGGGATCTCCGTGCTGGTTGACGACGGTGCCGGACGGATCGACCCAGAAGCCGGCGACGACATCAGCCGAGGGGTCGGGTGGCGGCCCAGCTTGCGGCGGGCAGGCGACCACGCAGTCCGAGACGTAGGTGTATTGGCCGCTGGTGGTCTCCGTGATGCCGGTGTCGAGGGTCACCGTGACCTTCACCTCAACAGTGCCCTCGCCTGGCGGCGCCGCGACGAACAGCGTGTCGGGACCGAAGCCGGTGGCGGAGAGCGCCGGCGCCAGCCTCCCGCCGAAGGTGACCCCGTCGCCCTTCACGTGGCCGGTGTGAAGATGCCCGTAGTTGGGGTCGCGGGAGTTCAGATCAGCTCCGCTGAGCACGACTCGGTTCCCGCCGGCATCGGGGCCCTCGGCGGGGGAGACGGACAAGAGCCGCGGCCCAACGATGTACGCGTCGACAGCAGATTTGAACGTGAGGAGCGTTCCAGTGCGCGTCGGGCACCTGCCCTGACACGGGCTGCGCGCCGGCGTGGACTCCGGGCGAGAGCACCATCCACGACACAGCAGCAGACGCTCGGCTCCACGTCGGGTCGTTTGTGTCGTCAGCGACGACGGCGCCTGTGGGCATGCCGCCGAGCCTCCACTCGGGGCGCCTCCACCGGCCGCGCCGGGACCGACGCCGATCGTTGTCACGTGGACGAATGCCTGATCGACGAACGTCATGGACTTTGTGATCGACAGGCTGACGATCTCTGGCTCGACGTAGTTGAACGGAGTCGTGGCGCTGAAGCCGACTCCGGAAACCGTCAACGTCGTGTCACCGACTGTGCCGGGAGGCACCGTCACCGAGATCACCGAATTCTCGGCGCGACCGCACCGTCGAAGGGCCCGATGAAGCCAGCGTTGTTGAAGTCGTAGTCGCCCTTGTCCAGGTCCAGCGGTGCGTCGATCGCGGTCACGCGGATCGGCGGGCTGGACCCGAACTGCACGGTCTTCACGTCGCTGATCCCGGTGCCGGTGATGAGGATTTCGGGCCCACCGTTAGAACCCCTGTCGTCGTGTTGGCTCAGCGCGATCGTGGGCTCGGCTGCGTCCGTCGCCGCGAGCTCGGTCGCAGCCGCGGTCGGGTCGGCATAGGTGAACGCACCCGCGGCGGTATCGCTTCCCGCCAGGTGTCGACACTGACACGTCGGCGACGCCGACGCCGGGTGGCGTGTCCGCGAGGATCACGTCGTCCCGACCACCCGATAGCCGAGCCGGGCCGACCTCCGAACGTCACACTCGCGGCTCCGGTGAAGCCCTGGCCCTTGATCACGATCGCGTCGCCACCGGCGCTCGAGCCTCCCGTGATCATCAATGCATCGATGTGCGGCGTGTTGTAGGTGAAGTGGTCCGCAGGCGAAGGGCTGCTCGTTCCCGCAGGACCCGTCGCGGTCACGTCGACAATGCCACTGCCGGGCGGAGCGGTCGCGGTGATCGTCGAGTCGTCGAGGACGGTGACGTCGGTCGCGGGAGTCGAGCCAAACCGCACTCCGGTGGCGCCCGTGAACCCGGACCCGATGAGGACGACTGACGTGCCTCCCTCCGCCGGGCCCATCGGCGGGAGAGAGTCCCGTGATGACCGGGCTCTGGTAGGTGTAGCGATCGGGAGCCACCGCGGTGCTCGTGCCGGCCGGTGTGGTGACGCTCACATCGACCACGGCGCCACCGGGCGGGCTCGTCGCCGAGAGCTCAGTGTCGGAGATGACCACGAACTCGCTCACGGCGGCGCTCCCGAACTTCACCGCGGTCGCGCCCGTGAAACCGGATCCGGTCACCGTGACTGATGTCCCACCACCGCCGGCCCCGCCGGGCGGGTCCACGTGGGTCATGTTCGGTGCGTAGGTGAACAGATCAGCGGTGGATGTCGCGCTCGTGCCCGCGACACCGGTCACGGTTATGTCGTGCGTTCCCGTTCCCGCGGGGGACACGGCGTCGATGCGCGTGTCAGACACGACCTGGAAGCTTCGAGCGGGCACCGATCCGAACTGCACGCCGTATGCAGTGGTGAAGCCGGTGCCGGTGAGGGTGATCGCGGTGCCGCCAGCGGCCGCGCCGCTGGCCGGGCTCACCGCGGTGACGTCGGGAGCACCGAGCCGGCCGGCGGGGGCGGACAGGTCGGTGCGATGGAGATCAAGCGGTAGCCGATCCCGCCGAGCATCGGGAGAAGATCTGCGCGGTGTAGATCCCCGAGCCGGTTGGAGTCTCGGTGAAGGAACCGGTCAACAACGCACCGGGAAGGATCTCGCCGGTGGTCCAGTCCTGACCCAAGATCGAGAACGTCGCGCTGCCATTCGGGCACCCGCGGAACGTGTAGACCGCGGGGTGATTGCGGATGCCGACCGGGCCACCGCTCTGCAGCGTCCTGCGTGATGCACGCGGCCGTCCTGGGTGATCGACCACGCCGTTCGGCAGGCTCGCGACGACACCGAGGATGAAGTCCTGACCTGTGATCGACTGATCGCCCGTCACCGTCAGCGGGCCGAGGAAACCCTGGGCAGTCTCGGGGCCGGCGACGGCGGTGAGCGTGTACGTGCCGTCGGCGACGGGCGAGAACGTGAACGTCGCGTCCGGTGCGACCTGTTGCGTCTTGCACGCCTCGGCCGATTGCGGCGACGGGCACAGCGTCACGAACGCGTCCGGTCGGGGGCTCGCCGACGCGTCGACGCACGCTGCCGGAGATGCTGCCGCCGGGCTCGTAGGTGAACACGTCGACCGGGCGCGAGCGCGCTCGTGCCGCCCGGGGTCGTCACCGGCACGTCGACCGGCCCGGCGGATGCCGGCACGGACTCGTCGTGGTGATGGTGGTGTCGGTGAGCACCGTGAACGGCACCGCGTCGAGGGTACCGAACTGCACGCTGGTTGCGTCGCGCAGCCCGACGCCCGTGATCGTGACCTTCGTAGGAAGCGTGGTCGAGCCGAGCGCCGGGCTCACGCCGGTGACGACAGGGACATAGGAGTAGACGTCGGCGTCCGCGAGCGCGCTCGTCGCGCCGCTCGCGCCGACCCTGATGTCGACCAGGCCCGACCCCGCTGGCGCGGTGACGGTGATGGAGCCGTCGGTGTTGTGACGGACGTTCGTCGCGGGCGCCGTGCCGAATGCGACCGTCGAGGTCGAGGCGAACCCCGTTCCTTCGATGGTCACGTCGTTGCCGCCCGTGGCCAGACCGGAAGCAGGATCGACGCCCGTGACCACCGGACGCTCTGGCGGCGGCGTCCCACCTCCTCCTCCTCCTCCGCCTCCGGACGACGCACCGATGCTCCGGATTCGGTTGCTGCCGGTGTCGGCGACGAGAAGCTCGCCCCCAGCCCCGATCGCGAGACCCTGAGGCTGGTCGAGAAGCGCGTCGCCTGCTTTCCCACCGTCACCACTCGTGGCGCAGACGCCCGCACCTGAACCCACGTCACGGCCAGCGATCACATTGATGGAACCGGCGGAGTCGACTTGGCGAACGACGCAATGAGCGGTGTCGGCGATGAGCAGACCGTCGGCGTCGAACGCGAGACCCGACGGGTTGGCGAGCAACGCGTTCGTCGCGGGAAGCCCATCGCCCCATCCCGACGCTCCGTTGCCACCGCCCGCGATCGTGGTGATCACCTGGGAGACGCTGTCGACTTCACGTACGTCGTTCGATGCCCCCTCCGCGATGAACAGGTCACCCGTCGGGTCGAGCGCGACGGCCGCGGGGCCGTTGACGAGCGCGCGGTAGCGGCGCCGCCGTCGCCGTTTCCGGATACCGGGCTCCCTCCGCCGGCAACCGTCGAGATGTGCCCGGTCGCGGCGTCGACACGACGGACACGGCCGCCGTCGTAGTCGGCGATGTAGAGGTCGCTCGCCGCATCGACGGCGAGGCCTCGTGGTTGCTCGAGCTGAGCCGCGGTTGCCGCGCCACCATCGCCGACCCCGTCGCCCGGCGAGCCGCCTCCCGCGTACGTCGTGATCGCGTGTGTGCTGGCGTCGACTCGATAGACACGACCGACGAACGCGTCGGCGATGAACACGTCGCCGCTCGCGTTGACCGCGACACCTTGAGGCGACGACAACGTTGATCCCTGTACGCCGTTGCCGGCGATCGTCTCGATCTTTCCCGTCGTATCGACGCGGCGGACGACCGCGTTCTGGGTGTCGGCGATGTACGTGTTGCCATTGCTGTCGGCCGCGACCGCTTGCGGGAGGCTCAGCTCGGCGTCGGTCGCGTCAGCGCCGTCGCCCGAGTACTGCATGTTCCCGTTGCCGGCCACAGTCGTCACCGCGTGCGGACGCGACGGCGTCGATGCTGCGCAGCAGGTGCGCCGACGGGTCAGCGACGAGCAGCGCGCCCGCCGTCGTGAAGGCGAGCCCGTCGACGCTGCCGAACGCGGCCTGCGGGTCCGCGTACACGGTGAGCGCATCGCTGGCCGAGGTGTCGACCACGTAGACACTCGAGCCGCCGATGTAGACCTCCCCCGACGCACCGACGGCGACGCTGTGGACGTCGGAGAGAGCGACACTCGTCGCGGCACCGCCCGCGGTGGGATCACCGACGCCTCCGCCTGCGAAGGTCGCGATGTGACTTGTCGCGGCGTCGACGACTCGCACCAGACCCGTGGTGCCCTCGGCGATGTAGAGATCTCCGGCCGAGTTCGTCGCAAGACCGCGCGGATCGCTGAGGAGTGAGGCGGTCGCATCGCCGCCGTCGCCGTTGCCCGAGGCAGGAGTCCCGCCGCCCGCGATCGTCGAGATCACGTGCGTCGTCGCGTCGACCCGACGTACGCGGGACCCGTTCGCCGACAAGCAGCAGGTCGCCGCCGCTGTCGACGAGGAGACCCTCGACGGCCCCGAGGTTGGCGGCGGTCGCGTCGCCTCCGTCGCCTAGCCCTCCCGAGCAGCTGGCCGCAGGTGACCCCGCGACATAGTGGCCCGCGACGGTCGAGATGACGCCCTGCCGATGTCGATCTTGCGGACGAGGCAGTTGCCCGTGTCAGCGACGAAGAGGTTGCCGGAGCTGTCGGCGGCCAGAGCGCCCGGCGCGTTCGAGCTCGGCATCGATGGCCGTACCGCCGTCGCCGTCTTCGCCCGCGATGCCGTTGCCAGCGATGGTCGTCTCGGTGTTCGTCACCGTGTCGATCGCCCGCACGACGTTGCCCGCCACGTCGGAGACGTAGACCCTCGTGCCCACGACGACGACGCCACTCGGGGATTGCGAGACGGCGAGAGGCGCTCCGCCGCCGGTGCCACCCGCGATCGTGGAGATCGTGGCGTTCGACGACGCCGCTGACGCGCGGACGCCGGGTGCTACGACGATCAACGAGGCACCGAGAACCCCGATCGAGGCAGCGATGGCAACGCGACGCGGGCTCCTTCGCAGGTGCAGGGTTCGGCGCTCGCCCGACATGTGTCCGCCCTCCGCCCCCGGGCATCGCCGTGTCCGGATTGCGCGAGGGTACGCCCGCGCACGCCCGTGCCGTCACGCCGAGGTTGTCGCCGTGCTAGGTCGCGAGCGCGCCTCCGGGGATGACGGCCAAGAATCGCTCGATCATCGGGTTCACCTGCTCGGGCACCTCGAGCTGCAGGAAGTGCCCGGCTCCGACTGTCTGGCCGAGCGTCATCGTGGCGTTCGCCTCGAGCAGCGACGCGGCGTCGTTCGTCGGGACCGCCGACGAGATGGTGAGGACGGGCACGTCGCACCGGCGGAGCACCGCCATCGCATCGAACGCCGCGATCGCCTCCACCGCCGGGATCGCGATGTCGTTGGGCACGGCCGTCATCGTCTCGATGATCTTCGCTCGACGGACGCGGTCGTCGGTTGGGAGGAACATCTGCTCGACGAATTGACGGCGTCCGGTCGGCCCGTCCGGCCCCGAGAACGAGGAGATGAGCTGCGGCGCGAATCCCTTCCACACCTCCTTGCTGAGCGGCGGCGGATCGATCAGCGCCACCGCGCCGACAAGCTCGGGCGCAGACTGCGACAGCGCGAGCGCGACCATCGCGCCGATGCTGTGACCGAACACGACGCTGCGCCCCAGTCCGAGCTCTGTCGCCAGCTCGGCCACCCGACTCGCGAACGCCTCGATCGAGTACTCCTCGGGGATCTCGCTCTTGCCATGGCCCGGGAGATCGACTGTGACCACTCGATGCGTCGGCGCGAAGTAGTCGAACTGCGGGGCGAAGAAGCTGCGATCGCCGCACCAACCATGCAAGAACAGGAGGGCCGGGTCACCCGCACCGGCCGCGTCGTAGCCGAGCTCACCCATGTCAACCCCCGTCCTTCGCGACGAGACGTCGCTCGACGCAGCATCGCGCTCGGTGCCCACGTCGGCCAGGGGCTATCTCATTGGTGGGCGCATTTCCCAGCCGCGAAGGGAGTCCGTGCTCTATCCCGTGGGAACCGACTGGTTCGATCCTTCTCCTGTCCCTACGCGACCAGGAGGTCCCAATGTCCACCAACTCCGAAAGGATCACTCGTCGATACCTGTGGATCGCAGCCGGGTGGCTCGCGATCGCTCACATCGTGCTGATCTTCGCCGGCACGATCTCCTCGCACTCCCTGCAGCTGGGTGACAGCCCGGCCACCGCAGCCGACGCGCTGGTCAAGTCTTCGATGGCTTCGAGCTTCGCCGGCGGCTATCTCTCCTATCTCGGCTTTCTCGTCTTCCTCGTCGGTGGGCTGCTGTTCGCACAGCTGCTCCGGGGCGACGACATCGTGCCGAGATGGCTGTCGTCGTGCATCGCCGGGAGCGTCGTCGCCTACGTCGCGGTCACGATCTCCACGGGGTTCGCTGCCGGCGCGGCCGCGCTGTATGACGGGCACCACGGCGCGGATCTGAGCACCGTCACCACCGTCAACGACATCCGCAACCTGGGCTTCATCCTGTGCGCCGGGCTCGTCGGGATCTTCGCCGTATCGGTCGGCCTGGCCGCCCGGGTGACCGGAGCGCTCCCGCGTTGGGTCACGGTCAGCGGCGTGCTCGTCGGCTCGTTCGCCATCGTGAGCGTCCCCGGTGCACGCACCGGCGCCACCGATGTGTCGACGATGCTGTTCTTCCTCTGGTTCGTCGCCGTCGGGATCGCGGCGCTGCGCCACTCCCACCACGAGCTCGAGCACCCGGTCGATGCCGTCCCGGCGACAGTCTGAGTGCGGGACGGGCACGCGACGCGGCACGATCTCACGGTGAGCGCAGGCTCGAAAGGCGCGATGGCCGCGGTGATCACCGCGGCCATCGTGGCGTCGCTCGCCGGAGCCAGCATCTCGCTGTGGATCGCGGAGGACGACGGCCACTCGCTGCTCACGCCAGGGTTCAACGCCGCCGTGATCGTCGCGTTCACGATCGTGGGGGCGGTCGTCGCAGCCGCCCGACCCGCGAACCGCGTCGGTTGGGCGATGCTCGCCGGCGGACTGCTTTGGTCACTCGGCGGTGCCGCCGTCGACGTCGCCGTACACGGCATCGTCACTGACCCCGGCAGCGTTCCGGGGGCGTCGGCGTTCGCGATCACGGGCTCGGCGCTGCGCGGCCTCGGATGGATGACCGTCACACTGGTGGTGCCGACGCTGTTCCCCGACGGGACGCTCCGTGAACCGCGTTGGCAGTGGCTACGCGTCGCGCTCGTGCTCATCGCCGTCGGATCGGTCCTCGATCCGCTCTTCGACCCGCAGGCAGGTCTCCGAGGTCTTGGCGACTGGCAGAACCCGCTCGCGCTCGAAGGTCTGTGGAGAGTGATCGACGCGCTGGCTTTCCTCATCCACGTACCCCTCAGCCTCGTTGCGACGGTTGGCGTGGTCACCCTGCTGGTGCACCGGTGGCGCCGGGGCACTCCGTTGCAGCGCCAACAGCTCACGATGTTCGCGGCCGCGGCCGCGCTGCCGATCGTGGCAGCACCGATCGCGCTCGCCGGCGTTGCCGACGGGTGGATCTTCGGCGCTGCGGCATTGCCCCTGCCGTTTGCGATCGGTTTCGCAGTCCTCGCCCGCGGCCTCTACGACGTGCGCACGGCGGCGAACCGCACGCTCGTGTGGATCATGATCTCGGGGGTCGTCGCGGCGGTGTACGCGCTGTTCATCGCGGGTGCGACGGCGATGCTCCACCTCTCAGGTCACGTCGCTTGGTTGCCGTGGGCCGCCGCCGCGATCGTCGCGCTGCTCTTTGCACCGCTGCGTGACTCGTTGCAACGAGCAGTGAACCGCTTGACGTTCGGAAGGTGGGACGAGCCGTACGACGTGCTGGCGGACCTCGGCCAGCGCCTCGAGGCCACGGTCGACGTCGACCGCTTGCTCGACGATGTCAGCAGCGAGCTCGCGGGCCTCGGCCTCGATGACGTCGCCATCTGCGACGAGGACGGCCATGTGATCGCGGGAGATCTCTCGTCGCCGGAGCCGGATGCCGAACGCGCGACGCTCCCGCTTGCCGCGTATGGCCAACCCGTCGGCAGCCTCCGATACCGGCCACCCTCTATGCCCTTACGTGCTCGAGACCGCCAACTGCTCGATGATCTCGCCGGGCACCTCGGCGGTGTGCTGCACGCCCGTCGCCTCCGGACGGATCTCCAGCGGGCAGTCGAGAGGCTCGTGCTCGCTCGCGAGGAGGAACGGCGCCGACTCCGACGCGACCTGCACGACGGACTAGGGCCGGCACTGGCGGGACACCTCCTACGGCTCGACGTGATCGCGGGCGGGCTCGACGCGTCGTCTCCAGTCGCCGCGGACGTCGATGTTCTGCGGACCGAGCTCCGCTCGACGATCACCGAGCTGCGGCGAGTCGTCGAGGGATTGCGTCCGCCCGCCCTCGACGAGTTGGGCCTGGCGGGGGCACTCGCGCAGGTCACGCGGCGTCTCACCCTCGGCACCGCGATCGAGGTCGACTTGTCGGTCGGCGAGCTGCCGGCTCTTCCGGCCGCGATGGAGGTAGCTGCATTTCGCATCGTCACGGAAGCCGTGACGAATGCAGTGCGCCACTCCTCAGCATCGGTCTGTCGCGCGACGATCGTCGCCGAAGGCCGCGCGCTTCGGATCACGGTCGTCGACGATGGCCAGGGGATCTCCGGCGCTGAGAGCGTTGCTGGTGAGAGCCTTGCGGGTCATGGCCTGCAAACGATGCGCGAGCGCGCTGAGGAGGTCGGGGGCCAGCTGCAGGTGACGAACGGAACTGGTTTGACGATCTCTGCATCGCTGCCGCTGCCATGACCATGCGCGTGCTCATCGTCGACGACCATCCCGTGTTCCGCGACGGGCTGGCGGCGCTCCTGCGGTCGAAGCCCGACTTCGAGGTCGTCGGGCTCGTTGCGGACGGCCGAGAGGCAGTCGAATTCGTGCGGACGACGCCGACCGACGTCGTGCTGATGGACCTCAACCTGCCGACCATGTCTGGTGTCGAGGCGACCGCGTCGATCAATGCGCTGCCGGATAGGCCGGGCGTCCTCGTGCTCACCATGGTCGACGACGACGACACGGTCATCGCCGCCATGCGTGCGGGTGCGCGTGGCTATGTCCTCAAGGGTGCTGATGGCGACGAGATCGCGAGCGCGCTCCACACGGTCGCGTCAGGCGGCGCGGTCTTCGGGGCGGGGGTCGCACTCCACGTCCTCGCCCTTTCCTCGACGCCCAAAGCCGAGCCGGGTTCGGATCCGAGTGGTCTCACGGATCGAGAGCGCGAGGTGCTCGAGATGCTCGCCAACGGCTCGAGCAACGCCCAGATCGCCCGCAGCCTCGGGCTCTCCCTCAAGACCATCCAGAACTACGTCTCGCGGATCCTCGACAAGCTCCAGGTGTCCGACCGCACCCAAGCCGCGCTCCGGGCGCAACGAGAGCGGGATCTCGGCGTCTGATTCAGCCTCGGGTGCGGCGCAGCTCGTCGAAGCGGCCTCTCACCGTCGACGTGACGCCCCTTCGTTCGAGGGCGTCCTCCATGCGGTCGAGGAGGTCGTCGTCCCGACCGAACTCGGCGAGGTGCCCGAACGCAAGGTCGACGGCCCGAGCCACGGGACCGGTCAGGCACAGGGTGAGGAGCTCGGCGCGTTGTCGGTCACGGCGTGACATGCGAGCAGGATCGACGAGCGCGCTGACCGGCCGCTGTCCTTGCGCTGAGTCGGTACGGTGAGCGCGATGGAGGTTCGCCTCCTCGGTGCGTTGGAAGCGTCGGGCGAGGGCGGCAGTCCGCTGTCGGTGCAGGGTGCGAAGACGCGCGCCCTCCTGGCGATGCTGGCCCTCGGCGGCGGACGGGTGGTGCCGACCGATCAGCTCATCGAGGCGCTGTGGCAGGACGATCCGCCGGCAGGGGTGGCGAACTCGTTGCAGCGCCTCGTATCCAAGCTTCGCAAGAGCCTTGGTTCCGGCGATCTGGTGGTGATGCGACCGCCCGGCTACGCGCTGGCGGTCGATGCCGACGACGTGGACGTGCACCGACTGGAGCGGCTCATCATCGAGGCGCGGGCATCAGTCGAGCGCGGAGATCTGGACGAGGCGCTCAGGATGTTCGCGGAGGCCGAGTCGCTGTGGCGCGGTGCACCGTTGGCGGACTTCACGTACGAGGAGTTCGCGCAGCCTCACATCGCTCGTTTGCAGGAAGTGCGGCGTCTCCCTCCTCGAAGAGCGAGTCGAGGTGGAGCTCGCGCTCGCCCATCACCAACGGCTCGTCGGCGAGCTCGAGGTGCTCGTCGCCGACCATCCGCTCCGCGAGCGACTGCGCGGCCCAGCTCATGTTGGCCCTCTACCGCGCCGGACGGCAGGCCGATGCGCTGCGCATGTTCCAGGAGGGCCGCGACCGTGCTCGCCGAGGAGCTCGGCCTCGACCCCGGTCCCGAGCTCCGGCGGCTCGAAGCCGCGATCCTCATCCAAGACCCGACGCTCGGACGCGCCCGCAGCGGTTGCATCAGCGAGGGCGGATGAACGGCAGCGCAAGCGATCCAACCTGCGGCCCGCGCTGACTTCGCTTGTCGGCCGCGAGGACGAGCTCGTCGAGCTCGAGAGCCTCCGGGCCGCGCACCGATTGGTCACGCTCGTCGGTCCCGGTGGTGCCGGCAAGACTCGTCTTGCCACCGAGGCCGCGCGCCTCGACGCGGATGTCAGCGACGTCGTGATGGTCGAGCTCGCCGCGGTGGGCAACGCCGACGCGGTGCCCGCGGCGATCGCGGCTGCGTTCGAGCTGCGAGATCCCGACGTCGACTCACTGGAACGGGTGCGAGAGCTGGTCGGCGACCGAGATCTGCTCTTGGTCGTCGACAACTGCGAGCACCTCGTGGCCGCGGCCGCCGACGCGGTCGCCTCGCTGCTCGAGGGGTGCGAGGCGCTGCGCATCTTGGCAACGAGCCGCGAGGCGTTGCGTGTGCCCGGCGAGGTCGTGTGGGTCGTGCCGCCGCTTCGCACTGACGACGGCGTGACGTTGTTCGTCGAGCGAGCCGCCGCGGCGACCACCGGCTTCGAGGCCGATGACGCGCCGGCTCGAGGTCATCCGCGACATCTGCGTGCGTCTCGACGGACTCCCCCTCGCGATCGAGCTGGCGGCGGCCCGCACCTCGGCGTTCACGGTCTCGCAGATCGCCGAACGTCTCGACGACCGGTTCCGGTTGCTGTCGGGCGGCGCCCGCACGGCGATGGCACGCCAACAGACGCTCCGGGCCGTCGTCGACTGGAGCTACGACCTCTTGTTCGAGGACGAGCGCCGTGTGTTCGAGCGGCTCTCGGTCTTCCCGGGAGGTTGCACGATCGACGCCGCTGAAGCGGTCTGTGCCATCGACGGTCTCGACCCGACGGACGTCGTCGACTCCGTCACCGGGCTGGTCGACAAGTCCCTGCTGGTCGTCGATCGGTCCGGTCCCGAGGCCCGCGCTATCACATGCTCCAGACGCTCCGACAGTACGGCCGTGAGCGCCTCGTGGAGCGCGGCGACGCGGACGACGCGTTCGCACGCATGGCGGCACATCTCGCAATGATCTGCGCCCGGGGCCGCGAGGCGTGGCGGGGAATCCGCCAGCGCGAGTGGTTCCTGACAATCGACGCCGAACACGACAACATCAGCGTCGCCTTCGAGTGGGCGCTTGGGTGCCGGTGACAAGGAGCTGGCCGTGGGCATAGCAGCAGATCTCGCGTACGACCGGTGGATCGCGGGTGGGGTCGCCGAGGGGCTCCGCTGGCTCGACGAGGCGTTCGCCCTGCCCGGCGATCTCGAACCGTTCACTGGAGGGCTGGGCCCGGTTCTGGCGCGCCTTCGTCGCCTTCGTCAACGGCAACCGTGACCGCAACGACGAGCAGTTCGACGAGGCGATCGCGCTCCTCCGGGCGCACGCGGACCCGGTGTTCGCCGGCTACGCGCTCTCCTTCTACTCACAGCTCGTCGACGCGACCGGCCGTCGGCCGAAGGCCATCGATCTCAACCACGAGATGCTCGACACGCTCGCCGCCACCACTGACTCTTGGGCAGGACCAGCGATCGAGTGGGCGACCGCGGCGCTCGCGATCCAAGAGCATGACGACTTCGTCGCTTTCGAGGCTGGCCTCCGGGAGGCGACGGAGCGCTTCAGGTCGATCGGCGACCAGTTCATGACTGCGGTGTGCGTCGATCTGGGGGCCGAGCTCGCGGAGTCCCGCGGCGATCTCGACGCAGCGATCGTCGCCCTCGATGAGGCGCTCGACATCGTCGGCGGGGTGGCGAATGAAGTCCTTCGAGTCCGGGCTGCTCGCTCGGCGCGCTCGGGCTGCTGTCCAACGTCGCGACGACGACGCCGAGCTGGTCGTGGCCCGTGCCCTTGTCCGCTCCGAGGATCTCGTGTTCCGGCCGGGACGCGCGATCGCGCTCAACGCGCTCGCGAACCTCCGTCGACGCGAGGGCCGGCTCGCCGAAGCCGAGGAGGCGGCCGTCGAGGCGCTCGGGCTCTACAGCGACGCACCGGCGTGGTTCTCGAGCTCGTTCTCACGCGCGGCGACTCCCTTCGACATCCCCGTTGGCGCGGCTTCGGCGCTCTCGGTCCTCGGCTTCGTCGCCGAAGCCCGAGGGGACGTCGACGAGGCGATCGAGCGGCACCGAGGCCGCGTACCGCGAGGTCGCCGCCTTCCCGCACCCCAGAACGATGGCGGTCGGCCTCGAGGGCCTCGCGGCGGCCGCGGTGCTGTCGGGTGACCTCGAGCAGGCCGCACGGCTGCTCGGCTGCAGCGACCATCTCCGCACCACGTTCGGTGCAGCGGCAACCCCCGCCGAGCAGGAGGACATCCGGCGCAGCGAGCAGGCCGCGATGGCTGGCCTCGGGGCGCAGGCCTACGACGCCGCGAGGCGTGCCGGGGCGACGATGCCTCCTGACGACCTGGTGACCTGACCGAGATCAGCGCCGGGTCAGGAGGCGGTCAGCGCTCTCCCGCATCTTCGTGGAAGCAGCAAGACACCCACGAAGGAGACCTGAAATGGCCACGAACACCCGCCCCACCAAGGTTCCGATGGACCGCAACCGCAAGATCGCTCTCGCCGCGGGTGCGCTCTACATCGCCACCTTCGTCACCTCGATCCCTGCCCTCGGGCTCTACCACACCGCACTGCACGACCCGAGCTTCCTCACCGGCACCGGCAGCACCGGGTCGGTGGCGCTGGGCGCATGGCTCGAGATGCTCTGCGCGTCACCGGCATCGGCACCGCCGTCGTGCTCTACCCGATCGTCAAGCGAGCGAGCAGCGGCCGCGCCGTGGGCTTCGTGGCCAGCCGCACGCTCGAGGCGGCGATGATCTTCGTCGGCATCCTCAGCGTCTTGTCGATCGTGACGCTGCGCTCAGGATGTCGCCGCTGGCACCGACGCCGCCACGCTCACCGGCAGCTGGCACTCCCTCGTCGCCGTGCACGACTGGACGTTCCTCATGGGTCCCGGGTTCATGCCGGCCCTGAACGCCATGTTCCTCGCGACGCGTGCTGTACCGCACGAGGCTCGTGCCTCGCATCATCCCGACGGTCGGTCTGATCGGCGCACCGCTTCTGTTCCTCTCCTGCACCGTCACGATGTTCGGTGGTTGGGAGCAGCTCTCCCGTCCGGCCGCCGCCCTGACCTTCCCCATCGCAGCGTGGGAGTTCTCGCTCGGCATGTGGATGCTGGTGAAGGGCTTCAACGCCTCGCCGGTGCTCGAAGCCCGCGACGAGGATTTCAGCGACTACGTCCCGGCTGCCGCCTGACTCGCCATCTCAGCGATCGCTGCCAGTGCCGCCGGCCTTTCGGGGTCGGCGGCACTGCCGCGCGTTGATGCACCGCCGAGTGGTGGTTGGTGGTGGGCGAGGGGGGACTTGAACCCCCACGTCCTTGCGGACACTGGCACCTGAAGCCAGCGCGTCTGCCATTCCGCCACTCGCCCGAGTGAGCGGATGAAACGCTACCAATTGCCTGCCGCGGGGCCCGATTCGGGCTTCGGTAGCCTCGCCCGGGATGGGGATCAACGCTTTCGAGCGACGCCTGGAGCGTATGGTCGACGGCGTGTTCGCCCGGGCCTTCCGCTCGTCGCTGCGTCCGATCGAGATCGGTCGCAAGCTCGTGCGCGAGATCGACGACCATCGCTCGGTCGACGTGAAGGGCCGCGTCATCGTCCCCAACTTCTTCACGATCAGCCTCAGCAAGACCGACCTCGAGAACTTCAGCGAGATCCACGAAGCCCTCGTGCACGAGCTGTGTGATGCGGCCCGCGAATACGCCCGCGACGAGGGCTACACGTTCATGGGGCCGGTCGGCGTCGACCTCGTCGAGGGCGACGGCCTGAAGACCGGCCGGTTCAGGGTCGAGGGGAAGATGGTCGAGGCGGCCACGATCGCCGGAGCAGGCAGCATCGTGCTCCCGACCGGCGACCGCATCGTGCTCGGGGAGGAGACGCTCACGATCGGGCGGTTGCCGAGCTGCGACATCCCCGTTCCCGACCCGAACGTGAGCCGCAAGCACGCCGAGATCCGTCCGTCCGGCGACGGCTACATCGTCATCGACCTCGGTTCGACGAACGGCACCCGCGTGAACGGCGCGACGGTGGGCGAGCGCCGCCTCGGCGACGGTGACGTCATCGCGGTGGGCACGACCCGTCTGCGGTTCGAGGCTTCGTAGGTCGCGTCCGTCATGTCAGAGAACATGCTTGCGCTGCTGCGGATCTGCCTCTTGGCCCTGCTCTACCTGTTCTTCTTCCGCGTGGTGCGCGCCGCGTGGGCCGAGATCCGCGGGCCCCGGCCCGCGCGGCCGAAGGCGGCGACGTCCGACCCGACCGGGCCGCGGCGCACCGTGGCATTCAGTCCGGTGACGGTGGCCACCGGTACGCTCACGGTCATCGAACCGCCGGAACAGCGGGGCCGAAGCTTCGATCTCACCGAGGAGCTCACCGTGGGGCGTGCGCCCGGCTGCCAAGTGCTTTTGGAAGGCGACACCTTCGTCTCGCAGCTCCACGCGCGGGTGTTCACCCGCGAAGGGGCGCTCTACGTCGAAGATCTCGGCTCGACCAACGGAACCCTCGTCAACCGAAGGAAGATCAAGGCTGCCGTGCCCCTTCATCAAGGTGACACCCTCCAAGTCGGGCGCACGATCCTGGAAGTCGGATGAGCGACGACCGGACGAACGAAGACCAGAACGAAGACGCGAACGGATCTGAGTTCTCGACCCGGTTGCGGTGGGGCGCCGCAACCGATGCCGGTCGCGTCCGCAGCGCCAACGAGGACAGCTGGCTCGTCGACTTCCCGCTCTTCGCGGTGGCCGATGGCATGGGCGGCCACGCCGCCGGCGAGGTCGCGTCGAGGGTCGCGCTCGACACGCTGCGCACCTCGGTCACCGATCACTCGCTCGAGTCGCTCGTCGCGGCCGTGAAGGTTGCGAACTCGCGGGTCTTCGAGATGTCGCGCACCGACAACTCGATGCGGGGCATGGGCACGACGCTGTCCGCGGTGGCGCTCGTCATGATCGAGAGCCACGAGCGCCTCGCGGTCGTGAACGTCGGTGACTCGCGGGTCTACGTGCTGCAAGACGGCACGCTCATCCAGGTGTCCGAAGACCACAGCCTCGTCGAGAGCATGGTGCGGCAGGGCACGCTCACGCACGAGCAGGCGAAGGTGCATCCGCAGCGCAACATCCTCACGCCGCGCGCTCGGCATCGATGGCGACGTCGGCGTCGACTCGTGGGAGGTCGCACCGTTCTCCGGCGACCGCTACCTGCTCTGCAGCGACGGCCTCTTCAACGAGGTCTCCGACGAAAGCATCGCCCGCGTGCTGCTCGACACCGACGACCCCGATGAGGCCGCCGGCATCCTCATCACGATGGCGAACGACGGCGGTGGCCGCGACAACATCACCGTCGTCATCGTCGACGTTCTCGAGGGCCTCGATCCCTCCGAGGCGATGCCCGTCGACGAGGTCGTTGGCCTCGAGGCCTTCGACCCGAACGCCACCGCGGCGATCACCCCCGTCGGCGACTGGCTCGATGAGACCTCACCCGAGCCATCCGAGCACGACCTGCCGCCTCCACTGCCGCCTCCGTTCCACACCGACGCCGAGCTCGACGACACGAACGACGAGCGCGAGCTCGTCGGAGCGTCGCGTGCGAGCCGCATCTTCACGTGGCGCACCGGGCTCTTCGCGCTGTCGCTCATCACCGTCGTCGGCATCGCGGTCGTCGGGGTCGTGTGGTACGCACGTGGCACCTACTTCGTCGGCTTCGATCGCAACACGGTGACGCTGTACAAGGGCCAACCCGGCGGCGTGCTCTGGTTCCACCCCACAGTCGTGAAGCACTACGACCTCCAGCGCGACGACGTGCCGGAGGGAAAGCTGAACGTGCTCGACGACGGCAAGCCCCGTTCCTCCGAGGCTGACGCCGACGCCTACGTGGAAGCGATGAAGGACGAGGCGGCGAGCCTCGGAGGCGGACCGGTGACGACAGTCGTGGGGGTTCCCGGGGCTACCGTCACGCCCTGATGCACCGGCGCCGCACCGAGCTGGCGCTCCTCGTCTTCGCGGCGCTGATCATCTCCGGGCTCTACGCCCTCAGCGCGCTCGGCAAGACCGCCTCGCTCCCCGCGAACATCGGGCCTTTCCTAGTGCAGGTGCTCGTGCTGTTCCTCATCGCCCACGTCGCGACGAGACGTCTCGCTCCGGGTGCCGACGGCACGCTGCTGCCGCTCGCCGTGCTCCTCAACGGGATCGGCTATGTGTTCATCGCGCGCCTCAACGAGCATCTCGCCGCGCTGCAGGCGAACTGGACCGCGGTGGGCATCGGCGCGTACGTGCTCACGCTCGTCGTCGTGCGTCGCGTGCGCGACCTGCAACGGCTCGAGTGGACGTTCGGGCTGATCGGTCTGCTGTTGCTCCTCATGCCGCTCTTCCCCGGGGTCGGGCGCGACATCAACGGCGCCAAGATCTGGGTGAGCTTCGGTCCGATCAACTTTCAGCCCGGCGAGTTCGCGAAGATCGCGCTGGCCCTGTTCTTCGCCGCGTACCTCGTCGACCGGCGCGAGCTGCTCGCGATGACGACGTGGAGGGTCGGGCCCTTTCACCTTCCCGAGCCGCGCTACCTCGGGCCTGTCGTCGTGGCGTGGGGCTTCTCTCTCGTGATCATGGTCGCCGAACGCGACCTGGGCTCGTCTCTGCTCTTCTTCGCGCTGTTCGTCGTGATGCTCTGGGTTGCGACCGAGCGGTCGCTGTATCTCGGGCTCGGCGCGGTGCTGTTCACCCTCGGTTCGTATCTCTCATGGACGCAGTTCGCACATGTGCGCGACCGCGTCGCGATCTGGCGCAACCCGTGGGCCGACCCGAACGGCAAGGGGTTCCAGATCGTCCAGGCGATCTTCGCCTTCGCGTGGGGAGGCATCACCGGAGCGGGTCTCGGCCTCGGTGATCCGACGCGCATCCCCGCGGTCGAGTCCGACTTCATCTTCGCTGCGATCGGCGAGGAGCTCGGCCTGCTCGGCGGCGCGGCCATCCTCGCCGCGTACGTCCTCATGGTCGGCGTCGGGCTGCGCATCGCGCGCGTCACCGAGCGACCGTTCGAGAAGCTTCTCGCGACCGGCCTCACGACGATCATCGGCGTGCAGGCGTTCATCATCATCGGCGGCGTCACGAGGGTCGTGCCGCTCACGGGCGTCACCTTGCCGTTCATCTCCTACGGGGGATCGTCGCTCGTCGCGAACTACATGCTCATCGCCCTGCTCATGCGGATCAGCCACGAGCACGCGCAGCGATCCGGCGAGGTGAAGCCCCGGCGCAAGCGCCCGAAGTCGAAGGCGACGCCTGCCGAGCCTTCGCCGGAGGCGGTGCCGGCATGAACAAGCAGATCCGCCGGCTCGGCGTCGGCCTCCTTGCGTGCTACGTGGTGCTCTTCGTGCAGCTGAACGTGCTGCAGGTGGTGCGCGCCAACTCATACAACGCCAACCCACTGAACACGCGTCAGGTCGTGCGCGACTTCAGCCGGCCGCGCGGCGTGATCCAGACCGCCGATGGCGTCATCCTCGCCCAGTCGGTGCCGTCGAACGACCGGTACAACTTCCAGCGCGTCTATCCCACGAAGGATCTCTTCGCGGACGTCACGGGGTACTTCGCGTTCACGTTCGGCAGCGACGGGGTGGAGCGCACGTACAACGACGTGCTCGCGGGCCGCACCGATCAGCAGCGCGTCATCAGCTGGAACAGCTTCTTCGAGGACCAGATCACGACCGCCGACGTGACGCTGAGCCTTCGCGCCGACGCGCAGACGGTCGCCGCAGCAACAGCTCGGCGACCGTCAAGGCTCCGTCGTCGCGCTCGATCCGCGTGACGGGGCGATCCTCGCCATGTGGAGCTTCCCGTCGTACGACCCGAACCTTCTCGCGACGCACGACTTCAAGGCCGCCGATGCCGCGCGGAAGGCGTTGCTCGCGGAGCCGGGGAAGCCACTCGTGCCCGCGACCTATCGAGAGCGTTACTTCCCCGGCTCGACGTTCAAGGTCGTGACCTCGTCCGCCGGGCTGCAGAGCGGTCAGGTGACACCGACGAGCCCCGTGTACCCGCAGGCCGAGAGCTACACGCCGCCGCTGACGACGAACCCGATCGAGAACTTCGGAGGTGAGGTCTGCGGCGGCACGCTGTTCGAGATCTTGGCGGTGTCGTGCAACAGCGCCTTCGCCCAGATGGGCGTCGACCTCGGGCCCGAGGTGATGGTCGGGCAAGCGCAAGCAGAGGGCTTCAACTCGAAGCCACCGATCGACCTCCCGGCACCCGCGGCCTCGTTCTTCCCGCCCGTCGCGTTCTTCGACCACAACACGCCGGCGCTCGCGCAGTCGGCCATCGGTCAGAACGACGTCCAGGCGTCGGCTCTGCAGATGGCGCTCGTTGCGGCGGGCGTCGCGAACGGTGGCGTGGTCGAGCAGCCTCACGTGATGCAGGAGGTGCGCAACAGCGACGGCAAGGTCGTCGATCAGGGCGCGGCCCGGTTCTGGACGCAGCCTCTCTCCGAAGCGAACGCGGCGATCATGCGCGACGCGATGGTCAACGTCGTCGAGCACGGCACGGCGACGCGGATGAAGATCCCCGGCATCCTCGTCGCGGGCAAGACCGGCACGGCGCAGCTCGGCTCTGCTCCGCCCCGATCGCACGCCTGGATCATCGGCTTCGCGCCGGCCGACAACCCCCGCGTCGCGGTCGCGGTGGTGGTGCTCAACCAGAGCGGCGCCAACGAGTCGACCGGCGGTCGCGTCGCCGCGCCAATCGCAAAGGCCGTGATGCAGACGATCCTGGCTGCACCCGATCGACTTTCTACCGGTCGGTAGGCTGCCTCGACATGTCGCAGTCCGACGCCACCGTTCTGAACCAGCGCTACGAGCTGCAGCGCCGGGTCGGTCGGGGAGGCATGGCCGACGTCTTCTTGGCCCGAGACCAGCTGCTCGATCGCCCGGTCGCGCTCAAGGTGCTCTTCCCGGAATTCGCGCAGGACCCGGCGTTCGTCGAGCGATTCCGGCGTGAGGCGCAGGCCGCGGCGAACCTCAACCATCCGAACATCGTCAGCGTCTACGACTGGGGCGAGGCCTCCGGCACGTACTACATCGTCATGGAGTACATCGACGGGCGCAGCCTCGCCGAGGTCCTTCGCAGCGAAGGACGCGTGCGTCCTGACCGTGCCATCGACGCGACGATCGCGATCGCCCTCGCGCTCGCCTCGGCCCACACGAGCGGTGTCATCCACCGCGACATCAAGCCTGCGAACATCCTCATCACGCGCGACGGCCAGGTGAAGGTCGCCGACTTCGGCATCGCGCGAGCGCTCAACACCGCCCACGAGCAAGACCTGACGCAAGCGGGCTCGGTCATGGGCACCGCGAGCTACTTCTCACCCGAGCAGGCACAAGGCCACGCGCTCGACGCCCGCAGCGACCTCTACTCGCTCGGCATCGTCCTCTACGAGATGCTGACCGGGAAGCCGCCGTTCACCGGAGAGAACCCGGTCGCCATCGCGTACAAGCAGGTACACGAGATGCCGGCGGCGCCGAGCACGATCGTGCCGACGACGCCTCCCGGGCTCGAGGGGATCACGCTGCAGCTCCTCGCGAAGAACCCTGCCGACCGCTACGCCAACTGCGGCGATCTGATCACCGACTTGCGACGCGTGCGCGCGGGCAAGCCGCCGCTCGGCGCGACCGCCGCGCGGGGCACGACCTCCGAGAACGCGGTGACCGACACCAATGCGGCCGGGATCGCGGCTGTCGCGGTCGCAGCTGGCGCGGCGACGAACGCGGTCGACGCGGCGGCCTATCAGCCCACCCGCGCCGAGCCGGCGGTGCGCCGCACGCAGACTGTGCCCGCGACCGAGTACGAGGAGGTGGACGAGGCACCGCGCCGGCGAATCGGCATGTGGATCCTCATCCTGCTGCTCCTCGCCGGCATCGGCGTGATGGCCTGGTTGCTGACCTCCGGCAAGCTGAACAACAAGGGCTCGGCGCTGAAGGTCACCGTGCCCTCCGTGCTCAACATGAAGTCAGCCGATGCGAAGGCGACGCTCGAGCAGCAAGGCTTCGTGGTCAACCTGACGTTCGAGCAGCGCTCTGACGTCCTGACCGACATCGTCTTCTCGCAGAACCCCAATGCGAACGCGCAGGCCGACAAGAACAGCACCGTCGACATCATCGCCAGCTCGGGTGGCCAGCCGATAGAGCTGCCGAACGTCATTGGCCTGCAGCAGGCCGATGCCGTCGCGAAGCTCCAGGGCATGAACATGCAGACCGAGATCGTCACCGTGCAGACCCAGGACAAGCCCGAAGGCACGGTCCTCGCGCAGAACCCTCCGCCGGGGCAGAAGGTGCCCGAGCAGACGAAGGTGACCTTGCAGGTCGCGGGGCCGCCTGACCTCATCGAGATCCCTGACGTCACTGGCCAAGATCAGCTCTCTGCGGCAGCGACGCTCGGCCGCAACTTCCAGGTCGAGACGAAGCAGGAGCAGTCCGACTCGATCCCGGTGGGTCGGGTCATCAGCACCGATCCGCCCGCGGGCACGAAGGTCGCGCGCGACACCACGGTCACGATGACGATCTCCGCGGGCACTCCGGTCACGACCGTCCCCGATGTCACCGGCCTCTCTCAGTCAGCCGCGTCAGACCGCCTGACGAACGCCGGCCTTCAGATGGACCCGCAGTTCGTGGACCTGTCGCCTGGCGACCCGCGCATCGGCGTCGTGATCACGCAGAACCCGCAGGGCGGTGTGAAGGCCGACGCCGGCTTGGTCGTCACCGTGATCATCGGCCAGCAGATCGGCGGCGGCGGTGGCGGCGCGACGTCGACCCTTCCGGGTGGCGCCACGACCTCGATCTTGTTCGGGCCGCCTCCTACCTGACCTGCGCGAGGAAGTTCGCGAGCAGCTGGTGCCCGCTCGCGGTGAGCACAGACTCGGGATGGAACTGCACGCCTTCGATCGCGTGCTCGCGGTGGCGCAGCCCCATGATCGTGCCGTCGTCAGTCTCGGCCGTGATCTCGAGCACTGCAGGCAGCGTCTCGCGGTCGACGATCAGCGAGTGGTACCGCGTCGCCTCGAACGGATCGGGCAGCCCGGTGAACACGCCGCGATCCTGATGGTGGATGAGCGACGTCTTGCCGTGCATCACGCGGTCGGCGCGCACCACGTCTCCGCCGAACACCTGGCCGATGGCCTGATGGCCGAGGCACACCCCCAGGATCGGGCACACGCCGGCGAAGCGCTCGATGATCGCGTTCGACAGACCCGCGTCTTCGGGCCGCCCCGGGCCGGGTGAGATCAGGATCGCGTCGGGGGCGAGCGCCTCGACCTCGTCGATCGTGATCTGGTCGGCGCGGTGGACGATCGGGTCCGCGCCGAGCTCGCCGAGGTACTGCACGAGGTTGTAGACGAACGAGTCGTAGTTGTCGATGACGAGCACTCGCACCGCCGATTCGGCCACGACTCCGAGATTACGAGAGCGGTTGCTAGTCTCGGATGCCGAAATGGCACCTCCGAAGAAGCGTGGCGGCGGTCGAGTGACCGCGAAGGGCACACAGAGCGGCGCGAAGCCTTCGCCGCCGCGCGACGACTCCTCGTCGGGTCGCTACACCCCGCCGATCCCGAAGGCCGTGAAGGTCAGCCCGCCCTGGGTGCCGGTCCTCATGTTCGCCCTGCTCGGCATCGGCTGCGTGATGATCATGCTCAACTACCTCGAGGTCCTTCCTGGCGCGGCCAGCAACTGGTACCTCGTCGGGGGGCTCGCGTTCATCCTCGGCGGCATCGCCACGGCGACCCAATTCCGCTGACGGTTGTCCCCAACGTGGGGACAAGTCTGGGGTTCGTCACACCGTTGTAACTTCGCGGCCACTCGAACGGCGCCTCCTGGGCAGCTATTCGACCGGAGCGACGAGATCCATGTCCTCCTGGCAGTGACGGGGAGGATCGGGCAGCTCGTCGGTGGCGAGGGTCATCCTCACCTCGGTGCCGCAGATCGCACACCGGTACTGGATCTTCACCCTGCGCATCTCGCCTGCGGGCGGCGGAGGAGGCAGCGGCGTCGCGAGCGAGCGGATCATGCCGAGCCCCACGCGGAACACGAAGAGCCCGACGAGGATGCCTGCGGCGGCCCAGACGATCGTGCCGAACATGACACGACCAGGATAGGTATCTCTGCGCCCTACCGAGCCGCGACATCACGGAGCTGGCGTCCGCTTTGCTTCCGCCAGCTCCGGTCGCTTCGCTCCACAATCGGTGCTTCGCGCACCCCGGCGGCGCGTTGCGCCGCGTTGTCTCGGCGCCGACCGCCGCTTCGCTTCGGGCGGCGCCTCTCGCTTCGCTCGACAATCCTCCGATCGGCGGCCCGAGCAGCGCACTGCGCTGCTCGCTGGGCAGCGACTAGCCCAACCGCTCGATGATCGTGGCGTTGGCCATGCCACCGCCCTCACACATCGTCTGCAGGCCGTAGCGACCGCCGGTGCGCTCGAGCTCGTTGAGCAGCGTCGCCATCAGCTTGGCGCCCGAGCATCCGAGCGGGTGGCCGAGCGCGATCGCGCCGCCGTTGACGTTCACCTTGCTCATGTCCGGGTGGTGCTCCTTCTCCCACGCCAGCACGACGGAGGCGAACGCCTCGTTGATCTCGGTGAGGTCGATCTGGTCGAGCGTGAGCCCGGCCCGCTCGAGCACCTTGGACGTCGCGGGGATCGGCGCGGTGAGCATGAGGCGGGGATCGGCGCCGGCGATGGCGAACGACACGAACCGAGCGCGCGGCTTGAGGCCGAGCTGGTTCGCCTTGTCCTCGCTCATGATGAGCATCGCCGACGCGCCGTCGGTGATCTGGCTCGAGTTGCCGGCCGTGACCTTGCCGTCTTCCTTGAACGACGGCTTCAGCTTGCCGAGCGACTCGACGGTGGTGTCGGGGCGGATGCCCTCGTCCGCGACGACCAGGTCGCCGTCGGCGCCCTTCACGGCGATGATCTCGTTCTGGAAGCGTCCCTCAGCGGTGGCCTGCGCGGCGCGCTGCTGGCTCTGCGCTGCGAACGTGTCGAGGTCCTCGCGGCTCAGGCCCCACTTCTCCGCGATGAGCTCGGCCGAGATGCCCTGAGGCACGAGGCCACCCACGGGCGCGTAGCGCGCGTTGACCATCGGGCCGAACGGGATGCCGTACTTGCCTTCCGCGAACGACGCGCCCATCGGCACGCGGGTCATCACCTCGACGCCCGCCGCGATCACGATGTCGTACGCACCGCTGATCACGCCCTGCGCGGCGAAGTGGGCCGATTGCTGCGACGACCCGCACTGACGGTCGACCGTCGTCGCCGGCACCGTCTCGGGAAAGCCCGCGGCGAGCACCGCGTTGCGGCCGATGTTCGCGGCCTGCTCACCGACCTGCATCACGCAGCCCATGATCACGTCTTCGATGAGCTCGGGATCGACCTGGTTGCGCTCGACGAGCGCCTTCAGCGTCTCGGCGGCGAGATCGACCGGATGCCAGTCGCGCAGCTTGCCGTTGCGCTTGCCTCCGGCGGTGCGGACGGCGTCGATGATGACTGCGGTGCCCATTGTCTGGCTCCTCACTCTGTCTGGCCCGGGATTGACCGAAGGGTCAAGTCTGCTCAGCCCGCCCGGACGTGTCCAACTCGCGGTGTGAGAGATTTGGGTCTCACCGTCGGGGAGCGAGGGGGACGCCATGGCCTGGGCCAGCATCGAAGAGGTCGATCGGGCAGTCGCGGGCGAGACGGTGCCCCGCATGTTCCTGAAGACCGTCGCCGCCCATGGCGACGCCGTCGCGCTGCGCTGCATGGACGACGCCGGGGGCTGGAAGGAATGGACGTTCAACGACTACCGCGACCAGGTCGCGAAGGCGGCCGCCGCCTTGCGAGGCCTCGGCCTCGAGGCCGGCGACAAGGTCGTGATGATGATGCGCAACCGGCCGGACTTCCACTGGCTCGACACGGCCGCGCAGTTCCTGCGCATCACCCCCGTCTCGATCTACAACTCCTCCTCCATCGAGGAGATCGTCTACTTGTCGACGCACTGCGAGGCGCAGGCAGCGATCCTCGAAGACGCCGGCTTCCTCGAGAAGTTCGTGAAGATCCGCGGCGAGATCCCGACGCTGCAGCACATCGCGGTGATGGACGCGAGCTTGGCCACCGGCGACGTGATGGCGCTCGACGCGCTCATGGACACCGAGCCGCTCGACCTCGATGAGCTCGCCGCGCAGACGTCGCCCGACGACCTCGCCACGATGATCTACACGTCAGGCACGACCGGCCCTGCGAAGGCAGTCATGCTCGACCAGCACAACGTCGTGTTCACGGTCGAGAGCCTGCGCCGTTGCATCACGTTCGACGAGTACGTCGGCAAGAAGGTCATCTCGTACCTCCCGATGGCCCACATCGCCGAGCGAATGACGAGCCACTACCAGCAGGCGGTGCTCGGGTTCACGGTGACGACGTGCCCCGACTTCAACCAGATCGCGACCTACGCGCGAGAGGTGCACCCGAACGTGCTCTTCGGCGTGCCGCGCGTGTGGGAGAAGGTCTACGCCGGAGTGAACGCGGTGCTCGCGGGCGACCCCGAGCGGAAGGGGAAGTTCGACGATGCGATCGCCGCCGCGATCCCGATCGTCGAGAAGAAGGCGTGGGGCACCGCGACGAAGGAAGACCTCGACATGTGGGACTTCCTCGACGCAGTCGCGTTCAGCACCGTGCGTGGGCTCGTCGGACTCGATGAGCTCGACCTCGCGGTCACCGGCGCGGCGCCGATGTCGCCTGAGATCTTCGCCTGGTTCCGCGCGATCGGCGTGCCGCTTGCCGAGGTGTACGGCATGTCGGAGAGCTCGGGCCCGATGACGTTCACGACCGACAGGGTGAAAGCCGGCACGGTCGGCCAAGCGATCCCCGGCTGCGAGGTCGTGATCGCCGACGACGGCGAGGTCATCTGCCGAGGCGGCAACGTGTTCATGGGGTATTACAAGCAGCCCGACAAGACCGACGAAGCAGTCATCGACGGCTGGTTGCACTCTGGAGACATCGGCACGGTCGACGAGGACGGCTACTTCAAGATCGTGGACCGCAAGAAGGAGCTCATCATCACCGCGGGCGGCAAGAACATCAGCCCCGCGAACCTCGAGAACGCCCTGAAGCTCGTCCCGCTCGTCGGGCAGGCGTGTGCGATCGGCGACGGTCGGCCGTTCATCTCAGCGCTGCTCGTCCTCGACTCAGAGGTCGCCCCCGTGTGGGCGAAGGCGGAGGGGATCAGCTTCGACTCGCTCGCCGACCTGGCCAGCAACCCTCAGGTCGTCGCTGAGGTGCAGCGGGGCGTCGACGAGATCAACGAGCAGTTCGCGCGCGTCGAGAACATCCGCAAGTTCACGTTGCTCGGCGAGGAGTGGCTCCCGGACACCGATCTGCTGACGCCGACGTCGAAGCTCAAGCGCCGCGGCATCCTCGCTCGCTACGCCGACCAGATCGAGGCGATGTATCGCTGACAGGGGGACTGCGGTGGCGCGCCGCGGCACTCGGATTCCCACGGCTGCGTTCTGGGCGGTCGGGTCGGCGTTCTTCTGGTCGTTGACCGCGGTCATCGGCCGCGTGCAGGTGCGCGACGGCATGCCCTCGTCGAGCGCGTTGCTCACACGGTTCGCGGTGTCCGCGGTGTTGCTCGTCGGCGCCACACTCGTCTTGCGTCGTCCCCTGGCGCCAGCCCGAGGCGAACGTCTCGGCGTGCTCGCGCTTGGCTTCGTCGGGTACGGCGGCGAGAGCACGCTCTACTTCCTCGGGCTCGAGCGAGGTTCGGCGGCGGCGGTCTCGCTGCTCTTCTACACGAACCCCGGCATCGTGATGTTGTTGCAGTGGGCGTTCGGCCATCGCAAGCCACGGCGCTCGGCGCTGCTCGCGTTCGGTGTTGCGCTGTGCGGCGTGGTGCTCGTCGCGTCGACCGGGTCGGACGTGTCGATCACGAAGGCGGGAGCACTCTTCGCCCTCGCCGCTGCGACGACGTACGCGTGCTACCTGCTCGTGAGCGAGCGTGTCGTCGCTCGCTCCGATCCGGTGACCGTCGCCGGCTGGCTGAGTGCCGGAGCCACCGTCGCGATGGGCGTGCGCTGTGCGTTCGACGGAGGAGTCGTGATCCCAGCCGACCTGCGCGTGCAATCGCTCACGGCTGGCATCGCGGCCGCCGTCGCGTTCGCGTTGCTGTTGATCGCTCTCGGCAAGCTCGGCGCGGGCCCGACCTCGATGCTCCTGCTGCTCGAGCTCGTGTGCGTGATCGTGCTGTCGGCCGTGTTCCTCGACGAGACGCTGTCGCCGGTGCAGCTGATCGGAGGAGCGCTCATCGCGCTCGGCGCGCTGATCATCGTGCGGTCCGGCGCGACGGCCGGACAAGCTGAGCTCGTGCCCGAGCTAGTGGCGGACGGCCATGTCGATGACGGTGGCGCCGGCGAGCGACGGTGAGTCGCCGTAGCTCTTCGCGTCGCCGAAGGGGTACACCTTGCCGTGGTCGGTGACGATCCAGTAGCCGTTGCCGGTGTCGGTCGCTCGGAGCGCGACGGTCTTCGGCACCGTGCAGAGGCCGAGGCCGGGCACCGAGCCGTGGAACGGCACGCCGAACGAGAACACGCCGCCATCCCGCGCGTAGAGCCAGTAGCCGCGCCCGCTCGCACCCAGCGCGAGTGAGATCACCGGTGCGGCGAGCTGCAACGTCTTGGTGTCGCCTTCGCTCTTCGCGTCGCCGAACGGCAGCACCTCGCCCCGCGCGGTGACCATCAGGTACCCGCCGCCGCTCGCAGTCGACGCCATCGAGATCACCGCGGCGTTCGGCGGGCGAGCGCCTGCAGATCCGAGGAACGGCACGCCGAACGAGAACACTCCGCCGTCCGAGGCGAGCAGCCAGTAGCCGACGCCGCTCGGCGTGGGCTCGAGGCGCCGGACCGGGCCGTTGAGCGTCTGGCCGCTCATGTCGCCCTTCTTCACCGCGTCGCCGAACGCGTAGACCTTCCCCTTCTGATCGACGATCCAGTAACCCTCGCCGGAGGGAGTCGACTGGATCGACACTGGCGGGGTCGTGATCTTCAGGGTCGTGAGGTCGCCGAGGTTCGGCGCGCCGAACCCGAAGACGTGACCCGCTGAGTCGAGCAGCCAGTAGCCGCGTCCCGACGCGGCGGAGGGTGTGCCGGGCGGTGCCGTGGCAGTGAAGCACACGGCGCTCGGATCGGAAGCCGGTGCCGAGGGCGCGGGCGTCGGGGTCGCGCCTCCGGAGCTCGCGTAGATGTCTTCGATCGTGCTGTGCACGAGCTTGGCCATCGCTGTCGCGCCAGTCGCGTTGAGGTGGAGGCCGTCGCTCACCATGCCGCCGGGCGTCGCGTTCGCGACGGCGTTCCAGTCGGCGACGCGCATGTTCGGGTACTGGGTCGCCTTCTGGCGCAGGACGTCGTTGTCGCTCTTGTAGTACGGCCGGGCTTCGTGGATGGTCAGCCACACGACGTAGGGGACGCCGTCGAGCGCCTTCATCACGGCGTCGACCCGGGTCGCGTACGTCGTCGGGTTGCCACCGTCGTTGGTTCCGAGCTGGATGACGATGATGTCGTGGATCTCCGAGCGTCGAGCGGTGACGATCTGCGCGCCCGCAAGCGTCGAGCGGTTGACGGCGGCGTCGAACGTGAGATCCCAGCCGGCGAGCTCCTTCTCGGTGGCGGCCTTCGACCCGAGCATCACCGAGTCGCCGAGCATGAACACCGCTCGAGCCGGCGCAGCGCCCGCAGCCTCGGTGAGGCCAGGGAGGCCGGTGAGCGGCAGGCCAGCGAAGGCGAGACCGGCGAGCACGGACGCGGCAAGGAGCCGCAGAAGTGCACGGGGCATGACCGCCATTCTTGTCGGTGACGGTCGGTTCACCCCAAGTCACCCCCCTCGACCTGGCCTGATTCGGCCGCTGCCACGACAGGGCGGATGCGCACCAGATACCACACAGACACGCAGAGACCGACGAGGTTGAACAAGATCCCGATGCCACAAGCCGCGACCCACACGACGCGACTGCGGCCCGCCAGTGCGAAGGCCCATTCGGGTCGGTGCGCCGCGTCGAGCAGTGCCCACAGGGACAGCGCCAGCGGGATCGACACGATGACGATCCCGATGATGACGACGACGACGTGCACGGGGCTAGTTCAGCCCATCTGCCAGACGAGCACCTCTGCTCCGCTGTCGGGATCAGCAGTGAGCGTCAGCTCACCGGCACCAGTGAGGCGCACCGCGTCACCCTCCACGAGCGCGCCCGCTCCTTCGAGTGACACACCGCCACGCGCGACGAAGAGGTGCACCCACTTCGCGTCGGGTACCGCGACGACCTCACCGGGCGTCAACCGTCCGGCCCACAGGACCGCGTCGCGCTGGCGGATCTGGATCGCCGCGTCGTGGCCGCGCCCGGAAGCGACGGGCACGAGCCCACCCTTGGCGAGCTCACCGTTGATGTCGAGCTGCTCGTACGAAGGGTCGATCCGCTCGGTGTCGGGCGGCACCCACATCTGGACGAAATGCACGTCTTCGTCACGGCTCGGGTTCATCTCGGAGTGCCAGATGCCGGTGCCGGCGCTCATCCGCTGTGCGAGGCCGGGATAGAGGATGCCCCGGTTGCCTTCCGAGTCCTTGTGCTCGAGCTCGCCGCTCAGCACCCAGGTGACGATCTCCATGTCCTGGTGGGGATGGGTCGAGAACCCGGTGCCGGCCCGGACCTCGTCGTCGTTGCTGACGAGCAGCAGGCCGTGCCCGACGTTGCTCGGGTCGTAGTGGTGGCCGAAGCTGAAGCTGTGGTGCGAGTCGAGCCACGCGATGCGGGTGTGGAAGCGATCGCTGGCACGGCGAACGTCGATCATCTGATGCTCCTATGTGGTTGCAAATGCAATCAACGTCTGGGGCGGTGGTCTATTCCGTGAGCTTGGCCAGCACCCGCTTCAGCGCGGCTACATCCCGACCGTCGAGCTTGCGAGCGAAGTGCTCGTCGATGCCGCGGAGGTGCACCGGTGCCGCTCGCCTCAAGGTGAGCCGTCCCTCGGACGTGAGGACTGCGAGAGTCCCCCGGCCGTCGTCGTCGGTCGGCTCGCGCTCCACGAGACCAGCGGCCTCCATGCGGTCGATCTGGCGGGTGAGGCTGCTCCGCGGGATCAGCAGGCGAGCGGCGAGCTCCTGCATCCGCAGTCTGCCCCCCGCCTGTGACAGCTGGAACAGCACGTCGTACCAAGCGAGGGAGAGCGCGCGTTCCTGCGTGAGCTCACGCTCGAGCTGATCGACGATGCGCGTGTGGGCCTCGAGGAACGCGCGCCACACCTCGACGCGGCTCTTGGCCGGCCGTGAGTCGGCCGCCACGTCAGGCCGTCGACTTGAGGGCGGCGGCGAACGCGGCGAGCGCAGTCGCGATCTCGGCCTCGCTGACCACGAGTGGTGGCATCCAGCGCAGCACGTCGTTGTTCGTGCCGGCGTTCATCAGGATCAGGTGGCCCTCGTCGAGGCAGTGCGTCTGGACGGCTGCGACGCGCGCCGGATCACTGAACTGCGAGCCGACCATCAGCCCCCAGCCCCGCACGTCGACGATGCCGCCGTCGTGGCGGGCGAGCTCGGTCAGGCCGGCGCGCAGCTGCTCGCCTCGTGCGTTCACGTTGTCGAGGAAGCCGGGCTCGGTGAGGACCTCGATGGTGGCCAGCGCCGCGGCGCAGCCGATCGGGTTGCCGCCGTAGGTGCCGCCGTGGCTGCCCTTCGGCCACCTCCGCATCAGCGCCTCCGACGCGCCGATCGCAGAGATCGGGAAGCCCGAGCCCAGGCCCTTCGCCATCACGATCACGTCGGCCTGCACCCCGTAGTGCTCGACCGCGAACATCTTCCCGGTGCGCCCGAAGCCCGTCTGCACCTCGTCGGCGACGAACAGGATGCCGTGCTCCCGGCAGATCTCTTCGAGCCCACGGAGGAACGGCACTGGCGCAGGGAGGTAGCCGCCTTCGCCGAGCTCGGGTTCGATGACCATCGCCGCGGTCTCACTGGGCGCGGTCTGCGACTTGAGCAGGAAGCGCACCTGGTCGAGGCACCAGTCGCTGTGCGCGGCGTCCGCGGGGAAGGGCGCGACGAACACGCCAGCGGGCAGCGGCCCGTGCCCGGCGCGGTAGCTCGTCTTCGACGTCGTCATCGCCATCGTCTGGTGTGTGCGGCCGTGGAAGCTGCCTTGGAACACGATCGTGTTGGGCCGGCCGGTCGTCTGCTTCGCGAGCTTCACCGCGCCTTCCGTCGCCTCGGCACCTGAGTTCGCGAAGAAGAAGCGGTCGATGCCATCGGGAGTGATCTCCGCGAGCCGGGCCGCGAGCTGCTCCAACAGTGGATGGCGATACACATTGACCTGTGCGTGGATGAACTTGGTCGCCTGCTCCTGGATCGCGGCGACGACCTTCGGATGGCAGTGCCCGGTGCTCGTCACCGCGATGCCCGACGAGAAGTCGAGGTACTCGGCGCCGTCCGCAGTCGTGACCCAGGAACCGCGTCCCGACACGACCTGCAGATCGGTGACCTGGAACCAGACGTCAGACAGATGCGATCCCATCGCCGGATCGTATGCCCGCGGCCCTGAACAGGCCGCGGGCACTGGGTCAGGCGGCGACGAGCTCGGCTGCCGGAGCGAGCGCGATCTCGAGCACCTCGTGCACGTCGTCGGCGAGATGGAACGTCATCACCTCGCGGACGCGCTCGGGCACGTCGTCGAGGTCGGGCCCGTTGCGCTTCGGCAGCACGACCTCGGTGAGGCCGGCGCGGTGCGCGGCGAGCACCTTCTGCTTCACTCCGCCGATCGGCAGCACGCGCCCTTGCAGCGTGACCTCTCCAGTCATGCCGACTTCGGCGCGCACCGGTCGATCGGTGAGCAGGCTCACCAACGCGGTGGTCATGGTGACACCGGCGGACGGGCCGTCCTTCGGCACCGCACCTGCGGGCACGTGCACGTGGAAGCGCCGCTCGAGCGCGCTCGGCGCGATGCCGAGCTCGGCCGCGTGCGCCCGCACGAACGACAGGGCGATCTGCACCGACTCCTTCATGACATCGCCGAGCTGACCCGTGAGGGTGAGCCCGGGCTCGCCATCAGAAGCCGACGCCTCGATGAAAAGGACGTCACCACCGGCGCCGGTGACCGCGAGCCCGGTCGCGACGCCTGGAGTCGCGGTGCGCTCGGCTGCCTCCGCGAAGAACTTCGCGCGGCCTAGGGCGGGCTGGAGGCTCGCCTCGTCGACCTGCACCGGGACGATCGAAGGATCGGCGGCGACCTTCGCGGCGACCTTCCGCAGCACCTTCGCGAGCTCACGCTCGAGGTTCCGCACGCCTGCCTCGCGCGTGTAGTCCACAACGATGTGTCGGATCGCGTCGTCATCGACCTCGACGTCATCGGGACGCAGGCCGTTGCGCTCGAGCTGCGCGGGGAGGAGGTGATCGCGAGCGATCACGACCTTCTCGTCCTCTGTGTAGCCGTCGAGCCGAACGACCTCCATCCGGTCGAGGAGCGGGCCAGGGATCGTGTCGGCGACGTTTGCGGTCGCGATGAAGACGACGTCAGAGAGGTCGAGCTCGACTTCGAGGTAGTGGTCGCGGAACGTGTGGTTCTGGGCCGGGTCGAGCACCTCGAGCAGCGCGGACGACGGGTCGCCTGACCAACCGCCGGCACTCAGCTTGTCGACCTCGTCGAGCAAGACGACAGGGTTCATCGTGCCCGCCTCGGTGATGGCACGGACGAGCCGTCCGGGCTGGGCACCGACGTAGGTGCGGCGATGGCCGCGGATCTCGGCCTCGTCGCGCACGCCTCCGAGCGCGACGCGGACGAACGAGCGGCCCATCGCGCGCGCGACCGACTCGCCGAGCGAGGTCTTGCCGACGCCTGGCGGTCCGATGAGGGCGATGATCGCTCCGGCTCCGCGCCGGCTCGCGCCGTTCCGATCGTTCGGGGCGCGATCGTCCATGCCGCGCTCGGTGCGCAGCTTGCGCACGCCGAGGTACTCGACGATGCGGTCCTTCACCTCGTCGAGGCCGGTGTGGTCGTTGTCGAGCACGGCGCGCGCCTCGACCATGTCGAGGCGGTCGTCTGACCGCTTCCCCCATGGCAGGTCGAGCACGCGGTCGAGCCAGGTGCGGATCCAGCTCTGCTCGGGACTCTGGCCGCTGCTGCGGTCGAGGCGGTCGATCTCACGTTCCACTTGCGCGCGCGACGTTCTCGGGCAGCGGCAGCGCGGCCGCCTTCGCTCGGTAGTCGTCGAGCGCGTCGTCGTCGCCGTCGCCGAGCTCCTTGCGAATCGCGGACATCTGCTGGCGGAGGAGGAACTCGCGTTGCGCCTTGTCCATCCCGTCGGCGACGTCGTTGCGGATGCGCTCCGCCATCATGAGCTCGGCCAGCTCCTGGCGCGCCCAGACGAGCACGAGCTGCAGCCGCGCGTCGACGTCGATCGCCTCGAGCACGGCGAGCTTGGCCTCGATCTCGTTGTCGGCCCACGAGGTCACGGCGTCGGCCAGAGGACCGGGCTCGTGCACCGTGCGCAGGATCTCGGGCAACCGCCGCGAGCGACGTTGCTCGGCGACCTCCTCGAGCACGACGCGGAGCTCTTGCGTCACTTCGCGCTGCGCGGGTGTCGGGGTCGGGTCGTCGACGATCTCCGCACTCACCCACAGCCCTTCGCCGGCGACGCCGGCGCCGATGATGGCCCGCTGCACCGTGCGCAGGATCGCGGCCACCGTGCCGTCGGGCAGCTCGCCCATGTTCTCGACGTGGGCGACGGTGCCCACCTTGGCGTAGCGGCCCTCCACCTGGGGGACGAGCAGGACGCGGCCGTCGCCCTGGCGGGCGCGGGCGGCCGCGCGACGAGCGTCGTCTGAGTCGAGGGCGAGGGTCGCGACGGCGCCGGGGAGCACGACGGTGCTGGTCAGAGGCACAACCGGCAGGGTCACCGTGCGGTTGTCGGTGCTGTCGCCACGGGGGTTGGTGCGGGTGTCGCTCATGGGCCGAGGGTATCGATTGCAAGGGTCATTACAACATTACGGCGTGTGCTCAGCGGCACACCGGGGACCACGAAACGGGTTGAGGTGTCCACGAGGTGGCGAAGGTCACGGGCGTTGACGTGAGCGCACCTGGTGTCGCGCGGCACCCTTGGTGACAGCCAGGTGACCACCGCCCGAATTCGCGGGGGCCTGAGCCGGCGGGCAGGAGGCGGACCTTCGTCCCCCGTCGTGGTGGCTGCAACGGCGACGAGCGCTGGCGGCCCTGATCCACCGGAGGACTTCTCATGCGCCTGCGCGCGCGCATCGCCATGCTCATGCTCATCGGACTGGTCCTGGTCACGACCGGGTGCACCCCGGCCCTCATGGCCATCCAGACCGAGTTCGCGGCCCGGGGCGCGACCGAAGCCGAGCAGGAGGACGCCGTCCGCGTCGCCGCGTGTGAGTCAGGCGGGGGCGACCCGCTGAGCATCCAGCCCGAGATCGTGTCACGCGGGAACTACGGGATGTTCCAGATCAACTGGACCGCGCAGCGCGACCGAGTCACGAGGCTCGGGTTCAGCAAGGAGCAGCTGCTCGACCCGACGGTGAACGCGCGAGTCGCCGCGGACCTCTGGATGGACCTCGGCCGGCGCTTCGGCACGACTGCAGGATGGTCGTGCGCGCGCCTCACCGGCGTGCACTGATTGCCAGACCGCCTCGGGGTTCTCGCTCGAAAACGCCGCCACGCCTGGCGGGTTATGCGCGCGAGTTCGCTGCTTGGGCGAGCGCGTCGTCCCACGACATGCGCGCGGCGAGCGGCTTGCGGTACGGCATGAGGAGCTTCGGCATGCTCATGCCGAGCGCGCCCACGAGACGGCCTTGTCGACCGTAGAGCGCGACGAACTTTCGCTCCTCGACCGAGCCGTGCACGACCTTCACCTCGTCCTCGCCGTGCGCGCGCCCGACGAACTGGATGCGCGAGTCGTACTGGTCTGACCAGAAGAACGGCACCGGCGCGTACGGCACGCCGTTGCCGGGCCCGAGGAGCAAGTTGCTCGCAGCCACCGCTCCTTGCTCGGCCGCGTTGGTCCAGTGCTCGACGCGCATCTCTTCGTCGAACAGCTGGTTCGGCCATCGCGTGATGTCGCCCGCGCAGTACACGCCCGGCGGGCCTGCTGCGAGCGTCTCGTCGCACACGACGCCGTCGCGGATGTCGAGCCCTGACCCTTCGAGCCAGCCCGTGTTCGGCACCACGCCGATGCCGACGACGACGATGTCCGCGTCGAGGGTCGATCCGTCACTCAGGCGCACGCGCTCGACGCGGCCCGATCCCTCGATCGCATCGACGCCCGTGCTCGTGCGCACCTCGACGCCGTGGTCCGCGTGGACGGCCGCGCATGCCGCGCCCATGTGGTTGCCGAGCGCGCGCACGAGCGGCACGGGCAGCGCTTCGAGGATGGTGACCTCGAGACCCCGCTTGCGCGCGGTCGCCGCAACCTCCGCGCCGATGAACCCGGCGCCCACCACGACGACGCGGCTCGGCGTCTTGTCGAGCTCTGCTCGCACCGACAGCGAGTCTTCGAGCGTGCGCAGCACATAGATGCCTTCGAGGTCGGGAGTGCCGGGGATCTGCCGCGGCCTGGCGCCGGTCGCGATGACGAGGCCGTCGTAGGGCAACGTCTCGCCGTCGTCGAGCGTGAGCGTCTGAGCCGCGGTGTCGAGCGCGGTGGCGAGGCGCCCGAAGCGGATGTCGAGGTCGAGCGGCTCGTAGTCGGCTTCCTTGCGGAGCTGGATGTCGTCGTGCTGCAGCTCGCCTGCGAGCAAGCGCTTCGACAGCGGCGGCCGGTCGTAGGGCAGGTGTGACTCGCCGTTGACCACCGTGACGGTGCCATCGAAGCCTTCGTGGCGGAGCGTCTCGGCGGCTCGCAGGCCCGCCAACGACGCTCCGACGATCACGACGTTGCGCAACATCGGGTCAGCCTCTCATCCGAGCGCGATCAGCACTACGCCCACGGCCGCGATGGTGAGACCGATGATCTGCGCGCGGTGGAAGCGCTCGTGGAGCACACCCGCGCGAGCAACACCGTGCTCGCCGGATAGAGCGAGCTGACGGCGCCGACGATCGAGAGCAGGCCGGTGCGAGCCGCGGCCAAGAAGAAGCCGTTTGCAGCGGCGTCGAACAAGCCGGCACCGGCAATGAGGGGGAGCGCTTTGCGCGACGGAGGGTCGCGTCGCGCGCGAGGCACGAAGGCGAACACGAGGGCGAGGAGGCTCGCTGATGTCCACCGAGACGCGAGCAGGGGCCACATGCCCGAGCGTGCGCCGGCGTTGGAGTAGAGGACGAAGAAGGCGCCGAACCCGAGCCCCGCGCCGAGCGCGAGGTAGAGCGGCGTGCGGCTCCGCGAGACCGGCTCGTGTGGCGAGTCGCCCGCCTCGGACGAGATCAGCGCGACGGAGCCGACCGCGAGGGCCACGCCGACGAGGGCGAGCGCCGAGGGCCGTTCGCCGAACGTCAGGCCCCAGGCCACCGGGACGATTGCGGACACCACAGCGGTGATCGGCGCGACCATCCCCATGCGGCCGAGCGCGAGCCCACGGTAGAAGAGGGCGACCGACACCATCCCGACGATGCCGGCGACGATCCCGATCACGATGTCTTCGCGCGTCGGATGTGAGTTCTGGTCCAAGCCGACGATCGCGACGACGAGCACTGCGGCGAGCGCGTGCGACAGGAACACGACCCAGAGCACTGGCACGCGGCGTGCCGCGAGGCCGCCGAAGAAGTCGCCCGTGCCGTAGGTGACGGCGACGACGAGCCCGAGCAGGACACCCATCAGTCGGGTTGCTGCAGTCGGGCGCGTCGCGCCCGCGCGCTATGTCGGTGAGAGCTGCGACGCCGTGAACGCGGCCACGTCGTCGAGCGGGATGAACCAGTCTTCGTCGCCTTCGACCATCCAGATCGTGCGGCGGTTGACGTTGAGCAACGTGCCTTCGACATCGGCGCCGTCCGAGAGATCCACATGGACGAGCCTGCCGATGAGCGCCCTGAGGCCGTTGCGATCTTGGTCGGACATGCCTCCCCTTTCGCACCCCCCTGCCACCTGCGAGGGCGGACCCGCGCAGGGATCCGAGGGGACCGGCCCGCATCGCACGCGATCTCCGCCCCGGGCCTCGGGATCCGCGAGTGGTTTACCTCGCGCGAGAGGGTCAATTGGGTGATGCTCAGCGCACGGGCGAGGGTGGTCCTGCGTTCGCGACGAGTCGGGCCGTCTCTGCTGCCGCTTCGGTCGCACCCTTGTGCTTGCCGATCGCTTCCATGATCGCTCCGACCGCGCCGGCCATCAGCTCGTTCTTGTTGTTCGTCACGTAGTCGGCAGAGTCGCGCATCGGCCTGAGGTAGCCGTTGATCTCGGGCACGACGTAGCGCGGCGAAGAGCTCCCAGCTGCGCAGCGTCGCCTCGCGGTTGGCCCAGTCGTGCGCGAAGCCCAGCACGACCCCGAACCCACCGACGATGTCTCGCAGCGCGCGGATGCGCTCGATCGCATCGTCAGGTGTGCCGATGATGCCGGCTCCTGCGCCTGAGGTCGGGTCGCCGTTCGCGATGGCCTCGGCCGCTGCGTACGCGTCGGGCATCGGCTCGGCGCCGGGCCGGCCGAGCACCTTCACGTTGTACTCGTTGTGCCAACGCTGGAGGCCGAGGGCGGACTCTTGGATCGCCTGGTCACGCGTCTCCGCGAGGTGCCATGACATGAGGACGCGCCAGTCCGCACGGTCGACCGTCTGACCGTGCTGCTTGGCTGCCTGCTCCGCGAACGACCATTGCGTGGGCAGCGCCATCAGCCCTTCGGTGGAAGTCGACGCGATCGACAGCACCCCGATGCCGTACTTGCCGGCCAGGGTCATGCCGGAGGGGCTGATGCTCGACGCGACTGCCATCGGCATCGTCTCTTGCAGGGGGAGGATCTGCAGCGCGGCGTCGTTCAGCTCGAACCAGTCGCTGTGGTACGTGAAGCGCTCGCCGGCGAGCAGCCGCATGCACACGCCGATGCCTTCGTCCTGCCGGTCGCGCAGCAAGTTCGGCGCGATGCCGTGTGTGCGCGCGTCGGAAGGGAGCGCGCCGGGACCGGTGCCGAAGATGACCCGTCCGCCCGTCATGTGGTCGAGCTGCACCATGCGCTGGCAGACGTTGAACGGGTGGTGATACGGGAGCGACACGACGCCGGTGCCGAGGCGGATGCGCTTCGTGCGCTCACCCGCGGCCGCGAGGAACAGCTCGGGTGAGGCGATCATCTCCCAGCCGGTCGAGTGGTGCTCTCCCACCCAGAACTCGTCGTAGCCGAGCTTGTCGAGGAAGGTCGCGAGCTCGAGGTCACGTTGCAGCAGCAGGCTCGGGTGCTCGCCGAGCGGATGGTGCGGGGCCAGGAAGGCGCCGAAGCGCAGGCGTGACATGTCTCCCCCTCGAGTAGGTCTTGACCAGCGGGTCAAGCGAACCGTACTGGCCCCCCGGGCCCGTCGACCAACGCAGGTGGCGGGTTAGCGTGCCTTCCCCATGGCCACCGCACCCAGCGCGCGAGAGGTGCTGCGGTCCAGGTCGGTGAAGGCGCTCCTCGCGCTCGTCGCCTTGTCGAACGGCGGCGCCATCGTGCAGGCCGTCGCCCTCGGCAAGTTCGTGTTCGACACCACCGGGCGCGAGCTCGACCTCGGCCTCGTCGGGCTCGCGGAGTTCGCCCCGGCGGCCCTGTTGGTGCTCGTCACCGGCCACGTCGCTGACCGGTTCGACCGTCGCACCGTCGTGCGGCTCGCGCTGGTGGGCGAAGCGTTGTGCGCGGGCGTGCTCGCTTGGTACGTCAGCACGCAGCCGAGCGCCGTCGGGCCAATCTTCGCGTTGAGTGCGTCGTACGGGGTCTTCCGGGCGTTCGCTGCGCCCGCCTCGCGTGCGCTCTACGCCGACGTCGTCGACGCGGACGCGCTCCCGCGCCTCGTGGCCATGACGTCGGTGTCCTGGCAGTCCGCGCTCATCGTCGCACCGGTGCTCTCCGGCTTCCTCTACGTCGGGTCACCGACATGGCCGTTCATCGCCGCCGTCGTCTTCGCGATCGTGGCGACGTTCTCGACGCTGCTCATCAAGGTGCAGCTGGGCCGCATCGGCCCGAAGGATGAGGAGGAGCCGGCGACCCTTCACACTGCACTCGAGGGGCTTCACCTCATCCGGCGCACGCCGATCCTGCTCGGTGCGATCTCGCTCGATCTCTTCGCGGTCCTGTTCGGCGGCGCCGTCGCACTGCTTCCGGCGATCGCCGAGGATCAGCTCGGCGTGGGTGCAGTGGGGCTCGGATGGTTGCGCGCCGCGGCCGGCATCGGTGCTGCGGTCATGGCCACCACGCTCGCGCTGCGCCCTCTGAACCGACACGTCGGGCGCACATTGTTCGTCGTGGTGGGGATCTTCGGCGCCGCGACCATCGTGCTCGGCGTCACCCACAGCTTCGCGGTGGCGTTCTTGTCGTTGATCGTCCTCAGTGCCGCTGATGCAGTGAGCGTGTTCATCCGCGCCACGCTGACCCCACTCGTCACGCCCGCGTCCGCGCGCGGGCGTGTGCTCGCGGTCGAGAACGTCTTCATCGGCGCGTCGAACGAGCTCGGTGCGTTCGAGTCCGGCGTCGCAGGCCAGCTCCTCGGCGTCGGCCCCGCGGTCGTGTTGGGTGGAGCGATGACCCTCGTCGTCGCGGCGACGTGGTCGAAGCTGTTTCCCTCGTTGCGCGATGTCGACCGGTTCCAAGACGCGCAGAAGGCGTCGGAGCCCTCCAACGCGGAGCCGTCCAACGTGGAGATCTCGCCTCCGCTCGCGGCGGGAGGCTGACCGAGTGCGGGCATGGGCCGTCGGCAACCCCGGGCCGATCGCCACGCACCCCCTCGAGGCGGTCGAACGCGCGCAGCCGACGCCGGCGTCCGGAGAGATCCGCGTCTCGGTCAGCGTGTGCGGCGTCTGCCGGACGGATCTCCACCTCGCCGAGGGCGACTTGGCGCCGCGGCGGTTCGGGGTCGTGCCGGGGCATGAGGTCGTCGGTCGAGTCGATGCGTGCGGCCCGGGCGCGACGCGGTTCTCGGTGGGCGACCGTGTGGGGATCGCGTGGCTGCGTCACACCTGCGGGGTGTGCCGCTTCTGCGTGCGCGGCGACGAGAACCTTTGCGTCGCTCCCCGGTTCACGGGATGGGATGACGACGGCGGCTACGCCGAGTGGGCCGTCGTCGACGAGCGCTACGCGTATGCACTGCCGAGCGGGTTCGACGACGAGCACGCCGCGCCGCTGCTCTGCGCCGGGATCATCGGGTACCGAGCGCTCCGCCGGTCACGACTTCCGCGCGGCGGGCGGCTCGGCGTCTACGGGTTCGGCGCGTCTGCGCACATCGCCGCGCAGGTAGCGCTGTTCGAGGGCGCAACGGTGCACGTGCTCACGCGATCGGCCGACGCGCAGCGGCTCGCGCTCGAGCTCGGTGCGGCGTCCGCAGGCGACGCCTACGACGCGCCTCCCGAACCGCTCGACGCTGCGATCCTCTTCGCGCCGGTCGGCGACTTGGTGCCGGTCGCGATGCGCGCGCTCGACCGTGGCGGCACGCTCGCCATCGCGGGGATCCACCTCACCGACATCCCGACGCTGAGCTACGAGCGCGAGGTGTTCCAGGAGCGCACGCTCACGTCGGTCACCGCGAACACTCGGCGAGACGGCGAGGAGCTTCTGGCGATCGCGTCTCGGGCCGGCCTTCATGTTGTGACTACGCCCTACCCGTTCGAGCGGGCGGGCGACGCGCTCGCGGACCTTGCCGCCGATCGGGTGAACGGCGCCGCGGTGATCACGGTTGCCTGACCGCGGCGGCCCAGCGTGCGACGTGCCACGCGATCGGAGACCGGTGCGACTCGCTCATGGGTGGCGTCGGGAAGTATGTGTCCGAGGAGGCGCGATGAGGCGGCGATTCCGCGATCGAGCCCATGCAGGCGTCGAGCTGGCCGAGCTCCTCTCGGCGTACTGCGGTGCGGACGGCGTCGTGCTCGGCCTCCCTCGGGGAGGGGTCGCGGTGGCGGCGCCGGTCGCCGATGCGCTCGACCTCCCGCTCGACGCGTACGTGGTCCGCAAGCTTGGGGTGCCCGGTCACGAGGAGCTGGCGATGGGCGCGATCGCCTCGGGGGGCGTGGTGGTGTGGAACCCGGATGTCGTCGAGCCGCTGCGCATCGGGCAGGTCCAGCGCGACGCGGTGGTCGAGCGCGAGCGAGCCGAGCTCGAGCGACGCGAGCGCGAGTACCGCGGCGATCGCGAGCCCGTAGCGGTGCGCGATCGCGTGATGATCGTCGTCGACGACGGGCTCGCGACGGGAGCGACCATGGCCGCTGCAGTCGCCGCGTTGAAGGTCGACGCACCGCGCCGCATCGTCGTGGCCGTGCCTGTTGCGCCGCGGGCCGCCATCGATGCGCTGCGAGCCGAGGTCGACGAGGTCATCGCGGCCGTCGTGCCCGATCGGTTCGGCGCGGTCGGTGAGTGGTACGACGACTTCAGTGCGACCACGGACGCCGAGGTCGTGGCATTGCTACGACGCGGACGCGGTCGTGACGACTGAGCGCCGTGCGCCCGATGCGAGCTGCTTCCACAGCGCGCGATAGGTCGGGTAGGTGAGCTCCTCGGTGACCCAGCCCGAGCGGACGAGCTCTGCGTGGAGCTGCGGGAAGGTGGCGCCACGGCACGCCCATGTCGACGTGGTGCGCGAGGTGCCAGCCGGTGTTGTAGGGCACGAACATCAGGCGGGCGATGCGGGTCTGGCGCACGACGTGCGTGGTGAGCCGCCGGTCCTTCGATCGCGTCATGCCCGCGTGCTCGGCGATCGCGCGCAGCCGGTTGCTGAACTTCCAGAGCGTCATCCACGGCGCGACCCAGATGACGGGGTACACCCACCACTGCCCGGCGGCGATGCAGATGCCGAACAGCACCGCCTGCACCGCGACGATGCACCACGCCTCGCGGCTCTTCGCGCGGACGGCTCGGCCTAGGCCGGCCATGTTCTTGTAGCCCGAGATGAAGAAGAGGTCGCGCGTGAGCTTGCGCCGCATCGAGTCGGGCGGGATGGGGTAGCCGGAGTAGAGGGCGAGGTCGGGCTCCTCGGGACCCATCTCGTCCTTGTGGTGAGCGAAGTGCACGCGCCGGTACGCCGTGAACGCCTGGAACGTCGGGTACGCGAGCAGCCACTTGCCGACGCCGTCGTTCAGCCACCGCCAAGTGAAGAGGAGTCGATGCGCGGCCTCGTGGCCGAGGATGTTGAGCAGGCAGTGTCCGCGACCCATCCAGAGGAACGCGAACACGTAGGCCCACCACTGCCCGATGAGCATCGCCGCGGCGACGACCCCGAACGTCTGGAGGAGGCACGCGATGACCGTGACCGCGCTGCGGGCGTTCGAGATGTGACGCAACGACGCCCGTACAGCAGGTACGGGCATGCCCGACTGCTGGAGCCGCTCGGTCGGCAGGACGTCGGGGAGCAGCGAAGCGTCGGGAAGCATGGTCGTCGCGATGGCATCAGTATTACACTTCTCCAACAGATGACGCAATCGCGTAACACCGACATGGCGGGCACGTACCGGCCACTCACGGCTCGGTCGATCATCGCCAGCACGCTCCTCGGCACGCACCCACCCGTGCTGCGAGGGCAGCTGATGGTGCGACTGGTCGAGCTGTTCGGGGTGCCGGAGGGCACGACCCGGGTCGCGCTCTCGCGCATGGTCAGCGCCGGCGAGCTCACAGTCGACGCCGGTAGGTACGCGCTCGCGAGCCCAGCTCTCCTCGCGCGCCAAGCGGCGCAAGAGCGGGGGCGGAGCAGCCCTGCCGGCTGGTGGGACGGCCAGTGGGCGATCGCAGTGGTGACCGTCGATCGCCGCGACGCTCCTGCGCGACTCGCGCTGCGCGACGCGGCGTCGGCGCTTCGTCTCGGGGAGCTGCGCGAGGGCGTGTGGATGCGCCCCTCGAACCTCGACTGGGGTGCGCGTGACGAGCTCGCCGTCATCGGCGAGCAGTGCACCTGGATGACGGCGACGCCGGACAACCCTGCGGCGATCGTGGCCTCGCTCTGGGATCTCGATCGGTGGGCCACGGACGCCAAGGCGCTGGTCGCTCGCATGAAGCGTGGCCGCGCGAGCCTCGATCGCGACAACTTCGACGCCATCCCCGAAGGCTTCGTGACGTCGGCCGCGGTGTTGCGGCTGCTGCGCGCGGACCCTTTGCTCCCGACCCCGCTGTTGCCCAAACGATGGCCGGGCGCGACGTTGCGAACCCGTTACGACGACTACGACGCCGCGCTGCGGCGACTGCTGCGGGAGTTCTTCACGCCGACGCGCGACCACCCTTCCCCGCGAGCCGCACCCGCACGCAGCCCGGCTCGGCGCGGACCTCGAGCTGCCGGCGGGTGACGCGGGCGTAGCGCAGCACCTGCGCGGCGAGCACCTCGGAGTCGATCTGCTCGGGCACGGTCAGGACGACCGGGCCCTGGGCGACGTCGCGCACCACGTTGCGGAGCACACGCTCGAAGGCGGGGTGGAAGCAGACGGCTGCGGTGGCCATGCGCTCATGATGCAGGGGGGGTGTGACATTAAGTCTCCGGAGCCCGGCCTTCGGCCGGCTCCTGCTCGCTTCGCTCGACAATCGGTACTGCGCGAGCCCGGCGGCGCACTGCGCCGCCCTGCGCCTTCAAGTCCGGGCCGTCGCGGCCGATGGGGCCTCTCGTGGACTTCGCCCAGGTCGCGATCGACGCCTCGCCGGACGTCTTGCTGGTCATCGACTCCGCGGGCATCCTCCGGTGGGCATCCCCCTCGCTCGCGTCGCTCGGGTACGACCCGATCGGGCAGATCGGCGTCCAGGTGCTCGACCACGTCCACCCGGACGACCTCGGGTACGCGCTCGGAATGCTGACCGAGGCGATCCGGCGGCCTGGCGACCACTCGCTGCCGGTCTTCCGCATCAAACACGGCGCGGGGCACACGGTCGAGATCGAGGCGTCGGTCGCGAACGTCGCCGAAGTCGAGTTCGAAGGCCTCCTGCTGGTCCTGCGACAAGTAGCGACCCGTGGCGTGCTCCCGGGACGGCGGCGCGGTCTCGAGCGTCTGCTGCAGGAAATAGCGGCCCGCTGCGCCGGGGCGGTCGGCGAAGACGTCTCCTCCGTGACGGACTGGGCGCTCGCGATGCTGGGCAAGTTCCACGGCGCGTCGAGCGTCGTACTGGCTCGCAGCGAGGCGCACGGCGAGATGCGCATCGACCACGAGTGGCTCGAGCCCGGTGCGGTCTCGGCACTCGCCATCTCGCCCGAGATCTCGGTGGCCGAGCTGCAATGGGACCATCGGAACCCTCCTGAGAGCGGCTTCTCGATCATCTCCGACGTCGACGTCGTGCGCCTCGGGATGTCCGCCACGCACGACATGCTGCGGTCGCTCGGTGTGCGAGCGGCGGTGGACGTCGCGATCGTCGACGCCAGCACCACGATCGGAGTCCTGAGCATTCGGTGGGGGCACCCTGCTGACGCGCTTGCGTGGGACGACGGCAACGCGTCCTTGGTGCGCACCGCGGGCGACCTCCTGTGCTTGAGCGTCGCCCGCCAACGCGCGGAGGATCGGCTTGCTCGGCTCGCGCACACCGATCCCCTCACTGGGCTCGCGAACCGCACGCAGCTCGCGTCGGCGATCCGCCTCGCGCTCGCGCGACGTGACCGTCGGCCGGGGCAGCCCTCGCTTCTCTTCTGCGACCTCGATGGCTTCAAGGGCGTGAACGACGAGTTCGGTCATGCGGCGGGCGATCGCACCCTCGTCTCGGTCGCGCGCGCAGTGAGCGCGGTCGTCCGCAAGGGGGATCTCATCGCTCGCGTCGGAGGAGACGAGTTCGTTGTGCTGTGTGGCGAGCAGGAGGGGCCGGGCGCGGCGGTGGACGTCGCGGAGCGCATCCGGGGTGCGGTCGAGGAGCTCGGCTCCGCGGAGGGCGTGCCGTTGCCGCTCAGTGTCAGCGTCGGTGTCGCCATGGCGGAGCCCGACGACGACGAGGACTCGTTGCTGCGGCGGGCTGATCACGCGATGTACTCGCGCAAGCACGGGCTCAGGGTGGCCAGGGCGAGGTGACGAGCAGCGAGAGCGAGACGAGAAGGATCACGATTGCGGTCGCGATGAGCCCGTAGCGGGCCGCTCGCAGCTTGAAGTGCCCGCTGATTCCGACGAGGAACAGCACAGTCGCGAGGAAGACCGTGATGCGGACATATCGGTCCACGTTCACGGCCGAGTCCGCCCCCTCGGCGGCGAGATCGTCGGCCTTCTGATCCAGGGCGTTGGCTTTCTCGACCTCGGGCTGCTTGTACTCGGGCATGTAGGTCGGCCCCGGTGGGGAGTCGACGTCGTTGAACGGGTTCGTCGCGATCCACGCGTTGAACGCGAGCGCGAACTCCGGTCGGAAGCGGCGCTCGGCGATGTCGGCGCCTTGCGTGTTGCCGGCGATGTAGGCAGAGAACCACGCGTTGAACGCGAGGGAGTCGAACTCCTTGTTCGCGGCTGCAACCGTCGCCGCCCGATTGGCCTCGGTCCTCGCCGCACTCGCCTCGGCGAGCTGCAGGCGTGACTCGGTGCTCCACTTCGCGGACGCGAACCCGGACCACGCGGCCAGCAGCGCCACCATGGCGAGGAGCGCGGCCTCGATGATCGTGACGGTGCGGTCGCGCCCCGTCGGTTCTTGGTGCATGGTGTGCTCGCGGTGCTCCGCGATCTTCTCGCCGACCTCCGCAGGCCCGAGGCCAGCCTCACCCACGCGTTGGTTCCGCCGCTATTTCGGGTCGCGCCACATGAGCCACTGCGTGGGCCCGTTGTTCTTGTGCGTGACCTCTTGGCGCACTTCGAAGCCGAAGTGGCGGTAGTAGGGGACGTTCACGTCCTTCGACGACTCGAGGTACGCGCCGACACCCTCGGTGTCGCATCGCTCGAGGACCGGCCCGAGCACTGCGCCGCCGAGGCCCTTGCGTTGATGGGCGGGATCGGTGCCCAGGAACTCAAGGTAGTAGTGCGGCTCCTTCGGGTGGTTCTTCTCGAGAAGCGTGAGCGCGCCCAGCGCGGAGACGAACTGCTTGACGCCGAACACGCTGAGGAAGGCGGGCGTCGCCTTGATGATCTCGGCCGACGGCACCTTCCACTTGTCGGGGGGAGCCCAGATCGCGACCGACTCGCAGCCGTCAGTGACGTACACGTGCTGATGCGGCAGCTGGATCTTGCACATCAGAGTGAAGAACTTCACTCCCTTGTCGAACGGGAGCTCCGGCTTCCCCATGAGGAAGCTCATCACCGGGTCGTCGGCGAACGCTCTGGTCAGGCTCGCCGCGAGCTGACCGAGGTCGGCTTCGGTCGCGAGTCGCACGGTGTCAGTCACCGCCGGAGGGTAACGCGCCTTCTCGAGCCGGCCGTGGTTCGCGGGCGCCTACGATGGTGGCCCCGCAAGGGGACGTAGCTCAGCTGGAAGAGCACCTGCTTTGCAAGCAGGGGGTCGTGGGTTCGAGTCCCATCGTCTCCACCACCGTGCTTGTGTTTCCCGTATGGAACCCTCGCTCGCGGAGCCCGTCCACGCAGTTCGCCTTCGTACCGAGGGTGAGCCTACGGTCATCGAGGAATTCGTGCTCGCAGGCGATGCGTCGGGCGCGCGCTGGCTGAGCGACAACATTGCGCTCGGCGGCTTCCGAGTTCGTCGTGTGGCAACGACTCTGGAACAGGCGATGCATCCCGCCCCGCGTCGCGAAGTGGGTGTGATCCTCGACGGGAAGCTCGAGGTTGAGGTGTCTTCGGGCGATCGCCGACAGTTCGGGCCCGGGTCGCTGGTGTTCCTTGAGGACACCTCCGGTACTGGCCACATCCCGCGAGTCCTCGAAGCGGCGACCTACTTGGAACTCCATCTCACCACCTAGACGTGCCGCGCCACAGCTGGCGCAATTGCCGCGACCGAGTCGCGACGTTTTGTCGCGACCGTCGACGTCCCGAGAAGCGCGTTCGCCTACCCCGCCTGGCTTCTCAGCCTTGCTCGTCCATGTACTCGTGCATCCGTCGTTGCATCTCGTCGGCATCGACGTCTTCGATGTGGGTGCTGATCATCCACTGGTGTCCGAAGGGGTCTCGGACGCGCCCACCGCGGTCGCCGTAGAAGTGGTTGTCGAGCGGGTAGATCACTTCGCACCCGGCTGCGATCGCCCGGTTCCACACCTCGTCGACGTCGGGCACGTTGAGGGCCATCACCGCGGTGACCTTGCCGCCGACGGATGACGGCGAGGAGCCGTTCTCCTCACCCTCGTCAGTGACGAAGACGACCGAGTCGCCGATGCGGATCTCGGCGTGGACCACGTTGCCGTCGGGATCGACGAACGACTCCGCGATGGGCTCCGCGCCGAACGCCTTGCCGTAGAACTCGATCGCTTCCGCTGCTTGGTGCGCGAAGACGAGTCGGGTCGTGACGGTGTGGAGGCGGGTGGGGACTGGTTCGACCGTGCCGCTCATCGCTCCATCATTGCCCGCCGAACCGGTTCGTACTCCCTGAGCGCGTCGAGGAAGGTCGTCGACCACCGGCTTCGATGTGTGGGGCAGCCGAGGCGGTAGTAGAGCATCCGTCGCGTTGTCGTCGTGAGGTTCGGCCCCGTGTTGTGCCCGAGCAGGAAGTGAGCAAGCAGAAGGTCGCCCCGATGACCGGCGACAGCCGTGGGCACGGCGAGCGGCGGCGGGTCACCGAGCATCGTGATGTGGCCGCCCGTCTCCATGAGCGCGTCGGCGCCGCGGTCGCGGAACAGCGCTTCGTGCACGAGGTGCGATCCCGGCCACACCCAGAGCGCCCCGCTGTCGGCTTCGGTCTCGTCACTGAGGAAGATGCCGGCGAGCAGGGTGAACGAGTCGGGCGCGATCTGGTCTGGTCGCTGCCGCACGTGTCCGTCGATGTGCGGACCGCCCGGGCGGTGACGGTTGGGCGGGATGTTGAGCGCGATCTGAATGTGATGGAGGATCAGCTCGAGGTGCTCTGGCGCGGTCAGCTCCTCGGCGACCGTGAGCGCGCCCGATTCCGTAAGTGCGGCGTGCGCGGCCGGCAGCTCGCTCGGCGGAAGGAAGAAGAAGTGCTTGCCGAGGGTGTCGGGCGCTGGCGGGTTGGCTGCGGCGAGCCGGTCGATCTCCGCGTCAGCGGCCGCGAGCCACGACTCGCCGACGACACTGGAGACGACGATGTATCCGCGCTCACCGAACTCGCGCAGCTGGTGGTCGGTCAGACGCACGCCCGGATTCTGTGATGGAAAGCGCGCCAGATCTGGCGCATTTCGCGCCTCAGAATCGGGAGGGTGGTCCGTCAGGCCCGAAGGCAGGTCAGAGGTACGAACTCAGCACCTCGGCCTGAGCGCGGAGCTCTGCCGTGTCTTCGTGCAGTCCGAGCGCCTCGCGTTCGTCCGCTGCGGCGCGCAGCTCTGCCCGCTCGCGTTCGATCACTGAACGCACCTCGGCATCGGACAGCTCACGCCGAGCGACCTCGGTCGTCCCTGCGGCCGCGGTGAGCGAGATCGGGCCACGCAGCGGCTCGACGGCTTCGGCGTTCGCGAGCGCGCCGAGCGTCGCCCGCAGCACGGCGACCCGCGAGGAGTCGCGTGCCTTCATCGCCTCCTTGAGGTCGGCCTGCATCTGCGCGCGGATGTCCAAGCGCGGCGACGGTATCGGGATGATGAACTTCTGTCGTGCGACATGCGCGCGACGACGCACTCGACAGGCTCGAGCCCGTGCTCGCGCAGCTGCGAGGATGCCCGGAGCTGACCGAGCGATCGCGCGGCACCTTCTACAAGAAGAGCCAGGCGTTCGTGCACTTCCACGAGGATCCCGCCGGGCTCTTCGCCGACGTGCGGCTCGCGCCCGGTGACGCGTTCACACGCGTGCGCGTCACCACGAAGGCCGAGCAGCGCGCCTTCAGGTCCGCGGTGCGCTCTGCCCTGGCCGGCTGACCGTTTGCTCGCTGGACGCGCGTATACGACGGTCGAGTGAGCAAACGGTGTGGGGTCAGGTCGTGATGCCGTACCAGGCGCGGCGCTCGATCGTGTCGGGCTCGAGGCGCCAGGTGCGCACGAGCCCGTCGACCACGTCGGCAACCCAGATGAGAGTGAGCTTCTCTTCCTCGTCGTCTGGCATCTCGAGGTGGGAGCCGGTCGTGTGGCCGAGCACGGCGACCCACTCGCCTCGTTGGCCGATCCCGTCTTCGTAGATGTGGTAGCTCGGCCAGGATCCGGCGTAGCCGTGCCACGCCTCGATGTTCTCGTCGCGCCCGACGAACGGCGCTTCGTCGAAGACCTCGAGCGAGTGGTCGGGCGCCATGAGACGGCCGAGCCCCTCGACGTCGGCGGCGTTGATGCGGGCGATGAACTCACGCACGACGCTGACGTCGTCCGTCGGGCCGTCGTCCATCCGGTCCTCCCTCGACCTGGCGCTTCAACCTGTCGAGGCTTTCTTCCCACATCGGGGCGAAGGACTGCAACCACCCGTAGTAGATGTCGGCGAGGGGATGAGGGTCGACCTGGTACTTCCACTCCCGACCCTGCTCCTCGGCCCGCACCAGCTCGGCTTCGCGCAGCACGCGCAAATGCTTCGAGACCGCCGGCCGGCTGATGTGAGGGAACCGGCTCGCGATCTGTCCCGCGTTCGCTCCGGGCTCGTCGCGGAGCAGCTCGAGGATCGCGCGCCGCGTCGGGTCCGCGAGGGCCGCGTACGCCGCGTCGCGAGCGTCAGCTCTCGACACGAGCTCGCAGCGCTTCCATCTGCTTGTTGGTCCAGCCGCCTTCGAAGCCGCGGAGCATCTCCGCACCCAAGCGCGCCCATGCGCTCGAACCCGTGGTGGAAGAGCTCGACGACCGTGCCGGAGCCCGACGGCGTGAGGCGGATCGTGATGAGCGAGGGCACGGGCCAGCCGTGGCCGATCCAGTCCTGCTCGAAGGTGAGCTCGTGGGGCGGGTCGAAGACGAGGACCTTGCCGACGAACCTCAGGTCGGGCCCGCCGGCATCGGTCTCGACGGTCGCGCCGACGACTGGCTCATAGGCGACGAGCGTGTGCCCGGTGCCGTACCAGCTGCGCATCGACTCGAACGACTCGAGCTCCTCCCACACCCGCTCGGGCTTCGCGTCGATCCACGTGCATCGGCGAACTGAGAGGGGAGAGATTTGCGTCACCATATGGTTACATGTAACCAAACGGTGACGCTTTTGTCGAGTGAATTCCCAAGTGGGAGGCTCGACCGATGGCGACATGGGGAGACCTGACGACCTCGGACCCGTTGATGGCTGACGCGGGCCGCGGGCTGCTCTATCAGTTCGGCGGCGTCGGGCTCGCCTTTCTCGGCACCGTTCGCAAGGACGGTGTCGCGCGTCTGCATCCCGTGTGCCCGTTGCTCACCGCCGATCGCATGTACGTGTTCGTGGTCCCGTCGTCGAAGCGCAACGACCTGCTGCGCGACGGCCGGTGCGCGCTGCACTCGTTCCCCTGCGCCGACAACGAAGACGCGTTCGGCGTCACCGGGCGAGCGGCGCTCGTCGAGGACGACGCGACGTGGCAGCGACTCGCGGACCAGTTCGCGGCCGAGCGCGCTGGCATCGGGGGCCCGAGGCCCGCCGACGAGGACCTGCTGTTCGAGATGTCGATCGACTCGTGCTTCGTCACGCGCACGACCGGTCACGGCGACCCTCATCCTCAGCATCAGCACTGGCGCGCCTGACGGGCGCGACCGCTCAGCGCCAGTGGTGCACGTCGACCAGCCTGCGCACGACTTGGTCGAAGCGCGGCTTGTCGAGCGTGCCGCCCTCGCGACGCACCGCCGTCGGGTCGACGAGCAGCAGCCGATCGAGCTTCACATACGACGGGCGCCCTGAGCTGTCCCACGGACCCGTGCCGATCTCCATGGTGTCGGGATGGTCGGTGTGGTCCTTGGACGTGAACTGGATCGCGACCAGCCGATCGTGATCCCACCCGATCACGAGGACGGGCCGGTCCTTTCCTTGGCTCGGGTCGTCTTCGTAGGGCACCCAGGTCCACACGACCTCGCCCGGGTCGGCGTCACCGTCGGGATGGGGCGCGTAGGTGATCGACGGCTTCGTGTCGGGACGAGTCGTGACCGCTCCCACGTGCGCGGTCGGGCGGGACGTCGCCTTCGGTTCTGCCCGCGGTCGCACGAGCGACCGGAGCATCCCGGTGATGCGTCCCACGGTCTCAGGCTCGCATGGTCTCAGGCTTGGACGAACGCGGGTCGACGCTTCGAGCTGATCACGCCGGTGTCGAACCCGGAGAGGTGGAGCCCGCCGTGGAAGCGCGCGTGCTCGATCTTCAGGCAGCGGTTCATCACGACATCGAGGCCGGCGTCGTGCGCCTTCTGCGCCGCCTCGAGGTTGAACAGGCCCAGCTGCACCCACATCGTCTTGGCGCCGTGCGCGATCACCTCGTCGGCGACACCGGGCAAGTCCTCGTTCTTGCGGAAGACGTCGACGAGGTCGACCGTCAACGGCAACGCGTCGAGCGAGGGATACACCTTGTGGCCGAGGATCTCGTCCGCGCCCGGGTTGACGAAGTACACGTCGAAGTCGGTGCTGGACGAGACGAGGTACGTCGCCACGAAGTAGCTCGGTCGGGCTGGGTTGGCCGAGGCGCCGTAGAGCGCGACCGACTTCGTGCGCTGGATGATCGCGAGCCGCTCACGCGCGGTCGGTGGCGTCCACTCACTCACGCGCCGGCCGCCTTGTCGAGCGCGCGGTCGATGTCGCGGATGATGTCGTCGACGTCCTCGATCCCGACGGAGATGCGGATGAGGTCAGGGCTCACGCCCGCGCCGACGAGCGCCGCGTCGTCGAGCTGTTGGTGCGTGGTCGATCCGGGATGGATGACGAGCGTGCGGGTGTCGCCGATGTTGGCGAGGTGGCTGCACATCTCGACCGCCTCGGTGAATGCCTGGCCCGCAGCGCGTCCGCCCTTCACACCGAACGCGAACACCGCGCCCGCGCCCTTCGGCAGGTACCGCTTCGCTCGCTCGTGGTAGGGGGAGTCGGGCAGGCCCGCGAACTTGACCCACGAGACGCGGTCGTCAGCGGCGAGGAACTCGGCGACGGCCTGCGCGTTCTTCACGTGCTGCTCCATGCGGAGCGCGAGCGTCTCGAGCCCCATGAGGAAGAGCCAAGCGTTGAACGGCGACAGAGCCGCACCGAAGTCGCGAAGCTGCTCGACCCGCAGCCGCATGCAGAACCCGTACTCGGCGAAGTTCTCCCAGAACCGGAGCCCGTTGTACGACGCAACCGGCTCGGTCATCTGCGGGAATCGACCTGAGTCCCACGGGAACCGTCCCGACTCGACGACGATCCCGCCGAGCGACGTGCCGTGACCACCGATGAACTTCGTCGCCGAGTGCAGGACGATGTCGGCGCCGTGCTCGATCGGGCGGCACAGATACGGCGTCGCCATCGTGCTGTCGACGACGAGGGGGAGGTCGGCCGCGTGCGCCACGTCCGCGAGCCCGGCGAGATCGGCGATCGAGCCCGACGGGTTCCCGATCACCTCGGTGTAGATCGCCTTCGTGTTCGGTCGGACCTCCGCCGCGTACGCGTCGGGCACGTCGCTCGTGACGAACGTGGTGTCGATGCCGAGGCGCCGGAGCGAGACGTCGAGCAGTGTGCGGGTGCCGCCGTAGAGCTGGGCGCTGGCGATGATGTGATCGCCAGCGCCGGCGAGCGCGGTGAACGTGAGCAGCTCGGCAGCCTGTCCACTCGACGTCGCCACGCCGCCGATCGCGCCTTCGAGGCTCGCCACGCGCTCCTCGAAGCTCGCGACGGTCGGGTTCATGATGCGCGTGTAGATGTTCCCGAACTTCTGCAATGCGAACAGGTCGGCCGCGTCCGCCGAGTCCTCGAACACGAAAGCGGTCGTCTGGTAGATCGGGACGGCACGCGCGCCGGTGGTCGGGTCAGGGCCCGCACCCGCGTGCACCGACCGGGTGCGAAAGCCGTAGGTCTCCTCAGGCACTGCTCCCCCTCAGCTGAAGTCGGGCCGACCTCGGTTCGTGCGCTTCAGCTCGAAGAGCCCGGGGACGCGAGCGAGCTTCTCGACGGTGTCCCAGATCTCGACTGCCTCGGCGCCCCGCGGGATGCGGTTCAGCACCGGTCCGAAGAACGACGTCTCTTCGATCGTGCCGGGAGCGAACGTGATGATCGGTGTGCCGACGTCGCTGCCCGTGCGGCTCAGCGCAAGGGCCGTCTCTTCGCGCAGGACCTCGTCCCACTTCTCGTCGTTCGTCGCAGCGGCGATGTCGCTGCCGAGCCCTGCCGCTTCGATGGCCTCGTCGATGAGCGCGTAGTTGCCCTCGCGGATCTCGGAGACGCTGCGACCCTCGTGGTGCAAGCGATTGCCGAGCTCGGTGTAGAGCCGGCCGACGGCGTCGCTGCCTCCCGCGACCTTCGCCGCTGCCGCGGCTCGCAGCATCATCCGCCCGGCGCCGTGCACGCGCCCGTACGGAGACGTCGGGTCCTGCTCGAACGCCTTCTCTTCGTTCACGATGCGCAGGCAGATGAAGCGCCAGTCGACGTCGTACGACCGTTGCTCGGCAACCTCGACGACCCACCGACTCGTCACCCATGCCCACGGGCACACCGGATCGAAGAAGAACTCGAGGTCGGCCATCGCGTCAGGCTACGGGAAGCCCGGCGGCCACCCACCCGGCGTACCCACCGAGCAAATCGGAGACGTCGGTGAAGCCTTCGGCCTGGAGCGTGCTCGCCGCGATGCTCGAGCGATACCCGCCCTCGCAGTAGGCGACGACCGGGCGACCGCGGTCGAGCTCGCCGGCGCGACTGACGAGCTCCGTGAGCGGGATCGAGATCGCCCCTTTGATGCGACCGAACGCGATCTCGCCAGGGCGGCGGACGTCGACGAGCTGCACGCCGTCGTCGAGGAGGCGAGTGAGCTCCCGCGCGGTCAGCCGGGACGACGAGTCGACGAGGTGAGGGTGATCGAGCAGCGATCGCACCGGGTCGTCGAGCGCACCCGCCACCGAGTCGAAGCCGATGCGAGCGAGGCGCACCCGCGCTTCGGTCTCCTGGCCAGGGGGCGTGATGAGCACGATCGGCGTGCCGGCCGCGATCACCTCGCCCGCGTACTCCGCGAACCGTCCGCCGAGGCCGACGTTGATGGATCCCCGCACGTGCCCCGCAGCGAAGTCGATGTCGTCGCGTGTGTCGAGGATGACGGCGCCCTCGGCGCGCCGACGCATCATCTCGTCGAACGCGACGGTCGGCGGTGGCTCCTCCTCGTCGAGGAGCTCGCGGGACTGGCGATTGAGGTTGGCGTTGAACGCGAAGTACAGCGGCGCCGCGGCCTGGCCCTGCAGCACGGCATCGACGAACTGGTCCGCGGACATGGGCGCCAGCGCGTAGTTCGAGCGTCGCTGCTCGCCGATCGTCGACTCCGTCTCCGTCGAGATGTGCTTGCCGCACGCCGAGCCGGCGCCATGAGCCGGGAACACGCGGGTCGAGTCGGGGAGCACGAGCAGCTTCTCCCGAAGCGAGCGATACAGCTGTCGCGCGAGGCCATCCGCGGACTCTCCCAGCGACGACAGGAGGTCAGGTCGGCCGACGTCGCCGATGAAGAGCGTGTCGCCGGTGAGCACGCCGTAAGGCACCTCGTCGCTCGCCCGCTCGCGCACGACGATGCTGATCGATTCGGGTGTGTGTCCAGGTGTCGAGAGCACGGTCAGAGTGACGTCGCCGAGTGAAAGCACGTCGCCGTCCGCGAGCAGCTCGACGGGGTATTCGACCTTGCCCTCTGCCGCGGCGCCGAACGAGATCGTGGCGCCGCGTTCGGCGAGCTCGAGGTGGCCGGAGAGGAAGTCCGCGTGGAAGTGCGTCTCGATGACGCGCTCGATGCGGAGCGAGTGCTGTGCGGCATCGACGACGTACTGCTCGACATCGCGTTGCGGATCGACGGCGACCGCACGGCCGGTGGTCGTGTCGCCGATCAAGTACGACGCGTGCGACAGGCACCCCAGGTAGTACTGGCGGAAGAACACCGCGGGTGAGCCTAATGACGGACGACTCAAAGCCTCCCGTAGAGGTGGAACGCGATCGCGGCTGCGCTCGCCACGCCGAGGGAGTCGACGCCGGGCCTGATCGGGATGCACATGAGGTGCTGGCAGGCGTCGAGCGCGCCCTCGGTGAGTCCGGGTCCTTCGGCCCCGAGCAGGAGGGCCACGCGGTCGGCGTCGACGCGGCGCAGCTCCTCGTCGCCCCGGGGCGTGAGGCCGACGAGCGTGAAGCCCTCGAGCTGTTCGAGAGATGACAGCCGAGCGTGGGGCACGTCGAACACGGTCCCCATCGAGACTCGAATGGCGCGGCGATACCACGGGTCGCAGCACGTTCGGTCGAGCAGCAGGGCGTGGATCCCGAGCGCGGCTGCGTTGCGGAAGATCGCTCCCATGTTCTCGTGGTCGTTGATCCCCTCGAGCACTGCGACCACCTGCACCTTGGCCAGCAGCGCGTCCAGGTCTGGCGGTGGTGGCCGGTGCGCGGCCGCGAGCACACCGCGGTGGATGTCAAAGCCCGCGATCGCGTTCATCACGTGTTGCGACGCGACATAGACGGGCATCGGCGCGCGAGCGAGCTGATCGGCCAACGGGCCGAGCGTGGCCCACCGCCGGTCGGCCACGAGCGCGGACCGAAGCAGTGGTGGGTGGCTCAGCAGACGCTCGACCACGAACGCTCCCTCCGCGATGCACACACGATCGCCCTCGATGGATCGACGGAGCGCGGCGTCGTTGAGCGCGCGGTATTCGGCGACGCGCGGGTCGTCCGGATCGTCGATGGTCGTCGGCGTGGTCACGTGCCCGGTAGCGTCGCGCACAGTGCGGAGGTGCTCACGACCCGGTTGCGGGGCGATGGCAGTGGTGTTGCTCGGCTTCGACGCGTCGCGCAGCCTTGCTTGGTTCGCGCCACTGGACGACGAAGGCGCGTTGCACGGCAGCGAGCTGTGCCATCGTCATGCCGACTCGGTGCGAGTGCCGAAGGGCTGGTGGCTCGACGACCGCCGGGTTGCCTCGCCCCAGCTGTTCAACCCGCCCCCGAACCCGCCGGCGCCCCCACCGATTGCTCACTCGGGGCCCGCTGAGGTACCTCCAGTGAGCAAACAGCCGTCGGCGCCGGCCGAGGAGGATCCGTTGCCTCTGGAAGCCACGTGGACCCCACGCTTCGACAAGAGCGACGACCTGGACGGCCTGCTCGACGCGGGGAGCCCGTTGCTCGGGCGCGCCTTCAGCGGCCGTCCTCGGTCACCCCGGCCCTGACCGTCCATCTTGCGTGAGCAGCGGGGCGTAGAGGTCGGGGCGGCGATCACGGAAGAGGCCCCACCCGGCGCGGTCGGCGCGCGCTTCGGCGAGATCGAGCTCGGCGGTGATCGTCATCGCACTCGTGCGGTCGGCTTCGGCGAGCGGTCGACCGCGGTGGTCGACGATGAACGATGAGCCGTAGAACGTGAGCTCGCCCTCGACGCCGACGCGGTTCGCGGCCGCGAGGGCGACGTGGTTGCAGACCGCGTGGCCGTCCATCGCGCGGCGCCACATGTCCGAGGTGTCGTTGTCGGACTGGTCGCCGATCTCGCTGCCGATCGCCGTCGGGTAGAGGATGATCTCCGCGCCGAGCAACGCCATCGCGCGCGCGGACTCGGGGAACCACTGATCCCAGCAGATGCCTACGCCGATCGCGCCGTGCCGCGTCGACCAGGCCTTGAAGCCGGTGTCGCCGGGGTTGAAGTAGAACTTCTCCTCGTACCCTGGCCCGTCCGGGATGTGCGACTTGCGGTAGACGCCGAGCACGTTGCCGTCGTCGACGATCGCCACCGAGTTGTAGTGCGCTTGGCCCACGCGCTCGAAGAACGACACCGGCACGACCGTCCCTCGTCCTTTCGTGAGCTTCGCGATCGCGGCGACGCCCGGGTCCTCGTCGACCGTGCACGCCCAGGCGAACCAGTCCTGGTGCTCGGTCTGGCAGAAGTACGGGCCTTGGAACAGCTCTTGCGGGAGCACGATGTCGGCTCCCGAATCGATCGCCTCGGACACCAGGTCGACCATGTCCGACACGTTGGCGTCCCGATCGCTGCCGCACGCCTTCTGGATGACCGCGAGCACCGGCCGAGAGTTCACGGCTCCAGGGTACGGCTGGGCACCTGTTGCGTGATGCAGTGGATGTTCCCTCCGCCCAGCAGGATCTCGCCGGCGGGGACCCCGACGGCCACACGGTCCGGGAAGAGGGTGGCGATGGTCTCGACCGCCTCGTCGTCGTGACGCTGGTCGAGCAACGGCACGACGACCGCACCGTTCGCGACGTAGAAGTTGACGTACGAGCCCGCGAGACGATCGCCCGTGGCGCGGGGCTTGGTGCCAGGCACCATCTCGATGCCCGCCGCCTCCTCGGCGGTCATGAACAACGGGCCCGGCGACGGAAGCAGACGGACATCGAGCCCGGCCGTGTCGAGCCGCCTCCGAGCGTCGAGGGAGACCGCGTGCTGAGGGTCGCTCCGTTCGTCGGTCCATGTGAGCGCGACGACGCCTGGACGGACGAAGCACGCGAGGTTGTCGATGTGGCCGCTCGTCTCGTCGTGCACGACGCCGTCGCCGAGCCAGACCACGCGCTCGACGCCGAGATGGTCACGCAGGTGGCGCTCGATGTCGGCTCGCGACAGTGACGGGTTGCGGTTCGGGTTGAGCAGGCACTGCTCGGTGGTGAGCACCGTGCCTTCGCCGTCGACGTCGATCGATCCTCCTTCGAGGACGAGAGGCGCCCGGTAGCCCATGTCTCCGTGGTGCTCGAGCACCCGCGCGGCGACCGCGTCGTCCTGGGCCCACGAGTCGTAGAGACCGCCCCACGCGTTGAACATCCAGTTCACGCCGCGGCGGGTGCCGTGGTCGTCGACGACGAACGTCGGGCCGACGTCGCGCATCCACGCGTCGTCACTCGGCATCGGCACCACCTCGATCGGGGCCGCGAGCTCCGCGCGCGCCGCGGCGCACAGCGCCGGCGCGACTCCCATCCAGACGTGCTCACTCGTCGAGATCGCCGTGGCGACTGCGGCGAACGCCTCCCGCGCGGGCGCCCCGCCTTCGCGCCAGGTGTCGCCTCGGTGCGGCCACAGCATCCAGCAGCCCTCGTGGGGAGCCCACTCCGGCGGCACGTGGAAGCCATCGGCGCGGGGCGTCGACTCGAGTCGGGTCACTCCAGTGTCGACCCGCTTTGGCGGATGAGCTTGGCGACGAGGGCAGTCCAGCCCGTCTGATGGGCGGCGCCGAGGCCCTTCCCCGAGTCACCGTGGAAGTACTCGTAGAAGGTGACCTGGTCGCGCCAGTACGGGTCGTGATCGAAGAGCGTCGTGTCCGCCGTTCGACGGGCGGCCGCCCTCACCGATCAGGAACAACGCGATGAGCCGACGCGAGAGCTCGGCGGCAACGCCCGACAGGTCGGCGAACTCTCCCGAGCCGGTCGGCATCTCGACCGTGAACTCGGGGCCGAGGTAGTGGTGGAAGCGCTGCAGCGACTCGATCATGAGGTAGTTCACGGGGAACCACACCGGGCCGCGCCAGTTGGAGTTGCCGCCGAACATGCCGGTCGTGGACTCGCCGGGCTGGTAGCCCACGGAGTAGTCGTGGCCGTCGAGCATCAGCGAGACAGGGTGGGTCTCGTGGACCTTCGAGAGAGAGCGCAGCCCGTTCGCCGACAAGAACTCGCGCTCGTCGAGCATGCGGGCGAGGATGCGGCGCAGTCGATCGGGACCGACGAGCGACATCAGCCGACGCTCGCCGGAACCCAGACGGTCCATCGTGAAGATGTTCGAGCACAGGTCGGGTCGGTTCTTCTGGAACCACTTCACGCGTTCGGTGAAGTCGGGGAGCGTGACGAACACCTTCGGCTCGATGGGCTCGACGGCGAAGAGCGGGATGAGCCCGACGAAGGAGCGGACTTTCAGAGGGATGGTCTGGCCCTTGATGCGCAGCACGTCGTAGAAGAACCCGTCGTCGTCGTCCCACAGCGAGAGGCCCTCGCCGCCCAAGTTGTTGGCCGCATGGGCGATGTAGAGGAAGTGTTCGAAGAACTTCGTCGCCACGTCTTCATACGCGCGGTCCTGCTGTGCGAGCTCGAGGGCGATCGCGAGCATGTTCAGGCAGTACATCGCCATCCAGCTCGTCGCGTCTGACTGCGCGAGCCGTCCGCCGTCGGGCAGCGGCGCGGACCGGTCGAAGAGGCCGATGTTGTCGAGCCCGAGAAAGCCCCCCTCGAAGACGTTGAGGCCGTCGGCGTCCTTGCGGTTCACCCACCAGCTGAAGTTGATGAGCAGCTTGTGGAAGATGCGCTCGAGGAACTCGGTGTCCTTCTTTCCGGTGCTAGCGGCGTCGATCTTGTAGACGCGCCACGCGGCCCACGCGTGCACGGGCGGGTTGACGTCGTTGAACGCCCACTCGTATGCAGGAAGCTGCCCGTTCGGGTGCATGTACCACTCGCGGCAGAAGACGAGCAGCTGCTCTTTGGCGAAGTCGGGATCGACGATCGCCATCGGGAGCATGTGGAATGCGAGGTCCCACGCGGCGTACCACGGGTACTCCCACTCGTCGGGCATCGAGATGATGTCGGCGTTGTAGAGGTGGGTCCACTCTGAGTTGCGGCCGTTCTTGCGCGCGGGCGGGGGAGGCGGCATCGCCGGATCGCCCTCGAGCCACTCGCGCACGTCGTACCGGAAGTGCTTCTTCGCCCAGAGCAGACCCGCGATCGCGCGGCGCTGCACATCGCGCAGTGGGCTCCCGGGCGGGACGTCGGGTGCGAGGTCCTCGAAGAACTCGTCGGCCTCGGCGCGCCGAGCGGCGATCACGTCGTCGAAGTCCGCGCCGACGGACTCACCCTCGGGGCGCACGTTCGTGAGCCGCAGGCGGATCTTCACCGTCTCGCCCGCGGGCACGTCGAACCGGTACCACGCGGCGCCCTTCGTGCCGAACTGCGCCGGGTTCACGGTCTCGGCGCCGCCGATCACGTGATCGTTGATGCCGTCTTTCGGGAACGGTGTCGTGTTGTGCTGGCCCCAGAGACGGCGGGCATTCGTCTCGTTCTCACAGAAGACGAGACGCGGCTCGCCTTCGCACACGAGCCAGCGGGTGCCGAGCAAGCCGTGCGTCGCCTCGATCACGTTGTGCGCCACCGCGCGGAGCTGGGGATGGCGGTTGTCGCGACCCCACGACCAGGTGTTGCGGAACCACAGCATCGGGAGGATGTGCAACGGCGCGGACTCCGGACCGCGGTTCGACGCCTCGATCACGATGCAGATGTCGTCCGGAGCGCCCTTCGCGTATGTGAGCTCGACGTCGAAGTAACGCGACTCCTCGAACACCCCTGTGTCGACGAGCTCGAGCTCGTCGAGCTCGCGGCTGCGCCCTCGGTTGCCCTCGACCAGCGCGGCGTACGGGAACTCACGCTGGGGGTACTTGTACAGCCACCGCATGAACGAGTGGGTCGGCGTCGAGTCGAGCGCCCACCAGTACTCCTTGACATCCTCGCCGTGGTTGCCCTCAGCGTTCGTCAGGCCGTAGAGGCGCTCCTTCAGTATCGGGTCGTGCGTGTTCCAGAGCGCGAGAGCGAAGCACAGGTGCTGCCACTGGTCGCTGATCCCGCCGAGGCCGTCCTCGCCCCAGCGGTACCGCGCGCGACCTCGCGTGCTCGTGCGGGAAGAAGTCCCACGCGGTACCCCCTTCGCTGTAGTCCTCGCGGACAGTGCCCCACTGACGCGCGGCGACATAGGGGCCCCAGCGGCGCCACAGCGCCACCCGGTTGCGGTCTTCCTCGAGACGTTGCTGTTCGGCGTCATTGACCATGGGTCGGCGCAGTCTACGAAGGACCCTCCGACCCTGCCGGGGTAGCGTCGGTGTCGATCACGAATGCAAGGGGGACTCATGACCGAGCCGGCAATTCACCACGTCGCCTTCGCCTGCCGCGACATCGACGCCACCGTGCGCTTCTACGACGAGCTCATGGGGATGCCGTTGCTGCACACCGAGGTGAGCAGCGAGCCCAGGTCGGGCGGCTTCCTCCGCCACTTCTTCTTCGACGCCGGCGACGGCAGCTGCCTCGCGTTCTTCGACGTGCACGGCGTGGGCGAGAAGCCCGATTGGAACAGCGAGATCTCGACCGGGAACGGCCTGCCCGTGTGGGTCAACCACGTCGCGTTCCGCTCGACTGAGGCCCGTCAGCAAGAGGTGAAGGAGCGCATGGCCGCGGCCGGCATCGAGCCGTTGATGGACATCGATCACGACTGGTGCCACTCGCTCTACTTCGTTGATCCGAACGGGATCATGGTCGAGCTGTGCCGCGACACGCCGGGTCTTCCCATCGATCGCGAGGAGGCGTTCAGCCAGCTCCACGCGATGCCGGCTGCACCCGCGTCACGGTGACCGTCGAGCGCGAGTTCGTCGGCCTGCCGTCCCCGATCATCGGCCGTGCCGGCGCGGGTGGTCATCCCTGCCAGGGCCTGTATCACCACGCTGCCGGCCAGCGACCGACGACCGCGTTCATCGCGACCCACTACAACGTCGACTTCAGCGAGCACTACCTCGCCCCGTACCTGGCCGAGCGCGGCTACGGCTTTCTGGGCTGGAACACGCGCTTCCGCGGCAACGAGGCCTACTTCCTCGCGGACCACGCGCTCGCCGAGATCGGCGTCGGCGTCAAGTGGCTGCGTGACGAAGCCGGCGTCGAACGCGTGGTGCTGTTCGGCAACTCCGGCGGCGGCTCACTCATGGCCGCGTACCAATCCCAAGCTGTGAAGCCGTCGGTCACCCCGGCGCCAGGGCTGCGGATCGTCGAGCCGGCGCTGTCGCTCGTGCCCGGCGACCTGTATGTCTCAGTTGCGTCGCACCCCGGACGTCCGGAGGTGCTTACGGCGTGGATGGATCCGTCGGTCACCGACGAGCACGAGCCGATCGGCACCGATCCCGATCTCGACATGTACGACGAGCGCAACGGGCCGCCCTACCGCGTCGACTTCATCGCCCGCTACCGCGCCGCGCAGGTCGAGCGGAACCGGCGAATCAGCGCGTGGTGCCACGCCGAGCTCGGCCGGCTCGCATCACACGGCGTGTCCGACCGCTTGTTCGTCGTCCGACGTACGTGGGCCGACCTGCGGTTCGTCGACGGTGACATCGACCCGTCGAATCGCAAGGTGCCGCTTTGCTACGCCGGCGACCCGAGACATGCGAACAGCAGCGTGTTCGGCATCGGAGCGGTCAACACGTTGCGCACGTGGCTCTCGATGTGGAGCCTCGACGACTCGCCGTGCAGCGCCGCAAAGCACCTGCCGGTGATCGACCTCCCTGCGCTCGTCGTGCAGGCCGACTCGGACTCGGGCGTGTTCCCGAGCGACGCACAGGCCATCTACGACGGGCTCGGCTCGTCCGACAAGCAGCTGCTGACGTTGACCGGCGACCATTACTTTCTGACGCCTGACACGGCCCGCGACGAGCTCGCCGATGCCGTCGCGGGATGGGTCGGCGAGCGCAGCTAGGGCCTGCATCTGGGACCTTCGTCCCTGGTCAACTCACCTTCGGGAACCGCATCGTGACGACATGAAGGTCATGCTGATCGAAAGCGTGCCGAGCGGCGACCCATCGATCGCCGACGAGTTGCGATCCCGAGGTCACGACGTCGTCCGTTGCTACGAGAGCGGCGGCGAGCCATTCCCGTGCGTGGGGCTGACGACCCCCGAACGCTGTCCCCTCGCCGCCGGTGACGTTGCCGTCGCGTGCGTCGTCCGAGAGTTCGGCGTGTTCGACCCGACTCCGTTCGAGGCCGGTGTCACCTGCGCGCTGCGCAGCCGAGTGCCGGTCGTCGTGGAGGATCCTGCGATGTCGCCGTTCGGCGGTTACGCCGTCGATGCGGGCGGTGACCTGGTCGGCACTGCCGAACGTGTCGCGAGCGAGTCGCTCGACGGGCACGTCGAGGTGCTTCGATCGTTCTTCAGCGCCACGCCGGTGATGGACATCGACGTGCGGCGTCGCGAGGGCGATCTCAAGGTGACCCTGACACTCGCGAAGAACACGCCCGAATGGACGGTGCAGTACGTGACGTCACGCGCGGCGGGCGTGCTCCGTGAGTACGACCGTTACGCGCCGCGCATCGACGTTGCCGTCAGACGCGCCTCGTAATCGTTCGCCAGCAGATGGAGCGCGGCGGCACCGTCGCCGCTGAACGACGAGCCGTGCATCACCGCGATCGTGCTGGGCGCGAGCTCGGCCAGTCGGCGGATCGTCGGTGCGGTGTTGGGTGTCAGGCAGGTGCCGCTGAACATGTCTTCGGCCTCTGACGCCGCACCCACGATGTCGTCGGTCGTGAGCGGCGCGGGGTCGCCCAGGTTCGAGAACAGGTCGCCGGCGAAGAGCGTCTTCGTCGTCTCGTCGTAGAGCACGCGTGCCTCCCAGCCGTGGGGGACATGGGGCGTGTCGATGTGACGGAGCCGATGGGTGCCGAGCTCGAGCACTTCACCGTCTGCGAGCGGCCTCGGCGGCCGGTCGCACAAGTCGTTGAGCGACACCATGCACCCCATGACGCCGTGCGCGACTTCGGAGTCGGGAGCGACGGCGAGCAGATGGTTCATCGACCCGCACTCGTCCGACTCGAGGTGGCCGAAGGTGATCCACCGCAGGCGCTCGATCGGGACGATCGACGCGATCGCCTCACTCACGAGCGGGAACATCGCCCGCGGACCGGTGTGGAACAGCAACGGCTGCTCGTCGTCGATCAGGAACTGGTTGAACGTGAAGCCGGTGGGGCCGATCTCGGGCACGAAGGTGGACAGGCGGTAGGTGCTGTCGGCGATCTCGGTGACTCGGGTCTCCATCACAGGTCCTTTCAGAGGAGTGTTGGTCAGAGGGGGAGGGGGTTGCTGAGGATGCCGTCGCCGTGCGCGCGCTCGGCGAGCGTGCGAAGGAACTCGACGGCGTCGATGGTCACGGTGTCGCCACCCTCGCCGTACTGGAAGCTGCCGCCGGCGGGGCCGGTGAGGTGGAGTGTGAAGGGCAGGTCGTAGACGGCGGCCCATTCGGCCACGTAGTCCTCCATGAGACGGCCGTCGTGCTCGTTGTCGAAGTCGAGCCCGTAGCCGATCGCCCGCGTCAGATGTCGACGCGGTGCATCCAGACGTCACGGGTGAAGCCGAGGTCGAAGAGGTACGACGACGTGGCTGCTTGCCGACGACCGGCAGGTTGAGCAGCTTGCGGTTGGCGATGAGGCGCGGCATCTTCGTGCGCGCCCGCACGGCCTTCGGATACGTCGCCTCCCACTCGGCGATGAGTTCGTCGGTCGAGAGCGATGCCCGCTCGCGGACCTGGACCTCGTTCATCCCGTCCCACCAGAAGTGACCGCCGATCTCGGCCGTGACTGGCTTGCCCTTGCGCTTCTGGCGGAAGAACTCACGCGGGGAGACCTGGCCCGCGGCGGAGCCGACGACGTGGGCAGCGATGGCGCGCACATCCCAGATCGAGCAGTCGGTGGGCTTCGACCAGTCGTCGGGAGCAATGGCGCGTAGAAGCGCGGCGAACTTCACGTTCTCGGCGGTGGCGAGGCGCATCGCCTCGTCGTGCTGGATCCGGGAGATCGTCGTGACGTCGCGAGTCGTGGTCATGGTCATCGGGCAGCCTTTCGGGTCGAGTCGAGATCAGCGAAGAACATCGTGAGCACGCGGTCGGTGAGGCGGATCCACCGGTCGCCGCCCGGGTCATTGGCGACTTGCTGATCAGCAAGCCCCGCGATGAGGGCAGTGAAGAGATCGAAGTCGGTCTGGTCGGTGACGCCCGCCGCTGCGAGGCGGGCGCGTCCCCGCTCGTAGAACTCGATGGCCACCTTGTACGACGCATCGGACGGCGTGAACCCGGGGATCGGTCGTTGGAACATGAGGTGGTAGCGGCCAAGGTCGGCGTTCGAGAACTCCAACAGCACTCGAACGAAGTCTCTGACGGCCTCTCGGGGGTCGTCTGCGACCGGAAGGTCCGCAGTCGCGGCGAGCAGGGCGCGGTTGCCCTGTTCGAACATCGCGTCGTAGAGGGCGTGCTTCGAGTCGAAGTACGCGTAGAGGGAGGGCTGGCGCAACTCGACCATGTCGGCGAGGTCGCGAAGCGAGATGCCAGCGAGGCCGTCGCGGTGGGCCAGCGTCCACGCGGCAGCGAGGATCTGCTCGCGCTTGGCCTCTTTGCGGCGGGCCCGGGGATCAGTGCTATCTATCACTGATAGATTATCTATCAGTGATAGATTACCCTCGTCAAGGGGTATTTTCAGACGATCGTGATCAGCCTGTCCAGCACCTCTTCGAGGAGCGCCTTGCGAGCGTCGGCGGCGTAGTGCTCGAGAGCGATGTCGCCTTCGCCTGCGGGCACGAGCTCGATCGTCAGGTGCTCCCCGTCGTCCCCGCAACGCACGGTCGCGACTCGTCGCTCGTACGACCGGTCGAGGCCGATCGCGACGCGCAGCAGCGCGGCGAGCGCGCGCACGAGAGTCTGGTCATCAGGCCACAGCCGAGAGAAGGCTTCGTGCTCGGGCTTCGGTGGGCTCTTGCGGTGGTAGCGCGCGACCTGGGCGATGATCTCGATCTCGCGATCGGTGAAGCCAGTGAGGTGCTCGCTGTTGCGGATCACGTAGTAGGTGTGCAGGTGGTGCTTCGTGTGCGAGATGAAGAGCCCGACGTTCGCGAGCAGCGCTGCGGCTTCGAGGTACTCACGCGCCGCCTCGTCGAGCCCGTGCACCGGCGCGGTCGCGTCGAACAGCGCGAGAGCGAGGCGAGCGACCTCACGCGAGTGATCGGGACGCTCGTCGCACTGCTCCATGAGGTGCAGCACGCTGGCGCGTGAGAGGTCACGCAGATGGTGCAACGTGCCGCCGCGCGAACGCTGCACCGTGTCGAGCAGCACGCCTTCTCGCAGCGCGTTCTCCGAGACGACGAGCCGCTCGGCGTCATACACGTGCATGACCCGCTCGAGGATGATCGCGCCACCCAGGATGATGTCGGCCCGTCGAGGGTCGAGGCCGGGGAACGACTTGCGCTTGTCGACCGTGTCGACGAGTAGGAGACGCCCGACGACTTCGTCGAGCTCGTCGCGCGTGAGCTCGAAGTTGTTGAACGTGACCGGCGACGCTTCGTCCCGGTGCGCCGCGACCATCTCGGCGATCGCCATGATCGTGCCGGAGCTGCCGACGAGCACGTCGAAGCCGAGCTCGTGCACCTCCGGCACGAACGGCGCCAGCGCAGACCTCACGAACTGACGGCACGCTCCGACCGCCGCCGGATGCACGCGCTCGCCGCCGAAGAACCGCGCGGTGAGACGGATCGCGCCGAGCTTCAGGCTGCGTGAGGCGAGCACCTCCCCCCTCTCGCCGATGAGGAGCTCGGTAGAGCCACCGCCGATGTCGACGAGCATGATCCGCTTGTCGAACACGGGCACGGCTTGGAGCACACCGAGGTGGATGAGGCGAGCCTCCTCGATGCCCGAGATGACCTCGACGTCGATCCCCGCCTCGTCGTGGGCTCGATGCACGAACACGTCGTGGTTCTGGGCTTCGCGAACCGCGCTCGTGGCCACCGCGCGGATGGAGGCGCCTTCCGCCTCAGCCAGCCTTCGCATGCGATCGAGGGCATCGATGCCGCGGTCCATCGCATCCTGGGTGAGCACCTTCATGTCGCCCGGTCCCGAGCCGAGTCGCACCATCTCGCGCTCGCGGGCGACGACGTCGAAGCGATCGTTGGGCGTGATCCGGGCAACGACGAGATGGATCGAGTTCGTGCCGATGTCGATCGCCGCGAGCGCCGCGTCGGGCGCGGTCCCGCGCTCGTCGGTGGCAAGGCCGCCCGTCACGGCGCCGACGCTACGCTGCCGCCCGTGGTCACAGCGTTCGTGCTGATCAACGCGGAGCCGTCGCGCATCGCGACGCTGGCGCAACAGCTCTCCGACCTGAAGGGCATCGGCGAGGTCTACTCGGTTGCGGGTGACGAGGATCTCGTCGCGATCGTGCGTGTCCAGCACCACGACGAGCTCGCCGAGGTCGTGACGCAGCGGATCTCCGCGCTCGAGGGCATCGTCGCGACGCGCACGCTGATCGCGTTCCAGGCCTACAGCAAGCACGACCTCGAAGCCATGTGGTCGATCGGCTGGGAGTGAGCACTCCCACTGACTGGGGAGTGACGACTCCCTCTGGCACAGAGTGAGCGGGGCGAAGGGCAAGTCCTTCGGCGAGGAGGGCGGGCGCCTCGACTACGGCTCCTATCTCGAGCTCGAGACGCTTCTGTCGGCGCAGCATCGCCGCACCGACGCACACGACGAGCTGCTGTTCATCACCGTCCACCAGGTCTACGAGCTGTGGTTCAAGCTGTTGCTCTTCGAGCTCGAGGCCGCACGTGACGCGATGCTCGAGGGTGACGTCGCGATGGCGCGCCATGTGTTCCGTCGCGTCCGGGTGATCGAGAGGCTGCTCGTGGAGCAGGTCGACGTCCTCGAGACGATGACGCCGCAAGACTTCATGGTCTTCCGCTCCGAGCTCGAGCCCGCCAGCGGTTTCCAGTCGGTGCAGTTCCGCGAGATCGAGTTCCTCAGTGGCCTGAAGGATCCCCGCTACCTCGAGCGGGTTCACACCACTGAGGATGAGCGCGTGCGCCTGCAACGCCGGCTCGAAGAGCCGTCGCTCTGGGACGCGTACCTCTCGCTGCTCGATCGGTGGGGCAACCCCGATCTCACCGAGGTGCTGCTCGACCGAGGCAGCTACGGACCGCTCTTCGAGCTGTCGGAGGACCTTCTCGACCACGACCAGGCGTTCGCGATCTGGCGGGTGCGGCACGTGACGATGGTCGAGCGCCAGATCGGCGGGCGGCCGGGCACCGGCGGCTCGACCGGGGCCGCGTACCTGCGCAGCACCGTCGACCGTCGGTTCTTCCCCGAGCTCTGGGCTGTCCGCGACCGCCTCTGAGCAAAGCGCCGTTCCCAGGGCAACTGGCGGCCGCTTCGCCCCAGGAGGGCCGTTGCCCTGCCAGATGCAAGGGACCGGAGAGGATCGAGCCAACTGGCAGCCCGCTGGCCCTGCGTGCCCGCTGACCCTACGTGCCCGCTGACCCTACGTGTCGGTGTCGGCCTCGAGGAAGGTGGCGGCCTCGGCCTGCTCGACGGGGTCGAGCGGGCGCATCGCGAGGTCGATGCCAGACCAGATCGTCTGGGCACTCGGATAGAAGGCGATCGGGACGATGATCGCCACGGCGAGGCCCGCGATCGTCACCGGCACCACCCTGATGTGGGGATAGGTCACGATCGTCCCCACGACGATGATCAGGAGGAAGAGCCCGAACGTCACGACCATGTTGATCGTGGTGCTGCCCAACGAGAAGCCCTCGTGGCGGATGAGCTTCAGCCCGCAGCGCGGGCACCGGTCCTTCATCGTGAAGAACGACCTGAAGACGTGGCGGCCCCCGCAGCGGGGACACCGGTGCACGAGGCCGCGGAGCACCATGCGGGTCGGTGTCACGTCGGGCGGCGACGGATCGGTCATCTCGGGAATGTCACACCCCCGGTGCACACTCGCCGCATGGTGATCATCGGCTCCAGGCCACTAGGATGCACCGGTCCAATTGAACCCTGCTCCGCGGTCGCGGGGCCCCGGCGCCGCCGGGTCCGGAGGGAGGTGTGCTCGCGATGCGAGCCTACGAATTGATGGTCATCGTCGACGCCGAAGTGGATGACCCCGGCGTGCAGGCAGTGATCGACCAGGTCAAGGAGCAGATCGCCCTCCGCTCCGGCGACGTCAAGAAGGTCGACCTGTGGGGCCGCAGGCGGTTCGCCTACGAGATCGACCACAAGCACGAGGGCACCTACGTCGTGCTCGAATTCGTCGCCCCGGGCACCGGGCTCGACGACCTCGAGCGCTGGCACCGGCTCGCGGACCCGATCGTCCGCCACAAGCTCATCCGCCTGCCCGACAGCGAGGCCGCCAAGCGCGGGCTGCTGGCGGCGGGCACGCCGGCGACCGCCGGCTGAACGATCCGGAGCGATCGACATGGCAGACAACAGCATCACCGTCATCGGCAACATCACCCGTGACCCCGAGCTGCGGTTCACGAACAGTGGGCGTCCGCAGGTCTCGTTCGGCCTCGCGGTCAACCGCCGCTACCAGCAGAACGGCGAGTGGGTCGAGCAGACGAGCTTCTTCAACATCGTCGCCTGGGCCCAGCTCGCGGAGAACGTCAGCGAGTCGTTGAGCAAGGGCTCGCGGGTGATCGTCAACGGACGCCTCGAGCAGCGCTCGTGGGAGACGCAAGACGGTGAGAAGCGCAGTGTGATCGAGATCGTGGCCGACGAGGTCGGCCCGAGCTTGCGATGGGCCACCGCGAAGATCGAGCGCAACGAGCGCAGCAGCGAGATGGGCGACCGCCCGCGCGCTGCAGGGAGTGCCGGCGGCGGGCAGTCCGCGCCGCCGGCTGAGTCGTACGGAGACGAGGAGCCGTTCTGATGAAGGCGCAACAGCAACGCCGCTCGAAGCCGAAAGATGCCGGGCGTCGCGTCAAGAAGAAGATCAGCGTCCTCGCCGCCGAGCGTGTCGAGTACGTCGACTACAAGGACGTGAACCTGCTCCGTCGCTTCATGTCCGATCGGGCCAAGATCCGCGCCCGTCGCGTGAGCGGCAACGACAGCCAGCAGCAGCGTGAGGTCGCTCGCGCGATCAAGAACGCCCGCGAGATGGCCCTCCTGCCGTACACGAGCCGCGTGACGACGCAGCGGGGTCCGCGCGCCGACCGTGGCGATCGCGGTGACCGGGTGACCGCGGTGACCGTGGCGATCGCGGTGACCGCGGGCGATCGCGGCGATCGTGGCGATCGCGGCCCTCGCACCGACGCGACCCTTGCCGCGCCGGTCGAGAGCGCCGAAGTGCTCGACCTGGGCGCCGACGTCGGCGAGGCCGTCGAGGTCGACATCGACACCAACGGCGACGGGGAGGCGTGATGCGCGTCGTGCTGCGCAGCGACGTCTCGAACGTCGGCAAGAAGGGCGACATCGTCGACGTGTCGGCGGGCTTCGGTCGCAATTACCTGCTCCGACGGGGACTCGCGTTCCAGGCCACCGACGGAGCGACCGCGCAGGCGACCGTCATGCGTCGGGCGCGCGACCTCCACGACGCGAAGGAGCGGTCCGCAGGTGAGGAGGTCGCCCGGGTGCTCGTGCCCAAGGTGATCACCATCACCGCCAAGGCGGGAGCGGAGGGCCGGCTCTTCGGGTCGGTCACGACGGCTGACGTCGTCGACGCGGTCGCCTCCCAGACCGGCATCGAGCTCGATCGGCGCAAGCTGCACCTGGCGGAACCCATCAAGACGCTGGGCACGCACGAAGTGCCGGCGCGTCTGCATCCCGAGGTCGAGTTCGCGATCACCGTCGAGGTCAGCGCGACCTAGTACGGCCGGTCAGGGGCGACGCGCCTCCCGACCATCCCCCACTGTCCACACCTGGGGCCCCACGATGCACAGGGTCTTCCCCAAGCGCGCCCCCATTCGTCCACCGACAAACGTCGGTTCTCCACTAGCGCCCCACAACTCCGTCTCGCGAGGGTGACAGCCAATGTCCGACGGCTCCTCCGACACCCCGCGGCGACCCGCTGGGGTTGGGCGGGTTCCGCCTCACAACCTCGATGCCGAAGCCTCGCTGCTCGGCGCGATGCTGCTGTCGGCGAGCGCGGTCGCGTCTGCGATCGAAGTCGTCTCGCGCGACGACTTCTACAAGCCTGCGCACGGGCACATCTTCGAGGCGATTACGTCGCTGTACGGCTCCGGCGAGCCCATCGACCCGGTCACGGTCGCCGAGGAGCTCCGCCGCGCGAACCTGCTCGACGCGATCGGCGGGTCGAGCGTGCTCGTCGATCTGCAAGCGACCACGCCTGCGATCTCCAACGCCGGAGGCTACGCGCACATCGTCGAGGAGCACGCGCTGCTCCGTCGACTCATCGGCGTGGCAGGCGAGATCGCGGAGCTCGGGTACAGCCTCCCGGACGACGTCACCAAGGCGGTCGACCGCGCGGAGGCGATGGTCTACGACGTCGCGCAGCGGCGCGTCGCCGACACCATCGCACCGGTGCACGACCTGCTCGAGAGCAGCCTCAGCCGGCTCGAGCAGCTGTACGACCGCGGTGAGTCGATCACAGGCTTGGCCACCGGCTACAACGATCTCGACGAGCTGCTGTCGGGACTGCAGCCGTCGTCGCTCGTCGTGGTCGGCGCTCGACCGAGCATGGGCAAGTGCGTCGCCTGGGACACGCCGATCCTCGATCCGCGAACGGGAGCCGTGCGCACCGCGGCCGAGGTGCATCGGCTCGGGTTGAGTGGGCACGACGTGGCGGTCGCATCCCTGACTGCGGACGGGTCACTGGCGGCGGTCGCTCCCGAGGCGTTCGTCGACGACGGCATCAAGCCGGTGTTCCGCGTCCGCACGCGATCAGGTCGCGAAGTGCGCACGACGATCACGCATCCGTTCCTGACCGAGCGCGGGTGGCTGCCGCTCGGCGACCTCGGCGTGGGCGTGAAGGTCGCGGTGCCCCACGCGCTGCCGTTCTTCGGTCACGACCGGCTTCCGGCGGCGGAGGTCGTCCTTCTCGCTCACCTCGTCGGACATGGCCACCGAGTCGCGGGAGGCACGGTGTTCGCGAGCTCCGCGCCGGCCGTGGTCGCCGACCTCGTCGTGCACGCCGATGGCGCGGGAGTGAGCACGGTTCCGCTTCCCGGTGGGCATGTCGCCTACCGAGTCGTGCCTCGGCGCGGTGCCCGAGACCGCATCGAGACCGTCGCGGCGCGTCACGGTCTGCTCGGAGCGGCGATGCCCCGTGGCATCCCCGACGCAGTGTTCCGACTGCCGCGCGGTGAGCTGTCGATGTTCCTGGGCCGGCTCTTCGCGGTCGCGGGCTCGGCTCGCGCCGCCGCTCGTGGCGCCGGTGGCATCCGCTACTTCACGCCGGCGAGGGCGATGGCGCACGGCGTGCAGCATCTCTTGCTTCGCTTCGGCATCGCGTCGACGGTGCGTGAGAAGCGCGTGTGCGAAGAAGGTGTCACCCACGACCTCTTCGAAGTCGAGATCACTGAGGCGGCCGACATCCGGGCGTTTTGTGACCAGCTCGAAGTAGTCGGCCAGGAGCGCACGTTCGAGGTGCTGTCGCGGCGAGCAGGCGGAGCGGGCAGCGGCCTCGCAGTCGGCGCGAGGGCGAAGTGGCCGCGGGTGGTCGGCGGGAGCGAGGCCGTGTCAGCAAGTCACGGTCGCCGCCCCGAGGGCCAGGTGCTCGAGCGTGCTCCCGACGCGCGGGCCTTGCAGTCGACGGCGTTGTGGGACGAGATCCTCGAGATCGAGTTCGTCGGGATGCATCAGGTCTACGACCTGACCGTCCCGGTCACCCACAACTTCGTCGCGGCCGACGTTTTCGTGCACAACACCGCGTTCGCGCTCGGCATGGCGGCGCACGCAGCGCTCGAAGCGCAACGGCCGGTGCTCTTCTTCTCGCTCGAGATGGGCCACCTCGAGCTCACGCAGCGCCTGCTCTCGGCCGAGGCTCGGGTCGACTCGACGAAGCTCCGCACCGGACGGCTCGTCGAATCCGACTGGTCCAAGATCGGCCACGCGATCGGGCGCCTCGCGAACGCTCCGCTGTGGATCGACGAAAATCCCAGTGTCACGGTCATGGAGATCCGGGCGAAGGCCCGCCGGTTGAAGAGCCGCGTCGGTGATCTCGGGTTGGTCGTCGTCGACTACCTCCAGCTGATGAGCGGCCGAGGCGCCGCCGAGAACCGTCAGGTCGAGGTGTCAGAGATCAGCCGTGGCCTGAAGATCCTTGCCCGCGAGCTCGAGACTCCTGTGGTTGCGTTGTCACAGCTCTCTCGTGGGCTCGAGATGCGGGCCGACAAGCGCCCGATGCTCGCCGACCTTCGTGAAAGCGGATCGATCGAACAAGATGCCGACGTCGTGATGTTCCTGTATCGCGACGAGATGTACAACCAGGACTCGCCTGACATCGGCACCGCGGAGATCCTCGTTGCGAAGCACCGCAGCGGCCCGACCGGAAAGGCGAAGCTCGCGTACCTCAGTCAGTACACGCGCTTCGCGAACATGGCCCGAGGTGTGTGAGGGCGGCGACTCAGCCGTCGAGGCGGCCGACCAGCGCGGGTAGCTCGAACAGCGAGCCGATCGTGTCGAAGCGGTACTCGGCGGCTTCTTCGGGTGGCACGTCCTCGAGCGCCCACGTCGTGTGGAACGGCACGTGGACCGCGTGGCCTCCGAGCGCGGCGACGGGGAGCACGTCAGAGCGCAACGAGTTGCCGGCCATCACGAACTGATCGGGCCTCACGCCGACTCGTTCGATGATGCGCCGGTAGGTCGCCTCGTCCTTCTCGGACACGATCTCGACGCGTTGGAACCGCTCGGCGAGGCCGGACCGAGCGAGCTTGCTCTCCTGGTGGAACAGATCGCCCTTCGTGATGACCATCAGCGCGTAGCGATCGCCGAGCTCGTCGACTGCTTCGACCACGCCGTCGAGCAGCTCGACCGGGTGCGACAGCATCGCCTTGCCCGCGTCGAGGATCGCCTCGATGACCGACAAGGGCACGCCGCCCTGCGACACCTCGATCGCTGTCTCGAGCATCGAGAGGGTGAACGACTTCACGCCGTATCCATACGTGGCGAGGTTCACGCGCTCGGTCGCGAGGAGCCGCTCGCCGAGATCGGCGTCGGGCGCATGGGGCGAGACGAGCTCGCAGAAGCGCGCCTGAGTCATCGAGAACTGCATCTCGTTGTGCCAGAGAGTGTCGTCCCCGTCGAGGGCTACCACTTCGATCACGCCGCAGTCTCGCGCGCGCCTATTCGATGCCCCGCTCGCGGTACCGTCGCATCCCGTGTCAGAACCGCCGGGCCTGCCCGCACGGCTGATCGCGTGGGCAGCCGTCGGCGTGGTCGTCGTCGCTGCGGTGACGCTTCTCCTCCGCGACAGCACCCCGGCTCCGAACTCGTCCGCGCGGCGCACCGACGCGGCGGCGTTCTTGTCCGCGTGGGCTGCCAGCCGAGCAGGCACATGGAAGGTCGATGCGACGTTCGAGCGCACCCCGGCGAGCGGCAAGGGCAAGCTCTCGAGCCCACTCGAGATGGTGCAGCGCCCCCCGGATCGGCTCGTTCGGCAGTTCGGTTCGGTCACCGGGCTGATCGACGGCAAGGAGGTCGGGTGCGCGGCTGGCCCGACCGACAAGGTGCAGTGCCGCAACGGCGCCGCGGTCAGCTACGACGAAGAGGTCGCGACCGAGCTGAAGCGACTCCAGGCATACGTCGCGGGGCCAGTGCCGATCTACGCGGTCACCCGTGACGGCGCGAGCTGCTTTCGGCTCGACCGGCAGATCGAGTACCTCGCGCCGCCCTACGGCGACCATGCGCGTTTCTGCTTCGACCCGAAGACAGGGGCGATCGTGAAGACGGAGGTCGTGCGGCCCGAGGCCACCGACGTCACCACGGCGGTGAACGTCACGGGGGATGTGACTGACGCCGACCTGGCGCTGCCGGCGCCGATCAGCAGCTGATCCCGGGGCTGGGCGGGGCAGGGCTGGGGCTGGGGGGCAACCGGGGGGGCGGACGAAGGCCACGAGGCGCCAGTGCTGTTGGGCACTGGTGGCGATGCGTTTGGAGGGAGTGTGACCCCCGCCCGAACCCCGGATGACCGGCGGGGGCGATTCCGCCGGCTCAGTCCTTATCGGCCGCGACGTTCCCCTTCTTGAGCGCTTTCGACCATTACCGGTTCTTTTGGTGCTTCTCGTGCGCGAAGGCTGAGAATCACCAAGAAATCCGGCTCGGTAGCCTGCGGGATCGTGCTCCGACGGCCCGCTCTCGTGCTCGCGGGGGTGGCGATCGCCTGGGGCACCGTCGGCGTGATGGTCCGCTGGTGTGGCCTGCCGACGGTCGTCGTGGTCGCCGGTCGGGTGTGGCTCGCGGCTGCGACCCTTGGCGTCCTCCTGCTCATCCGCCGCCGTTCCGGAGACACTGCGCCGCTCCTTCCGGTCGCGCCCTGGCTCGCGATCGGCAGCGGAGTGCTCTTGGCCGTGCACTGGCTGGCGCTGACCGCCGCGCAGAAGCAGACGCCCATCGGGACGGTCTTGCTCATCACGTATCTCGCGCCGGTGCTCGTGGCGCTGCTCGCGCGCCCGCTGCTCGGGGAAGTGGTGCCGCCCCGCACGTTCGCCGCGCTGGCGCTCGCGATGGTGGGCACGGTCTTCCTCGTCGAGCCCTGGCGCGGTGCGTCGATGGGTCGTGGGATCGCCCTGTCACTTCTCGCAGGGGTGTCGCTCGCCGGGCTCACGCTCGCATCGAAGCGGTTGGCTTCGACCTACGGCGGCCTCAGGCTGGCGTTCGTGCAGATGGTCGCCGCGGGCATCGTCGTGCTCCCCACCGCGGTCGGCACGCCGTGGGGTGATCCGAGCTGGTCGTGGGCGTGGCTCGTGGTGCTGGGAGTTGTCGCGTCCGGACTCGCCGCCGCCGTGTACCTCGCCTGCTTGGCTCGACTTCCGATCGCAACCGCGGGCGTCCTCACCTATCTCGAGCCGGTGTCGGCGGTGATGTTCGGATGGTGGGCGCTCGGCGAGTCACCCTCGGCTCGGACGTTGGTCGGAGGCGCGCTCATCGTCGTCGCCGGGATCACTGTGGGACACGCAGCCGGCGCGTACCCCGTCGATTCGGAGGGAGCTCGCGCGTGTTCCTCGGTGATCAGCTCCTGGCGTACCTGGTGCTCGCAATGGGAGGAGCACTCCTTGTCGGGAACGTGCTCGCACTCGTCAAGCCCCCGCCCGCCACGAAGGAGGGAGAGCTCGAGCGTGCGCCGGTCGCTCGGAGCCTCGTGATGGCAGGGATCGGCCTGATCGCCGCGGTCTGGGCGATCGCCAGCCTGCTGGCCGGCTGACTTCGGAAGAGCTGACCTCAGAAGATCCCGCGCAGGATCGCCGCCACTCCGCCCGCGGCCGCGAATGCGAGCACGAGCCGGCGCACGACCGAGGCCGAGAGCCGGCGAGCGAGCACATGGCCGACGCCGAAGCCGATCGCGATCGCGGCGGCGAACAACAGCGCGCGGGGAGCGCCTATTCGCAATGGTCCGAGCGCGACGACGGCGACGAGGTTCAGCGCGAGGAAGTACAGCTGGAACGTCCCCCGCATGCGATCGGGATCCCAGTCCGCGTTCACGCCGTACATCGCGACCGCGGGTCCCGATAGGCCGCCGATGACGTTCATGGTCGCGGAGACGAAACCCGCCGCGATCGCGCCGCCCCGCCCACGGAGCTGGCGGACTCGGAGACCCGAGGCCAGCGCGGCGACGCTGAGCAGCGTCACGCAACCGGCCGCGATCGAAAGCGTGCTCGTGTTCGTGCGGTGCACGACGCTCACGACGAGCGGCGTGATCACGATCGCCGGGATCAGCAGGCTCAACGCAGCGCGCACGTCGACGTGCGCTCGGTGTGTGACCAAGCCGACGGAGCTCACGCCGACCGAGCACATGTTGACGAGCCGCACACCGACCGCCGGCCCGAGCACCAACACCATCACCGGTGCGCACACGAGCGAGAAGCCGAGACCGGCGACGGCTTGCGCGAACGCACCCGCCGCGACCGCGAGGGTCGCGACGATGAGCGCGTCGGCAGCGAGGTCGATGCTCACGACAAGCTGCGCGGCGAGCTCGCGGTCAGCGAGCGAGGAACCAGCGGAACCAGTCGATCGTACGAGCGAGGCCTTCGCGGACGTCGACCTTCGGCTCCCATCCGAGCTCGCGGCGCGCCAGCGTGATGTCGGGCTGCCGCTGCTTTGGGTCGTCCTCGGGAAGAGGACGACGCTCGACCTTCGACGCCGACCCCGTGATCTCGAGCACGAGATCGGCGAGCTGGGCGACGGTGTACTCGTCGGGGTTGCCGATGTTGACCGGGCCCACGAAGCCCGAGTCGAAGAGAGCGAGCTGACCGTCGATCTGGTCGTCGACGTAGCAGAAGCTGCGGGTCTGGCTGCCGTCTCCGTACACGGTCAGCGGCTCACCGCGCAGGGCCTGCACGACGAGGTTCGTGACCAACCGCCCGTCGTCGGGTCGCATCCGCGGGCCGTACGTGTTGAAGGTGCGCACGATGCGGACGTCGACACCGTGGGCACGGTTGTACGCCATCGTGATCGCCTCGGCGAAGCGCTTCGCCTCGTCGTACACGCCCCGGGGGCCGATCGGGTTCACGTTGCCCCAATAGGTCTCGGGCTGGGGGTGCACGAGGGGGTCGCCGTACACCTCGCTCGTCGAGTTCAGCTGGAACTTCGCCCCCTTCGCGCGAGCGAGGCCGAGCGCGTTGTGTGTGCCGAGGCTGCCGACCTTCAAGATCTGGATCGGGATCTTCGAGAAGTCGACCGGCGACGCGGGACTCGCCAAGTGAAAGACGCCGTCCACGGGGCCCGGCACCCAGATGTAGGTCGACACGTCGTGGTGCACGTATGTGAAGCCGGCCCGTCCGAACAGGTGCTCGATGTTCGAGATCGCTCCGGACACGAGGTTGTCGACGGCGATCACGGTCTCGCCGCGCTCGAGCAGGCGCTCGCACAGGTGCGAGCCGAGGAAGCCGGCGCCACCGGTGATGACGATGCGGCGGCCGCCCTCGCCGGCCGTGGTCATCAGCGGCCGATGCCCTGGTAGTTGAACCCCCGCCTCGCGGCGGCCGCGCGGTCGAGGACGTTGCGGCTGTCGACGATCTCTAGGCCGGTCATCGCCGCCGCGACCTTGTCGAGGTCGAGCCAGCGAAACTCGTCCCACTCGGTGAGCACGACGAGCACATGCGCGTTCTCGCAGGCTGCATACGGGTCTGGGCACACCTCGATGCCCTCGATCGGCGAGTGCACCGCGGGGTCATAGGCCCGCACGGTGGCGCCGCGGGCGCTCAGCCGGCGAATGATGTCGAGAGCGGGCGAGTCGCGGAGATCGTCGGTACGGGCCTTGAATGCGAGGCCCCAGGCGGCGACGGTGAGTCCGCTGACCGAGCCACCCACGGCGTCGCACACCTTGGTCACCACGCGCTCGAGCTGCTGCTCGTTCACGGTGATGACGCCCTTCAAGAGGTCGAAGTCGTAGCCGCTGTCCTCGGCGATGCTCACGAGGGCGCGAGTGTCCTTCGGAAGGCATGAGCCGCCCCAGCCGGGACCAGGGCGAAGGAACTGATGCCCGATGCGAGGGTCGTAGCCCATGCCGAGCACGACATCGTTCACGTCCGCGCCGACCGCCTCGCACACCGCGGCGATCGCGTTCACGAACGACACCTTGGTGGCAAGGAAGGCGTTGCTCGCGTACTTGATCGTCTCGGCCGACGCAGGGTCGGTCACGATCGGGGGCGACGCGATGCCGATGTACAGCGATGCGACACGAATCGCCGCCGACTGGTCGTCGCTGCCGATGACGATGCGGTCGGGATGCAGGAAGTCGTGCACCGCCGAACCCTCGCGGAGGAACTCGGGGTTCGACACGACGAAGACGTCGCTGCGCCCGAGGACGCGCTCGACGACGCGCGTCGAGCCGACCGGCACCGTGGACTTGTTCACGACGACCGACTCAGGTGGCAGCACGGGCCCGATCAGCTGTCGCTACGGCTTCGATGTGCGACAAGTCGGCGTGCCCGTCGTGGCTCTGCGGCGTGGGCACGCAGAGATACGCGAACTCGCACGTCGCTGCCGCGCCCGCACTATCGGTCGTGAATCGGAGGTTGCCGCTCGCGAGCCCTTCCTTCACCAGCTCTTCGAGGCCGTCTTCGACGATGGGGATCTCACCGTTGCTCAGCTGCTCCACACGCCGCGCGTCGATGTCGGCACCCACGACTCGATGCCCGAGGTGCGCGAGGCACGCCGCGGTGGTGATGCCCACGTATCCAGTGCCAATGACGACGATGTCCGCGCTCATGTCGTTCCCAATCGGTCCCGCCTCATGGGTTGAAAGCCTAAAGGGTGAGGCAGGTGGTTCTCCCTAGGCCGATCGGCTCAGGCGCGGCTGACGGTGACGGCTTGACAGGTGACTCGTTAGTCACCTTTACTGGACGCGTGGACGACGTCTTCCGAGCGCTGGCCGAGCCCGCGCGACGCCGACTCCTCGATCGCCTCGTGGAACAAGACGGCCTCACGCTGCGCGAGCTGTGCGCGGTCATCCCCGAGCTGACTCGCTTCGGCGTGATGAAGCACCTGGCCGTGCTCGAAGCCGCGCATCTCGTGACGTGGCGCAAGGTCGGTCGCGAGAAGCACCACTACTTGAACCCCGTGCCGATCCGCGAGATCCACGACCGGTGGATCTCGAAGTTCGCCGAGCCTTGGGCGGCCGCGATGGTCGACCTCAAGCGCGACCTCCAAGGAGCAGAGCCATGGCCCAGCCCCGACACGTCTTCGAGACCTACATCAAGGCGAGCCAAGACCGCATCTGGCAAGCGCTGATCGATCCCGAGCTGACGTCTCGTTACTTCTTCGATGCACGCGTCGCATCGACGTGGGACGTGGGAGCGCCCTACAGCTACGAGATCGACGGACGTGGCGCTGTCGTCGTCGGCGAGGTCATCGAAGCCGATCCGCCGAAGCGGCTCGTGCTGTCGTTTCGCGCGTTGTTCGACGACGACACCGCGGCCGAGCCGACGTCGCGGGTGACGTGGGAGATCACGCCGGTGGGTTCGGTGTGCCGTCTCACGTGCGTGCACACCGATCTCTTCGGTGCTCCCAAGACGTGGGCTGCCACCGCGGACGGCTGGAACGTGGTGCTCAACTCGATGAAGACGTTGCTCGAGACCGGCAACGCGCTCGGCGAGATCGCTGACGACGGCGGGTCGCCGTTCGGCTCGGCGACTCCACCTGACGAGCAGTGGCACCGCTCACTCGGCGTCGAGTGCAACAACGGAACCTACGACTTGCTCGAGCGTGAGGATCGCACCGACGCGGAGACCCAGACGATGATCGACATGGCCCACGCCGCGAAGTACCACTGGGGGAAGGTGGGGACGCCCGTCAACCAGGTGCGGGGCGACTACCTGTGCAGCCGCGTCTACGCGTTCGTCGGCCGGGCCGAGCCCGCGCTCCACCATGCGAGGCGGGCGGTCGCCGAGGCCGAATCCCTCGGCCTTGCCGACTTCGACCTCGCGTTCGTCCACGAGGCACTCGCACGCGCGCTCGCGTGCGCGGGCGACGCCGAGGGCGCCAGACGCGAGCTCGACGTTGTTCGAGCGATCCCGATCGCCGATGCGGAGGACCGAGAGATCTTCGAAGCCGACCTCGCGAAGGAGCCGTGGTACGGCGTCACCGTCTGACGGTCAGAGCAAGCGCTCGCTCGCGCGATCGGCTCCGGCGCGCAGGGCTCGCAGCTTCTCCCACACGACCGAGGGCGCGACGTCGCCGATCCCCGCGGAGGTGTCGAACCCGCAGTCCGTCGCGGCGAGCACGCGGTGAGGGTCACCCACGGCCAACGCGATGCGCTCGATGCGCTCCGCGACGACCTGCTCGTGCTCGACGTAGTTGCTCGTGGTGTCGATGACGCCCGCGACGAGCGCCATGTGCGGCGGCAGTGGTCGTCGGGTGAAGCACGCGTGCTCGTGAGCATGGCGCGCGTTGGCCATCGAGAGGACGAGCGCGCCGACACGGGCCTCGTAGAGGAGAGCGAGGATCTCGTCGAGGGCGACGTCGCGCGTGTGCGGCCCCTCGTAGTTGCCCCAGCACACGTGGAGGCGAACGCGTGACGGATCGATGCCGGCCAGAGCGTCGTTCGTCGCGTCGATCACGAGGGCGACCCAGTCGAGGAACTCGGACAGCGGCGAGTCTGCGAACAACGTGTGTCGTTCCATCGCCAGGTCCGGCGCGTCGATCTGGAGCAGCAGGCCCTGGTCCACGATGAACCGGTACTCCGTTGTCAACGCAGCGGCGACGGCGCGCACGTACTCCTCGCGGGAGGGATAGAAGCGGTTCTCCATCGCCGACGCCACGATTCCCGGAGACGCGGCCGTCATGAACGTCTCGGCGAAGCCGGCGTCGCGCACGAGCGCGCACTCGGCGGCGACTTCGCCGGTGTCGCGATAGGCGACAGGACCGATCGCGGCCGGTGCGGCCATGAGGTTCACCTTCATCCGCGCGTACCGAGGCGCCGCGAGCTCGAGGTAGTCCGGATGCTCTGCGAGGTCACGCATGAGCGGCCGGTGGCTGCTGTCACCGAACCCGGTCATGCGATGCTGCACGTAGGTGACAAAGCTCTCCCGTGCCTGCTCACCGTCGTTGCCGATGTCGATGCCGACCTCCCGTTGCGCGGCGATCGACGCGGCGGTCGCCTCCGCGATCGCGGTCGACAGGTCATCGTCGTCCACGACCTCGCCGCGGCTCCTCCGGCCGTGGAGGTCTGCGAGCGCCTTGGGGCGAGGCAGGCTCCCTGCGTGGGTGACGAGGATGCGGCTCTCGCTCGTGAGCATGCGGCAGTCTCTCGCAGTTGACAATGTTCACGGTATCATTAATCATCAACTGATCAGTGAGTGATCTGGCTGCGGTGCGAGTGACGGTGCGAGTCGCCGTCGATCCGCTCACCGCGTTCGACGTGTTCACGACCGAGATCGAGCAGTGGTATCGAAAGGGTGCAGCCGTGCTCACAAGAGCGCCGAGGGGATCGACGTTGCGGTTCGAGCCCGGCGTAGGCGGCCGGCTGCTCGAGGTTTCTCCGGTCACGGGCCCGGCTTCTGGGAGACGAAGGGCGGCCGACCCGACACGTGGATCGGCGTGTGGGTCGACGATGTCGACGCCATGTACGAGCGAGTGCGGACCGCGGGTGTCGAGTGCGATCCTCCGAAGGATCAGGACTATGACGTGCGCAACTTCATGGCGAAGGATCCCGAAGGTGTCAGCTGGGGCTTCATGACGCGGCTCGGCACCGGCTACATCCAGCGCGAGTCGCTCGACGAAGGCGGCCTCGAGGAGGTTTTCCCGGCCGAGGGTTAGACACCCCAGGCTCGTAACTCGTCAAGCGGCGATGTGGGTGGTGTTGTTGTTGCGGTGCGCCCACGCGGTGTTCTCGTCGTAGAGCGCTCGGTGGTGCAGACAGCCGTGGAGGATGCCGACGAGCCGGTTGCCGAGCGCGCGGAGCGCTTGGTGGTGAAGGTCGCCGCAGCTGCGGCGGTGGTCGTAGAACGCGCGGCAGCCGGGACTGGTCGAGATCGCGCAGAACGCCCACTGGTCGATCGCGTCGTAGAGGCGGCGGTTGCGGACGTGGCGGGCGAGCACCGCTCGTTTCTTTCCGGACGCGACGGTGAGGGTGACGTGCCGGCGTAGTTCTTGCGAGACTTCGGGTCGGCATAGCGGTTCGGGTCGTCCCCGAACTCGCCGAGCGCCCGGGCGCCGAGGATGACACCGAGTCCTGGCAGGGAGCGGTAGATGTCGGCGTCCGGGTGCTGTTCAAAACGGTCGGTGAGTGACTGCTCGAGCTTCGCGATCTGGCGGTTGAGTTCGGCGATGATCCCGACCGCCGCGCCGGTGGTCGCGGCGAACGCGTCAGCGATGGGCTCGGGTGCAGTGAGCTGCCCGCTTCCAAGCGCGGCGTGGATCTCATGGGCGCGGCGGTCGAGGTTGCGCTGGCGGCCACCGCGTTGAGCGCGGCGCTGATCTGTCCGATCGACAGGCGTGCGCCCGCCGCCGGGGTGGGCGCTTTGGCCAACACCGCGAGGCAGTCGTTGCTGGCCAGGTCCGCGAACGCGACCAGCGCGGCCGGGTAGTACTCCCGCAGCGCGTTGCGCAGCGCGTTGGTCTGACGGTTCCGGGACCAGATCAGGTTCTGATGCCCACGCGCGAGGACCTTGATCGCGCCCGCGTCGTGGCTGTCACCGGCGATCCGCCGATGATTGTGGCGGTCGGTGCGAACCAGATCGGCGAGCACCTTGGCGTCACCAGCGTCGGACTTCGCGCCAGCAACATTGTGACGGTCGCGGTAACGCGCGACCGCGAGCGGGTTGATCGCGTACATCTGATAGCCGGCCGCGATCAGCGCCTGGACCCACAGGCCGCGATCGGTCTCGATGCCGATCACCACCTCTCCGGGTTCATCAGCGTGATCGGCGACGAGCTCATGGAACGCGCGAATCCCCGCAAGTCCCTCCGGCAATCGTCGTCGCGCGAGCTGCTGGCCGCTCTCGTCCATCAGATGAACGTCGTGATGATCTTCTGCCCAGTCGTCACCGACGAACAGCATCCTGGTCGCCTCCCCTCACCGTGGTGGTTTGCGAGCCGAAGAGCCACAAGCGGCGACCTAATGGATCAGTGCTCCGAGCACGACACCCCATCAGCGCTTACGCAGCCCTCACCAACCAGCCGGGACACGATCTAACCCTAGGAATCGAAGCTCCAGGCGACGACAGTGCTCACCGGCCGGCGGCTCGGACCCATCCTCACCCACCGAAACAAGCGAGGCGGTCGACCCCCATTAGGGTCCGCGGATGGCCGACCTCCCCCGCTCCGCGCTCCCCATCCCTGACCGCAGGCCGTCGGGGATCTTGACCACCTTCGACGCAGAAGGACCCGGAAACCTCGTTTCCGCCCATCGAGACGCTGCTGCCGCCCGCCGGCGCGCCGAACGTGCTCATCGTGCTCCTCGACGACATCGGCTTCGGTGCATCGAGCGCGTTCGGCGGCCCGTGCCAAACGCCGAACGCAGAGCGGCTGGCCGCGAACGGCCTGAAGTTCTCGCGCTTCCACACCACCGCGCTGTGCTCGCCGACGCGGGCAGCGCTCCTGTCCGGCCGCAACCACCACACCGTGGGCATGGGGGGCATCACCGAGATCGCCACCTCTGCGCCGGGCTACAACTCGTTGCGCCCCAACACGTGTGCGCCGCTCGCCGAGACGTTGAGGTTGAACGGCTACTCGACCGCGCAGTTCGGCAAGTGCCATGAGGTGCCGGTGTGGGAGACGAGCCCGATGGGACCGTTCGACCACTGGCCGCATCCGGGCGGTGGCTTCGAGTACTTCTACGGCTTCATCGGCGGCGAGACGAACCAGTACTACCCCGCGCTGTACGACGGCACCGTGCCGATCGAGACACCGAAGTCTCCTGAAGAGGGGTATCACCTCACCGAGGACATCGCCGACAAGGCGATCACCTGGGTGCGCCAGCAGAAGGCGCTGATGCCGGATCGCCCGTTCTTCGCCTACTTCGCTCCGGGAGCAACGCATGCTCCCCACCACGTGCCCGCGGAGTGGTCAGCGAAGTACAAGGGCAAGTTCGACCGAGGGTGGGACTGGCTGCGCGAGGAGACCTTCGCTCGTCAGAAGGCACTCGGGGTGATCCCGGCCGATGCCGAGCTCACTGCCGCGCCACGAAGAGATCCCGGCCTGGGACGACATGCCTGACCAGCTCAAGCCCGTGCTCGCCCGACAGATGGAGATCTACGCCGGCTTCCTCGAGCACACCGACCACCACGTCGGCCGCCTTCTCGACGCCGTCGACGATCTCGGCATCCTGGACAACACGATCGTCTACTACATCATCGGCGACAACGGCGCGAGCGCCGAAGGCACCCTCAACGGCTGCTTCAACGAGCTGATCATGCTGAACGGAGGCGCGGGGCTCGAGACCCCCGAGTTCATGGCGTCGCACATCGACGACTTCGGCACGCCGAAGGCCTACAACCACTACGCGGTGGGCTGGGCGCACGCGATGTGCGCGCCGTATCAGTGGACGAAGCAGGTCGCATCCCACTGGGGCGGCACCCGCAACGGCACCATCGTGCACTGGCCGGCGGGCATCACGGCAAAGGGCGAGATCCGCGACCAGTTCCATCATGTGATCGACATCGCCCCGACGGTGCTCGACGCAGCGGGACTTCCCGAGCCGACCTTCGTGCACGGTGTGCAGCAGCTTCCGTACGAAGGCGTGAGCATGCGGTATGCGTTCGCGGACGCGGCCGCGGCCGGCCGGCACGAGACGCAGTACTTCGAGATGTTCTGCAACCGTGGCATCTACCACAACGGGTGGACCGCGGTGACGCGCCACAGCGTCCCGTGGGACATCAGTGCCCCGATGCCACCGTTGCTGGAGGACAAGTGGGAGCTGTACTCGGACACCGACTGGACACAGGCGCACGACCTGTCAGCGGAGATGCCGGAGAAGCTCGCAGCGCTTCAGCAGCTCTGGCTCATCGAGGTCAGCAAGTACAACGTTCTGCCCCTCGACGATCGTCGCGTCGAGCGGTTCAACTCCGATCTCGCGGGAAGGCCCACGCTGATCAAAGGGACGCAGCAGCTCCTGTTCAACGGGATGCGGCGACTCAGCGAGAACTCGGTGCTGAACCTGAAGAACAAGTCGCACACGATCACCTCGGAGATCGTCGTCGCCGAGCACGCGAGCGGGGTGATCGTGGCCCAGGGCGGCGAGTTCGGAGGGTGGTCGCTCTACCTCGTCGATGGAAAGCCGAGGTACTGCTACAACATGTTCGGCCTGCGGCGGTTCCACGTGGGCGCCGACGCGATCGTGCCTGCGGGCACGCATCAGGTCCGCGTCGAGTTCGCTTACGACGGCGGTGGCCTCGCGAAGGGCGGCACCGTCGGGATCTTCGTCGACGGATCGAAGGTCGGCGAGGGGCGGGTCGAGGGCACGGTGCCGATGATCTTCTCGGCCGACGAGACCCTCGACCTCGGCAGCGACACGGGTTCCCCGGTGAGCGACGAGTACACCTCGGCGACGAGCCACTTCACCGGCACGGTGAGCTGGGTGCAGCTCGACATCGCCGATGACGACAACGATCACTTCATCACGGCAGAGGAGCGCATGAAGGTGGCGATGGCCCGCCAGTAGCCCTGGCGCTCTCCGTCAGACGACCTGCCACTCCTCGGCGAACCAGATCGGGGAGCTGGCCAGATCGATGAAGTTCTGCTCGTCCTCGAGCAGCTCCTGCCCGGCCTTCGCCGACTCGGGCGTCGGTGCACGGGTGAGCGCATCGTCGTCGAACCACAGCTCGGCGACGCCGTCGAACGGCTCGGGTGAGCCGCCGTTGCGCGCCTGCATCGCCGCGTGGACCGAGGGGTCGTCGGCGGTGCGCACTTGCACGTAGCGGCGGATCCCGAGCGCCTCTGCGCGTGCCGCCACGAGTGGTGCGTGTACCTCGCGCCAGTACGTCGAGAACTCGTCCCACGTCATCCCCGGCTTGCGCCGCAGGCAGTACACGAGCTTGATCATCTGGTCCCCCCTACGGACGAACGAGGAGCAGGAGGTCGTACGCGAGCTCGCTCACGCGGCGACCGCTGCCCGCCATGACGATGCTGCGGAAGCGGCCGTCGAGGTGCTGGGCCGATTGCCCCGCGAGGCCGAGGCCCCAGCGCAACGTGCCGAGCGCGCGCCACCAACGGAACCGGTCTTCGTCCCACACGCCGCCGCCCACCTCGTAGCCGTCGCGGAGCACGCCCACCCGCGCAAGCCCGCCGACGGTGAGCTCGTCCTCGCCGAAGCGCCACATCCGCGTGCACGGCCACGCGAGGTCGTCGAACGGGTCGCCGATGTGCGCGCCCTCCCAGTCGAGGATGCCCACGAGTCCCTGCTCGCTGATGATGAGGTTGCCGTTGCGCGCGTCGCCGTGGACGATCGTGCTGCGCGCGGGCTCGTCGGGACGGTGGTCATCGAGCCATCGCAAGCCGTAGGAGAACGTGGGCTCGGGCTGAAGCAGCTCGTTCACCATCTCGCGCATGCGGGTGAGCATCGAACCCACCGGGTCGCCGTCGGGTGGCCGCAGCAGCTTCTCGGGGGCCTTGGCCGCGTCGACGCTGTGCAGTCGTGCGAGCGCGGTGCCCAGCTGGCGCACGACCGTCTCGCCGTTGCCTTCCTTGGCGACGAGCCGGAGGACGCGCCGCGGGATCGTCTCACCGTCGAGTCGCTCGCTGAGGAAGAACGGTCCGCCCAGGTACTTCGTGTCGGAGCAGACGCCACGGATGCGCGGTGTCGACACGCCTGCGTCGGCGGCGAGCTCGCGGACGGCGGCCTCGGTGCCGACATCGGACAGCTCGATCTCGGCGGTCGGCATCACCGTCGCGACGAGCCGCTCGACGCCGCTCTCACCAACCGCATCGAACAGCAGGTTGCGGCGGCGCGCGCCCGCCGAGCTCTGCGACACGTTCTCGATCGTGACCTTCTCGCCTCGTTCGTCGGCGAACCACGCGGCCAGCCCTTCCGTGACGCTCATTGGAGGGACGCTCATGCTCGGAAGGGTCACGTCTCTTCCCTCGTCCAGTCGGCGTAGCCCGGCTTGGAGATCGCGAGGTCGGCGCGGACCGTGTCGAGCAGCACGTCGTAGATCGCGAGCGACTCGTCCGGGTCGAGCGGCGACGGGTTCGCGAGGCGGGCCAGCAGCTGCGCCCGCAGAGCGGAGAGGTCCGTGTCGGCGCCCTCGTCGAGCAGTGCCGCGAGCCGGTTGCGTTCGTTGTCGTCGTTGCCGGGGCCGAGCGTCACCTCCCGCTCGACGATGCCGGCGAGGTTCGCGGCGACTCGGACCTGGTGCTTCTGGGGATCGGGGACGACGTCGATCACCTGCGTGAGCAACGCAGAGATGTCGGCGAGCAGCTCGGCTGCGGTCGGGCGCTGTTGCATCGCTACGAGATGATGCCAGCCGCAGCCCGCGCCCGTTCCTTGGCCGGCGCCATGTCGAACGTGTCGAGCGTGGCCATCTGCTGGAAGTGCATGCCCCCGCCGACCACCTGGTTCGTCACCTTGTCCCAGCCGCCGTAGGTGTCGGCGGTCAGATCTCGGATGATGTGGAAGATGCGCATGCGATCCTCGCCGCTCACGCCTTCCATCGTCCGCAGGTACTTCCGCAGGTAGTCACCGATCTCGGGGTTGTCGAGGTCGGCGATCGTCGGGCAGGTGATCACGAGGCCTCCGGCCACGTCGTGCAGGCGGTGCGTCATCTCGCTGTACAGCTGGCCGCCGTACGACTTCGTCGCATAGAGATAGGAGTCGTCCGGCGCGACCATGCCGCCCCGTGTGACCTGCGCGTTCGCGAGCGCAGCTTCCCAACCGGCCCGGCACATCTTTGCCCACACCGCGATGGCGGCGAGCTTGTCGCGGACGTGTGTGACCTCGAGGATGCCGTTCATCTCAGAGATCGTCTGCGCGAGGCCCATGATCAGCTCGGCGCGATCGGCCTGGTCCGCGACCGCGCGTGCACGCTCCCAGACGCTCAGAGTCTCCGCGAGCGCCCCGGCCTGGGCGGCCTCGCCGGCGAGGAACACTCGCTCCGACGGCACGAACACGTCGTCGAAGACCACGATCGCCTCGGAGATCGAGTGTCCCCGGCTCACGGGGTAGTGCCGGTCGTCTTGCGCCCGAGGTGCGGTCGTCGACGCGATGAGCCGCACTCCCGGGCTGTTCACGGGCACGGCGCACGCGACCGCGGCATCGTCGCCGCCGCGGCCCGACGGCACGAGCAGCAGCTCGTGCACGACCGGCGCCCCCACGACGTGCTGCTTGCCTCCGGCAATCACGATGCCGTCGGCGCGGCCCTCGACGATCTGCACCGGGCGCGCGGTGTCGTCGATCGCGGCCGCGACGCGGCGGTCACGATCACGACACTCGGCCGCGAACCGCTCGAGCCGCGGGCCGTAGGCGCTGCTGGCCGCAGAGAGCTGATCTGCGGCCGTGGCGAGCGCCATGCACCCAGCCGTCGTCGCCGCGGTGCGATCGCTCGACACCAGCACGTGCATCTGCTCGCGGAGCTCGTCTCGCGACCGGGGGACGCGGTACATCGGATGCTCCGCGCCGACCTGCTCGTCGTAGCTGCTCGCGATCCAGTCGACGGACTTTCGCAGCAGCGGATGCACGCTCACATCGCTCACTCGCTTGCCGTCGAGCCAGATCGCCCTGCCGTCGTCGAGTGAAGCGCGGTAGTCGTTGCCCGAGATCATCTCGCCGCCTCCCAGTCCGTCTTCGTTAGAGCGTGACACCGGCGGACTGGGGTGCCTCGGCGACCTCGCCGCCGATGCCCACCGCTCGCTTGGCCAGTCGCTTCGCCTCGTTGAGGTCGTAGTGCCGCAAGGTGACGAGGCGCTGCGCGTACTGCCCTCCGCCGGCGAGCGACTCGGTGACCGCGATCCAGCCGCCGTACGTGTCGGCCGTGAGGTCGCGCACGTAGTGGAGCAGCTTCAGGCGCTCTTCGGCCGAGTAGCCCCCCTGTCCGCCGAGCTGCTCGCGGACATCGGATCCGATCTCGTCGCTCTCGTAGTCGGCCACGGTCGGTGCGGTCACGAGGAGTGCGCCTGCGATGTCGTGGATGATGTCGATCATCTTCCCGTGCAGCTCGGCGTTGTAGTACTTCGACGCGCTGATGTAGATCGAGGCGGGTGACAGCGTTCCGTCTTCGTTGATCGTCGCGTTCTTCATCGCGGCTTCCCATCCGGCGCGGCACATCGTGGCGAAGATCGCCATCTCCGACAGCAGGTCGCGGATGTCGGCGCGCTCGCCCGCGCCGTTCATCTCGGCGAGCAATGCCGCGAGCCCGACCAACCGGTCGGCGCTGCTGCCGCTGTACGCGACCGCGTTGGTGCGCTCCCACAGCCCCAACGCGTGGGCGAGCGACGCCGCGTGTGACGTCTCGCCGTCGAGGAACACACGCTCGTTCGGCACGAACACGTTGTCGAAGATGAGTAGGCCCTCGGGCATGTTCGTGCGATGGCTGATCGGGAAGTGGCGTGTGTCGTCACCGCGAGGAGCGTTCGTGGTGTTCACGATGACGAGCCCTTCGGCGTTCGTCGGCACCGAGCACGCGACCGCGTAGTCCTCCTCGCCGGGCTTCATGCTCTTCGTCGGCAGCACGACCTGTTCGTGGACGATCGGTGCGCCGGTGATGTGCATCTTCGAACCGGAGATGACGATGCCGTCGCGCTGACGGTCGACCACGCGCACGTAGAAGTCAGGGTCGTCCTGTTGCGAGGGACGGCGGCGGCGATGGCCCTTCGCGTCGGTGATCGCCTCGGAGCACCGCACGTCGGCCGCCTTGCACGTCTCGACGAACTCGTAGATGCGGTCGCGGTACTCCGGTCGCAGCTTGCCGAGCGCGGGCGCGACCTCGACGAGGGCCATGCACGCGGCGGTGGTGCCCGCGGTGATGTCGCTGTGGCCGAGCGCTTGCATCCGTCTGTCCATGTCCTCGCTCGTTCTGGGCACGAGGTACATCGGATGGAACGCGTGCGGATCGGGGTCGTAGAACCGGTCGTAGGTCGCGGCGACGGAGTCGACCGCGCTCGCGAGCAGCGGATGTTGCGCAGGGTCGTCGATGCGCTCGCCGTCGATGAAGCAGCGCCGGCCATCGACGAGCGACGCGCGGTATTGGTCCCCGGTCATCATGGGCATCGCGGCAACTCCCCCGGTCACTGCGCCGGCTGGGCGGCGCCAATCGTTGCGGTGGTTGGTCACTACAAGTATTGCCGAGACCCGGATGGGCAGCGACTTGTCGCGTGGAGCGCGCATGGCGCGCGGGGCGCGACAAGTGCCCGGGAGGGAGCGGGCTGCGGGAGATGTCGTGGCGGCGCAGTGCGCCGCCGGGTGCGTGCAGCACGGAGGCCGGCGACGATTAGAGAGGAGGTCGCATGTCGACCGTTTCGTTCCCCGAGCCCCTGCCGAACGACCCGAGCCTCGAGCAGCTGCGCAAGCAGGCTCGCGAGCTGCAACGCAACAAGCGTGCCGACGACCCGGCGTTCCCCCTCAGCGCGGCGCATCGTGAGATCGCGCGTCGCTACGGCTTCGCCAGCTGGCCGCGCCTCGTCCACCACCTCGAGGTCGTCGCCCGGTACACGTGGCGGCCCGAGGACGCTCCTACCGGGGAGTCCCCTGCCGACGAGGCGCTTCGGTTCGCGTGCCTCACGTACACCGACGACGACGGCCCGGCGCGGTGGGAGCGCGCTCGCGCGCTGCTCGGGGCCGACCCGTCACTCGCTCACGCCAATGTGCACATCGCGGCAGCGTGCGCGGATCCTGCTGCCCTTCGCCGGAGGCTGCGTGCCGAGCGCTCTCTCGCTCGGAAGGAGGGCGGGCCGTTCGGGTGGGAGCCGCTGATGTACCTCGCCTACGCACGCCACGACAGCGCCGTGAGCGAATCGCAGGTGGTCGACTCCGCGCGGACCCTGCTCGAGCACGGCGCCGATCCGAACGTCGGTTACCTGTGGCACGGCCTGCCGTCGCCGTTCACCGCGCTCACCGGCACGTTCGGCGAAGGCGAGCTCGGACCAACACTGCAGCCTCGCCATCCCCATTCCCTCGCTCTCGCGCGCGTGCTCCTCGAGGCCGGCGCGGACGCGAACGACAGCCAGGCGCTCTACAACCGGATGTTCGGAGACGACGACGACCACCTCGTGCTTCTCTTCGAGTTCGGGCTCGGGACCGGCACCGGCGGCCCGTGGCGTGCTCGTCTCGGCGACGCGATCGACTCGCCCGAGGCGCTGTTGCGGGCACAGCTGCGATGGGCCGTGATGCACGACCAGCGAGCGCGCGTCCGGCTGTTGCTCGACCACGGGGCCGATCCCGACACGACGTTTCCTGACGGTCACAGCGTGATCGAGGCGGCTGCGATGAGCGGACACCGCGAGATCGTCGAGCTGCTGACGGAGCGGGGCGCCGCCGACGCGCGCCTGGATCCCGTGGAGGCGTTCATCGCGGCGGTGTTCGCGCACGACCCCGCGGCCCGCGCCACCGGTCCCGAGGTCGTGGCCCGCGCCAGAGAGGCGCGGCCCGGGCTCATCGTCTGGGCAGCGGCGCGGGGGAACCGCGACGCGGTGGCGACTTTGGTGGCACTCGGCTTCGACGTGGACGCGAAGGCTCGTGCCGACGTTCCGGTCGAACAACAGTGGGAGACCGCGCTGCACGCCGCGGTGTCGAACGGCGACGGCGATCTGGTCGTTCAGCTGCTCGCCGCGGGAGCGGACCCGACGATCCGAGACGCTCGATTCGCCGCGACGCCCTTGGGGTGGGCGCGCCACGGCGGCCACACCGAGCTGATCGCGGTCCTCGGTCGCGTCACAGCAGCAGATTCCTGATCGGATTCACCTTCCGTTCACCTCGGGTTCCCCTCGTGTTCGGGCTGCGCCAACGTCGCCGCCACCTCCTCTCCGTAGCGTCCACCGCAACCCGACCAAGGAGAGCGACACGTGAACAAGAGGGCTCGACGCTGGGGAGTGCTGACGGTCGTAGTCGCCGTCGCACTGTTCGCGGCAGCATGCGGAGACGACAGCGGCAGCAGCTCGGCGACCACCGCTGCCGGAGGCGGCAGCGCCAGCACGACGGCGGCGACTGGAAACACCGGGGCCAGCACGACGGCAGGTGCGCCTGTGTCGGGCACCCTGCAGGGCAGTGGCTCGAGTTTCTCGCTCGCGTTCTTGCAGGAAGCCGCCTCGGAGTTCAACAAGGCGAATCCCGGAGCCAACGTCACCTACGCAGGCGGCGGCTCGGGCAAGGGCCGCACTGACCTGGTCAACAAGACCGTCGACTACGCAGGTTCCGACTCGCCGTTCAAGGACACGGAGAAGCCACCGGACCCGATTCTGTACTTTCCGATCCTGCTCGGCCCGATCACCATCTCGTACAACCTCTCGGGTGTGGACACGCTGAACCTCAGCCCCGACACGATCGCCGGGATCTTCGAGACCAAGATCACCAAGTGGAACGACCCCGCGATCGCAGCGGACAACCCCGGCGTCCAGCTTCCCGCTACGCAGATCACCGTCGCACACCGCTCCGACGGTTCGGGCACGACGCAGAACTTCACCGAGTGGCTCGCGCTCGTCGCACCCAGCACGTGGACGCTCAAGTCAGGCTCGACCGTGGAGTGGCCGGCAGGCACCCAGGCCGGCAACGGCAACCAGGGCGTGGCCCAGATCGTGCAGACCACGGACGGAGCCATCGGGTACATCGACCTGTCCGACGCGGTGGCCGCGAAGCTGGCGTTCGCCTCGGTCAAGAATCAGGCGGGCAAGTTCGTGCAGCCGACCTCAGAAGCCGCGTCGGCGGCCGGCAATGGGGTCGACGTCAACCCTGACCTCACGTTCCACGCCTACAACTCGTCCGATCCCGCGGCGTATCCGATCACGGCGCAGACGTTCGTGATCATCTACACGGCTCAGACCGACGCTGCGAAGGGCGAGCTGGTGAAGGCATTCATCAGCTATCTCCTCACCGACGGCCAGTCGCTGCTCACCGACCTCGACTACGCACCTCTGCCCAAGACCCTTCAGGACAAGGCCGTGGCCCAGCTCGACCAGATCACCATCGGGTAACCCCTGACGCGGCCTCGGCCGCGGGATGAGAGCATGAGACACCTCGACAATCCGTGCACGGGAGGCACATGACTGCCGTCGCCACACCGCCTTCGGTGCCGGCACCCCAGTTGTCCCGCAAGCGGCCAGTCGGCGATCGCATCTTCGCGGTCGTCGCGCTGGCCGCTGGCCTGTCTGTCCTCGTCATCCTCGTGCTCATCGCGTGGTCGACGGGCAAAGAGGCCTGGCCGATCTTCCGTGATGACGCGGCGGGGTTCCTCTTCAACACCAGGTGGGCGCCAAGCGAGGGCGAGTTCGGGATGCTCGCGTTCCTCTTCGGGACGTTCGTCACCTCGATCTTGGCTCTCATCTTCGCGGTGCCGCTCAGCGTCGGCATCGCGCTGTTCATGACCGAGGTGGCGCCCGGCTGGCTGAAGACGCCGGTCGTGTATGTGATGGACCTGCTGTCGGTGGTGCCGTCGGTCGTGTTCGGGCTTTGGGGCGTACTCGTGCTCGCCACACCCATCTCGCACTTCTACACGAACGTGAGCAACGTGCTGTCGCCGATTCCGATCGTCGGCGGACTGTTCGCCGAACCCGTGAACGGTCGCTCCTTCTTCACTGCAGGACTAATTCTCGCGATCATGATCGTGCCGATCATCACGTCTCTCACTCGGGAGGTCTTCGACACCACCCCACGCAGTGAGAAGGAAGCTGCACTGGCGCTCGGCGCCACGCGCTGGGAGATGATCCGAGGCTCGGTGTTCGCGCACAGCAAAGGCGGCATGGTCGGTGCTGTGACGCTCGGGCTGGGGCGTGCGATGGGCGAGACGATCGCCGTGGCGTTGGTCATCGGCTCGAGCCCCCAGATCACCGAGAAGCTCTTCTCTCCGGGCTATTCGATGCCATCGGTCATCGCGAACGAGTTCGGCGAGAGCTCGGGCAACTACCGCGCTGCGCTCATCGCGCTCGGCGTGGTGCTCTTCATCATCTCTGTGCTCGTGAACCTCTCTGCCCGCGTGATCGTCAACCGATCGCTCGGAAAGTCGAGAGGCGAATGACCGCTGTCCTCAGTCCCACGCCCGACTCGCCCGAGGTCGAGGTCATCGACCTCAAGCCGAAGCGCAGCGGCCGCTCGATCCGCAACGGGATCGCGACCGCGCTGATGGGCTTCTCCGTGGTGGCCGTGCTCGTACCCCTGCTGTTCGTCCTCGGGAGCGTCATCCAGAAGGGCGCCTCGGTGCTGTCGTGGAGCTTCTTGACCGAGGACATCCCTCCGGTGCGCCGGCAAGGCCCGGGCATGGGGCCTGCCGTCGTGGGCACGATCGTGATCACCGCGACCGCGGCCGCCATGGCGATCCCCCTCGGGATCCTGGGCGCGGTCTACCTCCAGGAGTACGGGAAGACGGGCAAGCTCGCCCAAGTGCTCCGCTTCTTCGCAGACGTGATGACTGGCGTGCCCTCGATCATCATGGGCCTCTTCATCTACACGTTCTGGGTCGTGCGCTTCGGTGTGAACGGGGTAACGGGCTTCGCCGGAGCGTTGGCGCTTGGTTGCCTGATGTTGCCGATCATCATCCGGTCGACCGAGGAGATGCTGAAGCTCGTGCCCAACGACCTCCGCGAGGCCAGCTTCGCACTCGGGTCGAGCAAGGCTCGCACCGTCTGGAAGATCGTGCTCCCGGCGGCGTCTCCCGGCATCCTGAGCGGCGTGCTCCTCGCCGTCGCGCGAGCCGCGGGCGAGACGGCCCCGCTTCTCTTCACGATCGGCGCGGCGACACAGATCAACTGGAACGTGTTCAAGGGCCCGAACACCGCGCTCTCTGCCCAGATCTTCACGAACGCTCAGCAGCCCTTCGTCGGGGCTCAGGAGCGCGCGTGGGGCGCAGCACTGACGCTCATCATCATGACTTTCTTCCTTCTCGTGCTGGCCCGCATTGTGGCAGCACGGTTCGGCTCCACGAGGGGCCGGTGACATCGGATGGCAAACCCTGAGGAGTCTCAGATGGTCACCCAGTCCACCCCCGACGGCTCGCTGCTCGAGTCCCACACCGTGCAGCGCCCCCTCACGGTGACGGCGACGGCGTCCGAGGTCGATGTCGCGCCGAAGGTCTTCGAGATCGACGACCTCGAGGTGTACTACGGCCCGTTCCGGGCCGTACGCGGCGTCACGCTCGATGTGCGGCGCCACGAGATCACGGCGTTCATCGGGCCCTCCGGTTGTGGCAAGACGACCGTGCTCCGCTGCCTCAACCGGATGAACGACATCATCCCGGGCGCTCGCGTCGAGGGATCGGTGCGGTACCGAGGACAGGACCTCTACGCGTCGACGGTGTCGCCGAGCGAGGTGCGCCGTCACATCGGCATGGTCTTCCAGAAGCCGAACCCGTTCCCGAAGAGCATCTACGACAACGTCGCGTTCGGTCTCCGCGTCAATGGCGTGAAGAAGAAGAGCACCCTCGACGACCTCGTCGAGAAGAGCCTCCGGAGCGCGGCGCTGTGGGACGAGGTGAAGGATCGGCTCAAGCATTCGGCACTCGGCATGTCCGGCGGGCAGCAGCAACGGCTCTGCATCGCCCGTGCGATCGCGGTCGAGCCCGAGGCGATCCTGATGGACGAGCCCTGCTCGGCCCTCGACCCGATCGCAACCGCACGAGTCGAGGAGCTCATGCAAGAGATCAAAGAGCGATACACGATCGTGATCGTCACCCACAACATGCAACAGGCGGCGCGCGTGAGCGACCGCACGGCCTTCTTCACTGCAGAGGTGAATCCCGAAGGCGACCGCCGCACCGGCGTGCTCGTCGAGTACGACCAGACCCAGCGGATCTTCTCCAACCCGACCGATGTGCGAACCGAGAACTACGTCACTGGACGATTCGGATGAGGGCGGCGCGCCGTGGCTGATGACCTTCGCAAGGAATTCCACCAGCAGCTCGACGAGATCCGAGAGAACATCACGCTGCTCGCGGCGAGCGTCGCCGAGACGATTCCCCGCGCGACCCAGGTGCTGCTCGACGGCGACCTCGAGGGCGCGGAGTACCTGATCCACGGTGACGATGAGATCGACTCGAAGTCGAGCGAGCTCGAGGAGCGCTGCTACGACGTGCTGGCGTTGCAGGCGCCGATGGCGGGCGACCTGAGGCAGATCGTGACCGCGGTGAAGATGATCGGCGAGATCGAACGGTCGGCCGACCTCGCCGTGAACATCTGCAAGGCCTCGCGCCGCATCTATGGCATCGACCTCGATCCGAAGCTGCGCGGGATGATCGCCCAGATGGGCGAGCAGGCCGGGCTGCTCTTCCGCTTGTCGATCGACGCGTACAAGGAAGGGGACGTCGCGCTCGCGTCCGCCCTCGACGACATCGACGACCTCCTCGATCGGTTGCAGGTCGACTTCATCGCGCAGATCTTCGAGTGCCACGCGGCGCACCAGCTCGAGCTCCTCGTCGCCGTGCAGCTCGCCCTCGTCGCGCGGTTCTACGAGCGGATCGGTGACCACGGCGTGAACATCGGCGAGCGAGTGCGCTACATGGTCACCGGCTGGCTCCCGAGCCACGACCCCGATCGGGTCGCCTGAGCCTCAGACGCCGATCGACGCGAGCTCGGTGAGGTCCTCCGGGCTCAGGCGAGCGAGCAGCTCGAGAGCAGCGACGTTGTCGGTGATCTGCTCAGGCTTCGTCGCCCCGAACAAGACCGTCGCGACGTCGGGGTTCGCGAGTGCGAACGCGACCGCGAGCGTTGCGGGCTTCGTGTCGAGCCGTCGGGCGAGGTCACTGAGACGATGGGCCGCGACGGCAGCGCTCGCGTACATGGGCTCATCGAGCGAGCCCGCCGCACGGCCGGCGTGAGGGTCGGCGTCGTACTTACCGCTCAAGACGCCTCCCGCGAGGGAGTACGAGGCGACGACGGGCGCGCCCGATGCGGCGAGAGCCGACTGCATCTCGTCACCCTCGACCCAGTCGCGCCGGACCAGGCTGTAGGGGAGCTGGGCCGCGCAGGGCTGCGGCAAGCCATCTCGAGTCGCGATGCGCGAGAGCTCGAGCAGCTTGTCTCCCGGCCAGTTCACGATCGCCCAGGCGCGAGCGCGGCCTGTGGTGATGAGGTCGACGACGTCGTGCACCATCTGGCCGAGGGGCATCACGTCGGGGGGCACGTTGGCGTAGATCACGTCGATGTGATCGAGACCCATCCGGCCGAGTGACTCGTCGAGCTCTTGCGCCGCGCTCTGTTCGGGCCAGAACTCCCACCACAGCTTGTTGCACACGATCGTCTCCTCACGCGGCCAACCCGCAGCGCGGAAGAGTTCGCCGAAGAGGACCTCTGACCATCCCGTCGGGATCGGCGCGCGGCCGGTCTCGTCGTTGTAACGGGCGTCGTCGAGAAACGTGATCCCCGCGTCCCGCGCTGCTCCCATGACCGCCAACCCCTCCTCCTTCGAGATTCGCTCGAAGGTGCGCCACGAGCCGAGAGAGAGGCGGCTGACGTCCAGTCCTGACTGACCGAGCGGGCGGTGCGGCATGTCCATGTCCGCAAGCCTGCCTTAACGTGCGCGCGTGGAGCCGACCGAGCGGATCCGACGTGAGCCGCCGAGGTTTCGCGGTCTTCGGGTTCGACGCGTCGAGCCTCTGACGCCACACATGGTGAGCGTGGTGCTGGGCGGTCCTGAGCTCGCCGACTTCTCGCTGGGCGAGCCCGCGGCGAGCGTGCGCGTGCTCCTTCCGTCGACGCCAGGCGCCGACTTGGTCATCCCTGTGTGGAGGGGCAACGAGTTCCTGCTCCCGAGCGGCGAGCGACCCGTGATCCGCACGCTGACACCCCGCCGGTTCGACGCGGCCGGCGAGCTCGAGGTGCAAGTCGTCGTCCACGACGGTGGCGCCGCTTCGCAGTGGGCGAGTGCCGCCGCGCCCGGCGACGCGGTGGCGATGTCGGGTCCGGGCCGGGGCTACCGGATCGATGCGGACGCGGCCGGCTTCCTGCTCGTCGGAGACGAGACCGCGATTCCCGCGATCGCGCAGCTCCTGGAGTGGATGCCGCCCGCGATGGCCGTCGAGGTGCACATCGAGGTCGGCCGGCGAGCGGCGGAGCTTGCGCTCCCGGTCGCGGGGAGCGATGCCGATCACATGGCATCTCCGTGCGTCCGACGCCGCTCCTGGCGACACGCTCGTCGCAGCCGTCGGTTCGTCGACGATCGCGGACGGCTGGAGGATCTGGGCCGCCGGAGAGGCTGCCGCGATGTACCGCATCCGGCACCATCTCTTCGACGAGCGGCGCTTGCCCCGCGCCCGAGCCACGGTGCGGGGATATTGGAAGCACGGCCGAGCCGGCGACTCAGACTCGGGCGGCGAGTAGAACAATGAGATGGCGTCGGTGTCCGAGCGCGTCGTTCCCGCGCTCGGGTGGATCCGCACCTACGAACGGCCGTCGTTGCCGAAGGACCTTCTCGCTCGGTTGACGGCCGGCGCGGGCGTGGTCCCGCAGGCGATGGCGTACGCAACGGTCGCGGGCTCCCCGTCGAGATCGGTTTGTACAGCTGCATGGTGCCGATGATCATCTACGCCCTCGTCGGCGGATCACGACGGATGAGCATCAGCACGACATCGACGATCGTCGCGCTGACCGGGATTCGCGCTGTTGTCGACCGGTGCGCAAAGCACCGACGACCTCGTCGCGACGGGTGCCACCCTCACGCTCATGGTCGGCGTGATCCTGCTGATCGCCGCGGTGCTGCGACTCTGGTCTGCTCGTGCTGCGCATCGAGGGGATGATGTACACGATGAACGTCGACAACCTGCAGGTCGAGATCATGCGCCTTGTGGCCGCGTGCGATCCGAAGCCGCGGGTGCTCCTCATCGGGCCGCCTGCATCCCACGGTCAACGCGGCCGTGGCCGCGTTTCGAGGCCGACTCGACGTCATCCTGAGGTTCGCTCACAGCGGGCGAACCCGCGTTGTCAGCTTGGGTAGCAATGGTCAACCGATTGCCCCGCCAGCGCCGATCCTCGCGGCTGCGCTCTCGAGCAGCTGTGAACCACCTCTGACGACCGCGCAAGCCGGGACCTTGGGCTCTGCCGGCCGCGTCCTCGCCGGCGCACAGTGACGACATGGTTGCTTCGATCGTCGTTGAACCAACGGGCCTCGAAGCGGATCGGGCGAGCGAGGTCTTCGCGGCCCTCGCCGATCCCGCTCGGCTCCGGATCCTGGCGACACTCGCTGACGCCGGCCGGTGCGTGTGCGACATCCGCACCGCTGTGCCGATCGCCGCCAACCTCCTCTCCTACCACCTCAAGGTGTTGCGCGAGGCAGGCTTGATCGAGGGCCAACGTCGCGGCCGGTGGATCGACTACCGCCTGGATGACAGCGCCGCCGCGCTTCTTGCGGCAGCAGCGGGCGCCGCGGGCTTCGAGGCCACGGTCGATCAGCCAGCCGGTTGCGCTTCGCTGTGCGAGGAGCGGCCATGACCACCACCTCACCTCAGCGCGAGGCGCCCGCCGCCGGGGAGGCCGCGGTCCTGGAGCGGCTCTCGGTGCTCGATCGTTTCCTGCCGGTCTGGATCGGTGCCGCCATGCTGCTCGGGCTCGCGCTCGGCCGCATGTTCCCCGGGCTCAACGACTCGCTCGACCGCGTCCGCATCGGCACGGTCTCGCTACCGATCGCGATCGGGTTGCTGTTGATGATGTACCCGGTTCTGGCCAAGGTCCGCTATGACGACCTCGGCCCCGTGACCGGCGACCGGCGCATGCTGGGTACCTCGCTGATCCTCAACTGGCTGGTCGGCCCGCTTCTGATGTTCACCCTGGCCTGGGTGTTCCTGCCTGACCTGCCCGAGTACCGCACGGGGCTGATCATCGTCGGCCTCGCCCGCTGCATCGCGATGGTGCTCATCTGGAACGACCTGGCCTGCGGCGATCGCGAAGCGGCCGCGGTGCTCGTCGCGCTCAACTCGCTGTTCCAGATCGCCGCCTACAGCCTGCTCGGCTACTTCTACCTCGAGCTGCTCCCCGGCTGGTTGGGGCTCGAGCAATCGGCCATCCACTTCTCGGTCGGGGCCGTCGCGCGCGCCGTTGCCGTCTTCTTGGGTGTGCCGCTCGTCGCCGGGTACCTCACGCGCCGGTGGGGCGAAGCCCGCCGCGGCCGCGAGTGGTACGAGACAAAGTTCCTTCCTCGCATCGGTCCCGTGGCGCTGTGGGGGCTGCTGTTCACCGTCGTCGTCCTGTTCGCGCTGCAGGGCGACAAGATCACCAACAACCCGCTCGACGTTGCCCGCATCGCCGTCCCCCTGCTCGCCTACTTCGCTCTGATGTGGACCGGCGCGTTCGTGCTCAGCGCCCGGATGCGGTTCGGGTACCCCCGCTCGGCCAGCGTCGCTTTCACCGCGGCGGGCAACAACTTCGAGCTCGCCATCGCGGTAGCCATCAGCGTGTTCGGCGTCACATCGGGCCAAGCCCTCGCCGGCGTCGTCGGCCCTCTCATCGAGGTGCCCGCGCTCGTGGCGCTCGTATACGTCGCGCTCTGGGCCCGTCGCCGTTTCTTCCCTCCCGAGGAGGTCGTCTCATGAACTGCTACGACTGCGCCGTCAGCGGCGCCTACCGCGACGCGGTCGCCGTGTGCTCCGACTGCGGTGCCGCAGTGTGCGTCGAACACGCCGTGCCCGCCCAGCACTGGCTCACCCGCACCTTCCTCATCAACCGCGTCGAGCGCGTCCAACCGGCCGCCCGTCTCATCCGTTGCGAGACCTGCCACGCCGCTCATGTCGCACGCGGCGATTTCCCCGCCGACGTGTCGATCCCCGTCGCGAGCTGAAAGGGAGGGCCACCGATGTCGCCGTTTCATCGCATCTCGTGGGAGTGGGCGAGGTCGCCTCCGAAACCCGAGAGGACATCGAGCCGTTCCTCAGCGATGTCCATGCGCTCGTCCGTGACGCCTCTCTCGTCGTTGTCGGCACTACCCGGTTGTAAGCCAGTCGCCGCCCGCACGAGGAGTGCGCCGTGTCTGTAGACCCGTCCTCATTCGCGCCGCTCGACTGGATCGACTGGCGCACGCGGTTCGTGCTCTTCACCGGCAAGGGTGGCGTCGGCAAGACCACCGTCGCCTGCGGCGTGAGCGTCGCGCTCGCCGACGCTGGCAGAAGGGTGCTGCTCGTCAGCACTGACCCTGCCTCCAACCTCGCCGACGTGTTCCAGGCCACAACCAGCGATAGACCCTCACCGGCGCCTGATGTCGAGACGCTCGACCTGATGGACCTCGACCCGCAGGCCGCGGCCGACGCGTACCGCCACCGAGTCATCGGCCCCTACCGCGCCACGCTCCCACCGGGCGAGCTGGCTGCGCTCGAGGAACAGCTCGCCGGCGCCTGCACCGTCGAAGTCGCCGCGTTCGACGCGTTCACACGGCTCCTTGCCGACCCGACCACGACCGGTCGCTACGACCATGTCATCTTCGACACGGCACCCACTGGGCACACGTTGCGACTGCTGTCACTACCGGCGGCGTGGTCGCGCTACCTCGCATCGACATCGGAGGAGATGACCTGCGTCGGCCCGCTCGAGGGGTTGGAAGGACAGCGTCCGGTCTACGAGGCCGCGATCGCCGTGCTCGCCGACCCTGCGGCGACGACGCTGGTCCTCGTCGCCCGCCCCGACCGCGGCGCACTCAGCGAAGCCGCCCGCGCCGCCACCGAGCTCGCCGAGCTGGGCCTCACCAACCAGCGGGTCGTCCTCAACGGCGTCCTCGCCGAGCCGCTCGCCGGGGACCGCATCGCCGAGTCCTATCGGCGGCGCCAGCAGCACGCGTTCGCCGACGTCCCCACCGCGCTCGCCGGCCTGCCCTCGAGTGCGGTGGCACTCGTCGGGATCGACCTGGTCGGCGTCGACGCGGTCCGTCAGCTCGCGCGCGGCACCGCGTCACCCGTCGCAGTCGGCATGAGCGACACGCCATCGCCGCCTCCGGGTCCTGGCGTCGAGGCGCTCGTCGACGAGGTCGCGGCAATAGGTCCCGGGGTCACCCTCGTCACCGGCAAGGGCGGCGTCGGCAAGACCAGCATCGCTGTGCGCATCGCCGCCGGCCTCGCGCAGCGCGGGCTCGCCGTCCATCTCGCCACCACCGACCCCGCCGGCCGGCTCCCCACCCCCGGCGGCACCGACCTGCCCGAAACCGTGGAGGTCAGCCGCATCGACCCGGACGCAGAGGCGGCGCGCTACGCGGCCGAACAGCCGCGGCGCAAAGCACATGAGCAACGTGATCTCGCAGCGGAAGACCTCCGCTCGCCGTGCACGACCGAGGTCGCCGTGTTCCGGGCCTTCAGCCGCTTGCTCGGACTCGGCCGCACGCAGCACGTGGTGATCGACACGGCGCCGACGGGACACACGCTGTTGCTGCTCGACCTGACCGGCGCGTTCCACCGACAGGTGATGCACGACGCCGTCGTCGCGCCAGGCCGCATCACCACGCCGCTCATGCGCCTGCAAGACCCGACGTTCAGCCGACTGATCCTCGTGACGCTCGCCGAGACGACCCCCGTCGCCGAAGCAGCCGAGCTCCAAACAGACCTCCGCCGCGCCGGCATCGAACCGTTCGGATGGGTACTCAACGCGGTCCTCGCCGGCACGGGCACTAAAGATCCCGTCCTCCAGGCACGGGCTCGTCTCGAGCTCACCCAGATGCGACGCGTCACCGAACTCGCGAACCGTGTGTGGCTCGCCCCGTTCGAACCCGCACTGGCTGAGCACGACCCCGACACATCCATGCCCGAGGCCCAACCAGGCGTGACCACCCGTCGAGCCAGCAAAGGGTCCTGAGCCGCAGGGGACCCGGTCGGCGTCGGACCCCATTGCGCCGAGCCGCGTCGGTCGCCGTCCCGTCCAGCACCTCGCACACCGCCCGATAGCGCTGCTCCACCAGTCCCAACTCCACGAGCACGAGCGGCCTCGACGAGGGTCGGATTCGCATTGGCCAAGCCTGAGCCGGCGGGCGGAGTGTCCGCGCGCGCCCACGACCGAAGTGCTCCCGATGAATCACGAGTGAAACCCGCTGAAGCCGTGGTGTTTCGCTAGAGGGCAGCCGCCAACGCGGGCAAACTTTCTCTGAGCCCAAGGGCTCGCCCTCCTTCACCCCAACTGAAGTGTTTGGGCTCTTGGCGCTTGATTCGGAAGCCCCGACCTCACCGCACTCACAACGGAAGGGTCGGGGCTTCCGTCGGCTTCGACCGTGGCGGCTCAGGATGCCTCGACGCCGAGCGACTCGAGCAGCCCGCGGACACGCTGCTCGATTTCGTCGCGAATAGGACGCACGGCATCGAGGTCCAGGCCCGCCGGGTCGGGCAGCTCCCAATCCTCGTAGCGCTTGCCGGGGAAGAGGGGGCACGCGTCCCCGCACCCCATCGTGACCACCACGTCGGCGGCTTGGACGATCTCATCGGTCCAGGGCTTGGGAAACTCCTGGGCGATGTCGATGCCGACCTCTTCCATGGCGAGGATCGCCGACGGGTTGACCTCCTTGCCCGGCTCGGAACCGCCGGACCATGCGACGGCGCGATCGCCGGCGAGGTGGTTGAACCAACCGAGTGCCATCTGCGAGCGGCCGGCGTTGTGCACGCAGAGAAAGAGCACCGTCGGAACGCCGTCGGTCGCGTTGCCTTCGACCTTCGCGAGAGCCTTGAGACGCTGGCGAGCGAACCGCTCAGCCATCAGGGGTAGGAAGGACACGATGTGCGCATCGGCTGCGAACTGGTCGTAGCTGGTCGCAAGGAACCGTTCGATCGTTTCGGTGCCGAAGGTGCCTTCGAACTCGTGACGGAGGTTGGCAGCCGCCGAGCGCAGCGCGACACGCTGATCCATCTGGAGTTCTTCCATTGACGGCATTGGCGTTTCCTTTCAGATGGCCTCGGCGTGCTCGTGAGGAACGACAACGTCAAGGGCAGGCGTGTCGGGGAACAGGAAGCGGGCGAGCGCGACCGCGAGGAGTGCGCCGACGAACTGCGCGGCGATGAACCAAACGGCCGACGACGGCTCGATGCCCGCGAAGGTGTCGGTGAGGGTCCGGCCGATGGTGACTGCCGGATTCGCAAAGCTTGTAGAGGAGGTGAACCAGTACGCCGCGGCGATGTATCCGGCGACCGCGAAGGGTGCGGCGGCGACACGCCCCGAGCGCACGACGCCGAGAATCACCACGAGGAGACCGAAGGTAGCGACCACCTCGCCGAGCAGCACCCCATGCGCGTCGCGCGCGTTTGTGGACACCGTGACGGCGTCGAGATCGAACATCACGTTGGCGATGATCACGCCAACGCACGCTCCTGCGATCTGCGCGGGGACGTAGGCCGCGAACTCCCTCGTCGAGAGCCCGCCGAAGATGCGGTCCGCGAGCGAGACGACAGGGTTGAAGTGAGCGCCGGACACCGAGCCGAACGCCAGGATGAGCGCAACAAGTCCCGCGGCCGTTGCGGTGGAGTTCTCGAGCAGCTGCAACCCGACATCGCCCGGTGAAAGGCGCTGCGCGAAGATCCCCGACCCGACCACCACGGCGGCGAGGAACGCGGTGCCGACCCCTTCGGCGGTGGCCTTGCGTGCCAGCGTCATGGTCATCGGCTCAGCAGCACGGTCGTCGCCGTTCGCTGCCGGTCCTCGCTCGCTCGGCGAGGCGTCCCAACGAGCGCGCGATGTCCGCCACCGTCTCGGTGCGCAGCCGGTAATAGGTCCAGTACCGGAACCGCTCCGACTCGACCAGGCCCGCCTCCCGGAGCACCTTCAAGTGGTGGCTCACGAGCGGCTGGACGATGTCCAGCTCCTCTGCGAGATGACACACGCAAAGCTCTTCGGCGGCGAGCAGCTCGACGATGCGCCACCGCAGTGGTTCGCCCAACGCCTTGACCACGTCGAGCGGATCTACATCAACCTGCATTGCTATTGATCTTTGTTTATTAGGAAGTGGGGCGCAAGCCTCGCTGGCCGGTTCAGGCTCCCAGGACGGCGCGCAGCTGAGCCAAGCGCTCGGGCACGACGGTGCAGTTGACCCATCGTCCGACTCTCTCTTTGGTGATCAGCCCAGAGTCCGCGAGGAGGGACAGGTGATGCGACACCGTGGGCTGGCTCTTGCGCACGGGCTCCTCGAGGTCGCAGCTGCACGCGGTGCCTTCGGGCGCAGCCGCGATGAGCGAGAGCAACCGGAGGCGGACGGGATCGGCGAGCGCCTTGAACGCCGCCGCCAGCTCGTCGGCGTCTGTCTCGTCGAGCGGCGCTGACAACAGCGGTGCGCAGCACGCTGCGATCGTGGCGACTTTCTTCATCGAACCCCTTGCATTCATCGATGATCGTCGATAGATTGACGCATATCGATAGGTTACCAAGCCGGAGGAGAAAAGTGTCCAGAGTCCAGCTCGCCCTCAACGTCCCGAACATCGACGAGGCCGTCGAGTTCTACACCAAGCTCTTCGCGACCCAGCCGAACAAGCGCAAGCCCGGCTACGCAAACTTCGCGATCGCCGACCCGCCTCTCAAACTCGTCCTTTTCGAGAAGGCCGACGCCGACGCTCGCCTCAACCACCTCGGTGTCGAGGTCGAGGACAGCGACGCGGTGTGGACGCATCAGCGCCGCTTGACCGACCAAGGTGTCGACTCGGTCGAGGAGTCGGGCACGTGTTGCTTCGCGAAGCAGGACAAGGTGTGGGTCGATGGCCCCGATGGCGCGTGGGAGATCTACACCGTGCTCGAGGACAGCGACACGTTCGGGCGCAGCAGCCTGAAGGCCGACGACAAGGTCGAGGACGCCCTCTGCTGCGCGTCGGTGCCGGAGGCCGAGGCGCGCTGCTGCTGATGACCACCACGGACGCGCATCGAGGACCGATCAGCTCCCCCGCGGTCTGGCAGACCGCCGACCTCGCCGCCCACCGGGAGTGGACCATCGAACTGAGCGACGAGCAGCGTCACGAGTTGGTCTCGGCAGCTCGTGACGCCCGGACCGCGGGCCGCACGGTCTCGGACCTCACCCGCGCTGACGCACCCTTGCCGTCGTTGCGGACGACCCTCGACGAGGTAGTCGACGCCCTGTCACGGGGCCGCGGCTTCGTGCTCCTCAAGCGGTTTCCCACGGATCTGCTCGCCGAGCCGGAGGCCGAGCTTGCGTACTTCGCTCTCGGCCTGCATCTCGGCACGCCCGTGAGCCAAGATGCGGCCGGAACGCTGCTCGGACACGTGCGAGACGAGCGGGTGGAAAGAACCGGCCCGGAGGTTCGCCTCTATCGGACCCGCGAGCGTCAGGACTTCCACACCGACGGCGCAGACATCATCGGGCTGCTCTGCCTCCACAATGCTCGCTCCGGTGGCGAGAGCAAGCTCGCGAGCAGCTACGCCGTCTACAACGAGATCCTCCGTCGCCGACCTGACCTGCTCGAGGTGCTGTACGAGCCGATTTGGTGGGACCGCAACGGCGAAGAGTCGCCTGGCGAAGCCCCCGCGTTCGCGCTGCCGATCCTCCACGACGTGGATGGCACCCCCCGCTTCTTCTACATCGGCTGGTACATCCGCGACGCGCAACGCCACCCCGACGTGCCTCGGCTGACAACGTCGCAGCGCGAAGCGCTGGCCCTGATCGAGACCATCGCCAACGACCCCGTCTTCCACGTCGAGATGGACTTCCAGCCCGGAGACATCCAGCTCCTCAACAACGCTGTCATCCTCCACTCCCGGGAGGCGTACGAGGACCACGACGACCTCGATCAGCGTCGTCACCTGCTCCGGCTGTGGCTGCGAGCCCACGACTTCGCCAGCGTCGAGACCAAGCTGCGGACTGGCGTCCCGAGCGACGGCCACGCACCGTCACCTGCGGCGTGAGCGTCGCGCTCGCGTGCTGTCGTGCTCACTGGGTCTCTGTAGGTTCCGGAGGCCCGCGATGTCAACGATCTCTGTCAGTTTCGGTGAGGCGTTCTGGCCTCGGAGTGGCACGTGTGTGGCACGCGGAGGCGAGCCGGGAACTGTCACGTCCGCACTCCACCACCTCTGAAGTGCAGGTTTCTGAGAGCGGGCGACGGGAATCGAACCCGCGTTCTCAGCTTGGGAAGCTGATGTTCTGCCGCTGAACTACGCCCGCGAGGGCGCTCACTGTAGGGGACGCCATATGCGATCGCCGCAGTGTTCACGCTGGAGCGCGGCATAGTGCCCCGGGCGTGAACACTGGTGCGGGTTGCTCAGGCCATGGCCGTACCGAGCACCACGAGCAAGACGCTCAGGGGGATGCCGATCACGAGGTAGTCGCGGATCGGCACGGGTTCGCCTGTCCGCCGGGCGGCATCTCTCCACAGGACGGTCGCGAGCGAGCCGATCGGTGTGAGGCCGACGCCCAGGTCGACCCCGGTGACGAGCGCCCGCGTCAGCGTGTGGGTCACGGCGACGGGCGCCAGGACGGCGACGGTGGCGAGGTTCGTCGCGAGCGCCGAGCCGAGAGTCGCGGTCAGAGAGACCCGCGGCGCGGTATCGAGGTGAGCGAGCAGCCGTTGCACCGAGGGCGAGGCGCTGAGCACCGCCGCCGCGCCGAACAGGGCGAGGAGCGAGCCCAGCAACGCGAGTGAGACCGGCGCCTTGCGGAGCGCGGTCGGTCGCGCCAATGCGACGACGACCACACCGACGAGTGCCGCGATCACCGGTGGCGCACCGACCAACAGCACGACCATGAGCCCGATCACGACAGCTGCGCTGACGATCGCGAGCCGGCGGTCGCGGAGCGGCGTGTCCAAAGACTCGACACGGGCCGGCACGAGCACGCGTCGGTGCCTGATCCACAGCGCGACCGTGGTCACGACGATCGCCATCACCGCGATGGGCGCCATCGTCCGCGCGAACTCCGCGAACGTGAGGCTCGACTCACGCCAGATCACCAGGTTCGTGAGGTTGGACGAGGGGAGGAGCACCGAACCGAAGTTCGCGGCGAGCACCGCACTCAACGCGAAAGGCGCGGTGCGCTGGCCTGCGGCTCTCCCGACCGCGATCGCGAGCGGCGTGAACAGCACCGCGGTCGTATCGAGGTTCAGCGTGATCGTCACGAGCACGCCGGCCGCGAACGTCGCGAGGAGCAACGCGCTCGGGCGATGCGCGAGGCGGGCCGCGTGGGTCGCGATCCAAGCGAGCAGGCCGCTGTGCTCGGCCGCCGCGGCGATGATCAGCATCGCTTGGAGGAAGACGACCACGACGATCCCGTTGCGGAACGTCTGGTGGTCGATGCCCGCGTCGGCTACCACCGCCGCGAGGGCCGCAATCGCGATCGCCACCACGGCCGCTGCCGCACGTTGGGTGAGGACTCCGATGATCGCCGCGGCCAAGGCCGCGACCGCGAGCGCCTCGCTCAGCGGACGACGCCGGGAGCGCGCGTCGGGTCGCGACGGCCACCGTCACGAGCGGCGTCGCGTTCGACGCGACGGTGGGTGCGGCGCTCGCTCTCGGGCCGTTCGATCACCTCACGGACCAGGGCGAGCATCTCGTCGATGTGGAAGGGCGCGGCGATGAAGCCGTCGACTCCGGACTCCCACGCGAACAGCCGGTTCATCCCACCGGGAGAGCACAGGACCACTCGCGCGGTCGAGACGCGGTCGTCCGGGTTCGTGCGGATCGCGTCGAGCACCTTGAGGTTGCCACCCGACCCGGCGACGGTCAGGTTGAGGATCACACAGTGGACGGGGCGCCGAGTGAGCGCCCCGAGCGTCGCTTGCTGGGCGGGCGCCAGGCTGACCTCGTGTCCGGCGCGGGCGAGCACGCGGACCATGATCTCGGCGCCATCGGGATCATCGGCGACGGTGAGCACGTGCCACGGCCGCGCGGGTTTCTTCCAGTCAGCCTGGTCAGTCTTGGACCGTCTCAAAGGCACTTGCGGCCTCCTGCTCGCCCCGCTCGATCGCCTCGAGCAGGTGCATCGAGATGTCGGCGACCTTCACTTCGCTCTCATCTCGTCCCGCACCCTTCACACCATCGTCCAACATGATGTAACAGAAGGGGCACGCAGTGGCGACTCTCGTCGCGCCGGTCGCGATCGCCTCTTGGGCGCGCTCGTCGTTGACCTTCTTTCCGATGCTCTCTTCCATCCACATGCGCGCGCCGCCCGCGCCGCAGCACATGCCTCGCGTGCCATTGCGTGCCATCTCGACGATCTCGATGCCCTTGAGCGAGCCGATGACCTTGCGCGGCGCGAGGTACACGTCGTTGTGGCGGCCGAGGTAGCACGAGTCGTGGTACGTCACCCGCTCTTCGAGGCGCGCGTTCGAGAGGTCGAGCCGTCCGGTGTCGATGCACCACTCGAGCAGCTGGCTGTGATGGATCACCTCGTAGTGACCGCCCAGCTGCGGGTACTCGTTCAGCAGAGTGTTGAAGCAGTGGGGGCACTGGGTGACGATCTTCTTCACACCCATCCCGTTCAGCACTTCGACGTTCTGCATGGCGAGCATCTGGAAGAGGTACTCGTTGCCCGATCGCCGAGCGGGATCACCCGTGCAGAGCTCGCTCGGCCCGAGGATGGCGAAGTCGATGCCGGCGCGGCGCAGGAGCTTCGCGACCGCTTGCGTGACCTTCCGGTTCTTGTCGTCGAACGAGCCGGCGCACCCCACCCAGTAGAGGTACTCGTGCTCGAGGGCCTCGCTGCCGTCGACGATGACGATGTCGTCGAGCCCGCGTGCCCAGTCGGCGCGCTCGGCCTGGTTCATCCCCCACGGGTTGCTCTGGTTCTCCATCGAGCGGTACGCGTTCCCGAGCTCGGTGGGGAAGTTCGACTCCATGAGCGACAGGTAGCGCCGCATGTCGAGGATCTTGTCGAGGATCTCGATGTTCACCGGGCAGATCTCGTCGCACGCCTTGCACGACGTGCACGACCACACCTCCTCGGGCGTGATGCGCTCGAACAGCGAGTCGGCCGTGATGGTGATCTCGGGGACGACACCGATCGGCGGCGGCACGACCGGTTGCCCGGTCGCGGCCATGACCTCACCGCTCTTCAGCACGATCTCGCGGGGATCGAGCGGCTTGCCCGTCGCGTGGGCGGGGCACACCGAAGTGCAGCGCCCGCACATGGTGCACGCGTCGGTGTCGAGCAGCTGCTTCCAGGTGAAGTCCTCGACGGTCGCCGCGCCGAACGTCTCGAGCTCGGTCTCGGTGAGGTTCGGCATCGCCCGCATCGCGCCCTTCGGGCGGTCGCGATCGCGCAGGTACATGTTCAGCGGTGACGTGAACATGTGTCGCAGCATCGTGATGGGCAGCACGAGGAGGAACACGAGGAACGAGGCGACGTGCACGCACCACAGCACCTGGTGCCACGTGTCGAGCGTCGACTCCGATGCCGAGTTCACCAGCGCCGAAAGCGGGTAGCCGATGAACGACCACTTCTCGAACGCCGGTCGTCCGACGAGCGCGATGCGCACCATCTCAGTCGCGAACCCAGTGACGGCGAGCACGAAGAACATCGTGAGGATCACCGCGTGCTCGGGCTTCGTCTTGATCCGGATGCGATACGGCCTCTGCACGTAGCGGCGTCCGATCGCCCAGACGATTCCGATGAGGAACACGAGCCCGGCCGCGTCGCCGACCGCGCTGAAGCCCTGATATACGCCGCCGTGGAGGAACTTCTCGCTCTCCGGCATCTGGTGGTCGATCTCGAGCACCGTCGTGACACCGAACAAGATGAGGAAGCCGAAGTAGATGCACGAGTGCATGACGCCAGCGGCGGGGTCGCGCAGCAGCGTCTGCATGTACATGCCGGCACGGAAGTCGCGCAGGCGCCGTCCGACGTTCTTGCTCGTCGTTGCGCGTCGGTCGGGCGCGCCGCGCTCGTAGTTGCGCACCCGCTGCCAGAAGAGCACTCCCGCGCAGACGATCAGCAGTGGGGTGACGACGTAGAACGAGAGCCGGAGCGCGCTCGGGATGCCACCGAACACCTCACGCGACACGATCGAGTCGTCGTGGAACTCGAACACGACGCCGGTGATGCCGGAGACGATCGTGACCAGCGCGAAGCCGACCCAGATCGCGAGCACGACGTCCGACGGGCGGAGGCGGCGCGCTACCGCCGTGACGGGCGCGGCTCGCTCGGTCGTGGCTCGTTCGGAGGTGGTCGTAGCCATCACGCGCAACCTAACGCGGCCGCTCGGTGGCTCCCGAGCTCGCGCGGTGCAGACGGATCAGCCGTAGTTCGCGCGATCGAGGTCGCGGATGCGCCCCGCAAGCGTCGCGAGGAGCTTGTGCGCGAGCGCAGGGACTTGGTCGATCACGCCGGCGAAGTTGCGTTGATCGATCACGAGCACGGTCATGTCGGTGTCGGCGGTGACTGTCGCGGTGCGCGGGCCCCGGTCGAGCAGCGAGAGCTCGCCGATGACCGCCCCGGGTCCGAGCGTGGTGATCTTGCGACCGTTGCGCTTCACCGCAGCGGTGCCGTCGACCACGATGAAAGCCTCGCGGCCTTGCTGACCCTGGTCGACGAGCGTCGTCCCGGCCTTCACGGCGATCTCGTCTGACGCCTTCGCGATCTTCTGGAGATCCTTCGTGGAGCAGGTAGCGAACAGAGGAACACGCGCCAGGTGATCGAGATACGCCTGCCTGATTGCCATGGCGGCGCATCATAGGGACGCCGATGGCCGTGTGCATTGAGGCCGAGGCCGGGTGCGTCGCGGACGACTTGGCTTCATCGGCACGAAACAGTCGGGAAACGTGCCGGCCGTAGCGTCCGCGAGGAATGGACGTCACATTGCTGCGCTGGCCCGGCGAGCAGCTCCGAAGAGAGCGGCTGGCCGAGGAAGGGGTCCCACGACTGCTCCTCGTCGACGGCGGCGACGCCCCGCCCGCGATCGTCGACATCCTCGAGGACTGGATCAGGGTTCCCGCCGACGACATCGACATCCGCACTCGCGTCGCCACGCTCCAAGCTCGCTACGACGCGGCCGGCGCGATCGCGCCGTTGCTGGATGATGACGGCGTCATCCGCCTCGGCGCCGCGTGGGTGTCGCTCCCGCCGGTCGAGGCCCGCATCACGAACGCGCTGCTCGAGCGGTTCGGTGCAGTCGTCAGCAGAGAGACGCTCGCCCGCAGCGGATGGCCCGAAGGCGCACCCGGTCGCAACGCGCTCGACGTGCACGTGCTGCGGCTGCGGAGACGGCTCGCTCCGCTCGGTCTCGTGATCCGCACCGTCCGCTCACGCGGCTACCTGCTCGAGGCCTCCGACTTCGGCCAGCCGACCGCGAAGGAGGCCTGAACGACGGAGGCAATTTCGACATCTGGTGACGGTCACGTCACTCTCCGCGAATGACTTTCGCCACACCGAGCGTCCATTCGACCCCTTTTCGCCACCCTCGACCGGGTGGTACACAGGGTGGTCGGGCTTGGCGGGCGGAGGTTGTTCGGTGGCCTCTTGGATGGATCGAGCGCAGCGCGCGGCGGAGGTGCTCCGGCGGGGACGGGTCCTCGTCGTCAGCGGTTCTGATGAGCACGCTGGCGCGATCGCACATGCCCTGACGGACCTCGACCTCATCCCCGTACTCGCCTTCGACGGCGACAGCGCTCGTCGGACGGCGGACGGGGTTTCGTGCAACATCGCCGTGCTCGACGTCTGTGTCGTCGACGGCTCGCCGCTCCCATCTGATCCGCGACCTCGCCGAGCTCGTCGGCGCGGGTGTGCTGGTGCTCGGGCCGGACCGAGGAGCCGGCCGAACCGGCTCTTCGACGCGGGCGCCTTCTTACTCGGCTCGTCCGACTGGTCTGGCCTACACGTCGCCGCGCGTATCTCGAACCGGCTTCGGGTGCGACCGCCGATGGAGAGCCGTCCGACTCTGGCGTGGGGACCACTCGCGCTCGATCCGGCGATGCACCTCGTGTGGTGGGAAGGGACTCCGCTCGCGGTCACGCAGACCGAGTTCAAGGTCCTCGTCGCTCTGATGCTCGCGAAAGGTGCGGTCGTCTCGAAGTCTGACCTTCAATCTCAACTTTGGGGCACGACGACAGCGCTCGACGACAAGCGGCTCGAGGCCCACGTGCGGCGCCTGCGCTCGAAGCTCGGCGACGTCGACCGATCGCCATTTCTCCTGACAGTTCGGGGCCAGGGCTACCGGCTCGCAGACCGCCGCATCGCCCGGCGTGCGGTGACGGTCGACCGTCGCTCGGTGTCACGCATCGTGGCTGTCTGAATTTCCCGTTCAGACCCATTCCTCGACGCGGCGGCTCAGGCGCCAGTCGATCCTTGGTTTTCCAAGGATTTTCCAAACCTCGCGACGCTCGTGAACGCCTACACGAGCGGTGGGTCAATCATCGCCAAACCGTGGCCTTCTCGTAGTTCCACCACGCAGAGCGAAGGAGTGTGATTGCGAGTGGCGTAGTAGAGGCGCGGGGCCTGTGGAATGGGGCGGTTTAGTCGGGTTTTCTCCTACGTCGCTTGGTGGAGGCCACCGCGTGGCGGTGGCGGGATGCGATTGAAAGGAAACGCGTATGAGCAGATCTCGCCACTTCCGGCGGATCTTGGCGGCGAGCGTGGTCGCCAGTGTCTCCATGACGTGGGGCGCTGGTATCGCGTTCGCCACCGAGTCACCACCACCTATCAACCAGTCGAACAGCATCGGCGTCGAGCCAGACCGGGTGTGGCGACCGACCCCGTGCTGACGAGCCAGGAGTATGCCGCAGCCTGAGTGTGGTGTCGCTGATGCGAACACCGGCGACAACAGTCAGGTCACGGGCGGACAGGCGAACATCACCGGGCAAGCCGACCTCTCGGTCGCGACCGGCAGCGTTCACCACGAGGAGACGATGGATGCATTCGCACTCGGGCTGATCTTCGCCGTCGCGATCGGCGGCGATGCAAGCGCCGGGGCGTCCAACTGGGCCAGCTCCGACAACGACCTCACTCTGGCGAGCACGCTGCGAGACCGGGAATGCCACCGCTGGGAATTCGGTCGACATCGTCGGCGGCCAGAGCCAACGACAACAGCGGCTCAGTCCTCACGGCGCGGTTCGGCAGTGGCGTCTCGGCGATCAACCAGTCCAACGACCTGAGGTGTCTCGCTGACGACAACAGCGCCTTCGCCAACACGGGCGGCAACGTCCAGGCCAGCGGGTGGTCAGCTAAACCTGACCGGTCAACTCGCCCTCGCAGGCGCGCAGGGCAGTCCGGGCCTCGCCTTGGCGCTCGGCGTCGGGATCGCCGCGGGCGGCGACGCGGTCGCCTCGGCGGGCAACATCAGCACCCACATGCGGCACTCCGACGACTTCAACAACGTTCCAGGACGTCACGAACGACTGCACGACCGGTGACGCAGTCGCCGCGAACTCGGTCCAGGTCGGCACGCCGGCCGACGCCGCCGGGGCGCCCGCTGCACCGTTCACGCAGTTGAACAACAACACGGGCAACGCCTACACCCTCGTGGGCGCTGACCTCATCTCGTTCGCGGGTGCGTTCGTCGTGCAGTCGAACACCATCGAGGTCGGACCCCTCTGGCAACGAGGCGATCGCGAACAGCGGGTACAACCTCCAGGCCAGCGGACCTCAGCTCAACGGCAACCTGCAGCTCGCGGGCGCGGGTGCAGGCGGAGGGTGGGCCGGCTCAGTCGGTCTTCTCGGCCTCGCTCTCGCCTTCGGCGGTGACGCCGAGCGCGACTGCGGCGAACGTCGCCGACAGTGGCAACGGCCAGACGGTGAGCAACTCACCTCGTCACCGGTGACGCGACCGCCCAGAACTTCACGGGCGTCGTCGCGACCCAGACGAACACGAACGAGCGGCAATGCCGGCGCGCTCGATCGCCTCGCGCTCATCGGCATCGGTGTCGGCGGCATCAATGCAGTACAACGGTGTCGTACGTCGAGGCCAACGACAACTACGCAGAAGCGACGACTGGCTACAACGCCCAGATCGGCGGCTTCCAGGGCAACGGCACCATCCAGGGCGCGGGCGCGATCGCCGGCGGCGGATGGGCTGGCGCGCTGGGTGCCTCTCGCCTTGGCGAAGGCCGGCGACGCGACTGCAATCGCTGCGAACCTTGCTGGAAGCACGAACGACAGCACGGTGAGCAACGACGCTCGAGACCGGTGACGCTAAGGCGTCGAACGTCGTGAACATCGACGTCGACCAGACGCAACACCAACTCCGGCTGGGCGGCGGGCGCCACGGCGCTCGACCTGTTCGGCGTGGGCGTCGGCTTCGTGTACCAGGGCAATGCGGTCTATCGAGCGACGGCAGCGGCAACACCGCTTACGCCGACACGGGCAGCAACGTCCAGGGCACGCTCGGCCAGGGCAACCTCACCCTTCAAGGTGGGATCGCTCGTTGCCGGGTCGGGCGACGCGATCAGCGCCGGCCTGCTCGCCGGTGCGGTCGCGGGTGACGCGTCGGCGCTCGCGGGCAACACCGCCACGAGCTCGAACACCCAGAACGGTCGACAACAAGGCGACGACGGGCGACGCGACTGCGCTGAACGTGCAAGTCGTGAAGGTCGACCAGCGAACACGAACGAGCGGTGACGGGCACCAGGGCAACGCGGTCGGCATCGCAGCGATCGTGTACGTCGGCGTCGGCATCGGCGTCATCGCCCAGAGGCAATTACGTCGAGGTCTATGGCTACTACAACGGCGCCTCTCGCCAACACTGGCGACAACGCACAGTTCAGCGGCCCGCAGGTCAACATCACGGGTCAGCTGGCGCTCGCGGGGGCCCAGGGTGGCGGCGCACTGTCGCTCGGCCTCATCGGCGCAGGTGCCTTCGGCGGTGACGCGGATTCGGCTGCGGCGAACATCGCCGACAGCAGCAACTGGCAGCAGGTCGCGCAACGACCTGACCACCGGCATCGCGAACGCGCTCAACTCACTGTCGCTCACCGCGTCGCAGGCGAACAGCAACGCCGGCAACGCGGTCGGCGTGGTGCTGGCTGAGCCCATCCCGTGCTCGACGATCGGGCGCGATCAACCAGTCGACAACGGTGCACGGTGCGCAGGTCGGGAATGTTGCTGTCGCGAACAGCGGCGACAACATCCAGGCTGACGGCGGCCAGGCGAACGTCACGGTGCAGGTCGCGGCTGACGGCTCCGAGGCCGGCGGCTCCGGCGGCTCTCGCTCTTCGGCGGCGCGGTTGCCGTCGACGGCGACGCCACCGGCGCGGCCGGGAACGTCTCGGTCAGCGACAACACCACGCTGGCGAACAACGACATGACGACGGGCGAGGCAAGTGCCATCAACCAGGTTCAGGTCGACGTGACCCAGAAGAACGACAACTCAGGCGACGCGACCGCAGTCGGTCTCTAGCCCGAACGGATCGCGGGGGAGGGGCGGCGGCCCCTCCCCCGAAATCCTCTCCTCTTCTCTCAGCACCCTGGCGGCACCCGGCAGAGAGCAGGCAGCAACACGATGAGTGCGAATCGAAGACTTCCGGCGGGGGCTCGCCGTTTCGCCGCAGCTATTGCGGTGGGAGCGCTCCTCTTCTTCGCGGTGGGCATTCCCGCAGCGAGCGCGCAGACGGATCCCGGCACCGACTCCACCACTGAGACAACCCTTCCTCCCGACACGACGCTTCCTCCCGACACGACCGACACGACCCTTCCTCCGGACACGACGGCCGCGCCCGACACGACGGCTGCGCCAGACACGACGGCGGCGCCGGACACCACGGCTGCGCCAGACACGACGGCTGCCCCGGACACCACGGCTGCGCCAGACACGACGGCGTCCCCGACGACCACGGCAGCGCCTGACACCACGGCAGCCCCCGACACGACCAGCTCGCCGACGACCACTGCGGACTCACCCACGCAGCCAGCCGCATCTCCGCCGGCGCCTCAGTCGGCGAACGCCGCGGAAGCGGGCGCTGCGTCAAGCAACACCCCATCCAGCGACAGCTCGTCCAGCGACAGCAACGCGTGCTCCTCGTCGTCCGGTGCCTCGTCGAGCTCCTCGGCGAACGCGGCGGAGCAGCACGCCGTCGCGAACGTCTGCACCGCCTCGAGCGCCTCCGGCAACTCGGGCGGCAACACCTCGATCGGCGCGATCGCCGGCGCGAACGCAGGCACGACCACCGGCGGCGCGTCGTCGACGACGGGCACGAGCAGCTCGTCCTCCGTCTCAGAGGGCGACGCGCACGCGACGGGCGTGAGCGAGACGAACAAGATCTCACAGGCGGCGTTCATCAGCGCTGACGACGGCAGCCAGGTCGACATCGTGCAAGTCGCGCTCGTCATCAACATCGGGTTCGGCATCGCGAACACGAGCGGCAACGCCGCGACGGGCGTGTCGCCGGGCATCGCCGGCGGCGGCTCGAACGTCCAAGGCTCTGCCTCCGGCACCACGGGGAACGCACTCGGAGTCGGCGCGCAGACGACGACGAAGATCCTCCAGGCCGCAATCGTGCAGACCAAGACAGGTGACAACGCGAACAGCGTCGAGAACGCGCTGGTCATCAACCTCGGTGACGGCACCTCGAACAGCGGCCTCAACCGCATCATCGGTGTGCTCTCGCAGAACGGAGCCGACTACGGCCTCGGGGGTGCAGCGGGCAACGCGTCCATCGAGACCGGGGGCGCCACCGCGGTGGGCACGTTCGGCAACACCCTGATCAAGCAGAGCGCGAGTGCACACGCGACCGACGGCGCCTTCATCGTCATCACGCAGAAGGCAGTGGTGTTCAACCTCGGCGCCGCGTTCGCGAACTCGGGGTTCAACAGCGCGACTGGCGTTGGCGCCATGGGCCTCACCGATGCGCAGCTCGCTGCGCTCGTCTCCCTGTATCAGATCCTGAACGCGTTGCTCGAAGCCGGGGGATGGGCACTTCCGCCCGATCCCGGCGCGAGTGGCGGAGTCGGCAACGCGGTCGGCGACGCGACGTTGCACACGGGCGACGCCACGGCGCTCGGTGTCAACGCAGGCACGAGCATCACGCAGTCCGTCAACGCAAGGGCGCAGGGCGGAAACATCAACGCGTCACAGGACGCGCTGGTCGCGAACATCGGACTCGGCGTTGCGAACACGGGTGGCAACGTCGCGACCGGTGTGGCGACTGGCTCAGGTGGCGGTGGCATCAACTCTCAGGCGATCGCGACTCTCGCCAGCTTCCTGGCGGCATTGTCGGGTGGCTCGGTCGCGCCCGACGGCACCGACCGGGTGGCCGGCCTCTTCGACTTCGGCGGCCTGATCGCCTCGCTCACGGGTCACGCGGAGATGACCGATCAGCTCATCGACTCGACTCCATCAGACCTCATCGGATCCCCTGAAGATCCCGCCGGCCCCCAGACCAAGCACATCCGCGTTCGCCAGGTCATCGGCACACTCACGTTCTCGTTCTCCTCTGCGAACGGCCAAGACAAGGCCGACACGATCGGGAAGGTGCTCGAGAACAACATCGAGACCGACACCGGTGGATTCTCGCCGCACAACATCTACGGGCTCGGCCTCCGCCACTACGCAAATCAGACGGTGGACGGGGGATCGTCCTCGAACAGTGACACCACGGGCACGCCGCCCGATCCGAGCACGTTCGAAGCGGACGTGCAGGGGACGAGCACCCTCCAGACGGGCAACGTCGTCGCTGGCAACGTCGACAACACGAAGGTCTGTCAGGTCAACAACGCCGATCCGGCGCAGTGCCAGCCTCAGGTCGTGCGGTGGATCGTGCTGCCGGGCCGGCCTACGGTCCTGACGCGGCCGATCACGACGAACACGGTGACCGTGACGGTGCGGACCGTCAAGACGGTCACGCAAGTGGTCGGCCCGGGCGGCCAGGTTCGCTCGGTGGTGGTCTCATCCGGTCCCGGCGGCGCGGTGCGAGGCGAGACGCTGCCCATCACCGGTGCCGAGACCGACAGCAACCTCTCGCTTGCCGGCCTGCTGCTCGGTGCTGGTGTGTTTCTCGTGCTGGTGGCCGCCCTGGTGCCGCGGCGGCGAGCCACTGGCTAGGGGGGCATCGTGCAACGCGCGGGACCCACTGCTTCGGGGCTGGGGGTAGTGGGCCTCAGCGTGTTGATCGCCGTCGCCGCCGGGTGTGGGCAAGCGACAACGCCATCCGCTCGGGACGGAGGCGTGTTGGCCGCTCCGGCGGTGACGGCGATCGATGCTCCATCTACTTCCTCGCCGATCAGTGCGGTGCCGTCCACGAGTGCCGTGGCGACGACGACCTCGTCTCCCGTCACGAGCCCAGTCACGAGCACAGTCACCGCACCGCCGTCGATCGCGGCACGAGCGGTCCCGAACCAGTCGCAGACCAAATCGCAGACCGAACCACAGAGCGTCACGGAGGCCCCGTTGCCCGAACCGCCCTCGATCGACACAGCCCGCGTCGTCGTCAACCAGTCCAACGTCGCGCTCAACACGGGCGGATCCAGCTCGTCCCGCTCGATCGTCGACAGTGCTGCTGCGCACCTCGAAGTGCAGCAGGGTGCGACAGGCCTCGAGATCGCGTCACTCGACGTGAAGCCGGGGTGGACAGAAGCCGCGCGGGCCGAGTCGCCGACCGAGATCACGTTGCGCTACGTGCTCGGTTCCTCGGCGGTCGACATCAGGATCTGGGCCAACGGAGCCGGGATCTCGAGCTCGGTGAGCGCTTCGAGCGACCGGTGACACCGGGAGCGCGAACCGCTCTGACTTGAATTCACCCCCGGTGCCGCCGAAAGTGACTGGGATGTCCCTCCGCCGCCTTGCGTTCATCCCCCTTGCCCTCGCGCTCGTGCTCGCCGCCTGCTCGGGCGACGGCTCGTCCTCGTCGAGCAACACCGGCGCAGCGGGCTCCGGGGGTGCATCGGGCACCGAGAAGACCTCAAGCACTCGTCCTCCCGTGCCCGAAGGGTTCACGGTCGTCGATCGCACCTCCGACGGCTTCGTCATCGCGCTGCCCCCGGGCTGGCAGAACTTCGATCTGACCTCCGCAGACGTCGACGCGATCGTGAAAGCCGCGACCGAGGCGAACCCGAACCTGCAGGGTGACGTCGGCAATGCGGTCAAGAAGCTCGTGGACGAAGGTGGCTTGCTCTACGCGTCTGACACGAGCAATCCCGGCAAGTTCCTCACGAACGTGAACCTCATCAAGGTGACCGGCGTGACGAGTGGGCTCGGCCTGTTGCAACAGCAAGCACAGACGCAGCTGACCGCTGCCGGCGCGACGAACGTGTCGAGCACGCAGGTCTCACTGCCGGCTGGCGACGCGGTGCGCACCACGTACACCGTGCCGGTCACGCTGACGGACGGCACCAAGGCCGAGATCGCAGGGCTGCAGGTCTACTTCCTGACCCAAGGGAACCTGTACGTGCTGACGTTCAGCACCGACCAGCCCGACAAGTACAGCAAGACCTTCGACCAGGTCATCGCGACGTTCGACGCGACCTGATCGGCCCTGAGCCAGTCAGCCGGCCTGGCGCCTGACCGCGTCGGCCGCCGCCTCCGCGGCGCTCGCGTCGCCGAGGTAGCGCACCGACTCGACCTCGAGGTCGGGCCCGAGCTCGTAGAGGCGGGGAATTCCCGTCGGGACGTTGACCTCTGCGATGTCGGCGTCGGAGACACGCTCGAGGTGCTTGAGCAGCGCTCTCAGGCTGTTGCCGTGCGCGACGACGAGCACGCGTAGCCCGGCGCGCAGGTCGGGGACGATCGAGTCGTGCCAGTACGGCAGGACGCGCGCGACGACGTCGGCGAGGCACTCGGTCGCCGGCAGCACGTCCGGGGGGAGGCGGGCGTAGCGCTCGTCGTTGCGAGGATGCTCGGGGGAGTCGAGCGCGACGGGCGGGGGCGGCACGTCGTAGCTGCGGCGCCAGAGCTTGACCTGGTCGAGGCCGTGGAGCTCGGCCGTCTGCTTCTTGTCGAGACCTTGCAGGGCGCCGTAGTGGCGCTCGTTGAGCCGCCAGGATCGCTCGACGGGGAGCCAGAGCTGACCGAGGGCGCTGAGGGCGAGATCTGCCGTCTGGACTGCCCGCAGGAGCAAGGAGGTGTGCACCTTGTCGAAGGCGAGGCCTTCGGCTCGGAGCATGTCTCCGCCGGCAGCCGCCTCGGCTTCACCGGTGGTCGACAGCGGGACGTCGTGCCACCCGGTGAAGAGGTTCTGCTGGTTCCAGGTGCTCTCGCCGTGGCGGAGCAGCACGAGGGTGTACGCCATGGTGTCCCGAACGTACCGCGTCTTTGCTCCGAGTCAAGGTTGTTGCAGAGACACTCAACTTCTATGCTTGAGGCCACTCAACTGTTCGCTTCAGGAGGCAACCCCCCATGCCCAAGGCCGTTGGCATCGATCTCGGCACCACGAACTCCGTCGTCAGCGTCCTCGAGGCTGGCGACCCCGTCGTCATCCCCAACGCCGAGGGGTCGCGCACGACCCCGTCGGTCGTCGCCTTCTCGAAGGGCAGCGAGGTGCTCGTCGGCGAGGTCGCGAAGCGCCAGGCCATCACGAACCCCGACCGCACCGTGCGCTCCGTGAAGCGCCACATGGGCACGAGCTGGTCGATCGACATCGACGGCAAGAAGTACACCGCGCAGGAGATCTCGGCTCGCACGCTGATGAAGCTGAAGCGCGACGCCGAGGCCTACCTCGGTGACACCGTCACGCAGGCGGTCATCACCGTCCCCGCGTACTTCGACGACGCGCAGCGCACCGCCACCAAGGAGGCCGGCCAGATCGCCGGGCTCGAGGTGCTCCGCATCATCAACGAGCCGACCGCAGCGGCGCTCGCGTACGGCCTCGACAAGGGCTCGACCGACGAGACCGTCCTCGTGTTCGACCTCGGTGGTGGCACGTTCGACGTGTCGATCCTCGAGATCGGTGACGGCGTGTTCGAGGTCAAGTCGACCCATGGCGACACGCAGCTCGGTGGCGACGACTGGGATCAGCGAGTCATCGATTGGCTCGCGTCGCAGTTCAAGGGCGCCCACGGCGTCGACCTGTCCGTCGACAAGATGGCTGTGCAGCGTCTGAAGGAAGCGGCCGAGAAGGCGAAGATCGAGCTGTCGCAGGTGCAGCAGACCCAGATCAACCTGCCGTTCATCACCGCGACTTCCGAAGGGCCGCTCCACCTCGACGAGACGCTCACGCGCGCGAAGTTCCAAGAGCTCACGGCTGACCTCCTCGAGCGGTGCAAGGGCCCCTTCGAGCAGGCGATCAAGGACGCCGGGCTCACCAAGGGCCAGATCGACCACGTGATCCTCGTGGGTGGGTCCACGCGCATGCCCGCGGTGCAGGACCTCGTGTTCGATCTCACGGGCAAGGAGGCGAACAAGTCGGTGAACCCCGACGAGGTCGTCGCCGTCGGCGCCGCGATCCAGGCCGGCGTGCTCAAGGGCGAGGTGAAGGACGTCTTGCTCCTCGACGTCACCCCGCTGTCGCTCGGCATCGAGACCAAGGGCGGCGTGATGACCAAGCTCATCGAGCGCAACACGACGATCCCCACGCGTCGCACCGAGGTGTTCACCACCGCGGACGACATGCAGCCGTCGGTCGAGATCCACGTGCTCCAGGGCGAGCGCGAGATGGCGATGTACAACAAGACGCTCGGCAAGTTCCAGCTCGTCGACCTGCCGCCCGCGCCGCGTGGCGTGCCGCAGATCGAGGTGACGTTCGACATCGACGCGAACGGCATCGTCCACGTGTCCGCGAAGGACCGCGCGACGAGCAAGGAGCAGTCGATGACGATCACTGGTCAGTCGTCGCTCAACAGGGACGAGATCCAGCGGATGGTGCGCGATGCCGAGGCCCACGCCGAGGACGACAAGCGTCGTCGCGACGAGGCCGAGGTGCGCAACAACGCCGACTCGCTCGTGTACCAGACCGAGAAGGTCCTGCGTGAGCAGGGCGACAAGGTCGGGGCCGACGAGCGCGCCGCGGTAGAAGGTCCGCTCGACGACCTGAAGAAGGCGATCGCGGGCGACGACGTCGAGGCGATCAAGTCCGCCACCGAGCGGCTCATGACCGCCAGCCAGAGCTTCAGCCAGAAGCTCTACGAGGCGGCCTCGCGCGAGCAGGCGAGCGCGGGTGCGCAGACCACCGCGGCGAACGACGACGAGGTCGTCGACGCGGAGATCGTCGATGACGAGAGGTCGGCGTAGCCGATGACGTTCCCCCACGATCCGGCCGACACCGCCGTCCCCGAGTCCTCGGAGGAGGAGGCGGCGGCCGAGGCCGCGCTGGGCGCTGATCTCGCGTCGCTCGTCAAGGAGAACGAGGAGCGGCTCGCGCAGCTGCAGCGATTGCAGGCCGACTTCGAGAACTTCCGCAAGCAGGCGCAGAAGCGCGTGGGCGACGAGGTCGACCGCTCGACGGGCAAGTTCGTCGAAGACCTCCTCCCTGTCCTCGACGCTTGCGAGCTCGCGTTCGCGCACGGCGTCGACGGCATCGAGCCGATCTGGTCCGCGCTGTTGGGCGCGCTCCGGCGTCACGGCCTCGAGCCACTCGACAGCCTCGGCGTGCCCTTCAACCCCGAGCAGCACGAGGCGGTCATGCACGTGCAGGGCGGCGACGACGGCGATGACGGCGAACCGCTCGTCAGCGACGTCATGCGCACCGGCTACACGTGGAAGGGCCGCGTGCTGCGTCCGGCAATGGTGACGGTGAAGGGCTAGGCGCATCCATGGCGCCTCAGCGCGAATGGTTCGAGAAGGACTACTACAAGGCCCTCGGGGTTCCTGAGGGCGCGTCCCAGAAAGAGCTCACCAAGGCCTACCGCAAGCTCGCGCGCCAGCATCACCCGGACACCAACCAAGGCGACGCGAAGTCCGAGGAGAAGTTCAAGGAGATCTCCGCGGCGTACGACGTCCTCGGTGACGCCGAGAAGCGCAAGGAGTACGACGAGGTGCGTCGGCTCGGTCCGATGGCATCGGGCTTCGGCGCGGGTCCTGGCGCGGGCGGTGGTCCGCAGGGCTTCACGTACATGGGCGACACCGCCGACATCAACGACCTCCTCGGCGGCTTGTTCGGCCGGGTTCGCCGCGGGGGGCGAGGTGGTCCCGGTGGGGGTCCCGGTCAGCAGCGGGGCCCAGACCTCGAGGCCGAGCTCACCCTCGCGTTCGACGACGCGGCGCGCGGCATCACGACGTCGCTCTTCCTGACGAGCGACGCGGCGTGCTCCACCTGTCATGGCACGGGTGCGCGCCCCGGCACGCACGCGACGACGTGCCCGGTGTGCAACGGCCGCGGCGTGCTCGACGACAACCAGGGCTTGTTCTCGCTGAGCTCTCCGTGCCGCAACTGTGGCGGCCTGGGCCACGTCATCGAAGATCCGTGCCCGACGTGTCGCGGCACAGGGGTCGAGCGACGCGAGCGCGAGGTGAAGGTCCGCATCCCGCCGGGCGTCGACGACGGCCAGCGCATCCGTCTGAAGGGTCGCGGAGGTCCTGGCCGCAACGGAGGGCCTCCGGGCGACCTCTACGTCACCGCGAAGGTGATGCCGCACAAGGTCTTCGGCCGCAAGGGCCTCGACCTCACCTTGAGGGTCCCGGTGACGTACCCCGAGGCCGCTCTCGGCGCACAGGTCGAGGTGCCGACGCTCGACGGTGGCCCGGTGAAGCTCAAGATCAACCCGTCGGTGCCGCTCTCGAAGCCGCGGCGCGTCAAGGGCAAGGGCGTGTCGAACGGCAAGTCGACGGGCGACCTGCTGGTGACGTTCGAGGTCGCCGTGCCGGCGCGGCTGAGCGCGAGCGAGCGCAAGGCGATCGAGGAATTGGCGAAGGCGAGCGACGAGTCGCCGCGTGCCCATCTGGAGGTGTGATGGCAGCTGAATCGAGAGCAAGAGGTGTGTACGTGATCTCGGTCGCCGCCGAGCTCGCCGGTGTGCACCCACAGACCCTCCGCATCTACGAGCGCAAGGGCCTGCTCGACCCCGCCCGCACGGTCGGCGGCAACCGCCGCTACAGCGAGGGCGACATCGACCGACTGCGGCGCATCGCCGAGCTCACCGCCGCCGGCTTGAACCTCGCAGGAGTCAAACGAGTGCTCGAGCTCGAAGAGGAGCTGAGAACGCTGCACGACAACCTCGAGCGCGTTCGTCGTGAGGCGAGAGACGCGGTCGACGAGGTGAGTCGACGGCACCGGCGCGATCTCGTGCCGCTGTCGCAGTCGCTGGTGGTGTTCGGGCGCAGGCCCTCGATCTTCGAGCAGGAAAGGAGCTGACGATGGCACTCGATCCGAACAAGTGGACCCACAAGACGCAAGAGGCCTTCGCGGCAGCTCTCGATCAAGCCAAGGCGAACAGCAACCCCGAGGTGACCCCCGACCACCTGATGTCGGCGTTGTTCAGGCAGGACGACACCCTGGTGCTGCCGATCGTGCAGAAGCTCGGCCTCGCGCCGCTCATGCTGCGCAACCGGGCCGACGAGGCCGTGGGCCGCCTGCCGAAGGCGTACGGCGGCGAGTCGCGCCTCGGCCGCGAGCTGAACCAAGTGATGCAGCGCGCCGACGACGAGCGCAAGGAGCTCCACGACGAGTACCTGTCGACCGAGCACCTGCTGCTCGCGATGGTCGACCGTCTCGACCGCACGCGTGAGGAGCTCCTCGCCGCGTTGCGCGACGTCCGCGGATCGCATCGCGTCACGAGCCAAGACCCCGAAGACCAGTTCCAGGCGCTCGAGCGCTACGGACGAGATCTCACCGAGGTGGCGCGCCAGGGCAAGCTCGATCCGGTCATTGGCCGCGACGACGAGATCCGTCGCGTCATCCAGGTCTTGTCGCGCCGCACCAAGAACAACCCGGTCCTCATCGGCGAGCCCGGCGTCGGCAAGACCGCGATCGTCGAAGGCCTTGCGCGTCGCATCGTCGAAGGCGACATCCCCGAGGGCTTGAAGAACAAGCGCGTCGTCGCGCTCGACCTCGCCTCGATGGTCGCGGGCGCGAAGTACCGGGGTGAGTTCGAGGAGCGCCTGAAGGCCGTGCTGAAGGAGATCAGCGACGCCGCCGGCGAGGTCATCACGTTCATCGACGAGATGCACACCGTCGTGGGCGCAGGCGCAGCCGAGGGCGCGATGGACGCGAGCAACATGCTCAAGCCGCTCCTCGCGCGTGGCGAGCTGAAGATGATCGGCGCGACCACCCTCGACGAGTACCGCAAGCACATCGAGAAGGACGCGGCCCTCGAGCGTCGGTTCCAGCCGGTCTACGTCGGCGAGCCGTCAGTCGAGGACTCGATCGCGATCCTGCGCGGGCTGAAGGAGCGCTACGAGGTGCACCACGGCGTGCGCATCCAAGACTCAGCGCTCGTGTCGGCCGCGGTGCTCTCCGATCGGTACCTCACCGGACGGTTCCTGCCCGACAAGGCCATCGACCTCGTCGATGAGGCCGCGTCGCGGCTGCGCATCGAGATCGACTCGATGCCGACCGAGATCGACGTCGTCGACAGGCGCATCCGTCAGATCGAGATCGAGAAGGTCGCGCTCGCGAAGGAGACCGACGACGCGTCGCGTGAGCGGCTCGAGGGTCTCGACGAGGACCTCGCGCGCCTCAAGGCCGAGTCCGACGAGATGAAGCAGCACTGGCAGGCCGAGAAGGAGGCCATCGGAGCGATCCGCGAGCTCATGGAGCAGCTCGACTCGAAGCGCGCCGAGCTCGAGCGCGAGTCAGACCTCGAACGCGCCGCCGAGATCCGCTACGGCCAGATTCCCGAGCTCGAGCGTCGCGTTGCCGAGGCGACCGAGCACCTCTCGCAGCTGCAATCGACGCAGCGCATGCTCAAGGAAGAGGTCGACTCCGAAGACATCGCCGAGGTCGTGAGCAAGTGGACGGGCGTGCCCGTCTCCCGCCTCATGGAAGGCGAGATGCGCAAGCTCGTGCAGCTCGAACAGCTGCTCCACGAGCGCGTGATCGGCCAGGACGACGCGGTGACCGCGGTCGCGAACGCAATTCGGCGCTCGCGCGGGCTTGTCCGACCCGAACCGGCCGATCGGTTCGTTCCTGTTCCTCGGGCCGACCGGGGTGGGCAAGACCGAGCTCGCTCGCGCGCTCGCCGAGTTCTTGTTCGACGACGAGCGGGCGATGATCCGCATCGACATGAGCGAGTACATGGAGAAGCACTCGGTGTCGCGCCTCATCGGCGCGCCGCCCGGCTACGTCGGCTACGACGAGGGTGGTCAGCTCACCGAGGCAGTGCGGCGCCGTCCCTACGCCGTCGTGCTCCTCGACGAGATCGAGAAGGCTCACCCGGACGTGTTCAACGTCCTTCTCCAGGTGATGGACGACGGCCGGCTCACCGATGGGCAAGGGCGCACCGTCGACTTCACGAACGTCGTGCTGATCATGACGTCCAACCTGCAGGGCGATCCGCTCACGGTGTTCCGGCCCGAGTTCGTGAACCGTGTCGACGACATCGTGCGGTTCCGGCCGCTCACGCAAGACGACCTCGGCGAGATCGTGTCGATCCAGATCGACCGGCTGCGCGACCGATTGGCGGCGCGCCGCATCACGCTTGTCGTCACGCCCGCCGCAACGGCCAAGATCGCCGAGGAAGGCTTCGATCCCGCGTTCGGCGCGCGCCCGTTGAAGCGCGTCATCCAGCGCGAGATCGGCGACCGCCTCGCGACGCTCATCCTCGAAGGCAAGGTCGCCGAGGGCGACACCGTCGAGGTCGACGTGCGCGACGGCGAGCTCGTCATCGGCTGATCCGGACGGCCCAATTGCCCGCTGACCTGGCGTAACAGGTCGATCGACTCATCTCGCTGCCGCTTTGCGTCCCGATCAGTCAAGTGACAGAGCGGTGGGTCACGGCCCATCGAACTGGGGAGGCATCGATCCGCCCGGCCGAACTGGTCGCTGCGCCGGCGGGGAGCCAGAGCGAACCCGGCCCCAGGCTCATTGCAAGGTCGAGCCGCGGGAGTGGAAGTCGGATGTTCGCCAACAGTGATCGCAACACCAAGCGCCGAATCGCCGGCTACCTCGGCGGAGTGCTGGGCGCGGCGTGTGTTCTTCTCGCCGTGTACCCCGGCATCGCTGCGGCGGCGCCCGCGGCTCCCGCGCTCGACAAGCTCACGCTCACTTCGATGTGCACGCTCCCGAACGGCGACGCGGTCTTTCGGGTCGGCAACACGAACGCGTCGCCGATCTCGTACACCTGGGACATCAACAAGACGTGGTTCTCGGGCAAGGGCCTCGCCCCCGCGGGCGACAGCTACCTCCACGTGCCGTCGTCGGACGCGGGCAACACCCGGATCTTCGTGGACGGGAAGCAGCAGGCGACGAAGGCCCAGAACGGCGACGTGTGCGTGTTCCACGTGCAGCCGGTGAAGCAGTGGTTGGACGCCTCGGGTTCGGCGATCCCGTCTCCGGACGTGCCGAAAGGTTGGAAGCTGACCTACGAGGGTGAGCTCGAGACGGTCACGTGCACATGGACCAACAAGGACGTGCTGTCTTGCAAGAGCAAGGTCAATGCTGACGCGAAGGGAACGTTCGCGAACGAGGGCAGCTCGCTGGAAGTGCCGTTCGGCGGCAGCTACACCATCACGGAGACCGCGACGCCCGGCTTCGTCCAGAGCGGAACCGGCAAGTTCGGCCCGCTCGATCAGCCCGCCGATCTCGACCCGTACTTCGAGGGGGCGGACACGCTCGACGCCGTTGTGACGAACCAGTCGGACGAGGCGAGCGCGACGACCACGACGGTCTCTGCTGCCACCACCGAGGCGCCGACCACCACGTTGGCGCCGACGACGACTTAGGCGGCGACGACGACGAGGCTGCGACGACGACTGAGGCGCGACGACGACTGAGGCGCGACGACGACTGAGGCTGCGCCGACGACTCACGACGGCCGACGACGCCGACCACGACCACGACGGTCGATGAGCCGACCACGACGACGACTGAGGCCGACGACGACGACTGAGCCGACGACGACGACGACGGTCGATGAGCCGACCACGACGACGACGGTCGAGACAGCCGACGACGACGACTGAGCGCTCCGACGACGACGAGGCCGCGACGACGACTGAGGCTGCGACGACGACGAGGCGACGGCGACGACTGAGGCGACGACGACGACGTGGAGTCGCGACGACCGGGTCACGCGACCAGGCGACCGACGCGACCACGACGACGGTGGACGACGACGACGACGACCGACCGTCACGACTGCGCCGACGTCACGAGCCCGACGACGACGCTCGACAACACGCACGGGAGCGACGGTGCCTGCCGACCACTGACGCCACGTCTACGACCGCAGCGCCGACCACCCGAAGCGACCGCGGCACAGCTCGATCCGCCCGGCGTCGAAGCGGCAGTGGTGCGGGCCGCCACCGTGAACGTCCTCTCCGCGCCGGCGGAGGTCGAGCCGGCCACGACACCCTTCCGGCTCACCGGCGTCGGCGACCGTGGCACGTCGCGGTCGTCGGGCTCGTGCTCCTGGGCGTCGGGCTGGTGGTCGCTCTTGGCTCGCTCGCCGGGCGCCGATCGGGTGATCCGGGAACCCGGCGCACAGTGCTGACGTCCAAGTGCCTGGATCACACAGCGCACTGCGCGGTCGGTCACGATTCATTCACGGAACGGGCGCGTCACGCGGGCCTTTGCGCGCTCTCCGTGGTATTTCGGCCGGAATTTTGGTCGTAGGTCGAACGACCTATTGCCCTCGGGGCCACGCAGAGTGATATGGTGCGAACTGCACGTATCGGCAGACGGTACGTGTGGGGAGGCTTTGATCCGCCGGCGGAATTGGTCGCTGCGCTTGCGGGGAGCCAGGCGAACCCGGCCCCAGCCATAGGGCCGGGTCGTCTTGCGTTTTCCGGCCCGTTTGTATACAGACGGACAAAGGAGCCGGGACGTGCGACCTACTACTCGAGCCGCGGGCTGTCACGCGTCTCGCGGGCGCGGTGCTTGTTGCGAGCGGGCTGATCGTCACTGCAGCAGGCGTGGCGAACGCGGCCGGCCCGGTCATCGGCGGACCCGGTGGGACCCGACGTCGCTGATCGTCACCGACTTCACGAACTACCCGACGATCGTGCCGCCCGGCGGGATGCGCGGCAGGGCGCTGGCTTCGTCACGCGGCCTCGCGTTCGACGTGGTCCGCGGTCAGGCCAGGCCTCGACTGCCGGCGGCGCAGGACGTCACGGACGCGACCACGCTGCGCGAGACGGGCTCGTCGGCCGCTCTATCCCGGCGACAAGGTGACCGCGCACTGGAACGGCTTCGGCGGCGAGAACTGCGACGGTGAGTCGATCGGTGTGTCGCTCGCCGTGAAGCAGTCGAGCCAGCCGACGTTCGATCCGCAGCGACGAGCAGGCGCTGCTTCTCGACTTCGCCTACTGCGGCCAGCCGGGACGATGGGCACCAGCGTGCGCGCGACCTCGTGTGCGCGACGCGACGAACACCCTCTCGATCGTCATGCCTGGCGACGACACGCGCCTGCTTCTACCAGGTCGACCTCGTGATCGGTGGTCCCCTCGCCGAACGTCGGGCCCCAGCGGCTCGTACTACAGACGACAGCTTCGGCTGCGACGCCAACGGCAAGCAACGACGGCGCCGAACATGCTGATCGACGCCAACAACGGCGGGCGAGCGAGTGCGACGACGACGACGACGACGGGTGCGACGACGACTGGGGCCACGACGACGGGGCCGACGACGGCGACGACGACTGGGGCCACGACGACTGGGGCCACGACGACTGGGGCCACGACGACGGCGCCACGACGACGACTGGGGCGACCACCACCGTCGTGAACACCACGCAGGAAACCTCGACGACGCTCGGCACGACCACGACGGGGGCCACCACCACCGCAGCCACGACGACGACGGGGGCGACCACGACGGTCAACCGGGCGACGCCTCCGCCCGACGTGACGGTCGAAGGCACGACCGTGACGAATCCTGAGACGCTCCCCGTGACCGGTAGCAGCACCTGGCCGGCAGCTCGGATCGGCATCCTGATGGTGATCGCGGGCGTTGCGGCACTGGCGCTTGAGCAAGCGCCGAGGGGCGTCGAGGCGTAGGGCGCCGAAAAGGACAACACTGGAGGGAGGCTCTGGCCGGGGTGCTGGCGCTTCAGGGCTAGAGCAGGAGCGGGGACCCGATGGGGTCCCCGCTTCGCGTTCTCACGTCGGTCCTGCGTTTCGGCTTCGAGATGACACGACGCGATCACGGCAAGGTTCCAGAGCGCTCCCCGGGCGTGATGTCGTCGTGGGTGCTTCAGCGCCGGGAGCATCGACTCGTCGATCGTCCGTCGGATTGCCGCCGCGATCGTGGGCAGCGGGAGCTCCGAGTGGGACGAACGGCTCCGCCCAGTATCGGTACCAGCGTCCTTGCGTCCAAAGCCGCTTCATGCGGCCCCATTCGGTCGCTCGCCTCCGATAAAGCACCACGCCCTCAGGCGCGTATCCGAACCTGAGGCCCTGCACTTGAGCGCTGCCAACACAGCGCTGTGTCTCCGCCGTGGGGAATCGAGCTCGTCGAAGCCGCCCAGAGCGTCGAACGTGGTTCGTCGGATCGCGAGGTTTGCGGTCGGAGCCGCCGGCAGGAATCCGAGGACCGGGTCGGACGGAACGGCGGGAGGCTCGTCACTCGTCGCCTTCAGGGCTCCCGCCGACGAGATCCAAGCTCGGCGAGCGCCGTTGCCATCGAACGCACCCAGTGCTCGTCGACGACGTCGTCGGCGTCGCAGAACAGCAGCAGGTCCGCCTGGGCGAGCGCTACCCCCCGTTTCGAGCGAAGTACGACGACCGCACCTCGGGCGCCGAGACCACACGCATGCGCTCGTCGCCGCGGATCGACTCGGCGACGAGCTCGAAGCGTTCCGTCCGTCAGAGCCGTTGTCGACCCAGATCACCTCGAAGTCGACTCCCGCCGCCGATTGGTTGGCCAGCGCGGCGACCTGTTCGAGCACATGTTCTGTGGCATTGCGCATTGGCACGATGACCGACACGGCGGGGGTGCTCATGTGCACAGCCATTCTGGCTGGCGGCCAGCGCCGCATTGGCGCACAGGTTGCCCGTCGGCGCGCGGCTCGAGGTTCAGTACCATCGCCCGGTGCCCGCAACCGTCGTGGTCGGTGCGCAGTGGGGCGACGAGGGCAAGGGCAAGCTCACCGACCTCATTGCCAAGGAGATGCAGGTCGTCGTCCGCTACCAAGGCGGGCACAACGCGGGCCACACGATCGTCGTCGGCGGTGAGACCTTCGCGCTGCAGCTCGTGCCGAGCGGCATCCTGTACGACCACATCACGCCCGTCATCGGCAACGGCGTCGTGGTGGACCCCGCGGTGCTGCTCGCGGAGCTCGACCGACTCACCGCGAAGGGCGTCGACTGCAGCCGTCTGCTCGTCAGCGGCAACGCCCACCTGATCCTGCCCGTACCACCAGGAGCTCGACGCGCTCACCGAGCGGCGGCTCGGGAAGAACAAGCTCGGCACGACGAAGCGCGGCATCGGCCCTGCGTACGCGGACAAAGCACTGCGGTCAGGTCTGCGCGTGCAGGACCTGCTCGATCCGAAGATCTTCCGCGAGAAGCTCGAGGTAGTGCTCAAGGAGAAGAACGCGGTCCTCGCGAAGGTGTACAACCGGCTTCCCCTCTCGGCGAAGGACATCGCCGCTCGCTACCTCGACGAGCTCGCGCCTCGGGTCGCTCCGTTCATCGCGGACACGGTCGGCTTCGTTCATGAGGCGCTCGAGGCGGGACAGCACGTGCTCCTCGAGGGCGCACAGGCGACGTTCCTCGACCTCGACCACGGCACCTATCCGTTCGTGACCTCGTCGAACCCAGTCGCCGGAGGTGCCTGCACCGGGTCGGGCGTCGGCCCGCTCCACATCAACCGCGTCATCGGGATCGCGAAGTCGTATTGCACGCGGGTGGGGTCTGGCCCGTTCCCGACCGAGCTGCTCGACGACATGGGCGACCTGCTCGTCGAGCGCGGGCACGAGTTCGGCACGAACACCGGCCGTCGGCGTCGCACTGGTTGGTTCGACGCGGTGATGCTGCGCCAGGCGGTACGGCTGAACTCGTTGAGCGAGGTGGCGATCACGAAGCTCGACGTGCTCGACGTGCTCGACTCGGTGAAGGTCTGCGTCGCCTACGAGCTCGACGGTGAGCGCTTCGACCACATGCCGTACCACCAGTCGGTGCTGCACAAGGTCACGCCTGTGTACGAGGAGCTGCCCGGTTGGCGCGCCGACCTGTCGGCGATGACCGAGCCACATGACCTGCCCGCCGCGGCCCGCGACTACCTCGCGTTCTTGCAGCAGCAGGTCGGTGTGCCCGTGCGGTTGGTGGGCGTCGGTCCCGGCCGCGAGCAGTACTTCCACTTCGCGGCCTGACGATCGATGCGGGTCTGCGTCGTCGGGAGCGGGGCGCGTGAGCACGCGCTCGCCGACGTGCTCGGGCGCACGGCCGACGAGGTCGTCGTCTCGCCGGGCAACCCCGGGATCCCCGGCTCGACACCGCAGGCCGGCCGAGGAGGTCGACGCCGACCTCTTCGTGATCGGCCCGGAGCAGCCGCTCGTCGCCGGGATCGCCGACCGGCTTCGCTCGAAGGGGAAGCTGGTCTTCGGCCCCGGCGCCGACGGGCGCGCAGCTCGAAGGCTCCAAGGCGTGGATGAAGCGAGCGCTCGTCGATGCGGGAGTGCCGACTGCTCGTTACGCGACCTTCGACGCGACGCAAGAAGCCGAAGCGATCGCGTTCCTCCGCGACCTGCCCGGGTTGTACGTCGTGAAGACCGACGGTCTCGCCGCGGGCAAGGGCGTGTTCGTCACTGAGTCGTTGCACCGACGCGATCGACGACGTGCGCCAGAAGCTCACAGGAGCGTCGTTCGGCGACGCCGGGGCGTCGCGTGGTGATCGAGGAGGGGCTCGTCGGCCCGGAGCTGTCGCTGCTGTGCCTGTGCGACGGCGAGCGGATCGTGCCGCTCGCTCCGGCGCAGGACTACAAGCGGGTGGGTGACGGAGACCAGGGTCCCAACACGGGCGGGATGGGCGCGTACTCACCGGTGCCGCAGGTCGACGAGAAGGCCGTCGACCACATCCTCGACACCATCGTCGAGCCCACGGTCGCCTGGCTGCGCAAGAACGACATCGACTATCGCGGCGTCCTCTACGCGGGCCTCATGCTCACCGCCGATGGGCCGAAGGTCATCGAGTACAACGCCCGCTTCGGTGATCCGGAGGCGCAGGTCGTGTTGCCGCGCCTCACGAGCGACCTCACGGCTCTTCTCGCCGAAGCCGCTGCAGGGAGGCTGACGAGCGAGCCCTCGTTCGGGGCCGACGCGGCGGTGACGGTCATGATGTGCAACGAGGGCTACCCCACGGCGCCACGCTCGGGAGACATGATCGAAGGGCTCGAGCGCGCGCAGGCCCTCGAAGGCGTGAAGGTTTACTGCGCGGGTGTCGCGAGCGAGCCGACCGGCCGGCTCACGACTGCGGGGGGAAGAGTGCTTTCGGTGACGGGGAGAGGTTCGGACCTGCGCGCGGCCCGTGCGGTGGCCTATCGAGCGGTCGATGCGCTGCACTGGCCTGGGGTTGTCGTGCGGCGCGACATCGCCGCGAGCCCGCTGGGGCTGTGACGGCCGAGTTACGTCAGACGCACCACTCGATCTTGCGTTCGCCGGGTGCACCTGCACCGGAAAGGTTGCGCTCGGCGTCGTCGATCAGTCGGAAGGTCGGGGATCTCGAGCGCACGAGCGAGACGACGTCGGACGTCCGTCGGAGAGTGCAGCGTGCACCTCTTCACGACGCCGCTTCACTTCCTTCTTCGGCATGCGCGGTCGGCGAGCTGCGTGGCGGACACCACTCATTGCAATTGCACACGCCTTGCAGAACGGCGGACGACGATCGCCTCTGGGGTAGACGAGGAACTCACGCGAGAACGGGAGTCCGCACTCATCGCACACGTCGATCGCGCGCTCGAAAGGGTTGTTGGTGCACTGCATGGAGAGCATGGTCTCCGGTTTGCGAGCCATGGGCTATAGGACCTTCGAATCATTGAAAGCCGCTGGTGAGCGACCTACGGAAACGGAGACGCGCGACAAGGACGATGGCTTGAACCAGTACGAATCGAGGAGGGCCAAATGGCCCACTCCTCCTTCCCAACCTGATTTCAGTCGGCCGCGAGAGCGCGATCATTAGGCTCGTGCGCATGGGCCGAACGACTCTGAGGAACGACTTCGAGCCCGGAGCCAAACCGGTGATCGATCGCTATTCGTTGCCCGAGATGGCGGCACTCTTCGCAGACGAGGCTCGGTTCGCGCGGTGGCTCGACGTCGAGCTGCTCGCCACCGAGGCGTGGTCAGCGCTGGGTGTCGTGCCGGCGGCTGATGCCGAGTGGGCTCGTGCCCACGCACCCATCGTCGACAGCTGCGTTCGTCGCCGAGGTCGCAGCGCGTGAAGCAGTCACTGATCACGACGTCGCCGCATTCGTCGACGTCGTGCAGCAGCACATCGGCGGATCGGCCGGGAAGTGGATCCACTACGGGCTCACGTCGTCCGACGTCGTCGACACCGCGCTGTGCTCGACGCTCACGGCCGCCGCCGATCTCCTCGTCGACGCGGCCAGCGGATTGATCGACGTGCTCAAGCGGCGCGCGCACGAGCACCGCGACGCGGCGATGGCAGGCCGCACCCACGGCGTGCATGCCGAGCCGACGACGTTCGGCGTCAAGCTCGCCTTGTGGTGCCTCCAGGTGGATCGCGACCGCACCCGGCTTCGTCAAGCCCGCGAGGCGATCGCAGTCGGGAAGCTCTCTGGCGCGGTCGGCACCTACTCGAACATCGACCCCGCGGTCGAGGCGTCGGTGTGCGCGGCACTCGGCCTCGTGCCGGTGCCGGCGACGCAGGTGATCAGCCGCGATCGTCACGCTCAGTACCTCTACGCGTGCGCGTCGGTGGGAGCGACCATCGAGATGATCGCGACCGAGGTGCGACATCTCCAGCGCACCGAGGTCGGTGAGGTCGAGGAGGGATTCAGAGCGGGGCAAAAGGGTTCTTCCGCGATGCCCCACAAGCGCAACCCGATCACCGCAGAGCGGCTGTCGGGCCTCGCCCGCATCTTGCGAGGCAACCTGTCGGCCGGCCTCGAGGACGTGAGCCTCTGGCACGAGCGCGACATCTCACACTCGTCGGTCGAGCGAGTCATCCTCCCGGACTCGTCGTTGCTCGCGTACTACGTGCTCCGGAAGTGCGCGTCGCTGATCGACGGCCTTCGTGTCGACACGAGCAAGATGCTCGCGAACCTCGAGCTCTCGCTCGGGCTGGTGTTCAGCCAGCCCGTGCTGCTCGCGCTCGTCGCGTCCGGGCTCACACGTGACGACGCGTACCGAATCGTCCAGGAGGACGCAGTGTCCGCGCGCGCCGACGGCAAGCCGTTCCGCTCGGTTCTCGAGGCCGACGTCCGCGTCTCGCTGACGGCCGACCAGCTCGACGACGCCTTCGGGCTCGACCGGGCGCTGCGCAACACCGCCAGCACGTTCGCCGCGATGGACCGCGTCGAGTGACGTTCACCAAGACCTACTCCGGCAAGGTACGCGACCTCTACGAAGCCCCCGACGGATCGCTCGTGATGGTCGCGTCCGACCGAATGTCAGCGTTCGACGTCGTCATGCGCGAGCCGGTGCCCGACAAAGGTCGCATCCTCACGGCGATGAGCGTCTTCTGGTTCGACCACCTCGCCGACGTCGCCTCGAATCATCTGATCGGGCTGTCCTACGAAGGCGCACCCGACGAGTGGACGGGGCGGATGATGGTCGTGCGGCGAGCAGAGATGCTGCCGATCGAATGCATCGTGCGGGGGTACCTCGCGGGCTCGGCGTGGAAGGAGTACCGGGCCAACGGAACCGTCCATGGCGCGCGTCTCGACGAAGGACTGCAGGAGTCCGAACGACTCGACTCACCGATGTTCACGCCCTCGACGAAGGCGACCAGTGGCACGCACGACGAGAACATCTCATTCGACGACGCAGTCGCACTCGTCGGCGGAGAGGTCGCGGAGCAAGCGAGGGCGATCGCCCTCGCGGTGTACGACGCGGGCGCGGGGCGGGCCGAGTCGAACGGCATCATCGTCGCCGACACCAAGCTCGAGCTCGGGTTCGTCGACGGCGAGCTCGTGCTGGCCGACGAAGTGCTCACGCCCGACTCGTCGCGCTTCTGGCCCGCCGACGAGTGGAAGCCGGGCATCACACCGCCGGCGTTCGACAAGCAGCCTCTCCGCGATTGGCTCGAGGGTCAGGGTTGGGACAAGCGCCCACCGCCTCCTGCCTTGCCTGCCGAGGTGGTCGCGGCGAGTCGTGCCCGCTACGTCGAGGCTTACGAGCGGATCACCGGCCGGCGCTTCGCCGACTGGCCCGGTCGCGCCGCCAACCTATGACACAGTGAGCAAGATGCGGTTCTCGGTGCTCGTCGAGGTTCGACTGCGGCCCGGCGTCGCGGATCCACAGGGCGCGACGATCGAGCGGGCGCTGCCGATGCTCGGGTTCGAAGCCGTGCGCGAGGTGACCGTCGGCAAGGCGATCCGCTTCGACCTCGACGCCGCGGACGAAGGCGCTGCCCGCAAGGAAGTCGATGACCTCTGCGCGAAGTTCCTGACCAATCCGGTCATCGAGGACGCGGTCGTCAGCATGGAACGGGCCTCATGAGCGTCGGCGTCGTGCTGTTCCCAGGCACGAACTGCGAGGCGGACGTCGTCGAGGCGGTGAGGTCACTCGGGGGCGAGGCCGAGCTGGTCTGGCACGGCGATCGTCGGTTGGCGTCGACGATCGACGCGATCGTGCTGCCCGGAGGCTTCGCGCACGGCGATTACCTGCGCACCGGTGCCATCGCTCGCTTCTCCCCGGTGATGGATGCCGTTGCCGCCTTGGCCGCGGCCGGTGGCCCGGTCGTCGGCATCTGCAACGGCTTCCAGGTGCTCTGCGAGGCCGGTCTGCTCCCGGGCGCATTACGCAAGAACGCCGGCCTGAAGTTCCTGTGCAAGTCCGTCGAGATCCGCGTCGAGACCGAGCGTTCCGTGCTGACGAGCGAGGCGTCAGTCGGTCAGGTCCTCACGATCCCGATCAACCACTTCGAAGGCAGCTACACCTGCGACCCTGGCACGCTCGCCGCATTGCGCGCCGACGAGCGCATCGTCTTTCGCTACGTCGACAACCCGAATGGCGCTCTCGACGACATCGCAGGAGTGTGCAATGAGGGCCGCAATGTCGTCGGCCTCATGCCTCACCCCGAGCGCGCGAGCCACGCCATCTTGGGCTCGACCGATGGGAATGTGCTGCTGCGGTCGTTGCTGGCCGCAGCGAAGGTCACCGTGCAGCGCGGCTGACGCCCGCCTTCTTCAGCACTGCGGGCTCGACGCCGACCTCTCGCCATGCGGCATAGGAGATGCCCTTTCGCTGGCTGTACTCCTTGGCCACCTTGACGAAGTCCGCCTCGAGCCCACTGAGGTCGACGCCCGCTTGAAGTGATCCGAGGTCGTTCAGCAGGTCCATCCGCTGCTGAACGAGCGTGAGGCGCGAGAGCGGGTCGGCATTTGCGGCCTTTGCCTCAATCGCCTTGAGCTGCTTCTCGATCGATTCGGGCGTGCGCTTTCGTCCTCGTTTCGGCTTGTGCGCATCAAGCGCCTCGAGGTACTTGCGGACGGTGATTCCCTGCTGCCGACCGGCCGCCAATGCCGCCTTGTGCTCTGCGGTCATGGGGGAGGCGGAACCCTTCTTGTTTGCAGGCATAGAGCGACTCTACGCCTGCGCGCTTTTGAGTTTGAATCGCGCGTCCGCGGAGTGGGAATTGGCCAAACGAACAGCACGGGGAAGTCCAACAGGTACTTTCAACGCATGCTGCATCGGGCGCTGGGCTTGACCGACGATGAGGCCGAGCAGATCTGCACGATCCTCGGCCGGGAGCCGAACCCGCTCGAGCTGGCGATGTACGCGGTGATGTGGTCCGAGCATTGCTCGTACAAGTCGTCGCGCTTGCACCTCAAGCGTCTCCCCACCGAAGCGCCTTGGGTCATCGTCGGGCCCGGTGAGAACGCGGGCGTCGTCGACGTCGGTGACGGGATCGCGGTCGCGATCCGGATCGAGAGCCACAACCATCCGTCAGCGATCGAGCCCTATCAAGGTGCGGCCACGGGTGTCGGTGGCATCTTCCGCGACATCTTCACGATGGGCGCCCGGCCGATCGCGCTCATGGATCCGCTGCGATTCGGGCCGCTCGACGACCCACGCAGCCGTTGGATCGCGGAGGGCGTCGTCAGCGGCATCTCGGGATATGGCAACGCGGTCGGCGTCCCCACGGTCGGCGGCGAGGTCGTCTTCGACGCCACCTACCAGGGCAACCCACTCGTCAACGTGTTGTGCCTCGGCGTGCTGCCGCGGGAACGGCTCGTGCTCGGCCAGGCGAGCGGGATCGGCAACCTCGCGGTGCTCCTCGGCTCGTCGACCGGTCGCGACGGCATCGGTGGGGTGAGCGTGCTCGCCTCGGCCGGTTTCGCGGATGGAGACGCCGACGCATCGAAGCGCCCGTCGGTGCAGGTCGGCGACCCGTTCGAGGAGAAGCGACTGATCGAAGCGTGCCTCGCGCTCCTCGACGCGGGGCTCGTCGTCGGCATCCAGGACCTCGGCGGCGCAGGCCTCACGTGCGCGACTTCGGAGACAGCGTCACGAGGTGGCGTCGGGATGGACGTCGATGTCACTGCCGTGCCCTGCCGGGAGCTCGGCATGGAGCCGCACGAGGTCATGACGAGCGAGAGCCAGGAGCGAATGCTGGCGATCGTCGAACCGTCCGACTTCGACGAGGTGATGGCGATCTGTACACGCTGGGAGGTGCGCGCGACGGTGATCGGGAAGGTCACCGACTCGGGCCGCCTGCGCATCCTCGACGGCTTCGATGGCGAGGTGCTCGCGGATGTGCCCGCGGCCTCGCTCCACGACGCGGCGCCCCTGTACGACCGGCCGCTCGAGCCGCAGCCCGTCATCACCCCTGGCCGAGCTCCAGATGTCGCAGACCCGGAGGCGCGCCTGCTCGACCTCCTGGCGGACACGTCCTGGATCTGGTCCCAATATGACCACCAGCTCTTCCTGAACACGGTCCAAGGGCCGGGCTCCGACGCGACGGTGCTCAGGCTCAAGCACCCCGCGACCGGGCGTGACACTGGCCGAGGGCTCGCGTTGACGACCGACGGGAACCATCGCTGGTGCGCGGACGACCCGCGCCTCGGCACCGCGATGGTCGTCGCGGAAGCCGCTGCGAACCTCGCCGTGCGTAGGCGCGCGCCCGATCGCGCTCGTCAACTGCCTGAACTTCGGGAACCCAGAGCATCCGGCCGTGATGTGGCAGCTGTCCGAGTCGATCGACGGGATGGCAGAGGCGTGTCGTGCCCTCGAGGTGCCAGTCGTGGGCGGCAACGTCAGCCTCTACAACGAGACCGCCGGCCGTGACATCGATCCGACGCCCGTCGTCGGCATGCTCGGTCTCGTCGACAACCTCGATCGTCGACCTGCGGGCGCTCGTGTCGAGCCCGGGTCTCGCATCGGGTGCATCGGTCCGCCCGTGCTCGATCTCGCGATGCACGCGAAGGTGCTCGACGTCGTGCGTGGGCTCGTTGCCGACGACGTGGTGGTGGGAGTCCACGATGTCGCGGACGGGGGCGTCGCGCTCTGTGTCGCCGAGATGGCAGTCGCTTCGGAGTGCGGTGTCGACGTGCGTGCCCCGTGGCCCGATGCCGACTTCTTCGACGAGACGCCGTCGCGGATCGTCGTCGCCGTGGCTGAAGCCGACGTCGCTGCAGTCGTCGAGCGGTGCGGCGCTGCGGACGTGCCCATCGAATGGATCGGCGCCGGGGGCGGCGAGCGCATCGTGATCGGCGAATCGATCGACGTAGCCCTCGCGACGGCACGGGCGCGATGGGCGAGCCGGTTGCCGGCTGCGTTCGGCACCGCGGTCACGCATTGAACGACGCGGCCGTCGACGGCGCCGCGCAGATTCTCCGCGAAGGTGGGCTCGTCGCGTTTCCGACCGAGACGGTCTACGGGCTCGGCGCCGACGCATCCAGCAGCGAAGCGCTTCGCCGGCTCTATGCGGTGAAGGGCCGCCCGTCGGCCCACCCGGTCATCGTCCATCTCGCCTCGGTGTCGCAGCTCGGAGACTGGGCCGTCGACGTGTCCGCGTCGGCGCGTGCGCTCGCCGAGGCGTTCTGGCCGGGGCCGCTCACGATGGTGCTCGACCGCGCATCACACGTGCTCGACGAGGTGACCGGGGGACGCGACACGGTGGGCGTGCGAGTGCCGAACGCACCGTTGGCCCTCGCCTTGCTCGAAGCGTTCGGCGGGGGCGTCGCAGCTCCGTCGGCGAACCGGTTCGGGCATGTGAGTCCGACGACTGCGGAGGCGGTGCGGGCCGAGCTCGGTGACGATGTCGACGCCGTGCTCGACGGCGGCGCCGTGCGATGTCGGCGTCGAGTCGACGATCGTCGAGCTGACGGGCGAACGACCGACGCTGCTTCGACCGGGAGCGGTGACCGTGTCTCAGCTCGAGGCGGTGATCGGCGAACCGATCGCGGAACCGCACGGTGAGAGCCGAGCCCCCGGGATGCTCGCTTCGCACTATGCGCCAGCCGCCGTCGTCGAGGTCGTCACGGCGGATGCGCTCGACGCGAGAGCCTCCGAGTTGCGGAGTGCGGGACAGCACGTCGTCACGATCGTGCCGAGCGCCGATCTCGACACCGACGCTCGAGCGCTCTACGCGCGCTTGCGCGCCGCCGACGAGGAAGGTGCCGACTTCGTGCTCGCGGTGTTGCCGCGCGAGGAAGGGATCGGCGCTGCGATCGCGGATCGCCTGCGGAAAGCGGCTGGACCGCGAGGATGACCCTCAGGTCATGAGCGTCAGATCGCGATGATGATGCCGGCGACGATCGCCGCGACTACGAGCACGATCACGATGCTGATGAGGATGTTGCGACCCTTGTGGTCGTCGTCTGTCTCGAGCGGGGTGATCGGCCGCGGGCCGGCGGACGCGACGTCGGCGGCACGCTCGGCCTGCACCACGGCTGATGCCGTCGCGGCAGTGGCGGGGTCCATCACGGGCGCGGTCTGCGTCGGTGACGCCGCCTCGGCCACGGGGTCGCGAGCGACCTCGACAGCGGCGTCGGACGGTGGTCCGGCGACGGCATCGGCGGCGGCAGGAGCGACGGTTGGCGGCGGCGGCGCCACTCGAAACGACGGAGGAGGCGCGGGCGGCGCGGGCGGCGGAGGGGGCGCGGGCGGCTTCGGCGCGGTCGCCGCGGGCGCAGGCGCGAACACGACCGTCGCACCGGCCTCGGCGGCCTCGGGACGGATGAAGGCAACCGTCTCCCGGGGTGCGGCCTCGGGATCAGCGGATTCAGTGGGCGGGTTGTGATCGCTCATCGGCTTGCTTCACGGTAGGGCACGGCTGGGTGGGAGTCAGGCATCCGACTCCTCCTCGAAGTCTTCGGCACTCAGCTGGTTCACCATGAGCACGTACAGGTCCCGCACGGCGTCGGTGTCGGGCGCAGCGATCCACCAGGGCTCGATCGTGCCCACCGTGATCGACACCATGGTCGCCCCGGCCTCCGGCATGAGCTCGAGGCGGCAGAAGCACGGTGAGGGCTCCTGGAGGTGCACTTCGAGCAGCCCGGGCGGGTCGGCATAGAGCGGCTCGCCGATCCAGTGGCTGACGATGAAGAGCCGTTCGAACGCCTCGGGACGCATGCAGTCGATCACGAACGAAGCGACGTCGGTCGAGATGCGCGCGACCCTGCGCACGGGCGGCTGCGCAGGCTCAGGCGCCGCCGGCGGGGAGACGCGCTCACCGCGGATGAGCTTCACCACTTGGTCGAACGCCACGTTGACCTCCCGCATGCGCCGCTCGGCGTCGGGGTCGCCGGCAGCGCGGTCGGGATGGAGCTCGAGCGCGAGCTTGCGTCGCGCGGCCCGGACCTCATCCAGTGTCGCCGCGCGCGACACGCCGAGCACCGCAAACGCGTCGCGGTCGGTCATCCGCGGTCTCTCATCGCGCCGTATGCCGCGCGGATCGTGGCCCGATCCACACTGGGATCAGGCTCGAGCTCAGCTACCGGTGTCCCCTTCCAGGCGTGCGCGACGGCGGCAACTTCGGCCCCGTGGAGGAGCGCGGCGGCCTGCACGCACGCGCCCTTTGCCACATGCTCGGCGTCGTCGGGAACGACGACGGTCATGCCCGACAGGTCGGCGACGATGCGTCTGTACGCGTGCGAGTGCGCGCCACCCCCAACGAGCACGATGCCGCGCGCCCTCGACGGGCACTCCAGCGGCGTCGAGGGCGTCGATGCCATCGAGCAGGCCGCACACCACGCCTTCGAACGCCGCTCTGGCGATCTGCTCGCGAGTGACGTCACTTCGCAGGCCCGTGATCATCCCGGTCGCGTCGGGGCGGTTCGGCGTGCGCTCACCGTCGAACCAAGGCAGCACGGCCACGCCACCCGCGCCCGCCGGCGCGTCGAGAGCGAGGACGCCGAGACGGTCGTCGTCGACGCCGAGCAACCGAGCGACCGCGTCGGTGACCTTTGTCGCGTTCAGCGTGCACACGAGAGGGAGGAACTTGCCTGTGGCATCCGCGAACCCTGCGACCGCGCCCGTGGGGTCGCTCGTCGCGCGGTCGCTCACGGCGTACGCCGTTCCTGAGGTGCCGAGCGACATCGAGATCTCACCCGCGCCGAGCCCTGTGCCGAGCGCGGCGGCCATGTTGTCGCCAGTGCCGCACGCCACCTTCGGTCTCCCGTCGCCGTCGGTCCACTCGCCAGCGGGATCCGACGGCCCGAGGACCGCGGGAAGCATCGCCTTCCAATCCAGGCCGGCGTCGACGATCTCCAACAGGTCGTAGCGATAACGCTCCTCGAGCGGCGACCAGTAGCCCGTGCCGGAGGCATCGCCGCGGTCGGTCACGAGCTGCCCGCTGAGCTTCCACGTGAGCCAATCGTGCGGCAGGCAGACGTGGCGCATGCGCGCCCAGGCGTCGGCCTCGCTGCGGTGCAGCCACGACAGCTTGGTGATCGTGAGCGCAGGCACGGGCACGCTCCCGACGGCCTCGGCCCACGCCTCCGGTCCACCGAGCTTCTTGATCAGCCAACCCACATCGGGTGCGGTCTCGGTGTCGTTCCAGAGCTTGGCCGGTCGCACTGGGGTGCCCTGTTCGTCTGTCGCCACCATGCCGTGCTGCTGTCCGGCGACCGAGATCGCCTCGACCCGCGGTGCGCCTGCTTGGGCCCATGCGGCCTCGAACGCCCGTCCACCAAGCAAGCGGGTCTTGCTCGCTGCGCGGAGGTGACGTATGGGGATGGCGGGCCCGGCCGCTGGCGACAAGCGCTCCGGTGTCTGCATCCCTCACCTCGACCTTCGTGGACTGCGTGGACGAGTCGATGCCAGCGACCAGAGCCATGGCCCCATTGTCACCCACATCGTCCGATGCGCCTCCCGGCCCGGCGCGGCATGATGCGGCGGGGCAAACCGAAAGGACGCACGGATGCAGCTCGGAATGGTCGGTCTGGGGCGCATGGGAGCAGGGCTCGTCGGCCGCCTGACCCGCGCCGGTCACGATTGCGTGGGTTCCGACCCGAGCCCCGAGGCTCGAAAGACGATCGAAGGTTTCGGTGCGCAGAGCGCGGACTCGATGGCCGATCTCGTGAAGAAGCTCGAGAAGCCGCGGGCGATCTGGCTGATGGTGCCGGCGGCGATCACGGGCAGGCTCGTCGACGAGGTCGCCGAGCTGCTCGAGCCCGGCGACATCATCATCGATGGCGGCAACAGCTACTACCGCGACGACGTGGATCGCGCGGCGAAGCTGAAGCCGAAGGGCATCCACTACGTCGACGTCGGCACCAGCGGCGGCGTGTTCGGCCTCGAGCGCGGCTTCTGCCTCATGATCGGGGGCGAAGACGACGTGGTGAAGCACCTCGACCCGATCTTCAAGACGATCGCTCCCGGCGTGGAGTCGGCCGAGCGGACGCCCGGACGCACGGGTGAGCCGACACCGGCCGAGAACGGCTACCTGCACTGCGGCCCTCCGGGTGCCGGGCACTTCGTGAAGATGGTGCACAACGGCGTCGAGTACGGCCTCATGGCCGCGTACGCCGAAGGGCTGAACATCATCAAGAACGCCGACGTCGGCCTCAAAGACCACGTCGTCGACGCGGAGACGACGCCGCTGCGCGACCCGCAGTACTACCAATACGAGATCAACATCGGCGACGTCGCGGAGGTGTGGCGCCGCGGCAGCGTCGTCGCGTCGTGGCTCATCGACCTCACCGCGGCGGCGTTCGTCTCGGACCCGGCACTCGACCACCTCCACGGCCGCGTGTCCGACTCGGGTGAAGGCCGCTGGACGGTGCTCGCTGCCGTCGACGAGGGTGTGCCGAGCCACGTGATCAGCGCGTCGCTCTACGACCGCTTCGAGTCACGTGAGGCGTCGGTCTTCGCGAACAAGATCCTCGCCGCGATGCGCGAGCAGTTCGGCGGTCACGCAGAGAAGCACGACTGAATTCATCCGTCGGCAAGGAGACCTTTCCGACGGAGCTAATGCTCAGCGTTTCGGCGGGCCAGCAGAGGTGAAGCGCGCGTCAGGCGGGTCGACCGCCCATGCGGCCTCGCCACCCCACGTGTCGTCGTAGACCAGCTCGCGGATCGGCCGGCGCCGAACCGGGCCGTGGTGACCTTGTGGTCGCCCGAGCGTGATCGTCGCGCTCACCGCGACGCCCTGCGGGATGCCCAGCAGCTCGCGCAGCTCGGGCTCGACGAACGCGTGCCAGCCCGTGAGCGCGCCGCCGTACCCGAGCGCTCGTGCGGCGAGCAGCAGGTTCTGGCACGCCGGGTAGATCGACGCACCCTCCGTGTAGTGGACATCGCGGTACCGCACGAGGCACGCCAGGACGACGACCGGGATCTGCTCGAAGTGGTCGACGTAGTGCTGCATGGTGCGAGCCATCCGCGCCTTGGGGGACGAGTCGTCGCGACCGGTCCCCTCCTCGTATCCGTCGCTCGCGACCTTCGCCGCCCATCCCGCCCGGAACGACGTTGCCGAGCAGTCGCTTCGCTTCGATCGCCTTCGGCCCGTCACGCAGCACGAGGAAGCGAAATGGCTGCCGGTTGCTTCCGGAGGGCGCGCGAGACGCAGCGAACATCATGGTTGCGAGGTCGTCGTCGGGGATCGGGTCGGTCGTGTAGCGGCGGATCGCGCGTGTCGTCGCGATGCCTTCGAGCAAAGAGATCACGCCGGGCTCTCTTCTATCGCCCCTTGAACTCCGCTGGGCGCTTCTCGAGGAACGAGGCCATGCCTTCCTTGAAGTCCTCGCTGCGGAAGAGAGGCAGCAGCTGCAGGAAGACGTGGTGCACGTTCTGCTCGAACGTCTCGGTCTCGGCCATCCGCATCATCCGCTTCGTCGCCGCGCACGGCGAGCGGGGCGTTCGCCGCGATCTCGAGTGCCAGGGCCCGTGTTGCGTCGGGCAGCTGGGTGTCGGGCACGACCTGGTTGACGAGTCCGAGCTCGAGGCACTCCTTGGCCATGAGCGTGCGACCCGTGAACGCGATCTCGGCTGCCTTCGCGTAGCCGACCATCCGTGGCAGCAGCCATGTGCCGCCGCTCTCGGGAAGGATGCCGCGCTTCGTGAACGCGGCGGCGAGCTTGGACGACTCCCCGGCGATGCGGATGTCGCAGCCCAGGGCGATGTCCATTCCGTAGCCGGCGGCACCGCCGTTCAGCGAGCAGACCGTCGGCGTGTCGACGCTGTGCAGCACGATCGGCGGAGCATCCCGAAGGTCGAACTCACCGGGGCTCGCGCCGATGTTCCCCAGCCCGCCGCCGGACGACTGCGCCGCGATGTCGAGACCCGCACAGAACGCCCGTCCGTTGCCGGTCAGCACGATCACTCGGACCTCGGGGTCGCGGTCGGCCTCGATGAGCCGCTTCGACAGCTCGAACAGCATCGGACCCGAGATCGTGTTCATCTTGTCGGGCCGGTTGAACGTGAGGGTCGCGATGTGATCGGAGACGTCGTACAGGAGCTCGCTCATGGCGACGAACAGTACCGTTCGGTCGATGAGCGAGACCCCTGCTGCTGTGCCGCAACTGACGTACCGGGGTCCGCTCCCGGGCACCACCGAAGTGCTGTTGATCCGTCACGGCCGCTCTGCGGACGTGGTGCCCGGCACGCCCGAGTCACACGATCCCGGCCTCCACGCCGTCGGCCGAGGGCAGGCACAGGCGCTCGCGACCCGGCTCGCGAGCAAGAAGATCGACGCGGTCTACGCCTCTCATCTCGCGCGCGCGATCGAGACCGCGCGGCCGCTCGCAGACGCGCGTGGCCTGCCCGTCACCGTGGTCGAGGACCTCCAGGAGGTGCTTCTCGGCGACTGGGGCGAGGGCGAGTTCCGCCGTCGCGCCGCGATCGGCGACCCGGAATTCCTCGCTGCGATGGCCACGGGCCGATGGGACGCGATCCCCGGCGCCGAGCGTGACGAGGATCTGCGGGCGCGGGTCACCACGACGGTCCTCGGCTTTGGCGCCGCTCACATCGACCAGACGATCGCCGTCGTATCTCACGGCGGCGCGATCAATGCGTGCCTGGCGGGGCTGCTCGAGATCGACCGCTCGCACATCGCGTCGATCGAGAACACGAGCATCACGACCGTGCATCTCCGCGAGGGCGCGCCGGCACGCCTCATCACGATGAACGACTGCAATCACATCTACGACCCGGTGCTCGGGCCGCTCGATTGACCCGCGAGCTCAGTCGAAGATGATGACGCTGCGGGCGACCTCGCCCGCCTTCATCGCCTCGAAGCCCTTGTTCACGTCTTCGAGCTTGATGCGAGCGGACACGAGCTCGTCGAGCTTGAGCCGGCCCTGCAGGTACATGTCGACGTAGCGCGGCATGTCGACCTTGAAGTGGTTCGATCCCATGTTCGAGCCCTGGATCTTCTTCTCGAACAAGAAGTCGACGCCGTGGATCTCGACCATGGTGCCGATCGGGATCATGCCGATGATGGTGGCCGTGCCGCCGTTCTTCAGCATCTGCCAGCGCCTGCTCGGTCGTCGCCTTCAGGCCGATCGCCTCGAACGAGTAGTCGACGCCGCCACCAGTCAGCTCCTGCACCTGCTGGACTGCGTCACCCTTCGATGCGTCGACGAGGTCGGTGGCGCCGAACTGCTCGGCGAGCTTGAGCTTCAGCGGCACCATGTCGACCGCGATCACGCGGCACGCGCCCGCGAGCGCGGCGCCCTGGACGCAGTTGAGCCCGACGCCACCGCAGCCGATCACCGCGACCGTGCTGCCGGCCTGCACCCTCGCGGTGTTGAACACCGCACCGACGCCGGTCGTGACGCCACAGCCGATGAGCGCGGCACGATCGAGGGGGATGTCCTTCGAGACCTTCACGACAGCGTTCTGGTGCACGAGCATGTACTCGCCGAACGACGACAGGTCGAGGAACTGGAACACCGGCTGACCGTTCATCGACAGGCGGGGAGTGCCGTCGAAGGCGCGGGCCACCAGGCTCTTCCCGGAGCAGAGGTTCGTGCGCCCGCTCAGGCAGTAGTCGCAGTGACCGCAGAACACCGACAGGCAGGTGATCACGTGGTCGCCGGGCTGCACGTAGGTGACGTCCTCACCGACCGCCTCGACGACGCCGGCCGACTCGTGGCCCGGCACGGTCGGCGTGAGGTAGGGGTACTTGCCCTCCATGAAGTGGAGGTCGCTGTGGCACAGACCAGCCGCGGCGGTGCGGATCAGCACCTCGTTCTTCTGCGGCTTGTCGATCGCAACGTCTTCGACGGTGAGCTCGCCCGGGATGGACGTCAGGACGGCTGCCTTCATCGTGGTTCCCCCTCAATCGGTGGCTGGTGGTCGGATTCTTGCCTACCGGGAAGTCAAGAGGCCAACGGGCCGGTTCTCCTCACGACGCGGTTCCCCTCACGACGTAGAGCGGGTCGTCGGGAGAAGGACGGAGCTCGTCGACCACGTCGACGAAGCCTGCCTCCTCGAGGTAGCTGCGCACGAGGGTGCGGTGGGCGGCGTCGCCGTTGGCGAGCCAGACCGCGACCGCCTTCGTCGGGAAGCAGCGATTCGAGAACGAGACGACGAGTGGTGCGCCCGCGACCAGCACACGGCGGACGTCGGTGAACACCTCGACCGGCCTGGTCAGGTATTGCACACTGACCGCGCAGACGACGGCGTCGAACGATGCGTCGGGGAACGGCAGCGCCGGCTCGCGATTGAGGTTGTGGACGACGAACGAGTCGAGCTGGGGGTTGTCGCTCATCTCGGCTGCGTTCATCCCGAGACCGACGACCGTGCCGAGACCCTAGGGGCCAGGTGTACGGAAGGTGGGATCGCCACGACGACATCAGGTCGAGCACCCGCGCTCCGGGAGGGATCAGCTCCGCATATGTCTCCCGCAGGGCCTCGATCGCGCCGACCTCGATGTGCACGACCTTGCGCTCGTAGGCGTAGAACGCCTCGTCCGGGCTCGGGTCCATGCGGTCGAAGGGATCGGCGGTCACCCGGCGAAGGTAGCGGCGGCACCGGCCTAGGGTTCTCGTCCATGGCGAACGCCACCCCCACTCCCACGCCCAACCCCGACGCGATGAAGTTCAACCTGGACGTGACGCTCGGTGAGATGTTCAACGTCACCAGCGCGGCAGATGCCGAGCAGCCGTTCGCGAAGGCGGTGTTCTCTGCCCCGGGCGTCGTGAGCCTCTTCGGAGTCAACGACTTCGTCACGGTGACGCGCGCCGTCGGACGCCGACTGGGCGCCGATCATCGCCGCGGTGCAAGACGCAGCGGCCGCCTACTTGTAGGAGACGCTCACCACTCGATCAGCTGGAGCATGCCGCGACCGTCGAGAAGACGGCGGAGCCGTCGATAGGCATGGAACGGCGGCAGCTGGTCGAACGGCTTGCGGGGCGGATCGACGACGAGGTCGCGCAAGTCGTACGAGAGGCTGTAGAGGTTCAGCCGCGACTCGAGTGCGGGGTGCTCGAACAGCTCGGGATACGCCTCGTGGATCCACCGCAGCACGCTGCGATAGTCGTCGCGGTTGACACTCTGCGCGTAGTCGACCGAGACGTGCAGCTGAGGATCGGCGCAGAAGCGCAGGATGATCTCGAGGTCGAGATCGGGAGGCCCGCGCGCGCGAACTCGAAGTCGAGCAGTGCGGTGATCTCTCCCTTGTCGTACAGCACGTTCTCGAAGTGCAGGTCGCCATGCACGAGCGTCTCGGGCGCTGGTCCGTTGAGTGACGCGGCGTTGATGCGCGCGAGCCGCTCGGCTTGGTCGAGCACGCCCTTGTCGACGTTGGGCAACGTGCGCGCACGATCGATCACGCGCAGCAGGCGGGAGAGCGGAAGCTGGTGCGGGCATTCGAGGCTGTCGGGCTCGAGGAAAGGCGGTCGGTCGAGTGCCTCGTTGTTGGCGCCGACCTTGATCTGGTGCACCTCGCGGAGCGCGCCGGCGAGCTGGTACACCGCGTCCCGACGCTCGCCCTCGCGCATGCCGGCCCACGCGCGCGCGAGCACGGTTCCGGGGATGTGGCGCATCACGAGCCACTCGCCGAACTCGGCGCGCCCGTAGCTGACGATGCCGGGGTAGCGCACGCCGGGGGGAAGGAGTCGCGCGACCGTCGCTTCGTGCTCGAGCCGGCGTGTGCCGGGATGCGAGCTGATCCGCACGACGTAGTCGCCCGCGTACCAGACCTCGTTCGCGGCACCGGTGATCCGTTCGAGGTTCGCGGGAGCGTCGAGATGTGCGAGCGTCAGGGCCCGCTTGACTCGAAGCACCGCAGTCGACATCGACAACCCCTCCGGAACGATTCCGCGCACAGTTTGGCCCGAGAGTGGGCCTCATTCAGTGATCGGCATCGCCGCGGTCGCTCTGAGTGGTCGCAGGCTCAAGTTCTGTCTCAGGTGCGCCGATACGTGCGCATCGCGGGCGGACGAGCAGTGAGGCCGACGTGCCGAATCGACACAATCCACGCACCACGTCCCGGGCGGTGAGACCGCCCCAGGAGGGTGCGCCGGCGCGCCCGCACGTGACCGCGGACCTCGTGACTGCGATCGTGACCAGCATCGGTGTGGCTGCGGTCCTCGTGTACGTCGGTGGGGAGCGAGATGCGCTCGGGATCGGCATGCGCGGTGCTGCGACCGTCGGTGTGGCTGTGTTCGCCGTCGCCGCCGGCGTCGCCCTCTCCTTGAGCTGGCGGCGTCAGACCGACTGGTCCCGGGTGCAGCACACCCTCGCCACGCGAGCGGGCCGTGATCCGCTCACGGGCCTGCCGGACCGCGTCGCGCTCACCGAGCGGCTGAGCGCCGGGCTCGGGAGCGCGAGGACTCCCACGGCGTCGAGGCCGGCAGTGCTCTTCTGCGACCTCGATCGCTTCCGCCGCATCAACGAGACCTACGGGCACGCCTGCGGCGACAACGTGCTCGTCGCTGCGGGCCTTCGCTTCGCCAACGCGCTGCGTGCCGGCGACACGATCGGACGACTCGACGGCGACAAGTTCGTCGTCATCTGCCCTGTCGTGTCGACGAGCGAGGCCGCCGAGATCGCGAACCGACTGCTCGCGACACTCGAGAACCCCTTCGCGGTCGGAGGCCACACGGTGCGCGTCACTGCGAGCATCGGCGTCGCGGTCGCCGACGGCTCGACAGCCGACCCGGACGCGCTCCTGCGCGACGCGGACCATGCGATGGTGCAAGCCAAGCGCGACGGCCGCGAGCGAGCGGTCGTCTTCTCGTCATCCATGCGGCCGCGCACGTCGATCGGCGGCATCGAGCAGCTGCGCGTCGCGCTCGACGCAGGGCAGTTCAGGCTCGTCTACCAACCGGTCGTGTCGAGCTTCGACGGCTCGATCGTCGGGCTCGAGGCGTTGATCCGCTGGGATCACCCGGACCTCGGACTCGTGTTGCCGGGCGACTTCGTTCCTCAGCTGGAGGAGTCCGGGCTCATCGTCGACGTGGGCACGTGGGTGCTGCGCGAGGCGTGCCGCCAAGCCGCGGAGTGGACGAACGCGTTCCCCGAGCTCGGCACGAAGGTCACGGTGAACGTGAGCGCTCGCCAGCTGGCCGAGCCCGACTTTCGCCAGACGGTCGCGAGCGCTCTGGCTGCGGGAGGGCTGCGCCCACCGCTGCTGTGCCTGGAGCTCACCGAGGGCACGTTGCTCCTCGACACCGTCGCGGCATGGGCCCGCCTGCGCGAGGTGAAGCTGCTCGGCGTGCGGCTCGCGCTCGACGACTTCGGGACCGGGTTCTCGTCGCTGAGCTTCGTGCGCCAGTTCTCGGTCGACATGATCAAGATCGACCGTTCGTTCGTCCAAGGCGTGACGATGAACGCCGAGGACCGTGCGATCGTCGCCGCGGTCGCGGGCCTCGCGAACGGCCTCGGTCTGGCCTGCGTCGCCGAAGGGGTCGAGACGAAGGAGCAGGCGATCGAGCTCCGGGCGCTCGGCTGTGCACTGATGCAAGGCCACTTCACGGGACCGCCCGCCGACCCCGCCCACATCCGCGCGCTGCTCGCGGCCGAGACCGAGCGCCGCGGCTTCGCGCTGCCTGCGCTCGATCCGGCTGAGCGACACCGGATATGACCACGGTGCGCTGAGCGGCGAGAATGCCGCCATGCGCACCAGAGTCACCGACCTCCTCGGCGTCGAGCACCCGATCGTCCAGGCCCCGATGGGCTGGATCGCCCGCGCCCAGCTCGCGTCCGCGGTCTCCAACGCAGGAGGCCTCGGGATCATCGAGACGTCCTCCGGTGAGCTCGACGCCGTGCGGGCTGAGATCGTCAAGATGCGCGACCTCACCGACAAGCCGTTCGGGGTGAACATCGCGCAACTCTTCGTGCGCGATCCGAAGATCGTCGACTTCGTCGTCGACCAAGGCGTGAAGTTCGTGACGACGTCCGCTGGTGATCCCACGAAGTACACCGCGCAGCTGAAAGGGGCCGGGCTCACCGTGTTCCACGTCGTGCCCACCCTGCGGGCCGCGCTCGAAGGCCGTCGATGCCGGTGTCGACGGGCTCGTCGTCGAGGGCGGCGAGGGAGGCGGGTTCAAGAACCCTCGTGACGTCGCGACGATGGTGCTGCTCCCGCTCGTCTGCTCGCACGTCGACGTGCCCGTGATCGCGGCCGGCGGGATCTGCGACGGAAGGTCGATGGCGGCCGCGTTCGCGCTCGGCGCCGAAGGCGTGCAGATGGGGAGCCGCATGGTCTCGGCACTCGAGTCACCGGTGCACCAGAACTGGAAGGACGCCATCGTCGCCGCGGCCGAGACCGACACGGTGTTCCTGAACCGGTTCTCGCGGCCGGGACTCCGTGCGCTGCGCACCGAGCGCAGTGAGCGCCTCGAGCACGAAGACCACGTCGCCATGGATCAGTTCGGCACTGCGATGGACCTGTACTTCGGCGGCGACATGGAAGCCTCGCTTGCGCTCGGCGGTCAGGTCATCGGCCGCATCGACGAGGTCAAGCCCGTCGCTCAGATCATCGACGAGACGATGCGCGAGTTCGCCGAGGTGGCGAAGTCGATGGCTGCACTCACAGCAACCGACCTCACCTCCGCTTGACGCGTCCGTTCAACGCTCTGAACGCGAGCGTGATGCTCACGACCGCGACGATCAGGATGGCGAGGAACGCCTGCGCGATGTCACCCCACGCCCAGCCCACGACGAGCAGCGAGCGGAGCCCCGCGAGGATGTAGGTCACCGGGTTCACCTTCGCGATGGAGCGGAACCAGGGTGTGAGCGCCTGCTCGGGCACGAGGGCCGTCGTGAGGAACGTGAACGGGAAGAACAGCAGGAAGCTCGAGTTCACGACCGCGGGGTTGCCGGTCTTCAGGGCGAGCGCGTAGGGGAAGCCGGTGCACGCCAGGCCCCAGAGTGCGGCGATCACGACGAAGAGGAGAAGTCCGGGCACGCCGGTCTCGGCTCGGACGCCCAGGATGAACCCGAGCGCCAGCACCGGGATGCAGAGTGCGGCCACGAGCAACAGGTCCGCGACCATGAGCCCGAGCAGCAGCGTGATGCGCCGCACCGGCGTGAGCAGCAGCCGGTCGAAGTAGCCACCCTGGATGTCGGTCACCAGGGCCGACGCTCTCGTCACGCCCGACACGGTCATGATGATCGAGAGCGGCAGTAAGAACGCCTTGTAGTCGATGCCCGTCTGCTTCTCGAACACGTTCTGCAGCTGCCCGATGTTCACCGCGAAGAAGAACACGGGGATGACCAGGGCGGGGATCAGCGCTTCCTTGTCGCGAGGCAGCTGCCGCAGCGCCCGGCCCGCGATCGAGCACAGGTCGGCGAAGAACCCCGCCTCGCGCCCCCTGATGCTCCGCCCGCTGGTGACCGCGTCGACGGCGCTCATCGCGCGGTCTCCTCGATGCGTCCGCCCGTGAGCTCGAGGAACACGTCATCGAGCGTCGGCGTGCGCAGGGTGAGGTTGCGCACGTGCAGGTTCGCCTCGTGCAATGCCACTGCGACAGGACTGATGGTGGCGGCGCCGTCGTTCACCATGATCGTCACCTCGTTGCCGTGGGAGGTCACCTGCTCGACGCCCTCGACCGACCGCACCGCCGCTGCGACCTCGGTGCAATCGGTGTCGGTCTCGATGATGATCACGTCGCTGCCGATCGACCGCTTGAGAGCGTCCGGTGTGCCCTCGGCGACGATGCGGCCGTGGTCGATGATGCCGACGCGATGCGCCAGCTCGTCTGCTTCTTCGAGGTACTGCGTCGTGAGGAAGATGGTCACTGCCGAGCTCGGTGTTGAGCGCACGCACTTCTTCCCACACCGTGGCCCGGCTCACCGGATCGAGACCAGTGGTGGGCTCGTCGAGGAAGAGCACCTCGGGGTTGTGCACGAGCGCGGCAGCCAGATCGAGCCTCCGCTTCATCCCCCCGCTGTAGGTGGCGATGAACCGATCGAGCGCGTCGCCGATGTCGACGAGGCGAGCGAGGTCGGACACTCGCTGCTGGACCTCGTCGGGTCTCAGGCCGTACAGCCGACACTGCAGGTGGAGGAGCTCGCGACCGGTCTGCCTCTCGTCGAGCGCGGCCTCCTGCAGCGCGACGCCGATGTGCAGCCGCACCTTCTCGGCCTGGGTGGCGACGTCGTAGCCGGCGACGGTCGCGCTTCCCTCGCTCGGGTTGAGGAGCGTGCAGAGCATCCGCACGACGGTCGACTTGCCGGCTCCGTTCGGCCCGAGGAACCCGTAGATCTCACCCTTGGCGACCTCGAGGTCGACACCGTCGACTGCGCGCGTGTCGCCGAAGGCCCGGACCAAGCCCCGTGCGCTGATGGCCGAGGCCGTGTCGTGGTCAGCCAACCGGCCCTGCTCAACCAACCGGCACCTGGCCGTCCTCGAGCAGCTTCACGAACCCCGCCTCGTCGAGGATCGGGACGCCGAGCTCCTCGGCCTTCGTGAGCTTCGCGGCGCCGGGCTCACGGCCGACGACCACCGCGGTCGTCTTCTTCGACACCGAGCCGGGTGACTTGCCGCCTCGCGCGACGATCGCCTCCTCGGCTCCCTCGCGACTGAAGCCGTCGAGCGTGCCGGTGACGACGACGCTCTTGCCGGCGAGCACCTGTGGCACACGCGAGAGCTCGACGCGCCCGAGGTCGACGCCCGCAGCGTGGAGCTTCTGGAGCAGTGGTTCGTTGCGTGGGTCGTGGAACCACCGGTGCACGCTCGCGGCGATCGTCGGGCCGATGCCGGGCACTGCGGCGAGATCGGCCTCACTCGCCTCCGCGATCGAGTCGAGGTGCCCGAACGTGCGAGCGAGCAACGTGGCACCCGCGCCGCCGAGGTGCTTGATGCCGAGCGCGATGAGCAAGTTCGCCAGCGGACGCTGCTTCGACGCCTCGATCGCGCCGAGCAGGTTGTTCACCGAGATCTCGCCGAAGCCCTCGAACCCGAGGAGATCCTCCTTGCGCAGGCGGTAGATGTCGCCGGCGTCGTGCACAAGTCCCGCCTTGCTGAACAGGAACACCGTGCGCTCGCCCAAGCCCTCGATGTCCATCGCGCCGCGTGATGCGAAGTGGATGATCCGCTGGTCACGCTGGTTCGGACAGTCTGGATGCGTGCAGTAGGTGTCGCTCTCTCCCTCGGCGTGTGTCAGCGGGCTCTGCAGAGGACAAGGGCAGACCTTCGGGAACACCCAAGGCTTCGAGCGCTTGGGTCGCTCGGACAGCACGGGCTTCACGACCTCGGGGATGACGTCGCCGGCCTTGCGCACGACGACCTTGTCGCCCGGACGCACGTCCTTGAGCCGCACCTGGTCTTCGTTGTGCAAGGTCGCGAGCCCGACCGTCGAGCCGCCCACGAAGACGGGCTCGAGCATCGCGAACGGTGTCGCCTTCCCGGTGCGACCGATCGACACCATGATGTCGCGCAGGGTCGTCACTCGTTCCTCCGGAGGGAACTTGTATGCGATCGCCCAGCGCGGCGCATGGCTCGTCGCCCCGAGGGCGGCGCGTTGCGCGAGGTCGTCGATCTTCACGACGACGCCGTCGATCTCGTAGGGGAGCGAGTGGCGCTCGTGCTCCCAGGAGCTGCAGTACTCGTAGACGGCTTCGAGCGTGTCGAGGGTTCGGATCTCGGGGTTCACAGGCAGGCCGAGGTCGCGGAGCATGTCGAGGGTCTCGTGGTGGCTCGTGAACTCGGGGCCGCCTTCGACCTCACCGAGCTGGTAGCACCAGATCGAGAGCTCGCGCGACGCGGTGATCTTCGGGTCCTTCTGACGTAGCGAGCCGGCCGCAGAGTTGCGAGGGTTCGCGAAGAGCCGATCGCCGGCCTCGGCCTGACGTTTGTTGAGCGCGTCGAAGGCCGCGACCGGCATGTACACCTCGCCTCTCACCTCGAGCACTTGCGGTGCCCCGTCGAGGCGGTGGGGAAGCGCCTTGATCGTCTTCACGTTTGCCGTCACGTCCTCGCCTGTGCGGCCGTCACCACGGGTCGCGGCCTGCACGAGCCGTCCGGCCTCGTAGCGCACCGACATCGCGAGGCCATCGATCTTGAGCTCGCAGACGAAGCGCATCGTGGCGGCGCCGGCCGCGGCCAAGCCGCGCTCCGCACGGGTGCCCCAGGCGACGAGCTCGTCGAACGAGAACGCGTTGTCGAGCGACATCATCGGCACGCGGTGGGTGACCGCAGCGAAGGTCGCCGATGCCGCGCCGCCGACGAGCTGGGTCGGTGAATCCGGCGTCACGACCTCGGGGAACTCGTCCTCGAGCCCGCGCAGCTCGCCGACCAGCGCGTCGTAGTCCGCGTCGCTGATCTCGGGATCGTCGAGCCCGTGGTACCGCTCGTTGTGGTAGCGGATCTGGTCTCGAAGCGCGTCGACCCGGGCGGTGATCTCGTCGGGGACGGCCATGCCCCGAGGCTATCCAGGGCATTCGGTTCTCTCTCCGGCCTTCTGTGTGCGTAAGCGCGCCACTTCTGGCGTGCTTTGCAGCAGAGAACCGCGGGGTGGCGGTCAGGCGCCGAGGGAGAAGCGCGTCGCGACCGCTTGGTCGAGCACGCGATCGGCGATCTCTTGTGTGAGGCCGAGCACCTGATCGGCTTGCTCGACGGTGTGCGGGGCGAGTCCGCACTCCGGGGTCACGATGGCCTGCGTGCGCAAGCGCACCGGATCGCAGCCGCCGCGGACGAGCTCGCACCACACCGCGGCCAACGCGCGCCAGTAGCGGTCGACGCTGTCGGCCCGAGGGCCGTCCGTCGGGATCGCGCCCCACGCGATGCGTCCGCCACGCGCGAGGAAGTCTGCGAGCGCGCCACCGCTGCGGATCGCGCCGTGATCGGCGGGCATCGACAACACCGCCGGCCCGGCCTGATCGATGACGCCCCAGTCGGTCGAGCCGCAGCAGTGCACGCCTGCGGTCGCGGTGGTCGCGCCGAGCGCAGTCGCGAGCAGGTCGACGACTTGACGCGGCTCGAGCGGGAAGCCGGGGTGCGCCATTCCGGTGAGGCCGGGCTCGTCGAGCACCATGAGCTGTCCCGCTTCGGGAAACGCCGCGGAGAGCAGCCCGTCGAGCGCTCTGACCCGTGCCGTCACGGCGACCTCGGAGATCGCGAACGCCTTCGTGGCCGGTAGCCCGGCGTGCAGCAGCCCGAGCCCGAGCGTGACCGGGCCGGTCACCTGCCACTTCACCGGCTCGGAGCGGCGACCCGCCACCTCGATGAACGCGCGGATGCCACCGAACGCGTCGTGGTCGAGGTCGGTCTCGGGCGGCGAGTCGAGCGCGGGCCCCGGCCCAACGAGCGCGATGCGGCCGTCGGTGATGGTGACGCCGTCCAGGCCGGCGATCCCCTGCCCGAGCATCGACTCCCACGGCGATCGCATCGGGAGCGACGGGATCGCCGGGAGCGAGGGATGCCGTCGCAGCGACAGCTCCGCGGCCGCTTTGGGGTCGACGTGGGGAAGGCTGCCGACGGCAGTGGCGAGCCCCACACCGAGTTCGACGTGCAACGTGCGACCTCCGAATACCGGCCCCTTGCCCTGTCCCCGACCGGGAAAGGACAACAAGCGCGGGTCTTACGTTGGCGAGTCGCGGACGTCGTGCGCAAATCTTCGGCGGTGCTCCCCACAGATCGGCTGCTCATGTGGGCGATGCGCGCGGTCTGGGCCCTTCTCCCCGCGGCCCTCGTTGCGTCGCTCGCAGCCGGACTCGACACGCGAAGTGATGGTGTCCGCCTCCTCGTCGCCGTCGCGCTGTGGGTCGCGTGGGCGGTCGTGCTCGGCGCGCTGTTCGTGCCCAACACCGTGACGCTCACGATCGTGCGGGTGATCGTGCCGGCGTCGATCGTGGTGGTCGGACTCGTCGCTTCGCACGGCGGCTTCGACATCGGGGACGGCCTCGCGCTCGCCGCTTCGATCGCGGCGACGGCGCTGTGCTTCCTACCCGCGGTCGGAGCGGTGTTCCTGCACGGCGTCGCCTACGGAGACGAGGAACGGGTCGCGCTGCGCGCGCCTGGCATCCTCCTCCTCGGGCCCATCGAGGTCGCATGGGTCGTGCTGCTCGTCGCGGCTGCGACCGGACCCCTTCTGCTCGCGGCTCGTCAGTGGGTCGCGGGTGCGGTCGTCACGATCGCCGGCTTCGCGGTCGTGGCGGCTCTCGCCCGAGCCTTGCATCAGCTCGCGCGACGGTGGCTCGTGTTCGTGCCCTCCGGCGTGGTGCTCCACGACCCGCTCGGGCTCCTCGACCCCGTGCTCCTCACGCGGGCCCGGGTCAGGTCGTTCGCCGCGGCCCTCGCCGACACCGAGGCGACCGATCTCACGATGGGCTCGCCGGGGCTCGCAGTCGAGATCGGCTTCACCCAGAAGACCGAGATGGTGCGGCGCGAGGGACGGTCGGGCACGAAGCCGCTCGTCGCCACCGCGGTGCTCGTGACGCCGACTCGCCCTGGCGTCGCTGTCTCGATCGCGGCGCGACGACGCGTCGGCCAGGCCCCGTCGGTCAGAGGCGGCCCGTCGCCTTCACCCTGAGATACGCGTCCGCGAGGTCGGGCGCGAGCCTTCCCGGCGTCGCGTCGATGACCGTGGCGCCCATGCCGCGGAGGCGCGCGATCGCCCGGCGCCGGTCCTCGATCGCCCCTACGGCCGCGGCCTTGCGGTACGCCTCGCTCGCATCGGTGGGTGTGTCGTGCGCCCACGTGACGACGTCGGGGTCACGCACACCGCCGACGAGGACGAGGTGGTGGCGCACCATCACGGGCAGCGCAGGCAGCAGCGTCTCGGCGATGACGGGCTCAGCGAGCTCGGTCAGGATCACGACGAGCGCGCGTCGCCGGAAGCGCGCCATCGCCTCGGTGAACGCGGCGCGGTAGTCGCTCTCCGCGAGCTGCGCGTCGAGGTCGTACATCGCGTCGATGATGCGACCGAGCTGAGCGCGGCCTCCCGATGGCGGCACGACGGCGCGCACCGTCCGGCCGAACGCGAGCATCCCGGTGCGGTCACCGAGTCTCGTGCTCACCGCCGTCATCATCATCACGGCATCCATCGCATGCTCGAGGCGGGGGACTCCCTCGACCCGGCCCGCCATCACTCGCCCGCTGTCGAGGAGCAGCAGCACCGTCTGGTTGCGCTCGGCGCGATACGTGCGGACGATGAGCTTCCCCGTGCGCGCGGTCGCGGACCAGTCGATCCGCCTGAACTCGTCGTCGGGCGCGTGCTCGCGCAGCTGATCGAACTCGGTGCCCGCGCCGCGGCCCTGTGCGGATCGCAGTCCGACCTCGAGGATGCGGGCGCGGTTGATCCGAAGCTCGGCTTCGTCGCGGCTCTTGAAGGGAGGGAGGACGCGCAGCACCGACGGCTGGGCGCGGGTGCGTTGCCGCGCGGCCAGCCCGAGCGGCCCTTCCACGCGCACCGTGAGGTCGCGGATCTCGAACCGGCCTCGCCGCGAGGGGCGGATCGTGGTGCTGATGGTCGCCCGGCCCCGTGACGGGATGCGTACCCGCGCGCGGCGAACCTCGGCGTGCAGCGATGGCGCGAGCTCGTCCGCGATCGACACTCGGAGCGTGCGGCCGATCGGGTTCGCGACCGCCCACGACACCTCGCCTTCGACACCGAGTGAGAGCACGCCGGGCAACGTCCGCTCGACCGCGACGGCGGACGGCGTGGGAGCGAGAGCGGCGTCGATGAGCGCGACGCACAGGAGGACGACGTCGACCACCACGAGCCGGATCCAGCCGTTGCCCGGCAGCGCCAGCAGGATCGGCGCGAGCACCGCGGCCACCGCGGCGAGTCGCCACGTGGGGACGGGCACGCTCATCGCGTTGTGGTCATCGGGGCGTGGGCACCGTCGCCAGGATCGAGTCGAGCACTCCGTCGGCTGTCGCTCCCTCGAGCTCGAGCTCGGCGCGCAGCTGGATGCGATGACGCATCGCAGGACGTGCCACCGCCTTCACCTCGTCGGGAGTCACGAACGGTCGGCCCGACAGCCACGCCCACGCTTTCGCCGCGTGCAGCACCATTGCCGAGCCACGAGGCGACACGCCCAGCGTGATCGACGGCGACTCGCGCGTGGCGCGTGTGAGGGCGACGATGTACGCGAGCACCGCGGGATCGACGCGCACTCCCGCTATCTCTGCGCGCGCCGCGGCCAGCGTCTCCGGGCCGGCGACCGGGCGCACTCCCGCGGCGCGGACGTCGTGGGGATCGAGGCCGGCGTCGTGGCGAGCGAGCACGTCCTGCTCCTGCTCGGCGGTCGGGTAGCCGACGACGAGCTTGAAGAGGAAGCGGTCGAGCTGGGCCTCGGGCAGGGGATAGGTGCCCTCGTACTCGACCGGGTTCTGCGTCGCGACGACGATGAACGGATCGGGAAGGGGGTGTGTGGTGCCGTCGACCGACACCTGGCGCTCCTCCATCGCCTCGAGCAACGCGGACTGCGTCTTCGGCGGCGTGCGGTTGATCTCGTCCGCGAGCAACAGGTTCGTGAAGAGCGGCCCTTCGCGGAAGCGGAACGTCCCCTCGGCGGGCGAGTAGATCGTCTGTCCGAGCACGTCGCTCGGCATGAGGTCGGGAGTGAACTGCACTCGCCGGAAGTCGACGTCGAGCGCGGCTGCGACCGTCTTCACGAGGAGGGTCTTCGCGACGCCGGGTACCCCTTCCAGCAGCACATGTCCCCGCACGAGCAACGCGGCGACGAGCCCCGTGAGGGTGCTGTCCTGCCCGACGACGACCTTTGCCACCTCCGACCGCACCGCGAGCACCGCGTCTCGTGTGCTCACTGCGTCTGTCCCGGTCACCGCCACGTCCCCCACACGGCCGGCATCATGCCCGCGATCCGAGGATCGCAGTGCGGACCTCCTCGACCTCGCGTGCCATGGCGACGAGTGCCTCCGGAGTCGTCGGGGCCGGACCCGCGAGTGCGCGGGCGACCTTCTCGCGATCCACGCCTGTGCGCTGCGAGGCGAGGTCCGCGACGACCTCAGCGCTGGCGGACGGGCTGACGCCGAGACGGCCGACGAGCTCGCGGTGCAGGTCTGCCCGCAGCCGCGCCGCCGCCGCTTCGGGCCTGCCCGACTTCTGCAGCAGGTTGCCGACGGCAACGACGAGCTCGGAGGCCGCGATCTGCACGAGAGGCACCTCGGCGACCGGCTTTCCGAGCCGCCGCGCCCGCCACAGCGCGAACACCACGAACGCGACCAAGAGCTGGGCGAGGGCGAGCCGCACACCAGTCGGGACGAGATCGGCAAGCGACTTGTCGCCCTCGCCGGTGGCGGGGTTCTCGCGCTCGAGGAACGCGATCCGGGTGCCCTCCTTCGGCACGAGGATGTTGGCGGCGAGCGCCGCGTTGTCCTCGGAGTCGAGCCGATCGTTCACGAACGCGCCCGCGCCTCCCGTGGCGACGACCCAACCGTCGCCCTTCGGTTGTGCGACGACGAACGCGCCGTCTCCCCGCCTGAAGCACGACTGCGTGGCCGCGGCGCTGTCGTAGAGGACGCCGCCGGTCGGGTCGACGCGGCTCAGCTGCTCGAGCGGGAGGATCGAGCACTCGCCGCGCGGCACAGTCGCCTCGCCGAAGATCGTCTGCGTGTCACCGACGATCCGTCCGGGATGCAGTGAGGAGGAGGGGTCGGCCACGAGGAGCGTGCCTCCGCGCGTCACCCACTCGTCAACCGCCTGGCGCTGCTCCTCAGTGAGGTCGTCCCGGAGCAGCACGGCCGTGTCGAAGCCCGTGACCGTCGGTGTGATGTGCACGTCACCCCCGAGCTCTCCGAGTGTCAGCACGAGCGCTTTCGCGCCGAGCGGCCCCGTCGCGCGGGGATCGAGCGGAGTGCCGTCGTTGGGTGGCGCTCCGGCGGCGAGCGCGACCAGGACGAGTCCGACCGCGAGCACGAGCCAGAAGACGATCGTGTTGCGCTTCATCGGCCGCGGCCTTCTCGAGCACTGCATCCGACAACGATCGGAGGCGCTCGTTCTCCGAAGGTCCCGTCGGCGCGTCGCCGTACCACACGTCGTCGAAGAGGGCGGTCGCTTCTGAGAACGGCGGCGACGCGTCGGGCACTGCTCGCGCGATGTCGGCTCGCTCCTCACCGGTCGTCTTGCCGGGCACGTCGTCGAGGAGGCCGTTGCCTGCGAGCTCCGCGACCAGCGCGCGGTACCGGCACCGCAGCGCGTCTCGCCATCGGCCTGCCGCTTCGTGTTGGGCCGCCTCTGATCGCCAGTCGTCCGCGCTTTGTCCCCGCCCGGTGCGCACGCGCGCCGCGGGAGTGGGTGCCTCGCGCTGCACGCCTTTGCCGAACCTGAGCAGCATCACGACGACCAGGACCACCGCCGCGATGAGGATCACGCTCGCGATGAAGCCTCCGCCGGCGACGCCGCTGATCGCGTCGAGCACGCGACTGATCGCCTCGGAGACCCATCGCTCGATCCGTTCGATGATCGACGGACCGGGACGGTGGAACTCGGGGCGAGACAGCACCGCCTTTGCCGCGTCTCGGGCCTCGGCGCCGGTATGTCCTGCCGGAGGCAGGTCGTCCCGCAGCGCCGCGCCAGAGAACACAGGTGTCAGGCCGCGACGCGGTCGTATCGCTCGTTGACCGCGACCTCGAGGTCGAGGCCCTCGAGTCGGACGCGCAGGTCGAGGTAGCAGAGCACCGTCGACAGGGCGACGATCGGCACGATGATGAGGCCGGTCGCGGCCCGGCCCGCCGCGAGGATCCACCATCCCGACCGCAGCCCGACGACGAGGCCGAGCACGTCGGTGATCGCGTTGAGCGCCTGGCCGAGCACGTAGGCGACGACCCCGGAGCCGACGCCGAGGCCGAGCACCGGGAGCAGGCGGCGGCTCGCGAGGTTCCACGACCTCCCCATCCCCTTGAGCGGTCCGAGCGACTCGAGAGCGATCGCCGGCGCGGTCACCAAGAAGAACCCCATCAGGACGATCCCGCCGATGGCGAAGAACGAGGCCGCGCCCTCCGCGAGGTGGACGAGCACCCAGGACGCGAGCAGCGCCCACCATCGCCGGCATGCCCGCCGGAGCGCCTCGCCAGCGCCGACCTCCTGCCCGAGTCGCAGCCCGACGACGACGTGGGCGTACGCGGCGGCCATGAACGGCAGGAAGAGCGACGGCAGCAGGATCGCCAGCAACGCCGCCGACGTGCCACTGCTCGACCGCGACGCGGCATCGGCCGTCGACGGGTCGTTGAGGATGTCGCCGAGCGAGAACCCTCCGAGCAGCCCCCGCTGCAGGAAGCCCACGACGATGCCCACTGGCACCGTGAAGCACGCGGCGATCGTGATGATCGTGCGGGGCCGAGCCTTCAAGACGTGGACGGCCTCGTCGATCAGCCCCGTCGGCGTCATCGGCTCGAGTCGCGCCACCGCCCCATCATGGCCGCGGGCGCCGCGAGAATGCGGATGTGGATGGGTACGGGCCCGAGAGCTACGGCGACGCGATCGCCGATGTCTACGACGAGTGGTATCCGATGGACGCGGAAGGGGAGTCGGCCGTCGCCTTCCTGTTCGAGGCGAGCCGAGGCGGACGCGTCCTCGAGCTCGGCGTCGGCACCGGCAAGCTCGCCATCCCTCTCGCCGAGCGCGGGCTCGAGGTGCACGGAGTCGACTCGTCTCCCGCGATGCTCGACCGGCTGCGCGCGAAGCCGGGTGGCGAGCGGGTGCAGGTCCGCGTGGGCGACATGGCCGGCGATCTGCCCGACGGACCGTTCGCGTTGGTGTTCGTCGCGACGAACACGTTCTTCGGCCTCTGCTCGATAGCGGAGCAGCAGCTCGCGTTCGTGGCCATCGCGGCTCGACTGGGGGACGACGGCCGCTTCGTGCTCGACGCGTTCGTTCCCGACGACCCGCCGCGCAGCACATCCATCGTCGAGGTGCAGAAGGTCACCGTGGACGGCGTCGTCATCTCGGTGAGCGACGCCGACATCCCCAGCCAGACTGCGTGGGGGCAGATGGTCGAGATACGTGCGGACGGCATTCGCTTGCGTCCGTGGAAGGTGCGGTGGTCGACCCCAGCCGAGCTCGACGAGATGGCGGCCGCCGCAGGCCTGGTGCTCCTCGAACGCCACTCATCCTGGGACAAGGACCCGTTCACCGAAGACAGCTCGAATCACGTGTCGACCTACGGTCGCGCGGCGTCGGGGCTAGGTTCAGGGGTGCGATGAGCACGGTTTCAGACCTGTGATGTCAGGATCATGAGCAGGCTGCGTCTGAACCCACTCACCGGGCGGTGGATCACGGTGGTGGCCGGGCGGGCCGAGCGGCCGAGCGACTTCGCGCCGCGCGTCGCCCAGGTCGAGGCCGATCCCTCGCGGCCCTGCCCCTTCTGCCCGGGCGCCGAAGACGCGACGCCCCCCGCGCTCGAGACCTACAGCGGCGAGGGTGACGGCTGGCTCGTCCGGGTCGTGCCCAACAAGTACCCGGCGTTCAGCGGCAACGAGCCGCTCACGGTGACGAACGACGGCCCGGTGTTCATCTCTGCCCCGGCGAGCGGCATCCACGAGGTGCTGGTGCTCTCACCCGAGCACTCCGAGTCGTTCGCCGACCTCGACGACCGCGCCGCAGCGCTCGTGATGAGCGCGATCCGTGACCGCATGGAGGAGCACGCGTCTCATCCGGTCGTCCGGTACACGCAGGCGATCGTGAACCACGGGCGTGAGGCCGGCGCCTCGCTCGCGCATCCGCACGCGCAGCTGCTCGGCATGCCGTTCGTCCCCGGCGCGATCCTCGAAGAGGAGGCCGGCTTCGGGCGATTCGAGGGCAACTGCCTGCTGTGCGCGACGGTCGAGGCCGAGCTCGCGGACGACACCCGCGTCGTGCTCGACGCGGAGCGCGTCGTCGTCGTCTGCCCGTACTGGAGTGGCACGCCTTACGAGATGCTGGTCATCCCGAAGCAGCACGGCGCCCACCTCACGGCGACGCCCGAGGCCGACCTCACCGCAACTGGGCTCGTGCTCCGCGATGCGATGCGCTTGCTGCGTCAGCAGCTCGGCGACATCTCCTACAACCTCGTCTTCCACACCGCGCCGTTCCGCCACGACCGGCAGTTCCACTGGCACGTCCACATCTGGCCGAAGCTCGTCAGCGTCGCCGGGTTCGAGCGCGGCACCGGCGTGATGATCAACATCACGCCGCCCGAGTTCGCAGCGAGCCAGCTCCACCACTCGGGCTGAGCGCGCCGTGGCCGGCGTCCTCGTCCGCACCGAGATCGACGCGCCGCCGAGCGAGGTGTGGCGGGTCGTGTCGTCGATCTCTGACCACGTCGTGTGGATGGACGACGCCGTCGGCATCGAGATCACGTCGCCCCGCACGAGCGGTGTGGGCACGACGTTCGACTGCGAGACCCGTGTGGGCCCGATCGAGCTGACCGACCACATGGAGGTCACGGAATGGGTCGAGGGCCGCGCGATCGGCGTGGCCCACACGGGAGTCGTGTCGGGCTCGGGCCGGTTCACGCTCGTCGAAGCCCCCGACGGGCGCACCGTCTTCTCGTGGGAAGAGACGCTGCACTTCCCGTGGTGGCTCGGGGGTCCCCTCGGTGAAGTGCCGGGCACATGGCTGCTGCGCCGCATCTGGACGCGCAACCTCACGAACCTTGCGACGGAGGTGGCTAGAGCCCGGTCGTCATCCCACCGTCCACGATGAACTCGGCGCCGGTGCAATAGGTGCTGTCGTCCGACGCGAGGAACAGCGCGAGGCGCGCGACCTCCTCAGGCGCAGCGAGCTCGCCGAGCGGGATGCGTTCGCGCACGGCGTCGAGCACGCCGAACTTCACGAACTCCTGCATCATCGCGGTGTCGATGATGCCTGGATGGATCGAGTTGACGCGCACCTTGAACGGAGCGAGCTCGAGGGCCGCGCACTTCGTCATGCCGCGCACCGCCCACTTGCTCGCCGAGTACGCGAACGAGGCCTGCGAGCCCCGAAGTCCCGCGATCGACGAGATGTTGATGATCGAGCCACCGCCTCGTTCGATCAGCGAGGGCGTCACGGCTTGCATGCCGAGGAACACGCCGACCTGGTTGATGTCGTTGATGGTGCGGTAGTCCTCGAGGGACGTCTGCATCATCGGGAGGATCCGGAAGATGCCCGCGTTGTTGACGAGGATGTCGAGCCGACCGAACCGCTCGAGCGTCTCGGTGACGATCCCGGCCCATTGACCTTCGTCTGTGACGTCGTGATGGCGATAGGCCGCCTGATCGGAGGTGAGCTCACGCGCCAGCGCGCTGCCCTCGGCGTCGAGCACGTCGCCGACCATCACCTTGGCGCCCTCGGCGGCGAACAGACGAGCCTCTGCCGCGCCCTGGCCCCGTGCCCCACCGCTGATCAGTGCCACCTTGCCGTCGAGTCGTCCCATGCGCCGGGTGTCTACCAGGCTGGCGCGGTCGGGCTGGCGCCATCGGGCTGGCGTCGGAACGGGCCCGGGGCATGCCATCATGAACCCGTGCCGCAGGCTCCCCTCGAGGCCGCGGAGACTCCCAAGGAAGCGTGCGGGGTCTTCGGTGTGTACGCGCCCGGTCACCACGTCGCTCACCTCACCTACCTCGGGCTGTACGCGTTGCAGCACCGGGGGCAGGAGTCGGCGGGCATGGCGGTGAGTGACGGCCGTTCCCTCACTGTCGTGAAGGACATGGGCCTCGTGTCGAACGCGTTCGACGACCGCACGCTCGCGGGCCTCACCGGCCACGCAGCCATCGGGCACACCCGCTACTCGACGACGGGCTCGAGCACCTGGCGGAACGCGCAGCCCGTCTACCGCGACGTCGGCCGGCTCGAGTTCGCTCTCGGGCACAACGGCAACCTCGTGAACACCGAGGCGCTGGCCGACGAGGCCGGCATGCTGCCCGGCACCGTCACGTCCGACAGCGACCTCATTGCCGAGCTGCTGGCACACCAGCTCGGCCGGCACGAGGCGCTGCCGGACGACGGAGTCGAGGCGCCACTCGTGGTCGCGCTGAACGCAGTGCTCCCCGAGCTCGAGGGAGCGTTCTCGCTCGTGCTCGCCGATGCGGAGCACATCATCGGCGTGCGCGACCCCAACGGCTTCCGTCCCCTCTGCCTCGGGCGCCTCGACCGGGGCTGGGTGCTCGCCTCCGAATCGCCCGCGCTCGACATCGTCGGCGCGCACTTCGTCCGTGAGCTCGACCCCGGCGAGATGGTCGTCATCGACGCGTCTGGACCGCGGTCGGTGCGTCCGTTCCCGCTCGACCGGATCGAGCCCAGGCTCTGCCTGTTCGAGTTCGTCTACTTCGCACGACCCGACGCCCAGCTCTACGGGCGCAGCGTGCACCAGGCTCGCATCCACATGGGTGAGCAGCTCGCCGAGCAGGCACCGGTCGAGGCCGACATGGTGATGGGCGTGCCTGAGTCGGCGACCCCGGCCGCCGAGGGCTACGCGCGTCGCAGCGGCATCCCGTACGGGCAGGGACTGGTGAAGAACCGCTACATCGGGCGCACGTTCATCGCACCGAGCCAAGAGCTGCGGTCTCGCGGCGTGCGGATGAAGCTCAACCCGCTGCGCGAGAACATCGTCGGCAAGCGCGTCGTCGTCGTCGACGACTCGATCGTGCGCGGCACGACCACGCGGGCGATCGTGGCCATGTTGCGCGAATCGGGCGCGGCAGAGGTGCACTTGCGCATCTCGTCGCCGCCCTACCGGTGGCCATGCTTCTACGGCATGGACACGGGGGAGCGCGGCGAGCTGCTCGCCGCGAACCTCACCGTCGACGAGATCCGCGCCTACGTCGGCGCTGACACGCTCGCGTACCTCGACCTCGACCGTCTCGTCGCCGCCACCGGAGCGGTCGGCGCCGGCTTCTGCACCGCGTGCCTCACGGGGAGCTACCCGGTGCCCGTTCCCGTGACGCTGTCGAAGACCGTGCTCGAGGATCCGGCGCCCGCGTCCACCCGCGGCTGATGGGTTCGCTCAGCTACCGCGATTCCGGCGTCGACATCGACGCCGGCGAGGAAGCAGTCCGGAGGATCAAGCCCCACGTCGCGTCGACCTCGCGACCTGAGGTGATCGGCGGCATCGGCGGGTTCGGTGCGCTGTTCGCGCTCGACCGCAACAAGTACGCAGAGCCCGTGCTCGTGTCGTCCACGGACGGCGTCGGCACGAAGGCGATGATCGCGACGGCGACGGGCCGTTTCGACACGATCGGCATCGATCTCGTCGCGATGTGCGTGGACGACATCGCGTGCCAGGGAGCCGAGCCGCTCTGGTTCCTCGACTACATCTCGGTCGGCCACCTCGATCCCGACCAGGTCGAGCGTCTCGTCGCCGGCGTCGCGGAGGGCTGCCGCCAAGCCGGATGCGCGCTCATCGGCGGGGAGATGGCCGAGCACCCGGGCGCGATGCAGAAGGGTGAGTTCGATCTCGTGGGCTTCGCGGTGGGTGTCGTCGAACGAGGGCAGCTCGTCACCCCCGACCGCCTGTCCGCCGGCGACGTCCTCATCGGTCTGCCATCGCCTGGGCTGCGATCGAACGGCTACTCACTCGCGCGGCGAGCACTGCTCGACGTCGGTGCTCGTTCCCTCGACGACGCCGCATGGGAGGGCGCCGACCACTCGTTGGCCGACGAGCTGCTGCTCCCGTCGGTGATCTACGCGCCCGCAGTTCGCGCGGTTGCCGATCACGGTGATCTGCACGGCGTCGCCCACATCACGGGCGGCGGGCTCGTGGGCAACGTGCCGCGCATGCTGCCGCCCGATCTCGACGCGGTGATGCACCGATCGAGCTGGGAGGTGCCGCGCATCTTCGGCGAGATCGCACTGCTGGGCGGAGTGGTCGAGGCAGAGATGGAGCGAGTGTTCAACCTCGGGATCGGCATGGTCCTCGCCGTCGGCCGTGAAGACGCCGAGAGCGCGTGCAACGTGCTCCGAGCGGCCGGACACGACGCCGCGGTCGTCGGCGAGGTCGTGCCCGGATCGGGTCAGCTCACGCTCGTGCCGTGACGCGCTGAAACGGCCGCGCGGATCGCATCGACCGAGATCTCGATGTCGCGCTCGGTCGTCTGCCAGTTCGAGACCGAGATCCGCACGCCGGACTCGCCCTTCCACGTCGTCGGGGTCATCACACACGCGCCGCTGGCGCTCACCGCCTCGAGGACACTTCCGACGCCTCCGGGGGCGAGCCCGGGGAACCGCACGACGATCTGGTTGATCACGACGTCGTTCGCAACCTGGACCCCGGGGATCTCGCGCAGGGCATCCGCGAACTGGAGCGCACGCGCGCAGCACCGGTCGACGAGCTCGGCGACGCCGGAGCGTCCGAGACTTTGGAGCGCGGCCCAGACTGCGAACGCGCGAGCGCGGCGTGACGCCTCCGGTGTGAAGTCCATCGGATCGCGGTCGCCGTCGCTGAAGACGAGGTACTCGGCGCGGGCTGCGAAGGCGCCGGCGTGGTCGGAGGGATGTGCGGTGAGCGCGATGCCGCAGTCGTACGGCACGTTGAGCCACTTGTGCGCGTCGGTCGCCCACGAGTCCGCTCGCTCGTATCCGTCCAAGAGGTGACGGTGTTGCTGCGAGGCCGCAGCCCAGAGCCCGAACGCTCCGTCGATGTGCACCCACGCGCCGTGATCGTGCGCGATGTCGCAGATCTCGTCGAAGGGATCGAACGCGCCCGAGTTCACGTTGCCGGCCTGCGCGCAGACGATTGTCGGTCCGTCGGCGCCAGAGAAGAGCGTGGCGGCGAGGGCGGCGGGCCGCATCGCGCCCTGTGCGTCGGCCTCGACGACCTCGAGCGCGGACGCGCCGAAGCCGAGATAGCGCAACGAACGGTCGATGGTGCTGTGGCGCTCCTCACCGACGACGAGACGGACGCGCGGCGCACCCTGCAACCCGTCGCGCTCGTGGTCCCACCCGTGCGCGTCGAGCACCGAGTGACGAGCGGCCGCGAGTGCGGTGAAGTTCGCCATCATCCCGCCCGTGACGAGCGCGAACGAGACCTCGGGGGACAGGCCGAGCACGGTCGCGAGCTGGCGACCGACCACCTCCTCGCATGCAGCCGCGGCGGGTGTCGACGCGGCGAGCGTGGTGTTCTGATCCCACGCGGCAGTGAGGTTGTCGGCGGCGAGCGCCGCATCGAGGTGGCCGCCGATGACGAAGCCGAAGTACCGCGCGCTCGGCATCCCTTCGAGACCTGGCGCCGCGCGGCGGACGAGGTCGTCGATCACCTCGGTCGCGGCGCGACCCTCCTCGGGCACGTCACCAGCGAACGCATCGAGCATCTGCGCATAGCCCGCTGTCGCTGCGACCGAGCGGTCGTCGAGTGACTCGAGGAAGTCGGCCGCGTGGTCAGCGGTGTGATGTAGGAGGAGACGCAGGTCGGTCACATCACCCGGTCTAACTCAGGTGGGGCGCGACCTCCGCTGCGATTAGCGACAGGTGGTCGAGGTCGGAGAGGTCGAGCATCTGGAGGTACATGCGCTCGGCCCCCGCGCTCTCCCACTTCTGCAGGGTCTCGACGACCTCGGCAGGAGTGCCTGCGGCTCCGTTCTTCCGTAGCTCGTCGACGTCGCGACCGATCGCGGTCGCCCGGCGCTCGACCTCGGCTTCGTCCTTGCCGCAGCACAGCACGAGCGCGGCGGAGTGCACGATGGATCGCGGGTCGCGCCCGATCTTTTCGCACGCTGCTTTCACGCGGTCGCATTGCTCCTTGAAGCGGGCGAGCGGCGCGAACGGGAGGTTGTACTCATCGGCGTACTTCGCCGCGAGCATCGGCGTGCGCTTCGGCCCGCCGCCGCCCACGATGATCGGCGGGTGGGGCTTCTGTGCCGGCTTGGGCAGTGCCGGTGAGTCGGAGATCGAGTAGTGCTTGCCGTCGAACTCGAACATGCGGCCCTCAGGCGTCGACCACAGCCCGCTGATGATCGCGAGCTGCTCGCTCAGCCGGTCGAATCGCTCTCCGAGTGGAGGAAACGGGATCGCGTACGCCTTGTGCTCGGCCTCGTACCAACCGGCGCCGAGACCGAGCTCGACGCGGCCTCCGCTCATCGCGTCGACCTGCGCGACGGTGATCGCAAGCGGACCGGGAAGGCGGAACGTCGCCGACGTGACCATCGTGCCGAGGCGGATGCGGCTCGTGTCGCGCGCGAGGCCGGCGAGCGTGGTCCACGCGTCGGTCGGTCCGGGCAGCCCCGAGACGTTGCCCATCTTCAGGTAGTGATCAGATCGGAAGAACGCGTCGAACGCGAGCTCCTCCGCTCGGATGGCGACGGCGAGCAGGTCGTCGTAGCTCGCGCCTTGCTGGGGTTCGGTGAAGACTCGAAGGATCACGGCAGTAGTTTGCAGGTCGTGGCGAGTGATGCGCTCATCGAGCACTTGCGTACCCATTCCGTGCGCACCGGTGACTTCGTCCTGAAGAACGGCAAGCACAGCTCGTGGTTCATCGACTCGAAGCAGACAGCGTTTAGCATCGCTGCCATCGGCGCGACCCGCGGTCGAGAGCTGCGCTCGTTCAGCATCCGGCGGGAAGCGAAGGACCATGGCGTGATGGGTCGGATCGCCGGGCCGTTGCTGCCGGGCGACAAGGTCGTCGTCACCGAAGACACCGCGACCCGCGGCACGTCCGCGCTCGAGGCGGCGAAGGTCATCCGCGACCTCGGCGCCGACCCGATCATGATCCTCGTCGTCGTCGACCGCGGCGGCACGGGCGCCGAGCTCGCCGCCGCCGAAGGCATCGCCTTCCACGCGCTGCGTGACTGCGCCCGACCTCGGCTTCGACTACGAGAGCGGTACTTGACGGCGCTGTACGACGACGGTCGCATCTCCTGCGACGACGACGGCGTCACGATCCGTCACTACTACCCGTGGGGATCGAAGCGAATCCCCTACGCGGCGCTGCGGGCGGTGATGCGCCGCCCGCTGACGGCAGGCCGAGGGCGAGGCCGGATCTGGGGGTCGTCCGACTTCGTGCACTGGTACAACCTGGACCCTGACCGCACCAAGAAGACCGACGCGCTCGAACTCGATGTCGGGGGCCGGGTCGTGCCGACCATCACGCCCGACGATCCAGACGAAGTCGAACGCATCCTGATCGACCACCTCACCTCCTAGCTGCCAGGAGATCTCACATGCCCAAGCGTTGGAGCGACCTGAGCGAGCGGAACCGCCGGATCATCACGGTCGTCGCGATCGTCGAGGCTGCCTTGAAGGCCGCGATGCTGCTGGACCTCAAGCGGCGGCCGGCCGATCAGGTGAAGGGCTCGAAGAAGGTGTGGGCGTTGTCGACGATCGTGAACTCGGCGGGCATCATCCCGCTCGCGTACTTCATCTTCGGGCGCAAGCGCGCGCCAAAGCCGGCCTGACGAAGCGAAGTGGTGGTCGGGACCGGCGTCGATCCGGTGACCTCGCGCTTTTCAGGCGCACGCTCTGCCAACTGAGCTACCCGACCGTGTGAACTTGTGAACCTGCGAGCGGTCCCGACGGGATTTGAACCCGCGACCTCCGGCTTGACAGGCCGGCGTGCACTCCAAACTGCACCACGGGACCAGCGTTTCCTGGCACCCCCAACGGGATTCGAACCCGTGCCGCCACCTTGAAAGGGTGGTGTCCTAGGCCGCTAGACGATGGGGGCCGGACCCAGTTGAGAGCCTGCGAACAGTAGCAGCCGCTTTCGCGAGCTGACCGGGCGAAAGGGCCGCTGTGCTGCCAGTTGGGCGCCGACCCAGCGAACGCTGACCGTCTGGCGGATCGCGCTCAGGGGTTGAGCTCCTCGACGACCTGCTCGAGCAGCCATCCGAGGTAGGTGTAGATCGCGTACGCGGGAGCCGACGGGTCGTCGTCGTCGATGTCGAACGAGGGGTCCTCCGACACGTCGAGCTTCGTGCCGATCACGAGCCGGATGTCGTTGATCGCGCCCATCCAGGCGACGAGCTGCTCCTGGTCCACCCGCTCGGAGTCGACCGTGGCTTCGACCACGTCGAGGGCGGCGAGGCGTCGGGCCAGCAGGTCGTCGTGCACGAGGCGGTGGTACTCCTCGTCGAGCTGGCGGTCGTCCGCGTAGGCGGTCGGGTACAGGCGGCGGAGGCCGGGATCGAGATCCTCGGTGAGGATCTCGCGCATCTGGGCGGCCAGCGAGCGCAGCACCGTGCGCTCCTCCTCGGGCAGGCGGAGCTCGAAGTCCCCCTTCCTCGTGCGCTTGATCCGGCGCTTGGCGACCACCATCGGCTATCGATCTTGCTGCATCGTCGCCCAGAGGCCGTGCTCATGGAGCCGGAAGACGTCGAGCTCGGCCTTCTCCCGTGTGCCGTTCGAGACCACTGCCCGGCCCTTGTGGTGGACATCGAGCATCAGGGCCGTCGCTTTGTCCCGGCTGTACCCGAAGAGCTTCTGGAGGACCAGGACGACGTAGGACATGAGGTTGATGGGGTCGTTCCAGACGATCACCACCCAGGGGTAGTCGGGCTCGGCGACGTCGTCGGTGGTCGGGGCGTCGGTCGTCGTGGGAGCGGTCTGCACGTCGCCGGCCGGCATGGCGCCCAGTCTCGCCGGTTGGGGCGTTCTCTACACACGAGGCCCCCCGTTTGGGCCGCCCAAGTGCGCGGCATAGTCTCGTCCCCGCTATGGCCCTCGCCAGCCGACCTCTCGTGCCATCGCGGCTTGGAGTCGTCCTCGGCCACCGTGAGCGCGGCACGGCAACCACCAGGGTCGGCGGGTTCGTCGCGCTCACCAAGCCCCGCATCATCGAGCTGCTCCTCGTCACGACGATCCCCACGATGATCGTCGCGGCGAACGCGTGGCCCGGCACCTGGCTCGTGATCGCGACGCTCATCGGCGGCACGCTGGCCGCCGGAGGCGCGAACGCGATCAACATGGTCGTCGACCGCGACATCGACCGGCTCATGCCGCGGACGCAGCACCGGCCACTCGTGACCGGTGTGGTCGCGCCCGGTGAGGCTTTGGTGTTCGCTCTCGCCCTCGAGGTCGCCGCCTTCGTCTGGCTCGCGCTGATCGTGAACCTCCTGACCGCGGTGCTCGCCCTCGCGGCCACGCTCTTCTACGTGTTCGTGTACACGCTTTGGCTCAAACGGACGTCACGGCAGAACATCGTCATCGGCGGGGCCGCGGGCGCGGTGCCCGTGCTCGTCGGCTGGGCCGCGGTCACCGGTTCGCTGGCGTGGGCGCCGTTCGTGATGTTCCTCATCATCTTCTTGTGGACGCCGCCGCACTTCTGGGCGCTCGCGATCCGCTACGCCGACGACTACCGATTGGCCGATGTGCCGATGCTGCCCGCGGTCGTCGGGTCGCAGAAAGCCGCCGGTCCCATCCTGCGCTACACGATCGCTCTCGTGGCGGCATCGCTGCTGCTGACACCCGTCGCCGACCTCGGCGCGATCTACACCGGGGTCGCCGTCGTGGCCGGGCTGGGGTTCATCGCCCTGGCCGTCCGGCTCCGCCGCATCCCCACCTCGGCGAGTGCGATGCGGCTCTTCACTTACTCGATCTCGTACGTCACCCTGCTCTTCGCGGCCATGGCCGTCGACGTCCTCGTGCGGTGACCGACATCGCCTCCGAGGCGGGTCTTCTTGAGACCAGGGATCCCCTGTGTAGTCTCGGCCCCGCTCACCGACGCCCGGCTGCTCCGTCGAGGTCTGCGCGCCCATGACGATCACGGATACCCGACCCGACGACACCGCCGTCGCCGCCGCATCCGCATCGGCCCCTCCTGGTGCCGCCTCGGCTCCGCTCAAGCCTGTCGGGGCCGCCGCCTGGCTCGTCACGGGCGACCACAAGAAGATCGGTCGCCTCTTCATCGGGGCCTCGCTGATCTATGCCATCGCCGGCATGGTGATCGCGGCGCTCCTCGGCATCGAGCGCATCGACTCGAGCGCGACGCAGATCCTGAAGCTCAACGCGGTCAGTCAGCTGTTCTCGCTCTACCTGCTCGGGATGGCGTTCCTCTTCACGATCCCACTGTTCCTCGGGATCGCGATCTGCGTCGTGCCGCTGCAGCTCGGCGCCCGCACGCTGGCGTTCCCTCGGGCTGCGGCCGCGTCGTTCTGGGGGTGGCTCGTCGCGTCGGGCGTGCTGATCGCGAGCTACATCATGAACGGCGGTCCGGGCGGCGGCGACGCCAAAGGCGTCGACCTCTTCCTGCTGTCGTTCGCGGCGTTGGTGCTGTCTCTGATGCTCGCTGCGATCTGCGTCGGTGCGACCGTGCTCGCGTTGCGGGCGCCCGGCATGACGATCGACCACGCGCCCCTGAGCGCGTGGGGCTTCATGGTCGGTTCGCTGCTCCTGCTGCTCACGCTGCCGGTGCTCCTCGCCGAGCTCGCGCTGATGTGGGTCGACCACCGGTACGGCCGCATCGCGTTCGGCGGCAACTACGGCATCTCGCCACGCATCGTCTGGACCGTGGCGCAACCGCAGATCTACGTCTACGCGCTGCCCGCGATCGCTTTGCTCGCCGAGGTCGCGCCGATCTTCGCCCGCCGCCGGCCCGATCCGCCGCAGGGCACGATCATGGCGGGAGCGCTGACGCTGATGGGGGTGCTCGGGTTCGGCGCGTACGTGCAGCCCGTGCTGTATCCGCAAGTCACCGAGCGCTTCTTCTACAAGGCGATGGTCATTGGCTCGGTCGTGCCGGTGCTCATCGTGTTGCTGATCTCGCTGCGGGTCCTCGGCAAGGACCGCCCCAGGCTCCGGGCACCGTTGGTGTTCGCGCTCGCGGCCACCCTCACCGTGCTCGCCGGCACCGTCGCAGGAGCGCTCAGCACGTTCAACTCGCTGAGCCTCGTCGGCACGACTTGGCAGCAGGGTCAGTACGAGCTCGTCGTCATCGGCGGCGGCCTGCTCGGCGGGTTCGGCGCGCTCGTGCTCTGGGGTCCGAAGATCTGGGGGCGCCGCCTCTCCGAGATCGCGGCGAGTGCACTCGGTCTGCTGCTCTTCCTCACGATCTTGCTGATGGCGGGCGGCAACCTCGCCGCGGGCCTGCTCGACCAACCGGCGGGCGAGACGAACTACGTCGGCCGCGGCGGCACCGGGTTCTTCAACGTCTGCGTCGCTGCCGGCGCGATCTCCGTGACGATCCTCACGATCGCCGGCGTGCTGCTTCTGCTCCGAGGGTTCACCAAGGGCGAGCCCGCGGGTGACGACCCGTGGGAGGGGCACACGCTCGAGTGGGCGACGACCTCGCCTCCCCCGAACGGCAACTTCGCGGCGCCGTTGCCCGAGATCACCTCTGACCGCCCGCTGCTCGATCTGCGCGAAGCCGCCGCGAGCGAAGCCTCGACGAAAGAGCAGGCGTGATGGCCAGCCCTCTGCTTGCTCTGCCCGCTGCGCCGACCCCGCCGCGACCGCGCCTGCTGATGGTCGCGACTTCGCTCGCGGTCGCCGCCGGCACCATGCTCTTCGGCGGCTTCCTCGCGGTGTACCTGGCGATGCGTCACGCGGCCGGTGGCACGACCGCAACGTGGGTGCCGTCTTCGATCACCTTCCCCGAGATCACCCTGAACGTGGTCGCGATCACGCTCGTCGGCTCAGTGGTGGTGATGCATTGGGCGCTGTGGGCGATGGCGAACGCCGATCGTCGCAACTCCTACATCGCGCTCGGGCTGACCGTCGTGCTCGGGTTCGCCGCGCTGAACGCGATGGCGTTCTCGTTCAACCACATGCACCTCGCCGTCCGCGACAACGCCTACTCCGTGATGGTGGTGACCGTCGCCGGAGCCTTCATGGTCGTGCTCGTCGGCGCGATGGTCTTCATCGGTCTGACCGCGTTCCGCACCCTCGGCGGCCGCTACTCGGCGAAGGAGCACGAGGGCATCGCTGCCGCCACCCTCTTCTGGGACTTCACCGTCGTCGCGTACGTGGCCATCTGGTACTTCCTCTTCGTCCTCAAGTAAGGCAGCGATGTTCACCACTGGATCGAGGTTCTTCTTCGGCTTGAGCGCCCTCGGCCTGATCGGCGCGCTCGCATACGGCGCCAACAGCGACTGGGAGCCGTTCGGCCTGATGGTCCTCGCGTCCGTCGCTCTGGCCTCTTTCTTCCTCGGATGCCTCGCCTTCGCCTACCGAGACGCCTCGGTGCCTGCCTCGGTGGGCGCGAGCTCGGCCGCCGACGCGGAGGGGGAGTACGGCAACGAGAACCCGGTCTCGCCGAGCGGATGGCCGCTCGTCGGCGGGTTCGCGCTGTCGATCACCGCCATCGGCCTCGTCACCGAGCGCTTCGTCTTCCTCGCGGGCATCTTCCTGCTCGCCGCGGTGACGATCGAGTGGATGGTGCGGGCGTGGTCCGACCGCGCCTCCGCCAGTCCCGAGTACAACCAGTCGCTCCGTGATCAGGTGCTCCGACCGCTCGAGTACCCCCTCTTCGCGATCCTCGGTGGCGGCATCATCGTCATGGGGTTCTCGCGGGTCCTCCTGTCGATCTCGAAGGACGCCGCGGTCATCGTCTTCATCATCTTCGGCTCGGCGCTCCTGCTCGGAGCGATCGTGTCGACACTCAGCAAGGAGCGGGCCGGTGGCTTCGGCGCCGTCCTGCTGCTCGTGCTCGGCATCGCCGTGATCACGGCCGGCTGCATCGCCGTCGGCATCGGTGAGCGCACGTTCCACGACGCCGCGCAGGAGAAGGAGGCGTCGCGGCCCAGCACGGTGAGTGACCAGGCGTCGACCTGTGCGCGCATCAGTGTGCAGGGCAACCAGATGACGCCGAACCAAGCCGTCTTGCCGAAAGCCCTTGTCTGCAACATCTTGTTCACGAACTCCGACGAAGGCGTGAAGCGCCGTCTTGTGGTCCAGACCGGCGACGGCACGCAGGTCGAGACCGCTCTCCTCGCAGGCCCGGCGCGCCAGGTGCTCACCCTCCGGATCAACAACCCTGGGGTCTACGAGATGCGGGTCGAGGGCGACGGCGACGACATCGTCGGCTCGGTGACGGTGCTGTGAGCAATGCGGTGACCAATTCCGGGGCTCAGAACACGACGGCTAGCGTGCGCGTCGTGAGGCGAAAGGGCGTGCCGCGGCTCCGCGCACTCGTGCCCTTCGGCCTTCTCGCCCTGCTGCTCGTCGGCTGCTCCGACAAGAGCACACCGCAGAACATCTTCGATCCGAAGGGCTCGCAGTCCGAGAAGATCAACAACCTTCAGGTGCCGGTCTTCATCATCGCCGGGGTCGTCGGCGTGCTCGTGATGGGGGCCGTCGCGATCATCCTGTTCCAGTTCCGCGCCAAGAAGCACCCGGACGACGAGGTGCCCACGCAGATCCACGGCAACTCGAAGCTCGAGATCGCGTGGACCATCATGCCGGGTGTCCTTCTCCTGCTCGTCGCCGTCCCGACGGTCGCGACGGTGTTCGATCTCGCCCAGAAGCCGAGCAACGCGCTCGTCGTCGACGTGGTCGGCCAGCAGTGGTGGTGGGAGTTCGACTACCCCGACCAAGGCATCGTCACGGCGAACGAGATGGTGATCCCGGTCGGACAGAACGTGCAGGTGCGCATCAGCTCGCGTGACGTCATCCACTCGTTCTGGATCCCCGCGCTCAACGGCAAGCGCGACGCGGTGCCGGGGCGCGTGTCGAGCATCACCTTCCACGCGGACCAGGCCGGCGAATTCTGGGGCCAGTGCACCGAGTTCTGCGGTCTGTCGCACGCGAACATGCGCATCCGAGCGGTCGCGCTGTCGCCTCAAGACTTCGACGCCTGGGTCGCCAACCAGCAGAAGCCGGCGGTCGACCCCGCCGACGACGCGGCGAAGGCCGGTCATGACACGTTCACGGCGCGCGGCTGCAGCTCGTGCCACGCGATCAACGGCGTGAGCGACCCGAAGGACGTGCCACTCGTTTCCGGCGCCGCGCCGAACCTCACCCACCTCATGAGCCGCACGACCTTCGCGGGCGCGACCTACAACCTGATCACGCCCAACTGCACCGCGACGCCGCCTGGTCCGACCGGCACGCCGAAGCAGTGCCTGAACCGCGACGACCTCGAGGCGTGGCTGCGTGATCCGAACCGGCTCGTGCCGATGGCCGCGTCCGATGGGCGCGGCATGCCCAACCTCCACCTCACCGAGGCCGAGATCGACAGCCTCGTGGCCTACCTGTCCACCCTCTCGTAGCGGAGCGTCGCATGGCAATCATCGATGAACCCAGAATCGAGCTCGAGCGGGCCAAGGTCGTCACCCCCGTCGAGGCGATGGGCGTCTTCTCCCGCCCGACCGCCGACACCGGGTGGAAGAGCTGGATCACCACCGTCGACCACAAGAAGATCGGCCTCATGTACGGCGCCACCGCGCTGTTCTTCTTCGTGGTCGGCGGCTGCGAAGCCCTGCTGATCCGCCTCCAGCTCGCCCGCCCGAACGGCACGATCCTCGGCGCGGAGACCTACAACGAGATGTTCACGATGCACGGCACGACGATGGTCTTCCTCTTCGTGATGCCGATGGCCGCGGCGTTCGCGAACTACCTCATCCCGTTGCAGATCGGTGCGAGAGACGTCGCGTTCCCGCGTCTCAACGCGTTCTCCTACTGGTGCTTCCTGTTCGGCGGCATCTTCCTCAACTTGTCCTGGTTCCTCGGTGGCGCGCCTGACGGCGGATGGTTCGCGTACGCGCCGAACACCACCGTCGTGTTCTCGCCGTCGCACGGCATGGACTTCTGGGCGCTCGGCATCCAGATCACGGGCATCGCGTCGCTGACTGGTGCGGTGAACCTGATCGTCACTTGCCTCAACATGCGAGCGCCAGGCATGTCGTTGATGAAGATGCCGATCTTCACGTGGATGGCGCTGGTCATCCAGTTCCTGCTGCTCTTCGCGATCCCGGTCATCACCGTCGCCCTGTTCCTGCTCCAGTTCGACCGTCTGTTCGGGGCGAACTTCTTCGAGGTGAAACAGGGAGCAGACCCGCTGCTCTGGCAGCACTTATTTTGGATCTTCGGGCACCCGGAGGTGTACATCCTCATCTTGCCCAGCTTCGGCATCGTGTCCGAGGTGCTGCCGGTGTTCTCCCGCAAGCCGCTCTTCGGCTACCCGTTCGTCGTGTTCTCCGGCGTCGCGATCGGCTTCATGGGTTGGGGCGTGTGGGCGCACCACATGTTCGCCTCGAGCATCGGCCCGGTCTCGGTCGCGGCGTTCTCGCTGTCGACGATGTTCATCGCAGTGCCGACTGGCGTGAAGATCATCAACTGGCTCGCCACCATGTGGGGCGGCCGCCTCCGTCTGACGGTCGCGATGATGTTTGCGATCGGCCTCGTCGTGCTCTTCACGATCGGCGGCCTCTCGGGCGTCACGCACGCGGTGGCGCCTTCAGACACGCAGCAGACCGACACCTACTACATCGTCGCCCACTTCCACTACGTGCTCTTCGGTGGAGCGGTTTTCGGGCTCTTCGCGGGCTTCTACTACTGGTGGCCGAAGGTCTTCGGCAAGATGCTCAGCGAGACGCTCGGCAAGATCAACTTCTGGCTGATGTTCATCGGCATGAACCTCACGTTCGGTCCGATGCACATCATCGGTCTCGAAGGGCAGCCGCGGCGGATGTACCGCTACGCGCCGGGCATGGGCTTCGACACCTGGAACCTGATCGAGTCGATCGGTGCGTTCATCCTCGCGGCCGGCATCCTCGTGTTCCTCATCAACGTCCTCAAGACGGCGCGGGGTCCGAAGTGCGAGGAGGACCCCTGGGATGCCCGCACGATCGAGTGGATGACGACCTCGCCGCCGAAGCCGCACAACTACGACACGACGCTGCAGATCACCCGCCTCGACGAGTACTGGCACCGCAAGTACGAGGAGACCGAAGACGGCCATGGCCTGCGGCGTGTCGCGACCTACGCCGAGGTGATGGCCGCCGAGGTGCCTGACGAGCACATCCACCTGCCGTCACCCTCGTACTGGCCCATCGTGATCGCGTTCGGCCTGCCGCTGATCGCTGCGGGCCTCATCTTCAGTCGCTGGATCTCGGTCATCGGCGCGCTCATCGTGTTCGGCGGCCTCTACGCCCTCGCGCTCGAGCCGGCGACGGCACCCGAGGCGCCCCACGACGAGCCTCACCACGACGAGCCCCACGAGCCCGACACGCCCGCGGCCGCCGAGGCCGACACTGCCGGACGCAGGAGTGCCCGAGCCCGAGGCGGTGCCAGTTGACTGACATGGCGGTGCAGACCGGTCACGGCGCCCCGGCGCATCCCCCGACGAACACGGGGGTCTCCAACGCAAAGCTCGGGATGTGGCTCTTCCTCGGATCTGAGTGCCTGCTCTTCGGCGGGCTGATCTCGACCTACCTGCTCTACCGCGGTCGCGTCGCCGGCGGTCCTGCGCCGCGGCAGATCTTCGACATCCCGTTCACATCGGTGAGCTCGTTCATCCTGCTGATGAGCTCGCTCACGATGGTGCTCGCCGTGTCGTCGATCACCCGAGGCGACATGCCACGCGCACGCACGTGGCTCGTCACGACGGCACTGCTGGGTGCCTGCTTCGTCGGCGGCCAAGTCTACGAGTTCACGGTCTTCTACCGAGAGGGCCTGGGCTACACGACGAACCTGTTCGGCTCGTCGTTCTACACACTCACCGGCTTCCACGGCGTCCACGTGACGGTCGGCATCATCATGTTGCTCAGCCTCTACATGATGACGTTGCGCGGCACGATCCATCAGGGGAAGGCCGAGGCCGTCGAGATCGTCGGGCTCTACTGGCACTTCGTCGACATCGTCTGGATCGTGATCTTCACGGTCGTCTACCTGATCCCGGCGTGAGGAGACCGCGATGAGCACTGAGTCGCTCGAGCATCACGCCGCCGAGTCGTTCCCCGGCGAGGACGTCGAGCACGAGCACAAGCATCCCACCGACGCGACGTACATCAAGGTGGCGGCGATCCTCGCGGCTCTCACCGCGCTCGAGGTCTCCACCTACTTCCTCGACTTCGGCCCGCTGTTCCTCCCGGTGCTCCTCACGTTGATGACGATCAAGTTCCTGACCGTCGTCGCGTACTTCATGCACCTGAAGTTCGACGCACCGATCCTGCGCAAGGCGTTCTACACGGGCCTCATCCTCGCGCTGTCGGTGTATCTCGTCGCGTTGAGCACGTTCCACTTTTGGGGGCGTCCCAGCTAGACGCCGCGGGTACCGTCACGCCCCATGATCGACATCCGCCGCTTGCACGCTGATCCTGACGGAGTCAAAGCCGCGCTCGCGCGCCGGTCGGTCGATCTCGGCGACATCGACCGGGCCATCGAGCTCGACCAGCAGGGTCGGAAGGCCGTCGCCGAGCGCGACGAGATCCGAAGCCGAGTGAAGTCGTTGTCCCGTGAGGTGGGCGCGCTGCGCAAGGCCGGCGACGCGGGCGGCGCGGAAGCGCTGCAGGCCGAGAGCCGCACCCTGGGCGACCGCGAGACCGAGCTCGACGGCGACGTCGACCGAATCGACGCCGAGCTGCGCCTCATCCTGCTCGACACGCCGAACCTGCCCTCCGACGAGGCGCCCGACGGCGCCGGCCCGGAGGACAACCCGGTGGTGCGGGTCGTCGGCTACGACGCCGGGTCGTACGCGCCCCACCAGCGCGTGCCGCACTGGGACATCGGCACCGAGCTCGGCATCCTCGATCTCGAGCGCGCCGCCAAGCTCTCCGGATCGATGTTCACGATGCTGCGTGGCGCCGGCGCGATGTTGAGCCGGGCGCTCATCCAGTTCGCGCTCGACCTGAACAGCGACGCGTACGAGGAGATCAGGCCGCCGACCCTCGTACGCACCGACACGATGATCAGCACCGGTCATCTTCCGAAGTTCGTCGACGAGGCGTACCACCTCGAGCGCGACGACCTGTGGGCCATCCCGACTGCCGAGGTGCCGCTCACCTCACTCGCCCGTGACGAGGTGATCCCCGAGGCCGACCTGCCGATGCGGCTCATGGCGCACACGGCGTGCTTCAGACGGGAAGCGGGCTCGGCCGGCCGCGACACGCGCGGGCTGCTGCGCGTGCACGAGTTCGACAAGGTCGAGATCCTCGCCTACGCCACACCCGAGCAGGCCCAGGACATGCACGCTGAGCTGCTCGGGCGCGCGGAGCGCTCGATCTCGTCGCTCGGCCTCGCCTACCGCATCGTCGACCTGTGCACCGGCGACCTCGGCAACTCGTCGGCGCGCACCTTCGACATCGAGGTCTACGCCCCCGGCTGCGACCAATGGCTCGAGGTGTCGTCGGTGTCGTGGTTCAGCGACTACCAAGCCCGGCGGGCCAATGTGCGCTACAAGCCGACGGCGGGTGGAGCGACTCAGGTGCTGCATACGCTCAATGGCTCGGCGCTCGCTGTGCCCCGCGTGTGGGCGGCCGTCGTCGAGACGCATCGGCTGCCCGATGGCAGCGTCGCGATCCCCGAAGTGCTGTGGCCCTACACGCGGGGTGCCACTCAGATCTCCCGCTAGGGTGCCCGCCGTGACCACCGCGCAGTGGATCTTCGCCATCGCCCTCGCGCTCGTCACCGTCCTCATCACCTGGCTCGCGGTGTACGTCGCGTGGACGACGGTGTGGGCCAACCGTTGGTACCGGAGGCGCGGGTGAGCCCCCTGAAAGTTGGCGACACCACCGTCTACAAGGGCAAGAGCGGCCAGTGGTCGTTCATCGCCCATCGCACGAGCGGCATCCTCGTCTTCTTCTTCCTGCTGCTCCACATCGTCGACGTTTCGCTCATCAACTTCCGTGGCGGTGACCTCTACAACGAGGTGCACGAGCTCTACGGCAACATCCTCCTGCGCATCTTCGAGTGTGGCCTGCTGTTCGCGCTGCTCTTCCACTCGCTCAACGGCTTGCGCATCGTGATGGTCGACTTCTTCCCCGGAGCCGTGCGACGCGAGCGCGTGCTCACGACCTGGGTCGTCGCCCTCACTCTCCTTGCTGGCATCCCGGGATCGATCGTGATCCTGTGGCCCTTCATCGACGGGCACTTCTGATGGCCACCATCGTCGACCGTCCCAGCAGCAGCGCCAGCCGGAATCGTCGCTCGCGGCAGAGCTTCGAGACCTGGCAGTGGTTCTTCATGCGGATCTCGGGCCTCGTGCTCGTCGTGCTCGCGCTCGGCCACTTCGCGCTGACGCACATCATCAACGACGTCACCAGCACGAACGCCCAGTTCGTCGCGAATCGCTGGTCGAACCCGCTGTGGCGCACCTACGACTGGGCGCTGCTCACGCTCGCGCTGTTCCACGGCCTCAACGGCCTCCGGGTGATCACCGAGGACTACGTGCGCTCACCGGGCAAGCGCGCCGCGGTGAAGGCGGTGCTCTACGTCGTCGCCGGCACGCTCTTCGTGTACGGCACGATCACGATCATCACGTTCTGAGAAGCGGAGTCGCGGAGATTGATGATTGGAGGCACGTATGTGTGCCCTCAATCATCAATCTCCGATTTCGGGTGGTCGCGCCGCTTCGAGGAGACCCACTGGCGTGAGCACGCCGAGGAAGCAGTCGTCGTGGTCGAGCACCGCGACCCAGCCCGCGTCGTGCAGCAGCATCTCGCTGAACGCGTCCTTCAGCGTCGCGTCCGAGCGCACCCACGCGTCGAGCCGGCGCACACGATCTGCGACTGTCCCATCGCCGAACGCACGGGATCGGGTCACGTAGCCACGGAGGTGACCCACGTCGTCGACGACGACTCCGTGGTCCTCGCATGCCGCGTCGAGACGGGCGCGAGCCTCGGCCAAGCTCGTATCGAGCTGGACCACGACCGGCTGCTCGAGCTGCCCGAGGTCGATGCAGGTGACCTTCAACCGCTTCAGCCCGCGGTCCGCGCCGACGAAGTCCGCCACGAAGTCGGTCGCCGGAGTGCCCAACACGACTGCGGGCGTGTCGTACTGAGCGAGCAGGCCGCCATCGGCCATGATCGCGATGCGGTCGCCGATCTTCACCGCTTCTTCGATGTCGTGCGTGACGAACACGACCGTCTTCTTCACCTCGATCTGCAGCCGCAGGAACTCGTTCTGCAGGCGGTCGCGCGTGATGGGGTCGATCGCCCCGAACGGCTCGTCCATGAGCAGCACGGGCGGGTCGGCGCCGAGCGCCCGGGCGACGCCGACGCGCTGCTGCTGTCCGCCTGACAGCTGACTCGGGTAGCGATCTCGGTACACGGACGGATCGAGGCCGACGAGATCGAGCAGCTCGTCGACGCGCTCCTTCACCTTCGCTTTCTTCCAGCCGAGCAGCCGCGGCACCGTCCCGATGTTCGTGCCGATCGTCTGATGAGGGAAGAGGCCGACGCTCTGGATGACGTAACCAATTCGACGGCGAAGCTCAACGGGATCGACATTGGTGACGTCGTCGTCACCGAGGAAGATGCGTCCTGACGTCGGCTCGATGAGCCGGTTGATCATGCGCATCGTGGTCGTCTTGCCACAGCCGGAAGGACCCACCAACACACAGATCTCGCCGCTCTGCACATCGAGGCTCAGATCATGCACGGCGGTGTGACCGTTGGCATAGCGCTTCGAGACGTGCTCGAGCCGTATCACCAGATCCGAGGGTAGCGTCACCGAATCGGATCGCCGAGGGGGCGCCAGTGAAGACGAACAGTCGTCATTCGATCCGCCATGTCACTCGCGCTCGCAGGCTCGGCCCGTGACGCATCTCGCGACTGTGCTCGCACAAAGCGATCCTTGGGTGCGCTGGTCGTGGGTCGGAGACCACGGCGACCTGATCCTGTCTTTGCTGCGCGAGCACATCGTGCTCACCGTCCAGGCCGTGCTTCTCGGCCTCGTTGTGGCGGTTCCGGTCTCCCTCGCCGCTGTGCACTGGCGTTGGTTGCAGGCCCCCGCGTTCTCGCTCGCCGGGATCCTCTACACGATCCCTTCGCTCGCCCTGTTCGCGATCTTGGTGCCGTGGACGGGCTTGAGTCACACGACCGCACTGATCCCGCTTGCGTCGTACACCCTGTTCATCCTCACCCGGAACATCGTCACCGGCCTCGAGGGCGTGCCACCCGCGGTCAAGGACGCCGCCGACGGCATGGGGTACGGACGTACCGCCCGGCTGGTGAAGGTCGAGCTGCCGCTCGCACTTCCCACGATCATGGCCGGCATCCGTCTGGCGACGATCAGCACGATCGGCCTCGTCACCGTCACTGCGCTCATCGGGCTCGGTGGCCTCGGCCAGCTCATCAATGACGGACTGACCCGCGACTTCCGCACGCCGCTCGTCGTCGGCTCGGTGCTCTCGGTGCTGCTGGCGATCGTCGCGGATGTCCTGCTGCTCGGCGTCCAGCGTGTCGCGACTCCGTGGGCGAGAGCGGCGCGCTGACGTGGACTTCCTCGGCCGGGTGTACGACTGGTTCGCCGACGGCGATCACTGGTCGGGCGCGTCGGGCATCCCGAACCGGATGATCGAGCACCTCCAGCTCTCCATCGTCGCGATCCTCGTCGCGCTGGTCATCGCCTTCCCGATCGGGCTCGTGCTCGGACACACGCGCCGAGGCGGCGCGGTGGCTGTCAACGTCTCGAACATCGGGCGCGCGATCCCGTCGTTCGCGCTCCTGGTCCTCGGCGCGCAGCTGTGGGGCATCGGTGAGATCGGGGGCATGTCGAAGGCAGCGCTGCTCGCGCTCATCGCACTCGCGATCCCACCGATCGTCACGAACACGTATGTGGGTATGAGTCAGGTCGATGAGGGCATCCGTGACTCAGCCAAGGGCGTCGGCATGCGGTCGTCACAGCGCATGCTCCGCGTCGAGCTCCCGATCGCGCTCCCGCTCGTGATGGCGGGCATTCGCATCAGCGCCCTGCAGGTCGTTGCCACCGCAACGCTGGCGGCGGTCGTCGCGTCGGGTGGGCTCGGCCGCTTCATCGTCGACGGCATCGCCGTGCGCGACTTCCCGCGCGTGTTCGCAGGCGCGCTGCTCGTCGCTGCACTCGCACTCACGATCGAAGGCGTGCTGGCTCTCGGGCAGCGCGCATTGGTGTCCGACGGATTGCGGGCTGAGGGCCCGCGTTCTGTCCGGCAGCCTGGTCTCGAGGCGCAGGGGTCGTTGCTCCTCGTCGAGGCCGGTTCAGTCCCCAACAGAGAGGAAGCCCAGTGACCAAGTCAGCGAGGTGGCTGCTCGCCGCCGTTCCCCTGACCTTCTGCTTGATTGCCGCGGCATGCGGTGACGACAGCGGCTCGAGCGCGAGCTCGAGTGCCCCCGCCGCAAGCACGCCCGCGGACAGCTCGCCATCGGGGACCGGGGCGACCGGCACCGCGCCGGCGATCGTCTTCAAGGCGCTCGACGCGGGCGGACCGCTCACCACCGGCGCGCTGGACAAGGGCGACATCGACATCGCGCTTCTGTTCTCGAGCCAGGGGATCATCTCGGAGAAGGGCTGGATCATCCTCGCCGATGACAAGAAGCTCCAGCCGGTCGACAACCTCGTGCCAGTCATCCGCACCGAGATCGCGAAGACGCCCGGCGTGTCCGAGGCGTTGAACAAGGTCTCCGCGGCCCTCACGACGGACGAGCTCTCGAAGCTGAACCTCGAGGTCGACGCGGACAAGCGCGATCCCGCAGACGTCGCCAAGGAGTTCCTCACCGCGAAGAACATCATCGGTGAGCAGAACGGGAGCGATGGGCTCGCTGGCGTCTCGATCACGGTCGGCTCCGCGAACTTCAGTGAGCAGGAGATCGTCGCGAACATGTACGCACTGATCCTGCAGAACAACAGCGCCAAGGTGACGACGAAGTTCAAGCTCGGCAGTCGCGAAGTCGTCGCTCCGGCCCTCGAGAGCGGCGAGATCGACGTCTACCCCGAGTACGTGGGCACATACCTGACATTCCTCGGTGGCACCCCCAGCAGTGACCTCGACAAGACGGTCGCCGACCTGCGTGCGGCGGCCGAGCCGAAGGGCATCACGGTGCTCGACCCATCGCCCGCCGAGGACATCAACGCGCTTGTCGTGACCAAGGCGACGGCTGACAAGTACCACCTCGTCAACATCTCCGACCTCGCGTCGGTGCCCGACCAGCTGACGATGGGTGGGCCGCCCGAGTGTCCCCAGCGTCCGTATTGCATCCTCGGCTTCGAGCAGACCTACGGTTTGAAGTTCCAGGTCTGAGTCCGGCCGCGCCCGGTGTGGGCGAGTGGGTCCGTTGGCGTCCTCGGGGGCGCCAGCGGCTCACGCCGGGAGCAGCAGCGCCAGCAAGGTGACCGCGATCGCGGCGATGCAGATGAGGTGATCGCGCAGGATCGACCGCGCGAGCGCTGACTGGGTCGCCGCGTCGTCGCGCTCCCGGCCGAGCCGTACCGCAGCCGGCACGGTGTGCGCCCCGGCGAGGTTGATGGCAACGAGGGCGAAGACGAGCGCGATCGTGGCGCGCCAGTTGGGGAGGTCATCGCCCAGGAGCACCGCGATCAGCGCTCCGATGGTGACCAGCATGGCGAGCAGGACGAGTCGGCTCATCGGTCGAGACGTCGTCGTGACCCTCGCGTAGTAGGCCGCGATCGACGACAACACCTGCGGGGGGAGCTCGGCGCGGGTGTGGCCTCGCACCTGCACGTCGAACATGAGGTCGAACCACAGCACGGCGAGCAGGAAGCCTGCGCCCGCACTGGCCACCGCTCTCACAGCCGAAGTCTGGCGCGGCATGCTGTGGCCATGTTCGAGCGCTTCACGGATCGTGCCCGACGGGTCGTCGTGCTGGCACAGGACGAGGCGCGCCTCCTGAACCACAACTACATCGGGACGGAGCACCTCCTCCTCGGCCTCATCCATGAGGGCGACGGCGTGGCCGCGAGGTCGCTCGAGTCGCTCGGCATCTCGCTTGCCGCCGTCCGCGGTCGCGTCGAGGACATCATCGGCCACGGTGTGGAGGCGCCGTCCGGACACGTCCCGTTCACGCCTCGGTCCAAGAAGGTCCTCGAGCTCTCGCTGCGCGAAGCACTGGCGCTCGGCCACAGCTACATCGGCACCGAGCACATCCTCCTCGGCCTCCTACGCGAGGGCGAAGGGGTCGCAGCGCAGGTCCTCGTAGCGCTCGGTGCGAACCTCGAGACTGTGCGCGCTCGTGTGCTCGAGACGCTCCCCGAGCGCGAGAACCTCGCGACGCTGCGCCACGACTACGAGACCGGGGGCCTCGAGCGCACTGACATCGCGGACGACCCCATCGTTCAGTTCCAACGTTGGTACGAAGACGCTGCGACCGCCGGGCTCGAGGAGCCGAACGCGATGTCGTTGGCAACCGTCGACGAGCACGGCCAGCCCGATGCGCGCGTCGTGCTGCTCCGGGGCGTTGACGAGGGCGGGTTCGTGTGGTTCACGAACCGCAACAGCCGCAAAGGCCGAGAGCTCTCGGCGAACCCACGGGCCGCCCTGGTGTTTCTCTGGGTGCCCTTGCACCGCCAGATCCGTGTGACGGGAACGGTGACGCCGATCGACGACGCGGAGTCGGACGCGTACTTCGCCACGCGGCCGCGTGAGAGCCAGATCGGCGCGTGGGCGTCGGCGCAAAGCGAGGTGCTCGTGGATCGTGCTGCGCTCGACGATGCCGTTGCCGCGATCGAGGAGCGCTACCGCGGCATCGAGGTGCCTCGGCCCGCCCACTGGGGCGGCTATCGCCTCGCCCATCAGTCGCTCGAGGTGTGGCAAGGCCGAGCCAACCGGCTGCACGACCGGTTCCGCTACTCGCGTGACGGCAGTGCGTGGCGCATCGAGCGCCTGTGGCCTTAGGCCCAGGTCGTCGCCGCGGCCGCCAGCCCGTCGATCAGCGAAACGGTGTGAGGCACGAGCCCCGGTCCCTCCCAGTCCTTCCAGATCGGGCTGCGCCCTCGCACGCGCGGTGGCAGCTCGAGCTGCACGCCCCCGCCTCGCGGCCGGTTCGCGGGGTTCTCAGGGTGCAGGCCGCGCAAGGCGGAGGGGATCTCGTCGAGGTCAGTGGCGATCGTGTAGTCCGGCAATGCGGGTCGCAGGTGCGAGGCGACATGATCGGCGAGCGTGCGGTTCTGGCCGCCGACGAGCAGCGTCGTCCACATGCCCTCGCGGCCGTATCCGTGCACGGTCACGACGACGTCCACATGATCGAGGAACTCGGCGAGCGCTTCGGAGTGCTCGGGTCGCACCTCGGTCGACGGGATGTGCCAGCGGAAGCCCGCGGGTTGGAGGACGGCGTAGAGAGACGCGCCCGCCTGCTCCGCGGCCGCCGTCGCGACGACGTCGGTGACCTCCTCGAGCGAACCCCCGTGGTACGCCATGAAGCCGAACGTCGAACGAAGCTCGACGATCTCTTCGACACCCGGATGGGCGAGCAGCTCGTCGAACACGATGGCCTGGTGGGGCTACGAACGCCGCGCCGAGTCTCGACGGCGGGCGAACGCGTACCACGTCGAGGCCCCGATGACGACGGCCAGCACGAAGGCGACGCGTCCCGCTCCCCAGCTCTGGATGTTCGAGGCGAGGCGCGCCGACAGGTCCTCGACGAACGTGATGGGGCCCGATCCGGTCGAGCTGGAGTAGTGCGTCGCGATGTTGAAGATCCAGTAGTAGACGAGGTACGCGCCCGCGACGATCAGCAGCGCGCCCGCGACCCTGTCGACGTAGCGCATCGCATGGCGCATCGAGTGCACGACCGACTGCTTCGCCAGCGCGAGAGCGACCGTCAACGTCACGAGGACCATCGCCATCCCTAGCCCGTAGGCGAGGAAGGTGGCGAGGCCTGAGGCGAAGTTCGTGCGTGAGAGGGTGCCGAACACGACGACGAGGAAGATCGGGAGAGTGCACGAGATCGACGCGATCGCGTAGGACACGCCGAAGAGGAAGATCGAGCCGAGTGTGCGGTTGCGTCCGCCCTTGTCGAGGCGCGGTGTCGAGAAGGGGAGGTGATAGCCGCGCAGCATCGCGATGCCGAGCACCACCAGCCCGATGCCGATGGCGATGGTCGCCCACTTCACGTAGTCGATGAACGACGAGACGCCCGCGTTCACGAGTGTCCCGACGATCCCGAATACCACCAAGAAGCCCGCGGACACCGCGGCGCCCACCAACAACGCGGTGCCGACGCTCGCTCGCCGATCGTCCTCGGCGCCCTTCGCCACCTCGATCCCGAGGAAGTACGACAGGTAAGCCGGCAGCATCGCGAAGCCGCACGGATTCACTGTGGCGACCGCCCCGGCGGTGAATGCGTACGCGAGGGGTGCGTCGATCATGCGCCGAACAGCTTGTGCACCTCGGACCGCAGGTCGTCGGCCGAGAACGCGCCGTTGTGCACTTCGAGGACCTTGCCGTCGGCGGAGATGAAGACCGTCGTCGGCATCACGATGCCGCCGAAGGCGCTGAGGAAGTCGCCGTTCGGGTCACGGGCGAGGTCGTAGGTGACGCCGGCCTTGTCCGCGATCGATTGGCCGTCGGCCGCCCGGTCCTGGTTGTTCATCCCCAGGAAGGCGACCTTGCTCCCGAGCTCGGAGTGCACCTGCTGCAGATCGGGCATCTCGCGTACGCACGGCGCGCACCACGAGGCGAAGAAGTTCACGACGAGGGGAGTGCCCCTGTAGTCGGCGAACGTGGCCTTCGTGCCGTCGAACCGCTCGAATTCGGCGGTAGGGGCGGACTTGCCGTGCTGGCTCGTCGCGGTCGGGATCGCTCCCAGCGTGGATGATCTGTCGCCGCCGCTCCCGCCCGTGAACACGAGCAGCGCAACGACCACGATCGCCGTGACCACGACTCCGAGGAGGACGCCTCGTCCGATCGCTTTGCGGCGTACGGCGGCGTCCATCCCGATGAGGCTAGAGGCCGAAGTCGAAGAGGAAGATTCGACCGCAGGGCGGGCGGGGCTCGCGTGTCGCGTCACCCCGACCGCCCGAGCGGTGATCGGTGCAGGACAGTCAGGCCGTGCGGATGAACGGGGGCAGCGGCACCTCGTCGACCACGATCTCGGGCCTCGGGTGCTTGGGCGGCCGCCCGCGCTTGCGCTTCTGAGCGACGATCCGCCCGTTGTGGAGCAGCTGGCCACCCCACACACCGAAGGGCTCCTGGCGGGCGAGGGCCTCCGAGAGGCAGGTCTCGCGGACCGGGCACTTCGAGCAGATCGCCTTGGCCCGAGCGATGTCGATGAGGTCCTCCGAGAAGAAGAGGAACGTCAGCGTGCCCGCGCCGTCGTTGCAGCGGGCCTTGGCCCACCACTGTGCAGCCGGGGTCAGCGGCTGGGTCTCGAGCTCCTGGTTGTCGTTGATGGCGTACATGTGGGTTCCCCCAAGTCGAGTGCCGAGAAAGAGAAAAGCCGCCGGGATCTCCCGGCGGCTTCTGGGTTCTCGACGTTTTCGGTGGTGCTTTACGTCGGAGACTCGCAGAGCCGTCGGGTGGAGTAGGCCTTGTGTGCCGTGGGGATGGACATGAACGAATTCGTGTCCACTTGCCACGTGAGGCCGGCTCCAAAGACGCGTGGACGCGCGCAGGTGGCCGGATTGGCCATCTGGTTGACGTCGAAGGTGCGCTTCATTCGGATAGGCCTCACTGTTCGGGGCTTGCTCAGTATCGGAATCGCGTGCTACTGCGCCCAATGGGCTTGGACAGAGAACCATGCCCGCCGGGGTGGCGTCAACCATTTATCGCCAAGGGGTTCATGAACACGGTCACAAAACGGGCCATAGCCTGCCGCCGCTATGGCCGATTTCGTCCCCGTCCCGCCGTCCGGGCGTCGCTACACGCGCACCCGACCCGTGCGCCTCGGCGACTCGAGCCCCGGAGGGAGACTGCGGTTCGACGGCCTCGCTCGATACCTCCAGGACGTCTCCAACGACGACACCCGCGATGCCGCGTTCGAGAACGACATGGCGTGGGTCGTGCGGCGCACCGCGATCGAGGTGCGCAGTGGCGCTCGTTTCGGCGAGGAGCTGACCCTCACGACGTTCGCGTCGGGCGCGGGCCGCAGCTGGGCTGAACGGCGTGTCACCGTGACCGGATCACAAGGCGCAGCGATCGAAGCGGCGAGCTTGTGGGTGCACCTCACCGACGACGGACGTCCGAAGTCTCTCCCCGACGAGTTCTTCGCGATCTACGGCGAGGCGCTCGGTGACCGCAAGGTGTCGGCCCGGTTGACCCACGGTGAGCCCCGGCTGGGGGCGCAGGTGCACCCGTGGCCGCTGCGCTTCACCGACTTCGACGTGCTCGAGCACATGAACAACGCGGCCTACTGGTCAGCAGTCGAGGAAGAGCTGTCGCGGCGACGCGACCTGCGACCGCCGATGCGGGCGGAGGTCGAGTTCCGCGTCGCGATCGAGCCCGGGTGCCGACGTGCAGATCCACACGTGCGACAGCGACGACGGGTGCGAGATGTGGATGGTCGTCGGCTCGACCGTGCACGCGAGCGCAGTGGTGGCGCGCGCTCAGCCCACTTCGTAGAGGAGCTTGCCGTTCTCGGTCTTCCGGCACTCGGCGTCGCCCAGCAGTCGCAGGTGCTCGAGGTGAGCGAACGTCTCGCTGTCGGCCATTTGGCCCCACGACCGCGGTGCGAAGAGGTGCTGCGACAGCTCGGGGACCGTCGCGAACCCACCGATCTCGCGTGACGCTGCGCGCAGCTTGTCGAGCCGCTCCTCGTGATGGCGGCGGATCGCCTTGGCGCGATCGGCGACGTCGGTGAATGGATGGCCGTGCGCCGGCAGCACGATCGTCACGCCTTCGAGCTCGGTCATGCGGTCGAGCGACGCGAAGAACTGCGCCAAGGGATCTTCGCCGGTGCCGATGCCGTTGATGTGCGGCGTGATCGTGGGCAGCACGTGGTCGCCTGACAACAGCACGCCTTCCGCCGGGTCGAAGAGGCACAGATGGTCGGCCGTGTGGCCGGGCGTGTGCATCGACACCCACTCGCGACGGGCGAGCGTCACGATCTCGGCATCCTCGACCCGCCGGGAGGGCCGCGGTGCCGGGAAGAGGTTGTTGTTGCGCATCTCCTCGAACCGCTTTCGCCGGTCCGGGTCGGGCATGTACTCGTCGCCTCCCCACGGAGTGGACCTCCAGGGGTTCGGCGCGGCGTCCTCGAGCGGCGTCTCGTCCTCGGTCGGATCCCACCAGGTGCGGAACAGCTCGTGGGTGATGAGCTCGGCCCCGACCTCCTTGCGCACGCGGCCGGCGCCGCCGAAGTGATCGGGATGCGAGTGGGTGACGACCACGGTGTGCACCCGTGCGAGCCCCGCACCTGACCGGTCGAGCCGATCGACGAGGTGCCTCCACGACTCCTCGCCCGGGAGGCCCGGGTCGACGATCGCGATGCCCCGCTCGTCCTCGAGGGCGTAGCAGTTCACATGGCCGAGGCCGGGCATGTCGATCGGGAGCTGCATCCGCAGCACGCCCGGCGCGACCTCGGTGATCTCGGACGAGGCGTCTTCCTGTTCCTGGCGGCGCGGCTTCTCCACCCCCGCAGGTTAGGCCGTCGGTTCGGGCTTCGAACGCGGCGCGAACACCTCGTCCCGGTAGTACCGCAGCTCCGCGACGCTCTCCCGGATGTCGTCGAGGGCGCGGTGGTTGCGCTCCTTGCGCGGTCGTCCCGCCCGCTTCTCCGGATACCACCGCTTCACGAGCTCCTTGATGCTCGAGACGTCGATCGAGCGGTAGTGGAGGAAGTCCTCGATGTCGGGGAGGTACGCGGCGAGGAAGCGGCGGTCGGTGCCGATGCTGTTGCCGCACAGCGGGACGGCGCCGGCGCCGGGCAGATGCTCGATCAAGAACGCCATCGTCTCTTTGCCTGCTTGCTCGAGCGTGATCGTCGACGCCTCGATCGCGGGCAGGAGACCACTGCGGGTGTGCATCTCACGCACGACGTCCTCCATGCGGGCGAGCGCGTCGGGCGGCTGGTGGATCACGAGGTCGGGACCTTCCGCCACGATCTCGAGGCTGTCGTCCGTGATCAGCGTGGCGATCTCGACGATCACGTCGCGCGTCGGGTCGAGTCCCGTCATCTCCAGGTCCATCCACGCGAGCACGGACCGATGGTATGCCGCGCCCTACGCTGCGCCCCGATGGGGGCGCCGATCGAGATCCCGCTGGTGCGTCTCGATCCTGATCTCCCGATGCCCGAGTACGCACGATCGGGCGACGCCGGCGCTGATCTGTGCGCCCGCGAGGACGTCACGCTCGCGGCCGGCGGAGGCCGGGCGGTCGTGCCGACGGGGCTCGCGATCGCGATCCCGCCGGGTCACGCCGGGTTCGTGCTGCCCCGCAGCGGCCTCGCCCTGAAGCACGGGGTGACCGTGTTGAACTCACCTGGGCTCATCGACGCGGGTTATCGCGACGAGCTGAGGGTGGTGCTCGTGAACACCGACCCGACGACGCCCTACGAGATCCACCGCGGCGACCGGATCGCGCAGCTCTTGATCCAGCCGGTCGAGGCGTGCACGTTCACCGTGGTCGACGCGCTCGAGGGCGAGAATCGCGGCGGCGGCTTCGGCCACACCGGCCGTTAGCGACTTCCCGAGCGAGATCAGATCTCGCGGACGACCTTCTTCGGGTTCTTGTCGTCGCGCTCGGCGAGGTAGCTCGGCTGGCGAAGGATGTGCTCGTGCGTCCACTCGGCGAACGCGACTTCGACGACCATCTCGGGCCGCACCCAGCGTGCGATCTTGCGGGTCGGAGGCGGAGGCGGTGGATCGAACGGGCACTCGTCAGACGCGAGCTCACCCAAACGCGCCATCAAGCGATGCAGCTCACGCTCCTTGAAACCCGTGCCGACGCGGCCCGAGTAGCGAAGCTTGCGCCGTTCGTACACGCCGACGAGCAGCGCGCCCATCGTGTGCTCTCGGTTGCCGGTGCCGGGCACCCAGCCGCCGACGACGAACTCCTGTTGTGGCCGGTGCTTCACCTTCCGCCACGCGTTCGACCGCCGTCCGATCTCGTAGGGGCTGTCGCGCCGCTTCGCGACGATCCCTTCGAGGTCGCGCGCCTTCGCTGCGTCCATCGAGCGCGTCGCCGTCTGCGTGTCGGGGCGAGACGAGCCAGTGCGGTCCTGGCTCGACGAGCTGCTCGAGCACAGCGCCGACGCTCCTCGTACGTCAGCGCGGTCACGTCGCGGCGATCGACCTGCAGCACGTCGAAGACGATGTACGTCACCGGTCCCGCTCCGGTCTGCAGGCTGCTGAAGTCGGGACGCCCCTTCGCGTCGAGCACCACGACCTCGCCGTCGAGGATCGCCTCGCGCGCGTTCACGCCTTCGGCGAGCCCTGCCAGCTCGGGCCACCGCGCGGTCGAGTCGAGCTTGTTCGAGGACTGGAGCCGCACGTTGCCCCCGTCCACGAACGCGATCACGCGGTTGCCGTCCCACTTGATCTCGAAGTCCCACCCGTCCTCGGTGGGGATGACGTCGCTCGACACCGCTTTCATGGGCGCGATGCCCCAGCGCAGTGCCATCGCGGCGGCGGTCAGCCTCGGGGCGGTCGACTCGAGAGCACGCCTTCGGCTGCGAGGCGGTCGAGCTCGGGACCGGAGACGTCGAGCAGCTCGCTGAGCACCTCGCGGTTGTGCTCGCCGCGATACGCAGGAACGCCCCGCACGCCTGTGTCTGCCCCTGAGAACCGCCACGGTGAGTTCGGGATGCGCAGCGTGCCGCCCGACCGGTCGTCGACCTCGACCACCGCGCCTCGTGCCTCGGCCCAGTCGGTGTGACTGATCTCGTCAACCGTGCGGAGCACGCCCATCGCCAGACCGTGCTCCGCGAGCACCGCCTCGATGGTGTCGATGTCGTCGAAGGTCGACGACCACTCGGCGAGCACGTCGATGATCTCGTCGAGATGCTCGACACGCGCGTCGACCGTCGAGAACCGAGGATCGTCGATGAGCTCGGTGCGACCCGCGGCCTTCATGTAGAGCTCGAACGTGCCCTTCCCCGCGGGATGACCCGAGATCACGATGTGGTGACCCTCGGCTGTCGGGATCACGGGATAGTCACCGGGAGCGAACGACGGCACGTCGTTGTGGACCGCGCCACCGTTCAAGTGCCAGTGCGCGTGCTCGTTGATGGTGAGCATGGTCTCGGCCATCGCGACATCGATGCGCTGCCCGACTCCCGTCTGCTCGCGGTGGTAGAGCGCGGCGAGGATGGCCGACAAGCACTCGAGCGCGGTGTACACGTCGCCGTGCGAGAACACGTCGTTGGCAACCGCGCCGTGGCGCGCTTGCCCTTGCGCCCAAGTGATGCCGGCCTCGGCCTGCACGACGGGTGCGTACGCGCGGCGTCGTGACCAGGGGCCTTGCTGCCCGTAACCGCTGATCGACGCGATGACGAGACGTGGATGAGCGGCGAGCAGCTCGTCAGGGTCGAGGCCCATGCGTGCCATCACGCCTGGGCGGAAGTTCTCGAGCACGACATCGGACATCCCAGCGAGCGAGCGCACGATCGCGACCGCTTCGGGATGCGCGAAGTCGAGGCTGATGTTTCGCTTCCCGCAGTTCTGCTGCGCGAAGTACGAGGCCATCGAGTTCTTGCGCGGCCACGAGAACCGCGTCATGTCACCTTCGGGCGGCTCGACCTTGATGACGTCCGCACCCATGTCGACGAGCATGCGCCCGCAGTGCGGACCGGCGAGCACGCGTGACAGGTCGAGCACGCGAACGCCGCTGAGAGGGCCGGGGCCAGTCATGGAACCCGAGCCTATGGTGTCGCTCATGACGACGGACCGGTCGAACCTGCCGCGCTACGACGACCTCCCGGTCGCGCCAGGAGTGCCCGCCGGATCCTCATGGGGGCTGTGGGGAGAGCACGACGTGTTCGGCTGCCTGAACCTCCTCACGCCCGACCGCATCGTCCACGCCGCAAGGCTCATCCAGCGCGGCGCGGTGTTCCCCCTCAACTGGGACATGCGCATGCCCGATCCGCCGCTCTTCAGCCGGGCCCGGTTCGAGCACGAGGTGACCGGAAAGCCGCCGTCGGTCGGCCACGACGACGTGCTGCACGGCTGGAACACGCAGAGCTCGTCGCAGTGGGACGGCTTCCGCCACGTGCGCCACCCGGTGCACGGCCACTACGGCGGCGTCCCCGACGAGGAGCACGGGATGCACCACTGGGCCTCGCGTGGGCTCGTCGGTCGGGCAGTCGTCGCCGACGTGGGGCGGTGGCGCGCCGTACAAGGCCGACCCCTCCAGATGGACCAGCCCGACGCGATCACGCCCGACGACATCCTCGACACCTTGAAGGCGCAGGGCACGACGATCGAGCCGGGCGACGTGCTGCTCATGCGCACCGGGTGGGTCGGCTGGTACTCGTCGCTCGACATGGACACTCGCGCTCGCATGAGCGATCGCACGCAGATGGCGGCACCTGGCCTGCCTCCGGGCGAAGCGACCGCACGGTTCCTCTGGGACCTCCACATCGCCGCGATCGGTGCCGACAACCCCGCAGTCGAGATCTGGCCGCCGGGAGCGTTGCTCGACCCGAAGGTCGTCCAGGAGGTGCAGGCCGACCCGTCGCGCATGCACGAGACGTTCGTGCACACGCTGCTGCTGCCGATGCTCGGCCTCCCGCTCGGCGAGATGTGGAACCTCGAGCCGCTCGCCGACGACTGCGCGTCCGACGGTCGCTACGAGTGCTTCTTCTCGTCGGCGCCGTTGAACCTCCCCGCGGGTGTCGCGTCGCCGCCGAACGCATTGGCGATCAAGTGAACGCCGAACGGAGACTCCCCCTCGCGGGGATGGCGGCATTCATCACCGGCGGCGGCAGCGGCATCGGCCTCGCGTCCGCGCAGTGGCTCGTCCGCGACGGCTGCGCAGTCACCATCGCCGGACGCACCGAGGCGAAGCTCGCGAGCGGCGCCGACGCGTTGCGTGGCGACGCGCCGGCCGGTGTGGACGTGCGCACCGTCGCGTGCGACGTCGCCGACGAGGCCGCTGTCCGCGCTGCGGTTGCGACCGCGATGGAAGCGGTCGGTGGGCTGCACATCGCGGTGCTCGCCGCGGGCACGGGCACCTTCGGCCCGATGCTGACCACTGACCTGCAGGCGTGGCAGGCGACGCTCGACACGAACCTCACCGGCGCGTTCCTCGGGATCAAGCACGCGGGCGCTGCGATCGCTGCGAGCGGAGGCGGCGCGATCGTTGCGATCTCGTCGATCGCAGGACCACTCACCCACCGGTTCATGGGCGCGTACTGCGTGAGCAAGGCCGGCCTCGAGGCGCTGGTGCGCAACGCCGCGGACGAGCTCGGCATCGCGGGAGTCCGCGTCAACGCCGTGCAACCGGGTCTCGTGCCGACCGACCTCGCTGCCGCGCTCGTGAACGACGACGGCATCAGGGCCGACTACCTCCGGCAGATGCCGCTCGGCCGCCTCGGCACGGTGGACGACGTCGCGGCCGGCGTGCGCTACCTCGCGGGTCCCGATTCCTCGTGGGTGACGGGCCAATGCCTCGCCATCGACGGAGGCCACACGCTGCGCCGGGGCCCCGACCTCGAGCCCGCGGCCCGCTTGATCTTCGGCGACGACGTCGTAGAAGGCCGCATCCCACGCTGACCCAGCGCGTTCCGTGGCTTCCCATGCTGTCGTGACGCGCCTGATCCTCAACCTCCCTCCGCCTGGGCCGACAAGAACCAGGCAGGTGACGCGCGCGTCTGGATGGAGGTGCCGGTGGCGATTCGGACGACCGGAGGTGGGATGCATCGTTCGCGGTGCGCGCCCACGTTCCGCTCGTGAACCGCGCCACGCGCTTCGTCGTCACGGGCACCGCGCTCGCGGGCCTCGGGGCGACGATCGCGGCCTTCGCGCTGACCTCCCACGAGGGCTGGGGCAACCCGCTCGTCATCCTCGCGCTCGCCATCCCTGTAGCGATCGGCTGGGCCTTCCCGTTGCGGATCTTGCGCAACGAGGAAGCCGAGACGATGCACCTCGACGAGGCGTACTTCGTCATCGCGGTTCTGCTTCTGCCCCCGATGGGGACGATGGCGGTCTTCCTGTTGGGCACCGCAGCAGGGCTGCTGTGGAGCCGCACGGTCTTCGCCAAGCTCATCTTCAACCTCGGCCAAGTGATGCTCTCGGTCGTCGTCGGCACCGCGGCGTTCGCCCTCATCAGCACAGCGGACCCAGGCAAGGTCGAGCCGAGCGCCGTGGTCGGTGCCATCGTCGCGGCGATCTTGATGGCTGTGATCGGGCAGTTCGCCGTGAGCCTGGTGATCTCGGTCAGCGAAGATGTGCCGTTCTTCGCCAACCTTCGGGAGGGCGTGTGGCCCCGGGTGCTGCAATGGGTCAGCGCTGTATCGATCGGTGTGCTCGCAGGCTTTAGCGCGGCGACGTATCCCTGGTCTCTTCTCCTCGCGCTCGTGCCGCTCGTGATGGTGCGCGTCGTGCTCGGGGAGCATCTCCGCGCACGTCTCGATCGAGAGCGATTGCATCGGTTGTTGCGCACGGCGGAGGAGATCCACTCGTCCGTCGACACCGACGCGGTCACGGGCTCCCTCGCTCACTCGGCGAAGGAGCTGTTGCGCGCGCGGGACGCGTGGGTGGGGACCACCGCTCCCGAGCTCGAGGAACGAGGGGTGCGGCTTCCCCTGAGCGACGACCAGGAGCAGTGGCTCGTGGTGAGCGGCCGCAAGGGCGTCTCCGGGTTCGACTCCGATGACGTGCAGCTCCTCGAGGCGATCGGCGCGATCGGCGCATCGGCGCTCGAGAACGCGCACCTGGTGAGCCAGATCCGCCACCAAGCGACCCACGACCGCCTCACCGGCCTCCCCAACCAGCTCCTCTTCGAAGACCGCGTCAACCAGGCCGTCCAAAGGGCACGGCGCCTGCGGGAGAAGCTGTCCGTGCTGATGGTGGACCTCGACGGCTTCCAGAAGGTCAACGCCAGCCTGGGCCACGCCGTCGGCAACGAGCTGCTGAAGCGCGTCGGCGGACGCCTCACCGAGCGCGGTGCGCGAAGGCGACACCGTGGCGCGCATGTCCGCCGACGACTTCACGATCTTGCTTCCTGGGCTCGGTGACGGCGAAGGGCTCGGCATCATGGCCGAGCAGCTGCTGGGCGCGGTCAGCCGGCCGTTCGTCGTCGACGGCCACGAGCTGTTCATGACGTCGAGCGTCGGCATTGCCGTGTTCCCCGACGACGGCTCGCATGCGGGCCAGCTGCTCCGCAACGCCGACACCGCGATGCACCGAGCGAAGGACGCTGGCGGCAACTGCTCGCGCCTCTACGACCCTGGCACCAACGAGCAGGCGCAGGTCCACCTCGCGCGTCGCAGCGAGCTGCACAACGCGTTGCGGCGCGACGAGCTGCGCGTCCTCTACCAACCGCAGATCGACCTGCGCACCGGTCGTGTCGTCGGCGTAGAGGCCCTGGTGCGGTGGGAGCACCCGACGCTCGGCCTGCTCACGCCGGCGGACTTCGTGCCCCTCGCCGAGGAGTCAGATCTCGTCGTCGAGGTCGACACATGGGTGATGCGCCACGCCTGCCGACAAGCAGTGGAGTGGGACGCCGCCGGCCTCCCTCCGCTTCGCATGGCGGCGAACCTGTCGGGTCGCAACTTCTCTGACGACCGGATCGTCGGGCGCGTTGCGATGGTGCTGCAGGAGACGGGGTTGGCGCCCGATCGCCTCGAGCTCGAGATCACCGAGAGCCTGGCGCTCCGCGAGTCGGAGGGCGCGCTCGACATCGTGCGGCGCGTGCGCGACCTCGGGCCGCGGTTCGCGATCGACGACTTCGGCACGGGCTACTCGGCCCTTGCCCAGATGCAGCGCTTCCCGGTCGACCGGCTGAAGATCGACCGGACGTTCGTCTCCCAGATCACCTCCGCGCAGGGCGTCGCGCCGCTGGTATCGGCCTTCATCGGCATCGCCCGGGCCCTTCGGCTCGAGGTCGTCGCGGAGGGCGTGGAGACGCTGGAGCAGCAGACGTTCTTGCGCACCCACGGTTGCAAGGAGGCCCAGGGCTTCCTGTACAGCCGACCCGTGCCGCCCGAGGAGGTCGTCGCGCTCGTGCGCAAGCCGTCGCTCGGCCTGCACGTCGGGGGCAGCACCGCCGACTCGTGATGCGAGGTGGCGACCTTGCGTCGACAGCCTACCGACCAGTAGGTAGGCTGACTGCGATGGCTGCGGATGACGCCTTTGTCGAGCTCGAGCCCGTTGTCGGGAGCCTCCTCGAGCGACACCTCGCGACGACCAAGGAGTGGTTTCCCCACGAGCTGGTGCCGTACAGCCTGGGCCGAGACTTCGCCGCAGGAGAGACGTGGAGCGAATCCGACTCCGTGATCGCGCTCGACGAGGCGGCGCGGAGCTCACTCTTCGTCAACCTCCTCACCGAGGACAACCTCCCCTACTACTCCCGCGACATCGACGGCGTGTTCGGCCGCGACGGCAGCTGGGGCGAGTGGGCCCGTCGCTGGACTGCGGAGGAGGGGCGCCACTCGATCGTCATCCGCGACTACCTGACGGTGACGCGCGCCCTCGACCCGGTCGAGCTCGAGCGCGGTCGGATGGCACAGGTCAGCAAGGGCGAGGTGCCGGCGCCGACCGGTCGGTTCAACAGCGTCGTCTACCTGACGTTGCAGGAGCTCGCGACGCGCATCGCGCACCGCAACACCGGCAAGCTGCTCGACGACCCGGTCGGGTACGAGCTCATGGCCCGTGTCGCGGCGGATGAGAACTTCCACCATCTCTTCTACCGGGACCTCGCGTCCGCGGCGCTCGAGCTCGACCCGTCGGCCACGATGATCGCGATCGACCACGAGGTGCGCAGCTTCGCGATGCCCGGTACGGGTATTCCCGACTTCGACAAGCACTCGCAACGCATCGCTCGGGCGGGCATCTACGACCTCAGCGTCCACCACGAGCAGATCCTCGTGCCGATCGTGATCCGTCAGTGGAAGGTCGCGGATCTCACCGGCTTGAGCAGCGAGGCCGAGACGGCGCGCGATCGACTCATGTCTTACCTAGAGCGCACTGCGCGTGTCTCGGCCCGGCTCGCGCAGCGACGCGAGCAGCTGACTTCGGCCTGATCCCCTAAGCGGTCTGTACCGGACGCGGCGGCGGCGCGGGAGGATGTCGCTCGGGCGCCGCGGTGTAGCCGTTGTGATCGCCGTCGGCAGTCGCGATCGGGGCCGGCGGAGGAGCCGGTGGCGTCCGCCTGACGGGCTCGTGCGGCGCCGCGACGATCCCAAACAGACCGACCGCGAACACGAGACCCATCGCGATGAGGCACGCGACCCGGACGCTGAAGATGGCCGCGAGCAACCCGCCGATCGCCGCGCCGCCGCCGTCGGCTGCGAGCAGCACGCCATTGATGAGCCCGAACGCGGAAGCGCGTGACTCATTCGGCAGCCGGGATCCGGCGACGGTGTTCGTCGGGATCGCGCTGCCGAGGGTGACCCCGACCGCGATGAACGCGAGCACGATCAGCGGCATCTCGAGATCCAAGCCGAAGAGCACCAGGGCCGCCGCCGCCCCGCTCGCGGCGACGACTCCTCCGGCGCGCAACAGCCAGCGAGCGGGATGGTTCTGGAGGGGGACGATCGAAACGATGGTGATCATGCCGAGCGGCACGGCCGCGGCGAGCACGCCGGCCGCGGTATCGCCTGAGCCGAGCTGCTTCAACGCGTACACGGCTGCGAGCGACTGAGGGATGATCGCTCCGAGGTTCACGCTCGCAAAGAAGACGATCGCCCGTCGAACCATCACGTCGTCGTAGATCGCGCGTGCTCCCTCGCGGAGCGTGATCCGGTTCGACTTCGACGTCGCAGTCCGCCCGATCTGAAGTTGGGTCAACGCCAGAGCGGAGGCGACGAACGACAAGGCATTGACGAGGAGCGCGCCGCGAGCGCTCACGACAGCGACGAGCACGCCCCCGACCAGATAGCCGAGCACTGTCGTTCCCTGTGTGACGATCGTGGCCAGAGCGAGCGCGTCGGGATACTGATGACGCGGCACGGACTCGGGGAGCAGCGCTGCCTTTGCCGCGTCAAACGGGGGAGTCGGCAGCGCAGCGACGAACGCGAGGAGCAGCAGCACGCCTACCGGCATCGGCACGAGCATGATCACGAACACGGCCGCTCGGATCAGGTCGCACGCGATCATCAGGTGCTTGCGCGGAAAGCGGTCCCCGAGGGTCGCGAGGACGGGCCCGATGCCGATCCAAGGCAGCACGCTGACAGTGACGACGAGCCCGGTGAGGCCCGCAGAGTCCGTCCGCTCGTAGACGAGCACCGCGAGCGCCACGCGCGCCGCCCAGTCCCCCGCGCCCGACAGCAGAGCGGAGAACAGGATGATCGTGAGCGAGCGGCTCTTGAGGGGTGCTCGCAGCTGTTGCAGACGCTGGCGCAGGTGGCTCACCTCCCCGGGCCGTCACGGTAGACGGAGGTCAACAACTCTCAGCGCAAACACGTTCTGCACCCAACTGACCGCGCTCCGCTGTGCGAAGTATCGGCCCTTCACGCCGCCGACTGCAGCACGTAACATGCCGTCACCTGACCTAGTCAGGTGGCGATGCGTCTGAAGGGAGGAGCCCGTATGCGGCGCGTGGGCTGGCAATGAGCCAGCTCCCGGAGCAACGTCGCACCTGAGCGTCGGGGGCGATCCCCGGTCCACCGTTCTCACGGTGAAGCCGGAGGCCTGACGCCACACACCAAGCAGCTCCAGGAGCCTTAGCGATCTGGAGCCCCCGTCCCTCTACCCCCGGCATCCCACGCCCCTCCGTCACACACGATGGCGCCGGTACTGGAGCGGGGGCTTCATCGCGTCTGCGCACCGGTGCGCACGCAGTGCGCGACGCGCCAGACTGCGCCCATGCCGCCGTCGATCGCCGAAGTCCACGCCGCGCTCACTGCACCCGGCCAGATGTTCGAGATGGAAGAGGTCGTGATCCGCGGGATCCCGACTCGCACCTGGAAGCTCGCGCCGCCCTCACTGCGCGCGGTGCTCGAGCAGAGCAGGGCCCACGGCGACCTCACGTTCCTCGTGTACGAGGACGACACGCTGACCTTCCGTCACCACTTCGCGGCGGCCGCAACGCTCGCCCATCGCCTCGTCGACGACCTCGGCGTGCGAAAGGGAGACCGCGTCGCGATCGCGATGCGCAACTTCCCCGAGTGGTCGATCGCGTTCTGGGCCGCAGCCGCCGCAGGTGCAGTGATCGTTCCCCTCAACGCGTGGTGGACGGGGCCCGAGCTCGAGTACGGGCTGAGCGACTCGGGAGCAGTCGTCGCCTTCGTCGACGACGAACGCCACGAGCGCCTCGGCGAGCACTACGCAGCATTGCCCGACCTGCGCGCTGTCATCGTGGCCAAGAGCGAGCACGAGCTCGCGGCGCCGGCGCAACGGTTCGAGGACGTGCTCGGTGACGTCGACGTTGATGCCGAGCTCCCCGATGTCGCGCTCGACCCTGAGGACGACGCGACGATCTTCTACACGTCGGGCACGACTGGCCGGCCGAAAGGCGCACTCGGCACGCAACGCAACATCTGCACGAACTTGATGAGCCTGGTGTTCGCGTCGTCACGCGCAGCTGCCCGATCCGACGCGGCTCCTGTCGCCGTGCCGGGCGCCGGGGAGCAGAACGCGTACCTGTTGTCGGTGCCGTTCTTCCACGCGACCGGGTGCCACTCGGTCTTGGTGGCCAACCTCGCGTTCGGCGGGAAGATCGTGATCATGTACCGCTGGGATGCGGGCCGCGCGCTCGAGCTGATCGAGCGGGAGCGCATCACGACGTTCGGCGGTGTGCCCGCGATGGTGTGGCAAGTGCTCGATCACCCCGACTTCGCCACGCGCGACATCTCGAGCGTGAAGTCGATCGGCTACGGCGGCGCGCCCGCGGCCCCTGAGCTCGTCCGTCGCATCGAAGCGATGTTCCCGGGCCGAACGCCGAGCAACGGCTACGGGCTCACCGAGACGTCGTCGGTCACGACGATGAACTCGGGGGCGGATTACCAGCACAAGCCCGACAGCGTCGGCGTGCCCGTCGCGGTCTGCGACGTGAAAGTCGTCGACGAGGAAGGCGCGGTGCTCGAGACGGGCTCGGTGGGCGAGCTCTGGATCAAGGGACCGAACGTCGTGAAGGGATACTTCAACAAGCCCGAGGCAACCGAGGCGTCGTTCACGGACGGCTGGCTCCACAGTGGTGACGTCGCTCGCCTCGATGACGAGGGCTTCGTGTTCATCGTCGACCGCGCCAAGGACATGGTCATCCGCGGTGGCGAGAACGTGTACTGCGTCGAGGTCGAGGCGGCTCTGTTCGAGCATCCCGCAGTCTCCGACGCGGCGGTCATCGGGATCCCGCACCAGGTGCTCGGCGAGGAGGTCGGCGCGATCGTGCAGCTCGCGCCGGGCACGGCCGCGACCGAGGACGAGCTCAAGGCGCATGTCGCCGAGCGTCTCGCCGCGTTCAAGGTGCCGGTGCGCATCTGGTTCCGCGACGAGCCGCTCCCTCGCAACCCCGCCGGCAAGATCCTCAAGCGCGACCTGCGTAGCGAGCTCGTGGGTGAGGGTTGAGCCTGGCCGACCGCGTCGACGCCGTCCACGCAGAGTTCCGACGTCGCAGCGCGAGCGCGCTCGGCGGCGAGGTGCTCGACGACGATGGCGTGCTGCTTTGGGCAGGGCCGAACGATGCGGCCATCGTCGTCAATGGCGCGCTTCGCACGTCCCCTGACGTCACTGCCGCCGAGCTCCTCGAGCGCGCCGCGGGGTTCTTCGGGGCGCGGTCACGCGGTCACACGGTGTTCTGCCGCTCCGACATCGACCGAGACGTCGTCGAGACGTGCCGGTCGCGCGATCTGCGTGCGCTCGCGGAAGGCGGTCTTCCGGAGATGGTCGTGCACGAACGAGTTGCCGTCCCTGCCGTGCCCGACGGCACGTCGGTCCGCCAGGTCAGCACCGATCGCGACCGTGACGAATACGTCGAGGTGTTCGCTGCGGCCTACGCGCAGCTCGGTGCATCGAGAGACACCGTGGTCGGTGTGATGCCGCCGCTCGAGATGCTGCTGGGTGACGATGTCGGCGCGTTCGTCGTCGACCTCGACGGGCTCCCTGCTGCGGTGGCCATGTCGGTCGTCATCGACGGAGTCGCCGACATCCACTGGGTGGGCACGATGCCGTTCGCAGCCCGTCGCGGCTTGGCGGAGCTCGCGACGGCGAAGTCGATCGGGCACGGGTTCGACCACGGCGCCGATGTCGCGGCGCTGCAAGCGTCGCCGATGGGCGACCGCCTGTACCGACGGATGGGCTTCGTGGAGCTCTACCGGTACGAAGAGTTTCTGGTCTTCGCGACGTGACAGGCTGCAGGGCATGAGCGACGTCCCGAACCCCGATGGCTCTTCTCCGCGCAAGACCAAGTTCGGTGCGCCGCCGCCGATGGTCATCGATCCATCGAAGCGGTACACGGCGGTGATGGAGACGTCGATGGGCAGGCTCACGATCGCGCTCGATGCGGCCGCCGCACCCAAGACCGTCAACAACTTCGTGTTCCTCGCGCGGTGGCACTACTACGACGGGGTCATCTTCCATCGCATCATCAAGGGCTTCGTGTGCCAGGGCGGCGATCCCGAGGGCACGGGACGCGGCGGGCCCGGCTATCGCTTCGAGGACGAGCTGCCGAAGGCCGGGCGTTACGAGATCGGCTCCATGGCGATGGCGAACGCAGGCCCGAACACGAACGGCAGCCAGTTCTTCCTCATCAGCGGCAACGACGGTGCTCGGCTGCCACCGCAGTACTCGCTGTTCGGCAAGGTCGTCAGCGGGCTCGACATCGTCGAGGCGATGCAGTCGGTGCCGACGGGTTCGGGCGACCGTCCGAAGGAGGATGTCGTCATCCAGTCGGTGACGGTCACCGAGTCTGACTAGTGCTCGCTCGCGTCATCGGGGTGCGCTGGTACCCGGTGAAATCGATGCAAGGCGAGGACCTCACGGGCTCCTCGTTCATGGCCAGGGGCATCCCCGGTGATCGTCATTGGGGAGTGCTCGACGTCGACACCGGGGTCGTGCTCTCGGCGAAGCGTGAGCCGCAGATGCTCGAGGCGTCGGCGACGATCGTCGACGGCGAGGCCGTCATCGTCCTCCCGGACGGGTCGACCGTCACGAGCGCCGACTCAAAGGTCGACGCGGTGCTCTCGGCATGGCTCGACCGCGACGTGAAGTTGGTCGCCGCGTCTCCCGGCGACCGAGGCACGTTCGAGATCGGTGCGAGCTTCGAAGACGAGAGCAGTGCCGTCGTGCACCAGTGGCAGGGACCCGAAGGCACGTTCCACGACTCGCGACCGGTGCACGTGCTCTCGACCGCAAGCATGCGAGCGGTCGGAGCCGAGCATCCAGCCGGGCTGTTCGACCTCCGTCGCTTCCGCCCGAACCTCGTCGTCGACGTCGACGGTGCGGGCTTCGTCGAAGAGCGCTGGATCGGAGCGACGCTGGCGATCGGCACGGCGCGGCTCGAGGTCATCAAGCCAACGAGCCGATGTGTCATGACGACGCGCCCGCAGGCGGGGCTGCCGCGCGACCTCGACGTGCTGCGCACGATCAACCGCGTGAACGACGGCAACCTCGGCGTGCTTGCGCGCGTGGTTGGCGAGGGCGACGTGTCAGTCGGCGACGCGATCGAGCTCGCCTAGCGGGGTTGGGTCAGCCCTCAGGTGGGCTTGGCGGAGATCGGCTGGAACGAGGTGTCGAGATCCATCAGCTTCTCGGCGATCGTCGCGACGCGGCGGCCTTGGTAGCGCGCCGCGTCGAGCACGGTCTCGGGCACGGTGACCTGACCCCACGACGTGTCGTGCGAGGTGCCGTAGGGGTTGCCGCCGGCGGCGAACACCGCAGGGTCTGTGTAGCCCATTGGCACGATGACGCATCCCCAGTGGCAGAACGTGTTGTGCATCGAGACGATCGTCGTCTCGAGTCCGCCGTGGGTCGTCGACGCGGTCACGAAGCCTGAGGCGACCTTTCCGTTGAGGCCGCCCTGCGACCACATGCGCGCGGTCGAGTCGACGAACAGCTTCAGCTGCGCTGCCATGTTCCCGTAGTGGCTGGGCGTGCCGAGCACCATGGCGTGCGCCCACTCGATGTCGGCGAGCTCGGCCTCGGGCACGTGCTTCCACTCGTCGACCGTCGCCGCCCACCTCGGCACCGACGCGATCACCTCTGGTGAGGCGACCTCGCGCGCCTGCCGGACCCGCACATCGGCGCCGACTTGCTCGGCACCTTCGGCTACGGCCCGGGCGATGCGATGGCCGTTCTCGAACATCGAGTAGTAGATGACTGCGACGTTGGCCCCCATCGAAGGCGCACACTAGAAGTGATCGATCCCGGCGACACCCCGGTCGACATCGTCGACGCCGACGACCACGTGGTCGACGTCGTGCTGCGCCGCGAGATGCGGGCACGGAACCTCCGTCACCGCTCGGTCGGCATCGCAGTGCTCGACGGTGACGGACGGGTGCTGATCCACCGGCGGGCCGACGACAAGGACGTGTGGCCGGGGCGCTGGGACCTCGCCGTCGGCGGCGTCGTCGACTCGGGGGAGGCCTGGGAACGGGCGGCGGTGCGCGAGCTCGCCGAGGAAGTCGGCAGCGCCGCGCCGATCCGCGAGATCGGCAGGGCGAGCTACGAGGACGACGACGTGAGGACGATCGTCCGCATGTATGTCGCACGCGACGACGGACCGTTCACGTTTTCCGACGGCGAGGTCGTCGAAGCCTTCTTCGTGTCGGTCGACGAGCTTCGTGACCGCCTCGCCCACGACCTGTTCGTGCCCGACAGCGTGGCGATGCTCTGGCCTCTCCTCGTAGAGCTCCTCAGTGGCGGGGAAGCCGGTCCCGCCACCACGTGAACGTCGTGTCGTCGACGCCGTAGGCGGTGCACATCAGGCGGCCCGACTCGAGCACGTCGCCGGCACGCAGCGCGGCCTCGGCCCGCTCCCAGGAGTCCGACGGCTCGGGCAGCGGGAGCGCGCGCACATCGCTCGCGCTCAGCTTGATGGCCGACGACGAGCGAGCCGCGCCGAGATGCTGCGTTGCCGCCCACGCGGTCAGGGCCGGCGAGCAGAGCGCGGTGGCGATCGGCCAGAGCAGCGGTGCCTCCGCCACGATCGAGATCACCGGCACCGCGGGAAGCCACTCGCCCTGCTCGTCGACCGCCGCCTCGATCACGCGCGTCTGTGTCGCGACGACGACCTTGGGCACGAGGCGCGCACGGAGCCGAGCCGAGAGGGCGGACGTCGAGACCGTGGGACGCGTGAAGTGCCGACGGGCGATGGTCGCGTTTGCCTTGCCCCATCGCACGCGCCCGACGTCGATGAGCCCGGACGTGATGACCGGCGCGCCCTCGCCACCTTCCTCGACGAGCGACGCGACCTCGTAGAACTCGTCGCGGAAGTCGGCGGTCACCGCCGCGATTTCGCCGATCGTGCGATCGCTCCGGAGCGCGACGCCCGGCACGCCGAGCGCGTCCGCGAGCAGGGGCGCCCACGAGCCGTGGGGCAGGTCGAGGTCGGCCAGCGGGACGTCGCCACGTGTTCGCGCGATCGGTCCCTGCGTGCGCCCTCGACAGAGGCCGATCGCGCACGTCGCGACGTCGGCGGCGAAGACGTTCTCGGATGCGATCCAGAGATGCTCGACCGAGGCGAGGTCGCGTACCGCGGCGCGCGCCCATCCTCCGTCGCGCGTCGCGAGAATCGACAACGGCTGCACGAACGCGACGCGTCCGCCGTCGGCGCGGGCAAGCCGCGTCGCGAGCACGAGGAACAGCGACGCCTCGTCGACGTAGGGCGGGAGCGACGTCCCGAGGCGAGTGGAGCGCGTCGTGAGGTGCGTCGCTGTCTCTCTGCGCAGCTGCGTGAGGAACGGAGGATTGCCGACGACGACGTCGAACGTGCCGTCGGACAGGTCCGCCTTGAACGCGTCTCCGACGACGAGCTGCGCGTCACCGCCGACCGCGCTCCGGCACCCGTCGATCGCTCTCGGATCGGTGTCGAGACCGACCAGGTTCCGCGTGGTGCCAAGACGACGCGCCGCCGCGACGAGGAAGTTCCCAGTGCCGCACGCGGGATCGAGCAGGCGGATCGTGCGTGGGTCGCGTCCTTCGTCGAGGAGCGGCTGCAGCGACCAGTCGAGCAGTCGCTCGACGAGGAACGGAGGAGTGTCGAACGCGCCGAAGCGACGCTGTTCCTCGAGGCTCAGCCCCGAGCGTCGGAGAGACCTATCGCTCTGTGTCGTTGAAGAGCTACCGCTCTTCGCGGAACGCGACGTGCTGACGGACGACGGGGTCGTACTTCTTGATCTCGAGCCGCTCACGGGTGTTCGTCTTGTTCTTGCGAGTGACGTACGTGTACCCGGTGCCGGCGGTCGACTTCAGCTTGATGATCGGGCGCTTCTCGTTCTTCGGCATGTCAGACCTTCTCGCCGCGGGCGCGGATCTGGGCCACTACGGCCTCGATGCCCTTCTTGTCGATCGTGCGGAGGCCCTTCGTGCTCACCGTCAGGGTGACCCAGCGCTTCTCGCTCGGCAGCCAGAAACGGCGCTTGTGCACGTTCGGCACCCACCACCGCTTGGTGCGGACGTGCGAGTGCGACACGGAGTAGCCGGTGGACGGCTTCTTCCCGGTGACTTGGCAGACGCGCGACATGACCTGATTCCTTCAGTTGAGACCCAGCTAGGCAGACGAGACCCAACAAGGCTGCAGGGACCCGGAAAGGGTACCGGCCGCGGCGCGCCATTCGCCAGCGCGGGTCGCGGTAGGTTCGCCGGCCGTGCGGAAGTTGGCTCTGAGCGTGCTCCTCCTCGCTCTCGTCGCCGTCGCGGCCGGGTGCAAGGAAGTGCCGACTCAGGGGGCGGCGCCCGCGCCTTCGAGGCCGTGCTCCGCGCCGCAGCCCGTCCCGACGGGGCCGATCACGATCAGCTCGGGGGGCCTCCAGCGCACCTACCTCCTGTCGGTGCCCAGCCCGGCTCCCACCACTCCCGCCCGCCTCATCGTCAACCTCCACGGTGCCGGATCGGACGCCCAGGAGCAGGCGGTCTACAGCGGCCTCGCGACCAAGGGTCCGGCGCGGGGGTTCGTCGTGGTCACGCCCGACGCCACGGGCCAGCCGATGCAGTGGAACGTGGTGGGGCAGACGAAGGCGGACGACGTCACCTTCATCCACGACTTGCTGAACGACGTCGCGAAGCGCGCCTGCGTCGACACGACCCACGTGTACGCGACCGGTATCTCCAGTGGCGCCGCGATGAGCTCGTTGCTCGCCTGCAAGGACGGCGCGCGGTTCACGACGATCGCTCCGGTCTCGGGCGTCGCCTACCTTCCGTTCGCATGTGCCGAGGGTCCCCCGGTGAACGTGATCGCGTTCCATGGCACGAAGGACTTCGTGCTCCCGTACAACGGCGGATCGGTCTTCGGTGGCGGGGGCCTGTCGTATCCCGGAGCGCCGCAGGGGATGGCTGGCTGGGCTGATCGCGATGCGTGCGCAGCGACGCCCGACAAGGCCGCTCTGTCCGCTCACGTGACGCTCGAGCAATGGCCGGGGTGCGCGCAGGGAGCCACGGTCGAGATGTACGTCATCGACGGGGGCGGGCACACGTGGCCGGGGGCCTTCCCCGTGCCGTTGCTCGGGGTGACGACCACGGAGATCAACGCCACTGAGATCATCCTCGACGCGTTCAGTCGATGAGCGACGTCGTCAAAGGAGCCGACGGACAGCGTCGGTGCCGGTGGGGCGCGTCGACGCCGGAATACGAGCGGTACCACGACAGCGAGTGGGGTCGTCCGGTCGTCGACGACGTCCGGCTCTACGAGAAGCTCTGCCTCGAAGGGTTCCAGTCGGGCCTCTCGTGGATCACGATCCTGCGCAAGCGGGAGGCGTTCCGCCGCGCGTTCAAGGACTTCGACCCGAAGAGGGTCGCTCGCTTCGGAGAGAAGGATGTCGACCGCCTGCTCAGCGACGCGGGCATCGTCCGGCACCGCGGGAAGATCGAGGCGACGATCGCGAACGCCAAGGCGACGCTGTCTGTGCAAGCCGAGATGGGCTCGCTCGCGGCGTTGGTGTGGTCGTTCGAGCCGAAGCGTCGCGCCGCACCAGCGTCGTTCGCCGACGTGGCTGCGTCGACACCTGAGTCGACTGCGTTGTCGAAGGAGCTGCTGCGCCGTGGGTTCAAGTTCGTCGGCCCGACGACGTGCTACGCGGCGATGCAGGCGCTCGGCATCGTGAACGACCACATGCCCGGCTGCTACGTCCGCAAGGCGTGCGAGGGCGAACGGCGCGCCATCGTTCGCCCCGTCCCGTGACACCGGAGGTCGAGGCGCTCGTCGCGGCCCTCGAGACACAACGAGAGGGCGTCCTGAAGAAGCTGGCCGGACTCAGCGACGCCGGTCGACAGAGTGGGCCGCCCGGGGCTCGAACCCGGCACCTTGGGATTAAAAGTCCCCTGCTCTACCCGATGAGCTAGCGGCCCCACCCCCATGCTGGCAGTGATCCGGCAGGGCGGGGAATCTCGCTTGAGGCCGCGCGCCCGCGCCGCAGGAAGGGGTGGGTCATGGCTCACACGCGTCTTCGTCGAGCCCTCGGCGCGCTCGTGCTCCTTGTCGGAGCACTTGGCGCTTCGCGAGCGAGTGCAGCGTCCCCGCAGGTCGATCGCCTGGCGGAGGGGCGCATCACCTATCTCGTGCCGCCCGATTGCGTTCCTCCGGCCGTGGCCAACGAGCTCGGGCGCATCCAGCCCGCGCACATCACGCTCATCGGTGGTCCCGCGGCGCTGAGCGAGAACGTCGAGAACCTCGTCCGCTGCACCTCCTGAGAGCCGGGCCGTAATCTTCGGCATCACCTCGCCGGCCGACCTCATCGACCTCGACCGCTATCCGGTCGACGACCTCGAGAGCGCGCTCGGCCGGCAGGTGGTCGCCGACGGCCGCGCGGCGCTGCGTGACGACGGCGTGTGCATCCTTCCCGGCTTCGTGCGCGCCGAGGTCATCGATGCGCTCGTCGACGAGTGCGAGGCGCTCGCGCCGCTCGGTCACTTCAGCAAGGTCTCGGGGCACGCCGTACATCGAGGCGCCCAACCGGTCGTATCCCGACGGCCATCCCCGGCGGACAGCGGAGCCGACCTCGCTCACCGCCGTCGCGTACGACCTGTTCCCCGCGCGACTTCCGCGCTGCGCGGGCTGTACGAGTGGGACCCCCTGATGGCGTTCCTCGAAGCCTTGCTCGATCGGTCGCCGCTCTACCGCTATGCGGATCCCTTCGGCGCCCTGAACCTCGCGGTGATGCGCGACGGCGACGAGCTGCACTGGCACTTCGACCAGACCGATTTCGTGGTCTCGATCGCGATCCAGTCGAGCATCGAAGGCGGAGACTTCGACAACGCGAAGCTGATCCGATCGTCCGACGACGAGCACTACGACGATGTCGCCGCCGTGCTGGCTGGCCGAGCGCCTGAGCGGGTACGCACCGAACCGATGACGCCAGGCACGCTCATGGTGTTCGAGGGACGCAACTCGATGCACCGCGTCACCCCGATCAAGGGCGACCGCCCCCGCTACGTCGCGCTGCTCGCGTACGACACGAAGCCCGACACCGACTCGTCCGACCGTCTGAAGATGGTGCGCTACGGGCGGTTGCCGTGAACCGCACCCAGTTCGGTGAGGGCTTCGCCGGCGAAGGCGCTGATGCCGCTCACGTGAACACGGTGCTCGGCGCCGCGGGCGGGCCGGTCGAGACGGCATGGGCCACCGCGCTCGCGACGCCGTCGAGCGGCCACGCGCCGTTCGTGTGCGTGGTGCGGCCCGGGTCTGCCCGTCCGACCACTCACGCTGTTCGTGAACAAGGCCGAGATCGAGGCGAGCGCCACGGGCACCTCACGTGGGGCGCGGCGCAGGCGGGTGTCGCGAGCGGCGTCGCCCAGTGCGTGAGCGAGGGCGTCATCGCGCGAGACCTCGCGGCGAGCGGATTGCTGATCGCGGCCGTCTGGGTCGACTGGGGCGCGGACGACGCCGACGCGGTGTTCGAGAACAACCGTGTCGCGACGCGGATGGCGCTCACGGCGGGCGCGACGGGCGCGCCGTCGGTCGACGATGTGCTCGCCGAAGCCGCCGAGCCTTGGAATCCCTTCTACCGCGCGCTGGGAAATCGGCTCGCGTAGGGTGCCGCCATGTCGTGGGAGCAGAGCGGTCGAGACGGATCAGCGCCCGAGAAGCGCGGCCTCGGCATCGAGGTCGTCCTCTTCGTCATCGTGGCCGTGGCGATCGGCGCGTTCATCGGGCAGAACACGAAGAAGGTCAAGATCGACTGGACGTTTCTGCACTTCAGCGCGCCGCTGTGGCTCATCATCCTCGCCGTCTTGATCATCGGCGCGCTGCTCGATCGTCTCGTCACGATCATCGCCCGGCATCGACGCAATCGCCGCGAATGACAGCCTGCGCTACGGCGTGAGGTCGGTGCAGCTTCGCAGCTGCTCCCATTGAGCGACCTGCGCTGCGCTCTGCGAGTCAGGCATCGGTGACGGCACGCTCGCGGTGACCTTCATCGGGATCCACTTGTAGCTGTTGATCACGCGTCCGGTGACGTTCACCTCGACGACCGCGCCGACGTTCTCCCTCGGCCAGACGAAGTTGCCGAGGCCATACGCGACGAACGCGCCGTCGAGGAACCCGTCACCCTGCACGCGGTGCGCGTGCGATCCGACGATCACGTCGGCGCCCGCGTCGTGGAGCTCACGCGCGAGCGTCTCCTGCACGCTCGTCGGGCACGTCAGCCGCTCGGTGCCCCAGTGGAGGTAGATGACGACCGTGTCGGCGGAGGCCCGTGCTTCGCGCACCGCGGCGAGGAGACGATCGAGCGGGGCACCGGGATACGCAGACGCCAGCCCGGGCTGGGAGTCGGTGGCCGTCCACGAGCTGAGCAGTGCCGCGTCGATGACCCGGCTGGCTCCGAAGATCGCGATCCGCTGCCCCTTCACCGTGATCCGGTAGGGCGCATATGCCGCGGCTGCGTTCTCGCCGATCCCGACGGTGGGGAACCCGCTGGTGTGGATCGCGTCGAGCGTGTCCTGCAGGCCTTCGGCTCCGAAGTCGCGTCCGTGGTTGTTCGCCATGGTGACGACATCGACTCCCGCGGCCGCGAGCGAAGTGAACGCCGAGGCCGCCGCGCGGAACGTGAACTCCTTCGGCTCCGGCGAGCCGCGCGTTGTGATCGAGGTCTCGAGGTTCACCATCGTGACATCGGCCTGCGACATCACTGGCGCCATCGGCAGCAGCACGGTGTTGGGGTTCGCGGCGAGCTTGCCGGCCGCCGATCCTTCGAACTGTGTGTCACCGGCGAACATGAACGTGATGGCATTGCCGCTGCCTGTCCAAGTGCGATCGTCGAGCGTGACGGCGCGCGCGGAGCCGCCGGCGCTGAAGCCGACCACCGCGGCCGAACCAGCCGCAGCGCCTGATGTCGCGGTGGCCGCGGTCGTCGGCGTCGAGGGCGTCGAGCCGACGGTCGACGTCACCGTGGTCGTCGTCGTGGCCGGGTCGGTGATCGGGCTCAGGCCCGTGATGTCGACGGTCGAAGACGGGTCCGCGATCGTCGGCGCCGTCTCGGGCACCGTCGTCGATTCAGTCGTGCTCGTGGTCGAGACTTTCGAGGAGTCGTCGCGGGTGCGGTCATACGCGACCGTGATCGTGACCCCTGCCAGCGTCAGCGCGAGGACCGCCCCGAGCCGAGTCGAGATCATCAGGTCAACCTAATGGGCGCGTAACGTGGCCCGATGATCGACCAGGTGCGCGCGGCCGTCACGAAAGACCCCACGATCGACATCACGACGACGGGTCGACACTCGGGCGATGCGAAGCGCATCGAGATCTGGTTGCTCGCGATCGATGAGCGCTTCTTCATCACCGGAACCCCAGGGCCGCGCGGCTGGCTCGCCAACGTGCGCAACGACCCGCGTGTCGTCGTGCACGTGAAGAACCCGGTGCACGCCGACCTCGTCGCGTGGGCGCACGAGGTCACCGACGAGGCAACGCGGCGCATGGTGCTGTCGCACGAAGCCGCGAGCTGGTACCGCACCCAAGCACCGATCGAACGGCTGCTCGTCGATTCGCCCCTGATCGAGATCATGTTCGACCTCACCGACTGACACACCGACCGACACACCGACCGAGGGAGCGCACGTGCACATCGAGGACATCGCGTACGACGTCGACGGAGTCCAGATGATCGGTCACCTCGCGACCGACGACACCCGACTGGGACGGCGACCAGCGGTGCTGGTGTGCCATGAAGGGCCCGGCCTCGATGAGCACGCGAAGCGGCGAGCCGAGATGCTCGCCGAGCTCGGGTACGTCGCGTTCGCGCTCGACTACCACGGCGGGGGTCAGCCGGTGCCGCTCGATCAGATGATGGAGCGGCTCATGCCGCTCATGGGCGATCCCGACCGCATCCGCCGCCTCGGCAAGGGCGGCCTCGATGTGCTGCTCGGGCACGAGCACGCGGACCCGAGCCGAGTGGCGGCGATCGGCTACTGCTTCGGGGGGACGATGGCGCTCGAGCTCGCCCGCGGCGGTGAGGATCTGAAGGCGGTCGTCGGGTTCCACTCGGGCCTCCAGACCAGCCGCCCCGACGACGCGAAGCAGATCAAGGGACGCGTCCTGGTGTGCATCGGCTCAGAAGACCCACTGATCCCGCCGGATCAGCGCGCGGCCTTCGAGCAGGAGATGCGCGACGCAGGTGTCGACTGGCGGATGAACCTGTACGGCGGCGCCGCGCACAGCTTCACGAACCCGAGGGCCAGCGAAGCGGGCATGGCGGGCATCGAGTACCACGCGCCCACGGACGTGCGCTCCTGGACCGCGATGCGCGACCTGTTCGACGAAGTCTTTGGTCCCGTCTGAAGTCTTTGGTGCTCTGTCTGAGCAGAGACCTACGCGGCGCGCCGACCGTGGCGCAGGGCAAAGCTCGCGGCAAACGCTGCACCACCGATGGCCGCTGTCGCGAGCGGAGCGGCCCACACCAGCGTCGGCCGCGACGGCCGTGCCGCAGGCACCAGCGCCTCGACCCGACCTGAGCGCCGCACGACCCAGTCGCCAACCGGCTCGACGCCGACCGAGGTCACGACGCCGTTCACCACATTCGCGAAGAGCCCGCCGCCGAGCTCGCGGCTGTAGCTGGGGTACCGACGGCCGTGGTGGCGATGCGCGCCCCAAGGCTGTCCGGCTCGCAGCGGGATCTCGGTCATCGTCGGCTCCTTGGTCGTGCTCCGCCTTCCGCCTTCAGTCACCTGTCGGCAGTTACTACCCGGTAACCAAGCACAACGGTACCCCTGCTGCGCGTGCACCCACGCTCCAGTTGCGTGAACTTTCCGCGAGGCCCGCTGAGGCCCCGATGCCGCGGACCTCGCCGGTAGTCTGCGGCCGTGAGCGTTGACCCGATCCTGGCCCAGGTCGAAGCCGACCTCGCGGGCGTCGAACGGGCCATGACGCGCCTCGACGACGGCACCTACGACACGTGTGAGGTCTGTGGCGGCCCGATCGGAGACGAGCGGCTGCAGGCGGCTCCGTTCGCCGTGCGCTGCGCCACCTGCGCGAGCTGACTGCGCCGCGCTCGGTGTCGCGAAGGCTGGCCGCAACATCTCTCGCTGGTGGGCTGGTCGCGGCCGCAGTCGCCGGTGGGATCGCGCTCGCCGACGCAGACCGCCGCACCCGCCTCCACCGATCGGCGCGGGTGTGGAGGCTCACGGCTCGACGCGGTGCCCACTACGCCGTCGTGAAGGTGCGCGGGGCGCGAGCCGACGAGGAGGCGAGAGCGGCCCTCGAGCAGCAGTTCGCGATCCGCACCGCCGAGGACGTCGCCCGTGAGCTGGGGAACATGAAGGGCGCCATCATGAAGGCGGGCCAGCTGATCGGCTTCATCGCCGAAGGCCTTCCTCCCGAAGCGCAGGCCGCGCTCGCCACGCTGCAAGCCGACGTGCCGCCCATGGCGCCGTCGCTCGCGGAGGGGGTCGTCCGCAGCGAGCTCGGCGACGAGCCCGGCCGCTTCTTCCTCGACTGGGACCCGATCCCGGTGGCGGCAGCCTCCGTTGGCCAAGTGCACCGAGCCGTCCTGCCCGATGGTCGCGAGGTCGCGGTCAAGGTGCAGTACCCAGGCGTCGATCGCTCGATCCGATCCGATCTCGACAACGCCGAGATGCTCTACAACCTGTTCTCCTCGCTCGCGTTGAAGGGGCTCGACGTCAAAGCGCTGGTCGACGAGCTGCGGGGTCGCATGTACGACGAGCTCGACTATCGCATCGAGGCCGCGAACCAGGAGGCGTTCTGGCGCCGGTACCGCGGTCATCCCTTCATTCGCATCCCCGAGGTCGTGACCGAGCTGTCGACGCAGCGGGTGCTCGTCAGCGAATGGGCCGACGGTCTGACGTGGGCCGAGTTCGAGTCGCGAGCCGACTTTGAGGCGAAGCAACGCGCCGCGGAGGTGCTCTTCCGGTTCGCGCAGGGCTCCGTGCACCGCGACGGCGTGTTCAACGGCGACCCTCATCCGGGCAATTACCGGTTCCACGCCGACGGCACGATCACGTTCCTCGACTTCGGCCTCGTGAAGCGATGGTCAGCGGGTGAGTGGGAGCGACTGTCGCCGTGCCTCGACGCCATCCTGGCCCACGATCCCGAGTGGTGCGTGCGCGCGATGGTCGAGGTCGGGTTCCTTCGGCCCGATCACGGCCTCGACCCGCAGCGGGTGTACGAGTACGTGAGCGCGCCGTACGTGCCATATCTGCAAGACACGTTCACCTTCACGCGGCAGTTCACGGGCGAGGCACTCGGCAAGGTGGTGAACATCGACGGCCCGTACGCCGAGATCATCCGAGCCCTCAACATGCCGGCGTCGTTCGTGATCCTCGACCGCGTCGTGTGGGGTGTCAGCGCGCTGCTCGGGAAGCTCGACGCGACCGGGCCATGGCGAGGCATCCTCGAGGAGTATCGGCACGGCGCTCCGCCGGCGACCCCGCTCGGCGAGCTCGAAGCGCGCTGGGCGCGCTAGTCCTCGTCGTCCCCGCTCTTCGCGATCAGGTAGCCCCGCGCTCGCTCTGCCTTCGGGTAGCGGTTCACCACTTCCCAGAACGCGGGCGAGTGATCGCCCACGACAAGGTGGGCGAGCTCGTGGACGAGCAGGTAGTCGAGCACCCACGCGGGGAAGCCCGCGACCCGCGACGAGATGCGAATCGTGCCCTCGGCCATCGTGCACGAGCCCCACAAGCTCTCCATCTCAGACCACCGCACCGACCTCGCGATCGGGAGGCCGTAGCGACGAGAGAGCGTGCGCGCTCGGTCGTCGAGGTCGATCGTCGCGCTGGCGAGCGTGCGCACGTGGCGACGCGCCATCTCGCGGACCCAGCGCTCTTCCTGTCGCACCGACATCGACGCGGGGATCGAGACGCGAAGCACACCCCCGATCGGACGAGCGGCGACCGTGCGGTGGCGGCGAACGCTCCGCACCACCTCGATGCGCACGGGCACGTTGCCGACCTCGATGACGCGCACGCCCGGCGAGTCCGGAGCGAAGCCCGGCAGCGGAAGGACGTCACTCACTGTCGGGCACCGTCGCTGCGACCGCGGCATGGTCGATCAGCTCGACACGGTCGCCGGCGGTGATCTCGTCGTTGTCGACGGTGATCCAGAGTCCACCGAGGTTCGCGAGGTGAGGGCTCGAGATCCCGAGCGTGCGCTCGACCGAGCGGATGAGCCCTCCGTGAGTCACCACGAGGACTCGTGCGCCGTGGTGCTCCTTCGCGACCCGACGGAGTGCATCGGCCGCGCGCACCGCCACGTCGTCGTCCGACTCCCATCCCTTCGGGTGCTCGTCGCGCGCGAGGAAGCCAGGCCAGCCGTCTTCGATCTCGTCGAAGGTGAGACCTGTCCACTCGCCGACGTCGCGCTCCGCGAGGTCGGGATCGACGACAACGGGGGCGCCGAACGCCTCGGCGATGATGGTGCCGGTGTCGTGCGCCCGCGACAGGTTGCTCGTCACGACCACGTCGAACCGCTCGAGCGTGTCCGCGGCCCATCGCGCCTGCGCGACACCGAGAGCCGAGAGCGGTGATTCGGCCCGCCCTTGCCATCGCTTCGACGCGTTCCACGTCGTCTGCCCATGGCGCACGACGAGCATCTTCGTCGGTTGAGCTCCGCCGTCGTGGGCCACCGAAGCACCATAACTATCGTGAGCGCGGTGGCCGTGCTTCGCCTCTTCGCCTCTGCTCGCGAGGCGGCCGGCCGCGGGCGCGACGAGGTGCCCGGCGCCGACGTGGCTGGGGTGCTGGCGGCGGCGTGCGCGCGCTATGGCGAGCAGTTCGCGGCGGTGCTCGCTCGCTCGAAGGTCTGGCTGAACGGCGAGCCGGCCGAGCCCGGCGACGCGGTGTGCGACACCGACGAGGTAGCCGTGCTGCCCCCGGTGTCGGGCGGCTGATCCAAACGGCCCATTCCGCTCAGGCAGATCGCCGATCGTGCCGAAGCAATGGACGTGTCCATGCAGCTCCGCAGCCTCGTCCCACCGGGGATGATGTCCCGACCTGCGAAGGACGCTGGCTACGATCCGGACATGAGCGACGAGGCCGATCTCGCAGGCCTCGAATCCCGCAGCATCGAAGATGTGCGGGCTGTGCGAGCCTCGTGCCAAGCGCTCGAGGCCCAGGTGTCCTACGTGCGCCGCCTTGCCCAAGGTCGCCTCGACATCGTCGACGCCGAGCTCGCCCGCCGGCACGAGGGTCGCCCACCGTCCGACATCGCGGAGATGGTCGCCGATCTGCCGAGCACCCTCGGTCGTCACCTCACCGCCCCGGGCTCGGGCAAGCGACCGACGACGATCGAGCCCGTCGAGCCCGACCCGGAGCTCGTCGCACCGCTCGATCGGGTGCTCGACGTGCAGGCGCTCGGCGATCTGCCCACGCGGTCCGATGCCGAGCTCACCGAGATCCGCGTCTCGCTGGCCGGCGTCGAAGCCGACCTGTCGACGCAGCGCAAGGCCTTGTTCGACCGGCTCGATGCGTTGTCAGCCGAGATCACGAGGCGCTACCGCACGGGTGAAGCCTCGGTCGAGTCGCTGCTCCAGTAGTCACCGCGTACCCTGCGAGCGTGCGCGACGACTTCGAGACCCGTTGGCGCGAGGTCGGTGAGTTCATCCGTGAGCAGCGCCGCATCGGTCACCTCTCGCTGCGCAAGCTGTCCGAGATGGCGGGGGTCTCCAACCCGTATCTGAGCCAGATCGAGCGGGGCCTCCGGCGCCCTTCCGCCGAGATCCTCCAGCAGATCGCCCGTGCGTTGCGGATCTCGGCGGAGACGCTGTACGTGCGGGCCGGCATGCTCGACGAGTCCGATGAGATCGACGTCGTGAGCGCGATCCTGCGAGACCCAGAGCTGACCGAGGAGCAAAAGCACACCCTGGTGAGGGTGTTCGAGTCGTTCCGGAATGAGAACGATGTCGCGCGGGGCAAGATCCGAGCGGAATCTGCTGCCTCTCAGGAGCGTTGAGGGCACTCGTGCGCCGACTCGCCGTCTTGTCGCTTCACACGTCGCCGCTTGCCCAGCCCGGTGTCGCTGATGCCGGCGGGATGAACGTGTACGTGCGCGAGCTGGTGTCCGCGCTCGCCCAGGCCGGAGTCGACTGCACCGTCTACGTGCGCACGTGGCGCGATGGGCTCGCCCGCGAGGTCGCCGTCGAGCCGGGGTTCCGCGTGCGTCACATCGATGCGGGCCCGCCCGATCTCCCGAAGGAGGCGTTGCCCGAGACCGTCGACGCGTTCGCGGATGCCGTGCGTGACGACCTCGAGCGCGGTGACGGCGCCGACGTCATCCACGCGAACTACTGGCTCTCGGGTCTCGCGGGGCACCGCCTCAAGCACGAGCTCGACCTCCCTCTCGTGTCGACGTTCCACACGCTCGCTCGCGTCAAGGCCGAGTCGGGTGATGAGGAGCCGGAGCGACGCGAGCGCTCCGAGATCGAGATCATGAGCTGTTCCGATGCGATCCTCGCGAGCTGCACCGAGGAAGCCGCGCAGGTCGAGCGCCTGTACGGCGCCACACCGGGTCGCGTCGAGATCGTCCCCCCGGGTGTCGATCACGCGTTCTTCTCGCCGGGAGATCGCCGGGGCGCGCGGACCGCGCTCGGCCTCGGCGACCATCCGGTGCTCCTCTTCGTCGGGCGCATCCAGGCGCTCAAGGGACTCGACGTCGCGGTGCGGGCGTTGGCCGCCCTCAGGCATCCCGAAGCGGTGCTCGTCGTCGTCGGGGGTCCGAGTGGCCGCGCCGGCGATGAGTACCTCGGCGCAGTCGAGAAGATCGCTGCCGAGCTCGGCGTCGCGGGGCGCATCCGCTTCGTCGCGCCGCAGCCCCACCATCTGCTCTCGAGCTACTACCGCGCCGCCGACGTGTGCCTCGTGCCGAGCCGTTCCGAGTCGTTCGGGCTCGTGGCGCTCGAAGCTGCCGCCTGTGGCACTCCGGTCGTCGCGTCGGCGGTCGGCGGCTTGCGCACGCTCGTCGACCACGGCCACTCCGGCTTCTTGGTCGAGGGCCGCGACCCAGAGGTGTTCGCGGCGTACACAGAGGAGCTGTTGGCGAACGACGTGCTCGCCGCAGACATGAGCGTCGCTGCCGCGACCCGCGCGAGTCGGTACACGTGGTCCATGTCAGCCGCGCGGCTCCGCCGGCTTTACGCGGACCTCACGGTCGGCGCACTCGTCGAGTGCTCGTGACGTTCGATCATCCGGCGACCGACGCGGAGCTCGACGCGGTCGAGGCGCGGATCGACGGGTGGCTTCGACGCCAGCTCGGTGAGAACCCCATCCTCGTCGCGGTGGATCGCGGCGAGCTCGGCGAGCGCCGGTGGTACGTGCGGCTGCGCGGCGAGGAGAAGGACTTCACGACGATCTGGCTCACCCTCGGGCAGCGCACGTTGCAGTACGAGACGTACGTGATGCCCGCGCCCGAGGAGAACCACGCCACGTTCTACGAGCATCTGCTGCGGCGCAACGCGAAGCTCGTCGGTGCGCAGTTCTGCATCGGCGGAGAGGACGCGGTGTACCTCGTCGGCGCGTTCCCGACCGGGTCGCTGGACGACGCCGAGCTGGACCGCATCGTGGGGTCGGTCTACGCGTGCGTGGAGCAGTGCTTCCGACCGGCCCTGCGCATCGGCTTCGCCTCGCGATTCTCGTCCTGAAACTGGGGCTTGACGTCTCAATGCATTTCATGTCATTCTGCACCTGGCCCGAGGGCGCCGAGATCACTGGTTCGGGGAAGTCCGGTGACGCGGTGTGCCCTCGGTCCCGCGCGCGGTCCAGTCTCTAACCTCCCCGTCGTGACGGCACGACTCCTCTTGGTCGGTGGTGGGCGGATGGGCGAGGCCCTGCTCGGCGGGCTCCTCGCCGCGGGCTGGGCGAAGCCCAACGAGCTGGCGGTCGTCGAGGTCGTCGCCGAGCGACGCGATGCGCTGCGTGCGGTGTTCCCCGGCGTCGACGTGCGCGACGCGGTGACGGCCGCCGATGGTGCTGTCGTGGCGGTCAAGCCCAACGACGTGCCGACGGCATGCGCGGCGCTCGCCGAGGCAGGCGTCGTGCGCGTGCTCTCGATCGCGGCCGGCGTGCCGACCGCTCGGCTCGAAGCAGGGCTGGCTCCCGGTGCCGCGGTCGTGCGAGCGATGCCGAACACTCCGGCCCTCGTGGGTGCAGGTGCCGCAGCGATCGCCGGAGGCAGCGCGGCCTCGGACGACGACCTCGCGTGGGCGGAGTCAATCCTCACGGCAGTCGGCATCGTCGTGAGGGTCGACGAGTCGCTGCTCGACGCCGTGACAGGCGTCTCGGGCTCGGGGCCGGCGTATGTGTTCCGGTTCGCGGAAGCGCTGATCGAGGCCGGCGTGCAGGCCGGGCTCCCACGGGAGATCAGCGTCGCGCTCACCGAGCAGACGCTCACGGGATCGGCTCGGCTGCTCGCTTCGAGTGAGGATCCGCCCGAGGCCTTGCGCGCGGCAGTGACGTCACCCGGGGGCACCACCGCTGCTGCACTCCGCGTGCTCGACGAGGCCGGCTGGTTCGACGCGGTGGTCGCCGCGGTCGCTGCCGCGACGGCTCGCTCACGCGAGCTCGGGGCGGGCTGATCCTCCGTCGCCGTTCCGTCACCGAGCTCTGTCACAAAACCGGCCCTTTTCCGGCGCGTCGCCTGTGGTTTACAGTCCGCTTCGACGCGGAGAAGGGGTTGTCCATGGCCCAGTCGGTGGCTCGAACGCGGTTCCTGACCGTGGCCGAGGTTGCGCAGAGCCTGAGGGTGTCGACGATGACGGTGTATCGCCTCGTGAAGGCGGGCCAGCTCGGCGCCACCAGGGTCGGCAAGTCCTACCGCATCAGCGAGAGCGATCTCGACCACTACTTGGCCAGTCGTTACACGCAAGCTGGCTGACGGCCGGGGGGAGCTCGGCCTCAGCCGGCTCCCGACCCTGCGGATCGGGCCGATGGTGCCGGGGGGTCACCATCGGCCCGTTTCGCGTCTCGCGCTCGCGTCATTAGCGTCGCCGTCGCATGGGTCGTCGATACGACACGGTGTCGCTCCTCACCGACTACGGGCTGACCGACGAGTTCGTCGGTGTCGTGAAGTCGGTGATCCGCGACATCGCACCGCACGTCGTCACGATCGACCTCACGCACGACGTCCCGGCGTTCGACGTGCGTGCAGGTGGGCTGGCCCTTGCCCGATGCATCCCCTATGTCGCGAGCGGCATCGTCGTCGCGGTTGTCGATCCGGGGGTCGCGACCGACCGAGCGGCCGTCGCCATCGAGGTGGCACAGGGCGAAGGCGTGCTGATCGGCCCGGACAACGGTCTCCTTGCCCCCGCCGTCGCGCTCACTGGAGGCGCCGAGCGGGCGGTCGCGCTGACGAACCCCGAGTACCAGCTGCCGGCGCCCGGCCGCACGTTCGCAGGCCGCGACGTGTTCGCTCCTGCCGCCGCGTACCTCGCGAACGGCGTCGATCTCACAGACCTCGGAGCGCTCCTCGATCCCGACCTCCTGATGCCCGCGGTGGTGCCGCTGACCCGCATCGAGGGCGACGTGGTCGTCGGCGAGGTGCTCTGGGTCGATCGGTTCGGCAACGCCCAGCTGAACGTCGATCCCGACGAGGTCGCAGAGCTCGGCGAGCGGATCGCGCTGCGGGTCGGAAGCACGAGGCGTGTCGCGCGCAGAGTCGATGCGTTCGCGGCGCTCGGACCCGGCGAGCTCGGCCTCGTCGTCGACTCGTACGGACTGCTCGCGCTGTGTCTCGATCAGCGGTCCGCCGCCGACGAGCTGCAGATCGCGGCGAGCACGGAGATTCGCCTCGCGCCCCCGGGCGACGGCGAAGGCCCGCGGGGCACACCAGTAGCGTTCACGCGATGAGAACCGTCACGCGATGAGGAGGGGCACCACCATCGCGTTGGGCGTGCTCCTCGCGATGATCCTCTTCGCGAGCGTGCTGCAGCTCTTCGTGCTCGCGCGCTGAGTGCGGGAGCGGGCTATACGCGCAGCGCGATGCGGTCACGGCTGAACTTCGTGATGCCGCCGCGCACGAGCCACGCGGCGAGCACCCACAGCACCCCACCCACCGCGAGCGCGACCGGCAGCGCGACCAGGAGCAGCCCCGTCGCTTGACCGAGAGCGATGAAGATCAGCGGGAGGATCACCGCGCCGCCGAGCTGGTTCGCCTCTTGCGAGGTGCGGGCCCGAGCGGACACACGCACCATCACTCCGAGCCCGAGTGCCGCGACCGCGGGTGCGACCCACAGGATCATCACGCCCCACAAGCGAGTCGGGACGAAGATGCGGTGCATCACCGGCCACGCGACCGTGTTCGTGACCACCGCGAAGCAGGCGAACCCGACCCACGACACCACGACAGCGGGCACGAACGCTCCGAGCAGCTTCGCGAGGAAGAGATCGCGGTCGCTGATCGGCAGGTGCAGCAAGCCTTCGATGGTCTTGCGTTCCTTCTCGCCCGCGAACGCGTCGGCGGCGAGGACCACGGAGACCATGAGCGGCACGATGAGGAACAGCGGTGCGAGCAGGTAGCCGTTGACGAGCACGACGAGCTGTTCGCGTTCGGGAAGTCGTCGGATCGGCCCGGCTGCGTTGCCGGGCAGCCGACCGAGGAACGAGTCGATGTTCACGTTGTGCACCGAGCGTGCCGCGAGCCCGACTGCACCGGGCAAGAGCACGAACAGCATGACCGGCACCAGGAGCATCGGCAGCAGGACCGCCTTCGACCGGCGCACGGCAGTGAGGTCCTTCCACATCACTGCCCGGATCGCATTCGTGTCGAGCTGGGTGCTCATCTCTCCGCCTTGTTCGCCTGGTCGTGCACAACGGCGAAGTACACGTCCTCGAGGGTCGGAGGCATCGGCACCGCGCCGTACACGGGCACCTCGCCCGATGTGAGCGAGGCCACGACCCGGGGGATGACCGCGCGCTCGTTCACGGTCACGACCGCGCCGCTCCCTGTCGATCGCACCGTGAGCACACCCGGCGCTGCGGCGAGCATCGCGACGAGCGCGTCGTCGGCCGGTGCCCCGAGATCGAGGTTGACATCCAGGCCCTTCCAGATCTCGCCGGCGAGCTCGGCGGGTGTGCCGAACGCGAGGAGGTGGCCGCGGTCGAGCACTGCCATTCGGTGCGCCAGGCGTCCTGCCTCGCCGAGGAAGTGCGTGCACAGCACGACCGTGCGGCCGTGCTCTTCCGCGAGGGTGCCGATGAGGTCGATGACGTCGCGCGTGGCATCGGGGTCGAGGCCCGACGTCGGCTCGTCGAGGAAGAGGATGTCGGGATCGTGGAGCAGCGCGCGTCCGAGCGCGACGCGCTTGCGCTGACCCGTCGAGAAGCCCTGCACCCGGTGGTCGGCGCGATCGGCCATCCCGAACCGCTCGAGCATCGCGGTCGCCTTTGTCCCCGCGTCGGTCTTGTTCATCCCGCGGATCCGGCCCGTGACGACGAGGTTCTCCCACGCGGTCAGCCGATCGTCGAGGCCCGCGTTCTCTGTGAGGACCCCGGTTCGCCGCCGCACTTCGTTGCCGTCCAGAGCGGGGTCGATGCCGAGCACTCGGCTCGACCCGCGATCGGGAGCGAGGACGCCGTTCAACAGTCGAACGGTCGTGGTCTTGCCGGCGCCATTCGGCCCGAGCACTGCGAGCACCTCACCGGGGGAGGCCTCGAGTGTCAGCTCGACGAGAGCGAGCTGACCGTTGAACGACCGGGTGAGGCCGTCGGCGACGATCGCGCTCGCAGCGGAGCGTCCCACGGTCACTGCATCAGTCTTACGCCCGGCCCGGCTACGCGAGGCGCAGGTGCAGGAACGTCGGGAACGTCTGGAGGATCTCGACGACGAGCTCGTGCACTTCGGCCTCTCTGGGCCGCGTCGACTCGGCGGCCGGGGTCGACGACGGGGGAAGCACCGCGACGAGCAACGAGCTCGGCGACGCCTGTGCTGGCGGTGAGGCCGGCGCCGGTGCCGGTGTCGTCGACGGGGCGGGTGCGGGTGTCGTCGGAGGGGCGTCGCGCGCGGTGACGTGTGCAGCGGTCGTCGGCGGCGGCGGGGGAGGCGGCGCGGGAGGCGGCGGTGCCGCGGTGGTCGGCGGAGCGGTCAGGGGCGCGGCAGTCGCCGGCGCGGCGGCCGTGGTGGGCGGCGCGGTCGGGGGCGCCGTGGGCGCTTGTGCTTGCGGCGAGGCCGGCGCCGCTGCGGTGGTCGGAGGAGGAGGAGGAGGCGCGGCGCCGTCGCCGGCGACCGCCATGAACCGATGCGTGGTGAAGAGCTTCCCGTTCGCGTCGCGCCCCACGCACACTCCGACCCGCGTGTACTGCGGATCGACGAGGTTCGCATAGTGGCCTGGGCTCGCGACGAACGCGTCGAAGAGGGAGTCGACGGTGCCACCCATGCCCACGTTCTCGCCGCCCTTGCGCCAGCCCGATGAGACCGAGGCGATCGCGGCGGCCAGGTTCGGGTCGTGCGAGATGGCGCCTGCGGCGATCATCTGGTCGTTCCAGGTGCAGGCAGTCGCCGCGAGTGCCGCATCGGGCGTCAGGGCCGCGAGGCCTTTCGAGGCGCGCAGGGCGTTGATCTTCGACACGAACGCCGCCTCGTCCGCAGGCGACGCCGCGCCCGCGGCCGCAGTGCCCACCGCCAACAGCCCGGCAGTGAGCATCACTGCCAGAGCGGCCGAGGTGAGAGCCCGCGCGATGTGACGCACGGAGTCCCTTCGGCACGTCCGAGGGGGCCACTTGAGCCGAACCTGAGTACGCTCGCTGGGCCGTGAAAGGCCGGCGGCCCAGTGCGTTACGGGGGGCTTCGCACGTGAATTTGGCTGAGATCATCGAGCCGCATGCCGACGACGCCGTCGCGCTCGGTGAGCAGGGGCGCGCCGACGACGTACGGCGAGCTGCGTCAGCAGGTCGCGGCCCTTCGAGGCGGCCTCGTCGCGCGGGGCCTCGGCCCCGGTGATCGGGTCGGCCTGCTCTGCGCGAACAACCCGACGTTCGTCATCTCGTACCTCGCCGTGCTCGGGATCGGCGGCGTCGTGGTCCCCCTGAACCCGCTCAGCCCGGCCCCCGAGCTGGTGCGCGAGATCGTGCCGGTCGAGATGGTCGCGATGATCGTCGGGCCGGCCGGCCGTGCGAGCTGGGGCGACGTCGATCGCGCCGCTGTGCCGTCCGTCCGGCTCGTCATCGGCACCGCCGGCCATCCGTTCACCGATGCCGCGACCTTCGAGGACCTCCTCACTGCCGACCCGGCGCCTGTGACCTCGCGCTCGGCGGACGACCTCGCCGCCTTGCTCTTCACGAGCGGCACCGCGGGCTCAGCCAAGGCGGCGATGCTCACCCACGGCAACCTGCGGTCGAACCTCGAGCAGATCCAGGCGCAACCCGGCCGCGGACTCCGGCCCGATGACGTCGTGCTCGGTGTCCTTCCCCTGTTCCACATCTTCGGCATGAACGTGGTGCTCGGCCTCGCGCTGTACTGCGGCGCGTCGGTCGTCCTCGTCGAGCGCTTCGATCCGGCGACGGCGCTCGAGACGATCGAGACGCGCGGCGTCACGGTGATCTCGGGAGCGCCGCCGATGTGGACCGCGTGGGCCACACTGTCGGGTGTCAGCCCGTCCGCGTTCTCGTCGGTGCGCATCGCGTCGACGGGCGCGGCGAAGATGCCCGAGGACCTCTCGCGCCTGTTCCAGTCGCGCTTCCACGTCGAGCTCCTCGAGGGCTACGGCCTGACCGAGGCGTCGCCGGTCGTCACTGCGTCACCTCCGGGCGAGTCCCGGGTCGGCTCGATCGGCTTGCCGCTGCCCGGTCTCAAGCTCCGGCTCGTCGACAATGACGGCGACGACGTGCTCGCGGGCGACGCGGGTGAGATCTGGGTGAAGGGCCCGAACGTGTTCGGCGGCTACTGGCACGACGAGGAGGCCACCAAGCGGACGCTCACTGACGACGGTTGGCTTCGCACCGCCGATGTCGCTGTCGCCGACGACGAGGGATACCTCTATCTCGTCGATCGCGCGAAGGACCTCATCATCGTGTCGGGCTTCAACGTGTATCCCGCGGAAGTCGAGGAGATCATCAGTCAGTACCCCGGCGTCGACGACGTCGCCGTCGTCGGCAGCCCCCATCCCTCGACCGGCGAGGCGGTGAAGGCGTTCGTGGTCCCTTCAGCCGCCACGTCGATGGACGAGGAGGCGATCATCGAGCACTGCCGGCACTCGCTCGCCCGGTACAAGTGCCCGACAAAGGTGATGTTCGTCGACGCGCTACCCAAGGGCTGGGGAGGGAAGGTCCTCCGCCAGGCGCTCCGCTGACGCTGACGACCCGACCACGCCGCCGTCGGTCTCAGGGCGTCGAGGCGAGGAAGTCGCGACCAGGAACCCGGCGAAGAGCACTGTCACGCCGATCGTCAGGGTGACGGCGAACGCCTTGGACGCGCCGAGCCGTCCGTTCAGCAGCCCACTCGCGCCGAGGATGAGCGTTCCCGCCGCGATCAGAGCGTTGCCCACGGCTAGCCGCTTCGGATGCGCGGCGAGGCCGCGCCCGCGCGTGCGCTCGCGTCCGCCGACCACCCGCCAGAGCGACAGGACCGCTCCGCCGAACACGACGAGCGCGCCCCCGGCCGACCCGACCGCGGCCAGGATGCGCGGCAGCGGCCCGAACACCTCGCTCCCCGTCGGGAGGTCGGTGCCCGAGATCGGGGCCTTCAGCGGCGCGACGACCATCACCCCGGCCGCGAAGAACGCCGCGCACGTGAGGGTCAGCGCGACGCGGTCGCCGGTGCGCTGACCGGCAAACAGATACACCGTCCCGAGGGCGAGGTACGGCACGTTCAAGATCGCGCCGAAGAGGAAGAAGACCCGGAACGTCGGGCCCGTGAAGCCCACCGATGATCCGAGCCACAGGGCGCTCGAGGCGATCGCGAACATGCCGAGGGCGACCGTCCACGCCAGGTCGTGGCGCCGCCGCCGGCTGAGCCACCGGTCGAGGGTGCAGAAGGTGAATGCCACGGCGACGAGCGTCGCGGCGGCCGCGAGCGCGGCCTGGGCGGTGACCACGAGACCGCAGCGTAAGGGGCCGCGAGGACCCAGACGTACGCAGCGCGAGGGGCTTTGTGAACTCGCGCACGTGGGCGTACCCTGCCTCGGGCATGGCTGACCGAGCGCGCCGGCGCATCCCCGAGGCCACGGTCGCCCGGCTTCCGGTCTACGTGCGGATCCTCCTCGAGGTCGCGGAGTCGAGGACTGCGACGATCTCGTCCGAGCGGCTCGCCGAGATGGCCGGCGTGAACGCCGCAAAGGTCCGCAAGGATCTCTCCTACCTGGGCTCCTACGGCACTCGTGGAGTCGGGTACGACGTGGAGTACCTCCTCTTCCAGATGAGCCGCGAGCTCGGCCTGACCCACGACTGGCCGGTGGTCATCGTCGGTGCGGGCAACCTCGGTCACGCGCTCGCCAACTACGGCGGATTCGACGAGCGGGGCTTCCCCGTGGCCGCGATCGTCGACATCGACGAGGCGAAGGTCGGCACGAAGGTGGGTGCGGCCAAGGTCCGCCACCTCGATGACCTGCCCGACATCGTCGGAGCACTGTCGGACGTGATCGGGATCATCGCCACCCCGGCGGCGGGAGCCCAGGAGGTCGCAGATCGGCTCGTGGCAGCCGGAGTCACGTCGATCCTGAACTTCGCGCCCGCGGTGCTCACCGTGCCCCGGGGCGTGTCGCTGCGGAAGGTCGACCTCGCGGTCGAGCTGCAGATCCTCAGCTTCTATCAGCAACGTCGCGGTGGCGACCGGATCGCGAGCGCGTAGGCAGACCTAGAGTGAACCCGTGTCGGTAGTCGTCATCGGTCTGAACCACCGCATCGCTCCGCTCGAAATCCTCGAGCGCACGAGCGTCGACGGTGCGAGCCTGCCGAAGGCTCTCGACGACCTCTGCTCCCGGCCGAACATCACCGAAGCCGTCTTGCTCTCGACGTGCAACCGCACCGAGGTGTACGTCGTCGCCGAGCGCTTCCACGGCGCGTACTCCGACGTGCGCGACTTCATCGCGCAGCACGCCGGCCTCGCGCCTGAGGCCCTCACGTACCACCTCTACAGCCACTTCGACGAGGGCGCCGCGAACCACCTCTTCGCCGTGGCGGCCGGTCTCGACTCCGCCGTGCTCGGCGAGAGCGAGATCCTCGGGCAAGTCCGCGACGCGTGGGAGGCAGCGAAGGGTCATGGCTCGGCTCGAGCCACGCTCAACGCGCTGTTCCGGCACGCGCTCGAGGTCGGCAAGCGAGTGCGCACCGAGACGGGGCTCTCGCGTCACACCGCGTCGGTGTCGATGGCTGCGGTCGCGATGGCCGACGACGCGCTGGGCGGCCTCGCCGGCCGACGGGTGCTCGTGCTCGGCGCGGGCGACATCGGCGAGGGGATGGCGGTCGCGCTCGCCGACTCGGGTGTGGCCGAGGTGCTCGTTGCGAACCGCACGTTCGATCGCGCCGATCACCTCGCGACGCGGCTCGGCGGTCGTCCGGTTCGGCTGCTCGAGCTGGCCGATGCCCTGACCGAGGTCGACGTGCTGCTCACCTCCACCGGTGCTCGTTCGATCCTGGTCGAGCATGCCGACCTCGCGCCCGTCATGGCGGCGAGGCCGGGTCGCCCGCTGCTCGTGGTCGACGTGGCGGTGCCACGCGACGTCGATCCCGGCGTCGCGTCGATCCCCGGCGTGACGTTGCTCGACATCGACGACCTGCGGGCGTTCGCCGACCGCGGCATCCAAGAGCGTCGCAACGAGATCCCCGCTGCGCAGGGCATCGTCGACGACGAGGTCGCGCGCTGGATCGATCACTCGACCGCACGTGAGGTCGCGCCGCTCATCGCCGCCATGCGCGAGTGGGCCGACAGCGTCCGCGAGGGCGAGCTCGATCGGGCCAAGACTCGGCTCGAGGCACTCGAACCAAAGCAGCGCGAGGCGGTCGAGGCCATCACTCGGGGCATCGTCGCGAAGCTGCTGCACGAGCCGACAGTGCGCTTGAAGGAGGTCGCCGGAACCCAGCGGGGCGAGCGGCTCTCCGAAGCGCTGCGCGACCTCTTCTCGCTCTAGGCATCGGCGCGCGCCGTGCGGGTGCGGATCGCGACGCGAGGGAGCCCCCTTGCTCGCTGGCAAGCCGAACGTGTCGGTGCGCTGCTGCGCGCGGACGACGCGTCGATCGATGTCGAGCTCGTGATCGTCGAGACGCTCGGCGATCGCACGCGCGACCGGCCGATCCACGAGCTCGGCGGCCAGGGCGTGTTCGTGAAGGAGGTGCAATCCGCGGTGCTCGAAGGGCACGCGGACGTCGCAGTGCACTCCGCGAAGGATCTTCCGTCGATGCCTGCACCGGGGCTCGTCATCGCCGCGGTCCCCGAGAGGGGAGACGCCCGCGACGCGCTCGTCGGCCGCGCCCTTGCTGATCTCGGGCCGGGTGCGACCGTCGCGACCGGATCGGTGCGCCGCCGCGCACAGCTCGCGCACCTTCGCCCCGACCTCGAGTTCGTCGAGCTCCGCGGCAACATCCAGACACGCCTGTCGAAGGTGCCGACCGACGGTGCCCTCGTGATGGCGGTCGCCGCGCTCGACCGGCTCGGCTTCGGTGCGCTGATCGCTCAAGCGCTCGACCCGAGCGTGATGCTGCCGCAGGTCGCGCAAGGCGCGCTCGCGGTCGAGTGCCGCGACGACGACGGCCCGACGCGCGAGCTGCTGTCCGGCATCGAGCACGCGCCGAGTCGGCTCGCGGTGGATGGCGAGCGCGCGTTCCTCGCCGCGCTCGGAGGCGGCTGCGACCTCCCGGTCGGCGCGCACGCGGTCGCCATCGAAGATGGGTGGCGTTGCGAAGGCCTCATCGCCGACCTCGCCGGCACGACCGTGCTGCGCCACGCCGAACTCGGCCGCGATCCGGTCTCGCTGGGAGCGAGCGTCGGACGGGTGCTGCTCGACGAACGGGGTGGTTCGGCCCTCCTGGCCCGGTCCTAGATGACACAGCCGTAGCATCGCCGCATGGCCGAGCAGCTCACCGGAGAGGTGACCGAGCTCCTGCAGGAGCTCATCCGCAACCAGTGCGTCAACGATGGCAGTCCCGAGTCCGGTGAGGAGGAGCGGAGCGCGACCTTGCTCCGGGACTACCTCGAGGGCGTGGGCCTCGACCTCACGAGCTTCGAGTCCCTGCCGGGGCGCCGCTCGCTCGTCGCGCGCATCGAAGGCAGCGACCCTGCCGCGCCGTCGCTCTGCCTGATGGGACACACCGACGTCGTGCCGGTGACCGCGAGTGGCTGGTCGCGCGATCCGTTCGGCGGCGAGCTCGTCGACGGTGAGGTGTGGGGCCGGGGCGCGATCGACATGCTCAACCTCACGGCGTCGATGGCGGTCGCCACCAAACACCTCGCGCGCACCGGCTTTCGCCCGAAGGGCACGTTGCTCTACTTCGCCGTCGCCGATGAGGAGGCGGGCGGTCACTGGGGAGCGGAGTGGGCGCTCGATCACGAGCGTGACGCCGTCGCTGCGGACTACGTCGTCACCGAGTCGGGCGGCCTCGTGATGGACACGCGCTCGGGTCAGCGGGTGACGATCACCGTCGCGGAGAAGGGCGTGATGTGGCGACGCCTGCGCGTGCGCGGCACGCCGGGCCACGGGTCAGCGCCATTCGGTGCCGACAATGCCCTCGTGAAGGCGGCCGAGGTCGTGCGCCGCCTCGCGGCCTACGAGCCCCGCGCGCAGATCCTCGACCTCTGGGAGAACTACGTCGACGCGTTCGACCTCACCGATGCCGAGCGCAAGGCACTTCGCGATCCCGACACGTTGATGCAGACCTGCCGCGACCTCTCCGACCAAGGCGTCGCGAAGCTCGCTCACGCGTGCACGCACACGACGTTCTCGCCGAACGTCGCCCACGGCGGCGTGAAGACGAACGTGATCCCGGACGTCGTCGACCTCGACATCGACATCCGAGTGATGCCTGGTGAGACCGACGAAGACGTGCGCAAGCACATCGACACCGCACTCGGCGATCTGAGTGGCGAGGTGGAGCTCACCATCTTGCAGTCGGGTGAGTACACGAGGTCGCCGATCGACACACCGCTCTACGGCGCGCTCGAGAAGGTCGCGCAGCGGGTGTACCCGCAGGCGACGTTGATGCCGGTGATGACCGTTGGTGGCACCGACGCACGCTTCTACCGGAGCTCGGGTGCGCTCGCGTACGGCTTCGGTCTGATGAGTCCCGACGTCACCTACCAGAAGTTCCGCTCGCGCTTCCACGGCAACGACGAGCGCGTCGACGTCGAGTCGTTGCGGCTCACGACCGACTGCTGGCTGTCGTTGTGCCAAGACGTGCTCGGGTGAGACGGGTCGGCCCGCTCGCGGGGCGGAGGGTCGTCGTGACGAGAGCGACCGAGCAAGTGGGTGACCTCGTCGAGCGCTTGCAGATCCTCGGTGCCGAACCGATCGAGGTGCCGCTCATCGCGGTCGTCGACGCCTCGGACGGCGGTGCTGCGCTCCGCGCCGCGCTCGAGACGCCGCCCGACTGGATCGTGGTGACGTCCGCGAACGGTGCCGCCCGCGTCCTCGACGCGATGCCCGAGTCGTGCCTTGACTCGTGTCGTTTCGCCGTCGTCGGTCCGATGACAGCGTCGGTGCTCGAGCGCGCCGGCGTGCAGCCCGACCTGATCCCGACGCGGTTCGTCGCGGAGAGCCTCGTCGAGGTGTTCCCGCTCGGCTCGGGGCGTGTGGTCGTCGCGCAGGCAGCCGGTGCGCGGTCGGTCGTCGCCGACGGCGTCGCCGCGAAGGGCTGGCACGTCGAGGTCGTCGAGGCCTACCGCACGATCCCGGTGACGCCGACGCCCGAGGCGCTCGCGGCGGCGAAGGCAAGCGACGCCATCCTCTTCACGTCGGCCTCGACCGTGACGTCGTTCCTCATCGCGGCCGGCGCCGATGCCGTGCCGCCAGTCGTCGTGTGCATCGGTCCGATCACTGCGGCCGCGGCTGCCGACGTGGGGATCGCAGTGACCGCGGTGCCGGAGGAGCACACGATCCCGGCGATGGTCGCTGCCCTCGCTGATGCCCTCCAGCCGTAGGATTCGAAGGTGACCTTCCCCACTCGCCGTCCTCGCCGGTTGCGGCGCACTCCCGCGCTCCGCCGGCTCGTCGCGGAGGCGCAGCTGCAGGTCGACGACCTCGTCGCCCCGCTGTTCGTCCGGGAAGGCATCGACGAACCGCACCCGATCCCTTCACTGCCCGGTGTCGTCCAGCACACGCGTGAGTCGTTGCGCAAAGAGGTGCGTGAGCTCGCGGATCTCGGCATCCCCGCGGTCGTGCTCTTCGGCGTGCCGTCGCACAAGGACGCGACTGGCAGCCAGGCGTGGGCCGACGACGGCATCGTGCAGCTCGCGCTTCGCGACCTTCGCGACGAGATGGGCGATCGCATCGTCCTCATCGCCGACCTGTGCCTCGACGAGTACACCGACCACGGCCACTGCGGCGTGCTGACCCCGTCGGGTGAGGTCGACAACGACCAAACGCTGACGTTGTACGCGAAGACCGCGATCGCGCAGGCCGCGGCGGGCGCCGACGTCGTCGCACCGAGCGGGATGATGGACGGCCAGGTGCATGCGATCCGCACTGCGCTCGACACGCGCGGCTACGAGACCACGGCGATCCTGGCTTACTCGGCCAAGTACGCGTCGGCGCTGTACGGCCCGTTCCGCGACGCTGTCGACGTGCACATCGCCGGCGGTGGTGATCGCAACGGCTACCAGCAGGACTGGCACAATGGCCGCGAGGCACTCGAAGAGGTACGCCTCGACATCGCCGAAGGCGCGGACATCGTGATGGTGAAGCCGGCGCTCGCGTACCTCGACGTCATCGCCGCCGTGCGCGCCGAGGTCGACGTGCCGGTCGCGGCCTACCACGTGTCGGGTGAGTACGCCATGATCAAAGCCGCCGCCGAGAACGGATGGATCGACGGCGACGCGGTCGCGGTCGAGCACGTCACTGCGATCAAGCGCGCCGGCGCCGACATCATCCTCACGTACCTCGCGCGCGAGCTCGCCGAGCGCCTGTGAGATGACCGACACCAACGAGGAGTGGTTCGAGCGCGCACAGGCGGTCATCCCCGGCGGCGTGAACTCGCCGGTGCGCGCGTTCCATTCCGTCGGTGGATCGCCGTACTTCGTCGCCCGCGCCGAGGGCGGCTACGTGTGGGACGTCGAGGGCAAGCGCTACACGGACTTCGTGCAGAGCTACGGCGCGATCATCCTCGGCCACGCGCACCCGAAGGTCGTCGAAGCGATCCGGAAGGCGGCCGGTGACGGCACGTCGTACGGCGCGCCCACGGCGCGCGAGGTGCTGCTCGCCGAGTCGATCTGCGAGCGCGTGCCGAGCTGCGAGAAGGTGCGCATGGTCAACAGCGGCACCGAGGCGACGATGACCGCACTCCGTGTCGCGCGTGGCTTCACCGGCAAGCAGAAGGTCGTGAAGTTCGCGGGCAACTACCACGGCCACGGCGACGCGCTGCTCGCGGCCGGCGGCAGCGGCGTCGCGACGCTCGGGCTCTCGGGCTCCGCCGGCGTGCCCGCATCAGCGGTCGCGCAGACGGTCGTCGTCCCGTACAACGAGGTGCCCGAGCTCGACGACGACGTCGCGTGCGTCATCGTGGAGCCTGTCGCCGCGAACATGGGTCTGGTCGCGCCAGCGCCGGGATTCCTCGAAGGCTTGCGGAAGGCGTGCGACGCGGCGGGCACGCTGCTCGTCTTCGACGAGGTCATCACTGGCTTCCGCCTCGGCGCAGGCGGCGCACAGCAGCACTACGGCGTCACGCCCGACCTCACGTGCTTCGGGAAGGTCATCGGCGGCGGGCTTCCCGTAGGCGCGTTCGGAGGCCGCGCGGACGTGATGGAGGTGCTCGCGCCGCTGGGCCCCGTCTACCAAGCGGGCACGCTCTCGGGGAACCCTCTCGCCACGGCAGCGGGTCTCGCGGTGCTCGGCGAGCTCGACGACGGCGTCTACATGATGATGGAGGGACGAGCGGCGCAGCTCGCCGGATGGCTGCGCGACGTGATCAGCGAGGCGGGTCTGCCGATCTCGGTTCCGGTCGTCGGCCCCCTCATCGGCCTCCGCTTCTCGTCAGAGCCGGCGATCGACTACGACACCGCGAAGCAGACGGACGAGAAGTGCTACGCGGCGTTCTTCCACGCGATGCTCGACCGTGGAGTGGCGTTTGCTCCCGGGCCATATGAGGTCGCGTTCCCGAGCATCGCTCATTCGAAGGAGGAGCTCGAGCGCGTCGCCGATCTCGCGAGCGCGGCCGCGCAAGAGGTGGCCGCCGCAGCCTGATTTCGCACTGACTACGGTGCGCCCATGGCTGCCCCCCAAAGCGACGCCCTCGTCCTGTTCGGCATCACCGGCGACCTGGCGAAGAAGAAGCTGCTGCCTGCCGTCTACCACCTCGCCGCGCGCGACCGGCTGCCGGCGATCGTCCTCGGCGTTGCCTCGCGCGAGCTCGCCGAGGGCGCTCTCGAGCAGCGGTTCCGTGAAGCCGTCACTGAGGTCGAGCCCAATCCCGACGAGGACGTGATCGAGAACGTGCTCAAGCGCCTGAAGTACGTCTCGGGCGACTACCGCGAGCAGTCGACGTTCGAAAAGCTCAAGGAGGCGTTGGAAGCCAGCCAGTATCCGCTGTACTTCCTCGCGATCCCCCCGAGCCTCTTCGACGACGTCTCGCAAGGGCTCGCGACGCAGGGCATCAACAAGGACGGTCGTGTCGTCGTCGAGAAGCCGTTCGGTCGAGACCTCGAGTCGGCCGAAGAGCTCAACGCGATCCTGCACAGCGTGTTCGACGAGGGCGCGATCTACCGCATCGACCACTTCCTCGGGAAGGAGTCGGTCGAGAACCTGCTCGTCTTCCGCTTCGCGAACTCGTTGCTGGAGCCGGTCTGGAACAACCACTACATCAACTCGGTGCAGATCACGATGGCCGAAGCCTTCGGCGTCGAAGGGCGCGGCAAGTTCTACGAAGAGGTGGGTGCGCTGCGCGACGTCGTGCAGAACCACCTGCTGCAAGTGATGGCGCTGCTCGCGATGGATCCGCCGGTCGACGCCAGCGCGGAGAGCCTCTCCGACGAGAAGGTCAAGCTGTTCAAGCAGGTGCGCGCGGTCGATCCTGCAGAGGCAGTGCGCGGGCAGTTCCGCGGCTACGTCGACGAAGACGGGGTGCACGGCGGTTCCGACACCGAGACGTTCGTCGCTCTCCGCCTCTGGATCGACTCCTGGCGCTGGGCCGGCGTGCCGTTCCTCATCCGCACGGGGAAGGCGCTCGCGGGCACCGCGCTCGAAGCCGTCGTCGAGTTCAAGCCGCCGCCGCGCCTGTTCTTCAAGCAGGCGGGCATGCCGATGCCCGATCCGAACCACCTGCGCTTCCGCCTGGGCAAGAACGACGGCATCACCTTGCATCTCCAAGCGAAGACACCGGGCGAGAAGATGGTCACGCGGCAGGTCGACCTGCAAGTCAACTACGAGCAGGTGTTCGGCGCGCGCCAGGAGGCATACGAGCGTCTCATCGACGACGCGATCGCAGGTGACCGCACGCGCTTCGGCCGAGAGGACAGCCTCATCGAGCAGTGGCGCATCATCGATCCGCTGCTGCGCAACCCCGACCCCGTGCACCTGTACACGAAAGGCACGTGGGGCCCGGAAGCCGCGTCCGCGACTCGCGACAAACGGGAGCAGCTGGTACGAGCCGATCCTCTAGCCCCTGTGGCTCGGGTCGGTCGGCCTACCTGTCGGGGTAGACGCGGACGATCGCGGCAGCCACTTTGTACGCGGCCTCCGCCGGCCCGAGCTCGTCGGGTCGCAGCAGGTTCGCCATGATGCGCAGCACCCACTCCATGAGCGTGCGGCTGCGCATCCCCACGCGGGTGAGCTCGCGCATGAGCGCGGGCCTGCCGATCACCTGCGCGAACAGCCGCGCCACCTTGAAGTAGAGGCCGTACTCCGCGTCGAGGAGCTTGGCGTACTGCTGCACCGCGAGCCCGTCTCCGGTCTCGAGTGCTTCGTGCAGCACCTGCGCCGCGAGCCGGCCGGTCTCGTACGCGTAGTCGATGCCTTCGCCGTTGAACGGGTTGACGAGCCCCGCGGCATCGCCGACGACAACGAACGTCGGGCCGACCTTGGGGCCGACCGAGCCGCCCATGGGCAGCCGACCGCCCGTGGGCTCACCGCACGAGCGGTCCGCGGAGATCTCCCAGTACGCGGGCGCGGTCGCGACGTACTCGTTCAGGAGGTGCGTCGTGTTCACGCTGCGGAAGTCCCGGAACGTCGACAGCAGCCCGACGCCGACGTTCACGGTGCCGTCGCCCACCGGGAAGATCCATCCGTAGCCGGGCAGCGTGTTGCCGTTGCGGTCCTTCACGTCGAGCGCGCTCTCGATCCACGGGTCCGCGTGGAGCGGGCTCTCGTAGTAGCCGCGGATCGCCATCCCCTGCGGGTACGAGCGATCTCGCGCCGTGCCGATCGCGCGACCGAAGCGCGAGTTCGCGCCGTCCGCGACCACCACGTACTTCGCGCGCACCTCCCGTCCGTTGACGATGGCGCCGCGCGACGAGGCCGCTCTCGAGGATCGGCGCGGTCGCCTCGGCGTCCTGCCAGACGGTCGCTCCGGCCTTCACCGCGTTGTCGGCGACCATCTGGTCGAGGTCGCGACGGCGCACGACGTATCCGAACGACGGCAGGTCGGGATGCTCGGGCCACTCGAGCTCGAGCGTGATGCCGTGCGCGAGCGCGCGGAGGCCGTTGAAGCGGTGGAAGTCCGTGAGTCGCTCGCCGAGGCCCATGTCGTGGAGCTGCCGCACCGCTCGGGGCGTGAGCCCGTCGCCGCACGTCTTCTCGCGCGGGAACGTCTTCTTCTCGACGAGGAGGACATCGTGACCCGCCGACGCGAGCCAGTACGCGGCCGCGGCGCCCGACGGGCCACCGCCGACCACGAGCACCTCGTGATGCCCGGCCGTGTCGCGGCCGGCTGTGTGATGTCCGGCCGTGTGGCGGCCGGCTGTGTCGCGGCCGCCCGTGGCCGACATCAGGACCCGGTCGCCTGGCCGGCGGCCCCCTCGGTGGTGCACTGCGCGGGCACAGGGTTCTGGCCAGACAGCACCACCCGCTCGTAGCAGACGACGTCGTTGATCTCTTGGTCGGTGAGGATCTGGCCCCACGCGGGCATGCCCGCCTTGCCGACGCGCTGGCCACCGGGGCGGTTCGGGTTCCCGTAGGGCTTGCCGATGTGGGGCTCGGAGCCCGACTTCACGAACGCGATGTGGTCTTTGATGTCAGGGAAGGTCTGCAGCACCGAGCCGTTGTTCAGCTGGAAGCCGATGCCGCCGGCCGAGTCACCGGCGCCCGTCGGGAGGTGGCACGACGCGCAGTTCGCGGTGTAAAGCGCCTGGCCGGCCGCCAGGGGACCGGTCACCGCCTGGGTGGGCGGTGTGAGTGACCACTGGTAGAGGAAGGCCCAGATGGGGAGCAGCGCGACGACGGGGATGGCCCAGAACGGGATGCGCTTGCGGCGCAGCGCGGCCTCGACGTAGGGCGGCGGGGGCTTGGGCGGCGGCGCGACGACCGCAGGAGCCGCCGCCGGTGCAGGCGCGGGCGCGGGTGTCGCGGCCGCAGCCGCCGGCTGCACGTCAGTGGAGGGCGCCGCGGGCGGAGCGGCCCCCGCTCCTTCGTCACCTGTCGACAGCCCCAATGCTTCGCGCCGCTCTCGCGAGCGTCGAAGCAAGTGCTCGGGGATCTCGGTCACTGCACCCTCCGCGGGCCCGGTTGCGGGGACGTCGTCTGGACGAACAATTGGCGGCGAATCGGCGGTCACCTTAGGCGCCACGCAGGGCCGGAGTGGAACCGGACGGCGCCGTGACTCCACCCGGATGGCCGGTGGTCTTTTCGCGAGAGAGGCGTGCTAGAACGACGACTGCTTCGAGTTCGCCGGCGCCTTTGCTCCGCGGCAGTCACCCCTTTGGACGCCTGTGACGCTGAGGTAGAGTGGTTGTGCATCCGTTCACGAGCGCCCTCCGCGGAGGGCGGTGAGGAGGTGGGGAGGGTCCGTGGTCGCGTTGCTCGTGTCCCTCGTCCTCACCTTTGCGATGGCCGGGGCGTTGTTCGCCTACGGCATCAGGCGGCCGGTCGGGAAGCCGCTCACTTGGGGTGAGGCGCTCCTCGGCGGCACCTACGTCTACGCGCTGATCTTCTTGATGTACGGCGTCGTGCCGCACCAATGGCTGACGTTCGCCGACGGTCCGTTGAAGATGCGCAAAGACGCGATCCTCGCCGGCCCCGGCTCGAAGGGCGCCATGACGTGGCTGCCGTTCAGCATCACCAAGCAGACGGTGCGCGACATCGTCGTCGTGGTGATCTACCTCCTGTTCTTCGGCGCCATGATCGCCGCTTGGTCCTTGTGGCAGAACCGAGGCAAGGCCAAGCCCGTCGCGATCGAGACGTCGACGTACGGCCGTCCGCTGGTGAAGGCGAGGTAGCGATGGCACGCACCGACGCGAACCCGCCGATGCCCGAGTTCCGAGACGACTACACGCTCGTCGAGGTCGACGCGGACTACCTCGCGAAGGCGGTCAAGCCGAAGCAGTTCATCCACATCGACCAGTCCGAGTGCATCATGTGCGAGGGCTGCGTCGACATCTGCCCGTGGAAGTGCATCCACATGGTGACGCCGTCGGCGATCGACGAGGCCGACAACACTGAGCTCCCGGGCAGCGACCCCACCGATCACGTCCTGTTCCTCATCGACGACGACGTGTGCACGCGCTGTGCGTTGTGCGTCGATCGGTGCCCGACCGGCGTGATCATCATGGGCAAGGTCGGCGTCGCCGAGCGCGACGGTGACCCGCACATGCGCACCAGCAATCACGGCTACGCATACGGCATGCGGTTCTAGGAGCGTTCGTGGCCAAGACAGTCGACGACAAGCCAGGGCTCGGGGCGAAGATGCACGAGGCGACCACCAAGATGGTCTCCACCATGCAGGGCTCCCAGGCCTGGAACTCGATCTTCCGACCGGGATCGATCTTCCGGAAGGGCTACACCGACAGCCCGCGCAATCGGTCCTACGTGATCATGAACTCGGTGCTGTACCACCTGCACCCGGTCAAGGTGAAGCGCCACGCGGTCAAGGTGAGCTACACGCTCTGCCTCGGCGGCCTCTCCTTCTTCCTCTTCATCCTGCTGACGGTCACGGGCATCTTCCTGATGTTCTTCTACCGGCCGACGACCGCGCAGGCCTGGAACGACATCTACGCGTTGCAGACGTCGGTGACGTTCGGGCTCATGGTGCGCAACATGCATCGATGGGCCGCGCACCTCATGGTGCTGTCGGTGTTCCTGCACATGGCGCGGGTCTTCTACCACGGGGCCTACAAGCCGCCCCGAGAGTTCAACTGGGTGATCGGCGTGATCCTGCTCACGCTCACCCTTCTCCTGTCGTTCACCGGTTACCTGCTCCCGTGGGACCAGCTCTCTCTGTGGGCGGTCACGGTGGGCACGAACATGATCGGCTACTCGCCGGTGTTCGGCGATCAGATCCGGTTCGTGCTCTTAGGTGGCGTCGAGATCGGTCCCGAGACGCTGCTGCGTTGGTACACGCTCCACGTCCTGATGTTCCCGTTCATCACCGTCATCTTCATGGCCGTCCACTTCTGGAGGGTTCGCAAGGATGGCGGCATCTCCGGTCCGCTGTAGGCGAGCAGGCAGCCCTGACTTGATGAGAGCAGTCAGCCCATGACCGAGATCCCCGAACACCTGCGCAAACGAGCCGAAGAGGCGAGGGCGAAGGCCGCGGCAGCCGCGGGCCAGGCGCCGGCCGAGCCGGCGGCGCCTGCAGAGCCGGCCGCGCCCGCGGCGTCCGGCGACGCGCCTCCGGCGCCGACTGGCACGGGTGACGGCGCAGAGTCGCGCATCCCTGCCCACCTCCTCGAGCGCAGCAAGGCCGCGCGCTCGAAGTCCGAAGGCGCGCCCACCGAGGTCGCCGTGCCGGCGGGTGTGGCCGCCGCGGCCGCGGGCACCGCCGTCGCGACGGCACCGCCCCCTGTGGCCGCGGGGCCCGGGGGCCATACGCAGCGGCTGCTCACCGTCGTCAAGGCCGGCTCGATCCAGGATGTGAAGGCGACGCCGGTCGACAAAGTGCACGTGTGGCCGCACCTGCTGCTGATCGAGTTCGTCGCGGCGCTCGCGTGCACCGCGTTCGTGTTCATCTTCTCGGCGTTCGTCAACGCGCCGCTGCTGCAGCTCGCCAACATCAACCGCACCCCGAACCCGTCGAAGGCGCCGTGGTACTTCCTCGGGTTGCAGGAGCTGCTGACGATGTTCCACCCGATGGTCGCGGGCGTGACCATCCCCGGCATGGGCATCTTCGTGCTGATGCTCGCGCCCTACATCGACCGCAATCCGAGCAACAAGCCCGAGGATCGAAAGTTCGCGATCGTCCTCTTCACGATCTTCCTCATGTTCTGGTCCGTGCTCGTGATCCTCGGCTCTTTCTTCCGCGGCCCCGGCTTCAATTTCGTGTTCCCGTGGCGAGCGGGCATCTTCTTCGACCTGTGATGAGGCACCGATGAGCGCTGCCACGATTCTCGCTATCGCAATCCCGATCATCGTCATCGTCGCGTTGATCGGGGTGATCTCGGCTGCCCGCCGTCGTGACGCGAGCGACGCGACGGGCTCGCTGTCGCGCGAGACCCGCAAGCGCGACAAGGGCGAGCCGTCGCTGCTTCCCGATCCGCCGCGTGACCCGAGCGGCCGCGAGGTCGAACAGGCCGCCGCCGACGCGCGACGCGGCGGAGGCACTGCGGTCATGCTCGCCGAGAAGGCGCCCGTCGCCCCGTACGTGCCGCCCGATGCCGAGACGGTCGCGGTCACGCGCCGGCAGTTCTTCAACCGCGGCATCGTCACGTTGATGGTGTTCGCGTTGTCGGGCTTCGGCGCCGCAGTGCTCGCCTTCCTCTACCCGCGCCGCGGCGGCGGCTTCGGGTCGAAGATCACCGTCGGCAAGCTAGAAGACGTCAAGGCGTCGATCGAGCAGAACGACGGCTTCTTCTACCTGCCCGAAGGCCGGGCCTGGATCACGGCGTACCCGCAGGATGCTTACCCGAAGGCCGAGAAGTCGGGCGTGTACCTGCAGCCCGTGCTGAACGGCATGAAGAACGGCATCAACGCCCTCTATCAGAAGTGCCCGCACCTCGGATGCCGCGTGCCGCAGTGCGTCACTTCGCAATGGTTCGAGTGCCCGTGTCACGGCTCGCAGTACAACCAGGTCGGCGAGAAGAAGGGCGGCCCGGCGCCTCGCGGCATGGATCGCTTCGGCGTCGCCGTCGACGCCGACATCGTCACGATCGATACGAGCACCGTGTTCCAGGGCCCGCCGATCGGCACCAACACGACAGGTCAGGAAGCAGAGGGTCCTCACTGCATCACCGGGGGGGAATGAGTGATCCTCGCTTCAAATCCTGTCGGCCGGAACATCGCGATCGTCATCGCGATCGTCATCACGATCGGGTGGCTCGCGTACTGGCTCGGCAACATGCGCCGGTCGAAGGCCGAGGTGGGCTCCGAGGTCGAGCTGGCCCCGAACCGCAAGCCGTACATGGACGACGAAGAGCTCGAGGGGGCGAAGCTCAACCGCGTGCTGCTGCTCGCTCTCGGCCTGCTCGCAGTCACCGCGGTGGCGATCCCGGTGTACTGGCTGAACGAGCCGAGTCGACAGGCGGGCGCGATCGAAGGCTTCGATGCGAAATTCGTGAAGTGGGGCTCAGAGCTGTTCGCCCCGACCGCGCAGGGCGGCTTCAACTGCGCCGGCTGCCACGGCACGAAGGGCATCGGCGGCGTCGCCGCGTACACGCTGACCGACCCTGCGACTGGCCAGGTGCAGGTCGTGAGCTGGAAGGCGCCGGCGTTGCAGACCGTGCTGCTCAAGTTCAGCGACGACGAGGTCCGCTACATCATCACCTACGGTCGCCCGTTCTCGCCGATGTCGCCGTGGGGCCTGGCGGGCGGTGGCCCGATGAACGACCAGCAGATCGACAGCCTCATCGCGTACCTCCACTCGATCCAGCTGACGCCCGAGCAGGCGCAAGCCGCGGTCACGAAGGCGCTCGCCGACGCGAAGGCCGACCCCGCGAACGTGGGCAAGAGCGACGGGGAGCTCCTCTTCAACATGCAGGCGTCGAGCGGCACCTACTCGTGCGCGCGATGCCATACGCACGGGTGGTCCTACGACCAGCCGCTCGTGTCGGGTGGTGGTGCGATGGGACCGAACCTGACGGGGGGCTCCGAGGGACGTCAGTTCCCGAGCGAGGCCGATCAGGTCGCCTTCGTGCACGACGGCTCCGAACAGGGCAAGCGCTACGGCCAGCAGGGCCAGGGCACGGGGCGCATGCCGGGCTTCGGCCAGATCTACTCACAGGACCAGATCGCGGCAGTCGTGAAGTACGAGCGGGGGCTGTGATGGCAACGATGCTGGCCTCTTCGTTCACGCTCGCGTTCGGGTGGCAGCCCGAGATCCGCGGCATCGTCGTCGTGCTCATCGCGGTCGGGGTGCTGATGGGCTCGGTGTACCTGCTGCTCGCGACGAACCTCGGTGCTCGACTGGGGCTGCTCGTCGCACTCGGCGCGCTCTTCGGCTGGCTCACGATCCTGGGATCCATGTGGTGGATCTACGGGATCGGCTTGAAGGGAGCCGACCCGACTTGGAAGCCGGTCGAGGTCATCGTCGGTGACATCTCGAACGCGAACAACGAGATCGCCCGGAACCTCGACGGCTGGGAGAAGCTCCCGACCGACGACCCGAGTCGCGGCCAGGCGGTCGCGTCCTCGGACGCGATCCTCACGATCCAGTCGAAGGTCTTCACGAGCCCCACCGACTACGTCGTCACCGACGTGTACACGATCGGTGGCGGCACGTATCCGAAATGGTTCTTCAGCTTCCGCCACGACCCCCACTACGCGCTCGTGCAGGTGCAACCGGTGAAGCCGCAGATCGCCGAGGCGGGCAAGCCACCGCCGACACCGATCGCCGACGAGTCGCAGCCGGTGGTCTCGGTCCTGATGATCCGCGATCTCGGCTACCGGCGGAGACCTGCGGCGTTGATCACTCTCGGCGCGCTCTCCATCTTCCTCGCCATCGCCTGGATCTTGCACAGCCGAGACAAGGAGTCGATGCGGCGTCGCGGCATAGCGCTCGAGAAGGCCTGACCGGCAATGGCCCAGTACTTGCCGGTCCTCATGATGCTGGTGCTGGCGACGCTGTTCGCCGTGATCAGCCGGCTGGTGTCGAAGCTGATGGCGCCGAGCCGTCCGAACGCGGCCAAGGAAGCCCCGTACGAGTGCGGCATCGTGCCGAGCCGTGAGCCGCCCGAGCGCTTTCCGGTGCGCTTCTACCTCGTCGCGATGCTCTTCATCATGTTCGACATCGAGATCGTGTTCCTCTACCCGTACGCGGTGAGCCAGCGCGAGCTCGGCACGTTCGGCTTCTTCGCGATCGTGCTCTTCAGTGCGATCTTCTTCCTCTCGTTCGTGTACGAGGTCGCGAAGGGCGGCCTCGAGTGGGGTCCGCTGAACCGGGCTCGGCGCTTGGTCGCCGGGGTTCCGACCGATCGCACGACCGAGTCGACGATCCGCCGTGTCGGCCTCGAGGGCCGCGAGGAGGAGGCGGCGTAGTGGGCTGGGATGTGAGCCAAGGGCTCGAAGGCATGGACCACAACTTCCTCACGGGCACCCTCGAAGGACTCGTGAAGTGGGCGCGCGCTCGTTCGATCTTCCCCGCCACGTTCGGCCTTGCGTGCTGCGCGATCGAGATGATGGGCACGGGCGCCGCGCACTACGACCTCGCTCGCTTCGGCATGGAGGTCTTCCGCGCCTCGCCGCGCCAAGCCGACCTCATGATCGTCGCCGGGCGCGTGAGCCAGAAGATGGCGCCGGTGCTTCGTCAGGTCTACGACCAGATGATGGAGCCGAAGTGGGTCATCTCGATGGGCGTGTGCGCGTCCACCGGTGGGATGTTCAACAACTACGCGATCGTGCAAGGGGTCGATCAGGTGGTGCCCGTCGACGTCTACGCGCCGGGCTGCCCGCCGAACCCCGAGACCCTGATCCACGCGATCGTGACTCTGCACGGCCTGATCCTGAACGGCGAGATCACGCGGCGGCGCGGTGAGACCGGCGCCGGCGCAGGCGTCGTCGTCGAGGCGGCATCCGGCCCCGGGTCCCAGGGCGTCTCTCGACCGACGCCGATCGTCGTGCGCAGCGGTGCTGGTGCACCATGACCGACACCGACGTCGACACCGCCGGCGAGACGCCCGCCGGCCCTGAGCTGCTGCACGGAGTGCCGGTCACCACGACGGGTGGCCAGCAGGTGCTTCATCCGAGCCGAGAGCAGTACCTCGACCTCATGCGCGTGCTCGCCGACGACGGCTATGCGATGTGCATCGACCTCTGCGCGGTCGACTACCTCACCCACGAAGCCGGTCGTCCGCTTCCCGATGGCGTCGAGCCCCAGCGGTTCGAGGTCGTCGTGAACCTCCTCGACCTCACCGCGAAGCGACGCGTGCGCGTGCGCGTGCAGGTGCCGGCCGACGACGCGACGCTTCCCACGCTGTTCGATCTCTACCCGGGCACCGAGGCGATGGAGCGCGAAGCGTTCGACATGGTCGGCGTCGTGTTCGAGGGGCACCCCGATCCTTCGCGGATCCTGATGCCCGAGGACTGGATCGGCCACCCGCTCCGCAAGGACTACGACGTCGGGCGCATCCCGGTGCAGTTCAAGCTGACGGAGAAACCTCGATGAGCACGCGGGTGCACGAGGATCCCGCGCTCACCGCCGAGGGCGCGCAAGAGCTGCCTCGCCGCAGCACGCTCACCGCGAAGGAGCTGCTGCGCGAGGAGGGATGCGTGCTGCGCATCTCCGAGGCCGAAGCGAACACGCTCAGCAGCCAAGAGCCCACCGACGATCAGACGATGATCATCAACATGGGGCCGCAGCACCCCAGCACCCACGGCGTGCTCCGCCTCATGCTCGAGCTCGACGGCGAGACGGTGCTGCGCACCAAGCCGATCATCGGCTACCTCCACACCGGCATGGAGAAGACGGCCGAAGGGCTCACGTTCCTGCAGGGTGGCACCAACGTCACACGCATGGACTACTTGTCGCCCTTCTTCAACGAGCTCGTCTTCAGCCTCGCGACGGAGAAGTTGCTCGGCGTCGAGATCCCACCCCGTGCGACCTGGATCCGAATGCTCATGGCCGAGCTGAACCGGATGTCGTCGCACCTGCTCTTCCTCGCCACCAACGGCATGGACGTCGGCGCGGTGTCGATGCTGCTCTACGGCTGGCGAGAGCGCGAGGAGGTGCTGCGGTTCTTCGAGACCGTCACCGGCTTGCGGATGAACCACAACTACATCCGGCCGGGCGGTGTTGCGGCCGACCTCCCGCCCGGCTGGCGCGACGATGTGCTCCGACTGCTCGAGCTGATCCCGCCGCGGCTCGACGAGTACGACATCCTCCTCACCGAGCAGCCCATCTTCCGTGAGCGCTCGCAAGGTGTCGGCCTGATCACCGCGCAGGAGGCCATCGCGCTCGGTTTGACCGGCCCGATCCTGCGGTCAACTGGGGTGGCGTGGGACCTGCGGCGCGACATGCCGTACCTCGAGTACGACCAAGTCGAATTCGACGTGATCGTCGGCAGCTACGGCGACTGCTTCGATCGCTACGCGATCCGGTTGAACGAGGTCCGCGAGTCGATGCGGATCGTGCACCAGATCCTCGACAAGATGCCGAACGGCGACTACCGGGTGCAGGACAAGAAGGTCACGCCCCCACCGCGTGCTCGCATCGACGAGTCGATGGAGGCCTTGATCCACCACTTCAAGATCTTCACCGAGGGCTTCAGGGTGCCCGAGGGAGAGGTGTACGTCGGCATCGAGTCGCCCCGCGGCGAGGTGGGCTGCTACCTCGTGTCCGATGGCGGCTCGAAGCCGTATCGCATGCACTTCCGTGCGCCAAGCTTCGTGAACCTGCAAGCGCTCCCGCACATGATGCGCGGCGGTCTCATCGCCGACGCGGTTGCGGTCATCTCTTCGGTCGACCCGGTGTTGGGAGACGTCGACCGCTGATGGCCCGCCTCACCGATGCCCACGTGGCGCTCGCGCGCCAGATCATCTCGCGCTACCCACGCTCGCGCTCCGCGCTCGTGCCGCTCCTGCACCTCTCGCAGGAGCAGGACGGCTGGCTCACCGATGACGGGATGGCTCACATCGGCGAGCTGCTGGGACTCGAACCCGCGGAAGTGCTCGGCACCGCCAGCTTCTACGAGATGTTCAAGCGCGAAGAGGTGGGCACCTACCTGGTGAACATCTGCACCGACATCGCGTGCCATCTGAACGGCGGCCAAGAGCTGCTCGAGCACGCTCAAGAGACGCTCGGCGTGAAGTCGGGCGGGACGACCGACGATGGCAAGATCACGCTCGAAGACGTGCAGTGCGTCGCCGCGTGCACTGAGGCGCCCTGCCTGCAGGTCAACTACCGGTACCGCTACAAGGTGACGCACGACGGGCTCGACCAGCTCGTCGCCGACTTGCGTGCGGGTCGGCTCGTCGCCGAGGTGCCGCCACACGGCACCGTCGCGACGGTGCGGCAGCAGATCCCGGCCGAGCGCTGGGCGGGCACCGGCATCGCGGCGCAGGCCGAGGTCGACGAGAGGTTCCCTGCATGAGGCTCACGAGGTTCGCTGCATGAGGCTCACGAGGTTCGCTGCATGACGGTCAGCAACGCTCCGCTCATCGTGTCGTCGCGCTTCGAGCAGGCCGACGGCCACACGCTCGACGGCTACCGCCGCACCGGCGGGTACACCTCGCTGCGCAAGGCCCTCGGCATGGACTCGGCGGCGGTGACGGAGGAGGTCAAGGCCGCCAACCTGCTCGGGCGCGGTGGTGCGGGCTTCCCGGCCGGTACGAAGTGGGGCTTCCTCCCGCCGAACGTGCTGCCTCGCTACGTGGTCGTGAACGGCGACGAAAGCGAGCCCGGCACCTACAAGGACCGCATCCTCATGGAGCGCGATCCGCACCAGCTGATCGAGGGCTTGCTGATCTGCTGCTACGCCGTCGGCGCCGCGCAGGCGTTCCTCTACGTGCGGGGCGAGATGGCGCTCGCGCAAGAGCGGATTGCAGCTGCCCTCAACGAGGCCTATGCCGCGGGCCTCGTCGGCAAGGACATCATGGGGTCGGGCTACTCCGTCGACATCGTCCTGCACTGGGGCGCGGGCGCGTACATCGTCGGCGAGGAAACCGCGCTCATCGAGAGCCTCGAAGGTGAGCGCGGCATGCCGCGGCTCAAGCCTCCGTTCTTCCCGGCGACCAAGGGCCTCTACATGCAGCCCACCATCGTCAACAACGTCGAGACACTCAGCAACTTGCCGTGGATCATCGAGAACGGAGGCGCCGCGTTCGCCGCGTTGGGCAACGGCAAGTCGACGGGCACGCGTCTGTTCGCGGTGTCAGGGCATGTGAACCGACCCGGTGTGTACGAGGTCGAGATGGGCGTCACGACGTTCCGCGACCTCGTCGAGAGCTACTGCGGAGGCATCCGCGAGGGCAGAGCGCTCAAGGCCTTCATCCCCGGTGGCGCGTCGTCGCCGTGGCTGTTCGAGGAGCATCTCGACCTCCCGCTCTGCAAGCCCACCGTCGACGCTGCCGGCTCGATGCTGGGCTCGGGCGCGATCGTGATCATGGACGAGACGACCGACGTGGTGCAGGCGTGCTGGCGGATCGTCCGCTTCTTCTCGCGAGTCGTGCGGCAAGTGCACGCCGTGCCGCGAGGGCACCACGTGGCTCGAGCGCATCCTCCGTCGCATCATCGAGGGCGAGGGTCGTCGCTCTGATGTCGACCTGCTGATGGATGTGTCAGACAACATCAGCCCCGGCCTCGTGTGGCCACCGAAGCAGACGACGATCTGCCCGCTGGGCCCGTCGGCGACGGCGCCGATCGCCTCGGTCGTGCGCCGCTTCCGCGCCGACTTCGACCAGTACCTCCCGGCAGCGGAGGCAGCGGTTGTCTGAGGTCACGACGTCCGAGGCCAAGACCGGGCTCTCGCTCACCGTCGACGGTCGGCTGATCTCGGCGCAGCCCGGCGAGCTCGTGATCGCCGCGGCCGAGCGCCACGGCATCTACATCCCGCGCTTCTGCTACCACCCGCGGATGTCCTCGGTGGGCATGTGCCGCATGTGCCTGGTCGAGGTCGAGGGCCCTCGGGGCTCGGCGTTGCAGGTCTCGTGCATGCTCGACGCCGCCGAAGGGATGGTCGTCCATACCGCATCGCCGTTGGTGAAGAAGGCCCAAGACGGCGTCCTCGAGTTCCTTCTGATCAACCACCCGCTCGACTGCCCCGTGTGCGACAAGGGGGGCGAGTGCCCGCTGCAAGACCAGACGATGGCGTACGGGCCGGGGGAGAGCCGCTTCGTCGAGGAGAAGCGCCACTTCGAGAAGCCGATCCCGATCAGCGACCTCGTCTTCCTCGACCGCGAGCGCTGCATCCTGTGCGATCGGTGCACCCGATTCGCGAGCGAGGTCGCCGGCGACCCGCTGATCAGCTTCACGGGTCGGGGCAACGACACGCAGGTGCTCACGTTTCCGGACCAGCCGTTCGCGTCGTACTTCTCGGGCAACACCGTGCAGATCTGCCCGGTCGGTGCGCTCACCGCGAAGCCGTACCGCTTCAAGGCCCGGCCGTGGGACCTCGAGCAGGAGGAGTCGACCTGCACCACGTGCGCGGTCGGTTGCCGGGTAACGGTGCAGTCGTCGCGTGACCGCGTGCTGCGGTACCAGGGCGTCGACATCGATCCGGTCAACTGGGGCTGGCTGTGCGACAAGGGCCGCTTCGGCTTCGAGGCGATCGAGCACGACGAGCGCCTCGCGTCACCGCTGCTGCGCGACGGCGACACCCTCGTCGAGGCATCGTGGCCGGACGCGCTCGACCGGGCGGCGACTGCGATCCGCGAGGCGATCATCGCGGGTGGAGCCGACTCGGTCGCAGTGATCGGCGGGGCGCGGCTCACCAACGAAGACGCGTACGCGTGGGCGAAGCTCGCGAAGGCGGTCATCGGCACCGACAACGTCGACGCACAGCTCGGCGACGGGCTCGATCCGCAGCTCGTGGCAGGACTTCCGACCGCGACCATCGACGAGGCGTGCGCGGCCGACACGTTGCTCGTCCTCGCGCCCGACCTGAAGGAAGAGCTGCCCGTCCTCTTCCTCCGGGTGCGCGACGCCGTCGAGAAGCACCGGCTGCGCGTCGTCGAGCTGTCACCGACGGCGACCTCGCTCACGTCGCTCGCGGCGGCGTCGCTGCGCTACCGGCCGGGCGAGCAGGCCGCGCTCGTGACGTCCCTCCTCGCCGGCGGCACTCCTCCCGAGGGTGTCGGCGCGGATTGGTTCGCGCCATCTGCGAACCTCGTCGTGCTCGCGGGGCGTCCGTCGGTCGCCGAGACCGGCGCGCCGACCGAGGCCGCGATCGCCGCGGCCATCGCGGCTCGCCCCACGGCTCGATTCCTCGTCGCGTTGCGCCGCGGCAACGTGCGCGGCGCGATCGACATGGGGTTGGCGCCGGGTCTGCTGCCGGGCCGTGTGGCGCTCGACGCTGGACGGGCGTGGTTCGCGTCGCGCTGGGGCTCGGTGCCCGCCAAGCCGGGGCTCGACACGACCGCGATCCTCCGGGCCGCGGCCGAGGGTCGCATCAAGTGCCTGGTGCTCCTGGGTGCCGACCCTCTCTCGGACTTCCCCGATCGCAGGCTCGCCGAGCGCGCGCTGTCCGCAGTCGAGAGCCTGATCGGCGTCGACACGTTCCTCACGGCGTCGCTCGCGCAGGCGACCGTCGTGCTCGCTGCCGCGGGCTTCGCGGAGAAGCGGGGCACGTCCACGAACCTCGAAGGTCGGGTGAGCCTCCTCTCGCAGAAGGTCACCCCGCCGGGCACGGCCCGCGCCGACTGGATGATCGCGGCCGAGCTCGCGGTGCTGCTCGAGGGCGACCTCGGCCTCGAGTCAGTCGAGGCGATCTGGGCCGAGATCGAGGAGGTCTCCTCGGCGCACGCCGGCGTCTCGCTCGACCTGATCCGCAGCACGGCCGGGCACGACGGCGTCGTCGCCGGCGCGGGCGACCACGGTGTCGGACAGCAGGGCTCGCGCCCCGCGATGGTCTCGTTCGCGGCGCCGCAGTCGGCCCCGGAGCCGCCGCCCCTCGACGCCTACTCTCTGCGGCTGGTGTCGTCCCGCTCGCTCTATGACCTCGGGGTCGCGTTGCACCACTCGCCGGCTCTGTCTGGCCTTGCGTCCGACGTCGTCCTGCGCATGAACCCGACCGACCACGAGCGCCTCGGCGTCGCGCAAGGCGCACAGGTGAAGGTCACGTCGTCGCGCACGACCGTCCTGATCGATGCGATCGCCGACCCGGCCGTCTCGCGCGGCGTCGTGTCACTCGGCTTCAACCGTCCGGGCATCCGCGCTGCTGACCTGATCGACGCCACGGCGGTCGTCACCGATGTGCGGATCGAGACGCCGTGACGCACCTGTTCGCCGCAGCCGGCGGCGATCCGCTCCTCAACGGCGATGTCGACCTCGCGGTCGTGCTCATCGTCGCGTTCAAGGTGGTCTTCGCGTTCGCGGTGCTGCTGGTCGGCGTGATGCTGATGATCTGGTTCGAGCGCAAGCTCATCGCGGACATGCAGAACCGCATCGGGCCGAACGTCGCCGGACCGTGGGGCGTGCTGCAGACGTTGGCTGACGGCATCAAGCTCTTCTTCAAGGAGGACTTGCTGCCCGAGCGCGCCGACCTGTTCGTGTTCCGGCTCGCGCCGTTGCTCGCGATGGTCCCCGCGTTCGTCACGTTTTGCGTCGTGCCGTTGGGCGGTGTCTTCCAGAACGGCAACGACGGAATCGTCCACATCTTCGGCCACGACACCTACCTGCAGGTCGCCGATCCGCCGATCGGCATCCTCCTCGTGCTGGCGATGTCGTCGATCGCGGTGTACGGCGTGATGCTCGCCGGCTGGTCGTCCGGGTCGAAGTACCCGCTCATCGGCTCGGTGCGTGCGTCGGCGCAGATGGTGTCGTACGAGGCAGCGCTCGGCCTCGCGGTGGCAACTGTGGTGCTCGTGAGCCACACGCTCTCGACGCACGGCATGGTCACCGTCCAAGACCGGTTCGTGAACTGGAACTTCATCGCGACGGGCGTCGTGCCGTTCGTGGTCTTCCTCATCGCGGCGACGGCCGAGCTCAACCGTCCGCCGTTCGACCTCGTCGAGGCCGAGCAGGAGATCGTCGGTGGCTACAACACCGAGTACGCGTCGATCAGGTTCGCGCTCTTCTACATCGCCGAGTTCATGAACGTCGTCACGATGTCGGCGATCATCGTCACCCTCTTCTTCGGTGGCCCGAGGGGTCCGCTGCTGTTCGGCCCCGACTGGATCTGGCCGACGGTCTGGTTCTTCCTGAAGGTGCTCGTCTTCATCTTCGTCTACGTCTGGTTCCGGGCGACCCTGCCTCGGCTTCGCTACGACCAGCTGATGGACCTCGGATGGAAGGCGCTGATCCCGCTCGCGTTCGGGTGGCTGCTGATCATCTCGCTGCTGCGCCTCGCGCAAGATCACAACTGGAACGTCGGGCTCGCTGCGGTCTGCGGGTTCGCCGTGGGGGCCCTGTGCTGGGCGCTGCTCGCCGCGGCGATCGCGGTGGCGAAGCGCAACCGCCTCGAGGCTGGGGAGACCTTCTGATGGGCTACCTCAGGGGCTTCACCGTCACGTTCAAGACGCTCTTCGAGAAGCGGGTGACGACTGAGTACCCGAAGGACAAGATCCCGAAGCCCGAGCGCCTTCACGGTCGACATGTCCTCAATCGCTATGAGGACGGCATGGAGAAGTGCATCGGATGCGAGCTCTGCGCCGGCGTGTGCCCCGCGCGCTGCATCTACGTGCGCGGCGCGGACAACCCGATCGACGACCCGGTCTCGCCCGGTGAGCGCTACGGATACGTCTACGAGATCAACTACCTGCGCTGCATCCATTGCGACCTGTGCGTGGAGGCGTGCCCCACGCAGGCGATCACCGAGTCGAAGCTGTTCGAGTTCTCGTTCACGAATCGCAGCGATGCGATCTACACGAAGGACGATCTGCTCGTCGGTGACGACGGCAAGCCCAAGCAGCTGCCGTGGGAGGACTGGCGCGAAGGAGACGACCTCAACACGTCTGCGTGGATGCGGGCGACGTCGCCGTCGGGCGATGCGGACTTCGAGGGCCGCGTGGCCTGGTCGGGAGAGCTCGGTTACGGCGTCCGCGCTCCCGAGCCGGCCCAGGATCCGTCTCCCGACGATGGTGAGGGCTGATGGACGCGGCCGTGTTCATCGTCGCCGCGACGATCGTGCTCGTCGGCGCGCTCGGAGTGGTGCTGCGATCGAACCCGATCCACTGCGCCCTCAGCCTCGTGATGACGCTCTTCGGGATCGCCGTGCTCTTCATCGCCCAAGATGCTCAGTTCCTCGCCGCCGTGCAGGTGATCGTCTACGCCGGCGCGATCGTCGTGCTGTTCCTGTTCGTGATCATGCTGTTGGGCGTCGATCGCGCCGACGACCTGAGCGTCGACCCCCTGCCGGGTCAGCGGACGGGCGCAGTCATCGCAGGTGTCGCGATGGCTGGCCTCCTGCTGGCCGCGATCTTCTCCGGCGCTCGCGCAGTGACCGGAGCGAAGTCGGTGAACGGCGCGCTCAACCCCAACGAGGCGAACATCGTCACCCTCGCCCGCTCGCTCTTCACGGACTACGTGTTCGCGTTCGAGCTGACGTCCGCGCTGCTGGTCATCGCGGTCGTCGGCGCAGTGGTGCTGGCCCGCCGTGACGCACGATCCGACGACGAGGTCATCCAGTGACGCCCACGTCGACCTGGTACCTCGCCCTCGGAGCAGTGCTCTTCACGATCGGGATGATCGGCATCCTCGTGCGCCGCAACCCGCTCGTCATGTTCATGTGCGTCGAGCTCATGCTGAACGCGGCGAACCTCACGTTCGTCGCGTTCTCCCAGAAGCTCAACGACGTCGCCGGCCAGACCGTCGTGTTCTTCGTCCTGGTCGTCGCGGCCGCCGAGGTCGTGGTCGGCCTCGGCATCATCGTGGCGATCCTGCGCCGCCAGCCCTCGGCCACGGCCGACGACATCTCGTTGATGAGGGGCTGATGCTCGACCTCGTCTGGCTGATCCCGGCGCTCCCACTCGCCGGCTTCCTGCTCCTCATGGTGTTCGGGCGACGGCTCGGCGAGCCGGTCGCGGGCTGGCTCGCGTCCGCGGCCGTCGGGCTCTCGTTCGTCGTCTCGCTCGTCGTGTTCGCGGGCCTCCTCGCGAAGCCCGGCGACGACCGACAGTTCACGCAGATCCTGTTCCAGTGGCTTCCCGTCGGCGGCCTCCGCGTGGACGTCGGGTTCCTCGTCGACCCGCTCTCGATCACGATGGTGCTGTTCGTCACCGGCATCGCGACGCTCATCCACGTGTACTCGATCGGGTACATGCACAAGGACGAGAAGTTCTCGAAGTTCTTCATCTACATGAACATGTTCGTCTTCTCGATGCTGATCCTGGTGCTCGGCGACAACCTCGTGCTGACGTTCGTGGGCTGGGAAGGCGTGGGTGCCTGCTCCTACTTCCTGATCTCGTTCTGGTTCACCCAGGAGGCGAACGCGGTCGCCGGCAAGAAGGCGTTCGTCACGAACCGCATCGGTGACTTCGGCTTCATGCTCGGCACGTTCCTGACGTTCGGCGCGCTCGGGACGGTCAGCTACCTCGGGATCGATGCCAAGGCGTCCACGCTCGCGACGGTCACCGCGACGTCGATCGCGCTGCTGTTCTTCCTCGGCGCTGCGGGCAAGTCAGCCCAGCTGCCGCTCTCGGTGTGGCTGCCCGACGCGATGGCGGGCCCGACGCCCGTCTCGGCCCTGATCCACGCCGCGACCATGGTCACGGCGGGCGTGTACCTGCTCTGCCGGCTCTCGCCGATCCTCAACGAGACCAGCACCGCGCTGAACGTCATCACCGTCGTCGGCGCGATCACTGCGCTCTGGGCGGCGACGGTCGCCTGCGCGCAGCACGACATAAAACGCGTCCTCGCGTACTCGACTGTGAGCCAGCTGGGTTTCATGGTGGTCGCGGTCGGCTGCGAGGCCTACGTGCCCGCGATCTTCCACATGATCACCCACGCGTGCTTCAAGGCCCTGCTGTTCCTCGGTGCCGGCTCGGTGATCCACGGGCTCGACGGTGAGCAGGACATGCGCCGGATGGGTGCGCTGCGCAAGCTCATGCCGATCACGGCGATCACGATGATCATCGGAGCGCTCGCGATCTCGGGCATCCCGCCGTTCGCGGGCTTCTGGTCGAAAGACGAAGTCCTCATCAACGCCTGGGACAAGAGCCCGTTGCTCTGGGTCGTCATGTCGGTCGCGGCGGTGCTCACCGCGTACTACATGAGCCGCCTCATCTTCATGACGTTCTTCGGCGACGCCCGCTGGGACGAGAGCCGTGAAGGCCACGAGCACGTGCACCCGCACGAGTCGCCCGCGCTGATGACAGGTCCGCTGATCCTGCTCGCGATCGCGTCGGCGATCATCGGCGTGATCGACCTGCCGTTCGCTCGCACGAAATTCCTCGAGGACTTCCTCGACCCGGTGTTCGGCGAGATCGGGCGTGAGGTCTCCCTCAGCGGCGCCGCGGAGGTCGGGCTGATCATCGTCGCGACGGTGCTCGCAGTGCTCGGCGTGTTCCTCGCCTACCAGGCGTGGCTCCTGCACAAGATCGAAGCCGACCGCCTGGAACCCCAGGTGCTGCAGCACGCCTGGTACATCAACGACGGCTACGCCGCCTTCTTCGGAGGCCCGGCTCGGGTCGGCGCCGACTTCACGAGCGAGGTCGTCGATCACGAGGTGATCGACGGCGCGGTCAACGGCGTCGGGGTGCTCGTGCGCGGCGGCGCCCGTCAGCTTCGCAAGCTGCAGTCGGGATACGTGCGCAGCTACGCGCTCGGGATCGCGGCCGGGGCCGTGCTGCTCCTCGCGTGGTTCTTCTCACGGGTGAGCGTCTGATGGACTTCCCGATCCTCACCTCCCTCGTGCTGCTGCCGGCGATCTCGGCCGTGATCGTCGCGCTGCTGCCGTCCCGACGCCCGGAGATCGTCAAGGTCTTCGCCCTGGTCGCCGCGACGCTCACCGGAGCGTTGAGCATCGCCCTGCTCGTAGCCTTCGACCGCAAGAGCGGTGGCTTCCAGTTCGTCACGATGCACGAGTGGATCCCGTCGTTCGGGATCTCGTGGCACCTCGGCGTCGACGGCATCTCGCTGTTCCTCGTCGTGCTCACCGGAGTCTTGTTCCCGATCGCGCTGTTCGGTGTCGACGCGCACGGCAACGAGAAGGCCTACGCGGCGTGGATGCTCCTGCTCGAGGCCGGGTGCATCGGCACGTTCCTCTCGCTCGACCTCTTCCTCTTCTTCATCTGCTTCGAGATCGTGCTCGTGCCGATGTACTTCATCATCGGGCAGTGGGGCCACGGTGACCGCGTGTACGCCGCCACCAAGTTCTTCCTGTTCACGATGTTCGGGTCGGCGTTCATGCTGGTCGGCATCATCGCGACGGCGGTGCTGCATCAGCGCGGCGCGGGAGGCCCCTTCACCTTCGACGTCGTCGCGATCGCCGAGAACCCTGCGATATCGCAATCGGCAGGGAGGTGGCTGTTCCTCGCCTTCGCTATCGCGTTCGCGATCAAGGTGCCGCTTTTCCCCGTGCACACCTGGCTGCCCGATGCGCACACGAACGCGCCGACCGCGGGCTCGGTGATCCTCGCCGCCGTCATGTTGAAGCTGGGCACCTACGGCTTCATCCGGTACGGGCTCTACCTCTTCCCCGAGGCGACCGTCTACTTCGCGCCGTTGATGGTCACCCTCGGAGTCATAGGCATCACGTACGGAGCGATCGTGGCGACGATGCAACGCGACCTCAAACGGCTTGTCGCGTACTCATCCGTCGCCCACTTGGGCTTCATCATCCTCGGCACGTTCGCGTTGACCACCCAGAGCTTGACCGGTGGCGTCGCCCAGATGGTCAACCACGGGATCTCGACAGGCGCGCTCTTCCTCCTCGTCGGGATGATCTACGAGCGCCGCCACACGCGTGAGATCGCCCAGCTCAACGGCCTCCAGAAGGCCGCGCCCGTGATGGCGGGGTTCTTCACGCTCGTGATGCTGTCGTCGATCGGGCTGCCCGGCCTGAACGGGTTTGTCGGTGAGTTCCTCATCCTCATCGGCTCGTTCCTGGGCACGCGCTGGTGGGCGGTGGTCGCGGTGAGCGGCGTGATCCTCGCCGCGCTGTACCTGCTGTGGGCCTACCAGCGCGTGTTCCACGGCGAGCCGGACGAAGCGAACGCGTCGATGAAGGACATGAACCTGCGCGAGTGGGTGACCATGATCCCGCTCGTCGGGCTCATCGTCTTCTTGGGCGTCTACCCCAAGCCGATGCTCGATCGCATCCAGCCCTCGGTCGACAAGCTGATCACACACATCGAGGACCAGGTGCCGAGCTTCAGCGAGCCGAGCCAGGCGAGCGGAGGCAGCTGAGATGCTTCACGTCGAGATGCTCGACGTCCTGGCGCAGGTCCGAGAGTTCCAGACGCCTCCGATCGAGTGGTACGCGGTCGTTCCCGAGCTCATCCTGGTCGGCGGCGCACTCCTCCTCATGGTCGTCGCCGCGCTGGCGCCGAAGCCGCTGCCGCGCGGCACCTACGCGTGGGCGACGGTGGCGATCGCCGCAGCGACGCTGCTCGATGCCAGCGTGCTCTGGAGCGACGTCCAGCACAGCGGGCCGACGTCGGTGATCGCCGGGGCCCTCGGTCTCGACGGCTTCTCGGTGTTCTTCATCGTGGTCACCTGCATCGCCCTGATCCTCGGGTCGCTGTTCGCGGACTCCCAGCTCAGGCGGAGCGGGATCACCGGCTGCGAGCCCTACGTGCTGATGCTGCTCTCCGCGACCGGCGCGATCGTGATGGCCTCGGCGAACGACCTGATCGTGCTGTTCCTCGGCCTCGAGACGCTCTCGATCGCGCTGTACGTGCTCGCGGCGAGCGACCTCCGTCGACGCGAGTCCCAGGAAGCCGCGATCAAGTACTTCGTCCTCGGCGGCATGTCGTCGGCCTTCCTCTTGTACGGCATCGCCTTCGTGTACGGCGCGACTGGCTCGACCAACCTCGCCGCGATCCAGGACTTCCTGAGCAAGAACGTGCTGCTCGAGAACGGTCTCATGCTCGCCGGCCTGGCGCTCTTGCTCGTCGGGCTCGGCTTCAAGGTCGCTGCGGTGCCGTTCCACAGCTGGGTGCCCGACGTGTACCAGGGCTCCCCGACCCCCATCACGGGGTTCATGGCCTCAGCCGCCAAGGCCGCCGCCTTCGCGGCGCTGCTGCGGGTGTTCGTCGTCGCGTTCGACGCGTACAAGTACGACTGGAAGCCGGTCGTGTGGGTGCTCGCGGTGCTCAGCATGATCGTCGGCTCTGCCCTCGCGATCATCCAGACCGATGTGAAGCGGATGCTCGCGTACTCGTCGATCAGCCACGCCGGGTTCATCCTCGTCGGGGTGCAAGCCGCGAGCTCGCAGGGCACCGCCGCCGCGCTCTTCTACCTGCTCGCCTACACGTTCATGGTGATCGGCTCGTTCGCCATCGTCGCCTTGGTCGGCCCTGGCAGCGACGGCACCCACGACATCTCGACGTTCCGCGGGCTGTCGCGTCGGCGCCCTGCGCTCGCTTTCACGTTCACCGTGTTCCTGCTCGCGCAGGCCGGTGTTCCGCTCACCTCTGGCTTCTTCGCGAAGTTCTACGTGATCGAAGCGGCGGTCGACTCGAATTCCTACGCGCTCGGCGTCATCGCGATGGTGTCGGCCGTGATCGCCGCGTTCCTCTATCTCCGGCTCATCGTGGCCATGTACCTCTCCGAGCCGGAGGGCGAGGTCGCTCCCGCCGGGCCTCCCGTCGGCGTGCCGGGAGCGGCTGCCCTCGGGCTCGCCGTCGCCTTCGCGTTCACGATCGTGGTCGGCATCGCTCCGAGCGCCGTGATCGACTTCGCTCGCAACGCCGTGCCCGTCCTCGTCGCCGGGCGCTGAGGGGCGGGTCACGGCTTTCGGGAGCCCGGAGGGGACGCGTATAGAGTCCCCCCGCGATGTCCCAGTTCCTTCGGGGCTACCTCCTCGTTCCCATCTTCATCGCCGCCGCCGTGGGTCTCGTGGCGGTGCTTCTCGGGCTTGGCAGCCTGCTCCGGCCGCGCCGTCCGAGCCCGCAGAAGGCGATCCCCTACGAGAGTGGGGTCGACCCGGTGGGCGACAGCTGGTCGCAGAGCCAGGTGCGGTACTACGTGTTCGCGCTGCTCTTCGTCATCTTCGACGTCGAGGCGGTCTTCATCTTCCCGTGGGCCACGCAGCTCGAGGTGTACGGCGGGTTCGGCCTGATGGAGATGTTCGTCTTCATCCTGATCCTGGCCCTCGGCCTGCTCTACGCGTGGCGCAAGGGGGTGCTGCGGTGGGCCTAGTCGACCGCGGCCGGTTGCCCAAGCCGCTCACGCACCTGCTGAACCTCGGCCGGTCGTACTCCATGTGGGTCTACCAGTGGGGTCTCGCGTGCTGCGCCATCGAGATGGGCGCGGCATTCGGCTCACCCCGCTATGACGTGATGCGGCTCGGCGTGATCCCCCTCCCAGCGAGCCCGCGCCAGGCCGACCTCGTGGTCATCTCCGGCACGGTCACCGACAAGATGGCGCCTGCCATCCGCCGCCTCTGGGAGCAGATGCCCGATCCGAAGTATGTGATCTCGATGGGCTCGTGCGCGAACTGCGGCGGTCCCTACTGGGACTCGTACTCCGTCACGAAGGGCGTCGACCAGATCATCCCGGTGGATGTGTACGTGCCAGGGTGCCCGCCGCGTCCCGAGGCGTTGCTCGAGGGGATCGTGCTGCTGCAGCAGCGCATCAAGAACGAAGACATGGCCGAGCGCTGGAAGGGTGAGCCGATTGTCGTCAACGGCTGACACGTCCACACCAGACACCGAGATCGAGGCCCCCGTCGACGAACGTCGCGAGGCGATGCTCGCGTCGCTTCGCATCGAGCTCGGCGACGCGCTGGTCGACGCGGTGATCCGACCCGGCGCTGATCTCTGGGTGCGGGTCGAGACCGCCGCATGGGCCGACGCGGGGCGTGCGGTGCGCGACGTGCTCGGCTGCAACTACTTCGGGTTCGTCTCCGCGCTCGACTGGAAGCCGTCGCCATGGGGTCGAGGCGAAGACGATCCGACCGAGCCTCCGCCCGAGCGTTCCACCGAGATCGTCCAGGGCGTCACAGGCGGAACGACGCGCTTCCAGGTGTTCGCCCGCGTGCACTCGACGACGTCGCACCTCGGCGTCACGCTCAAGACCGACGTCCCGGACGACGATCTGCGCGTCGCGTCGTGGGTGCCGATCTACCCCGGCGCGAACTGGCACGAGCGCGAAGCATGGGAGATGTTCGGCATCGAGTTCGTGGGGCACCCGCACCTCTCGCACATCTACCTTCCCGGTGACTTCGAGGGCCACCCGCTGCGCAAGGACTTCCCGCTCATCGCGCGAATGGTGAAGCCGTGGCCCGGCATCGTCGACGTCGAGCCGCTGCCGGCCGGGGACGACGATGAAGGCGAGGGCGGCGACGCCGCTGGAACAGAAGAGGGAGCGGCGTCATGACGGCCGTCGCCGACCGTCGCCAGCTCTCGTACATCGCGGCGCAGGCTGCCGACGCGCGCGTGAACATCGAGCTCGAGACCGAGGACATGACCCTCAACATCGGGCCGCAGCACCCCGCGACGCACGGCACGCTTCGCATCATCACCAAGCTCGACGGCGAGCAGGTCGTGTCGGCCGATCCGGTGATGGGCTACATGCACCGTGGCTACGAGAAGCTCACCGAGGTCCGCACCTTCCCTCAGGTGACGACGCTCATCAACCGCATCGATTGGCTCGGCAGCTTCGCCAACGAGGTGCCGTTCATCCTCGCCGCCGAGCAGCTCATGGAGATCGAGGCCCCGCCTCGCGCCCAGTGGATCCGCACGCTGCTCTTCGAGCTCAGCCGCATCGCGAACGTCACGCTCTTCCTCGGCGACATGGGCGTGCAGCTCGGCGCGCTGACTCCGGTCTTCTATGCGTTCCGCGATCGCGAGTACGTGCTGAACCTCATCGAGAGCGTGACCGGCGGTCGGTTCCACCCCAACTTCGACCGCATCGGCGGCCTGAAGGACGATCTCCCGAAGGGCTTCATCGACGAGTGCAAGTCGGTCATGGGAAAGATCCGCTCGTTCTGTGACGAGATGGACGAGCTCCTCGTCGGCAACACGATCTTCCAGAACCGCACCCGCGGCATCGGCGTGATCCCGAAGGACATCGGCCTCTCGTACGGCCTGTCGGGCGCCAACATCCGCGCGTCCGGCGTCGACTGGGACCTGCGCCGTGACAGCGACTTGCCCATGGCCTGGAAGCACCTCGACTGGAAGGTCTGGACGCATCCCGACGGCGACTCGTTCGCGCGCTACTGGGTGCGGCTGCAGGAGGTCCGTGAGGCGTGCTCGATGGTCGAGCAGCTGCTCGACGGCATGCCGAGCGGTTCGATCATGGCGAAGGTGCCGCGCATCATCAAGGTGCCCGCCGGCGAGGCGTGGGTCTCCACCGAGAACCCGCTCGGCGAGATGGGCTACTACGTCGTGAGCAAGGGCGATCTCGGCCCGTTCCGTGTGAAGATCCGCTCGGCTTCGTTCAGCAACATCTCGATCACCCCGTGGCTGCTGAAGGGCGTGTACGTGCCTGACGTGATCACGATCCTCGCGAGCCTGTACTTCATCCTGGGGGACATCGACCGCTGATGCACACCCTGATGCGTTCTGGGGTCCTTGCCGACGCGATCCCCTACTGGGGCCAGTCGCTGTTGCGCGTCCTCGGCGTGATCCTCGCGGTGCTCATCCCCGCGGGCACGATCGTCTACTTGTACCTGTTCAAGGCGGTCAGCTTCATGCAGAGCCGCCTCGGACCGATGGAGGCCGGCCCGTACGGGTCGATGCAGCTCTTCGCCGAGGTCGGCAAGTTCCTCCAGAAGGAGGACCTGAACCCGCAGCGCGCCGATCGCTTCATCTTCCGGTCGGCGCCGGTCGTCGTGCTGATGAGCACGTTCCTCATCTACCTCGTCATCCCGTTCGGGCCCGACGCGGTGTTCGGCGACTACTCGACGGGCATCTTCTTCGCACTCGCGGTGTCGTCGCTCTCGGTGCTCGGCATCTTGATGGCCGGCTGGGCCAGCGCCAACAAGTACTCCCTCCTCGGCGGCCTGCGCGCCGCAGGTCAGCTGATCGCGTACGAGCTGCCGATGGTGCTCGCGGTCATCGGCGTCGTCATCCAGGCCGGCACGCTGAACCTGCAGCAGATGGTGGTCGCGCAGAACGAAGGGTCGATCTTCGGCTGGAGCGGCCTCGGCAACCCGTACATCCTCACGCAGTTCGTCGCGTTCGTGGTGTTCCTGATCGCGGCGCAGGCCGAGCTCACGCAGACGCCGTTCGACATGCCGGTCGCCGAGTCCGAGCTCGTCGCCGGCTACCTCACCGAGTACAGCGGGTTCCGCTTCCTCCTCTTCTTCATCGGCGAATTCGCGGCAGCCGGCGCGTTCGCTGCGCTCGCGGCGACGATGTTCCTCGGCGGGTGGGCGGTGCCGTTCATCAGCATCGACAACAACGCGATGAACCTCATCGGGCCGCTCGTGCTGTTCACGAAGATGATGATCATCGCCTTCGTGTTCTTCTGGGTGCGGTTCACCTACCCGCGGTTCCGTGAGGACCAGCTGCAGCAGTTCGCCTGGAAGGTCCTCATCCCGATCTCATTGCTCAACATCATGGTCACGGCGATCTTCAAGGTGGCGTTCTGATGGCACCGAAGGCCGGTGGGCTCCTCAAGGGGCTCTCAGTCACGTTCAAAGAGCTCACGAAGACCGTCACTAAAGGTGCGGCGACCGTGCAGTACCCGCACGAGAAGGAAGCGCCCCCCATCCGCGGCGCGGCGTCATCGCGCTCAAGGAGGAGAACTGCACGGTCTGCATGCTGTGCGCGCGCAGCTGCCCGGACTGGTGCATCTACATCGAAGGGCACAAGGAGAAGGCACCGCCGCGCCGTGCCGGTGGCAAGCCGCGCACGGTGAGCAAGCTCGACCGCTTCGACATCGACTACGCGCTCTGCATGTACTGCGGCATCTGCGTCGAGGTCTGCCCGTTCGACGCGCTCTTCTGGAGTCCCGAGTACGAGTACTCCGAGCCCCGCATCGCCGACCTCCTCCACGACAAGGAGCGGCTCGGCGAGTGGATGGAGACGGTCCCAGAAGCGCCAGCGCTCGAAGCCGGCGCAGAGGCGAAGAAGAAGTAGACGTGGTCGCGCAGAACATCGCCTTCGGGATCATCGCGGCCGCCATGGCAATCGGCGCGATTCGCGTCGTCACGACGAACAACGTCGTGCACGCAGCGCTGTGGCTCGTGGTCGTGCTCGGCGGCGCCGCGGCGCAGTACATCCTGCTCGCTGCCGAGTTCGTCGCCGTCACCCAGGTGCTCATCTACATCGGCGCGGTCATCGTGCTGTTCCTGTTCGGCACGATGCTCACGCGCGCTCGCATCGGCAGAGCCGACGACCTCAACAATCGGCAATGGCCGATCGCGCTCGTCGTCGCGCTCGCGCTCGCCGGCACGCTCGGCTACGTGCTGATCGACGCATTCGGGAAGCACGAGCTGCCCAAAGATCCGGCGGTCGCCACCACGCAGCAAGTCAGCAACAGCATCTTCTCGACCTACCTGCTGCCGTTCTGGGCGCTGTCGGTCGTGCTCACCGCCGCGCTGATCGGGGCCATCGTGCTGGCCCGGCGGGACTGAGGCGCCGTGCTTCTCAACCAGTTCCTCCTGCTCGGGGCGTTCCTGTTCGCGACCGGCGTCTACGGCGCGCTCGCGCGGAAGAACGCGGTGCTCGTGCTGATGTCGATCGAGCTGATTCTGAACGGCGTGAACATCAACCTCATCGCGTTCTCGCTGAACAACGGCAGCGACGTGAACGGCATGGTCTTCGCGCTCTTCATCATCGCCGTCGCCGCTGCCGAGGTCGGCATCGGTCTCGCGATGGTGCTCCTCATCTACCGGAACCGGCGCAGCATCGCTCTCAGCGAGCTCGACGCCATGAAGGGCTGAGCCATGTGGTTCATGCAGCACGCGTGGCTCATCCCGCTCATCCCTGCGATCTCGTTCTGGTTGATCCTGTTTTTCGGCAAGCGTCTGCCGTTCAAGGGCGCCGAGATCGGCATCACCGCGGTCGGGGCGTCGTTCGTGCTGTCGGTGTGCACGGCGTTCCAGTGGATCCAGCAGGTCGAGGACGCGAAGAGCGCGGAAGAGGGGCTCTTCTCCGCGTTCGGGCGCACCGTGGTCACGCCGCTGGCCGAGGAGCATCGCCCGGTCGTCGCGCCGATCATCAAGTCGGTCAACTGGCTCGACATCGGCGGCGTGAAATGGCCGATCGGGTCGCAGGTCGACGGCCTCGTCGCCGCGATGGTCGTGATGGTCACGATCATCTCGCTGCTCGTGCACATCTTCTCGCTCGAGTACATGCGCGGCGACCGGCGGTTCACCTACTACTACGCGGGGCTGAGCCTCTTCACCTGCGGGATGCTCACCCTCGTCACGTCGGTGAGCACGATCCAGATGATCCTCGGCTGGGAGATCATGGGCCTGTGCTCGTTCATGCTGATCGGGCACTGGTGGGAGGAGTACCCGAACGCTCGCGCGGCGCTGAAGGCGTTCTTCACCACACGAACCGGTGACATCGGCTTGCTCGTCGGCGTGTCGATCTTGTTCTTCGGCACGGGCACGTTCAGCATCATCGAGAGCAACACGAAGATCGTCGACGGGCAGGTGTCGCACACCCTTCTGTTGATGGCGGCGATCGCGCTCTTCGTCGCGGTCATCGGCAAGAGCGGCCAGTTCCCGCTGCACACGTGGCTCCCCGACGCGATGGCCGGCCCGACCCCCGTGTCCGCGCTCATCCACGCGGCGACGATGGTCGTCGCGGGCGTCTACCTCGTCGCTCGCCTGTACCCCGTCTTCTTCGAGGGCTTCAAGATCGGTTCGGGGGGCATGAACCCGATGGCGATCATCGGCGGCATCACGATCATCATCGCGGCGCTTCTCGCGTTCGTGCAGAACGACATCAAGAAGGTGCTCGCCTACTCCACGGTCAGCCAGCTCGGCTACATGGTCATGGCGCTCGGGGTCGGCGCCTGGACTGCCGGCGTCTTCCACATCTTCACGCACGCCTTCTTCAAGGCCCTGCTGTTCCTCGGCGCCGGGTCGGTGAGCCATTCAGGCAGCCACCACTCGTTCGACATGAAGAAAGACATGGGCGGCTTGCGCAAGTACATGCCGATCACGTTCTGGACGTTCATCGTCGGCACGCTCGCGCTCGTCGGCTTCTTCCCGTTTGCAGGTTTCTGGTCGAAAGACGAGATCATCGCCAACGCCGACACGCACGGATTCGTGTGGTTCATGGTCATCGGCTTCGCGGGCGCGTTCCTGACGGCGGCCTACATGACCCGGTGCGTGTACCTCACGTTCTTCGGCGAGTACCGCGGCGGCCACTCGCACGAGGGTGAGCTCGAGCACGACAGCCACGTGACGGCCCACGAGGTCGAGGTCGAGCATGCCCATGAAGCCGATGTGACAGAGCACGCGCACGCCGGCCCGCACGAGTCGGGGCCGCTGCTCACCGTGCCGCTCATCATCCTCGCCGTGCTGTCGGCCGTCGCCGGGCTCCTCAACTGGGCCGCGTGGCCGTTCCACTGGGAGAAGTTCGGCCAGTGGTTCGAGCCGACGGCCGGGCAGCCCAACCTCGAGCACGCGACCTTCGCCTACGGCAAGGCCGCGCTCTCGATGCTGCTGGTGGTCTGTGCGATCGCGTTCGTCGGCTACCTGATGGCAAACGACTTCGCCTTCCTCAAGAACCTCACGCAGAAACGGAAGGTGGCGCGGGCGGGCTACACCTTCCTCGTCAACAAGTACTACCTCGACTATCTGTACGAGAACATCATCGTCGCCGGCATCAGCGGCCCGATCTCGCGAGCGATGTACTGGGTCAACCAGAACGTCATCGATGCGATCGTGAACCGCACTGCCACCACGACGCGAGACGTGGGCAACTTCGTCTACAAGCAAGTCGACCAAGGCGTGGTCGACCGGGGCGTCAACGGCGCCGGCGAGGCCGCGGAGGGTGCGGGTGGCGTCCTGCGCTTGTTGCAGTCAGGGAAGGTCCAGCAATACGGCGCGCTTCTGTTCGGCGCGGCCGCCATCGGGGCGCTGGCCCTCGTGATCATCGTCTAGGAGCCGAGAGCAGATGAACTTCGACAGCTGGGCACTCACCCTCGCGGTGTTCCTGCCCGCGGTGGGCGTGGTCGTGATGCTGGCCATCCCCAAGCAACAGGAGCTCGCGCTCAAGGTCACCGCCCTCGTCGCCGCCCTTGGGTCGCTCGGCATCGGCATCTACCTGCTCTGTGCGTTCGACTACAACCGGTCGGGCGAGCTGCAGTTCGTCGTCGACAAGTCCTGGATCGACGTGATCCACAGCCGGTACATCCTCGGTATCGACGGCATCTCCCTGCCGCTTCTCTTGCTGTCGATGGTGATCGTCGTGCTGTGCCTCGTCTACTCGTGGAACCACATCCCCGAGCCCGGCAACCTCAAGGCGTTCTTCATCCTGATCTTGGTGCTCGAGATCGGCATGAACGGCACGTTCGTCGCGCAGGACCTCATCCTCTTCTTCGTGTTCTTCGAGGTCGTGCTGCTGCCGATGTACTTCATGATCGGCGTCTGGGGTGGCGAGCAACGTCAGTACGCGGCGATCAAGTTCTTCCTCTTCACGCTGTTCGGCTCGGCGCTCATGTTGCTGAGCTTCCTGGCGCTGTTCTTCAAGACCGGCGCCCAGAGCTTCTCGATGGAGTACATCGCCGCGCACACCTCGGGCATCACGCACAGCACCCAGCTCGTGATTTTCGCCGGCCTCTTCATCGGCTTCGCGATCAAGGTGCCGATGTTCCCGTTCCACACCTGGCTGCCCGACGCGCACACTCAAGCCCCGACCGTCGGCTCGGTGATCCTGGCCGCGGTGCTCCTGAAGCTCGGCACGTACGGGTTCATCCGCATCGCGATCCCGATCCTCCCCAATGCCGCGATCTCATGGGCGCCGTGGATCGGGCTCCTCGCGGTCATAGGCATCATCTACGGCTCCCTGTGCTGCCTGGCGCAGACCGACATGAAACGGCTGATCGCGTTCTCGTCGGTCGCCCACATGGGCTTCGTGATGCTCGGCATCGCGACGCTCACGAGCTTCGGACTCAACGCCGCAGTGTTCGGGATGGTCGCCCACGGCCTCATCACCGGGATGCTCTTCTTCCTCGCCGGCTCGGTGAAGGAGCGCTACCACACCCTCGAGATCCGCCAGATGGGCGGCTTGCTGCAGCGCATCCCGCGCTTCGGCTGGATCCTCGGCTTCTGCGCGATGGCCTCGCTCGGGTTGCCCGGCCTCGCCGGGTTCTGGGGAGAGTTTCCCTCGATCCTCGCCTCGTACAGCCCGGCCGCCGGGTTGTCCGAAGGCGTCTTCCGCACCTACATGGTCATCGCCGCGATCGGCACCGTGCTCGCCGCTGCCTATCTGCTCTGGCTGTACCAGCGCGCCTCGTTCGGCGACGTGAGCCCGACGTTCGCGCACGAGCCCGCACACGACGTCACGATCCCCGAGTGGATCGCGTGGACGCCGCTCCTCATCGGCATCCTCGCGCTCGGCATCTTCCCCAACCTCATCTTCGGCATGACCGACGACGCGGTCGGCACCGCGCTCCGCGCGCTCGGGGGCTGATCGGTGCACGTCCTCGCCCAGGCCGGCAGCGGCTGGCAGCAGCCCAACATCGACTATCACGCGCTCGCGCCGCTGATCGTCCTCGCCGGCGCGATCGTCGTGCTGCTGCTCGTCGACCTGCTGCTCGACGAGCGTCAGAAGTGGGCGACATCGTCGATCGCCGGCATCGGCTTGCTCGCGTCGCTCGTGCCGGTGCTCACCCTCGCCGTCGACGGCACCGACCGGTCGATGTTCGGCGGCGCGTTCGTCGTCGACAACTTCTCGCTCGTCGTGAGCGGGCTGTTCATCGTCACCGGCTACGCGGTCGTACTCATCTCGACGAACTACATCGACGAGGGCGACTACTACGAAGGCGAGTACTACACGCTGCTCCTGTGCTCGATCCTCGGCATGGTGATGATCGCGTCGTCGCGCGACCTGGTCTCGCTGTTCATCGCGCTCGAGCTGCTCTCCATCCCCGCCTACATGCTTGCCGCGTGGCGCAAGCGCGACCTCAAGAGCAACGAAGCCGGCATGAAGTACTTCCTGCTCGGCGTCTTCGCCTCGGCCGTGATGCTCTACGGGATGTCGCTGCTCTACGGCGTCACGGGATCGACGCAGCTGGCCGCCATCGGCGCGCAGATCGGTGGTTCGGCGTCCTCCGAACCGATCGCGACGCTCGCGATTGTGTTCGTGATCGTCGGCTTTGCGTTCAAGGTGTCCGCAGTGCCGTTCCACAGCTGGGCTCCAGACACTTATGAAGGCGCGCCGACCCCGGTAGCCGCGTTCCTCTCGGTCGCGTCGAAGGCCGCAGGCTTCGTCGCGCTGCTCGAGCTCGTCTTCGTCGGGTTCTTCGGGCGCAGTGATGTGTGGGCACCGGTGTTCTGGGTGCTCGCAGCGGCTTCCATGACCCTGGGCAACCTCGTCGCGCTGCGCCAGACGAACATGATCCGGATGCTCGCCTACTCGTCGATCGCGCAGGGCGGCTTCATCCTGATGCCGCTCGCCGTCATCGGCGACGGGCCGGACGCGGCGAAGAGCGCGCTCACCGCGGTCGTGACCTACCTCTTGATCTACGCGGTGATGAACATCGGCGCGTTCGCCGTCGTCATCGTCGTGGCCCGCAGAACTCGCTCGGGGGAGATCTCGTCGTTCGCCGGGCTCTTCTCCTACGCGCCCGGGCTCTGCGTCGCGATGACGTTCTTCCTCTTCTCGCTCGCCGGCACGCCGCCGCTCGCAGGATGGGTCGCGAAGTTCATCGTCTTCCGATCGCTCCTCGACGCCGGAGGAGGCTGGGCGGTCGGGCTCGCCGTGATCGGCGTCGTGAACTCCGTGATCGCGCTCTTCTACTACGCGGCTGTGTCGAAGGAGATGTGGATGAACCCGGCGCCCGACGGCGACGTGTCTCCGCTCCGCATCCCCGGCCCCCTGCTCATCACGGTCGGGGCCGCGGCTGCCCTCGTGGTGCTGATCGGCATCTTCCCGTCGATCGTGCTGCACTTCAGCGACCTCACCTCGCTGGCCTCGGGGAGCTGAGCAACGCTCGCTGACGTCCTTCGGGCTCGCATCGCCCGGCATGGCCCGCTTCGCTTCGACGAGGTCATGGAGGCCGCGCTCTACGACCCCGAGTGGGGCTTCTACGCGACCGGAGGTCGTGCCGGCCGTCGCGGCGACTTCATCACGAGTGTCGAGGTCGGTCCGCTCTTCGGTGCGGTCGTCGCGCGGGCGCTCGACGCGTGGTGGTACGAGCTCGGCTCGCCCCGGCCCTACGTCGTCGTCGACGCTGGCGCGGGCGTCGGCACGCTCGCTCGCGCGGTGCTCGCCGCCGCGCCCGAGTGCGCGGCTGCGTTGCGCTACGTGCTCGTCGAGCGATCTGAGGCTCTGCGTGCCGAGCACGACCGAGGGCTTCCGGTCGTGCTCCCTATCCACGCGTTCGCGGCCGCGTACGAGCTCGACGACGAAGACGAGCAGCCGGCGCGTCTGTTGCCGGACGGCCCGCTGGTCGTGAGCCTCGAATCGCTTCCGCCGACCGGCGCGCACGTCGTGCTCGCGAACGAGCTGCTCGACAACTTTCCCGTGCGGTTGCTCGAGCGGACGGCCGACGGATGGGCGGAGGTCGGCGTCGGGTCGGACTTCGAGGAGCTCCTGCTGCCGATCGAGCTGCCGCCCGCGCTTGCCGACATCGACGCCTCCCCGGGATCCCGTGTCGCCTGGCAAGAAGGCGCGGCAGGCTGGCTGCGCGAGGTGCTCGAGCTCGCCCCGCGGGTCGTCGTCTTCGACTACATGACCACGACCGTGCAGATGGCGGCTCGGCCCTCGACAGACTGGCTGCGCACCTATCACGGCCACGATCGGGGTGGTTCGCCGACCAGTGAGCTCGGGGAGCAAGACATCACGTGTGAGGTCGCGCTCGATCAGCTCGCCGCGGTGCGTCCGCCGTCCGAGGTGCGCGACCAGAAGTCGTTCCTCGCAGCGCATGGTGTCGACGCGCTGGTGGACGAAGGCCGAACCGCCTGGGAGCGGGGCGCGGCCCAAGGGGGCCTCGAAGCGTTGCGCGGTCGCAGTCGGATACGTGAGGCGGAGGCGCTCACCGATATCGATGGTCTCGGCGGGTTCTCCGTTGCAGAGTGGGTCCGATGAAGCTCTACGACGCTGAGTCGCCGGCCGATGACGAGATCGCCGCCCGCATCTGGTGGCGCTGTGATCACGACCAAGACGGGCCTAAGAGCACTTCGCCGTTCCCGCTCGATCCTTTGGCGTGGGACCACGTCCGCCACCTGCGCGAGAGCGGTCGGATGGTGATGGCCCTCAGTGACGACGGTGCACCGATGGGGTTCGGCGGCATCGTCGAACGCTCGGGCGTCACCCGCCTCGCCGATCTCTTCGTCGATCCCGGGCACCAGGGCCACGGCGTCGGCAAGGCGCTGCTGCGCGAGATGCTCGACGGCAAGACGGTCATGACGACGTCGGCCTCCTCCGACGCTCGTGCCTTGCCGCTCTACGTGCGAGCGGGCATGCACCCGCTCTGGCCGTACCACTTCGTGTCCGGTGACCCGCGCCGCGTCACCCCGCCCACCGCGGTCACCGTCGAGTCCGCGACGCGCGTCGAGCTCGTCGACATCGATCGTGCGGCCACCGGCTTCAACCGCGCGACCGACCACGAGTACTACGAGGTCGGGTGCCGCGCCCAACCGCTCCGCATCGTGGCTGCCGGACGCGCGATTGGCTTCACCTACCTCGAGCCTCCCCAGCCATGGGCGCCGAACCGGTGGATCCTGTTGACGCTCGCTGTCCTACCCGGGTACGACTCGGCTGATGCGATGCGCGCCGCTCTCGCGTACGCCGGAGCGCAAGGCGCCGACCGGCTCTTCACCGGCATCCCCGGCCCGAACCCAGTGCTGCGGTCGCTGCTCGACGCCGGCTTCGTCATCGCCGAGCAAGACATCTTCATGGCGACGTCGCCCGACCTCGTCGACCCCCTGCGCCACCACTACCACCCGGGCTTCGGCTGACGTCGGTAGCGTCCACGCCATGGACCTGCGCCAGTGGATCGTCACCGAGCACGACGGCGTGCGCACACGGTTCGTGCAGAGCGTCCGCGACATCGTCCCCGTCGAGCGGTGGAAGGAGCGGCCCGGCAACGGCGGCAGCTCGATCGCGTACCTCGTGTTCCACGTGGCCTCGCATCAAGACGTCGCCCTGTCCTCAGTGATCGACGGACGCGCGCCGCTTCGCGTCGAGTGGGCGGCGCGGCTCGGGCTCACCGGCGTGCCCGCCGACCACGGCCTCGGCGAGACCGAGGTGCTCGAACTCACCGACGCGCTCGACCTCGAGCACCTCGACGCCTACGCGGACGCGGTGACTGGGCGCTGTCGAGTGATCCTCGAGCGGCTCGATGTCGAGTCTCTCGACGCGGTGCCCGACGCAGCGAAGCGGCTCGACGAGCTCGCGGGTGTCGCGGAGGAAGCGGCGCCGTGGCTCTTCCGCATGTGGGATGGCAAGCCGGCGTCGTTCTTCGTGTCGTGGGAAGACATCGGTCATGGCCTGAACCATCTCGGTGAGATGGTGTCGGTGCGCAACCGGATGGGGCTGAGCCCGTTCTGAACCCAACTCGTCCGTTTCTGAACCCAACTCGTCCGTGATCTGGGCTCAGGCCTGAGCGCCGCCGGTGCCTCCCGACGCAGGCGCCGCGCCGACCTTGTAGTTCGTCGAAGGTCGGCAGCACCTCGAAGTCCTGCGCGAGGGCCTCGGGATCTTCGCCGACTTGGTCGATCTCCTCGAGGTGCACCTGCCCGAGGAACGTGCCCGCCTCGTTGAGGTACGGGATCCGCTCGGGATCGAACCCCATCAGCCGCGCCGCCGTCGCGTCGGTGGCGACCATGTCGGTGCCGAACACGAGCACGCCCATGTCCTTCGGCGTGCCCTGGATCGGGCCGTTGCCTTCCATCGCGACGATGCCGTCCACGATCTGCAGGTCCGGATGCACCGCGGCCGACACGTCGATGATCGACGAGTCGATGCCCGCCCAGTGGAGCACGTTCTTCGGCCATCCGTAGACGCGGCCCGGCATGCATCCGAAGCAGTTCTTCATCGAGAGCGTGGCACCCGCCCAGTGATGGGTCTTCATCTTCGGCATCGAGATCACGACGTCGGCCTGCGTGATGGCCTGCGGGAGCCAGATCTCACCCAAGCGGCGTGTAGAAGGACTGGAGCGCCTGGCGCACGACGCCGGCGGTGTTCAGGTCGGTGAACGAGACGTCGACGTCCTTCAGGGCGTCGAGCAGCCCCGACGTGCGGATCACGTACTCGGTGTCGCGGCGGTGGCCGGGTCCTTCGCCGACGGTGACGGACTTCGCGCCCATGTCGCGCAGCGCGAGCACCGTTGCGTGCACGAGCCGAGGATCAGTGTTGATCACGGTGCCCGCGTCGAACTCGACGAGGTTCGGCTTGAGCAGCACGGTCTTGCCACTCACGTCCGCACCGACCGACTCGAGCCCACCCTTGACCGTGGCCTGCAGCCCCTCGTCGTAGCTCGTCGCCTTCACGACGGCGACCTTGGGGTTGCCCGGCGCGGGGAACGCCCCCTTGTCGTAGAGGGTCGGTTGGTCGTCTCGCTTGTCGATGATGCGCGCACCGACCAGGCCGACCGCGGCGACGCCGAGCCCGACCTCGGCACCTCGGATGAGGAACGTGCGCCGGCTCACCGCCATCAGCGCGGCACCTTGATCACATCGATGCTGTCACCAGTTGCGAGCGTCGCCCAGCCGAGCGCGACGTTGTCGTCGAGGAACGCCGTCGCGTCGAACGACGACGAGAGCGCGGCCTCGATGTCGGCGCGTTCGGTGTCGGTGCCGTCCGCAGCGAGGCGCACTGCGATCAGCGAGAGCCCGAGTGAGAGCCCGCCAGTCTCGATCGGCCACAGCCGTCGGAGGACGGTGTATCCGTCGGTCACGACCTTCGGGTCTCCCGATCCCTGCAAGCCGATGAGCCCGATCGCGGTCGTTTGGGCGTAGGGCTCGAGATCTGTGTCCCAGACCTCTCGGTTGCCGTAGTTCCATCCGCCGCCGACGCACGAGCGGTCGGCGAGCAGCTTCACCGCGTCGGTGATCTGGGCGGTCGCGGACGGACGCAGGATCTGGAGCGCGAGAAGGTTGCGCGACGTGGGCTCGATCCACCCGAACGTGAACGGCGTCCAGCTCCACCCGCGGAGGCTGATGTCCATCGGCACGACCGAGCTCGAGCGCGCTGAGCTGCACGGCTTGGTGGGCGAGGATGTGGTCGAGCGCCTTCTCGCGGGCAGGGCCGGCAGGAAGGGCGAGTGCCGCGAGCGACGTCGCGGAGTCGTTGACGGATTCCTCAGGCGGGTTGACGCGGTCGCCGATGACGAGCGCGAGGCTGCCGTCGGGACGTTGGTGACTGGCGAGCCACGCGCGGCCGGCGTCGTCGTCGAGAGCGAGCGTCGCGAGCGCGGTGGGTTCGGGCTCGGACGGGAGACCGGGGCGAGGTCCGAAGCCGCCGTCGTCGTTGCGGGCGGACTCGAGCCGCGCCGACAGCCGTCCGAACAGCGGAGAGGACACATATCAGTATCGCCAACTGAGGGCCGAACCTGAGCGCGGGTAATGTCCGCCGCGCCCACCCAGACCAGGAGCGCGCAGATGGCCGACGAGCACGCACCGGCGATCGAGGACTACCTCGTCGAGGATCGGAGATTCCCTCCGCCTGCGGGGTTCAAAGAGCACAGCCTCGCGGCCGGCACGTTCCTCTACGACGAAGCCGATACCGACTATCAGGGCTTCTGGGCCCGCCAGGCCGCCGACCTGCTCACCTGGGCCACGGACTGGGACACGATCTGCGATTGGCAGCTGCCGTTCGCGAAGTGGTTCATCGGCGGGTCGCTGAACGTCGCGTACAACTGTCTCGACCGTCACGTCGAGGCCGGCCGAGGCGACAAGGTCGCGTTCCACTGGGAAGGCGAGCCCGGCGACACCCGGACGATCACCTACGCCGACCTGTGCGCCGAGGTGCAGCGCTTCGCGAACGCGCTGAAGGGCCTCGGCGTGCAGAAGGGCGACCGCGTCAACATCTACATGCCGATGATCCCCGAGCTGCCGATCGCGCTGCTCGCTTGCGCGCGCATCGGCGCGCCGCACTCCGTCGTGTTCGGTGGGTTCTCTCCCGACTCGCTGTCCGACCGCATCAACGACGCGCAGGCAAAGGTCCTGATCACGTCGGACGGGGGATGGCGTCGTGGCCAGGTCGTCCCCCTCAAGGCCAACGCCGACGTCGCGCTCGCGGACACGCCGTCGATCGAGCACGTGGTGGTCGTCCGGCGGACCGAGAACGACGTGCACATGGAGCCCGGGCGAGACCACTGGTACCACGAGCTGATGGCCGAGGCGGCGGCCGAGTGCCCGGCCGAGCCCATGGACTCAGAGCATCTCCTCTACTTGCTCTACACCTCGGGCACCACGGCGAAGCCGAAGGGCATCATGCACACGACCGGCGGCTATCTCACGCAGGTCGCGTTCACGCACAAGTACGTGTTCGACCTCCATCCGGACGAGGACGTCTATTGGTGCGCGGCCGACATCGGCTGGGTGACGGGCCACAGCTACATCGTCTACGGGCCGCTCTGCAACGGCGCGACCTCGGTGATGTACGAAGGCACTCCCGACCATCCCGCGAAGGATCGGTGGTGGGACATCATCGAGCGCTACAAGGTGACGATCCTGTACACCGCGCCCACCGCGATCCGCACCTTCATGAAGTGGGGCGCGGTCGAGCCCGAGAAGCACGACCTCTCGTCGTTGCGGCTCCTCGGATCGGTAGGCGAGCCCATCAACCCGGAAGCGTGGATGTGGTACTGGCAGCACATCGGCGGCGGCCGTTGCCCGGTCGTCGACACGTGGTGGCAGACCGAGACCGGCGGCATCATGATCAGCCCGCTGCCCGGCGCCACCACGTTGAAGCCCGGCTCGGCGACGTTCCCCTTGCCGGGCATCGGTGCCGAGGTCGTCGACGACCACGGCAAGCGCGTCGATCGCGGTGGTGGCTACCTCACGCTCACGCGCCCCTGGCCGTCGATGCTGCGCGGCATCTACGGCGATCCGGAGCGCTACAAGAACACCTACTGGAGCCGCTTCGAGGGTCGCTACTTCGCGGGTGACGGCGCGAAGATCGACGACGAGGGCTACTTCTGGCTGCTCGGGCGCGTCGACGACGTCATGAACGTGAGTGGCCATCGCATCTCGACGACCGAGGTCGAGTCGTCACTCGTGTCGCACCCCACCGTGGCCGAGGCCGCCGTCGTCGGAGCGAAGGACGATGTCACCGGTCAGGCGATCATCGCGTTCGTCACCCTTCGGGGCGGGGAAGAGGCGAGCATTGCGCACGGCGAGGAGCTGCGCCGCCACGTCGCGCAGCACATCGGCGCGATCGCGCGGCCAAAGACGGTGATCTTCACACCCGACCTGCCCAAGACTCGAAGCGGAAAGATCATGCGTCGCCTCCTGCAAGACGTCGCGGAAGGCCGCGACCTCGGAGACACCACGACGCTCGCTGACGCGACGGTGGTCGACGAGATCCGCACGCGCGCCGCGGAGGCGCCGCAAGAGGACTGAGTCAGTCGCGGAAGTTCGTGAACTGGAGGGGAACGCCGAAGTCGCCTTCGCGCAGCTTCGCGATCACCTCTTGCAGGTCGTCGCGCTTCTTGCCGCTGACGCGCAGCTGGTCACCCTGGGCCTGGCTCTGGACACCCTTGAGCCCCAGATCCTTGATGAACTTGTTGAGCTCGCGCGCCTTGTCGGAGGAGATCCCCGCATTGAGCTTGGCCGTCTGGCGCACCGTGCCTCCGGCTGCCTCCTCGAGCTTGCCGTACTCGAGGGCCTTCAACGAGACCCCGCGCTTCACGAGCTTCTCCTCGAGCACCTGGCGCACTGCACGGAGGCGGTCCTCGGTGGAGGAGCGCATCGTGAGCTCGAGGTCGTGGGCCTCGATGGACGAGCCCGTCCCCTTGAAGTCGTAGCGGGTGGTCAGCTCTCGCTCGGCCTGGTCGAGCGCGTTGCGCACCTCTTGCTTGTCGACCTCGGAGACGACGTCAAAGGTCGGCATGGTCGTCAATCCTCATTTCGCTAGGGTGTCCCGCCTCAGGGGTCGGTGCCCGAGTGGCCAAAGGGAGCAGGCTGTAAACCTGCCGGCGCAAGCCTACGGAGGTTCAAATCCTTCCCGGCCCACCACGCTCAGCGCGCGCCGAGCAAGTGCTCGAGGGCGAGCTGGCTGAGCCGCACGAAGCCATACCCACGCTCACCGACGGGGTCGGGCTGGAAGTCCTCGAACGCGCTGCGATCAGCCAGCAGGTCGCTGACCGACTCACCGTGAGCGAGGGTCGGCTGCGCGAGCTCGGGCACCTTGCTCGCATCGAGTGCCTCCTGCACCTCGGGATCGGCACGCCACGACGCGGCACGCTCCTTCAGCAACAGGTAGGTGCGCATGTTCGCGGCGGCGGAGACCCACACCCCCGAGATGTCCTCGGTGCGCAGCGGCTTGTAGTCGAAGTGGCGCGGCCCGTCGTAGGCGCGGCCGCCGTTGACGCCACCGAACTCGAGCAGGTCGACGAGGAAGAACGCGCTCATGAGGTCGCCGTGGCCGAACACGAGATCCTGGTCGTACTTCACCCCCCGCTGCCCGTTCAGGTCGATGTGGAAGAGCTTCCCCTGCCACAGCGCCTGCGCGATGCCGTGCACGAAGTTGAGTCCGGCCATCTGCTCGTGCCCGACCTCGGGGTTGAGCCCGACCATGTCGGAGTGCTCCAGCGTCGTGATGAAGCCGAGCGCGTGCCCGATGGTCGGCAGCAAGATGTCGCCGCGTGGCTCGTTCGGCTTCGGCTCGAGCGCGAACCGAATCTGATAGCCCCGATCGATGACGTACTGCGCGAGCGTGTCGAGCCCCTCGCGGTAGCGGTCGAGCGCGGCGCGCACATCCTTGGCGGCGTCGGTCTCTGACCCTTCGCGCCCGCCCCAGAACACATAGGTCTGCGCACCGAGCTCGGCGGCGAGGTCGAGGTTCCGCATGACCTTGCGCAGCGCATACCTGCGCACCGAGCGGTCATTGCTCGTGAACGCGCCGTCCTTGAACACCGGATGGAAGAAGAGGTTGGTCGTCACCATCGGCACGACCATCCCGGTCTCTTCGAGCGCGGCCCGGAAGCGCTTGATCAACCGCTCGCGCTCGCCGTCGGGCGAGCCGAACGGCACGAGGTCATCGTCATGAAAGCTCACGCCGTAGGCCCCGAGCTCGGCCAGCCTGTGCACCGACTCGACCGGATCGAGGGGTGGGCGGGTCGCGTCGCCGAACGGGTCGCGTGCTTGCCACCCGATCGTCCACAACCCGAACGAGAACTGATCCTCAGGCGTCGGCTGAACAGCCATCGTTGTGCCTCCTTGCTGATTCTCCTCCCATCGTGTCACCACCCGCCCGAGGCCGCGGCACCTCAACTCGCGAGCCGGGTCGCGAGCAGAGCGCTGCCGTCGGGTCGGGTGAAGGTGAGGGTGCCGTCGGGTGCTCGGGCCAAGGTCCAGCCGCCTTCGTGGAGGGCCTTGTGGTGGTGGCTGCAGAGCAGCACGAGGTTGGCCAGGTCGGTGGGGCCGCCGTCGGCCCAGTGCACGATGTGGTGGCCGTCGCACCAGCCCGGCGGCCGGTCGCAGAACACCGGCCGGTTCAGGCCGGGCGGGCGACTCAGCCGTCCAGCAACCTCTGCATCAGCGCGACATCGAGCCACCGACCGAACTTGCGGCCGACCTCGCGTTCGATGCCGACCAGCTGAAAGCCGCACGACCTGTGCAACGCCAACGAGGGCTCCCGCGTCGCTTCGATCCGCGCCATCACCGCATGGAAGCCATGGCGGCGCGCGACGTCGAGCATTTCGCTGAGCAAGACCTTGCCGATGCCCTGGCCGTGATGGTCACGCTGCACGTACACCGAGTCCTCGACGGTCGTGCGATAGGCGGCCCGCTCCTTGTACGGCGAGAGCGACGCAAACCCGAGCACCGAATCGTCGTTCACGGCGACCACGGCGGCGTGGGCACCCGACCGCTCGGCGAGCCACGCGCGCTGATCCTCCAACGACCGTGTCACGAGGTCGAACGTCGCGGTCGAGGTCTCGACCTCGAGGTTGTAGATCGTGCGCATCGCCTCTGCGTCGTCGAGTGTCGCGAGGCGCAGCTGCACGGAGACAGAAGTTAACGGCCGCGCGCCAAGGCTGGAGCGGCGTTCCCAAGCCCGCGTCGCGGGCGCGTGCGATCGCGTGGGTTCGGTCCGCGACTTGCAGCTTCGTGAAGATGTTCGACACATGGTTCCGCACGGTCTTCGGGCTCAGATACAGCGCCCGGGCGATCTCGAGGTTTCGTCTTGCCGTCGGCGACAAGGTTGAGCACCTCGCGCTCGCGCTCCGACAAGGTCGGGAACGGCGTGGCGACAGGAGTGGCAGCCCGAGGCGCGTTGAAATATCCGATGATCCGCTTCGCGATGCTGGCGCCGAAGATCGCCTCACCTTGTGAGAGCGCGCGGACCGCCCGTTCGATGTCCTCCTCGTTGGCGCCCTTCAGGACTTCGAGCTCGGCTGGACCAAGACGATCGTCAACCTTCAGGCGCTCGCGCTCTTCTCGATCGTCCTCATGGGCGTGGGCGCGATCCGCAGTCGGCTGGTGCCGACGTGGGCCGGCGTGCTGCTGTGCGTCGCGCTCGTGCCAGTGCTCATGGCCCCGGAAGGACCGGTCGGCCTGCTCGGGGGCCTGCCGCTGATGATCGGGCTCGGCGTCCTCGCCCGCTCGGCCGCGAAGGTGGCGTCGTGATCAGGCCTGAGTGCTGAAGTTGACCGATTCGGGGTCCTCTTCGGTGGACGGCGCCGCTTCCAGGATGCCGATCTCGCCGGTGAGGGCCTCGAGTCGCGCCCAGGTGAGCACGTCGGGGTCGTTCGTGAGGAAGATGACCTGAGGGCTCCCAGCCGACCGGCTGAGCAGCTCGAGCAGCGCCGGCTTCACCGACGGATCCAGCGCGAGGAAGGGATCGTCGAGCAACAGCGGCAGGCTCTCGCCTTCCGGACCCATCTTGCGCACGTCCGCGAGGTGAGTGACGAGCGCATGCGCGAGGTTCGCCGCGAGCCCTCCCTCGACCGGGGTGTACGTCTCCTCCGTACCGTTGAGCGGGCTCGCGCCACGCTGCAGCAGTGCGGCGGCGATGATCTCCTCGCGATGTGCGAGCGCCCATTCGGGCGAGATGTCGCCGGCGAGCTCGTGCCACGCCTCGCCCGCACGCCGGCCGTCGCCCGCAGCGGCGGTCGCCTTCTTCTTCGTCTCGACCGTCGACAGCATCGTGTTGACGCGCTCGAGGTGGAACCCGAGATACGACTGGGCGCCTGCCTCGGACAGCGCTTCCTGCTCGGCTCGCTCCGCACTTGCGATGCGACGTTGCGCGACGACCGACACTCCCATCGACACGCCCGTCGCGAGCAGCAAGGGGAGTGACAGCACCGGCGCGATCAGCGCAGCGGGCACCGCGAGCAGCGCGGTCGTCGCTCCGACGCGGTAGCAGAGCTTGTGGATCTGGCTCTCCTTCGCGACCGCGGCCTCGAACTCGTCGTGGAGCTCCTCGACCTTGTCGACGACCTCGGGCGACTCCGGCGCCGGCTCATGCGCAAAGGCCAGGGGAGCCGTCTCGGGCTCGTCGGCTGCACTGGTGACGCGGTCGGCGGCAGCCCACAGCTGCCGTTGGTCGACCGCGGCAAGGAGGGTGATGCGCTCGCCGATCGGGTCGACAGTGGCGAAGTCCTTCGGCCCGAGGATGAGATGGGCGCGAGCAGTGTTCGCGTCGAGGCCCGACCGTGACAGCAGGTCGATCTGACCGCCGGGACCGACGAACTCGTGGCTCACGTCCTCGGCTGTCGTCACGTCGATCACGCGGTGGCGCTCGCCCTTCGGCCGGAAGACCGCGAGGTGGCGGCCGGTGGCGTCGCGCAGCTCGAGGTGCACGCCGGTGCGGCTGCCTCCGAGCGCGCCGATGATCTCGCTGATGAGGCTCTCGCGTTCCGGCGGACCCAAGCCCGCGATGACGGAAAGCCTCGGATGGAGGTCGAGCGTGAACGTTCCGCCGCCCGCCTCGATGATCACTCGCTGGCACTTCACCTTCGTTCGAATCGGCAGGCGAGTGCGCCCAGTTGAGCCGAATGGCCCAGGTCTTGGGCTCGCTAGGATGCGGGCCCGGCTCCGGCATGCCCGGGGCTTCGCCCTCTTAGCTCAGTCGGCAGAGCACAGCCATGGTAAGGCTGGTGTCGTGGGTTCGATTCCCACAGAGGGCTCCGGGCCCTCGCGACCCGAAGCGCCTGGCGGCGTAGCTCAGTTGGTCAGAGCACTCGGCTCATAATCGAGTGGTCGTCGGTTCGAGTCCGACCGCCGCTACCACGTCTGCATGACTCAGACCCATGATGACCAGGATGACCAGGATGAAAGGTGAGCGCCGATGAGCAAGGCGAAGTTCGAGCGGAACAAGCCGCATGTGAATGTCGGGACGATGGGTCATATTGATCATGGGAAGACGACGTTGACGGCTGCGATCACCAAGACGTTGGCGGAGAAGAACCCGAATGTGGCGTTCACGCCGTTCGATCAGATTGATAAGGCGCCGGAGGAGAAGGCGCGGGGGATCACGATCTCGATCGCGCATGTGGAGTACGAGACGGATAAGCGGCATTACGCGCATGTCGACATGCCGGGTCATGCGGATTACATCAAGAACATGATCACGGGTGCGGCGCAGGTGGATGGGGCGATTCTGGTGGTGGCGGCGACGGATGGTCCGATGCCTCAGACGCGTGAGCATGTGCTGTTGGCTCGTCAGGTGGGGGTGCCGTACATCGTGGTGGCGTTGAACAAGGCCGACGCGGTGGATGATGAGGAGCTGTTGGAGCTGGTGGAGCTCGAGGTGCGTGAGCTGCTGACGTCTTATGGGTTTCCTGGTGATGATCTTCCGGTGGTGCGGGTGTCGGCGTTGAAGGCGTTGGAGGGCGATCCGGAGTGGCAGGCCAAGATCGTGGAGCTGATGGACGCGGTCGATTCGTACATCCCCGAGCCTGAGCGTGATCTGGACAAGCCGTTCTTGATGCCGATCGAGGATGTGTTCACGATCACGGGTCGTGGGACGGTGGTGACGGGCAAGGTGGAGCAGGGGATGGTCCACACGGGCGACGAGGTCGAGATCGTGGGGTTGCGCCCGACGACCAAGACGGTGTGCACGGGTGTGGAGATGTTCCGCAAGATCTTGGATGAGGGCCACGCGGGCGACAACATCGGTGCGTTGTTGCGGGGAACGAAGAAGGAGGAGGTGGAGCGGGGTCAGGTGTTGTGCAAGCCGGGGTCGATCACGCCGCACACCAACTTCGAGGCTCAGGTGTATGTGTTGGGCAAGGACGAGGGCGGCCGCCACAAGCCGTTCTTCAACAACTACCGGCCCCAGTTCTACTTCCGGACCACCGACGTGACCGGGTCGATCACCCTGCCCGAGGGGACCGAGATGGTGATGCCGGGCGACAACACGCTCATGACCGTCGAGCTCGGCAAGCCCATCGCGATGGACGACGGCCTGTTGTTCTCCATCCGCGAAGGCGGCCGCACCGTCGGCTCCGGCCGCGTCGTCAAGATCCTCAAGTAACCCACCCCGAGGTCAAAGGGTCACAACCGGTGACGTATTCGTCAGAGGTCTCCCAGCTGGTTGCTGACGCACGCGACGGCAGCCGATCGGCCTTCGACGAGCTCGTCCGAGTGACGTACGCCGACACGTACACGCTCGCCTACCGGCTGACCGGCAACGAGGAGGACGCTCGCGACGTGGTGCAGGAGGCTTACCTCCGGGCCTATCGAGGCGTGCGCCAGTTCCGGGGCGACGCACAGTTCTCGACGTGGCTGTACCGCATCACGGCGAACTGCGCCTCGACGCACGTCACGCGCCGGCGGCGCCACCAGCACGACCCGCTCGACGTCGACACGCCCTTGGTCGACACCCGGCCCGAGGTCGACCCGCAGGCTCGTGCTGACGCGGTGGCGACTCGCGACCAGCTCGAAGCCGCCCTCGCGCAGCTTCCGCCACGGCTCCGGGCGGTCGTCGTGCTCCGTGACGTCTACGACCTTCCCCATGAGGCGATCGCCGCCGAGCTCGGCATCTCCACGACGGCCGCCAAGGTGCGTCTGCACCGGGCCCGTCGCCTGCTGCGCGAGCAGGTGTTCACCCGTCGGGACGCCAGCACGGTCGACGGAGGGTCGGCACATGCGGTGTGACGCGCTGGCCGAGATGCTCGCCGAGGCCGCCGAGGGACAACCGGTCTCGGGCCGGGCCGCACGGTCTCACGTCGAGCACTGCCTGCGGTGCCAGGCCGACCTCGCGCAGCACCGCCGGCTGCACCGGGGCCTCCGCCAGCTGGCCGACCGGCGTATCTCCGCACCGGCCGACTGGGTCGAAGAGGTGCTCGCCGCGCTCGACGAGGCCAACGCTGGGTCGAGCGCCGGCCGGGCGCTCCGACGGGCCGCGGTGCTCGGGGGCATGGCAGCGGTGACCGCGGCGGGAGCGGCCAGCGTCCTGGTGCTTCGCACGTCGAGGCGCCGTCTCGCGGGCTGACTGCCTGGCCGATCCGGGGGGTCCCCCTGCTACGATTGGCCGTCCCGACCTGACCGAGGGCAGTAGCTCAGCTGGAAGAGCTCCGGTCTCCAAAACCGGTGGTCGGGGGTTCGAGTCCCTCCTGCCCTGCTCTACCCGGCCTCCCCCAAGGTGCCGCCATGGCAATGAACCGCGAAACCAAGCGCATGATGCAGCGCCAAGGCCAGCTCGGCCCTGATGGCGCGCCCGTGCGCGAGAAGCGCGCCGCTCCCGCCCCTCGTCCTCCGAAGCAGGAGCGCACCTCTCCGGGGCAGTTCCTCCGCGAGGTCCGGGGTGAGCTCCGCAAGGTCGCGTGGCCGACCAAGTCCGAAGTCGTCAACTACTCGATCATCGTGCTCATTGCCGTCGTGCTGCTCACCGCGTTCATCGCGGGGCTCGACTGGCTCTTCGGCTCGGTGATCCTCCACCTGTACAACGCGGCATGAGCGAGAGCTACTTCACCACCGAACCCGAGGCCGAGGCGCCCGCGCTCGACGCCGATCCCGGCGCCGTGCTCGTCGACGACGAGCTGCTCGACGCGGAGACCGGCGAGGACGAGGACGGCGAAGACGCGCCTCGACCGGAGAGCCCATACGACCGTCCGGGCCACTGGTACGTCGTGCACACGCAGTCCGGCTACGAGAAGAAGGTCAAGCAGAACCTCGAAGCCCGCACACAGTCGATGAACGCCGAGGACAAGATCTTCGAGGTCGTCATCCCGATGGAAGACGTCGTCGAGTTCAAGAACGGCCGCAAGGTCGTCGTCCAGAAGAAGGTGTTCCCCGGCTACCTGCTCGTCCGCTGCGACATGGACGACGACTCCTGGTACGTCATCCGCAACACGCCGGGTGTCACAGGGTTCGTGGGCCAGGGCGCGAAGCCGTCGCCGCTGCCACGCCGCGATGTCGAGTCGTTCCTGCAGGTGAAGATCGAGGGGGACGAGCCCGCCAAGCGCTCGAAGCCCCGTCTCGAATACGAGGTGGGCGAGTCGGTGCGCGTGAAGGAAGGTCCGTTCGCGGACTTCTCCGGCCAGATCGCCGAGATCAACGCAGACCAGCTGAAGCTCAAGGTGCTGGTGAACATCTTCGGGCGCGAGACGCTCGTCGAGATGGACTTCAGCCAGGTCGCCAAGCTGTAACTCGAAGAAGCCGAAGAGCAAAGACGTAGAAGGAGCACACCCCGTCATGGCCAAGAAGAAGGTCGCGGCCGTCGTCAAGATCCAGATCCAGGCCGGCAAGGCCACGCCCGCACCGCCCGTCGGCACCGCGCTCGGTCCCCACGGCGTCGCGATCATGGATTTCTGCAAGGCCTACAACGCGGCCACCGAGGCGCAGACCGGCACTGTCGTGCCGGTCGAGATCACCGTGTTCGAGGATCGCTCGTTCACGTTCGTGCTCAAGACCCCGCCGACGCCGGTGCTGCTGCGTGCAGCCGCCGGGCTCGAGAAGGGGTCGAAGCTGCCGGGTCGCGAGGGCGCCGGCACCGTCACCGACGCGCAGGTCACCGAGATCGCCAAGGTGAAGATGCCTGACCTCAACGCGAACGACCTCGAGGCAGCGCGTCTGCAAGTGATCGGCACGGCCCGTTCGATGGGCATCACGGTCAGCTAGCACCGACACACCGAGAACACCCACCAGGCACGACCGGGACCACCTCACCCGGCGGCCACGACCCCAGAGGGAGCCATCATGGCGAAGGGAAAGCGCTACGAAGACGCTGCGAAGCGGTTCGACCGTGAGCAGTTCTATCCACCGAACGAGGCAGTCGAGCTCGCGAAGGATCTGTCGTCGGCGAAGTTCGACGAGACGATCGAGCTCGCCGTGCGCCTCGGCGTCGATCCTCGCAAGGCCGACCAGATCGTGCGCGGCACCGTCGCGCTTCCGTCGGGCACTGGCAGGGATGTCCGCGTCGCGGTGTTCGCCGCGGGCGAGGCCGCGGCCGAGGCCCGTGCCGCGGGTGCCGACTTCGTCGGGGCCGACGACCTCGCGGGTGAGGTCGAGAAAGGGATGCTCGACTTCGACGTCGCGATCGCGACGCCCGACCTGATGCCGATGGTCGGTCGTCTCGGCCGCGTGCTCGGTCCTCGTGGCCTGATGCCGAACCCCAAGACCGGCACCGTCACCACCGAGGTGGGCAAGGCGGTCGGCGAGTTCAAGGGCGGCAAGGTCGAGTACCGCACCGACCGTCACGGCAACGTGCACGTGCCGCTCGGCAAGGCGAGCTTCCCGATCGAGGACCTGCTCACGAACTACGGCGCCGTGCTCGACGAGCTGCAGCGGGCCAAGCCCGCCTCGGCGAAGGGCAAGTACCTGAGGCACATCGCCGTGTCGTCCACGATGGGTCCGGGCATCAAGATCGACGCTGCCCACGCCCGACCCGAGGACGCCAAGGCCGCTCACTGAGCGAGAAGGCCGCGCCCGAGGTCAGCGACGACGAGCTGGCCGCGGTCGCTCCGCCACCGTTCTGGAATCGATTCGGCCTGCGTGGGCCGGTCATCGTCCTGGCTTGGGTGGGTCGCAACGCGAAGCGGATGCTCGTCGCCGCGCTCGGGTTCATCGTGCTCGGTGCGGGGGTCGCGATGCTCGCGCTCCCCGGGCCGGGCGTCGTGGTGATCATCGTCGGCCTCGCGATCCTCGCGACCGAGTTCGCGTGGGCCGAGCGCGCGCTCGACAAGACGATGGGCCGCGCGTCGCAGGCGGCCGGTGCCGTCACCGGGAACGTCGCCGGACGGGTCATGCTCGCCCTCAGTGGCTGTGGCCTCCTTGCCGCCGGGATCGTGCTGCTCCTCGGCAACCCGATCGACGGGTTGCAGTCCGTGGGGATCGGTCTGATCGTCGCTGGACTCGCGGGCCTCGGGACGCTCCTCCCACCCGTGCAGGCCTGGATCGCGCGCGAGCAGGCCAAACGCGATGCGGCCCACGGCCGGGATTGATGATTGGGGGACCGCATGCGCACCTCTGCTCATCAATCCCGAGTGGAGGACGGGCGCCCGGGCCCCATAGACTGGCGAACCACAACTGATCTCTGCTCGCCGCAGACATCCGGTGCTTCCCAGCTGAATGGGCCAGCGTGCCCGCCGGACGAGGCGAACTCCTCCAAGTCTCTTCGGGGCGTTCGCGCATGCGCGAGCGCCCATTTGCTTTCTGGAGGAGGTGCGCATGGAAGACCCGAGACCCGAGAAGGTGGCCGTCGTCACCGAGGTGAAGGAACGGCTGGGCCGGGCCGACGCGGCACTGCTGACCGAATACCGCGGCCTCAACGTCGCGGCGATGGCCGAGCTGCGCCGAGCGCTGCGGGCCGCGGGCGGCGACTACAAGATCTACAAGAACACGTTGGCTCGCCTCGGTGCGCACAGCGCGGGCATCGACACGCTCGACGAGATGCTCACGGGCCCGACCGCTATCGCGTTCGTCGACGGCGACGCCGCCGCGGTGGCCAAGGCGCTCCGCGACTACGCCCGCGGCAACCCTGCGCTCGTCGTGAAGGGCGGCCTGCTCGGCCAGCGCGTGCTCACCGCGAACGAGGTCACCGCGCTCGCCGACCTGCCGAGCCGCGAGGTGATCCTCGCTCAGCTCGCGGGTGCCCTGCAGGCGCCGATCGCACAGTTCGCCAGCCTGCTGGCGGCGCTGCCCCGCAACTTCGCCTACGGCCTCAAGGCCCTCATCGACCAGCAAGGCGGCGTAGCCGCGATGAGGCACGGCGTAGCCGCTGATGAGGACAGCGGCGTAGCCGCTGATGAGGACAGCGGTGCTCCTGCCGAAGCGGTCGACGAGCCCGAGGCCCCCGCCGCGGAGGATCCCGCACCCGAGCTCGCACCCGAGGCGGCCGAAGCACCGGCCGCTGCTGAAGAGACCGCACCCGAAGCAACCACCGCCGCTGAAGACACGGCAACACAAGAAACGGAGTAAGGCATGGCCACCAAGGAAGACATCCTCGACGCCATCTCGAACATGACCGTCCTCGAGCTCTCGCAGCTGCTGAAGGACTTCGAGGAGCGCTTCAACGTCACGGCTGCCGCGCCCGTCGCGGTCGCTGCGGCCGCGCCCGCCGGTGGCGGTGGCGGCGGCAGCGAAGAGGCCGAGGAGCAGGACGAGTTCGACGTCGTCCTCACGATGGCCGGCGAGAAGAAGATCCAGGTCATCAAGGAGGTGCGCGCGCTCACCAACCTCGGTCTCAAGGAGGCCAAGGACCTGGTCGACGGCGCGCCCAAGACCGTGCTCGAGAAGGTGTCGAAGGAAGACGCCGCCAAGGCGAAGGCGCAGCTCGAAGAGGCCGGCGCCACCGTCGAGCTCAAGTAGTCGGGGCTGTTCCCAGGGGCGCGGGTCGCGTCGACTGCACCCTCGCCGGTGCTTGACGACCTGCGCTCCTGGCCCTACCCTCCTCGTACCTGACTGCCGATAGGGCTTTCGGGTTGATTCTGTACGCTCCGGTCGCTACGATCACCGGTTGCCGTGCGTCCCCCTTTGCTTCGCCGTTCCTTCGCGGCGTCCCGGCGCGCCCAGGCACCCGACCTCCACTTCTCCCAGGGAGCTGTCATTGCCCTCGCTTAGTGCTGCCCGTGAGCGGTATTCGTTCGCCAACCTCACCGAGCCCCTCGACCTGCCCGACCTGATCGCGATCCAGCGCGCCTCGTTCGAGTGGTTCCTTCATCAGGGCCTCGCGGAGACCTTCCGCGACATCAGCCCGATCAAGGACTTCACCGAGAACCTGCAGCTCGAGCTCGAGTTCGACCCGGACGACGAAGACCTGCGCCCCCCGCCCAAGTTCACGGTGGAGGAGTGCAAAGAGAAGGACATGACGTACTCGGCCCCGATCTTCGTGCGGGCCCGGTTCGCCAACCGCTCCACGGGTGAGATCAAGGAGCAGACCGTCTTCATGGGCGACTTCCCCATGATGACGGACAAGGGCACGTTCATCATCAACGGCACCGAGCGCGTCGTCGTGTCGCAGCTCGTGCGCTCGCCCGGCGTGATCTTCCAGCCGGGGGAGCGGTTCCGTCTTCGCAACCTCGCGAAGCACCAGTGGGTCACGGGCACGATCCACCCCTACCGCGGCGAGTGGATCGAGTTCGACGTCGAGCAGAAGCCCGGCAAGGACTTCACCGCCGGCACCCGCGTCGCTCGCAAGCGCCGCCTGTCGATCTTCGTGCTGCTGCGCGCGCTCGGCTACGACGAGGAGAACGCGCCTGGGTTCCTCGATCGCTTCGTGCGCCACTTCGACTTCCTCGAGGGCCAGTACGAGAAGGACCGTCACCTCGCGCCGACGACCGACGAGGCCCTCGTCGAGATCTACAAGCGCGCCCGTCCGGGTGAGCCCCCGACCGTCGAGTCCGCGAAGGGCTACTTCCGCAAGGCGTTCTTCGAGAAGGGTCGCTACGACCTGTCGCGCGTCGGTCGCTACAAGCTGAACCGCAAGCTCGGCAGCGAGGTCCAGAAGCTGCACGAGCTCTACGGCCTCGACCACGCCCTCCTCGACTACCCCGACCCCGATCAGGACGTCCTGTCGCGCTGCGAGGTGCTCGCTGCCTGCAGTTACCTGCTCCACCTCACGAAGCAGGAGCCGGGCTACCGCCTCGACGATCAGGACCACTTCGCGAACCGGCGCATCCGCTCGGTCGGCGAGCTGATCCAGAACCAGGTGCGCATCGGCCTGTCGCGCATGGAGCGCGTCGTGCGAGAGCGCATGACCACCCAGGACGTCGAGGCGATCACGCCGCAGACGCTGATCAACATCCGGCCGGTCGTGGCCGCGATCAAGGAGTTCTTCGGCACCAGCCAGCTCTCCCAGTTCATGGACCAGGTGAACCCGCTGTCGGGCCTCACCCACCGTCGTCGCCTCTCGGCACTGGGTCCCGGTGGCCTGAGCCGTGAGCGTGCGGGGTTCGAGGTCCGCGACGTCCACTTCAGCCACTACGGCCGCATGTGCCCGATCGAGACGCCTGAGGGCCCGAACATCGGCCTGATGGGCGCCCTCGCGACCTACGCGCGGGTGAACGAGTTCGGCTTCATCGAGTCGCCGTACCGGAAGGTGACGAACGGCAAGGTCACCGAGGAGATCGTCTACCTCGCCGCGGACGAGGAGGAGGAGTACGTCGTCGCGCAGGCCAACGCGCCGCTGAAGGCCGACGGCACGTTCGCCGAGGAGAAGGTGCTCGTGCGCCGCAGCCCGCAGGCCGCGACGCTCTCCGACCTCAAGCTGCAGCTCGAGCGCGACGTCTTCTTCGGTGCCACCACCGACATCAGCTACGTCCCCGGGGTCGAGGTCCAGCTGATGGACGTCTCGCCGAAGCAGATCGTCTCGGTCGCCACGGCGCTCATCCCGTTCCTCGAGCACGACGACGCGAACCGTGCCCTCATGGGAGCGAACATGCAGCGCCAGGCGGTGCCGCTGATCCGCTCCGAGGCGCCGTACATCGGCACCGGCATCGAGGCCCGCGCCGCGCGCGACGCGGCCGACATGATCCTGGCCGAGGACGAAGGCGTCATCACCGACGTGACGGGCGAGTCGATCACCGCCGAGTACAAGACGAACGGCAAGAAGGTCCACCGGCTCGCGAAGTTCCGCCGGTCGAACCAGGACACGTGCATCAACCAGAAGCCGCGCGTCTCCGAGGGGGACCGTCGTGGCGAAGGGCGCGATCCTCGCTGACGGCCCCTCGACCGACACCGGCGAGCTCGCGCTCGGCAAGAACCTCCTCGTCGCGTTCATGCCGTGGGAGGGCTACAACTTCGAGGACGCGATCATCCTGAGCGAGCGCCTCGTGCGCGACGACGTGCTCACCTCCATCCACATCCACGAGCACGAGGTCGACGCGCGCGACACCAAGCTCGGTCCCGAAGAGATCACGCGTGACATCCCGAACCTCTCAGAAGAGGTGCTCCGCGATCTCGACGAGCGCGGCATCGTGCGCATCGGCGCCGAGGTCGACGCCGGCGACGTGCTCGTCGGCAAGGTCACCCCGAAGGGCGAGACCGAGCTCACTCCCGAGGAGCGGCTGCTCCGCGCGATCTTCGGCGAGAAGGCCCGCGAGGTGCGCGACACCAGCCTCAAGGTGCCGCACGGCGAGCAGGGCAAGGTCATCGACGTCCGCGTGTTCAGCCGCGACGAGCACCACGAGCTGCCGCCGGGCGTCAACCAGCTGGTGCGCGTCTACGTCGCCCAGAAGCGCAAGATCAGCGTCGGCGACAAGCTCGCCGGCCGCCACGGCAACAAGGGCGTGATCTCCAAGATCCTGCCGGTCGAGGACATGCCGTACCTCGCGGACGGCACGCCGGTCGACATCATCCTGAACCCCCTCGGTGTGCCGAGCCGCATGAACGTCGGTCAGGTGCTCGAAGCCCATCTCGGGTACGCGGCGCGCTGGGGCTGGGAGCACAACGGCCAGATGGTCGGCGAGCAGCCGGTGCGCGGCACCGAGGGCAAGACGCGTCCGGCGACTCCGCCGTCCACGTTCATCGCCACTCCGGTGTTCGACGGCGCCCACTGGGACGAAGAGGACCAGGCCGGCAAGCACATGACGATCAAGAACATCTTCGGCAGCCTTCGTCCCGACGGCGTCGACGGCGAGCGGCTCATCGGCGAAGACGGCAAGCTGACGCTGTACAACGGGCGCACAGGTGAGCCCTACGACAGGCCGATCACCGTCGGCTTCGTCTACATCCTGAAGCTCGCCCACCTCGTCGACGACAAGATCCACGCTCGTTCGACGGGCCCATACTCGATGATCACGCAGCAGCCCCTCGGCGGAAAGGCCCAATTCGGTGGGCAGCGCTTCGGTGAGATGGAGGTGTGGGCACTCGAGGCCTACGGCTCCGCGTACTGCCTGCAGGAGCTGCTCACGATCAAGAGCGACGACGTCCTCGGCCGCGTGAAGGTGTACGAGGCGATCGTGAAGGGCGAGAACATCCCCGAGCCCGGCATCCCCGAGAGCTTCAAGGTGCTCATCAAGGAGATGCAGGCGCTCTGCCTCAACGTCGAGGTGCTGGCGAAGGACGGCGCTGAGATCGAGATGCGCGAGCTCGACGAGGACGTGTTCCGCACGGCCGAAGAGCTCGGCATCGACATCAGCCGGCCCGAGCGGGGCAGCGACGAGGAAGACGAGCGGCGACGCGAGAGGAGCAACTTCTGATGCTCGACGTCAACGACTTCGATCAGCTGCGCATCGGGTTGGCCACGGCCGACGCGATTCGCACGTGGTCGAACGGTGAGGTGAAGAAGCCCGAGACGATCAACTACCGCACGCTCAAGCCCGAGAAGGACGGCTTGTTCTGCGAGAAGATCTTCGGGCCCACGAAGGACTGGGAGTGCTACTGCGGCAAGTACAAGCGCGTCCGGTTCAAGGGGATCATCTGCGAGCGCTGTGGCGTCGAGGTCACGCGGTCGAAGGTGCGCCGTGAGCGCATGGGCCACATCGAGCTCGCCGCGCCCGTCGTCCACATCTGGTACCTACGCGGCACCCGCTCGTGGCTCGCATACCTCCTCGCGGGGCTCGAGCCCAAGGAAGAGCTGAAGGCCAAGCAGCTCGAGAAGGTCATCTACTTCGCCGCGAACCTCGTGACCTGGGTCGACGAGGAGCGCCGTCACACCGACCTGCCGAACCTGCAGGCCGAGCTGGCCGAGGAGCTCGACGAGATCCGCAAGGCCACCGAGCTCGAGATCGACCGCCGGTTCAAGGAGCTCGAGGGCGAGATGAAGTCGCTCGAGTCCGAAGAGGCGAAGGACTCCGAGCTGAAGTCCCGCCAGCGCGCGGGCGACAAGGACGTCGCGGGGATCCGCGAGCGCGGCGAGGCCGAGCTCGAGCTCGTGCAGCGTGCGTTCGACGAGTTCCAGTCGCTGCACGGTCGCAAGATCATCGAAGACGAGATGCTGTGGCGCGAGCTCCACATGCGCTACGGCGACTACTTCCAGGGCGGCATGGGCGCCGATGCGATCGCACAGCTGATCGACCGCATCGACTTCGACGAGGAAGAGATCAAGCTCCGCGACGCGATCGACGAGAGCGAGGGCAAGAAGCGCCTCTCGGCTCAGCGGCGTCAGAAGGCGATCAAGCGACTGAAGATCGTGACGGCGTTCAATCGCCGCGACGACCACGGCCGCCGCGCCAACGACCCGCGGGCCATGATCCTCGACGTCGTGCCGGTGATCCCGCCCGAGCTGCGTCCGATGGTGCAGCTCGACGGTGGCCGCTTCGCGACCTCCGACCTCAACGACCTTTACCGCCGGGTGATCAACCGCAACAACCGACTGAAGCGCCTCCTCGACCTCGGCGCGCCCGAGATCATCGTGAACAACGAGAAGCGGATGCTGCAGGAGGCCGTCGACGCGCTGTTCGACAACGGCCGCCGCGGCCGCCCGGTCACAGGCCCCGGCAACCGCCCGCTGAAGTCGCTGTCCGACATGTTGAAGGGCAAGCAGGGCCGGTTCCGCCAGAACCTGCTCGGCAAGCGCGTCGACTACTCGGGCCGTTCGGTCATCGTGGTCGGCCCGACGCTGCGACTGCACCAGTGCGGTCTGCCGAAGCTGATGGCGCTCGAGCTCTTCAAGCCGTTCGTGATGAAGCGCCTCGTCGACCTCGAGCTCGCGCAGAACATCAAGTCCGCGAAGCGCATGGTCGAGCGTCGCCGCCCGCAGGTGTGGGACGTGCTCGAGGAGGTCATCAAGGAGCATCCGGTGCTGCTCAACCGAGCCCCGACACTCCACCGCCTCGGCATCCAGGCGTTCGAGCCCGTGCTCGTCGAGGGCAAGGCCATCCAGATCCACCCGCTCGTGTGCACCGCGTTCAACGCGGACTTCGACGGCGACCAGATGGCCGTGCACCTGCCGCTGTCGGCAGAGGCGCAGGCCGAGAGCCGCGTGCTCATGCTGTCGGCGAACAACATCTTGTCGCCCGCGTCCGGTCGTCCGATCGTGGTGCCCACACAGGACATGGTCATCGGCGGCTACTACCTCACCGAGGAAGTGGCCGGCGACAAGGGCGAGGGCCGCATCTTCCGCCACCGGTGGGAGGTCGAGCGGGCCATGGACGAGGGCGCACTGTCGCTCCACGCGCCGATCCAGTTCCGCGAGGGTGTCGACGAGGAGGGCAAGCCGATCGAACGCACGACGACCGCGGGTCGCCTGCTGTTCGAGGGCGCGCTCCCGCGGGGTACGTCACCCAGTTCGACTACGTGACGTCGCCGATCAAGAAGAAGGACTTCGGCGTCATCGTCGAGAACCTCTCAGAGCACTACAAGAAGGCCGAGGTCGCCGAGTCGCTCGACGCGATCAAGGACCTCTGCTACCGCTACGCCTCCCAGTCGGGCCTCACCATCTCGATCGCGGACGTCAAGACGCCGCCCGAGAAGAAGAAGATCCTCGAGGACACCGAGAAGGACGCGGAGAAGTTCGAGACCCAGTTCCGCCGGGGCATCATCACCGACGGCGAACGGCGCCAGAAGGAAGTCGAGATCTGGGGCGAGGCCACGGCCCAGGTGCAGGACGCCATGGAGCGGCTCCTCAAGGCGGAGAAGTTCAACCCCATCGACATGATGGTGGGCTCGGGAGCCCGAGGGAACATGATGCAGGTCAAGCAGATCGCAGGCATGCGCGGTCTGGTGGCCAACCCTCGCGGCGACATGATCCCCCGTCCGATCAAGTCGAACTTCCGCGAAGGCCTCTCGATGCTCGAGTACTTCATCGCGACGCCGGGCGCTCGCAAGGGCCTCGTCGACACCGCGCTGCGGACCGCCGACTCGGGTTACCTCACGCGCCGTCTCGTCGACGTCGCGCAGGAGCTCATCATCCGCGAGCACGACTGCGGCACGAACCTGGGCATCTGGGTCGAGCACGTCGTGCCCGATACCCCGCAGCGCCGTGCGTTCCTCGACACCAAGCTGCTCGGGCGCTCGTTGATCACCGACATGACCCTCGCCGACGGCACCGTGCTCGAGGCCGGCCCTCCGCTGTCGATGTCACAGGTCGAGGCGCTGCGCGACGACCCCAATGTCGACCGCGTGCGTGTGCGCTCAGTGCTCACGTGCGAGGCCAAGCTCGGCATCTGCGGCACCTGCTACGGACTGTCGCTCGCGACGGGCAAGGACATCGAGATGGGCGAGGCCGTCGGCGTCATCGCGGCCCAGTCGATCGGTGAGCCCGGCACCCAGCTGACGATGCGGACCTTCCACACCGGTGGCGTGGCCGGTCAGGACATCGCCGGCGGTCTTCCCCGCGTCGTCGAGCTCTTCGAGGCTCGCACGCCGCGAGGCAAGGCCGTGCTGTCCCGCTCCTCCGGTGTCGTGCGCATCGCCGAGGACGAGGGCAAGGGCCGAACGATCACGGTCGTGGCCGACGACGGAGCCGAGGACCCGTACCTCGTGCCGAGCGCGAGCCGCCTGGCCGTGGTCGAGGGGCAAGAGGTCCGCGCCGGCGACGCGCTCGTCGGTGACGACAAGACCCCACGCGATCCGAAGGAGCTCCTCGAGATCAAGGGCGTGCGCGAGACGCAGCAATACCTGGTCGAGGAGGTCCAGAAGGTGTACCGCGACCAGGGTGTGTCGATCCACGACAAGCATGTCGAGCTGATCGTGCGCCAGATGACCCGCCGCATCGGCGTCCAGGAGCCGGGTGACTCCGACTTCTTGCCGGGCGAGCGCGTCGACCAGCGCGTGTTCCGCGACACGAACCGCGAGCTCGTCGAGGAAGGCAAGCGTCCCGCCGAGGGTCGGCCCGAGCTGATGGGCATCACCAAGGCGTCGCTCGCCACCGATTCGTGGCTCTCCGCGGCGTCGTTCCAGGAGACGACCCGGGTGCTCACCGAGGCGGCGATCGACGGCCGCGGCGACAACCTCGTCGGCCTCAAGGAGAACATCATCATCGGCAAGCTCATCCCCGCCGGCACGGGCATGGGCCTCTACCGCGAGTTCGAGACCAAGGCGCCCGACTACCAGCCGATGGAGTTCTGGTCGTCCGACTCGCCCGCCGACTTCCTCGCCAGCCTCCAAGGCGACTATCGCCCGGAGACCGAGTACGCGGATGTCCCGGAAGTGCCGGATGTGCCCGATGTGCCCGACCTCGCGCCGGTCGCGGAGGTTGCCGCCGCGGCCGATGTCGCGGAGGTTGCCGACGTGGTCGAGATCGGCGGCGACGGGGACGGCTTCTCCGACGCCGTCGGCGAAGGCTGACAATGCCGGTGGGGGTGGCTGGCCGACGGCTGGCCACCCTCCTCGGCGCGACTGCACTGGCCGCGTCGCTCGCGGCATGCGGCGGATCTCAGATCGACGAGCGCACCGCGACGCGCGTCTCCGTCGCACGCGGCACGACCACGACCACGACCCTCCAGATACAGATCCCGGTCGGAGGACGAGCCGACGAGGCCTTCGGCTCGATCGACGGCTTCCGCATCGAGTCGACCCCGAGCGATGTGAGCTCGAGCTTCGTGTCCGACCTCGCCACACTCCCGAACGCGGTCGCGCTCACCGAGTCGGTCGGGCTCCGCTACGTGTCCGCGCCGAGCTCCTCGGGCCCCGACTCGATCGTGATCGCGCTCGCGTTGGCTCCTGACGACCCGACCCAGCTCACATCGTTCGAGCAGGCGCTCGTCGACGGCGTCAGCGGCGGCTCTCCGACCGAGGTCGTGACGCTCGGCGGCGAGCCCGCAGTTCTCGTCGATACGGTCGACCAGACGACCGGCGAGGCGTTCCAGATGGTGTTCTGGAGTGGCAACGGCCTCGATCTCCTCGTGGTCGGCCTCGTCGACGACCGCACTGGCATCGAGCAGATCGCCGGCGCGTTCATCCAGGCGAACGCGGAGACCTGAGCGATGCGCCGTTCGATCGACGACTATCCCTTCGACCCGGCCGACGGCGTCGACGGGGACGACGACCTGGCGCGCATCTCCTGGGCAGTCGCGATCGCCGACGACTACGACGACGCGGAGCCGCGGGTGGTGCTCACCGTCGAGGAGGTCGGGCGGGCCGGGCAGGGGCTCGTCGCGCACCTCACACCGACCATCACCCGGCGGCTCCGGGCGGCCTTGAAGGACGCCCTGCACGAGATCGGCGAGGACCCGGGGGTCTGATCGAAGGGTGGTAAATCCCGACCAGATGGGTCATAATTGAGCGGTGACTGACACCCTGGCCGTCCGCACGCGGCCGATCGACCCCGAGCAGCTCGCGGACATCGAGAAGTTCGAGCAGATGCTCGTGCGCTACCTCGCGGGCGACCTCGAGGAAGACGTCTTCCGTGTCTTCCGGCTCGGGAACGGCATCTACGGCCAGCGCCAGGGTGGCCAGAACCAGATGGTCCGCGTGAAGGTGCCGTACGGGTCGATCGAACCCGAGCAGCTCGAGATGATCGGGTGGCTCGTCGACGAGTACTCGCGCGGCTGGGGCCACATCACCACCCGCCAGAACATCCAGTTCCACTTCGTGCAGCTGACGAAGATCCCCGAGGTCATGCGACACCTCGCATCGGTCGGGCTCACGACCCGCGAGGCGTGCGGTGACACCGTCCGCAACATCCAGGGATGCCATCTCGCGGGCGCGTGCCCGCACGAGGTGCTCGACATCAGCCCGTGGGCCGAGGCCGCGTTCCGTCACTTCGTGCGCAACCCGCTCGGGCAGCGATTGCCGCGCAAGTTCAAGATCAACTTCTCCGGCTGCGCGACCGACTGCGGTCAGGCCATGTTCAACGACGTCGGCGTGATCGCGACGACGCGCACGAACGACGATGGCGATGTCGAGTCGGGCTTCCGCGTGTTCATCGCAGGCGGCCTCGGCGCGAACCCGCATCCCGCGCTCGCGCTGGAGGACTTCACGTCACGCGAAGACCTGCTGCCTACCATCGAGGCGTTGCTGCGCGTGTTCGACCAGACCGGCAACCGCGACAACAAGCTACGGGCCCGCATGAAGTGGCTCGTCGACACGCTCGGCTTCGACGAGCTGAAGCGCCGCGTGCTGGCGACCCGCAAGATGCTGCCGGCGTCGTCGACGTGGCCCGGTGGCATCCCCGACGTCGTCGACCAGCTCGGCGATCAGCCCGCCGGACTCGCAGCGGGCGTCGCTCCGACCGTGATGGGGCAAGGCACTCCCGTCACGCTGAAGGCACGCGATCCGCAGGCTCGGTGGGATCAGGCGAACGTGGTGCGCGGCATCGCGAGCGGCCGGGTCTCGGCGTACGCGTACGCGGCCCTCGGCGACATCACCGGCGACCAGTTCCGTGCGCTCGCGTCGATCCAGCGCGAGCTCGGCGCGGATGTCCGGCTGACGAACCGCCAGAACGTCGTGTTCCGAAACCTCACCGAGGCGCAGCTGCCCATCCTGTACGCGCGACTGCAGGTGATCGGCATGGCCGAGCCCGGCGCCGAGCTGGCCCGCGATGTCGTCGCCTGCCCGGGCGCGGACACGTGCAACCTCGCGGTGACCCAGTCGCGTGGCCTCGCGAAGGCGATCGGCGACCTGCTGGAGGAGGAGGGGCTCGCCGACGTCGGCGGTCTGCGCATCAACATCTCCGGCTGCACGAACTCGTGTGGGCAGCATCACGCGGTCGACATCGGCTTCTTCGGGGTCGAGCGCCGCGCCCACGATCAGGCCGCACCCGGCTACACGATGCTGCTCGGCGGCTACGTCGGTCAGGAGCAGATCCACTTCGGCGACAAGGCGCTGCGGCTGCCGGCCAAGACAGCGCCCGTCGCCGCGGTGCGGGTCGTGCGGCGCTTCGCCGAGGAGCGTCAGGCGGGAGAGACGTTCCGGGGCTGGCTCGACCGGTCGGGCGGGGCGCAGGTGCTGGCGGTGGGTCTGGCCGACCTCGACGAGTTCCCGTTGCCGTCCGAGGGCCCCGACTTCTACGTCGACTACGGCGAGACCGGACCGTACGTGAAGGAGATCGGCGAGTCGGAGTGCGCGACCTGACGCTGGCCTGATGTCGCGTCGCAACCAGCCGCGGGTTGCCCCTCCACCCCTTCACCCCTAGGATTGAACGGTTCGATGGGCGCTCCGCCGCGCCCCTGAGTACCCCGTACACCCCTTCGTCTCTGAGGTAGCGCGTGCCCACGATCCAGCAGCTGGTCCGCAAAGGTCGCGAGACCAAGACCGACAAGACCAAGACGCCGGCCCTCAAGGGCGCGCCCCAGCGGCGGGGCGTGTGCACTCGCGTGTACACGAACACCCCGAAGAAGCCGAACTCGGCGCTGCGCAAGGTCGCTCGTGTCCGGCTGACGAGTGGGGTCGAGGTCACCGCGTACATCCCGGGCGAGGGGCACAACCTGCAGGAGCACTCGATCGTGCTGGTCCGCGGCGGCCGCGTGAAGGACCTGCCGGGCGTTCGCTACAAGATCATCCGTGGCACCCTCGACGCCGCCGGCGTGAAGAACCGCAAGCAGGCCCGCAGCCGCTACGGCGCGAAGAAGGAGAAGTAGAGGTGCCCCGCAAAGGTCCCGCACCGCGCCGTGAGCTGACGCCCGATCCCGTCTACCGGTCGGTCCTCGTCACCCAGGTCGTCAACAAGGTGCTCGAGCGCGGCAAGCGCTCCCTGGCCGAGCGCATCGTGTACGACGCGCTCGACATCATCGAGGAGAAGACCGGCGCGGAGCCCATCGCCACGCTGAAGCGGGCGATCGACAACGTCAAGCCGCCGCTCGAGGTGAAGCCCCGTCGCGTCGGTGGCGCGACCTACCAGGTGCCCGTCGAGGTGCGGCCGCGTCGGGCGACGACGCTCGCGATCCGCTGGACCGTCGGGTTCTCGACGCAGCGTCGTGAGAAGACGATGGCGCAGCGGCTGGCCAACGAGCTCATGGACGCATCGAACGGCGTGGGGGCGTCGATCAAGCGTCGCGACGACATGCAGAAGATGGCGGAGTCGAACAAGGCCTTCAGCCACTACCGCTGGTAATCCCCGACACGAGCCGGGGGCAGCCCCGGTGCACTGACGACCGGGCCTGAGCGCCCGGTCGTGCCATGTGACCCCCCAGAACGACGACCCCCCGAAGCCGAACGCAGCGAACGAGAACTGAAACGCAGATGCCAGAGCAACGAGAGTTCCCCCTCGAGAAGACCCGCAACATCGGGATCATGGCCCACATCGACGCGGGCAAGACCACGACGACCGAGCGCATCCTCTACTACACCGGCAAGACCTACAAGATCGGCGAGGTGCACGAAGGCGCCGCGGTGATGGACCACATGGTCCAGGAGCAAGAGCGGCATCACGATCACCTCGGCGGCCACGACGTGCGAGTGGCACGACCATCGCATCAACATCATCGACACGCCCGGACACGTCGACTTCACGATCGAGGTCGAGCGGTCGCTCCGCGTGCTCGACGGCGCCGTCGCAGTGTTCGACTCGGTCGCCGGTGTCGAGCCGCAGACCGAGACGGTGTGGCGGCAGGCGAACCGCTACCGCGTTCCCCGCATCTGCTTCGTCAACAAGATGGACCGCATCGGCGCGGACTTCTACCGCACCGTCTCGATGATCGAGGACCGGCTCGACGCCGTGCCCGCGGTGATCCAGCTTCCCGTCGGCGCCGAGGGCCACTACCGCGGCATCGTCGACCTCGTCACCATGACCGCGAAGATCTGGGACGAGGGCATGGGCGAGGACTGGAAGGAGACGGACATCCCCGTCGAGCTCGAGAGCGATGCCCTCGAGTGGCGCACGAAGCTTCTCGACGTCGTCGCGAGCCACGACGACGACCTCATGGAGAAGTACCTGAGCGACGAGGAGCTCGACCCGGAGGAGATCAAGGCCGTCATCCGCAAGGGCACCATCGACTTCGCGTTCGTGCCCGTGCTCTGTGGCTCCGCGTTCAAGAACAAGGGCGTGCAGCCGATGCTCGACGCGGTCGTCGACTTCCTTCCGTCGCCGCTCGATCTGCCGGTCACGACGGGCCTCGACATGAAGGGCCTCGAGCTGCTCGAGCGTCCCGCCGACGAGACCGCGCCGTTCGCCGCGCTCGCGTTCAAGATCGTCGCCGACCAGTTCGGCAAGCTCACCTACTTCCGCGTCTACTCGGGCAAGGTCGAGAAGGGCGCCGAGATCTACAACTCGACGAAGGATCGCAAGGAGCGCGTCGGCCGCATCCTGCTGATGCACGCGAACCACCGCGAGGACATCGAGGTCGCGCGTGCCGGTGACATCGTCGCTGGCCTCGGCTTCAAGAGCACGGCGACCGGCGACACGCTCTGCGATCGCGCGCACCCGATCGTGCTCGAGAGGATGGAGTTCCCCGAGCCTGTCATCCACGTGGCGGTCGAGCCGAAGACCAAGCTCGACCAGGACAAGCTCGGCAAGGCGCTCTACGCGCTGTCGGATGAAGACCCGACGTTCCGCGTGCGCACCGATGAGGAGACCGGCCAGACCGTGATCTCGGGCATGGGCGAGCTTCATCTCGAGGTGCTCGTCGACCGCATGCTGCGCGAGTTCAACGTCGACGCTGCCGTGGGCAAGCCACAGGTCGCGTACCGCGAGACGATCACCAAGCGGGTCGAGCACGTCGTGTACCGCCACGTGAAGCAGACCGGTGGCTCGGGCCAGTTCGCGCACGTCGTCATCGACCTCGAGCCCACGGGTCCTGGCGGCGGCTACGAGTTCGTCGACAAGATCACCGGCGGCAAGATCCCGCGTGAGTTCATCCCGGCGGTCGACCAGGGCATCCAGGCGTCACTCGATGCCGGCGTGCTCGCGGGCTATCCCACCGTCGACGTGCGCGCCGTGCTCACTGACGGATCGGCGCACGACGTCGACTCTTCGGAGATGGCGTTCAAGGTCGCGGGCTCGATGGCGTTCAAGGAAGCAGCTCGCAGGGCCAACCCCGTGCTGCTCGAGCCGATCATGGCCGTCGAGGTGGTGACGCCCGACGACTACATGGGCGATGTCATGGGCGACCTGTCGAGCCGTCGCGGCAAGATCGAGGGCATGGAGCAGCGCGGCAGCAGCCAGGTGATCAGGGCGCAGGTGCCCCTTTCAGACATGTTCGGCTACGCTACCGACCTTCGGTCGCGCACCCAGGGGCGTGCGACTTACACCGCGCAGTTCCACTCCTACCAGCAGGTGCCCGAATCGATCTCGAAGGAGATCGTGGCCCGGGTCCGCGGCGAGTGATCGAGTCCCATCCCACCTACCCAGTGACGACCAGCAACGAGAGGGCAGTGCAATGAGCAAGGCGAAGTTCGAGCGGAACAAGCCGCATGTGAATGTCGGGACGATGGGTCATATTGATCATGGGAAGACGACGTTGACGGCTGCGATCACCAAGACGTTGGCGGAGAAGAACCCGAATGTGGCGTTCACGCCGTTCGATCAGATTGATAAGGCGCCGGAGGAGAAGGCGCGGGGGATCACGATCTCGATCGCGCATGTGGAGTACGAGACGGATAAGCGGCATTACGCGCATGTCGACATGCCGGGTCATGCGGATTACATCAAGAACATGATCACGGGTGCGGCGCAGGTGGATGGGGCGATTTTGGTGGTGGCGGCGACGGATGGTCCGATGCCTCAGACGCGTGAGCATGTGCTGTTGGCTCGTCAGGTGGGGGTGCCGTACATCGTGGTGGCGTTGAACAAGGCCGACGCGGTGGATGATGAGGAGCTGTTGGAGCTGGTGGAGCTCGAGGTGCGTGAGCTGCTGACGTCTTACGGGTTTCCTGGTGATGATCTTCCGGTGGTGCGGGTGTCGGCGTTGAAGGCGTTGGAGGGCGATCCGGAGTGGCAGGCCAAGATCGTGGAGCTGATGGACGCGGTCGATTCGTACATCCCCGAGCCTGAGCGTGATCTGGACAAGCCGTTCTTGATGCCGATCGAGGATGTGTTCACGATCACGGGTCGTGGGACGGTGGTGACGGGCAAGGTGGAGCAGGGGATGGTCCACACGGGCGACGAGGTCGAGATCGTGGGGTTGCGCCCGACGACCAAGACGGTGTGCACGGGTGTGGAGATGTTCCGCAAGATCTTGGATGAGGGCCACGCGGGCGACAACATCGGTGCGTTGTTGCGGGGAACGAAGAAGGAGGAGGTGGAGCGGGGTCAGGTGTTGTGCAAGCCGGGGTCGATCACGCCGCACACCAACTTCGAGGCTCAGGTGTATGTGCTGGGCAAGGACGAGGGCGGCCGGCACAAGCCGTTCTTCAACAACTACCGGCCCCAGTTCTACTTCCGGACCACCGACGTGACCGGGTCGATCACCCTGCCCGAGGGGACCGAGATGGTGATGCCGGGCGACAACACGCTCATGACCGTCGAGCTCGGCAAGCCGATCGCGATGGACGACGGTCTGTTGTTCTCCATCCGCGAGGGCGGCCGCACCGTCGGCTCCGGCCGCGTCGTCAAGATCCTCAAGTAGGGCTCGGCGACATGAGCAGCATCCGCATCCGCCTCAAGGCCTACGACCACGAGATCATCGACCAGTCGACGCGCAAGATCGTCGAGACGGTCGTGCGCACCCAGGCGACGGTCCGGGGTCCGATCCCGCTGCCGACCGAGAAGCACCGCTTCACGGTCGTGCGCGGCCCATTCAAGGACAAGGACTCGCGCGAGCACTTCGAGATGCGGATCCACAAGCGGCTGATCGACATCGTCGAGCCGTCGCCGAAGACCGTCGACTCGCTGCAGCGTCTCGAGCTGCCCGCCGGCGTCGACATCGAGATCAAGATCCAGGCCTGAAGTTCGAGATCTAGAACGCCTCTCCAACCCTGGGCGTTCTGCGTGAAGCGGCCCTTGTGGGGGCCGCTTCTGCGCGTCTAGCCGAAGGAGTCATCGGGCGAGAGGTCTTCGGAGGCGTAGTAGCCGAGAAGGTCACGGGCCGAGACGATGCCGACGAGCTTGCCGTTGCGCTCGACGAGCACGTGGCGGATGAACCGCTCGGACATCTCGTTCGCGACCTCCGTGACCGTGGCATCGGCATCGCACCACGCCAGGTCCTTCGAGGCGAGGTCGATGGCGAGCGTGGTGTCGAGTGGCCGCCGATGGGCGATGGCACCGACGACATCGCGCTCGGACACGACGCCGAGCACCTTGCCTCGTTCCATCACCGCGACGACGCCGACGTCCCCGCCGGACAATGCGTCGACAGCGTCGAGCATCGTCGCGCTCGGGGCGATCCTCACGATGATGTCGGCCATCAGCGCCGACACTGATGTATGACCTGCGATCTCACGCATGCCCTCAGCGTGACGACCGCCGGACCGATCGCCCAGGGGCGAAGGTCCCGCGTCAGCGCAACACGGTCTCGAGGTCGGCGATGGCCGCTGACGCGCCACCCGCCGCGCGGCTCTCGACCTCCATCTGGTGCGCAGCGGCTCGGTAGGCGGGTTCTGCGAGCACCGCGGTCACGGCATGAGTGATGCGCTCTGCGCCCTGGGCGTCTGGGCCGAGCGCGGTACCGGCGCCGACTGCTTCCACCCGCTCGGCGTTCAGATGTTGATCCCGCCCGATCGGGAGGCAAACGAGCGGCACGCCGTGACTGAGTGCCGCCGCGACGCTCCCCAAGCCGGCGTGCGTGATCATCAGGTCGCACTCCGGCAGGAGCGAGGCGTGATCGACGAAGTCGTGCACCTCCACGTTCGGTGGGCACCGGAGGTCATCGATGTCGACCTGACCAGCCGTCGAGGCGATGCCGGCGACGTCCAAGTCCGAGAGCGCATCGAGGACGTCTTGGATACGCCGCTCCTGAGCGAGGTAGGTGGTGCCGAGGGTCACGAGGACGCGGAGCCGTTCGGGGTTCTCTGCTGGCCAGCGGGCGGTGCTCGTTCCGTGGCTCGTGGGCACCAGGAAGCCCCAGCTCCGCATCGCCTCGGGTCGGGGGGCTGCGACCTGAGCGTCGAACCGCTCCGGCACGACCGACAGGATGCGGTCGTGTCGTGCGAAGACCTCGGCCCAGTTGTCCGCCGCGGCCAAGCCGAAGTGCGCGCGCGCGTCGTTCACGATCGGCGCGAGGAACGGCCAGAGCTCGGCCATCCACACGTCCGTGAAGGTGGCGTACATGCTGTGCAACAGGATCGCTGAACGGGCCTCGTGCGCCTCGGCCGCTGCCGCGCTCGCGGCGAGGTTGGCGTCGACGACGATCAACGCGGCAGTGCGCTCCGTCGCGACCTGGCTGACCTGATCGCCAATGTGCGGGCTCACCAGCAGTGGTCCGGCGAGGTCGAGCTGCTGCTCGAGCTCGACTCGCGACGCGTAGCTTTCGATGCCTTCGAACGGCAGGAACTCGCACCCGGCGCTTCGGGCGCGGCCGCCGACCGATGGCTGGGCGACCCACGTGACGTCGTGACCGCGGCTGATGAAGGCCTCGGCGAGCGCCAGCATCGGCGGGATGGTTCCCCCGGCGTCGTGCGACACGAGAACGATCTGACGAGCCACGGCGCACCCCCACTTCTGCTGCAAGTCCAGCAGATGCGGACGTCTCGGTGCAGAGGCGACGGTCCGACATCAGCCGGTGCGGTCGAGATCACCGAACGAGAGCTTGGCGTTGTCGGCGGCGGCGCGGCCACCGACCCAACCAGCGGGATCGGCGACGCCGCGGTGGCGCAAGCTCCGGAGCCTGCCGTAGCGCTGGTCGACGAAGTCGTCGATCGTCTCGGCCTGCGAGCGCAGCACCGGCAGGAACGAGTCACCGTGTTCGTGCTTCGCCTTCTGCATCACCGCGGCGTTGATCTCGCGCAGGCGCTCGCCGATGCGCGCCGCGTAGGCGAAGAGGAACGACGACCGGTATGAGCGGCTCGAGCCCGGTGCTCTCATGAGCGCGGTCTGTGCTTGCACCAGGAGTGAGGTGAAGAGGAGCTCGACCGCTGCAAGGTCGGACGGCATGCCGATCACCTCCGCAAGGCCGCAGCCGCCGAGCTCGACCGTGCGACACCTCGATGCATCGGCGACGACAGCCAGCAGCGTCGCCTTCGCGCTGCTGTAGGGCGAGTCGATCGGCACTCGAATCACACCCGGCCCGCCGGTGCTGCGGGCCCCCGCGCCGTGCACTGCAGCCGCGTCGATCGCGTGCTTGGTCATGAGCTCCTGCGCCTTCGCGGTGAACGCGAGCGCCTCGGCTTCGAATGTCGTCGACTCGGCCTTGGCCAGCAGCGCCCTGATCTTGGCGAGCACTGGGTCGGCGCTCGCCCCGTCGGCTTCGGGGAGAGGCCGCAGAGGGCGCAGTGCGACGAGGTTACGCAGCGCGTCGACCACCGTGCGCATCGCTTCGGTACGCTCGAGCCGTTCATGGGCGATGAAGCCGGTGAGCCAGCCGTCGCCGCCGGTGGCGGTCGGGAGCTGCAGCCTCTCGACCTGGGCTCTCCACCACGGATCGGTCTCGTCACGGCGGCGCGAAGCGTGGTCGACTGCGATGGCGAGGGCGATGAGCTTTCCGGCCGGCTTTCCGGTGCAGCCCCGGTAGCCCTGGCGGTGGAGCTCGATCGGTTGCCAGCCGCGTGCCCAAGCCGTGCGCACCTGCGCGAGGAGGATCGCTTCGGCTTCGTGGTCGACGTCGCCGTAGGGCATGGACGCGAGCAGATCGATGAGCCCGAAGCCCTGCGAGCCGTTGGCGAGCAGCCAGAGCAGGCTGCGAGGTGTGTGCGTGGCCATGGGTGATGCCTCTCGACGATGCGCTCGGAGGCGTCGCGGGGCCGACGCGAGATGAGGGCAGAGTAACGAGGGGGTGGGACACTGACGGCGTGACCGACCTGATCCTCGACTCGCTGCAGCGGCGGATGCGGGCGCTGCATTCCCTCTACTACGACGCGGTCGACACGATGACTATCGACCACGTGAACCACTTCGAGCGTGAGGGGGTGGTGCCGATCGCCTTCTGCCTCTTCCACATCACGAACATGATCGATGCCTCGTTCATGGTGATGACCGGCACGCCCCCGATCTGGAACGACGAGTGCGCCGACCGAGTCAAGATGACGATCAACGACCATGGCAAGCACCGGACGGTCGACGAGATGGTCGACCAGCGAATCGGCGACTACGACGCGTTTCAGGAGTACATGCGGGCGGTCTTCTCCCGTACCGAGGCCTGGCTCGAGGGGCTCGACCCGGCCGAGCTGACCAGGGTCGTGATCACCCGGCCCTTCCCACCTCAGATCGCCAGCACGTACAGCGCCCGGGTCGCGGGGCCCGACGGCATCACGCTCCTCGACGCGACGGAGTGCTGGATCTACCAGCACGGCCTGCGCCACATGGGCGAGATCGAGCTCGCCCGCGGCCTTGTCGGCCTTCAAGGCATGACGTCCTGAGGTCCCCCCCTTCCGTTCCCGTGGCGAAACCCGCCAGATCTGGCCAGCTATTCGCGCGAGAACGATGGGAGAGGGTCGGCTGGCGCGGACCGGACCCGCGCCGGTAGGATCTTCCAGCCCGGTTGCACCGCGCCTGCGCTCACAGCACAGCGTCTGCGCCCGCAGCCGACCCCGTTCGTAGTCCGCCAACCGATGTCCGTGTGAGCCCGCGCCGCCCTGCCAGGGCATTTGCAGGGGACCGCACGGCGAAACCGATCCAGCGCTCCGCCGGCACCAGCCGCGCGGAGCGCCCGCGTGAGAAGCCAAAGGACCTCCCATGGCGACGAAAGCCATCGTCGGCGAAAAAGTGGGCATGACCCAGGTGTGGGGTGACGACAACCGCGTCATCCCCGTCACCGTGCTCAAGGTTTCGCCGGCGCGCATCGTGCAGGTCAAGACGACCGAGCGCGACGGGTACACCGCCCTGCAGGTGACCTACGGCCGCAAAGCCCCTCGCAAGCTGACCAAGCCAGAGGCCGGTCACTTCGCACATGCGGGCGTCGAGCCGGGCACCAACCTGGTCGAGCTACGCCTCGACGACATCGACGGCTACTCCGTCGGCGACGAGCTGAAGGTCGACCTGCTCGAAGCCGGTGAGCGCGTCGACGTGACGGCGGTCAGCCGAGGCAAGGGGTTCGCCGGCGTCATGAAGCGGCACAACTTCGGCGGGCAGAAGGCGAGCCACGGCACGCACCGCGTGCACCGCATGCCCGGTTCGATCGGCCAATGCTCCACGCCCGGTCGCGTCTTCCGCGGGATGAAGATGGCGGGCCACATGGGCGCCGAGAAGGTCACGACGCTCAACCTCGAGGTCGTGGCCGCTGACGCCGAGCGCGACCTGCTGCTCGTGAAGGGCTCGATCCCGGGCCCGAAGGGCGGGGTCGTGCTCGTACGCAACGCCGTCAAAGCCGGGGAGAAGAAGTAGCCATGGCAACGGTCACCGTGCGCACACCCGCCGGCGCAGATGCCGGCAACGTCGAGCTCGCGGACGAGATCTTCGGCGTACAGCCCCACGTGCCCGTGATGCACCAAGTGGTCACGGCGCAGCTCGCCACCCGCCGCGCGGGCACGCAGAGCACCAAGACTCGAGCCGAGGTGCGAGGCGGCGGCGCGAAGCCGTTCCGCCAGAAGGGCACCGGTCGCGCCCGCGCCGGCTCGATCCGCGCGCCCCACTGGACCGGTGGCGGCGTCGCCCTCGGCCCCAAGCCCCGCAGCTACGCGCAGCGCACTCCGAAGAAGATGATCCGCCTGGCGCTGCTCTCGGCGCTGTCGGATCGGGCCTCTGAGGGCAAGGTCGTGGTCGTCGACGGGTGGGGATGGGACAGCCCGAAGACGGCAAGCGCGAAGGCTGCGCTCGACGCACTCGGCCTCGACGGTCGGATCCTCGTGGTGCTGAGCAACGAGGACCTGAACGCGGCGCTCAGCTTCCGCAACCTGCCCCAAGTGCAGCTGCTGCTCGTCGGAGAGCTGAACGCCTACGACGTGCTGTGCAACGACTGGATCGTCTTCACGAAGCAGACGCTTCCTGCCGCGGCAGCGCCGAAGGCGAACGACAGCGAGGAGGCGAGCGAATGAAAGATCCCCGCGACGTCATCATCGAGCCGGTCGTGAGCGAGAAGTCGTACGCCCTCCTCGAGGGCAACGTCTACACGTTCCTCGTGCACCCGAGCGCGAGCAAGCCCGAGATCCACGACGCGGTCGAGGCGATCTTCAACGTGAAGGTGCTGAAGGTCAACACGCTGAACCGCAAGGGCAAGCGCAAGCGCAACCGCCGCCAGAACACGTTCGGGCAGCGAGCAAACACCAAGCGGGCGATCGTCACCCTCGCGGGCGACGGACGCATCGAGCTGTTCGAGAGCTGAGCCGGAGACCCTCATGGCACTTCGCAAGCGCAAGCCCACCAGCCCCGGCCGCCGGTTCCAGACGGTCTCCGACTTCTCGGAGATCACGAAGACCCGTCCGGAGAAGTCGCTTCTCGCCCCCAAGCCCGGCACCGGTGGCCGCAACAGCTACGGCCGCAAGACGGCCCGCCACAAGGGCGGCGGCCACAAGCAGCAGTACCGCATCATCGACTTCAAGCGCACCAAGGACGGCGTGCCCGCCAAGGTCGCCGCGATCGAGTACGACCCCAACCGCAACTGCCGCATCGCGCTGCTCCACTACTACGACGGCGAGAAGCGCTACATCCTCGCCCCGAACCGCGTCGGCGTCGGCGAGGTGCTCCAGAGCGGGCAGGGCTCCGAGATCAAGCCCGGGAACGCGCTGCCGCTGCGCTACATCCCCGTCGGCACCGTCGTGCACAACGTCGAGTTCAAGCCCGGTGCGGGCGGCAAGATGGCTCGCTCCGCAGGCTCGAGTGTGCAGCTCGTCGCCAAGGAAGGCGACTTCGCCACCCTCCGCCTTCCGAGCACCGAGATGCGCCGCGTGCCGATCGACTGCCGCGCCACCGTCGGTGAAGTCGGCAACGCCGAGGCCGAGCTCATCAAGATCGGCAAGGCGGGCCGCAACCGTTGGAAGGGCGTGCGCCCACAGACCCACGGCGTCGCGATGAACCCGGTCGACCATCCCCTCGGTGGTGGTGAGGGCAAGACCTCCGGTGGACGCCATCCGGTGTCGCCGTGGGGCAAGCCCGAGGGTCGCACGCGCGACAAGACCAAGCCGTCCCAGAAGCTCATCGTCCGGCGTCGCCGCACCCACGGCTCGCGGAGGTAGATCCCATGCCCCGTTCGCTCAAGAAGGGCCCGTTCATCGACGGCCACCTTCTCAAGAAGGTCGACGCGTTGAACGCAGCCGGCGAGAAGCGCGTCATCAAGACGTGGTCGCGGCGCTCGACGATCATCCCCGAGATGGTGGGTCACACGATCGCGGTGCACGACGGACGCAAGCACGTGCCCGTGTACATCACCGAGTCGATGGTCGGTCACAAGCTCGGCGAGTTCTCGCCCACGCGCACCTTCCGGTTCCACGCGGGTCAGGAGAGGAGCGCTCGCCGATGAGTGGTCCCAAGACCAACGAGCGTCCGGGCACGCGCGCCGAGGCGCGCTACATCCGCATGTCCGCGACCAAGGCCCGCGCCGTGCTCGACCTCATCCGCGGCCTCGATGTCGCGCAGGCCGACCAGGTGCTGCAGTTCTGCGAGCGCGACGCGTCGATCCCGATCCGCAAGTGCCTCGCGTCCGCAATCGCCAATGCGGAGCACAACGACTCACAGCTGCCCGACGAGCTCTACGTGTCGGCGTGCTACGCGGACGAGGGGCCCACGCTGAAGCGCTGGCGCCCGCGTGCGCGTGGACGTGCGACCCGCATCCGCAAGCGCACCTGCCACATCGTGGTCATCGTCAGCCGCATGCCCGAGGCGCTGCTCGAGCGCCAGCGGGCTCGCGACGAGGCGAAGCCCTCGAACCGTGCCGCGCGCCGCAGTGGTCAGCAGGCCCAGGCCGCTCGTCGCGAGCGTGTTGCTCGCAGCCGCGCCGCTGCGGCGGCTGCCGCCGAGCCCCACGACCACGATCACGACGAGCACGACCACGAGCACGAAGACGTCGTCGAGCCCGACATGGTCGAAGCGGAAGTAGAGGCGGAAGAAGTCGATCTCGACGACGCCACCACCACTGAGGTCGACGCCGCCGAGGAGGCGGTAGCCGACGAGGCCGTCGAGTCGGCGTCAGCCGACGAGACAGAGGAGACCGACTGATGGGACAGAAGGTCAACCCGTACGGGTTCCGCCTCGGTGTCACCACCGACTGGAAGAGCCGGTGGTTCAGCGACCGCGAGTACACCGACTACCTCATCGAGGACTGGAAGATCCGCGACTACCTGATGACGCAGGTGCCGCACGCGGCGATCAGCCGCATCGAGGTCGAGCGCACCCGTGACCGGCTACGCGTCGACGTGCACACCGCGCGTCCCGGCATCGTCATCGGTCGCCGCGGCGCCGAGGCCGATCGCCTCCGTGCCGGGCTCACCAAGATCACCGGGAACAACAAGGTCCAGTTGAACATCCAGGAGATCAAGCAGCCCGAGCTCGACGCCGCGCTCATCGCGCAGGGCGTCGCCGATCAGCTGGCCGGACGCGTCGCGTTCCGCCGGGCGATGAAGCGAGCCGTGCAGAACGCGCAGAAGGCCGGCGCGCTCGGCATCCGCGTGCAGTGCTCGGGTCGCCTCGGTGGCGCCGAGATGAGCCGCACCGAGTGGTACCGCGAGGGGCGGGTGCCGCTGCACACGCTGCGCGCCGACATCGACTACGGCTTCCGCGAGGCGAAGACGACCTACGGCCGCATCGGCGTGAAGGTCTGGATCTACAAGGGCGACATCCTCCCGTACAAGCAGACGGCCGAGGACAAGATCGCCCGTGAGGCCGCGATGGCGGTCGGCGAGACGAGCGGTGGCGCCGCCCGCAAGGTCGTGAGCTCGGCGGCCGGCCGCAAGCAGGGTCCCGGCGACGAGGTCGTCGAAGCGGCTCCGCTCATCAAGGAAGCCGATCCCGAGCTCGAGAAGCTGCTCGCCGACGAAGAAGAGATCGAGCGCCGTACCCGCACCCAGCACGAGACGCCGCACTTCCGGCAGCACGAGGACTGACGCGCCATGTTGATGCCCAAGAAGGTCAAGCACCGCAAGCAGCAGCGCGGTCGCATGCAAGGCATGTCGAAGGGCGGGACCGAGGTCTCGTTCGGCGAGTTCGGCATCCAGGCTCTCGAGCCGGGATGGATCACCGCTCGCCAAATCGAGGCTGCTCGTATTGCGATGACCCGTCACATCAAGCGTGGTGGCAAGGTCTGGATCAACCTCTTCCCCGACAAGCCGGTCACCGCGAAGCCCGCCGAGACCCGCATGGGTTCGGGCAAGGGCAACCCTGAGCATTGGGTCGCCGTGGTGAAGCCCGGCCGCGTGATGTTCGAGCTCTCGTACCCGAACCCGCAGATCGCGAGGGAAGCCCTCGAGCGCGCCGTGCAGAAGCTGCCGATCAAGGCACGCGTGATCTCCCGCGACGGGGGCATCTGATGACTGCCGTCAACGAGTTCCGCGAGCTGAGCGACGACGAGCTGGTCACCCGGCTCGGTGAGGTGAAGGCCGAGGCGTTCAACCTCCGCTTCCAGCACGTCACGGGCCAGCTCGACAACACCTCGCGTCTCGGCCACCTACGCCGCGACGTCGCCCGCATCAACACCTTGCTCCACGAGCCGCGAGATCGCCGCGGCCGAAGCACTCGCTGCGCAGGAGAAGTGATGGCTGACGAGACCAATGCCACCGAGAAGCCGCGTGCGCCCCGCAAGGTGCGTGAGGGCACCGCGGTGTCGGCGTCGATGGACAAGACCGTGATCGTCGCTGTCATCGAACGCGTGCGCCACCCCCGCTACGCCAAGACGGTGCAGCGCACGAAGCGGTTGTACGCGCACGACGAGGCCAACGACGTGAACGTCGGCGACCGCGTCCGCGTGATGGAGACCCGACCCCTGTCGAAGCTGAAGCGCTGGCGGGTCGTCGAGGTCATCGAGCGGGCGAAGTGACGGAGACAGACCGATGATCCAGCAGGAGACCCGCCTCAGGGTGGCCGACAACAGCGGCGCCAAAGAGGTGCTCGTGATCAAGGTGCTCGGTGGCACGCGCCGCCGCTACGCCTCGATCGGCGACATCTTCGTCGCGACCGTGAAGGACGCCATCCCGGGCGCGGCGGTGAAGAAGGGCGACGTCGTCAAGTGCGTCGTCGTCCGCACGAAGAAGGAGAAGCGCCGCCCGGACGGCAGCTACATCCGCTTCGACGAGAACGCCGCCGTGCTCATCAAGGACGACCAGACCCCGCGTGGCACCCGCATCTTCGGGCCCGTGGGACGTGAGCTGCGTGAGAAGCGCTTCATGCGCATCGTGTCGCTCGCACCGGAGGTGTTGTGACGATGGCGATGAAGATCAAGAAGGGCGACCGCGTGGTCGTGCTGAAGGGCAAGGACCGCGGCAAGGAGGGCACCGTCATGCGTGTGCTCCCGACCGAGGGCAAGGTCATCGTCGACGGCGTGAACGTGGCCAAGAAGCACCAGAAGCCGACGAAGTCGACCATGCAGGGCGGGATCATCGACAAGGACATGCCCATCGACGCGTCCAACGTCGCGATCGTCAGCCCGAAGGACGGCAAGGCCACTCGGGTCGGCTACAAGATCGACGACGACGGCACCAAGGTGCGCATCTGCAAGCGAACGGGGGTGCAGCTGTGAGCACTGTGACGCCGACCGACGGCACGAGCACACTTCCGCGCCTCAAGCAGCGCTACAACGACACGGTCCGCGATCAGCTCAAGGCCGACCTGCAGCTCGAGAACATCATGCAGGTGCCCCGCTTCGAGAAGATCGTCATCAACATGGGTGTCGGCAAGGCCACTCAGCAGCCGTCGCTGCTCGAGGGCGCCGTCACGGACCTCACGCTGATTGCCGGTCAGAAGCCGATCGTGACGAAGGCGAAGAAGTCGATCGCGAGCTTCAAGCTCCGCGAGGGCAACAGCATCGGCTGCAAGGTCACGCTGCGCGGCGATCGCATGTGGGAGTTCCTCGACCGGCTCATCAGCCTCGCGATTCCCCGCGTCCGCGACTTCCGTGGCCTGCCGACCAACGCGTTCGATGGTCGCGGCAACTACACGTTCGGCGTCAACGAGCAGCTCATCTTCCCGGAGATCGACTACGACAAGGTCGACTCGCCCCGGGGCATGGACATCACGATCGTCACGACCGCCCGCACCGATGCCGAGGGCAAGGCCCTGCTCGATGCGTTCGGCTTCCCGTTCAAGCGTGAAGGGCAGTAGGCATGGCGAAGAAGGCACTGATCGAGAAGCAGCAGCGCAAGCCCAAGTTCAAGGTGCGCGGCATACACGCGGTGCCGCCGCTGCGGTCGACCGCGTTCGGTGTACCGCAAGTTCGGGCTCTGCCGCATCTGCTTGCGAGAGATGGTGCACGCCGGCGAAGTGCCCGGTGTGACGAAGGCCAGCTGGTGAGGGGAGGCGCACGATGACGATGACCGATCCGATCGCCGACATGCTGACGCGCATCCGCAACGCCAACGTCGCGCTGCACGACAAGGTGCGCATGCCCTCGTCGAAGCAGAAGGAGGCGCTGGCGCGCATCCTCCAGCAGGAGGGCTACATCTCGGGCTTCGACGTGGTCGACGAGCCCGGGCGTCCGGGCAAGGTGCTGACCATCCAGATGAAGTACACGACCGAGCGCAGCCGCACGATCTCCGGGCTGCGCCGCGTGTCGAAGCCGGGCCTGCGGGTCTACTCGCAGGCGACCAAGGTGCCACGCGTGCTCGGCGGTCTGGGTATTGCCGTCGTCTCCACGAGCCAAGGGCTCATGACCGACCGCGAAGCGCGCAAGCGCAACGTGGGCGGTGAAGTGCTCTGCGAGGTCTGGTGAGCCATGTCGCGCATCGGCAAGTCCCCCATCACCGTTCCCTCGGGCGTCAACGTCGCCGTCGAGGATCGACGCGTCACCGTCACGGGTCCGAAGGGCACGTTGTCACGTGACCTCCCCGGCGCGATCGAGCTGCGCCAGGAGGAGGGCACGCTCTACGCGGAGCGTCCGGACGACGAGCGTCAGAACCGCGCTCTGCACGGTCTCACGCGGTCGCTCGTGAACAACATGGTCGTCGGTGTCACGGACGGCTTCAGCAAGGAGCTCGAGATCGTGGGCGTCGGCTACCGCGCCACGCCGCAAGGCGATCGTTTGATCGAGCTCGCGCTCGGCTTCAGCCATCCGGTGAAGATCGAGGCGCCCGACGGCATCACGTTCGAGGTGCCGGTGCCCACGCGTGTGATCGTGCGCGGCATCGACAAGGAGAAGGTGGGCCAGGTGGCCGCCGACATCCGAGCCATTCGCAAGCCTGAGCCCTACAAGGGCAAGGGCGTCCGGTACGCCGGCGAGCGCGTGCAGCGCAAGGCCGGGAAGGCAGGGAAGTGAGCTTGCTATGACGATGAGCGCGCAGACGAAGCGCAACGCTCGCATCCGCCGGCATCGGCGCGTGCGCAAGCAGGTGCAGGGCTCGGCCGAGCGGCCGCGCCTCGCCGTGTTCCGTTCGAACAAGCACCTCGTGATGCAGGTGATCGACGATGGCGCCGGCCGCACCCTGGCTGCCGCGTCGACCGTCGAGGCCGACGTGCGCTCTGCGGGCAGCACCGGCAACATCGAGGCAGCGCAGCGGGTCGGCAAGCTCGTCGCTGATCGAGCGAAGGCTGCGGGCGTGTCGAAGGTCGTGTTCGACCGAGGCGGGTTCCTCTACCACGGGCGTGTCGCCGCTGCGGCTGACGCTGCCCGCGAAGCCGGACTGGAGTTCTGATGGCTGCAAACGACGCCCAGCTGCGCGAGTCGCGCGTCATCAACATCAACCGAGTCGCGAAGGTCGTGAAGGGCGGTCGCCGCTTCTCGTTCACCGCGCTCGTGGTGATCGGGGACGGCGCGGGTCGAGTCGGTCTGGGCTACGGCAAGGCGAAGGAAGTGCCGCTCGCGATCCAGAAGGGCACCGAAGAGGCGAAGAAGAACCTCTTCAGCGTCGCCCTCGCGGGCAGCACGATCACGCATCCGGTCATCGGCGAGCAGGGCGCGGGTCGCGTGATGTTGAAGCCGGCGGCCCCGGGCACCGGCGTCATCGCCGGTGGTGCCGCGCGGGCCATCCTCGAAGAGGCCGGAATCCACGACGTGCTCGCGAAGTCGCTCGGGTCGTCGAACCACATCAACGTCGCGCTCGCCACGATCGCCGGGCTCAAGAGCCTGAAGCGCCCGGACGAGGTCGCGAAGCTGCGTGGCCTCGACCCCGAGGAGTTCGTGCCCAAGGGCCTGTGGAACGCATACCGCGAGACCAAGCGGGGCCCGGTCGTTGTCGGCGCCGACGAGGACAAGTGATGACCCAGCTGAAGGTCACCCAGATCAAGTCGGGCATCTCCCAGAAGCCGAAGCACCGGGGCACGCTCCGCGCGCTCGGCCTGCGCGGCATCGGCCAATCGAACACCCTGCCCGACCGTCCCGAGATCAGAGGGATGATCGCAAGGGTCCCCCACCTCGTGACGGTCGAGGCCGTCCCGGAAGACGTGACGGAGAAGTGACGCCATGAGAGTCGATGAGCTGAAGCCGACGCCCGGCTCGCACCGCGCCCGCAAGCGGGTCGGCCGGGGTACCGGCGGCAAGGGCGGCAAGACCGCCGGCCGAGGCACCAAGGGCCAGAAGGCCCGCAACACGGTCGCGCCCGGCTTCGAGGGCGGCCAGATGCCGATGAAGCAGCGGGTGCCGAAGCTCCGCGGCTTCAACAACCCGTTCCGGGTCGAGTACCAGGGCATCAACCTCGACGTGATCGAAGAGACCGGCCTTACCGAGGTGTCGCCCGAGGTCCTCCACGGGCGCGGCCTCACCCACAAGGGTGCCCTCATCAAGGTGCTCGGCCGCGGCGAGATCAGCCGTGCCGTCACCGTGAAAGCACACGGCTTCTCCCGTTCGGCTGAAGCGGCCATCACCGCCGCCGGGGGTACCGTTGAGACCTTGCCGATGCCGTTCGGGCACGGCCGTCCGCCCGCCAAGGGCAACCAGTTCACCAACCGCTGACCTTGCTCAGGTCGGACAGTCGTACCGAAATCCTGGTCCCGAAGGGAGCTTTGGGTTGCTGACGAGCCTCCGGAACATGTTCAGGGTCCCGGATCTTCGCAACAAGATCCTGTTCACCCTGTTCGTGATCGTCGTGTACCGGTTCGGGGCCCACATCCCCGTGCCCGGCGTCGATCTCACCGCGGTCAAGACACTTCGCGATCAGGCGAAGGCTGGTGGTGTCCTCGGGTTCTTGAACCTGTTCTCGGGCGGCGCGCTCACGCAGTTCGCTGTCTTCGCGCTCGGGATCATGCCGTACATCACCTCGTCGATCATCATGCAGATCCTCGGCGTGGTGATCCCGAAGCTCGAGGAGTGGCAGGACCAGGGCGCGGTCGGCCAGCGCAAGATCACCCAGTGGACGCGCTACATGACCATCGCGATCGCGCTCCTGCAGGCGACCGCTCTCACGTTCTTGTTCGGTCGAGGTGGTGGCCGGTCGTTCTTCGGCCGCAACGTCCCCAACATCGTCCTGCTGCCTGACTTCACGCTTCCCCGGGTGCTGCTCGTGGTGCTCACGCTCACCGCGGGCACTGCGCTCCTCATGTGGATGGGTGAGCTCATCACTCAGCGAGGCATCGGCAACGGCATGTCGATACTCATCTTCACCTCGGTCGTCAGCACGCTGCCCTTCCAGTTCGGCGCCGTCCGGGCCGAAGGCGGCAACATCGTGTTCGGCATCCTCGTGATCCTGTCGGTCGCGATCCTGGTCGGGATCGTCTTCGTCGAGCAGGGCCAGCGCCGCATCCCCGTGCAGTTCGCGAAGCGTGTCGTCGGTCGCCGGATGTACGGCGGCCAGAGCACCTACATCCCGTTGAAGGTCAACCAGGCCGGCGTCATCCCGATCATCTTCGCGAGCTCGATCCTGTACCTGCCCGCCCTGCTCTCGAACGTCGTGCAGAGCCAGTGGCTGGACGACTTCGTCAACAACTACGTCCTCAACGCGACCAACGCGGTGCACCTGATCTTGTACGGCTTGCTCATCGTGGGCTTCGCGTACTTCTACACGGCCATCTCGTTCGACCCCGCGAAGCAGGCTGACACCATTCGCAAGCAGGGCGGGTTCATCCCCGGCATCAGGCCCGGTCCCCAGACCGAGCGGTACCTCTCCAAGATCCTCAACCGGATCACCCTGCCCGGAGCGCTGTTCATCGCCTTCATCGCGATCCTGCCCTCGATCGTGCTCTCCATTGCCAACGTCTCGGTCTTCCCGTTCGGTGGCACGACGGTGCTCATCGCGGTCGGCGTCGCACTCGAGACGATGAAGCAGATCGACAGCCAGCTCATGATGAGGAACTACGAGGGGTTCCTGAAGTAGGTGATCCCCGGCGCGCGGGTCGTCATCCTCGGCCGGCAGGGAGCTGGCAAGGGAACGCAGTGCGCTCGCCTGTCGCGCCACTACGTCGTGCCTCACATCTCGACAGGGGAGATCCTCCGCGCCTCGGTCAAGGAGGGCACGCCACTCGGCCAGGAAGCGAGACGCTTCATGGACGGCGGTGAGCTCGTTCCCGACGACGTGATGATCGGGATCGTCGACGAGCGCCTGCGGCATGCAGACGCGATGCGACGCGGCTACGTGCTCGACGGATTTCCGCGCACGGCGGCGCAGGCGATGGCGCTCGACGAGATGATCCCGGATCGCCCGCTCGACGTCGTCGTCGACCTGGAGGTGCCCCGCGACGTCGTGCTCGCCCGGCTCGGGGCTCGCCGCGTGTGCGTCGACTGCGGCGCGAACTACTCGGTCGCGGTGCCACCGAAGCAGAGCTGGTCGTGCGACTTCTGCGGTGGCGAGGTCATCCAGCGCGACGACGACACCGAGGAGGCGATCGCCCGCCGCCTCGACCTCTACGACCTCCAGACCGCGCCGCTCGCCGACTACTACAAGAGCCAGGGCATCTTCGACGTCGTCGACGGGGTCGGCAGCGCCGACGATGTACTCGCGGATCGTCGCCGTCATCGATGCGGCCCGCGAACGTCGACCGGTCGTCACCTGAGCTCATGGGTGTGCGAAAGGAGCCGGCCCAGATCGCCGTGATGCGCAAGGCGGGCAGAGTCGTTGCCGAGATGCACGACCGGATCCGCGCCGGCATCCGTCCGGGGGTCACCACCGCCGATCTCGACCAGATCGGGCGCGACGTGCTCGACCGGCGGGGTGCGAAGTCCAACTTCCTCGGGTACCACGGCTACCCGGCCGTGATCTGCGCGTCGCCGAACGAGGTGGTCGTCCACGGCATCCCCGGCCCGAGAGTGCTCGAGGAGGGTGACATCGTCTCGATCGACTGCGGGGCGATCATCGACGGATGGCACGGAGACGCTGCGTTCACCGCGCCCGTCGGCCGGGTCGACGACGAGAGCGCCCGCCTGATCGAGGTCACCGAGCAGTCGCTCCGGGCCGGGATCGCCCAGATGGTGGACGGGAACCGGCTGTCCGACATCGGCCACTCCGTGCAGGCAGTGGCCGAGCGGGCCGGCTTCGCGGTGGTCCGCGACTACGTGGGGCACGGGATCGGACAGGCCATGCACGAGAGCCCCGAGGTGCCGAACTACGGCCCCGCCGGCAAGGGCCTGCGGCTCCGCGCGGGCCAGGTCTTCGCCGTCGAGCCGATGGTGAACGCCGGCACCCCCGACACTCTGGTGCTCGATGACGGCTGGTCGGTCGTCACCGCCGACGGCCGCCGCTCGGCCCACTTCGAGCACACGATCGCCATCACCCCCAACGGCCCGGAGATCCTGACCCTCCCGTAACCCACCAGGGGCAGGCGCGAGTTGGCTCGATGGGGGTCTGGCGCTACGATGCTCTCCTGCCTTGCGGCCAACCGGGCGCTTTGCCGCGCTCGCGACGCCGCAGGTCAAGTCCTCGCCCGCCCGTCCCTCGCCTGAAGTCTGTGTCAAGGAGTCTGTCCTGCCCAAGCCCAAGGAAGACGCGATCGTGCTGGAAGGCAAGGTCGTCGAGCCGCTCCCGAACGCCATGTTCCGGGTCGAGCTCGAGAACGGCCACAAGGTCCTGGCCCACATCTCGGGGAAGATGCGCATGCACTACATCCGCATCCTGCCGGGTGACCGCGTCCAAGTGGAGCTGACTCCCTACGACCTCAGCCGAGGCCGCATCACCTACCGGTACAAGTGAGCAGCAGATGAAGGTTCGTCCGAGCGTCAAGAAGATCTGTGAGAAGTGCAAGGTGATCCGCCGTCACGGGCGGGTCATGGTCATCTGCGAGAACCCGCGCCACAAGCAGCGCCAGGGCTAGGAGCGACATGGCACGTATCTCTGGTGTCGACATCCCTCGGGAGAAGCGGCTCGAGATCTCCCTCACCTACATCTTCGGGATCGGCCGCACGACCGCGCAGAAGATCTGCGCCGAGATCGGCCTCGACCCCAACACGCGGGTGCGTGACCTCACCGATGAAGAGGTGAACCGCATCCGGTCCTACGTCGACACGAACCTCGAGGTCGAGGGCGACCTGCGGCGTGAGATCAGCCAGGACATCAAGCGCAAGATCGAGATCGGCTGCTACCAGGGCGTGCGCCACCGCAAGGGCCTCCCTGTGCATGGGCAGCGCACCCACACAAACGCCCGCACGCGAAAGGGCCCGAAGCGGGCGATCGCTGGCAAGAAGAAGATCGTGAGGAAGTAGCTCGATGGCCAAGCCCAAGCCCGGTGGTCGCCGGCCCCGCAAGCGCGACCGCAAGAACGTCTCCTACGGCGTCGCTCACATCAAGAGCTCGTTCAACAACACGATCGTCACGATCACCGACACCGAGGGCAACACCCTCTCGTGGGCCTCGGCCGGCAACGTCGGGTTCAAGGGATCGCGCAAGTCGACGCCGTTCGCCGCGCAGATGGCAGCCGAGAAGGCCGCCCGCGCCGCGATGGAGCACGGCGTGCGCAAGGTCGAAGTCATGGTGAAGGGTCCCGGCTCAGGCCGTGAGACCGCGATCCGCTCGCTGCAGAACGCGGGTATCGAGGTCAGCGGCATCAGGGACGTCACGCCGGTGCCGCACAACGGCTGCCGTCAACCGAAGCGTCGGAGGGTCTGACACATGGCGCGCTACACCGGTCCCGTCTGCCGGCTCTGCCGGCGAGAGCGGATGAAGCTGTACCTCAAGGGCGCCAAGTGCGACACCATGAAGTGCCCCATCGAGCGTCGTCCGTACCCTCCGGGTGATCACGGCCGCTCGCGGCGCACGAACACCTCCGAGTACCTGGTGCAGCTGCGCGAGAAGCAGAAGGCGCGCCGCATCTACGGACTCATGGAGAAGCAGTTCCGCAAGGTCTACGCCGAGGCGAACCGTCAGCAGGGTGTGACGGGCGAGAACCTCCTTCGGCTCCTCGAGTGCCGCCTCGACAACGTCGTGTTCCGCGCCGGATGGGCAGCGAGCCGCGCGCAGGCGCGCCAGCTCGTGCGGCACGGCCACGTCAAGGTCAATGGCAAGCGCGTCACCATCCCGAGCTACGAGGTGCGCAAAGGCAACGCGGTCGCGCTGGGTGACAAGGCCCGCTCGATGATCGTGATCCGCCACAATGTCGACACGCTCGATCGTCGCACCCCGCCCTGGCTCGAGATGGGCGACGGCGGCAACGAAGCCACGGTGCGAGACCTGCCGATGCGCGAGCACATCGACGTGCCCGTGCGCGAGCAGCTCATCGTCGAGCTCTATTCCAAGTAACGGCTCTCCAGCCCCCCGCTTCAAAGCAAGGAACGCCCATGCTGGTCATTCAGCGACCCACCGTCGAGACGCTCGGGGAGGCCGACGGCAACCGTCAGCGGTTTGCCGTCAGCCCGCTCGAGCCCGGCTTCGGATACACCATCGGCAACTCGCTCCGTCGCACGTTGCTTTCGTCGATCCCGGGTGCGGCGATCACGACGGTGCGCTTCGACGACGCTCTGCACGAGTTCGGCACCGTCAACGGCGTCACCGAAGACGTCACCGACATCATCCTGAACCTCAAGGACATCGTGCTGCAGTCGACGTCCGACGACCCGGTCGTCGTCCGCCTCGACGTGCGCGGTCCGGCCAAGGTCACCGCAGGCGACATCAAGCTGCCCTCGGAGGTCGAGATCCTCAACCCCGAGCTGCACGTCGCGACGCTGAACCAGCGCGGCCGCCTCGCCGTCGACCTCACGGTCGAGCGGGGCCGCGGCTACCTGTCGGCCGAGCGTCCCGCCGGCACCTCGACGATTGGCATCATCCCGATCGACGCGATCTTCTCGCCGGTGCGCCGGGTCACCTTCAGTGTCGAGCCGACCCGCGTCGAGCAGTCGACGAACTACGACCGCCTGGTGCTCGACATCGAGACCGACGGCTCGATCACGCCGCGCGACGCGCTCGCGTCCGCCGGCGCCACGCTGCGCTCGCTGGTCGAGCTCGTCGCCGACATGAGCGAGAACGCAGTCGGGCTCGAGCTGGGCGAGATCATCGGCCCCAGCGCGGGCTCGCCTGACCTCGATCATCCGATCGAAGACCTCGACCTGTCCGAGCGCCCGCGCAACTGCCTGAAGCGCGCCCAGATCAACACGATCGGCGAGCTCGTGACCAAGAACGAGGACGACCTCCTCAACATCACGAACTTCGGCCAGAAGTCACTCGACGAGGTCAAGCAGAAGCTCGACGAGCGGGGCCTGTCGCTCCGCGGGGCGAACTAGAGCACCGAACCAGACAAGGACGAGACGATGCCCGGAACTCCCCGTCGATCGCGCCGCTTCGGCGGCGACGCCGCTCACCAGCGGCTCATGATGGCCAACCTCGTCGCGTCGCTGATCGCCGCCGAGGCGATCGTCACCACTGAGGCGAAGGCCAAGGCGCTGCGCCCGGTCGCCGAGAAGATGATCACCAAGGCGAAGAAGGGCGGCCTGCATCAGCACCGTCAGCTCGTGGCGTACATCGGCGACAAGGAGATGGTGCACAAGCTGGTCACCGAGGTCGCGCCTCGATACGCCGAGCGACCAGGCGGTTACACCCGCATCCTCAAGCTCGGCCCGCGCCAGGGCGACAACGCGCCCATGGCTCGCATCGAGCTGGTGTAGCCAGACCGAGTCCGTCCGTGACGCGGGTCCGCATGCGCGTCGCGTACGACGGCAGCGGGTTCGCGGGCTTTGCTCCCAATCCCGGCGTGGTGACCGTCAGCGGCACGCTGGCGGCGACCCTCGAGCGGGTCCTACGGCACCCGGTCACCCTGACCTGCGCGGGTCGCACCGACGCCGGTGTGCACGGATGGGGTCAGGTCGTCTCGTTCGACACGACGATCGAGCCCGAGGGGCTCGATCTCGCGGCGCTCCGTCGCTCGGTCAATGGCCTGTGCGGCCCTGCCGTCGTCCTGCGCGACGTCGAGCTCGCCGAGGACGACTTCGACGCTCGCTTCTCCGCGATGAGCCGCACGTACCGCTACACGGTGCTGAACCGGGCCGTGCCCGATCCGTTCCTCGCCGCGACGACGTGGCACGTGCCGACCCCGCTCGATCTCGCGGGGATGCGGCTCGCGTGTGATCCCTTCATCGGCGAGCACGACTTCTCGTCGTTCTGCCGCAGGCTTCCGGACAAGACCCTGGTGCGCACGGTGATCGGGGCCGACTGGGACGACCTCGGAGACGACCTGCTGCGGTTCGAGATCACCGCCAACGCCTTCTGCCAGCAGATGGTGCGAGCGATCGTGGGCACGCTCGTCGAGGTCGGTCAGGGTCGCAAGCACGCCGGGCACATCGCAGCGATCCTCCGAGCCCGCGACCGCGCGTTTGCGGGCGGGCTGGCGCCTCCTCACGGCCTTCTGCTGTGGCGGGTCGACTACCCGGAGCCGGTGCCCGGCTGGGACTTGCCTCCCGCCCCCGACTTCGTCGAGGCGTCCTTCGGGTCTCCCTGAGCCGTGCGCGGTTGGCAAGCGAGCCCCTCGACCCCTAGAGTTGCACGGCTTTGTGGCCCACGAGGCCCGAGCGTCACCCCTGCAAGAAAAAGGTCGTTTCGTGCGCACGTACTCACCGAAGGCCAGCGAGATCCAGCGCGACTGGTACGTCATCGACGCGGACGGGCTCGTCCTCGGCCGGCTGTGCACCGAGATCGCCCGCGTGCTCCGCGGCAAGCACAAGCCGATCTTCGCCCCGCACCTCGACACCGGCGACTTCGTGATCGTCGTGAACGCCGACAAGGTCGTGCTCACCTCGGGCAAGGCCGATCGCAAAGAGGTGTACCGCCACTCGCAGTATCCCGGAGGTCTCACGCGTCGAGACGTACGCGAACCTCCTCGCCCGCAAGCCTGCCGACGCGATTCGCAAGTCGGTGTGGGGGATGCTCCCGAAGGGCCCGCTCGGCCGCCAGCAGCTGCGCAAGCTGAAGGTCTATGCCGGGGCCGAGCACCCGCACGCCGCCCAGCAACCGAAGGTCCTCGAGGTCACCCACGCCCAGGCGCGGGTCTGACGAGGCGTAGAGCGAGGTTCACGTGTCCAAGCCGCTCATCCAGACGACCGGTCGCCGCAAGCAGGCCATCGCACGCGTGCGCCTGCGTCCCGGCAGCGGGCTGATCGTCATCAACTCCCGTCCGATCGACGCCTACTTCCCGACCGCGACGCATCGCATGGTGGTGACCGAGCCGCTTCGCCTCACGCAAACCGCCGAGGTCTACGACGTCGACGCGACGCTCGACGGTGGTGGCATCACCGGTCAAGCCGGCGCCCTACGTCTCGGCATCGCTCGTGCACTTGCCGAGCTCGACGCCGAGATGCGACCCGCGCTCAAGCGTGCGGGCCTTCTCACGCGAGATGCTCGCGAGAAGGAGAGCAAGAAGTACGGCCTGAAGAAGGCGCGCAAGGCGCCGCAGTACTCGAAGCGCTAGTCGCCCCGGGCGGCGTGGGCTCCGAGCCTCGCCTGCGCTTCGGCACCGACGGGGTGCGAGCGCCGGCCGACCAGTTGTCATCCGACGAAGTGCGCGCGCTCGGGCGAGCCGCTGCGCGGGTGCTCGGCAACGATCGGTGGGTCATCGGCCGTGACACGCGCGAGTCCGGGCCTCGCATCGAGGCCGCCCTCGCGGATGGGTTCGCGGCAGAGGGCGCGGCGGTGACGTTGCTCGGCGTGCTGCCCACCCCCGCGGTCGCGTGCGCTTCGCGTGAGCTGGATGCGCCCGCTGCGGTGATCTCGGCTTCGCACAACTCCTATGCGGACAACGGCATCAAGCTCTTCGCCACGGGGGGTCGAAAGCTCGCGGACGGCGTGCAGGTCGACATCGAGCGGGCGATGGTCGAGACAGATCGTCCTGCGTTGTCGTCAGGAAGCGTGACGAGCGACGGCACGTTCGCGTCGCGCTATGTCGATTGGCTGATCTCGACGATGGACGGGCGTCGTCTCGACGGCATCACCGTCGCGATCGACGCCGCGCACGGCGCTGCCCACGCGGTCGGCCCTCTCGTGCTCGACGCGCTCGGGGCCGATGTCGTGGCGATCAACGTCACTCCCAACGGCCGCAACATCAACGATCGATGTGGTTCGCAGCATCCGGAAGCCGTGCGTGAAGCAGTGCTCGCCGCGGGCGCAGATGTCGGGCTCGCCCTCGACGGCGACGCCGACCGGGTCTTCGCGGTCGACGCGTCGGGCGGGATCGTCGACGGCGACCAGATCATGGCGATGTGCGCGCTCGACCTCCGAGATCGCGGCCGGCTGACTGACGACACGCTCGTCGTCACGGTGATGAGCAACCTCGGCCTGCGTCTGGCCATGCGAGGCGAGGGCATCTCGGTCGAGGAGACGCCCGTCGGTGACCGCTACGTGCTCGAGGTGCTCGACGACCGCGGGCTCAGCCTCGGCGGCGAGCAGAGCGGTCACGTGATCTTCCACGACCTCGCTCCGACCGGGGACGGCCTGCTGACCGGCATCAGGGTGCTCGACCTCGTGAAGCGCACCGGGCGGTCGCTCGCCGAGCTCGCCTCCGTCATGACCCGGCTGCCACAGGTGCTCGTGAACGTGCCCGTGCGCGGCGGCGACGGCTTGGCTGCGCAGATCGCGTCCGCGGTCGACGAAGCCGAGCGGCGCCTTGCCGGCCGCGGCCGCGTGCTCGATCCGCCCGAGCGGCACCGAGGCGCTGGTGCGGGTCATGGTCGAGGCCCCCACCCACGATGAGGCCGCCCAGGTCGCAGGCCATCTGGCCGACGTCGTGGCGAGGGCCGGCGACTCGTCCTCGTAGACTTTCCGTACAGGGCGGATGACCGTGCTCGATCAGGTGGGCGCTGCCACCTTGGAGGTTCAGCCAACCGATGTGCGGGATCGTCGTCGTCGTCCGCCGTCCGAGCCTTCGCGCCCTGCCGTCTGTCGACGCGCTCGAGGCCGAGCTCACCGAGGTGCTCGCCGCGTTGTCGAGCGGAGGGTCGGCTGCCGCCTTGGCCGGCGCCGCGGAGAGGGTCGAAGCGATCGACCGCGAGCTGCGGGGCGTGCCCGGGTTGCGGGCGCTGCTGGCAGCCCCGACGTCGCTGACGCGGCTCGACGGCATCTGCGGTGCGCTCGATGCCCAGATTGCGACGTTCGAGCGGGCGCTCGACGAGCCCGGGCTCTCGGCGGAGAGCTTGGAGCACGCGCACGCCGCCCTCGTCCGCCTCAAGGACGCGGTGTGGTGCGTGCGGCGTGATCGGTTGCGCAACGCGCGGGCCGTCGGTGACCTCGCCGGACGCGACGCGGGCCGCGCCGCGATCGAGGCGATGGCCTCGGTGCAGGTCGCGCTGTCGTCGCTCGATCGACTCGAGGTGCGAGGCCGTGACTCCGCGGGCCTCCACCTGATGGTGTGGGACCACGGGGTCGATGTCGCCGCGCCCGCGATGCGAGCGCTGTTCGAGCAGCGCCATGACCCGCTGTTCGGCTCGGGTTCGGTGCGCGAGCACGACGGCGTCCTCAGCTTCATCTACAAGGCCGCGGCCGAGATCGGGGAGCTGGGCGACAACACCCGCGTCCTGCGTGAGGCGATCACGAGCGACGAGCTGTTGCGGCTCGCGTTGTCGTCCGAGCGCGCGAAGGCGACAGTGCTCGCCCACACGAGATGGGCGTCCGTCGGGCTCATCGGCCAGCCGAACGCGCACCCGCTGAACAGCGACGAGGAGGGCCGGACCGACGACCGGACTCCTTACGTGGTGGCGGCGCTCAACGGCGACGTCGACAACCACGCCGACTTGAAGGCAGCGGAGGGCCTGCGCATCCCGGTCGAGGTCACCACTGACGCAAAGGTGATCCCGATGATGGTCGCCAGCCGAGCGGGTGAAGGCCTCGAGCCGGGTGAGGCGTTCCGGCGGGTTGTCGCGAGCTTTGAGGGATCGGTCGCGATCGCTGCGGGAATCGCCGAGTCGCCCAGCACCGTGCTGCTCGCCCAACGCGGCAGTGGTCAGGGGCTCTACGTAGGTCTCGCCGAGGACGCGTTCGTCGTCGCGAGCGAGCCCTACGGGCTCGTCGAGGAGACCGCGGAGTACGTACGGCTCGACGGCGAGACGCCGTCCGATCCCGCGAACCCGAACGCCAGCCGCGGCCAGCTGTTCGTGCTCGATGGCGACCTCGCCGGCTCGCTCGACGGCATCACCCGCCTGTCGTACGACGGCACGGTGATGCCCGTGACCCGTGACGACGTCCAGGTCGCGCAGATCACCACCCGTGACATCGACCGCGGGGCTTACCCACACTTCTTGCTGAAGGAGATGGTCGAGGCACCGGGGTCGTGGCGCAAGACGTTGCGGGGCCGGATCGGCGAGACGGCCGACGGTCTTCTGGTCGCGTCACTCGGACCGGAGACCATCCCGACTGACGTGGCAGACCGTCTGCGCAGCGGCGCGATCGAGCGCGTGATCGTCATCGGTCAGGGCACCGCTGCTGTCGCCGGCCAGAGCCTCGCCCTCACCCTCTCGTCGCTCACCGACGGGCTCGACCTGCGCGTCGAGGCGACGCCTGCGACCGAGCTGTCGGGGTTCGGCATGCGGCCGGACATGAGCGACACCCTCGTCGTCGCCATCAGCCAATCCGGGTCGACGACCGACACAAACCGCACCGTCGACGTCGCGCGTGCGCGGGGCGCGTCGGTGATCGCCATCGTCAACCGTCGCAACAGCGATCTCACCGAGCGCACGGACGGCGTGCTGTACACGTCCGACGGTCGCGACGTCGAGATGAGCGTTGCCTCGACCAAGGCGTTCTACGCGCAGGTCGCCGCCGGGGTCCTTCTCGCGTGCGGCATTGCCGACGTCGTCGGTGCTCCCCGCCGCGAGGCCCGCTCCGACCTGCTGCGCGGCCTCCGCGAGCTGCCCGACGCGATGCAAGCAGTGCTCGCGGAACGCGGGTCGATCGCCGAAGCCGCCCAGCGGCTCGCACCCGCCCGGCGGTACTGGGCGGTCGTCGGCAACGGGCTCAACCGCGTCGCGGCCGAGGAGGCGCGGATCAAGCTCTCCGAGCTCTGCTACAAGTCGATCGCCTGCGACGCGACCGAAGACAAGAAGCACATCGACCTGTCCTCTGAGCCTCTGATCCTCGTGTGCGCAGCCGGCCTGTCCGGCTCGAACGCAGACGATGTCGCGAAGGAAGTCGCGATCTACCGCGCGCACAAGGCCGCGCCGATCGTGATCGCGAGCGAAGGCGACGAGCGGTTCAACGCCGCCCAGGCCGTGATCTCGGTGCCATCGGTGCACCCGTCGCTCGCGTTCGTGCTCTCGGCGATGGCGGGTCACCTGTTCGCCTACGAGGCTGCCCTCGCCATCGACGCGCAAGCTCGCCCGTTGCGTGAGGCGCGCGCGGCGATCCAAGCGGCGGTCGAGGCCGAGGTGAGCGACGACGCGCTGCTCTGGTGGCTGACGCCGCGGCTCGAGCCCGTCGCGCGGCGCTTCCTCGACGGGCTGCGCACGAACGCCTATGACGGACACCTCGAGGCCAGCACGGCGGTGCGGGTCGCATCGCTCATGCGGTACGCGACGACGGCCGTGCCGCTCGACGCGTATGAGATGGAGCACGGGCGTGTGGGTACGCCGAGCGCAGTCATCGAAGACCTGAGCCAGGCGCTCACCCGTGCGGTCGGGGAGCTCACGCGTCCGGTCGACGCGATCAAGCACCAGGCCAAGACGGTCACCGTCGGCATCTCCCGTTCGGACGAGACGCTGCTCGCGGTGCCGCTCGTGCAAGCGGTGCTCGACGCCGGGGCGCCCCGCGATCGCCTCGGCTACCGCGCTTTGCGCAAGCTGGGCGCGCTCGATCCCGCGATCGACGCCGTCATCGGGTTCACGCGGTATCGCATCGACGGCGATGCGACGGCTGACCAAGCGATCATCGCAGTCGTCGATCGTGGTGGCATCGGCCGCGACCTCGAATCGCGGACTGAGCGCAACCCGCGCCTGCGGGGCACGAAGCGTCGCGTCGCGGTCGAGCGCGAAGTGATGGCGGCACGCGGTCGGTCGGACGGGCGCACCCTCGTGTTCGTGCCCGAGGTGAAGGGCTCCGACACGACCGGCATCACCTTGTTGCACGTGCGGTGGGTGGATCGCCTGCCCGCGGCGACGGCGCGCAGCGTGCTCGAGGGGTACGGCCGGTACGGCGCGCTCGTCGACGCGGTCACCGAGACCGAGCCGACGTTCCGCGACGATCTCCTCGGCTCGATCGACGTCGTCGACCTCCTCACCGAGTCGATCCAGCGCCTCGCCGACCGCTGGCGCTCGTGATCTCTTCGTGATCCGTTCGTGATCGGGGTCGGGATCGACGCGGTGGAGATCGACCGCTTTCGGCTCGCCCTGCAGCGCACGCCGCGGCTCTCCGAGCGGCTCTTTTCCGACGCCGAGCGCGCCTATGCAGCACGTCGCAACGACCCGACCGAGCGGCTCGCGGCGCGCTTCGCGGCGAAGGAAGCGGTGATGAAGGCGATGGGCGTCGGGCTCTGGAAGTTCAACTTCCGCGACGTCGAGGTGGTGCGAGGACCGCTCGGCGCACCCGCCGTGAAGCTCGTCGGGAAGGCGGCCGCCCTGGCTGTCGAACGGGGGATCACCGAGTGGAAGCTGTCGTTGACGCACACGGAGCGCTCTGCGCAGGCGATCGCGATCGCTCTGTAGTCAGACTGCTTCGAACACGAGGAGGTCGTGCTGCGCGCGTCGCGTGCGAGGCCGTGTCTGGTCGGGCAGGCGCCGCAACGCGTCGATCGCGGGCACTACGACGCGTTGCCAGTCGGCCTCGCCGAGGTCGAGCAGGATGCCGAAGTTGCGGCGCTCGATGCGCTCGATGATCTCTGTGGGCGATTCGTCCCAGCTCTGAGGCGGGGTCGTGTGACGAGCAAGGAGTCGGAACCCGGCCGCCTCCGCGAGCGCGACGAGCCGATCGGCAGCGTCGGGCCGCACTCCGTGCACCACCGCGTTGAAGTCGACGGCGACCTCGTCGATGTCATCGGGCTCGTGGATCGCCCGGGACGGGACCACGATGAATCGACCCTCGTCGGCGATCGCTCGCCGGGCCTCGCTCATGGTCTGCTCGACGCTCGCCACGAGCTGGAACACCCACACAGCGACGATGTTCGTGACCGACGCGGTCGCGATCGGCAGCGCCATGACGTCGCCGAGCGCGATGCGAGCGCCGAGTCGGTCGTGCGCGACGGCCAACATCTTCGGCGAGAGGTCGACCCCGACCACGGCGTGACCAGCCTCGACGAGGGGCAGGGCCACGGCGCCGGTGCCGACCCCGATCTCGAGCACGACGCCGGGTCTGAGATGCGGTGCGATCGCCCGTGCGTAGGCCCCGCCTCGCTGGAGCCCACCGCGACTCTCGTCGTACACCGCTGCGAGGCGGTCGAAGTTGATCGAACCGCGGTCGCTCACGGCGACAGCCTGGCATCATCGATGGCAGATGATCCCCATCGTGACGCCGGCGGAGATGGCCGCGATCGATGCCGCCGCGTCCGAGCCGGTCGAGGTGCTGATCGGACGAGCCGGAGCGGCGGTCGCCCGCGCGGCGATCGACATGCTCGGCGGCACCTATGGCCGGCGTGTCGTCGTGCTCGCGGGCAAGGGCAACAACGGCAACGACGGACGAGACGCGGCGCGCAGGTTGCGACGGCGAGGGGTGCGAGTCGCCGAGGCCGATGCCCACGGCGCGCCCAGCGCACTGCCTCCCGCTGATCTCGTGATCGATGCCGCGTTTGGCACCGGGTTCAGGGGATCGTGGCGAGCGCCAGACGTGTCTGCACCCGTGCTCGCGGTCGACATCCCGAGTGGTGTCGACGGGCTCACGGGGCTGGCTTCCGAGCGGGTGCTCGCGGCCGAGCGGACCGTCACGTTCGCCGCGTTGAAGCCGGGCCTGCTGCTTGGCAGCGGCCGCGAGCTCGCGGGTGAGATCGAGGTCGTCGACATCGGCCTCGACGTCAGCGCAGCCTCCGCCTGGTTGGTCACCGAAGAGGACGTGACCGCGCTCCTTCCGCAGCGGTCAATCGACGCGCACAAGTGGAAGGCGGCGGTGTGGATCGCCGCCGGCTCTCCCGGCATGACGGGAGCGGCGCATCTCTCGGCGCGGGGCGCGCAACGCGCGGGCGCGGGCTACGTCCGGCTCGGCACGCCTGGTGTCGATCACGACGCGCGGGCTCCGGAGGAGGTCGTCGGGCACGCGCTCAGCCAGACCGGTTGGGCGCGTGAGGTGCTCGGCGACCTGGCTCGATTTCGCCGCGCTCGTCGTCGGACCGGGCCTCGGCCGCGAGGTCGCGACGCTCCACGAGGTCGTCGAGCTGCTCGAGTCCGCGCCGATCCCGATCGTCCTCGACGGTGACGGCTTGCACGCAGTGCCCGAGAACCCGGCAGTAGCCCGCGACCGCGCCTGGCCGCTCGTGCTCACGCCCCACGACGGGGAGTACGAGGCCCTCGCGGGGCATCCCCCTGAGGCCGATCGCCTCGAGGCGGCGCGGACGCTGGCGCGCGACCTACGCGCGGTCGTCCTCCTGAAGGGGTCGGCCACCGTCATCGCGGACGAGACGGGGCGCGTGCTCGTCGCCGATGAGGGTGACCCGCGCCTCGCGACCGCCGGCACGGGTGACGTGCTCTCCGGGATCATCGGCGCATTCGTCGCTCGCGGCATGCCTGCCCTCGAGGCCGCGGCGGCCGGTGCCTTCGTGCACGGCCACGCGGGGAACCTAGGCTGGCCTGACGGGCTCGTTGCTGGCGACCTGCCCGATCTCGTCCCCGCCGTCCTCGATCTGCTGGACCCCGCAAGGAGCCTCGATGCCGACCTCCGTCCGTGAGGTGATGACGACCAACGTCGTCTCGTTCACCCGAGAAGAGTCCGTCGCCGACGGCATGCAGCGGCTGATCGACGCGAACGTGAGCGGCGGCCCCGTCGTCGACGGCGACAACAAGGTCGTCGGCATGCTCACCGACAGCGACCTCATCGTCCAGGACGCGCAGCTGCACGCACCCACAGCGATCGCGATCCTCGGCACGGTCATCTCCCTCCCGAAGGCGCGGCGCGAGTTCGAGGAGGAGCTCCACAAGCAGATCGGGCTCACCGTCGGCGAGGTGATGGGAGAGGAACCGATCACGATCCATGCCGACGCCGCCGTCGAGGACGCCGCGACGCTCATGCACGACGAGGACGTGTCCCGGATTCCCGTCGTCGACGACGAGGGTCGCCTCGTCGGGGTGATCGCACGCGGCGACATCCTTCGCTACATGGTCAGCGGGCGCGACTCGAGCTGAGTCGCGCAGTCCGTTGCGTCCCACCGTCGCCGAGGTCGATCTCGAAGCCATCCGACAGAACGTCCGGCTGCTGCGCAAGGTCGCGTCTCCGGCGGCGCTGTGCGCGGTCGTCAAGGCGAACGGATATGGCCACGGCGCGCTCGAGGTGTCGGTCGCCGCGCTCGAAGCCGGCGCGACGAGCCTTGCAGTCGCGCTCGTCGAAGAGGGCGTCGCGCTGCGCGACGAGGGCATCGCCGCGCGGATCATCGTGCTCTCCGAGCCGCCGCTCGATGCGATGGAAGCTGCGCTCCAGCACAACCTCGAGCCCGCGGTGTACACGTTCGACGGCATCCAAGAGGCGCTGCGTGCGGTGCTTCGCGCGCCTGGTGCTCCCGTGTGGCCGCTGCACCTGAAGGTCGACACGGGGATGCACCGCGTCGGATGCAGCCCCGACGAGGCCCTCGTACTCGCGCGGGCGATCCACCGTCGTCCCGAGCTCGTGCTCGGCAGCGTCTTCACGCACGGCGCGGTCGAGGACGAACCAGACAACGACTTCACGATGCGCCAGCTCGCGGCGTTCGACGAGGTCGTTCGTCTCATCGGCGCCGAGAACATCCCGGTGCCGTTCACGCACGTGGCGAACTCCGCCGGCGCGATCGCGCATCCCGCGGCGCGCCACGACCTCGTCCGCTGCGGCATCGCGATCTATGGGCTCGCACCCTCGCCCCAGGTCGACGCGCTGGTCCCCGAACCTGGGTTGCGCCCCGCGATGCGGTTGCGGTCCGAGGTGTCGTTCGTGAAGGTCGTCGCTGCGGGCGAAGGCGTCTCCTACGGGCTCCGCCATACCTTCGACGAAGACACCGTCGTCGCGACCGTCCCGATCGGATACGCGGACGGCGTGCGTCGCAACCTCGGGCTCGCGGGCGGTGAGGTGCTCATCGGCGGGCAACGACGGCCGATCGTCGGCGTCGTGACCATGGATCAGCTGATGGTCGCTTGCGACGACACCGTCCACGTCGGCGACGAGGTCGTGCTGATCGGCGACCAGGGCGAGGAGCGCGTCACCGCAACCGAGTGGGCCGATCGACTGGGCACGATCAGCTACGAGATCGTCTGCGCCATCAGCGCGCGGGTGCCTCGCGAGTATCCCGGGGAGGACGAGTGATCACCGACGTCGCGGGCATCCGCGTCGGGCACTGGACGCATCCCGAAGCTCAGACCGGCTGCACGGTGATCCTGTTCCCCGACGGCACGGTCGCGTCGGGCGAGGTGCGGGGTGGCGCGCCGGCGACGCGCGAGTTCGATCTGCTGTCGCCCGAACGCATCGTCGACCGCCTCGATGCCGTCGTGCTCACCGGTGGCTCGGCATTCGGGCTCGCCGCGGCGGACGGAGTGATGCGTTGGTGCGCCGAGGAGGATTCCGGGTTCCCGACGGGCGCCGGGCCGGTGCCGATCGTCGTCGCCATGGCGCTGTTCGACCTGCTCGTCGGTGACGGGTCGGTGCGCCCCGGCGCGGTGGAGGGCTACGCCGCATGCAGCGACGCGGGGACTGGTCACGTGCAGGTCGGGCGCATCGGAGCCGGCGCGGGAGCGACGATCGGGAAGTGGCGAGGACGCGAGCACGCGCGGCCCGGCGGACTCGGCAGCGCGACAGTCCGGGACGGCGAGCTCGTCGTCAGCGCGCTGATCGCCCTGAACGCCGTGGGCGACATCGACGACGGCAGCGACCCGAGCTGGCCGCCCCCGCCCCCCGAAGGTGTGTTCGGAGGGGCGGGCAGTGTGTTCGGAGGGGCGGGCAGTGTGTTCGGAGGGGCGGGCAGTGTGTTCGGCGCCGGGGAGAACACGACGATCGGCGTGGTCGCGACGAACGCGAAGCTCGACAAGGTCGGCTGTCTGCTCGTCGCGCAGGGCGGTCACGACGGGTTGGCTCGGGCTCTGATGCCGTCGCATGCTCGCGGAGACGGCGACGCGATCGTCGCCGCCGCGACGGGAGGCGTCGACGCGGTCGTCGATCACGTCCGCTTCCTCGCGGTGCGCGCCGCCGAGCGCGCGATCCGGTCGGTGGCTCCGGCCGGGCACCCCTGAGCCTCGGACACCTAGCCTTGCCCCAGTGGTGACCCTCAGCGAGCTGGCTGTCGAGGCTTCGACGTGCACCCGCTGCGCACTTGCCGCCGGGCGCACGCAAGTCGTGTTCGGGATGGGACGTTCCGACGCGGACCTTCTCTTCGTCGGCGAGGGACCAGGAGCCGAGGAGGACAAGCAGGGCCTGCCGTTCGTTGGCCGTTCCGGCAAGCTCCTCGACCGGCTGCTGGCCGAGGAGCTCGGCATCACTCGCGACGAGTGCTACATCGCGAACGTCGTGAAGTGCAGGCCGCCGGAGAACCGCGACCCTCGTCCCGACGAGATCGCCGCGTGCCGCCCGTGGCTCGCACAGCAGGTCGATCTCATCCGGCCGAAGGTCGTCGTCACGCTCGGGCGCTTTGCCGCGCAGCTGCTGCTCGAGACGACCGAGGGCATCACGAAGCTTCGCGGTCGCAGCTACCCCTTCGGTGACGCGGTGCTCGTGCCGACCTTGCACCCCGCTGCTGCGCTCCGGGGCGGAGCGGAGCCGCTCGCTCAGATGCGGGCCGACTTCGTGCGGGCCAAGCTCGCGCTCGCCGCATGAGCTCGGTGGCCTTCCGCACCGCGGGAGTCGAGGACACGCGGTCCGTGGCAGGCGTCGTCGCGTCGCTTGCTCGTCGAGGCGACCTCATCCTCCTCGTCGGTGAGCTCGGAGTCGGGAAGACCGCGTTCGTGCAGGGCTTCGCGCGCGAGCTCGGCATCACCTCGCCCGTCACGAGCCCGACGTTCACGCTCGTCCACCGCTACGAGGGCAAGCACGTCCTCCATCATGTCGACGTGTACCGCCTCGAACGTCTCAACGAGGTGACCGACCTCGGCCTGCCGGAGATGCTCGACGAGGGCATCACCGTGATCGAGTGGGGCGACGCTGTGCTGCCCGCGCTGCCCGCCGACTTCCTCGAGGTGCGCCTTTCGTACGTCGACGACACGGACCCGACCTATACCGACGACGCGCGCGACCTCGCGTTCACGGTCGTAGGGCCGTCGTGGTCGACGCGGGCTGCCACGATCCGCGCCGCGTTGGAGCGCTGATGCTCATCCTCGGCATCGAGACCGCCACGCATCGGGTCGGCTGTGCCATCGGCGGCCACGAAGGCGTGATCGCTCTCTACGAGTCGGCGCGCGATCGGCGTCACGCGGAGACGCTCGTCCCCGCGATCCAGTTCCTCACCCGCCAAGCCCGCATCGGGCTCGACGAGATCGGCGCGGTCGCCGTGGATGTGGGGCCGGGGCTCTACACCGGGCTTCGAGTGGGCGTCGCGGCTGCGAAGGCGATCGCGAGCGCGCTGCGGGTGCCGATGGTCGGCATCCCGAGTCTCGATCTGCTGGCGCTCCCAGTGCGGCATACGAGCCGCACGATCGTCGCGATGATCGACGCGCGGCGAGGCGAGCTCTTCTACGCCTTCTACCGAGCGGTTCCGGGTGGCGTGCAGCGGCTGACTCCGCATCAGGTCGGCAAGCCGGACGACGTGGTGTCCGAGCTGCAGGCGACGGGGCAGGACGTGCTCCTGGTCGGAGACGGTGCCCGCCGCTATGCCGCGGCGTTCGAGGACCTGCGGGGAGTCGAGCTCGTCGAGCAGTGGCTCGCCCATCCTTCAGCGGCGCCCCTCGTGCAGCTCGCGCACTCGTACGCTCTACGGGAGGAGTTCGTGAACCCGTGGGACCTCGAGCCGGTCTACCTCCGCCGGCCCGACGCAGAGATCAACTGGGAGACTCGAGACAGCCGATGAGCGCCGCACGCATGCCGCGAGACGCCGCCGAACCGCTCGACGTGAAGATCGCATTGATGCATCGGCGCGACGTCCGTCAGGTCATGCCGATCGAGCAGAGGGTCTATCCCCGGGGCTGGAGCAAGGGTGTCTTCGTGCGAGAGATCGCGCAGCGCACGACCCGGTGCTACCTCACGGCGAAGGTCGGCACGACCCTCGTCGGCTACGCGGGGATGCTCATCGCTCCGGACGAGGCGCACATCACGAACGTCGCGGTCGCGCCAGAGTGGCAGCGGCACAAGCTCGCGACTCGGCTGCTGCTGGCCCAGGCGCGGGTCGCTTCGTGGCGAGGGTCTCGCGCGCTCACATTGGAGGTGCGACCCAGCAACACGGGAGCGCAGGAGCTGTACCGGCGGTTCGGCTTCGCTCCCGCAGGGATGCGCAAGCTGTACTACCGAGATCCCGACGAGGACGGGATGATCATGTGGGCGCACGACATCGATCAGCCCGAGTACCACGCGCGGCTGCGAGCGATCGAGGCCGAGGTCTCCGGCACCACGGTGGTCGACGACGAGGTGTGGCGATGAGGGCAGTCGCTGTCGACGCCAGCACGTGCATCCTCGGCATCGAGACCAGCTGCGACGAGACAGCGGCCGCGGTCGTCATGGGCGGCACCAGCGTGCTCTCGTCGGTCGTGTCGAGCCAGGTCGACCTCCACGCGCGCTTCGGCGGGGTCGTCCCTGAGATCGCTGGGCGTGCCCACGTCGAGATGCTCACTCCCGTCATCGCACAGGCGATCGTCGAGGCGGGCATCGAGGACGAGCGCATCGACGCGGTCGGCGCGACCGTCGGACCGGGGCTCGTCGGATCGCTGCTCGTCGGCGTGAGCGCCGCGAAGGCGCTCGCGTTGGTGTGGGACGTGCCGTTCGTCGCGGTGAACCACCTCGAGGCGCACCTCTACGCGGCAATGTTGGAGGAGCCCGACCTGCAGCTGCCGGTGGTCGTGCTGCTCGTGTCGGGTGGTCACACGATGCTCGTCGAGATGCTCGACCACGGGAAGTACCGGCTGCTCGGCCAGACGGTCGACGACGCTGCCGGTGAGGCGTTCGACAAGGTCGCGCGGTTCCTCGGTCTCGGCTACCCAGGTGGCCCGGCGATCGACCGGCTCGCGATGAGCGGCGATCCGAACGCGATCGCGTTCCCGCGGGCGATGTCGAACGACGGCTTCGACTTCTCGTTCAGCGGGCTCAAGACCGCGGTCGTGCGGTACGTGCGCGCGAACCCAGAGGTGAGCACCGCCGACGTTGCCGCGTCGTTCCAACAAGCAGTCGTCGACGTGCTGCTGAGCAAGGCGCGTCGCGCGGCGGCCGAGGTGGGCGCGAACGGCCTGTGCCTGGGAGGCGGCGTCGCCGCGAACTCGTTGCTGCGCGAGCAGTTCCTCGACGTGTGCGAGGCCGACGGGCTGCACGGCTTCCTCCCGAGCCGCCCGATGTGCACCGACAACGCGGCGATGATCGCGAGCGCAGCCTGGTGGCGGCTCGCCGCGGACGGCCCGAGCCCCCTCGACACTGGCGCCGACCCGAGCCTCCGCCTCGCCCTGATCGACTGAGTCGCTGGTCTTCTTGTCGATTCGCCGGCCATATGCCGGCGTTTTGACAAAAGAACCAGCCGTCAGAGCTGGATGAGGCCGGCGTTGGTGGGGGTGAACCCGCAGGCGCCGAAGTAGAACTCGCGCAGGTCGTCGTCGAAGTCGACGTGCAGCCACTCGCATCCCGCGGCGCGGGCGTGGTGGATCGCGACGCCGACGAGCTCGGTGCCGATGCCCTGGCGGGCGTGGGTCTGGGCGGTGAGGGTGTCGAGGATGAACGCGTGGACGGCGCCGTCCCACGCGACGTTCACGAACCCGACCAACGCCTCGGCGTCGCGGGCCGTGACCCAGCCGAGGCTGTGGCGAGCGAGCTGGCCGACCCAGTCGTCCTCGAGCACCCGGTGATCGAAGCGGTCGGCGTGGAGCCGGTTGACCTCGTCGTTTGTGAACCGGCCCCGCCACTCGTAGAAGATCGCCATCGCAGTCGGAGGGTAGGCCCGGTTGCACCTGGGGGCCGAGGCTCGTATCGTTAGCACTCGACCCATGAGAGTGCTAACCACGGAGGCTGGCGTATGAACCTCAAGCCGCTCGACGATCGCATCGTCGTGAAGGCCAACGAGGCCGAAGAGAAGACCGCTTCGGGCCTCGTCATCCCTGATACCGCCAAGGAGAAGCCCCAGCAGGGCACCGTGCTCGCCGTCGGCCCCGGCCGTCGCTCCGAGCAGTCCGGCGAGATCATCCCGCTCGATGTGAAGGTCGGTGACACCGTCGTGTACTCGAAGTACGGCGGCACCGAGATCACGGTCGACGGTGAGGACCTTCTGATCCTCAGCGGCCGTGACATCCTCGCCGTGATGGCCAAGTAGCACCGTGGCCAAGCTCCTCAAGTTCGACGACGACGCGCGGCGCGCCCTCGAGGCGGGTGTCAACAAGCTGGCCAACTCGGTCAGGGTGACGCTCGGCCCGAAGGGTCGCAACGTCGTGCTCGACAAGAAGTTCGGCGCCCCCACGATCACGAACGACGGTGTCTCGATCGCTCGCGAAGTCGAGCTCGAGGACCCGTTCGAGAACATGGGTGCGCAGCTGGTGAAAGAGGTCGCGACCAAGACCAACGACATCGCTGGTGACGGCACCACGACCGCGACCGTGCTCGCTCAAGCGCTTGTGCGCGAGGGCCTGCGCAACGTCACTGCGGGGGCGAGTCCGCTCGTGCTCAAGAAGGGCATCGAGAAGGCTGTTGCCGCAGCGGTCGAGGCGATCAAGGACCAGGCGAAGGAGATCGACGACAAGTCCGAGATCGCGCAGGTCGCGGCGATCTCCGCGGCCGACACCTCGATTGGTGACGTCATCGCCGACGCGATCGACAAGGTCGGCAAGGACGGCGTCGTCACGGTCGAGGAGTCGAACACGTTCGGCATGGAGCTCGACTTCGTCGAGGGCATGCAGTTCGACAAGGGCTACCTCTCGCCGTACTTCGTCACCGACCCTGATCGTCAGGAGGCGGTGCTCGAGGATCCGTTCATCCTTCTCGTGAACGGCAAGATCGGCACCGTTCAGAGCGTGCTTCCCGTGCTCGAGAAGGTCATCCAGTCGGCCCGTCCGCTGCTGATCGTCGCCGAGGACGTCGAGGGCGAGGCGCTCGCCACCCTCGTCGTGAACAAGATCCGCGGCACGTTCTCCTCTGTCGCCGTGAAGGCGCCGGGCTTCGGTGATCGCCGCAAGGCGATGCTGCAGGACATGGCGATCCTCACCGGCGGTCAGGTCATCGCCGAGGAGGTCGGGCTCAAGCTCGAGAACACGACCCTCGATCTGCTCGGCCGGGCTCGCAAGATCATCGTCACCAAGGACGAGACGACGATCGTCGAGGGCGCAGGTTCTGAAGACGACGTCAAGGGCCGCATCAACCAGCTCAAGGGCGAGATCGAGAACACCGACTCCGACTGGGACCGCGAGAAGCTCCAGGAGCGCTTGGCCAAGCTCTCCGGCGGTGTCGCGGTCGTGAAGGTCGGCGCGGCCACCGAGGTCGAGCTCAAGGAGAAGAAGCACCGCATCGAAGATGCCCTCTCGGCCACGCGTGCGGCCATCGAAGAGGGTGTTGTCGCCGGCGGCGGCGTCGCGCTGCTGCGCTCTCGTGCAGCCGTGGCCGCGTTGGCTGCGACCCTCGAAGGTGACGAGGCCACCGGCGCCCGCGCCGTGTGGTCCGCGCTCGAGGCTCCCGCTCGGCTCATCGCCGACAACGCCGGAGCGGAGGGTGCCCTCGTCGTCCAGCACATCGAGCGCGAGACCGGCTCGATCGGCTTCAACGCCGCGACGGGCGAGTACGAGGACCTCGTGAAGGCCGGCGTCATCGATCCCGCCAAGGTGACGCGTGCCGCGCTGCAGAACGCAGCGTCGATCGCGGCCCTGTTGCTCACCACCGAGGTGCTCATCGCCGACAAGCCGGAGAAGGAATCGGCGATGGCCGGCGGCGGAGGCATGGGCGGCATGGGCGGAATGGGTGGCATGGGCGGAATGGGGATGATGTAGCCCCTCCGTTCTCGAGAGAACGATCGACTGCGCCCCGGGCCTGTGCCCGGGGCGCTTTCGCGCCCGACCGTTAGGCTCGGCTCATGGCCGACCGCCCGCCGCCCGACCCCGCGAAGCTCCTCGAGTACTGGATGGAGTGGGAGCGCGGCGACGAGAGCCCGGGACGCGTGATGGCGAACTTGAAGACGCACGGACTCCGGGAGCTGCTCGAGGACCTCGGGTCAGAGGCACCGGCACCGTCGACGTCCCAGACGGGGTGACTGCACCGATCCCACGTCCGGCTGACGTCCGCGCGGGCGACCCTGCTCCTTGGGCAGGCCTCGACGCGGCCGATCGGTTCGTCGACCTCGCAAAGGCGAGGGCGGGCCTCGCGGGCCGCGCCCCTCGCCCCGCGCTCGACAGAAGCACCCGAGGATCGCCCTTCCGCAGTGCTGGTGCCGCTCTTCGAGGAGGAGGGCGAGCTGCGTGTCCTGCTGACGTTGCGCAACTCGAACCTGCGCAGCCACGCCGGGCAGGTGAGCTTCCCAGGCGGCCGGATGGACCCCGGTGAGGATCCGGTCACGACGGCGCTGCGCGAAGCGAACGAGGAGACGGCGCTCGACCCCAGCTGTGTCGAGATCGTCGGCGAGCTCGATCACTTGCGCACGGTCGTGAGCAACTCGTTCATCGTGCCGATCGTCGGTGTGCTCGCCGCGCGGCAAGTGCTCAGGCCCAACCCCGCCGAGGTCGACCGCATCTTCGACGTCTCGATCTCCGAGCTCCTCGCTCACGGCGTGTACAGAGAGGAGCGTTGGGGGATCCCGAACATCGAGCGAGCGATCAGCTTCTTCGAGGTCGAGGGTGAGACGGTGTGGGGTGCGACCGGCACCATGCTCAAGAACTTCCTCATGCTCTCGCTGGGGCTCGGGTGATCAGGCCGATCGGCTTCGACGCGGTCGCGGGTGGCGCCGTCACGCTCCGGCCCTGGGAGCCGGCCGACGTGTCGTTCGTCTTCGACGCGTGCCAAGACCCTGAGATCCAGCGTTGGACGAACTTGCCGTCGCCGTTCAAGGCCGCGGACGCGATCGCATTGCTCCACCTCTCGACGTCCTTGCGGGAGGAGGGCAAGGCCGCACTCTTCGCGATCACGTCGACCGACCAGGGCGAGCTGCTGGGCGCCGCGTCGGTGCGCGATGTCGACCACCGCCGCCGGCAGGCATTGATCGGCTATTGGCTCGCGGTCGAGGCTCGGCACCGGGGAGCCGCGACCGCTGCGGTCGTCGCACTCTCGGACTGGGCGCTCGACGCGCTCGACCTCGATGAGGTTTACGCCGACGTGCTGCGCGGCAACGAGGCCTCGACCCGGGTGCTCGAGCGCTGCGGATACGAGGAGCGTGCCGAGGGAAGCTGCACGCAGCGGGGCCTGTCACTGCCATCGACCAGGTACGTGCGCCGAGCCGGTTAACTTCCGACGGTGTCGGGGTCTGGCAGTCGCCGAGGACGCACGAAGCTGATCCTGCTCATCAGCGGAGCGGTGCTCTCGGCGGTCGGACTCGTCGGCCTCCTCGTCGACCGGACCGACGAGACCTCGGCGAGCGCTGCTCCCGCGACCACGTCCCCGTCGGCGTCGTCGACATCGGCCGCCTCGACGACGGTCGCTCCCGCCGAGTCGGTGACGACGACATCGACGATCGCTCCCGCCGAGACGCCTGAGCTGTTCTTGGGGTTGCTCGCCGCGGCGTACCGCAGCGACGACGTCGACTTCCTCGTCTCCCGGCTGAACCCCGCAGTCATCGAACGGTTCGGCGAGGAAGCGTGCCGCGCGAACTTGACGTTCCCGCCTGACCCCACTGCCGCGTTCACCGTCAAGAGCGTGAGCGAGCCGCAGCCCTACGACTACAAGACCGACACCCGGACGACGACGGTGCCGAACACGCTCTTCGTGGATGTCGACCAGGTCGGGGGAGGGTCGACGCAGGCGGTGACGGTGCACCTCACACCGGTCGACGGGAAGCTGACATGGTTCCGAAACTGCGCCTGATCGTCGGGAGCGCCGTGGCGCTGGCGGTCATGGTGGCCGCGGGCCCCGTCGCAGCCGCGAGCTCAGCGGGTGGCTCTGACGGTGGCGCCGGCATCAAGTGGTTCCCGTGGGTGCCACTGCTCGTCGTCGGCATCGGTCTCGGGATCGCGGGCGTGGTCATGCGCAAGGACGCTTCCGAGCACGATCCCAAGCAAGACACGAGGGACGACGACACGGGGGAGTCGCCGGTGGTGCATCGGCCTCCGCCCGCGGCAACCGGCTCGACCGGCAACGAGCGCACGCCACCGCGGCCGCCGCCGAAGCCGTCGCGAGGATCCTGAGCAAGGCATACCGTTGGCGCGTGTCAGACCACGGCGGATCGCACGACCCTGCGGACATCGATCCGCATCGCTTCGCAGTGCACACGGCCTCGCCGCGCGGCCTGCGCCAGGCCTACGTGCGGGAGGGCATGGGCGGGGTGCCGCTGCTGCTCGTGCACGGCTGGCCTGAGACCAAGCGCATCTACTGGAAGGTGATCGCGCCACTCGCGGACGCCGGGTTCGACGTCATCGTCCCCGACCTGCGGGGGTTCGGCGACAGCGACGTGGCGACGGGCTTCCACGACGTGCCTGCGCACAGCCGCGACCTCTACGCCCTCGTGCACGATCACCTCGGGCTCGACGGCGTCGTCCTCTGTGCCGGTGATCTCGGCGGCCCCGTCATCCAAGACATGTCGCTGCGGTTTCCGCAATGGGTCGACCGGATGGTGCTCTTCAATTCACCGTTGCCTTTCGACAAGGAGGAGATGGCCGGGATGGCGACGCGCCCGGCCACTGAGGCGAGCGACTACTTCGTGCGCCAGGGCACTGACCCCGACGGACTCGCGGCGGAGCTCGACACGCCCGAGAAGCGTCGCCGCTACATCGCGACCTTTTACACGTCTCGGTTCTGGGCTCATCCGGGCGCGTTCACGGTGCGCGGATCAACCGGCCGGTTCGGCGCGAGCGAGGCCATCGACTTCCACACCGAGCCCTTTGCCGACGGCAAGAAGCTGCGCGCCAGCTTCGGTGGCTACGAGAGCACGTTCTCCGGCGCCGCGCGCAGCGAGCCGACGACGATGGCGACGCCGAACTTCACGCGCTGCCTCATCTTGTTCGGCACCTCGGATCACGTGATCTACCCCGAGTTCGACCGCATGGCTGCGGTCGTGTTCCCGAAGCACGTGGGGCCGTTCTTGCTCCGCGACTGCGGCCACTTCGTGCCTTGGGAAGCACCGCACGCCCTGGTCAGCGGCCTGGTCGCGTTTTGCGGCGACAGGCTCGCGCCGCCCCGCTGAAGTCCCCCTGCTGATGTCAAGGGGTTGATTCGCCTCTCCCGCGGGTGCAAAGTCGGAAGTACTCCCTCTGTGGGGGAGGTCCGATCCCGTCGAGCACACGGGAGGTTGAGATGCCTTCATCCACCCCTGAGGCGGAGGAAGCTCCGCCCGACTGAGCACGCGCGGAGAAGGGCACGGCAGCCAGGAAGGTCGCTCGCCGAACGCCCCGCCCGCTGGTCGTCGCCACGCACGGACGTGCCGCTACACCTGACCGGCTTCGAGCCGGCTGCGCCGCATGCATCCCACGCTGTGCCCGTCGACCGCGGCTCCGCTTCTTCGGCCGAGGAGCGGGGGGCCGCTTCTCGGAACACCATCCCTGTTCGCCCGGCGTCGGCCTTCCCGAGGACGCCGGGACGTGTCGCGCAATAGGGTGATCGACATGCCGACGCTCTCCTTCGAAGGCGAGACGCACCAAGAGATCGTGAGCAAGGTCAAGAAGTGGCTGGCCTCCCAAGCCAGTGACGAACGTTTGTCGGCGACAGACGCGGTCACCGCGACGGCTGACATCACAAAGGAGGCACTCCGCGTGATCGCGGCTGCGGCACCGGAGCCGATCGCGCAGAACGAGTTGGTGAAGGCGCTGACCGGCATGGGCTACAAGGCCACCGACGCGACCCGCGACGCGATGATCCAGTCGCTGAACGCGCTGTCCACGGTGACCGGCGGGGGCTTGCTGAAGCCGGTGAGCGACGCGCAGGCCGCGGCCATGTGGGAGATGAACCAGCAGGTCGCGAAGCAGGTGCTCAAGGGGCTCAGCCGAAAGCGCTGAAGGCGCTGGGCGTCGCGTGCTGAGGGGTGCTCTGACCGCCCATTTTGCGGCGGTACGCTGCCTCCTTCCCCCCAACGGCACGAGGAGGCAGCGTGGCTGAGGTGGAGATCGGCCTGGGAAAGTCAGGCCGCCGCGCGTACGGGTTCGACGACATCGCAATCGTGCCGAGTCGGCGCACGCGCGATCCCGAGGATGTCGACATCTCGTGGGAGATCGACGCCTTCCGCTTCGAGCTGCCGCTGATGGGTGCCGCGATGGACGGTGTGATCTCGCCGCACACCGCGATCGAGATCGGCCGGCTCGGCGGTGTGGGCGTGCTCAACCTCGAGGGCTTGTGGACGCGATACGAAGATCCGGAGCCGCTCTTCGCCGAGATCGCAGAGCTCGGTGCCGAGAAGGCGACGTTGCGCATGCAAGACATCTACAGCGAGCCGATCAAGCCCGAGCTGGTGTCGGCCCGCATCCGTCAGATCCGTGATGCCGGCGTCGTGTCGTGCCGCGAGCGTCACACCCCAGCGCACCGAGAAGCTCGCGGCAGCGATCATCGCGGCCGAGCTCGACCTTCTCGTGATCCAAGGCACGGTCGTGTCGGCCGAGCACGTCTCGAAGACGGTCGAGCCCCTGAACCTGAAGCGCTTCGTGCGTGAGCTCGACATCCCGGTGATCGTGGGCGGGTGCGCGTCGTACCAAGCCGCGTTGCACCTCATGCGCACGGGCGCTGCCGGCGTTCTGGTCGGGGTCGGGCCGGGGCACGCCTGCACCACACGTGGCGTGCTCGGCATCGGCGTGCCGCAGGCGACCGCGATCGCCGACGCGCGCGGCCGCGCGCATGCGCCACCTCGACGAGACCGGCGTGTACGTGCAGGTCATCGCCGACGGCGGGATGGCGACGGGCGGCGACATCGCGAAGGCGATCGTCTGTGGCGCCGACGCAGTGATGATCGGCTCACCGCTCGCCGCAGCCGCCGAGGCGCCCGGCCGCGGCTACCACTGGGGCATGGCGACGTTCCATCCGACGCTGCCGCGGGGCGCACGAGTGAAGACGTCCACGCGCGGCACGCTCAAGGAGATCCTCGTCGGCCCCGCGCACGAGAACGACGGACGGATGAACCTCTTCGGCGCCCTGCGCACCTCGATGGCCACCTGCGGCTACGAGACGGTGAAGGAGTTCCAGAAGGCCGAAGTGATGGTCGCACCTGCACTGCAGACCGAAGGCAAGTCGCTGCAGAAGTCGCAGGGCATCGGCATGGGCGCGTAAGCAACACCCATGACGACGCCCGAGTCGTTCGACACCATCCTCGTCGTCGACTTCGGCGCGCAGTACGCCCAGCTGATCGCGAGGCGCGTGCGCGAGGCGCACGTCTACTCCGAGATCGTGCCCCACACGATCACCGCGGCCGAGATCGCGGCACGGCGGCCCGCGGGCCTCATCTTCTCGGGTGGTCCCGCGTCGGTCCACGTCGAGGGCGCGCCTCGCATCGACCCCGGCGTGTACGAGCTCGGCGTCCCGGTGTTCGGCATCTGCTACGGCGCCCAGCTCGTGGCCCTCCAGCTCGGCGGGGAGGTCGCGCGCACCGGACGCGGTGAGTACGGCCGCACGCCGCTCGCCGCGATCGGCGCGTCAGTGATCCTGGGGGAGGGCGCACCGCCAGAGGACACCGTGTGGATGTCCCACTTCGACACGATCACGCGGGCCCCCGAGGGCTTTCACGTCGCGGCGAGCACTCCCGACACTCCGGTCGCGGTGCTCGAGCACGATGGCCGTCGGATCTACGGCGTCCAGTTCCACCCAGAGGTCGGGCACACGCCGCGCGGCCAGGACATGCTCAAGCACTTCTTGTACGCGGTGTGCGAGTGCCGCCCGACCTGGACGATGGCTTCGATCATCGAGACGTCGGTCGACGCGATCCGTGCGCAAGTGGGCGGCGAGCGCGTGATCTGCGCACTCTCGGGCGGAGTCGACTCGTCCGTTGCTGCCTCGTTGGTGCACAAGGCGGTGGGTCACCAGCTCACTTGCGTGTACGTCGACACCGGTCTCATGCGATCGGGCGAAAGCGAGCAGGTCGTCGACACGTTCCACCGTCACCAGGGCATCGAGCTCGTGCACGTGAAGGCGGCCGACCGGTTCTTCGAGGGGCTCGCGGGCGTCACCGATCCCGAGAACAAGCGCAAGGTGATCGGTGAGCTCTTCATCCGTGTGTTCGAGGAAGCCGCGGGCGGGCTCTCTGACGCGCGCTTCCTCGTGCAAGGCACCCTGTATCCGGACGTGATCGAGTCGGGCACGAAGGACGCGGCTCGCATCAAGAGCCACCACAACGTCGGCGGCCTTCCCGACGACATGGACTTCGAGCTGGTCGAGCCGCTGCGCAACCTGTTCAAGGACGAGGTGCGTCGAGTCGGCGAGCAGCTCGGCCTCCCCGAGGAGATCGTGTGGCGGCAGCCGTTCCCAGGGCCTGGGCTCGGAGTGCGCATCATCGGCGAGGTCACCCGCGACAAGGTCGAGACGCTGCAGCACGCCGACGCGATCGTGCGCGAGGAGGTGCGCCGCGCGGGGCTCGAGCGCGAGCTCTGGCAGGCGTTCGCGGTGCTCGCCGACATCCGCACCGTCGGGGTGATGGGCGACGAGCGCACGTACGCGCATCCGATCATCGTGCGGGCGGTGACGAGCGACGACGCGATGACCGCGGACTGGGCTCGTCTGCCGTACGACCTGCTCGAGCGATTCTCGAGTCGGATCATCAACGAGGTACCGGGCGTGAACCGGGTCGCGTACGACATCACGTCGAAGCCGCCCGGCACGATCGAGTGGGAGTGAGCTCGGCCGTCCGGCTGGTCGACCGTCGTCCTCATCTGACCGGAACGGATCTGCTGTCGCGGCTCGTCCCTCCTCGTCGTTTCGCATCGGCTCGGTTCGCGACGTACCTGCCCGATGCCGCTCACCCTTCTCAAGCCGCGGCGCGTGCGGAGATGGAGCGGTTCACGACGGCGCTGAAGCCGGCGCCCACCACGAAGCGGTGGCGACGGTCGAGCGCGGCCGCGAGCACGAGCGCCGCGGCTCGCTACCTCGACGGCGGCTACGGCGTCGGCAAGACCCACTTGCTTGCGGCAGCGTGGCACGAAGCCCCCGCCCCCAAGGCGTACCTGACGTTCGCCGAGCTGGCCGGCATCATCGGCTTCCTCGGCATGGACCAGGCGATCCACGCGTTCTCGCCTCACCGGCTGCTCTGCATCGACGAGTTCGAGCTCGACGACATCGCCCAGACGTTGATGACGGTCACCTTCCTTCGCGCGGTCATCGGGCAGGGAGTGAAGGTCGTTGCCACGTCGAACTCGCTGCCCGATCGACTCGGGGAGGGGCGGTTCGCGGCGGATGACTTCACGCGTGAGATCGCCGCGATCGCCTCGCATTTCGAGGTCGTGCGCATCGACGGACCGGACTACCGGGCCAAGGCGCGGGTCGAGGCCGATCCGTTCAGCGCTGAGGAGGTCGACAGGGTGCTTGCGAACGCTCGTGGACGGAGGCGCCGCCGCGAGTGACGATGAGTTCGACGCCCTCGTCGCCCACCTGCGTGTGGTGCCTCCTGTGCAAGTCGCCGCGGCGCTCGAAGGCCTCGACGCGGTCGTGATCCGTGGGCTCGCACCGCTCGACAACCAGGGCGCGGCTTTGCTGTTCGTCCACCTGATCGACGAGATCTACGACTCGGGCCTCACGTTTGTCGCGTCCGGATGTGCAGTCACCGACGTCTTCCCTGCGTCGTACCGACGGGGCGGGTACCGCAAGAAGTACGGGCGGTGTGAAAGCCGGCTGGCGGCGTTGCTAGGGGAGGCGCGCGTCGCCGCGGGATCCTGAGGCGGGACCAGTGGCCCGCTCGTGCATCGCGACGAAGAGCGCCCAGGGCTCGCCATCGTCCGCGCGAGGCCACGACGCCGCCTCTTCGATGAGGGCTTCGAGTCGGGCTTCGAGCTCGACCCGCTGCTCTGGCGTCAGTCGAAGCGCGAGGCGGCTGGCTTTGCGCGTCTCGACCGGTGACTCGAGGAGTTCGGCACGAAGGGCGTCGACCATGGCGCTGGTGACATCGGGATCGGGCTCACCGACGTCGAGCGTCCACGACTTCCCCGTCGATCGGTAGGGAACCTCGGCGGCGCCCCTCGCGCCGCGCCGAGGGTCCTCGGGAGCGACGAAGCCGGTCGCGACCAGCATCCGAAGGTGATAGAGCGTGGTGCCGGGGTTGCGGCCGAGCCGGTCGGCCAGCTCTTTGTTGGTGAGCGCGTCGTCGAACGTCAGCCGGATGATGCGGAGCCGATCGGGGTGGGCGAGGGCCTTGGCTTCCTGGGGAGTCGCCTGCCGCCGGGCCGATTTGTCCCGTGACGGCTGACTCATTGACTTCTCTCAATCACTTCGGTAACCATACCGGGTGCCCGAGCAGCAGGAGCAAGCTGCGCCGTCTGAGCAGACCTCCGTTCTCAAGAACCGGGACTTCGTCCTGTTGTGGACTGGCCAGACGGTCAGCGAGGTCGGTAGCTCGGTCACCCAGCTGGCCATCCCGCTCCTCGCGGTCATCACCCTCGACGCGACGACGTTCGAAGTCGGCGCGCTCGCCGCGTGCACGCAGCTCGCCTTCCTGCTGATCGCGCTGCCCGCCGGCGCGTGGGTCGACCGGTGGCGCCGCCGGCCCGTGCTCATCTGGGCGGACATCGGGCGCATGGCGATCATCGGCTCGATCCCGATCGCCGACGCGTTCGGCGTGCTCTACCTGCCGCAGCTCTTCGTCGTCGCGATCGTCGCTGGCGTGCTCACCGTCTTCTTCGACGTCGCGTACCAGAGCTATCTGCCGGTGCTCGTCGAGCCCGAGCACCTCGTCGATGCGAACGGGAAGCTCGGTGCGAGCCAGGCGTTCGGGCAGGTTGCTGGTCCGAGCTTCGGCGGCGCCCTCGTCGGCGCGTTCGGTGCCGGGTACGCGGTCGTGGTCGACGCGGTCGAGCTTCCTCGTGTCGGCGGTGACGACGATCGGGATCCGCAAGCACGAGCCGGCTCCCGACGCTCGACATCCCGATGTCCGATTGCGGGACGAGATCAAGGAAGGGCTCGCGTTCGTCTTCCACCACCCGATCCTGCGCAAGGTCGTCGGCTGCACCTCGACGAGCAACTTCTTCAGCGCGGCGACCTTTGCGGTCATCACCGTCTTCCTCGTGCGCACGCTCGACTCCCCGACATGGGTGATCGGCGTCGTGTTCAGCGTGGGCAGCCTCGGCGGCCTCATCGGCGGGTTGCTGGCGGGGCGCATCGGCAACGCGGTCGGCACCGCTCGCATCATCTGGCTGAGTCAGGTGGTGGCCGGTCCCTTCGGCCTCCTCGCCGTGATCGCCTTCCCACGCTGGGGCCTGACCCTCGTCGCCATCAGCATCCTCGCCACGAGCATCGGCAGCGTCGTCTACAACACCGCGCAGGTCTCGTACCGGCAGAGCATCTGCCCACCTGCACTGCTCGGGCGCATGAACGCGTCAGTGCGCTTCGTGGTCTGGGGGACCATGCCCCTCGGCGCCCTCTTCGGAGGCATCATGGGCTCGATCATCGGGGTGCGCGAGACCATGCTCATCGGTGCCTTGGGCGCCTGGGCGGCCTGCCTCTGGGTGGTCTTCTCGCCCCTGCTCCACATGCGTGACCTGCCCACACTCGAGGACGAGCTGGGCAATTCGGACCTTTTCGCAACGCGTTCGTAACCTCGAATTGGCCCCTCTGCTAGGGTCTGTTCTCCATGAGCCCGGTCACTGACCGAGCCCCCCACCGCAAGCGGAGGCGGGTCTCTCGTGCCGTTGTGGCGGCGGTGGTCTTCGGACTTCTGACCCCGCTGGTAGTCGCCTCGCCCGCCTCGGCCGACAAGATCGGCGACATGCGCAAGCAGGCGGCGCGCATGGCCGACCAGCTCGATGCGCTCCAGAACCGAGCCGACGACCTGAGCGAGAACTACGCCGAGGCGGTCTACGAGCTCCAGCAGCTCGACCAGCAAGTGGCCCAAGCCCAGTCCCAGCTCGATGCCGCAGACGCCGCGCTTGGCTCCACCCGCACACGCATGCGCGACTACGCGGTCAACGCCTACGTGCAGTTCGATCAGGCGAGCGAGCTGATGGTGTTCCTCGGCAGCACGCCCGAGAACACCGAAGCCCGCATCGGGTACGCCGATGTGGCCGTCGGCAAGGATCGAGCGCTCGCCGACACGTTCCGCTCAGCGAGCGAGGACGCGTCGTTCGCCCGGGCCGATCTGCAGTCGCAGCGCGAGAAGCAGAGTCAGCTGCAGGCACAGGTGAGCTCGGCGAAGAAGTCTGCCGAGCAAGCGGTGTCCGCGCAGCAGCGGGCGCTCTCGAAGGTGCAGGGCCAGCTCGCCACATTGGTGAAGCAGGAGCAGGCGCGCCGGGCCGCCGAGGCGGCGCGGGCCGCTCGAGCCCGCCAGCAGCAGAGCCGGTCGGGCCGCGTGTCGTCCTCGACCGCCGGTCGCAACGTGCCGGCGCCGTCAGCCGGTGTGTTGGGTGCGATCGCAGCCGCCCGCAGCCAGCTCGGTGTCCCCTATCGGTGGGCGAACGCGTCGCCGGGCGTGGGCTTCGACTGCTCCGGCCTCACGTCGTGGGCGTGGAGTCGCGCCGGCCGCTCCCTGCCTCACTCGTCACGGGCGCAGTACGCATCGCTCCCGCACGTGCCGCTCGACCAGCTGCAGCCCGGCGACCTCGTCTTCTTCGGCGGTCGGAGCGTGAACCACGTCGGCCTCTACATCGGCGGCGGGATGATGATCCATGCGCCGCACACAGGTGCCAATGTCGAAGTGACGACGATCTACCGCGGTGGCTTGATCGGCGCCGCTCGCCCCTGACGGGCCCGCTCGCCCACCTCGGTCCAGAAGTCGATCGTCAGCTGCTCGAAGCGTTGCCCCAGGTCGAGGGTGGCGAGCTCCCACTCACCGGCGTCGTCCTCGATCGCGTCGTTCAGCGCTTCGTACTCCGCGAGCATCCGCTCATGCACCTCGGTCTGAAGGTCCGCGAGTGCAGCGACCTCGTCCGCCGAAGCTGAGGCCGCGAAGAACAACTTGAGCAACCCGAGGTCGCGCACCTCGGTGCCGTCGCCGGTGGGCTCCCCGATCCATTCGCGCAGGGCGGCGCGTCCGGCCGGCGTGATTCGGTACAGCCGGCGTCGGCGACCGTGCTCTTCCACCTCCTCGTCGAGGAGGCCCGCCGACGCCAGGCGTGCGGGCTCCGCGTACAGCTGGCTGTGCGGGAAGGGCCAGAAGTACCCGACTGAGCTCGCGACCATCTGCTTGAGGTCGTACGACGTCACCGGCGATTCGCGAGCTGCGAAGCCGAGGACCACATACGAGACGGGGTTGAGGGAGATGTCGACCCCGTTCATGGTACGAGTCGGACGGTATGGTCACACTCCGTGCCTCTCGCCTCGTCCGGCTCGTCGGCCGACCCCTTCGACGGATTCGACCGACTGCCGTTCACGGCGGAGGGGCGCACGTACCCGCTGTTCCGCATCGGCGCGGGGCCCGGCATCGTCGTGATGACCGAGATGCCCGGCATCAGCCCGAAGGTCGCGGGCTTCGGGCGGCGACTCGCCGACGAAGGCTTCACCGTGGTGCTTCCGTCGATGTTCGGCACGCCGGGGCGAGAGCCGTCGGTCGGCTACGGCGTGCAGTCGATGATCCCGGCGTGCGTCGCGAAGGAGTTCGCTGCGCTCGCCACCGACAAGACCGCGCCGGTCACGCTGTGGTTGCGTGCGCTCGCGAAGCAGGTGCACACGGAATGCGGCGGCCCCGGAGTCGGCGCTGTCGGCATGTGCTTCACCGGCGGCTTCGCGCTCGGGATGATGCTCGATGAGACGACGGTCGCTCCCGTGCTGAGCCAGCCGTCGCTCCCGATCGCGGTCTCGAAGTCACGACGAGGTGCGATCGGGCTGTCGCCGGCCGACCTCGCAGCCGTGAAGGCGCGGGCGGCCGCCGGATGCGACGTGCTCGGCTTGCGGTTCACAGGCGACAAGTTCGTCCCGAAAGAGCGCTTCGAGACGCTTCGACGCGAGCTCGGCGATCGCTTCATCGGCGTCGAGATCGACTCGTCCGAAGGCAATGCGCACGGAATCCCCAAGAACGCCCACTCGGTTCTGACCGAGCACCTCGTCGACGAGCCCGGGCACCCCACCCACGATGCGCTGAACCAGGTCATCAGCTTCTTCAAGGACCGTCTGGCGCCCTGAGCAGGCCGGGGGGAGTGACCACCCCAGCCGTAAAGTGGAGCGACCATGCCGACCGCCGAGCTCAACCCCGATCAGCTCGACGCGGTCGTCCACGCGGAGGGGCCGCTCCTGATCGTCGCCGGTGCGGGGTCGGGCAAGACCCGGGTGCTGACGCACCGCATCGCTCACCTGATCGAGCACGAAGGCGTCAGCCCGTTCCGCATCCTGGCCATCACGTTCACGAACAAGGCGGCCGACGAGATGCGTCATCGCGTCGAAGCGCTCGTCGGGCCCGTGGCGAAGAAGATGTGGGTGTCGACGTTCCACTCGGCGTGCGTGCGCATCTTGCGGCGCGACATCGGTGCGCTCGGGTACCCGTCCTCGTTCACGATCTACGACGAGGCCGACGCGGTGCGGCTCACGGGATACGTGCTTCGTGACCTGAACGTCGATCCGAAGCGCTTCCCGCCGCGCAGCGTGCACGCGACGATCAGCGCCGCGAAGAACGAGCTGATCCTGCCGGAGGAGTACGCGGCGAAGGCATCGACCATCTTCGAGCGCCGCATCGCCGACATCTACCGTGAGTATCAGTCGCGGTTGCAGCGCGCAGGCGCGCTCGACTTCGACGACTTGCTCACGCTCACAGTGCGCCTCTTCAACGAGCACCCCGACGTGCTCGCGCACTACCAAGAGCGGTTCGAGCACATCCTCGTCGACGAGTACCAAGACACGAACCGCGCCCAGAACGAGATCGTGCTGAAGCTTGGCGAGGCTCACCACAACGTCTGTGTGGTCGGAGACTCAGATCAGTGCCTCCCGCCAGGGACGTTGGTGGCGACGCCTCGAGGCATGGTGCCCATCGAAGCCATCAGCGAGGGCGATCAGGTGGTCGGCACAGGCGGTCGGCTGACGACACTCGACGGCACCGTCACCGCCGCGGTCGAGGGTGAGTACGACGGACCGATGGTCGAGGTGCGCGCCGACGGCTACACGGTTCGGGGGACGCCGCACCATCTGGTGCCGGCGCGACTCACCTTCCCGTGCGGTCAGCACCTCGTCTATCTGATGTACCGCGCCGATCGCGGCTACCGAGTCGGGCGGACGATCAGCATGCGCCCGCGTTCGAAAGGCAAGGACGACGTGGGAATTCGCGTCCGTGTCGTCCAGGAACATGCGGACGCGGCGTGGGTGCTGCGAGTGTGTGACACGGTCGCGGAGGCGGCCTACTGGGAGGCCTACTACGCAGCCGAGTACGGCATTCCGACCGCGTGCTTCCACGGCCTCGGCCGCGACCTCGCGATGGACGAAGCGTGGCTCGGACGGCTGTACACCGAGCTCGACACGGCGCTCGGGGCGAAGGTGCTCCTCGAGGATCATCTGCTCCACCCCGAGTTCCCCCATGTTCGCCCGCAGAACGGGTCTCGACGCCAGACGCTCAACGTGACGATGTTCAGTGGCGCTCGCGGGGAGGTTGGTCACCACCGGATCCAGTGGTCGTCGAACCGGCTCGAGATCGCCGAGCGCATCCAGCGCGCCGGCATCCTCGTGCGAGGGCTCGGCGGCGACCGTGCTGGCTATCGCTTCGAGACGGCCCGGAAGAGCTGGGCCGAGGCACTCGACCTCGCCAAGTCGGTCGCTTCAGCGGGCGGTCTCGACCTTCGCCGGCGGATGGCGATCGGCGACGTGATCTACGACCTCATGCCGTTGTCGCACCTACGACCCGGGATGACGGTGCTGGTGCGGGGCGACGGCGGCTCGCTCGTCGAGGCCACCGTGGATGCAACGGAGCAATCGCACTACTCCGGTCCGGTGTACGACCTCGAGGTCGATCGACTGCACAGCTACATCGCGAACGACGTGCTGGTGCACAACAGCATCTACCGCTTTCGTGCTGCCGACATCCGCAACATCCTCGAGTTCGAGCAGGCGTTCCCCGACGTCACGGTGATCACGCTCGAGCAGAACTACCGGTCGACGCAGACGATCCTCGACGCGGCAAACGCGGTGATCGCGAACAACCTCGGCCGCAAGCCGAAGAACCTCTGGACCGATCAGGGCATCGGCGATCCGATCGTGCGCTACCACGCCGACGACGAGGGAGACGAAGCGCAGTGGGTCGCGCACCAGATCGCACTGCTGCACGACGAGGATCATCGTCGATGGGGTGATGTCGCCGTCTTCTACCGCACGAACGCGCAGAGCCGCGTGCTCGAGGAGCACTTCATGCGCGTGGGAATCCCGTACAAGGTGCTCGGCGGCACCAGGTTCTACGACCGGCGTGAGATCAAAGACGCGGTCGCCTACCTCAGGGCCGTCGCGAACCCGGCGGACGAGGTGAGCGTCAAGCGGGTCGTGAACGTGCCCAAGCGGGGCGTCGGTGACACCACGGTCGGACGCGTCGACAACTGGGCGACGAGTCACGGCTTGTCGTTTCACGACGGCGCTGCGCAGGGCCGATGACGCTGGTGTGTCGACGGCCGCGCAGAAGGGCATCGCGTCGTTCCTCGAGCTGCTCGACGAGGCGCGGGGGATGCTCGACGAGGGACCCGGGTCGGTGCTCGAGCTGCTGCTCGAGGGGTCGGGGTACCTGAAGGAGCTGCACGTCGAGCACTCGGTCGAAGCAGAGGGAAGGCTCGAGAACCTCGCCGAGCTCGTCGGCTCGGCGCGCGAGATGGCGTCCGTGGACGACTTCCTCGAGCAGGTCTCGCTGGTCTCCGACACCGACGAGCTCGATGGGGACAGCGGCGCGGTCGTGCTCATGACGTTGCACTCGGCGAAGGGCCTCGAGTTCCCGGTCGTGTTCCTCATCGGGTGTGAGGACGGCGTGTTCCCACACATCCGCTCGCTCACCGAGCCCGAGGAGCTCGAGGAGGAGCGCCGGCTCGCTTACGTCGGGATCACACGGGCTCGCGAGCGCCTCTTCGTCAGCCACGCGTGGAGCCGCATGCTGTGGGGCGCGACGCAGTACAACCCTCCGAGCCGGTTCCTCGATGAGATCCCGTCTGGGCTGGTCCAGATGGTCGACGGCGCGGGCCGGACGCCGGGTCGAGCGTCGATGCGCGCGCACTATCGGTCAGATGGAGGGGGGCGTCGCGAGGGCTTCGGCCCGGCCACAGGCGTGGCGCGTGACCGAATCGTCGATCAGGCGATCCGCGGCAGGCGAGCGACCGGCGACGACGGGTGCCGAGCGGCTCGGGCTGCGCATCGGTGACGACGTGCGCCACGCCAAGTTCGGCGATGGCGTGATCCTGGGGATCGAGGGCGCGGGCGACAAGGCCGAGGCGATCGTCCAGTTCAGCGGCTTCGGAGAGAAGCGCCTTCTGCTGTCGTGGAGCCCGCTCGAGAGGCTCGGGCCGTGATCCAGGCCGCGGCCGCACGGGGCCGGCTCGTCACCGCCCGCGACCTCACGCTCGGCTCGTTCCTTCCGCTCCTCGCCGAGATCCACGGGGAGCGCACGCTCATGACCACGAACGCCGAGCGGCTCTCCTTCGCGCAGGCGGCCGAGCGCGTCGAGCGGTGGGCGGGAGCGGTGCGCGCCGAGGTCACCGGCGGCAGCCGCGTCGTGCTCATCCTCGAGGGCTACGACCTCTTGCTCGCGTCACTGGCGGTCTCGCGCGGGCGGGCTGCCGGTGCCGATCAACGCTCAGATGCGCCCTGACGAGGTCGACCATGTGGTGCGCGATGCGGGCGCGGCGATGGTCGTGCGTGACGCGGTCGAGCTCAGCGGAGCCTCGCGGCTCGTCGAACCGGTGCCCGCTCGAGCGTCTGACGTCGCGGCCCTCTTCTACACGTCGGGCACCACCGGCAAGCCGAAGGGGGTCGAGCTCACCCACCGCGGGCTGCTCGGCACATCGAACCTCGCGGCGCTCTTTCCGAGCGGGCTGCGCCACGACGAGGCGGTGGTCGCGCTGCCCGTCGCCCACATCTACGGGTTCACCGCGCTGCTCGGCCTCGCGGCAGCGGGTGTTCCGGTGCACTATCTGAATCGCTTCCGAGCAGATGACGTGCTCGACGCGATCGAGCAGCGGGGAGCGACGATGTTCCTGGGGGTGCCGGCGATGTACCGGCTCATGGCCGAGGCGGGCGCGTCCGCGCGCGACCTGAGGAGCGTGCGCGTGTGGGCGTCGGGCGCGGACGTGATGCCCGAAGACCTCGCCGCAGCGGTTCCGGCACATGGGTGCGAGCGCGGCGCTCCCCGTCGTCGGGCACGTTGGCGATGCGCTCTTCGTCGAGGGCTACGGCATGGTCGAGCTCGGAGGAGGAGTGGCCCTGAAGGTGGGCCCGAACCTCGTCGCTCTCCCGGGCTACCGCTTCCGTGTCGTCGACGACAATGGCCGTGAAGTCGCGGTCGGCCAGATCGGTGAGCTGTGGGTGCGCGGACCCGGCACGTTGCGCGGCTACTACGGCGACGCGAAGGCGACCGCTGACACGCTGACAGCTGACGGCTGGGTGCGCACCGGCGACCTCGTGAGGCGAGGACTCGGCAACACCGTCCGCTTCTCGGGCCGCAAGAAGGACGTGATCAAGCACGGCGGCTACTCGGTGTACGCGGTCGAGGTCGAGGCGGCCCTGACTGAGCATCCCGAAATCGTCGAGGCCGCGGTCGTGGGTCTCGCCGACCCGCGCAAGGGCGAGGTCCCGGTCGCCGCGGTGCGCGTGCGCGAGGGATCGAAGGTGAAGCCTGCTGAGCTCGTGGCATGGGCGGCGGAGCACCTGTCTGACTACAAGGCGCCGCGACAGGTGGTCATCGTCGACGAGCTCCCGCGCACCGGCACCACGAAGGTGCAGAAGAGCGGACTCGTCGACCTCTTCGACGCTCGCGTCTGAGACGACCTTTCACCCCGACGGTCGTCGTGGTGAGGCGTCCGGTCACGAGGATGGTCGTCGATGTCGACGTCGTCGACGGGCCTTGTCCGGGCAGCCCGCCCGGCGAGAGGTCGATCACCAGCGCGCCGTCGGTGACACGGGTCGGGTAGTGCGGCAGCCCGTCGCCGTCAGCGGGCACTGTCGCCTTGGTGCAGGGGTCGGTGAATGAGTCGGCACCCGCGTTCCACACGAGCGTGCACTCGCGCGGTGAGCCGGGCACGCGCGCCTCGAACGCGAGCCATCCGAGGTCGTTGTCGGAGCCGAGGTGGTTCACGTAGATGTCGCGCGTGCCACCGATGAGGAGGTCTTGGAACAGGAGTGGGCCGTCGCGCTCGACGCGAGTGGCCAGCCCGTCGACCTTGCCGACCTTGAAGTCGTCATCGCCCAGCCTCACCTTCGTTCCTCCTCCGCTGCTCAGCAGCGCCGCGGCGAAGAACAGTGCCGCCGCGATGACGACGCCCACGACCGCGATGACGAGGCCTCGGCTGCGGCGGCGCTTGTCGGGGCGCGCAGGGTGGTACTCGGACGGGGTGCCGGATTGGGTGCCGGAGGCGGACACCGACCTATTGTGCCGGTCTTGTGAATCGCCGCTATCGGGTCGTCGTCGCCAAGCCCGGCCTCGACGGTCACGACCGTGGCGCGAAGGTCATCGCCCGCGCCTTGCGCGATGCCGGCTTCGAGGTCGTCTACACGGGCTTGCACCAGACGCCCGAGCAGGTGGCCGAGACCGTCGTGCAAGAAGACGCCGATGCGGTCGGGCTCTCACTCCTCTCGGGCGCGCATCTGACGCTCTTCCCGAGGGTGATCGAGGAGCTCCGCTCGCGGGGCCGTGCCGACGTGCTGGTCTTCGGCGGCGGCGTCATCCCTTCCGCGGACATCCCCGTGCTGAAGCAGCAGGGGGTCGCTGAGATCTTCACCCCGGGTGCGAACCTCACCGAAGTGAGCCACTGGCTCGAACAGGCCCTCGACGGCCTGGCCCAAGAGACTGAGAGGGACTGACCGTGGATCTCTTCGAGTACCAGGGGAAGCAGTACTTCGCCCGCTTCGGCATCCCCGTGTCTCCTGGCGGTGTCGCCGACACGGTCGACGAGGCCGTGGCCGAGGCCGACAAGGCCGGCTACCCGGTCGTCGTCAAGGCGCAGGTGCAGGTCGGCGGTCGAGGAAAGGCCGGCGGCATCAAGCTCGCCGCCACCGCGGACGAGGTGCGCCTGCACGCCGGGAACATCCTCGGCATGGACATCAAGGGCCATGTCGTGAAGCGGGTGTGGGTCGAGCACGCGTCAGACATCGCGGCGGAGTACTACGCGAGCTTCACGCTCGATCGCTCAGCGAAGAAGTACCTGAGCATGGTGTCGGCACGTGGGGGCGTCGACATCGAGCAGGTCGCCGATGAGGAGCCCGACGCGATCGTGAAGACCTGGATCGATCCGGTCGACGGGCTGAGCCTCGAGCAGGCGCGTCAGATCGCGGTCGACGCGAAGCTCGATCCGGCGGCGATCGACGGCGCGGCCGAGATCCTGACGAAGCTCTATCGGTGCTACGTCGAAGGCGATTGCGACCTCGCGGAGATCAACCCGCTGATCCTCACGCCTGACGGCCGCGTGCACGCGCTCGATGCGAAGGTGAGCCTCGACGGCAACGCGGCGTTCCGCCATCCCGAGTGGGACGAGTACGCCGCGACCGAGGAGCTCGACGAGCGCGAGCAGCTCGCCCGAGCGAAGGGCCTGCAGTACATCGGCCTCGACGGCGAGGTCGGGATCATCGCGAACGGCGCGGGCCTCGCGATGAGCACGCTCGACGTCGTGAACCAGGTCGGCGGGCGCGCCGCGAACTTCCTCGACATCGGGGGCGGCGCGAGCGCGGACGTGATGGCGGCCGCGCTCGAGGTCATCAACTCGGACGAGAAGGTGCAGGCGATCTTGGTCAACATCTTCGGTGGCATCACGAAAGGCACCGAAGTCGCGAACGGCATCGCCGAGGCGCTCGGACGAGTCGATGTGAAGGCGCCGATCGTGATCCGCCTCGACGGCACCCTCGCTGAGGAGGGGCGAGCGATCCTCGCTCCGCTCCTCTCTGACCGGCTCATCAGCAGACCGACGATGCTCGATGCCGCCCGAACCGCCGTCGCGCTGGCCGAAGGGAGCAAGTGATGGCGATCTTCGTCGACGACTCCACAAGGGTGCTCGTGCAGGGCCTCACCGGCGGCCAAGGCCGCTTCCACGGACTGCGCAACCGCGAGTACGGCACGAAGGTGGTCGCGGGCGTGACGCCGGGCAAGGGTGGGCAGGACGTCGAAGGCATTCCGGTGTTCGACACGGTGTCCGACGCGGTCGCCGCCACCGGCGCGGACGCCTCGTTCATCTCCGTGCCGCCGAAGGCCGCGCCGGTCGCGATCCTCGAGGCCGCAGCGGCCGGCGTGCCGTTCGTCGTATGCATCACCGAAGGAATCCCCGCTCACGACGAGGCGCGGGTGTTCAACACCTTGCTGCGCGAGCACGCAGGCACCCGACTGCTCGGTCCGAACTGCCCCGGCATCATCAGCCCCGGCAAGTGCAACATCGGCATCACCGCCGGTGAGATCGCGGAGCCGGGCGGACCAGTCGGCATCGTGAGCCGCTCGGGCACGCTCACCTACCAAGCCCTCTACGAGCTGAAGCAGAAGGGCATCGGTGTCACCACGTGCGTCGGCATCGGCGGCGACCCCGTGCCGGGCACCTCGTTCATCGACTGCCTCCGAGAGTTCCAGGCTGATCCCGACACGCGCGCGGTGATGATGATCGGTGAGATCGGTGGCTCAGCCGAGGAAGAGGCAGCCGAGTTCATCGCGGCCCAGATGGACAAGCCGGTCGTGGCGTACGTCGCCGGCGTGACCGCGCCGGCGGGCAAGAAGATGGGCCACGCCGGTGCGATCGTGTCGGGAGGCAAGGGCACTGCGCAGGGGAAGATGGACGCGCTCGCTGCGGCGGGCGTGATCGTTGCGCAGAACCCGACCGAGGCCGGGGATCGGATGGCCGAGATCGTCGCTCGGCTGTAGCGGCTACGCCGCCCTGATCAGGCTGAGGGCGGTGGCGGGGGCGGCGAGCTCGGCGGAGGCGGCGGGGCCGGCGGAGCAGCGCCAGGCGCCGCGCCACCCTTGGCGGCCTGCGGGTCGAACCCGATGGTCTCCATCACCGCGCCGGCGACCAGAGCGATGGCGCCCAGCAGCATCAGCCAGAAGCCGATGCCGAAGTCGAGGCCACCCTTGTCGACGATGAGGTAGCCGAGCATGAGCAGGCCGGCGAAGATCGCGAGCGCGAGGCGAATCTGCTTCCACGTGAACCCGATGATCGGCTCGGGGAGCTTCGTGCCCGCGAAGACGCGCAGCGCGGCGGACCCACCGATGATCAGTCCGAAGAGCGCGACGTATGTCGCGATCGGGAAGAGGCCGCTACCCCATGCGCTCCGGCTCACGCTCCCGAATTTGTAGAACGCGAGGAACGAGAACAGCAGGACCACGAGGCCGCCGGCCATCATGACCCAGTCGGGAACGGTCGGTTTCTCTTTCACGGCGGGCGCCTCCCAGGTGATGCCGAACGGCAGCACCGTACCCAATGGGGCTCCCAAAGTGACGGACCTGAAGTGACGGAACGGTGTACCTCACGGAAGTAGGTTCCCTCTGGTGCAGATCGGGGTGCTTGCGTCGGGGACGGGCACGAACCTCGAAGCCATCCTCGAAGCCCGTCTGCCGGTCGTGATCGTCGTGGCTGACCGGCCGTGCCGAGCGCTGCAGGTCGCGGAAGAGGCGGGCGTCACATCGGTGCTCGTGGAGCGCACCTCGTTCGGCGCGAGCTTCGATCGGTTGGCCTTCACCCACGAGGTGATCGATGTCCTCGAGGCGGCCGGCGTCGAGCTCGTCGCGATGGCAGGTTTCATGACCATCCTCGACAAGCCCTTCGTCGACCGGTGGCCAAGACGCATCCTCAACACCCACCCCTCGCTCTTGCCCTCGTTCCCCGGCGCCCACGGCGTGCGCGATGCCCTCGAGGTCAGGCGTGAAGGTCACCGGGTGCACGGTGCACATCGCGACGGCCGAGCTCGACGCCGGGCCGATCGTGGCGCAGACGGCCGTCGACGTGCTTCCCGACGACACCGTCGAGTCGTTGCACGAGCGAGTCAAGGCGGCCGAGCGCGTGCTCTACCCGGCCGCGATCCAACGGTTCATGGAGGATGACGTCGCGTGAGGGCACTGCTGTCCGTGTACGACAAGTCCGGCATCGTCGACCTGGGTCGAGGCCTGCACGACCTCGGGTGGGAGCTCGTGTCGAGCAGCAACACCGCGCGAGTGCTGCGCGAGGCGGGGCTGCCAGTCACCGAAGTCGCCGATGTCACGGGAGTGGCCGAGATGCTCGGCCACCGGGTGGTGACGTTGCACCCGAACATCCACGGCGGGCTGCTCGCCGACCTCGACAACCCCGAGCACGTCGCCGACCTCGAGCGCCACGACATCACACCGATCGGCCTCGTCGTGTCGAACCTCTACCCGTTCGTCGAGCGTCCCGACGTCGAGACGATCGACATCGGCGGCCCCGCGATGGTCCGCGCCGCCGCGAAGAACCATGCCCACGTCGCGGTCGTGGTCGATCCGTCCGACTACGACGCGGTGCTCGGCGAGCTGCGTCGCGAAGGTGCGATCTCGCTGGCGACGCGGCGCGCACTCGCACGCAAGGCGTTCGCGCACACGTCCGCGTACGACGCGGCGATCTCCGCGTGGCTCGTCGACAGCGACGATGTGCTTCCGGCGACGCTCTCATTGACGCTCGATCGCGTGCAGGAGCTGCGCTACGGCGAGAACCCCCACCAATTCGGCGCTCGTTACCGCTTCCGCGGTCTCCAGAGCTGGTGGGACGACGCGGTGCAGCACGGCGGCAAGGAGCTGTCGTACCTCAACCTCTTCGACGCCGAGGCCGCGTGGCGCCTCGTGCACCAGCTCGGTGACCGGCCCGCCGCGGTCGTCGTGAAGCATGCGAACCCATGTGGCGTCGCGGTGGCCGACGACATCTCCGAGGCGTACATCGCGGCGCACGAGTGCGATCCGATCTCGGCGTTCGGCGGCATCGTCGCGCTGAACCGTCCCGTTCCCGATTCGCTCGCGCGACGCGCTCGCGCCGGTCTTCACCGAGGTGGTCGTCGCTCCTTCCTATGAAGATGCCGCGCTCGCGACGCTCACGGCGAAGAAGAACCTGCGCGTGCTCTCGGCCGGACCGCCGGGGCGCGCAGCCTCGACTTCCGATCGATCGATCACGGGCTCCTGGTGCAAACCGCTGACACCGTGAACCTCGACCGCGCCGCATGGCGGGTCGTCACCAAGGTCGCGCCCACCGAGGAGCAGTGGCGCGACCTCGAGCTCGCATGGATCGTGTGCGCGGCGGTGTCGTCCAACGCCATCGTCCTCGTCGGCAACGAGCGGGCGGTCGGCATCGGAGCGGGGCAGCAGAACCGCGTCGACTCGGCTCGCATCGCCGCCACGCGGGCGACGGCCGCGCCAGAGGCGGTGCGTGCGCGAGCGATGCCTACTTCCCCTTCCGCGACGGCCTCGACACGGCGGCCGAGGCGGGCGTCGCGGCGGTGATCCAGCCCGGTGGCTCGATCCGTGACGAAGAGGTGATCGCGGCCGCCGACGAGCACGGCCTGGCGATGGTCTTCACCGGCGAGCGCCACTTCCGCCACTGACCCAGTCCGGCGCACAGCCGTGTCGCCGTTCCCGCGAAACCTCTGGCAGGCTGAGCCCGTGAACATCCACACCCACAGCTACGACGCCGTGATCGTGGGGGCAGGGGGGGCCGGCCTACGGGCGGCGATCGAGGTGGCCGGCAAGTGCCGCACCGCCGTCATCACCAAGCTCTATCCCACCCGCTCGCACACGGGTGCTGCGCAGGGCGGCATGTGCGCCGCGTTGGCCAACGTCGAAGAGGACTCGTGGGAGTGGCACACCTTCGACACAGTGAAGGGCGGCGACTACCTCGTCGACCAGGCCGCGGCCGAGATCATGTGCCGCGAGGCGATCGACGCGGTGATCGAGCTCGAGCACTTCGGCTTGCCGTTCAACCGCACACCCGAGGGTCGCATCGACCAGCGCCGGTTCGGCGGCCACACCCGCAACCACGGCGAGGCTCCGGTGCGTCGGGCCTGCTACTCGGCCGACCGTACGGGCCACATGATCTTGCAGACGCTGTACCAGCAGTGCGTGGCGCGTGACGTCAACTTCTTCAACGAGTACCAGGTGCTCGACGTCGTGTTCGAGGGGGAGGGTGCCGATCGTCGCGTCGCTGCTGCAGTTGCGTACGAGCTCGCGCACGGGCGACCTCCACGTCTTCCAGACGAAGGCGATCCTGTTCGCGTCCGGCGGCTTCGGGAAGATGTTCAAGATCTCGTCGAACGCGCACTCGCTCACCGGCGACGGGCCCGGCCTTCTCTACCGGCGGGGCATCCCCATGGAAGACATGGAGATGTTCCAGTTCCACCCGACGGGCATCTACAAGATGGGGATCCTCCTGTCCGAGGCCGCACGCGGCGAGGGCGGCATCCTGCGCAACGCCGACGGTGAGCGGTTCATGGAGCGCTACGCCCCGACGGTGAAAGACCTCGCGCCGCGCGACATGGTGAGCCGGGCCGAGCTGCTCGAGATCCGCGAGGGACGCGGATGCGGTCCGAACAAGGATCACATCATGCTCGACCTCACTCACCTGCCTCCCGAGCAGATCGACGCCAAGCTGCCGGACATCACCGAGTTCGTGCGCACGTACTTGGGCATCGAGCCGAAGAAGGATCTCATCCCGATCCAGCCGACCGCGCACTACGCGATGGGTGGCATCCCGACGAACGTCAACGGCGAAGTAGTGGTCGACGCCGAGGGAACGGTGCTGCCGGGTCTGTACGCCGCGGGGGAGTGCGCGTGCGTGTCGGTGCACGGAGCCAACCGGCTCGGCACCAACTCGCTGCTCGACATCGTGGTGTTCGGCCGAAGAGGCGGAAACGCAATGGCCCAGTTCGTTGCGACCGCAACGATGCCCGAGCCCCAGGCCGACGCGGCCGACGACACAAAGGCGCGCGTCGAGCGGCTCCTCGCCTCGGCGGGCAACGAGAACGTCGCCGACATCCGCAAAGAGCTGCAGGACGAGATGATGGACAAGGCGTCGGTGTTCCGCACCGAGGAGAGCCTCGGCGCGATGCTCGACATCCTCGCCGACCTGAAGGATCGCTACGAGCGCGTCGGCGTGCAAGACAAGGGCGCGGTGTTCAACTACGACCTCACCGAAGGCCTCGAGCTCGGTTACCTGCTCGACCTCGCGGAGTGCCTTGTGGTCTCGGGTCGAGCCCGCACCGAGAGCCGCGGCGCGCACTGGCGTGAGGACCATCCACTGCGCGACGACGCGAACTGGATGAAGCACACGCTCGCGTGGCGCGAGGACGATGGCACGGTCCGCCTCGGCTACAAAGAGGTCGACTCCGGGAAGTACCTACCGATGGAACGGAAGTACTGAGATGGTCGCTGTCCACCTCAAGGTGAAGCGCTACGACCCCGAAGTCGACAAGAAGCCTCGCTGGCAGGAGTACGAGGTCGAGGTCGACTCGAAGGATCGAGTGCTCGACGCGCTGCACGAGGCGAAGTGGCACCACGACGGCACCCTCACCTTCCGTCGCTCGTGCGCGCACGGGGTGTGCGGCTCCGACGCGATGGTCATCAACGGGCAGAACGGCCTCGCGTGCGGGCAGCTGATCGAGAACGTGGGCACTGACATCACCCTCGAGCCAATCCGTGGGCTCCCGGTGATCAAGGACCTCGTCGTCGACATGGAGCCGTTCTTCGCCCAGTACCGGTCGATCCTCCCGTACCTCATCAACGGGGACGACCCGGGATACAAGGAGCGCAACCAGTCGGCCGACGACCGCGAGCGGTTCGACGACACGACGAAGTGCATCCTGTGCGCCTGCTGCACGACTTCGTGCCCCGTGTACTGGGGAAACTCCTCGTACGTCGGCCCGGCGGCGATCGTGAACGCGCACCGCTTCATCTTCGACTCGCGCGACCAAGCGGCCGAGCAGCGCCTCGACATCCTGAACGAGAAGTCCGGCGTCTTCCGCTGCCGCACGGCGTTCAACTGCACCGACGCGTGCCCCGCGGCATCAAGGTCACCCAGGCGATCGAAGAGGTGAAGCGGGCCCTGCTGTTCGACCGCGTCTGACGCCGAACACCTGATCAGGGGCCCGTTCCACCTGTTGAGCGGGCATTTCGCATCGCCGGGGATCGCTCCATAGACTCCCCCGGACCTTTCTGCCAGATTGCGCCGCGAGACGCGCGCGGCCGCACACACAGGGGAATTCGTGACGCACATCCTCGCCGCCGAGGGCGGCTACCAAGAGTTCACGCTGTCGGGCGGCGAGTGGGCGATTCTGATCGCCTGCGCGCTGACGGCGCTCCTCGCCATCGTCGTCGGCTTCGTGCTGGCGCGCCTGGTGCTGGCCGAGGACGCGGGCACCCCGAAGATGCAGGAGATCGCCAAGGCGATCCAGGAGGGTGCCAGCGCGTACCTCAGTCGTCAGTTCAAGACGATCGTCCTCATCCTCATCCCGCTGGCCGTCGTGGTGTTCCTCACGTCGGTTCGGGTGGTGAAGCCGAACGAGACGAATGCGTTGTCGTTCGGAGAGTCCGGTCTTTACCGCACGCTCGCGTTCATCCTCGGCTGCTTCATGTCGGGCCTCACCGGCTTCATCGGGATGACCCTCGCCGACACGCGGCAACGTGCGCACAGCTGCGGCGGCGAGGACTGGTTCGATGCCCGCGGCGCTGAAGGTCGCGTTCCGCACCGGTGGCGTCGCCGGAATGTTCACGGTCGGCCTGGGCCTGCTCGGCGCGACCGTCATCATCATGATCTTCCAGAACACGGCGACAGCGATCCTCATCGGATTCGGCTTCGGCGGCTCGCTGCTCGCTCTGTTCCTGCGAGTAGGCGGCGGCATCTTCACCAAGGCCGCGGACGTGGGGGCTGACCTCGTGGGCAAGGTCGAGGCGGGCATCCCCGAGGACGACCCCCGCAACCCGGCAACCATCGCGGACAACGTGGGCGACAACGTCGGTGACTGCGCCGGCATGGCCGCCGACCTGTTCGAGAGCTACGAGGTCACGCTCGTCGCGGCGATCATCCTCGGCGTCTCGGCGTTCCACTCCATCTACCCGGACGACCCGAGCAAGTGGGCGCTCGGGCTCGTCTTCCCGCTCGGCTGCCGCGCCATCGGCGTGCTCGCGTCGATCGTCGGGCTGTTCTCGGTGCGGGCGACGGAGAAGGACAAGTCGGCGATGACGCCGATCAACCGGGGCTTCCTCGTCGCCGGCCTGCTCACCGTGGTCGGCACGCTCGTCTTCGCGCTCGTCTATGTCGGAAACGACAAGGGCACGCTCTCGAACCCCGGTTGGCGAGTGTTCGCCGCCGTGGTCATCGGTCTCGTGCTCGCACAGATCGTCAGCCGGCTCACCGAGTACTTCACCTCCACCGAGACGCGACCAGTCCGTGAGATCGCCGAGGCGGCCCGTACGGGACCCGCGACCACCGTGCTCTCGGGCATCGCCTCGGGACTCGAGTCTTCGGTGTGGGCGATCATCGCGATCGCAATTGCGATCGGCACTGCGATCGCACTCGGCGGTGGGAACCTCCAGTTCGTCTTCTACCTCGTCGCCCTCACCGGCATGGGCATGCTTGCCACGACCGGCGTCATCGTGTCGGAGGACACGTTCGGCCCGGTGGCCGACAACGCCGCCGGCATCGCCGAGATGTCGGGTGAGTTCACCGGCGAGGCCGAGCGCATCATGGTGAGCCTCGACGCGGTCGGCAACACCACCAAGGCCGTCACCAAGGGCTTCGCGATCGGCTCAGCGGTCATCGCCGCGGTCGCGCTCTTCGCATCGTTCATCGAGACGATCGGCGCCGAGCTCAAGCTCGACGCGGTCGGGAACGCGCTGTTCCGCGACCCGCTGACCCAGATCAACGTCGCCGACCCGAAGACGTTCATCGGTCTTCTCATCGGCGGATCGATCGCGTTCATGTTCAGCTCGCTCGCGATCCGTGCGGTCGGTCGCACTGCCGCGACCGTTGTGCAGGAGGTCCGCAGCCAGTTCGCCGACGGCAAGATCATGAGCGGCGAGAAGCTGCCTGAGTATGGCCCCGTCATCGACATCTGCACCAAGGCGTCACTGCGTGAGCTCGCCACCCCGGCACTGCTCGCCGTGCTCTCGCCGGTCATCATCGGGTTCGGCCTCAACTACTTCGCGCTCGGTGCGTTCCTCGCTGCGGTCATCCTCACCGGGCAGCTCATGGCGAACTTCCTGTCGAACTCCGGTGGCGCGTGGGACAACGCGAAGAAGTACATCGAGGACGGCCACGAGGGCGGCAAGGGCTCCGACGCTCACAAGGCCGCGGTCATCGGCGACACCGTCGGCGACCCGTTCAAGGACACCGCCGGCCCCGCGCTCAACCCGCTCATCAAGGTGATGAACCTGGTGTCGCTGCTGATCCTGCCCGCCGTGATCAACCTCCAGGACAACGACGGCGCCCGCTTCACGATCGCGGGCGGTGCGCTCGTCATCCTCCTCGGAGCGATCGCGTTCGCCAAGCGCAGCACGGGCTCGATGACCGACACACCGTCGGCACCGGCGGCCGCAGCCGCGCCGGCCCCACAACCCGTGAGCTGACGGGGCGCGCAGTCGCGCGCCAGGAGCGACGCGAGCCCGCAGACTCAGCCGTCTCGCGACTCGTCAACCGAGGACTCGGTCGGCGCGGCCCCGGTGGCCTTCTTCTTCTGCCGGCGGTACTCGACGAACACAGGGATGAGCGACACGACGATGATCCCGAAGATGATCGGCAACAGGTACTTGTCGATGTTCGGGATCGTGTTGCCGAGCCAGTAACCGAGCAGCGTGACGCCGACGGCCCACAGGAACGCACCGATCACGTTGTAGAAGACGAACGTGCGGTAGCGCATGGTGCTGACGCCCGCGACGATCGGAGCGAACGTCCGCACGACGGGAACGAAGCGGGCGAGGATGATGGTCTTCGACCCGTGGTGCTCGAAGAACTCCTCGGCTCGCTCGACGTTCTCGTGCTTGAACCAGCGTGAGTCCGGTCGCTTGAAGATGCTCGGCCCGACCTTCTTGCCGAACGCGTAGCCCACCTGGTCGCCGATGAACGCGGCGAGAAAGCAGCCGAGGAGCACGACGGCGAGGTTCAGCTTTCCTTGCGATGCGAGGAGACCCGCGGAGAAGAGCAACGAGTCGCCCGGAAGGAAGAAGCCGACGAGAAGGCCCGATTCGGCGAAGATGATCGCGATCAGGCCGATCGTCCCGAACGTGCGGATCAGGTGCTCGGGGTTCAGGCTCAGCGTGGCCAGCACGTGCACGACGTCCGACCCTACGGGCCGGGCTCCCTCCGGAGCCATTCATGCCAGCCGTCTTCGTTCATCACTCGTTCGACGAGCAACGGGCCGCCAGCGGGCCGGTCGATGCGCAGCGGGGCCCGGAGGCCGTGCGGCATCTGGGCGGGCGGCTCCGGCCAGGTCAGGCGTCCCCACTCGTGCTGCCAGCCGGCCGATCAGGTCGATGCCGAGGCTCTCGTCGGCGATCAGGATCTCGCCGCTGACCGTCGCCTCGATCGAGTAGCCGTTGGGCCCCTCGACGGGGTCGGCGGCGGACTCCCACTCGAGGTCGATGCCGAGGGGAACGAGCACGCCGCGCTGCGCGCCGAGCGCCTCGTCCGGATCGTCGAGCGCAACGGAGAACGCCTCGTTCGCAACGGTCCAATGCTCGAGCGACGTCTCGCACACGTGGTCGGCCCACAGCCCTTCACCCCGGATTGCCAGCGAGGTCGACGGCAGACGCAGCTCGGTGTCGACGAGCGTGAGGAGCGGGTGGCCCTCACGCACCACCGCCGCCCAGTACCACGCCTCACGTGCATGCTGGCAGCAGCGTGACCGCGGCGACCGCACCGAACGTGCCGTCGATGTCCCAGGCTTCGAACGTCCATCGCTCTTGCCAGTCGTTCCCTTCGGGCTCGTGGCGGTGCTCGTCGAAGTCAGCGGTCATGGGATCTGTTCGTAGTACGCAGCGCCGTCGTCCATGTTGCCCGCCGTGTTGTCGCCTTCGAGCATCGACACGAGGTCGTAGAGCGGCTGCGGGGATGTCGCGCGGGACGGTCCAGTCGAGCTCGTCGCCGATCCCCGCGACCAGCGCGAACGGGCGAAGAAACGAGAAGTAGACGTATGCGCCGCAGCGGATCTTCTCGTTCCGGTCCATCGCTGCGATGTTGCGATAGTGGGCCGACTGCGCCGTGCGGACCGCTGCGACGATCGCGTCGATCTCGTCGAGAGGTACCGCATGCAGCACCCCCGTCGTCTCGTCGGTCGTGTAGAGGCCGAAGCGCACGAGGCGGTCGAGGTAGTCCTCGGGCGTCGTGTACGACGTGCCGAAGTCGGTGACCCGGAACCTCACATCGTCGAGCACCAACGCCGCAGTGAGGTTCGAGTAGGGCACGTCGCGCGGCGACGTCGCTCCACCAGAAGTCGCTGTCCGCGAGCTGCGCGAAGTCGCGGACGAGCATCACTTGTCCGGCTTGGCCGGGCACCGCGTAGGGCCCGGTGTCTTGCGCGCCGGAGCGCGTGTCGAACCACATCAGGAACAGATAGCCGACGAGGGTCGCGTTGAGCTTCTTGATGAGCGAGCGCTGCTCGTCGTCGACGGCGACGGTGCCCTCGAGGAGCTGCCGCGGCAACTGCCCCTTCGTACGGGCGCACGTCGTCGGTGTCCCACGCCTGCAGGTTGCCGTCGCCCCGGAAGGCGAGCGTTGCGCGCTCCCAGAAGTCGAGCACGCTCGAACGCGCCGGTCGGGGTCGTTCGCCTCGAGCGCCCATGCCCGGCGACGACCTTGCGGCCGAGCAGCCAGAAGTTGGGGACGCCCCAGAGGTGCACCGTGTTGATGCGGGTGCCCGGCCGGCGGCCGATGCGGCCGATGTCTTCCGCCGGCATCGCGGCGTCGATGGCCCGGATCATCTCGGGGTAGCGATACCAGCACTCCACGCACGCGGTGATCACATACGCAGTCACCGGGATCAGCTTCGACTCGAGCGATGTGCGCTCCGCGCTCGAGCGCTTGCGCGATGGGCGAGTGATAGGCGATGAGGCGGTTCGCCTCGGCCTTGTGATCGACGGGTCAGCCACGGACGATCCCCGTCGCGCCCGAGCAGTCGACCTCGACCTCGGCGTCGTTCGCGGGCTCCCCGGACGAGAAGGTGCACGCCATCACGCACGGGACTTGGAACTCGCGGCTCACGATCCCGATGTGGCTCCGCGGCGTGCCGCCGGTGCAGATGACCGCGGTGAGCTCGTGGTAGATCGGCGCGAGGAACGTCGCGCCCGCGTCGCGCACCGAGCGCGACGACGCCCTCGGCTCCGGTGTCCATGAGGGCGAGCACGTCGTCGGGACTCTCGATCGCTCGGAACCGGCCCCGCACCGACGCGGCGTCGAACACCTTCGTGCCCTCGCCGATCTGCTGCATGGCCGGGCACACTACCGACGTGGCGAAGTATCTGAGCCCGGAGTGGATCGACGAGCTCGACCGCGCCGCGCAGGCGAGCGACCTCGTGCGTCGCCGCTGCTCCCGAGCTCGTGTTCGTCGTCGAGCACGAGGTCACAGGCCTGCCCGAGGGCACTGTTCGCTACCACATCGCGTTCGATCGTGGCTCGGCGCGGCTGAGGCCTGGCGGGGCACCCGACGCGGACGCGTGCTTCACCGAGGACGTCGAGACACGCCGTCGCCGTGAGCAGCGGTGCGATCAACGCGCAGAGCGCGTTCATGAGCGGACGACTTCGGATTCGTGGCGACATGGACAAGCTGATCGCGGCGCAGCGGGCAATCGAGGCGCTCGACGTCGCGCTCCAAGGGCCGAGAGCGAGGACCACGTATGCCTGAGCTTCCCGAGCTGCAGGCGCACGCCGAACGTCTCACGACGGGATGGGGCGGCAACGTGCTGCGCAAGTTCACGCCGCTCTCCTTCACGGCGATGAAGACCGCGGTGCCGCCCCCCTCCGATGCGCTCGACCATGCGCTCGAGGGTGTCGGCCGCCGCGGCAAGTACCTGCTGCTCGACTTCGGCGCGCTCACGTTCGCGGTGCACCTCATGCAGGGCGGACGCCTGAAGCCCGACCCCAAGCAGGCAGCGAAGGTGAAGGGGGGCGTGGCGCGCTGGGTGTTCGACGATCGCAGCGCGCTCATGCTCACCGAGGCCGGTCATGAGAGACGGGCAGGAGTGTGGACCGACCCGGAGGTCGCGACGGCCGGTCTCGGGCCCGAAGCCGATCAGGTCACGCCCGAGGAGCTCGCTGCGCTGTTCGCCGAGCACTCGATGCGGGTGCACAAGTTCCTCCGTGATCAGGGGTGCATTGCGGGGCTCGGCCGTCGCCTGGCGAACGAGGTCTGCCATCGCGCCAAGATCTCGCCGTTCGCGTCGACGACGAAGCTCGGAGTCGCTGGCGCGCAGGCCGTTGTCACCGCGATCCACGACTGCGTCGACGAGTCGCTCGCGTACGAGCGCAGCCGCGACGACATGAGCTCGTCAGCCGACCGTCCCGGCGCGGTGCACCACCGCACGGGCCAGGCGTGCCCGGTGTGCGGCGACACGGTGCGCGAGGTCTCGTACTCCGCGTACACCGTGAACTACTGCCCGACGTGCCAGACCGGCGGGAAGGTGCTCGCGGACAACACGACGAGCAAGTTCCTCAAGTAGCGCGGACCGACGCGGTCATGACTGCTCGACCCCCTCGCCCACATCCGCCATGTTTCCGGTGCCGGGGATCCCGGCGGCAAGGGCGTAGCGCAACGTCACCGTGCCCTTCGGCGAGGTGCCCGCGGGCTCGACGAGGGTGAGGTTGGCGGGCACGGTGCCGCCGGAGAAGACCTTCTTTCCGCCCCCGAGCACGATCGGGAAGACCCACAGCGTGAGCTGGTCGAAGAGCCGCTCGGCGAGCAGCGTCTGCACGAAGTCGAGGCTGCCGATGACGTGCACGTTCGCGTGACGATCTCGCACCCGGCGCACCTCCTGCGCGAGGTCGGGCCCGAGCAGCGTCGAGCCGTCCCATTCGAGCGTCGGGTTGCTCCGTGACGCGACGTACTTGGGCACCTTGTTGAAGACCTGGGCGATCTCGTTCGTTTGGTGGGGCCAGTAGGCGGCGAAGATGTCGTAGGTCTTCCTGCCGAGCAGCAGCGCGTCGAGCTTTGCGATGCCGGCGCCCACCTGCTCGCCGATGACCGTCGTCGGCCACCGGCGCCTGCCAGCCACCGAACTCGAAGCCGCCGTCGGTGTCCTCGTCAGGTCCGCCGGGCGCCTGCGCGACCCCGTCGAGGGTCGTGAACAGATCGATCTGGATGACTCCCATGGTGCTTCCCTTTCCGTCGAGGTGATGTCCTGACCCCTCTACGAACGGGACAGCGCGGTTTCGACGTCAGGTGTCCCTCAATTGACTGTGTCGAGCGTGACCTCGTTTCGCAGTGCCTCACCGCGCGCGTAGCGAGCGAGGTTGTCGACCAGCAGGTCGTCGTAGCGCTCGTAGCGGGCGAAGCCGCCCGCCGAGTTGTGCGGCGTGAGGATGACGCTCGGGTGAGACCAGAGTGGGTTCTTCCTCGGCAGCGGCTCGGTCGCCATCACGTCGAGGATCGCCGCTTGGGGACGACCGCGGCTGAGCGCCGACAGCAGCGCGCCTTCGTCGACGAGCGAGCCTCGAGCGATGTTGACCAGGACCGAACCCTCGGCCATCGAGGCGAGGAACGCGGCGTCGACGAGCGGGGGCGCCTCCGGTGTCGAGGGAAGCGAGAGCACGACGACGTCGGCCGAGGGCAGCGTCGAGACCAGTTCGGTGGGCGCGACAACCGCATCGACCGGTTCGGTGCCAGTCGGGTTGCGTCGGCACCCGATGACACGAGCGCCGAACGCCCTCGCCCGCACCGCGACCGCTTGACCGATCGTGCCCAGGCCGACGATCAGCCATGTGGTCCCCGCCACCTCGCGGAACTGGTGCCGGTCCCATGCTCGGCGGCGCTGGGCGTCGCGCCATCGCTCAGCCTGCTGGAAGTGGTCGAGCACCGACCGCACCACGAACTCGCTGATCGGGATGTCGGTGACGTGCGCGTTGGTGAGCCGGACGCCACGCTCGAGCACCGCGGTGAACACGGGGCTGTCGAGGCCCGCGTTCGGGACGCTGAACCAGCGAAGCGTCGCGCTGCGCATCACCATCCCGAAGAACGGTCGCAGCGCGCCCTCGTAGGCATCGAAGAGATCGAACGCGGCTGCCGCCACCTCGATGTCCGACGCATCCGCCGTCAGCGAGCCGTCCTTCTGCATCGGGACGGGCTCGTACTCCGCAGGAAGCCGCGCCTCGATTCGGTCGAGGGTGCCCTGTGTGACGAGGAGCTTCAGATGAGACCCAGCTCTCGCACCGCGTCACGCTCTTCGGCGAGCTCGGCGACCGACGCGTCGATGCGTCCGCGCGAGAAGTCGTCGATGTCGAGGCCCTGCACGACTGCCCACTCGCCGTTGGTGCACGTCGCCGGGAACGACGAGATGAGGCCCTCGGCGACCCCGTAGGACCCGTCGGACGGCACCGCCATGCTCGCCCAGTCGCCGTCGCCGGTGCCGAGCGCCCACGTGCGCATGTGGTCGACGGCCGCGTTCGCCGCCGACGCCGCGCTCGACAGGCCGCGCGCTTCGATGATCGCTGCACCGCGCTTCTGCACGGTCGGGATGAAGTCGCCCTCGAGCCAGGCCTGGTCGTTGAGGAGCTCGGCCGCGTTCTTGCCGGACACCTCGCAGTGGAACAGGTCCGGGTACTGCGTCGCCGAGTGGTTGCCCCAGATCGTCATCTTCTTGATGTCGGTGACGTGCACGTCGAGCTTGCTCGCGAGCTGCCCGACCGCCCGGTTGTGATCGAGCCGCGTCATCGCGGTGAACCGCGAGGGATCGATCTTCGGCGAGTTGTTCATCGCGATCAGGCAGTTCGTGTTCGCCGGGTTGCCGACGACCAGGATCTTGATGTCGACCGCCGCGCTCTCCGAGAGCGCCTTGCCCTGTCCGGTGAAGATCTTGCCGTTGATGGTGAGCAGATCGGAGCGCTCCATGCCCGCCTTGCGGGGCACCGATCCGACGAGCAGCGCGTAGTTCGCGTCGCCGAACGCAGTGTTCGGGTCGTCGGTCTGCACGACGTCCTCGAGCAGAGGGAACGCGCAATCTTCGAGCTCCATCGCGACACCACGCAGCGCGTCGAGCGCGGGGGTGATCTCGAGGAGCTGCAGGATGACGGGCTGGTTGGGCCCGAGCATCTCACCCGACGCGACGCGGAAGAGGAGGCTGTAACCGATCTGGCCAGCCGCGCCGGTGATGGCAACGCGAACAGGAGCAGGCATGCCCCGCACCCTACCGAAGGGGTGCGGGGCTCACGCCCTGGCTCCCGCGACTAGAGCTGCAGTGACTTCACTTCGAGGTACTCCTCGAGCCCGTACTTGCCGAGCTCGCGGCCGTGCCCCGATTGCTTGTAGCCGCCGAACGGGGCCATGAGGTTGAAGCCGCCGCCGTTCACCTCGACCTGGCCGGTGCGCAGCTGCAGCGCGACCTTCTTCGCCCGCTCGGGGTCGCCCGACCACACGCCACCGGCGAGGCCGTAGACCGTGTCGTTCGCGATCTCGACGGCCTCCTCCTCGGTGTCGTAGGGGAGGATCGAGAGCACGGGGCCGAAGATCTCCTCCTGCGCGATGGTCATGTCGCGACCGACGTCGGAGAAGACGGTCGGCTTCACGAAGTAGCCCTTGTCGAGGCCTTCGGGCGACTCGGCGCCGCCGGTGAGCAGCTTGGCGCCCTCGTCCTGGCCCTTCTTGATGTAGCCGCGCACGCGGTCGCGCTGCACCGCCGACACCAGCGGCCCGAGGCGGGTTGCCGGGTCGAACGGGTCTCCGGTCGTGAACGTCTCGGCCGTCTTCACGGCGATCGCCTCGGCTTCGGCGAGCCGCGACCGCGGCACCAGCATGCGCGTGAGCGCCGAGCAGGTCTGTCCAGAGTTCAGGTAGCACTTGCCCACGCCGTCCGCGACGGCCTTCTCGAAGTCGGCGTCGTCGAGGATGACGTTCGCCGACTTGCCACCGAGCTCGAGGGTGACGCGCTTGACCGTCTGTGCCGCGAGCTCGCTCACGCGCTTGCCGGCGCGCGTCGAGCCCGTGAACGACACCATGTCGACATCGGGATGCGAGGCGATCGCCTCGCCCACGACGGGACCGACGCCCGACACGAGGTTGAAGACGCCCGCGGGAAGGCCAGCTTCGTCGATGATCTCGGCGAGGATGAACGCGTTGACCGGCGCGACCTCACTCGGCTTCACGACGACCGTGCAGCCTGCGGCGAGTGCGGGGGCGACCTTCGCAGCGATCTGGTGCAGCGGGTAGTTCCACGGCGTGATGCAGCCGACGACGCCCACCGGCTCGCGGACGATCAGCGAGTTGCCGACCTGCTCCTCGAACTGGAAGCCCTCGACGAGCTGTGCGTTCACGGCGAAGCTGCCCTGTGGCAGGCCGACTTGGATGAGCGTCGACAGCATCTTCGGCATGCCGACCTCTTCGCTGACGATGTTCGCGACTTCGTCGGCGCGGGCGCTCAGGCCTTCGTTGATGCGCGTGAGGAACTTCGCCCGGTCTTGCACCGATGTCTGCGACCAGGCGGGGAACGCCGCCTTCGCAGCCTTCACCGCGCGGTCGACATCGGTCGCGTCGCCGGCCGGGATCGTCGCCATGACCTCTTCGGTCGTGGAGTTGATGACGTCGAGCGTGTCCTTGCCCGAGGGCGCGACCCAGGCGCCGTCGATGTACAGCTTTTCGTAGGCCTTCATCCATGTCCTCCCTGTGCTGGTGCGCCGACCATAGGTCGGGCGGTGCTCAGGGGGCCAGACCGAGGTTGGCGTAGATCTCGCGGGTCGCGGTGGAGCGGTTGAGCGTGTAGAAGTGCAGGCCGGGCGCGCCGGCGTCGAGCAGCGCCGCGGCCAGTTCGGTGGCGGTCTCGACACCCACAGCGCGGACGGCATCGGGCTCGTCGGCCACCGCGTCGAGCCGGGCGGTGAGCCACGCCGGGATCGCCGCGCCGCTCGAGCTGGGCCATGCGAGCGACCGAGGCGATGTTCGTGATCGGCATGATCCCGGGGATGACCGGCTTGTCGATGTCGCGAGCCGCGAGATCGTCGACGAGGCGCAGGTACGCGTCGACCTCGAAGAAGAACTGCGTGATGGCGAAGTCGGCGATGCGGAGCTTCGCGGCGAGATGGTCTCGGTCGGCCTCGGCGCTCAGCGCCCTGGGATGCACCTCGGGGTGGGCGGCGACCCCAATCGAGAAGTCGGGGTTGTGGTCACGTACATGCTCGACGAGCTCGAGCGCGTAGCGGTACTCACTCGGTCGCGCGTTCGCCGGGTCGTTCGGCGCATCGCCGGCGAGCGCCAAGATGTTCTCGACCTCGACTGCGTCGTAGGCATCGAGGATCTCGCCGATCTCGTCGCGCGTGTGGCTCACGCACGTGAGGTGCGCCATCGGCGTCACCGGCGTCTCCTTGCGGATCCACGCGACCGCCTCGTGCGTGCGCCGCCTCGTGCCACCGCCCGCGCCATAGGTCACCGACACGAACGAGGGATGCAGCACGTCGAGCTCGGCGATCGTGCGGCCGAGCGTCAGCCATCCCGCTTCGGTGCCGGGCGGTGAGAACTCGAACGAGTAGGTGCGCCCCGCGGCGAGCAGCTCGGCGATGTGCGCCATCCGGACAGGTTAGAGGCAGGATGTGCGATGGCCCTTGTGCAGGTGAGCGATGCCGCGGACGGCGTCGTGACGGTGACGCTGAACCGCCCCGAGAAGAAGAACGCGCTCTCGATCGCGGTGCGTGATGAGGTGGCAGACGTGCTCGACGTGCTCGCGGTCGACGATCGAGTGCGCGCCGTGATCCTCACGGGCGCGGGGTCGGTCTTCAGCGCGGGGTTCGACCTGTCGGAGTTCGCCGATCCCGATCCTGATCACCAACGACGTCTGTGGGCCTCGAGTGATCGCTATCACCACACGGTGCTGTGCTTCCCCCTCCCCCTCGTCGCCGCGGTGAACGGGGCGGCGTTGGCCGGAGGGTTCGACCTCGCGGTGATGTGCGACCTGCGCGTCGCTTCTGAGGGCGCCTACTTCGCGCACGTGGAGCACACGTTCGGCGACGTGGTGTACCGGCCGTTGCGCGAGCTCGTCGGCGCGAGCGTGGCGCGCGACCTCGTGTTGACGGGCCGACGCATCGAAGCCGGCGAAGCGCTCGCGGTGGGGCTCGTGAACCGAGTCGTGGCGGGTGGCGATCTTCTCGACGCGGCGGGCGCGGTTGCCGCCGAGATCGCGCTCGCGCCACGCGAGGTCCTCATCCGCACGAAGGCGAAGATCATCGCCGCCGCGGGCATCGACTCGAGCAGCGGAACGCTCGACCTCTGAACGCGCCCGCCGGTGAACTATGGCGTTTGCGCGCTGTCGCGCCACAGTTCCCCGGAATGTGCGGATGAGCGCGTCCTTTCGGGCGCGTTGGCACTCGACTTCTGACGCCTACGCTCTCGTGCTGGCGGGGTTTCGTGGGGTCTTGCATCGCGTCGTGATCGTGGGCGCCGTCGTCGCGCTCGCGGCTCAGGGGATCAGGTAGCCGAGCAGATGCCGGGATACCCGCACCGGCCGATACCGATCGCTGTGATGTCGATCGGCGGCGAGACGCGGTTCGCGTTTGCGGTCGGCAGCGGTCCGTTGAGTGGCGACGAGGTCGCGGCGTGCATGGAGGTCGTTCAGGACCGGACCGCCTCACCGCCGAACTGTGGCGTTTGGAGGCGCCGTTCCGCGCGCTGGCGCCACAGTCCCATTCGGTTCCAAAGCGTCAGCGGTTGACGTGTACCGATGGATGCCCGATCGAGCATCGAGAGGTACAAGTTGCGAAGCGATGGGACCCGGTCGAGTCGAACTTGTACCTGTGAACGCCTGATCGAGGCATCGAGGGGTACAAGTTGCCTGGGCGATGGAGCTGGCGACCAATCGGTCAGCGGTCGCGGCGGGTGATGGTCGAGCGGTAGCGGTTCGTCACCGCGACGTCGTCGCAGATGAGCTCGAGGTCGAGGTCCATCGCACCGGGTGCGTTGGGCACCATCGCCGACACCGTGCCGATGCGGACGCAGTCGTCCGCGGGCACGTCGCCCTGCCATCGCCACGTGTGATGGCCGCCCGCCCACACGAGCCGCGCAGTGACGACGGCGTCGGACAGCGGCACGCGCAGGTCGGATACGACGTGGACATCGATAGCGACTGAGGCGCCGGGCGCGAGCAACGCAGGCGGCCGCTCCGCGACCACGATCACCGGACGGCACACCTCGACCAGTGCCTGGAACCCCGGCTTGGGCTGACGGTCATGCCCGAGCACCGACCACGTCACCGCGGGCCACGCGTCCGCGAAGAGGAACTGTGCGAACCCGCCGGTCGGCCGGTACTTGAGCCGCCGCAAGGTCTCGATGTGGTGCTTGAGCACGGTCGCTTGGTACGCCTGCGTCGCGCGCCGCCACGACTCGAACGTCTCGTAGGCCTCGGGCGGCACATGCCGATCGAAGATCGACTTCTGCAACGAGTGCACGCGGCCGGCGCGCTCCCAGTCGAGGTCGGGCCACTTCTCGGGATCGAGGAACTCTGCATCGGCCGGCACCGCTTGCGCGCCGAACTCGCTCACGAAGCGAGCCATGCGCGGCACGGTCGCGCAGAAGCGCGGGAAGTCGCGCTCGTGCCCGGTGTACCAACCGAGGTAGATGTGCGTGTCGGTGCCGTCGAGCTTGGGGAGGTGCGGCACGACTCCCGAGTGCGCGATGACCGGACGGCTGCCGTCGACGCGCTCGAACGCGCTCTTCACCGCGCGGTCGAGGATGCTCCGGTTGAACGTGGGCAGCTGCTGACCCACCGCGAGCTTCAGGCCGAACCGCTTCGGATCCATCGAAGGCTCGACGTCGACGGCGACCGGGACGTTGTGCCCGCACCACAGCACGATCGACGGATGGTGACCGAGGAGGTCGACAGCCTTGCGCGCTTGGCGGATCGCTTGCTTGCGAACGCTGCGCGCATAGCCCCACTGCAGGGGCATGTCCTGCCAGAGCAGAAGCCCCGCCTCGTCCGCCGCGTCGTACAGCTCGGGCCGCGCGACGTGCGCGTGCACGCGGAACAGGTCGAGCCCGGCATCGATCGCGAGGTGCACGTCCCGAGCGACCTCGTCGGCGGTCGCCTCGCCGAGCGCCATGCGCGTCGGCCCGTGGTTCGCTCCCTTGAGGAACAGCCGCTCGCCGTTGACCGACATGATCCAGCTCCGCATCGTCACGGAGCGCAAGCCCATGCGCGCCTCGCGCCGGTGGCTCACCTCTTCGCCGAGCTCGACCGAGACCGACACGTCGTGGAGTGGCTGCTCGCCGAGTGCGCGGGGCCACCAGAGCGCCGGGTTGTCGACGCGCAGCTGCCACTCGACGCGGTTCACGCCCTCGGCGAGTGAGTGCTCGACGTTCGACTCCGCGAAGCCGGGGACCGTCGTCCGCAGCGTGACGGTGTGCGCCTCGTCGCTGTCGAGGTCGGCGACGAACGAGATGATCGCCCGTGTGGCATCGGCCTCGCGGCAGAGCACGCGGCAGGCGGCTGATCCGCACCGGGCCTGTGCGCTCGAGCCGCACCGGACGCCAGATGCCACCGGGGTTCCATTCGGGATCGATGCAGTCCCAGTGCTGGAAGACACCGGTGATGTTGCGCTTCGCCGTGCGATCGGACTGCCGGGCGCACGCGACCTCGATCGCGAGGAGGTGCTCGCTGCGCCCCGACATGTGCTCGGTGATGTCGAACTCGTGAGGGAAGAAGTAGCCCTCGGTGTCACCGAGGTACGCGCCGTCGAGCCACACGTCCCCCAAATAGAAGATGCCGTCGAAGACGAGCCAGCTGCGCGCGCCGCCGTCCGCGCCGGCCCATTCGGGTGAGTCGAACCAACGGCGGTGCAGCACCGGGCCGTCGGTCGACCCGAACGCCGGATGCGTGCGCCAGTGGCCGGGAAGTGCGACTGGGTCCCAGTCGCGGTCGTCGTAGGTGGTGTCGAAGAACACGCGTCGGAGGGCCTCGTCCGCGATCGTCGCGGCCCACGTTCCAGACAGCTCGGTTCCCGGCTGGTCCATGCTCGCCAGAGGGTACCGGTGCCGCGCTCGGGCCCGTCACGGCAAGCAAGATCGGGCGGTAGGTTGGCTCGCATGTCATCACGGCCCGCAACCCTCGGTCAGCTGCGCGACGCGGGCTGGCAATCAGTCCCGGTCAAGGAAGAGGTTCGGCGCAACGCGATCGCTCGGATCGCAGCGGGCGAGCCCCTCGTCGAGCGGGTCATCGGCTACGAGGACACCGTGCTGCCGCAGCTCGAGAACGCGCTGATCGCAGGTCACGACATCATCTTCTTGGGGGAGCGCGGTCAGGCCAAGACGCGGATCATCCGTTCGCTCACGAACCTGCTCGACGAGTGGATGCCGATCATCGCGGGCAGCGAGATCAACGACGATCCCCACAACCCGGTGTCGCAGCACGCGCGCGACCTCATCCGCGAGCGCGGCGACGACACGCCGATCGACTGGGTGCACCGCGACGATCGCTTCGGCGAGAAGCTCGCCACTCCCGACACGTCGATCGCAGACCTCATCGGCGAGGTCGACCCGATCAAAGTGGCCGAGGGGCGCTACCTCTCGGACGAGCTCACGCTCCACTACGGCCTCGTGCCCCGCACGAACCGCGGCATCTTCGCGATCAACGAGCTACCCGACCTGGCAGAGCGCATCCAGGTCGGCTTGCTCAACGTGCTCGAAGAGCGCGACGTGCAGGTGCGTGGCTACAAGATCCGCCTGCCGCTCGATCTCATGCTCGTCGCCTCGGCGAACCCCGAGGACTACACGAACCGCGGGCGCATCATCACGCCGCTGAAAGACCGGTTCGGCAGCCAGATCCGCACGCACTACCCGCTCGACGTCGAGACCGAGACCGGCATCGTGCTGCAAGAGTCGCGTTCGTTCGACGTCCTCGGTCTGCGCGTGCACGTGCCCGAGTACATGGCCGAGGTGGTGTCGACGCTGTCGCAGCTCGCTCGCCAGAGCCCGCACATCAACCAGCGGTCGGGCGTCTCGGTGCGCCTCAGCGTGTCGAACTACGAGACGCTCTCCGCGAACGCGGTGCGCCGCGCTCTGCGCCACGGTGAGCGCGACGTCGTGCCCCGCGTGTCAGACCTCGAGGCGCTCGCGGCGTCGACTTCGGGCAAGGTCGAGATCGAGAGCATCGAAGAGGGACGGGATGGCTCGATCATCGAGAACCTCGTGAAGGCCTCGATCCTCACGGTGTTCAAGGGACGCTTCACTCCCGACAAGCTGCGTGAGGTCATCACCGCGTTCGACGAAGGGCTCATCGCCCACGTCGGCGAGGACGTCACGTCGGCCGACGAAGCCGATCTCCTCGCACGGGTGCCGAGCTTGCGCGAGCCCGTGTCGCAGCTGACTGACGACGAGAGCCCGGCCGCTGTCGCGAGCGCAGTCGAGTTCCTCCTCGAAGGGTTGCACCTGTCGAAGCGTCTCAACAAGGACGCGGCCGGAGCGCGCGCCACCTACCGCAGCAGAGGCTGAGTCAGCTTCCCGTCGTCGTGGCGCCGGGCGTCGCAACCGCTGTGGTGGCGGGCGCGGACGTCGCGCCGAGGTTGTCCTTGTCGGGCAGCGTGGTGAGCCGGGCGACGAGTGCCTTCACCACCGCGTCCTCGTCGGCTTGCACGGTCGGCGTGCCGGGGTTCGCGAACCACAGCGCGAGCAGCGCGCGGTCGACCTTCACGACCATGAAGTCGGCGACGAAGCTCTCGTTCGTGCCTCCCTGGCCGGGATAGACGACGTTCAGCCGCGACCCGGTGCTCTCGCCCGCGGTGAGGTTCGTCGCGAGGCTCTGGCCCCCGTCGGCCGAGACGGGCGGGTTCGCCCGGAAGTCGATCGTGTACGTCGCGATGCAGCTCGCGAAGGTCGGACTGGTCGCCATCGTGTAGAGCGCGGCCGCCTGCTCGGGACTCGTCGTGACGAGGGCCGTAGACGCGGCGAACGCGCCGTTCGGGCGGGTGAAGCGCGGGAGCCGGCGTCGGCGGAGATCGTCGCCGGATCGAGCGGACTGCCCTTCACTGCGGTGAGGCAGTCGATGAACGGCAGACCGACGGTCGGCTTCGTCGCCGCATCGCGGATCTCACGCCACTCCGGCCCGAAGTCAGGCCGGAAGAAGATGCTGCGCAATGCCCACGCCTGGTCCTCGATCTTCAGCTGCGCCGCCTGCACCTGTGCCGTTGCGTCACCGTTGTCCTTGGGCGCGCCGATGCGCACGCAGCTCGTCAGGCACAACGCGAGCACAGGAAGAAGGAGGGCCGCCGAGGCACGATTCCGCACCTGCGACATTTTACGGTGGAGCACCTGGTACTCATCGGCACCCCCGGTCTCGAGTTCAGGCGTAGGTCGTTCGGCCCAGCGGTAGCGTGCGTTCATGACCGGACGGTTCAGCTACTCCCGGTGGGACGGCACGCAGGTCGGGTTCGATCTCGACGCCGATGCGATCCTCGCGGAGATCACCGACGACCTGCTGTACCACGGCGATCTGAACAACGCCCTGCGGCGGATGATGCAGTCCGGGCTTCCGCGACCGCAACGGCGAGCGGCTCGAGGGCATCCGCGAGATGCTCGAGAAGCTCCGGCGCAAGCGCCGTGACGAGCTCGAGCGCTACGACCTCGGCGGGCGTCTACGACGACATCGCGCGAGGAGCTGCGCGAGGTGGTCGAGCAGGAGCGCGAGGCGCTCGACCAGCAGATGCAGCAGGCGCGCGCAGTCCGGCGACCAGCGTCGCCAGGAGACCGCGCAGCAGGCGACCGAAGAGCGGCACATGCAGCTCGACATGCTGCCTCCCGATCTCGCCGGTCAGGTGCGCGACCTGCAGCAGTACGACTTCCAGTCGCCCGAGGCCCGCGCAGCGCTTCGAGGAGCTGCTCGACAAGCTCCGCCAGCAGCTCGCGCAGAGCTACTTCAACCAGATGGCCGGCGCGATGAGCAACGTCGACCCGAGCAGATGCAGCGGATGAAGGACATGCTCAACGCGCTGAACGAGATGCTCGCTCAACGGGAACGAGGCGAGGAGCCCGACTTCGAGAGCTTCATGCAGCGCTTCGGCGACTTCTTCCCCGAGAACCCGCAGAGCCTCGACGAGCTGCTCGAGATCATGGCGCAGCGGATGGCGGCGATGCAGTCGATGCTCAACTCGATGACGCCCGAGCAGCGCGCCCAGCTGCAAGGGCTCGCCGAGCAGCTGCTCGAAGACATGGACCTGCGCTGGCAGGTCGATCAGCTCGGCGAGCACCTGCGCGGCCTGTTCCCGCAGATGGGGTGGGATCGCCGGTACGACTTCAGCGGGCAGGACCCGCTGGGCTTCGCCGAGGCGGCACAGCTCATGGAGCAGCTCGGCGACATCGACCAGCTCGAGAACCTGCTCCGCGGCGCCACCAACCCCGGAGCGCTGGCGGAGGTCGACATCGATCGCGCCCGCGACCTGCTCGGTGACCAGTCAGCCCGCAGCCTCGAGCGCCTCGCGGAGCTCGCCAAGATGCTCGAGCAGGCCGGGCCTGATCGAGAACAAGGAAGGCCGCTACGAGCTGACGCCGAAGGGCATCCGCAAGATCGGGGCGAACGCGCTCTCCGATCTCTTCGCCAAGCTCGCCAAGGACAAGATGGGCAAGCACGAGCTCGAGCGCAGCGGCGTCGGGCACGAGCGCTCGTACGAGTCCAAGCCCTACGAGTTCGGCGACCCGTTCAACCTCGACATCCACCGCACGATCCGCAACGCGATCCAGCGCACGGGCGGCGGCACTCCGGTGCGGCTGTCACCCGACGACTTCGAGGTCGAGCGCACCGAGACGCTGGTGCGGTCGAGCACCGTGCTCATGCTCGACCTGTCGCTGTCGATGCCGATGCGCGACAACTTCCTCGCCGCCAAGAAGGTGGCGATGGCGCTGCACTCGCTGATCTCGAGCCAGTTCCCGCGCGACTTCCTCGGCATCGTCGGGTTCTCCGAGATCGCCCGCGAGCTCAAGCCCGAGCAGCTGCCCGAGGTGTCGTGGGACTTCGTCTACGGCACGAACATGCAGCACGGGTTCCTGCTGAGCCGCCGCATGCTCGCTCGTCAGTCGGGCACGAAGCAGATCATCATGATCACCGACGGCGAGCCGACCGCCCACCTCCTGCCGGACGGCGAGGTGTTCTTCAACTACCCGCCCGTGCAGGCGACGGTCGACGCGACGTTGAAGGAGGTCGCCCGCTGCACGCGGGAGGGCATCCGCATCAACACGTTCATGCTCGACGCCAACGGCTACCTGAAGGCCTTCGTCGAGAAGCTCACGCAGCTGAACCGCGGGCGGGCGTTCTTCACCACGCCAGAGACGCTCGGCGACTACGTGCTGGTCGACTTCATCGAGCAGAAGCGGGCCATGAGGGGCGGAAGAAGCCGCCCAGCCTGACGTCATGTCGTGAAATGCCACGAAAAGCCGGATCACCCCTTGCGCGAGTGTGAAGTGGTAGGCGAAGATCACACCGGTGTAACTACACGGTTGCACTCTGAACCCGCCCGGCGGCGGGGGGAGGCCACACCGATGAAGCGCATCGAGTCCGCGTTCGATCCCGAGGACCGCAGCTGGCAGGACTACGCCAACTGCCTCGGCGTCGACCCTGACCTGTTCTTCCCCGAGCGCGGCGCTTCGACGCGCGAGGCCAAAGAGGTCTGCCGCGGCTGCGTCGTGCGCATGCAATGCCTCGAGTACGCGCTCGCCAACGGCGAGAAGTTCGGCATCTGGGGCGGCATGAGCGAACGCGAGCGTCGCCGCATCCGTCGCCAGCGGGCCGCAGCTCGCCGCAGCACCGCATCCGCCTAAGGGCGAGCCGCCAGCCGGGCTTCGATCGTCCGGTCGGCATCGAGGTCGAGCTCGGTCCAACGGTGCGCCGGCACCGACCGCAGGACCGACTCCGGCACCAGCCCCACCAGCTCGGCTCTCGTCACCCGCGCCTGGGCTGCGACCGCGTCGAATGCCTGCGCCGGCCCGAACCGGTCGGGATCGACGAGGTTGCACGACACCTGCACGCCGCTCGCCAAGTCGAACGCGAGCGCCCGCACCGTGGGACCTCGCAGCGACCGCGCGATGTCGCGAGCGTGCGCCGGCGAAGCGTCGACCCAAAGGTTGTACGCGACGAGCGGCAACCGAGCGCCGACCGCGACCGCACCAGCAGTGGCATGGGGCTCGGCGGGCCCGATGTCGGGAGCGAGGTCACCGAACGCGCGACGGCGGATCGTGGGGAGGTCGCGCTCGGGGCCGTACAAGAAGCAGGGGAGGTCGAGCGTGAGCGCCGCCCAGCGGGCGTACTCGTCCCGAGCCCGGACCGCGTCCCCCAGCGTCACTGCCGGCGAGAGGGACGAACGGCACGACGTCGACGACTCCGAACCGGGGATGGGCCCCCACGTGGTCACGCAGGTCGAGCCGGGCCACCGCCTCGACCGTCACGGCCCGGGTCGATTCCTCTCCGACCAGGGTCAGGACGCTCCGGTGGTGATCGGGGTCGGTGTGGACGTCGAGCAGGCCGCTGCGGGCCACGGCCGCGATCGCGGCGACGACGGCCTGGTCGCGCCCCTCGCTGAGGTTGACCACGCACTCGAGCACTCTGACCAGGCTTCCAGGCCAGGCTGCCAGGGTCGACCTGTACGCTCCCTCGCGTGTCGCGCCCGTTGAGCCCCCTGTCGGGAACCGGAAGCGGCCGCGCGTCGTTTCGGTGACGAGCGATAGCCCTCCGGACGGAGGGGCCGTCGAGGTCCCGACGTGGGAAGAGGTCGCCCGGAGCCACGGGCGCTTCATCTACACGGTGGCCTATCGGCTCACGGGGAACCATGACGAAGCGCAGGACCTGGTTCAAGAGGTGTTGCTCCGTGTGCGCAGGGGGCTCGCCAGCTATCGGCCAGGGTCCATGGAGGCGTGGTTGAGCAGGATCACGACGAACGCATTCCTGGATGAGGTGCGGCGCAAGAAGCGCCGGCCGCTCGAGGTCGTCCCTGATCTGCCCGAACGCGTCACCGGCGTCGATCAGGAGCCCCTTGACGTGCTCGACACGAGCCGCCTGCCCGAGCACATCCAGGAGGCGCTGAAGTCGCTTCCGATCGAGTTCCGCAGTGCGGTCGTGCTTTGCGACGTGGTCGGCCTGAACTACCAGGAGATCGCCGAGTCGCTCGATGTCCCGGTCGGCACCGTCCGCAGCCGGATCCACCGCGGCCGCGCCCAGCTGAGGACGATGCTCGGATGACCGCGCTGCCGCCCCCCGACACCTTCGAGCTTCTGAGCGCCTACCTCGACGGCGAGCTGACCGAGCCCGAGCGCGTCCAGGTCGATGACCTCCTCGTCCAAGAGCCCGGCGCACCGCGACGAGCTGGCTCGGGTCGAGGAGGCTCGCACCTGGGTGCGAGCGCTGCCGTTGTCGAGCCTCCCGACGGCTTCCTCGAACGCGCCGATCGCCGCGGTCGCGCGAGCCGCCCGCCCCGGCGAAGAAGCACAAGTGGGGGATGCTCAACCTCGTCGCGACCGCCGCGGTCTGGGTGCTCGTCCTCGGGTTCGTGAACATGAGCAGGTCGCACGACGTCTCGCCTGACGCGGCGACGCTGGCGCAGACGCACACCGAGGCGTCGGCCGGCTTCGGCGGCCTGCTCGGGTCGCTCGGCGCCGGCCAGCCCGAGCAACAGGCCGCTCCACAGGTGGATCTCGGCCAGCCCTACTGGGCGCCGCTGTCGCTGCCGGGCGACGCTCACGTTGCGCCAGGTGCAGATCAACGACGAGCTCGTCGGCCTCGTGTACTGCAACGACTCAGACCTGGTGACGCTCTACGAGGAACCGGGCGAGCTCGACCCGTCGCGATCGCGGGAGCTCGCGAGGTGACGGTCAACGGCAACCGGCCTGGATGCTCGAGACCAACAACGCCGTCGTGCTGATCGTGCAGCGAGACGACCTCGTGTACGCGGTCGTCGGTCCGCCCGACGGTCGGCTCGTGCAGACGGTCGCGGAGAAGCTGCCGTCACCGCCCTCGCCGTCGCTGACCGACCGCCTCGGCGACGCGGGCCGGGGGCTGCTCGACTCGTTCGGCCTCGGCTGACGCACCTCGATCCAATCCGAGGCGCACGCGACCAAAAGCGAAGTGACCGGCCCTCAGGCCGGTCACTCGCTTGCTGGTGGGGGTGGATGCGAGCTTGGTGGTGTTGCGCTGTGGCTGGTCAGCCAACGACGGTGGCGATGCGGCGCCGCTTCAGGATGCGCCGGCGCTCACGTTCGGACGTTCCGCCCCAGACGCCGTGGTCGATGCGGTTGTCGAGGGCGTACTCGAGGCAGAGCTCGCGGACAGGGCAGACTGGCGCAGATCTTGCGAGCGCGGTCGACGCCGACGCCGTCGCTCGGGAAGAAGACCGCCGGAGGCTTGTCACGGCAAAGCCCGTCGGCCATCCACAACGTGTCGGTGTCGATCCGTTCCATCAATCCTCCGTCGCGTGCGACCGGCTCCTCACTGGTCGACGAGGTATCTACGTACCCGTCGGCCAATTGGTTCCCAAGTTGCGCTGTGAGCATCCTGTGAACCTGGTAAGAACCCGCGTCGAACGGGGGAACTAGGGCCCATAATACAGGCGTTGTCCGCCTGTATCCCCCGAGAAAGACATACGTGAAAGAAGGGCCCACAATGAGCTTCGGCACGACTGAGGGCGATGTGGACGGCAGCGAGACCGATTACGAGCCGTTCATCCCGAAGCGACCCCACGGCCGGCGAGCCGACGGCGCAGGAGCCCACCGCGCAGCAGCCCGACCATCCAGATGGGGTCGTCCGGCCCGTCAGAGCCGTTCCCGCCGCCCATGCCTCCACAGCCGTCGCCCGCACCCAAGGGTCGCAGCACGAAGCGTGCCGCCATTCTCGGTGGCGTCGCTGGTGCCGTGGTGGCTGCGCTCATCGTCGGTGGCGTCGCCGTCACCCGCAACGACGGATCTTCGAGCGCCGACGTCAAGCCGGCGACGACGTCCGCGCCGTCGGCGTCGTCCGCCGCCGGCGGGTCCGGCAGTGGATCCGGGTCGTCCGGGTCGTCCGGGTCGTCGTCGGCCCCGTCGACCATCCCTGGGCTCCAGGGCGTCGCGCCGACGATGGACATCCGCGCGGTGCTCCGCAAGGTCGAGCCTTCGGTCGTCGCGATCGAGACCAACCTCGTGAGCCAGAACGGCGGCGTCTTCGGCCGCGGTGCCGGCAGCGGCGTCATCATCAGCCCTGACGGTCTCGTGCTCACCAACAACCACGTGATCGACCAATCCGGCAGCATCAAGGTGAAGATGTCTGACGGTCGTGAGCTCAGCGCCGACCTCGTCGGCAGCTCGCCCGGCGATGACGTCGCGCTGATCAAGATCCGTGACGTCAGCGGCCTGACGGCCGCCGAGCTCGGTAGCTCGGCTCAGCTTCAGGTCGGCGACCAGGTCGTCGCGATCGGCAACGCACTCGACCTGCAGGGCACTCCGACGGTCACGCAGGGCATCGTGTCCGCGCTCAACCGTTCGATCGACGCGGGCAGCGGCTCGGGTGGCGGTGAGTCGCTCAGCAACCTCATCCAGACCGACGCCGCGATCAACCCCGGCAACTCGGGCGGTCCGCTCGTGAACGCGTCTGGTCAGGTCGTCGGCATCGACACCGCGATCATCGGTGACGCGCAGAACATCGGCTTCGCGATCCCGATCGACGTGATCAAGCCGCTCCTCACTGACATCCAGAACGGCAAGAGCAGCGTCACCGGCACCGCGTTCCTCGGCGTGTCGACCGAGTCCGTGAGCGATCTGGATCAGGCGACCCTCGACCAGTTCGGCATCACCGCGACCTCAGGTGCCGTCGTCGCCAACACGACCCCGGGCACTGCGGCAGCCGACCTCGGCCTGCAGCAGGGTGACGTCATCACGAGCGTCGACGGCAAGGCGATCACGTCGTCGGACGACCTCGGTGCTGCGATCCGCGCGCACAAGCCCGGCGACGAGGTGAAGATCGAGTACCAGCACAACGGCCAGACCCAGACCGGCACCGCCAAGCTCGGCAGCCGGGCGTCCGGCAACTGAGCCCAGATCTGAGCGTCCAGATCTGAGCGTGACGGAACTGACGGTAGGCTCGCACGATGTCCATGAACGCCCCGGTCGAGCAGACCGAGCCTCCGCGGGGTCACGTGCGAGTCGTGTACCTGGGCCCGGTTGCGCCTCACTGGGAGGTCGAGGCCGAGTTCGGCGAGCGGTCGGTGATCGAGGAGTTTCGAGCCCGGGCGCTCGCCCGGCTCGTGCTCCTTCCGCCGCATGATCCGCAGTTCCGGCGCAACCGCGAACGCGTCGCCCGTGACGCGGAGCGCGAGAACTTGATCCTCGATTGGGATCTCGGGTTGCCTGAAGAGGAAGCCTCCTCCTGAGGGCGAGACCTGCCGACGGTAACCTGCGTCGATGGCGACGCACCTCGACCAGCGTGGGGAGCCGTCGGGTGATGCGCTCGGAGACCAGCCCCGTTTCCTGAACCGCGAGCTCTCGTGGCTCGAGTTCAACGCCCGCGTGCTCGCCCTCGCCGACGACCCGCAGGTGCCGCTGCTCGAGCGAGTCAAGTTCCTCGCGATCTTCAGCTCGAACCTCGACGAGTTCTTCCAGGTGCGCGTCGCCGCGCTCAAGGACATGGTCGCCGCGCACCTCGGCTCGACGAGCCCCGACGGCCGCACCGCCGCGCGCCAGCTCGAAGAGATCAGCGACCGCGTGGGCAAGCTCGTGTCCGAGCAGGAGGCGATCTATCACGACAGGGTGAAGCCGGCGCTCGCTGCCGCGGGCATCTGGATCTCGGACTGGGAGGATCTCGACGACGAGGATCGCAGGTACCTGATCGACGTGTACGAGCAGCGCATCTTCCCGGTGCTCACGCCGCTCTCGTTCGATCCGGGTCATCCGTTCCCGTACATCTCGAACCTCTCGCTGAACCTCGGCGTCACGGTCGCCGACCCCGATACCGGGGAGCATCGGTTCGCCCGCGTCAAGGTGCCGCCGCTGCTCCCGCGGTTCGTGATCACTCCTGACGGTGAGCGCTTCGTGCCCCTCGAGCAGGTGATCGCGGCGCACCTCGCGACGCTCTTCAACGGAATGGACGTCGTCGACTTCGTGCCGTTCCGCGTCACGCGCAACGCGGACCTCACACTCGAAGAGGAAGAAGCCGACGACCTGCTCGCCGCGGTCGAGATGGAGCTCCGTCGCCGTCGGTTCGGGCGTGCCGTGCGGCTCGAGGTCGACCATCGCATGTCGGCCGAGATGCTCGAGCTGCTGCTGCGCGAGCTCGACCTCGAACCCGACGATGTGTCGTTCCACCACGGGCCGCTCGGCCTCTCCGGCCTGTGGTCGGTGCACGCGCTGCCTCGCCCCGACCTCAAGGACGACCCCTGGATCCCGGTGACGCCGACGGGGCTCGTCGACGCCTCCGAGGGAAACCGCAGCATCTTCTCGGTGATCCGGGCCGGCGACATCCTCGTCCACCATCCGTACGACTCGTTCGCGACCTCGATCGAAGAGTTCATCAGGCAGGCGTCGATCGACCCAGCGGTGCTCGCGATCAAGATGACGCTGTACCGCACGTCGGGTGACAGCCCGATCGTCGCTTCGCTCATCCGGGCCGCGGAGGCGGGCAAGCAGGTCGCGGCGCTCGTCGAGCTCAAAGCCCGCTTCGACGAGCAGACGAACATCGCGTGGGCGAAGGCGCTGGAGCAAGTGGGCGTGCACGTCGTGTACGGGCTGATGGGCTTGAAGACGCACACGAAGACTGCGCTCGTCATCCGGGAGGAAGGCGGCGCGCTCCGTCGTTACTGCCATGTCGGCACGGGCAACTACAACTCCGACACGGCCCGTCTCTACGAGGACCTCGGCCTGCTCAGTGCCGATCCCGATCTCGGTGCCGACCTGATCCATCTCTTCAACCACCTCACCGGATACAGCCGCGAGGTGCGCTACCGAAAGCTGATCGTCGCGCCGCGATGGCTGCGTCCGAAGGTGCAAGACCTGATCCTGAACGAGGCCAAGGCAGGAGCGAGCGGCCGCATCATCATCAAGATGAACAGCCTCGTCGACCCCGCCATGATCGACGCGCTCTGCACCGCGTCGCAGGCGGGCGTCGAGATCGACCTCGTCATCCGGGGCATCTGCTGCCTTCGTCCGGGCGTGGCGGGCTTGTCCGACAACATCCGCGTCCGCTCGATCGTGGGGCGCTACCTCGAGCACTCGCGCATCTTCTACTTCGCGAACGGCGCGGCCCCCGGCAAGCCGATGTACTTCATCGGCTCGGCCGACCTCATGGAGCGCAACCTCGACCGCCGCGTCGAGGCCCTCGCTCCGGTTGAGGCTCCCGCACTGCAAGCCAGGTTGCAGGAGGTGCTCGACGTGAGCCTCACCGACGACGTGCTCGCGTGGTGGCTCGACTCCGATGGCGCTTGGACGCGCGTCGAGACGGTGCAGCACAACGACGCCCACCGCCGCCTGCAAGAGCTCGCGCTCGCTCGCGCCCGCGCATGAGCGGCTCGCGCATCGAGCGCGAGGCAAAGCTCACGACGTGGCCCGGGTTCGTCCTCCCCGACCTCGATCGCGTCCTGCCATCGGTGACGGCGGGCGCCCGAAGCGACATCCCCCTCGACGCCACCTATTGGGACACCCCCGACCTCAGGCTCATCCGTTGGGGCGTGACGGTGCGATACCGCACCGAAGCCGGCAACGGGCTCTGGACGGTCAAGCTGCCGACCAAGGGCAACGGCAAAGGTGGCGTGCTCTCGCGCTCGGAGAACGACTTCATGGGCGTGCCCGGGCAGATCCCTACGCCGGCGCTCGACCTCGTGCGGGCGTATGTGCGCACCGCGGAGCTGTCCCCGGTGGCTCGCCTGCAGACTCGCCGGCACAGCGCGCCGCTCTTCGATCCGAAGGGCAATCGGATCGCGGAGATCGCCGATGACGAGGTGTCGGTGCTCGATGGCGATCGCGTCGCCGCCCGCTTCCGAGAGGTCGAGCTAGAGGTCACCGAGCACGCGCCCGACGACCTGCTTCCCGCCCTCGTGGCGCGGCTCGAAGCCGCAGGCGCGGGGCAGCCCGACCCGACGCCGAAGCTCGTACGTGCGCTCGGGCCGCGAGCGCTGGCGCCGCCCGAGCTCGTCGTTCCGACCGTCGACCCGAACGCGCCCGTCGGTGAAGTCGCTCGCGCCGCGATCACCGCGGCTGTCATCCGCATCCTCGAGAACGACTCGCTCGTGCGCCTCGACGGTGGCCCCGAGGGTGTGCACCAGGCACGCGTCGGCACCCGTCGGCTGCGGTCCGATCTCCGCACCTTCGCGTCGATCTTCGACGACGTGTGGGTGCAAGAGCTCCGCGGCGCGTTGAAGGGCCTCGCTGACGCGCTCGGTCATGTGCGCGACGCCGACGTGATGCTGACGCGTCTCAAGCGTGCGGCGGTCGCGCTCGATCCGCAGGACTGGCAGGCCGCGGAGTCGGTGCGTTCGCGACTCGGCCGGCAGCGCGCGATCCAACGTCGGGCGCTCGAGGACGTGTATCGCAGCGACGACTACCTGCAGCTGCTCGACCGGCTCGTCGAGGCGGCACGCGCGCCGAAGCTCCTCGAAGCCGCGGACGCCCCCGCCGCCGACACGCTGCCGGCCTTCGTGCGCCGCCCGTGGGATCACCTCACGAAGGCGGTTGGCCACCTCGACGACGAACCCGCGAACGAGGACCTCCACGAGGTCCGCATCCGAGCCAAGCGGGTGCGCTACGCCGCCGAGGCCGCGACGCTCGCGCTCGAGGACGCAGAGCCGATGGCCGTCGCCGCGGCCGCTGTGCAGGAGGTGCTCGGTGAGCAGCACGATGCAGTCGTCGCCGGCCGCTGGCTGCGCGACATCGCGGCGACGAACGTGACGCGGGCCGAGGCGATGGTCGCCGGGCTCCTCATCGCGGCCGAGCAGCGCGAGGCCGAGGAGTGGGGCGCGAAGTGGCCCGACGCTTGGGACGCACTGTCGAAGCGCAAGGTCCGGAAGTGGCTGGGCTGACAGACGGCCTCGACCACGGGTACGTACGAGCGGCCGGCGGCCTCGTGTGGCGCGTCACCGACGACGGCATCGTCGAGATCGTCTTGGTGCATCGGCCCGGCGACTATGACGACTGGACGTTCCCGAAGGGCAAGCGCGAGCCCGCCGACGAGAGTGACGAGGCGTGCGCGCTTCGCGAGGTCGAGGAGGAGACCGGCTACCGGTGCGTCCTCGGACGCGAGCTCGCGTCCGTCGAGTACCGAGATCGCAAGCAGCGCCGCAAGCGCGTGCGCTACTGGGAGATGACGGTCGCGTCCGGCCAGTTCGCGCCCACCCAGGAGGTCGACCAGCTGCGATGGATGCCCGTACCCGCGGCCGCCAAGCTCCTCACTTACCCCCGGGACCTCGATGTGCTTCATGCGTTCGCTGCGTTTGCGGGCGTCGGGGGCGACGGTCCCATCCGGACGTGAACCATTTGGGCACTGTTCACCTTGCCGTTGCCTCCGGTTCCCCGAACCGGTTGACTGGGACGTGAGGATTGCGACGTGATCGAGCAGCGGAAGGCGTTCCATCACCAGCTCGATGAAGTTCGTGACGATCTCGTGGTCGTCGCGGCGATGGTCATCGAGGTGCTCCCACGGGGCACCGAAGCGCTGCTCACCGGCGACCTGAACTCCGCCGACGAGATCATCCGCGGCGACGACGTCATCGACCTGCGGTCGGTCGACCTCGAAGACCGCTGCTTCCATCTCTTGGCTCTGCAGCAGCCGATGGCCAGCGACCTGCGGGCGATCGTCACCGCGATCAAGCTCGTGGCCGAGATCGAGCGTTCGGGTGACCTGGTCGTCAACATCTGCAAGGCCGCACGCCGGCTCTATGGCCGCACGTTCGACCCGAAGCTCCGCGGCTTGATGACCCGGATGAGCGCCGAGGCGCAGCAGCTGCTGCGCCGCGCGCTCGATGCCTACGTCGAGGGTGACGCCCCGCTCGCCGCGGCCCTTGACGACATGGACGACCTGCTCGACCAGCTCCACGACGACTTCATCCAGGCGATCTTCGAGTCGCACTCGTCGGGTCGGCTCGACCTCCAAGCTGCGGTGCAGCTCGCGGTCGTCGGCCGCTTCTACGAGCGCATCGGCGACCATGCGGTGAACATCGCGAAACGGGTGCACTACATGGTGACGGGAGGCCACCCGTCCGGCCGGGCCCCCGATGATGATGCCCCCGATGCATGATGCCCCCGATGAGGATGAAGTCGACGTCGCCGAGGAGTCGACACAGGAGGCTTGAACGCCAGTGTGGGTGGTCGCGGTCGCGGGCGTTGTGGTGGCGCTCGGCACCGCTCTCTTCTTCTTCATGCGGGAGCGCCGCGCCGCGGCACGCCTCGACGCGCTTGCCGGCCGACTCGGGAGCGAGGTCAGCCAGAGGTCGAGCTCGATCGGCTCGAGCGTCGATCGACTCGGTCGCGCCGTCGACCGGGCCGCGGGACGCGAGGCCGCGACCGTCTCGTCGGCGGATCGCCTCGCGTCCGCGCTCGACGCCCTCACTCAGGGGATCGTGATCGCCGACTCCACGGGCCGTGTGGTCTTTCGCAACGTGCAGGCGTCGACCTTCGTCGGCGCGCGCCACGGTGACGCGCTCGTCGAGCAAGCCGTCGTCGAGCTCCTTGCGTCGGGTTGTCGCGGAGTGTCCGATCGGCGCACTGTCGATCTGTTCGGCCCGCCGCGGCGCACGATCGTCGTCGCCGTGTCTCCGCTCCAGGACGGAGAGCACATCGTCGGAGCGCTCGGCTCCGTCGACGACATCACCGAACGCACACGGCTCGAAGCGGTGCGCACGGACTTCGTCGCGAACATCAGCCACGAGCTGAAGACACCAGTCGGAGCGCTCGCCTTGCTCGCCGAGACCTTGAACGCCGAAGACGACGGACCGGTGAGGCAGCGCCTCTCAGAGCGGCTCGTGCACGAAGCGCATCGCGTGGGCCGCACGATCGACGACCTCCTGGAGCTCAGCCGCATCGAGGTCGAGCGATCGCCGGTGCGCGAGCCCGTCGCCGTGCACCTCGTCATCGCCGAGGCCGTCGACCGTGTGCGCCAAGGCGCCGACCTGCGAGGCATCCGCGTCGAGGTCACCGAGCCGAGCTCGCGGCTCACGGTGGTCGGCGAGCGGCGCCAGCTCGTGTCCGCGATCGGAAACCTGCTCGACAACGCGATCAAGTACTCGGACGAGGGCGCGATCGTCGCAGTGTCGACCGCGACGGACGGCCGCACGGTCGACCTCACGATCGCGGACCAGGGCATCGGCATCCCCGAGCGCGACCTCGAGCGCATCTTCGAGCGGTTCTACCGAGTCGACCGTGCCCGCAGCCGAGAGACCGGCGGCACGGGACTCGGCCTCGCGATCGTCCGCCACGTCGCCACGAACCACGGCGGCGAGGTGCGAGTCCAATCCCAAGAAGGTCAGGGGTCCACATTCACCTTGACGATCCCCGCCGGGCCGGGCCCCGTCGGCGTCACCACGACTGCGGAGGCAGGATGAGCACGATGACGCAAGAGCTGACGGTGTTGGTCGTCGAGGACGAAGACTCCTTCGTGGAGGCCCTCACGGTCGGACTCCGCCGAGAGGGCTTCAGGGTGCAGGTCGCTCGAGACGGGAGCCAGGCGCTCGACCTGTTCGACGCCGTCGCTCCCGACCTCGTGCTGCTCGATGTGATGCTTCCGAAGGTGTCGGGCATCGACGTCTGCCGGCAGATCCGCGCCCGTTCGAAGGTGCCGATCATCATGGTGACCGCGAAGGGCAGTGAGATCGACACCGTCGTCGGCCTCGAGGTCGGTGCCGACGACTACGTGACGAAGCCCTACCGACTCCGCGAGCTCGTCGCTCGGATGCGAGCGGTGCTCCGCCGGGCGCCGGTCGACGACGTCGTGATCGGTCTGAGCGACGCGGTCGAGGTCGGCGACGTGCGTCTCGATCCCGACAGCCACGAAGTCACGATCCGTGGCGAGCGCGTGAGCCTCCCGCTCAAGGAGTTCGAGCTCCTCGCGCTGCTGCTCGACAACGCCGGACGGGTGCTCACCCGAGACACGTTGATCGATCGGGTCTGGGGATCGGACTACGTCGGCGACACGAAGACGCTCGACGTGCACATCAAGCGGCTCCGCTCGAAGGTCGAGAGCGACCCGGGCAACCCGACCCGCATCGTCACGATCCGAGGCCTCGGCTACAAGTACGACGTGCCAAAGGCGTAGCCACGAGGCGAAGCCGACCACCGTCACGGCGAAGCCGACCGCCGTCACGGCGGAGCCGACCACCGTCGCGGGTGAGACCAACCGTGTAGAACGGGCGCGTGGACGCCTTCGCCGAAGCCATCCGCGAGGGCGCTCGTGCGGGCATCACTCCCCTCCGGCCGCTCGCGATCGCAGAGTCGCGGGTCGCTCCGGACATCGTCGTCATGGAGGTCGTGACGGCCGACGGCATCATCGTCTGCCTCCGGCACGGGCTCGATGCAGGCGAGGAGGCGGCGACGCTGTTCCTCGGCGGGGCGCTCGGCGGGCTCTCTGGTCCGGCGCACGGGCTGTACCACAAGGTGGCTCGGCGCCTCGGCGGCGTGCGCATCCACTACCGCAAGCCCGGCCACCTCGAGGACTGCCTGTTCGACGTGCTCCTCGTCCACCATCTGCTGACACGTCGCGGCGTCGAGCGCGTCGCGCTCGTCGGGCACTCGTTCGGCGGAGCGGTAGCGGTCGGCGCTGGCGTGCTGCTCGGCCCCGCCACGGCCGGTGTGGTCGCGCTCTCGACACAGGTGCCGGGAACCGAGGGTGTCGATCGTCTCGTCGCGCCCATCCTGCTCGTGCACGGTGACAGCGACGGCGTGCTGCCCGACCTGTGCAGCCGCAACGTGTATGAACGAGCGACCTCGTCGCGGAGCCGTGACCTCGTGGTGCTCCCGGGCGAGGGGCACCTGCTCGACGGCCAAGCGGCTGCGGGCCTCGACGACCAGATCGTGACCTTCCTGCAGGACGCGCTGGCGCCGGTCCCCGACTGAACCGCCGACCCGGGTGTCCCACCCCGCCCGTACGATGGGTTCGTGCCGTCGCCGCTCGATGCCATCTCGATGGGCGAGCCCATCAAGACCGAGCACGGCTTCGTCGCATCACCGTTCACCCGGCTCGCGCGCGCCCACGGCCTCATGGTCGCGGGCGACACACTGGTCGCGGTCGCGCTCGCGGGCTCGCTGTTCTTCGACATCACGCCAGACGCGGCCCGCTGGCGCATCGCCCTCTACTTGTTGCTGACGGTCGCGCCGTTCGCCGTCGTCGCCCCCATGGTCGGCCCCGCGCTCGACCGGATGAAGGGCGGTCGCCGGATGATGCTGATCGCGTCGTCGATCGGCCGCGCCATCGTCTGCGCCATCATGATCCGCGACGTCGACACGCTTCTGCTGTTCCCCGAGGCGTTCCTCCTTCTCGTCTGCTCGAAGAGCTACGCGGTGTCGAAGGCGGCACTCGTGCCTACTGTCGTGCACAACGACGACGAGCTGCTCGAAGCGAACGCGAAGCTCACGCTGATCGGTGCGATCGTCGGCTTCATCGTGATGGTGCCGGCGGTGCCGATGCTGAAGCTGGGCGGGCCCGAGTGGGTGCTCGGCTTCGCGTCGATCGTCTTCGTGGGCGCGACAGTGCTGGCGCTCCAGACCAAGAAGACGGCGATCGCCGTGGTGCCGCCCGGCCCGCAGGAGAAGGCCGAGCTTCACAGCTCGGGCATCGTGCTCGCGGGCACTGCCATGGCCGTCGTCCGCGGCATCGTCGGCTTCCTCACGTTCGTCGTCGCGTTCTACATCCGCAACGCCGGGTCGTCCGAGTTCTGGTTCGCGGTCGTGCTCGCCGCGAGCGGGTTCGGCGCACTTCTCGGCGCTGTGCTCACTCCTCGGCTGCGGCAGGCGTGGCGCGAGGAGAACATCCTCATCGCGGTGCTCTTGCTCATCATGCTCACAGGCATCGTCGCCGCGACGTGGGGGAGTCGCCTGTTCTCCGCGACCGCCGCCGCGCTCGTCGTCGGTCTCGGCGCGAGCGGCGGCAAGCTCGCGTTCGACTCGATCGTGCAGCGCGACGCGCCCGACGCGAACCGGGGCCGGTCGTTCGCGAAGTTCGAGACCCGCTTCCAGCTCGCGTGGGTGGTCGGGGCGTTCATCCCGGTCATCATCCCGATCCCGCTCCGGGCGGGTCTGCTGGCCCTGTCGTTGGCCGGCGGGGCTGCCGGCGCGAGCTACTACGCGAGCCTGCGCTACCTACGGGCGAACGGGAAGGCGCCCGAGCCGCTGCTGAAGCGCGTCGGCGTGACGGGGGCGGTCAAAGCCGGGTGGGAGAAGCGCAAGCAGCGCAAGGCTTCGCCCCCCGGCGAGGGCCAGGCGTTCGAGCTGCCACCTCCCGCGCCCGATGTCGATCCGATCGACACCACGCATCCGATCGCGGTGACACCGCCCGTGATCCCGCTCGGGGGGAGGAAGAAGCCGGCCGAGGTGCTGCCGCCGCCCGGCCAAGTCGAGCTGCCGCTCGAACCACCCGCGCGCTAGCGGCGGTTTTGGGATCAGAGGTCGATGCGGGCGAGCCAGAGGCCTGGCGCGTCGATCTCGGCCGGGGTCGGCAGCTCGTCGGCCGAGTTCCAGAGCCGGGCGAGGCCTTCCTGCCCGGCTCGCTCGACGACACCGTCGACGAACGTCGAGCCGCGCTGCACCTGCTCGCGCGTCAACGTGAGGCCGAGCAAGCGGCTCACGAAGCCGTCGGACGGATCGCTCTCGACTCGCCTCCGTCGCAGTGCCTCGGTGAGCATCCCGTACGACGAGAGGACCTTGGCGCCGACGTTGTCCATCACATGATCGGTGACGCCGACGACGAGCGCCACGAGCGCGTCGAGCTGCGGCACCAGTGCGTCTTGCGCGGGCGAGCGCGTCGCACCGAGGAGCACCTCGGGGTCGGCGAACGCCGACTGCAAGCCCGCCATGCTCTGCGGATCGCCGAGGTCGAAGCCGCCGAGGCGATCTTCGAGCGCGCGGGTCGGGTTGGTACGACGACACGAACTCGCGCATCAGGTCGGTCATCCGAGCGCGCACGTGGGGCACGTTCAGCACCGCGTGGGTCGTGACCTCTGACAGGCACACCCACAGCCTGAGGTCCTCGATCGGGAGCGACCAGTCGCCCGCGAAGCGGTCGAGGTTGGTCGGCACCACGAGCAGCTGATGCGACGCCGCCCGCGGGATCGGGAGGTCGTACTGCCCGAACGCGCGCTGCGCGAGGTGGCCCACCATGCTTCCGGCGGTGACGCCCAACATCATCGGCGTGAGCATCTTCATGAGACCGCCGAAGAAGTCAGCCGACGGATCTTCATCCGTCTGGTCCGATGCGGACAGTGCCGCGGCGAGGTCTTCGAACAACGGGCGATAGGCCTCGATCGTCTGATGAGCCCAGATCGCCCTCGTGACAGGCAGTGCTTCGAGGGGGCGTCCGCTGCCTGACGGATTGAGACCCGTCGCCTGCGCGACGTGCAATTCCGCTACGCGGATGAGCTGTTCGAGGTCGATGCGCGCGAGCGGATCGACGTTCGGCTCGGACTCGCCCTCGCTCGCGACGGCGATGGCGAACTGGCGCGCGGCTTCCCAGCTGAACGCGCCCTGACCCTGGATCATCTTCATCAGATCCGACAGGAACGGGACGCCGTGGAACGGGTCCTCTGGACCCTGGTCGCTCACAGAGGCATGGTAGGCGGATGGTCGTCGAGTCCCTCCCGCGGCGAAAGCGCCGATTTCGACGGCCGCACGGTGGTCGTCACCGGCGCGGCGGGAGCGGTCGGTCGCCGGGTGCTGTCCCGTCTCGAGGAGGATCCCGGCGTCGCCCGCGTCGTCGCGATCGACGTCGCGGAGCTGCGTCCCGGGCTCGCGAAGACCGAGCAACGACGGCTCGACCTCGCCCTCGCCGATGCACCGTCCCTTCTCAAGTCGGCCGACACGCTCGTCCACCTCGCCTTCTCGTCGCGTACCGAGATCAACGAGCCCGAAGCAGCCCGCGTCAACGTCGAGACCACGAGCCGCTTGCTCGACGCCGCGAGCTCGGCAGGCATCGAGCAGGTCGTCGTGGTGTCGAGTGCGACCGTCTACGGCGCGTGGGCGAACAACCCCGTGCCACTCACCGAAGACGCGCCGCTGCGCCCCAACCCGGAGTTCGCGTACGCGGTGCACAAGGCGCAAGTCGAACGCCTCGTTGCCGACTGGGCCGCCGACCACAGCGACGCCGCGGTCGCGATCCTGCGTCCCGCGCTCGCGCTCGCGGAAGATGGCGCGGGCTGGATCACGCGCTGCCTCACCGGCGCGGCAGGCATCCGCGCCGGTGACAACGACCCTCCGATGCAGTTCCTCCACCTCGACGACCTCGCGTCGGCGGTCGAGCACGTGCGCCGCGGTCGGCTGTCGGGCGCGTTCAACGTCGCTCCCGACGGGTGGATCCCGGGTGACACCGCGCGCGCCCTCGTCGCCGACGGGCCGCGCGTGCACCTTCCCGACCGCACCGCGACGCGGCTCGCGGAGATGAGCTGGCGGTTGCGGCTGGGGCCGATGCCCCCTGGCCTCGTTCCGTACACCCAGCACCCGTGGGTGGTCGCGAGCGATCGCTTGCGATCGACCGGTTGGGAGCCTCGGTGGAGCAACGAGGAGGCGTTCGTCGCGGGCCACGCGGGCTCGCCGTGGTCGATGCTCAGCCCGAAGCGCAGGCAAGAGCTCGCGCTCGGCGCTGCGGGTGTCGGCGCGGCAGCGTTCGGGATCGCGACGGGGCTGGTGGTGCGGCGCGTGCGCCGCGGCCTGGGGTGAGGGGGGCGGCGCTATGCGCCGCCGGGTGCGCGCAGCACCGATTGTCGAGCGAAGCGAGCAGGCGCCGCTCGCGGCGCCGAGATGTCAGGGCTTCTGCGCGAGCACGACGTTCACAGTGGACGGCTGACCGCCTCGCACGTAGGTGACGGCGACGGTCTCGCCGGGCTTGTGGTCGCGAAGGGCGACGACGAGGCCCGACATCGACCTGACGTCGACATCGCCGATCCGCGTGATCACGTCACCGCTCTGCAGGCCCGAGGTTGCCGCAGGACCGCCGGCGATCACCTCACTGAGCATCGCCCCGCCGTCGGTGCCGTGATCCTGCTCCGCGCTCGTCGACATGTCGGCGCCGCGGACGCCGAGCCAGACGCGGGCGACCTTGCCGTCGGTGACGAGCTGCTCGGCGACGGTGCGGGCTTGTTCGACCGGGATGGCGAAGCCCAGGCCCTCGGTGCCCGACTCGGTGATCGCGACTGCAGTCGTGATGCCGACGAGCGAGCCATTCGTGTCGAAGAGACCGCCGCCGGATGATCCGGCTGCGATCGAGGCATCGGTCTGGATCATCCCGGTGAGCGGTTCGTCGCCACCGTGGGTCTGGACCGTGCGATCGAGCGCGCTGATGATGCCGACTGTCGCCGTCGGGCCGCCTTCGAGGCCGAGCGGTGAGCCGATCGCGATCGCCTGCTGGCCGACCTGCAAGGTGGCCGCCTGCCCGAGGCGCGCCGGCTGGTAGCCGGTGCCGTCGATCTTCACGACGGCGATGTCGCTCTCGGTGTCGCTGCCGACGAGTGTCCCCTCGTGCTGCGAGCCATCCGCAAGGATCACGCTGATCACCGACGCGTCGGTCACGACGTGTGCGTTCGTGATCAGGTAGCCGTCATCCCGGAAGAGGACGCCCGAGCCGCTCGCCGACCCGACCAGGCCAGCGACCTCGATGCGCGCGATCGCGGGCTTCGCCTCGGCCACGACCGACGCCAGCGAGCCCGAGGGGGTCGACACGGTCGAAGCGGCCGGGGCGACCGCCTCCCGCTCGACGACGAGGCGTTCGACGATCTTGTGGTCGAGGAGCCCGGCGACGGCCATGACGCCGACCGCCACGCACGCGCCCACGCCCCCTGCGACGAGTGCGACGACCCACGGCGGTCGACCCGTGCGCCCTCCTCGTGGCGTCGCCGACGCCGCTGCGCCGGAGCCGCCTACCTCACTCGGATGCCGCCAGAGCCGGTCGCTCGGGGGAAGGGGAGCCCGGTACGACGGAACTTCATCATCCGGCCCCTCTTCCAGATCCACGGCTGGGCAGGTTACCGACGGGCCTTCCCGCCGCGGCCGCGCCCTGCTGCGGCCTCGATGGTGCCGCCTAGCATGATCAAGTGCTCGAACCGCCCAGCGACAGCGACACATGGTTGCTGCTCACCGACCAGGTGCTGTCCGCGGGCGTCGTCTCTGACTGGGCGGTCCGCCCCGATTGTGGTGCCGTCGTGGTGTTCTCGGGCACGGCCCGTGACCATGCGGAGGGTCGGACCGACGTGCGGCTCCTCGAGTACGAGGCCTATGAGGAGCAGGTCGTGCCGCGGCTCGCGGCCATCGAGGCCGAGGCCCGCCGCCGCTGGCCCACGACCGGCCGGATCGCGCTGCTCCATCGCATCGGGCCGATCTCGATCGGCGAGACCTCGGTGATCGTCGCCGTGTCAGCTCCCCATCGGGACGAGGCGTTCGAGGCCGCTCGCTTCTGCATCGACACGCTGAAGTCGTCGGTGCCGATCTGGAAGCGCGAGACCTGGGCCGGCGGCTCGGAGTGGGGCCTGGACGCGAAAGGACCTCGTAGACGTGCCGACTGAGAGGGAGCGCGTCGATGAGCAGCGTGCTTGTTCCTCCTGCTCGCGCTCGGGCTCAGCGTGCTCGGCACTGCGGTGCTGGTGTGGCGCAACCGCCAGCCCAACCGCATCGAGACCGGCATCAACGAGTTCCACCGGGAGATGCGCGCGCTGGCTCCCGAGTCGCGACGGGTCGTGGGGCCTGGACAGGTGCCGCCGCGGCGTGGGTTCGGCCGCCCGCCGCGGCCGCCCTCGCCTCCCGAGCCGGGGAGTAGACGCTGGCTCGCGACCTCGCCATCGACCTCGGCACTGCCAACACCCTCGTCTACGCGCAAGGGCCGGGGCATCGTCCTGAACGAGCCTTCGGTCATCGCGCTGAACAGCCAGACCAACGAGGTGCTGGCGATGGGTCACGAGGCGTGGCAGATGATCGGGCGAACGCCGGGCTACATCGTCGCGGTGCGTCCGCTGCGCAAGGGGGCGATCACCGACTTCGACGTGACGCAGCGGATGATCCGCCTGCTGCTCCAGCGCGCCGGCGTCAGCCGGTTCAACCGGCCGCGCGTCGTGATCTGCGTGCCCTTCGGCGATCACCGAGGTCGAGCGGCGGGCCGTGACCGAGGCGGCTCGCCGAGCGGGTGCCGCGGACGCGCAGCTCATCGAGCAGCCGATGGCCGCCGCGATCGGCGCCGGGCTCCCGATCCACGAGCCGATCGGCAACATGGTGATCGACGTCGGCGGCGGCACGACCGAGACCGCGGTGATCTCGCTCGGCGGCATCGTGGCGATCCAAGCGATCCGGGTCGGCTCGTTCGACATCGACACCGCGATCCAGAACTACGTCCGTCGCGAGTACGGCATCGCCATCGGCGAGCGCACCGCCGAGGAGATCAAGGTCGCGATCGGCTCGGCCTATCCGACGACCGGTGAGCTTCGGGCCGAGGTGCGCGGCCGCGACCTCATGAGCGGCCTGCCCGAAGACGGTGATCCTCTCGCCCGAGGAGGTGCGGCAAGCGATCGACGAGCCGGTCACGGCGATCGTCGAGTCGGTCATCACCTGCCTCAGCAAGGCGCCGCCCGAGCTGTCGCACGACTTCTTGACCCACGGGCATGTACCTCGTCGGTGGCGGCGGCATGCTCCGCGGCCTCGACCTGCGGATCGAGCGCGAGACGAAGGTGCCGGTGCACCTCGTCGAGGCGCCGCTCGAGTGCGTCGTGCTCGGCGCGGGTCACTGCATCGAGTCGTACGAATCGCTGAAGGTGATGTTCCTCGAGGCTCGCCGCTGAGCGGTCGGCGACGAGGCACGTCGTTCGCTGAGCAGATCCTCGGCGATCTGGCGCACCTGCCAGTCGCGGTCTTCGGTCGCTCGGCGCAGTGCGGCGTCGACCTCCGGTCCCTCGAACGCTGCGAGCGCGACGACCGCGCGCCGTCGGACCGCCGGCTTGTCGGTCGTGGCGGCGAGCACCGCGGGGAGGCCGGCCGGGTCGCCGATCGAGCCCAGGGCCGCGACGGCCGCCTCTCGGACGAGGGCATCGCTGTGCGTCGTGAGGCCGATCAGCTGGTGGACGACGGCCTCGGATTGACCTGGGCCACGTTCGCCGAGTGCCCATGCCGCGGTCTCGACGACCGTGGAGTCCCGGCGCGTCGTGAGGCCGACGAGGTCGACGTCGGGAGTCGTGATCGCGAGCTCCGCGGCCCGTGTCACCACACTGCTGTCGGGATCGTGGAGCGCGACCCGGAGGTCGGCCGCGGTCGAGCGCGTCCATGCGTCGGAGCGCGCCCAGGGCCGCGGCTCGGATCGTGGCGGACTCGTCGCTCAGCGCGCCCCGTGCGGTGGCCTCGTCGCCGGTGTGCCCAGCGACGACGACCGCCTGCAGCCGCTCATCCAACCGCTTGGCGCAGGAACAGCAGACCGGCCACGACAGCGATGGCGATGGCGATGGCGAGGAGGGCGCCGATCACGATCGTCGTGATGCCGATCCCGAAGATCGCGCCGATCCGCCGATACCAGCGCGGCGCTCGGTACGGGGTGCCGGCGACCGCTCGCACCGGGGCGCGCCCGCGTCGTGCCGGACCGGGAACCTCGGAGGGATCAGGGGCGTTCTCCTCCGTGGCGGCGCCCCGTCTTCCAGCGTTCGTGGCAGGCTGACGCCGGTCTCCGAGCACGATGACGGCCAGGGCGGCAACCGCCACCACGACCGCCAGAACGCTGATCATCAAGGTGGACACGCTGAACTCGACTGTACTTCCGACCGATGTTGCTCCCGATCCCGGCGAGAGCGAGCGACCCCGGCGCCGCAGTGGATGGCGCTGGCTCTGGGTGCTGCCCGGCCTCCTGGTGGTGGCCCTCATCGCATCCTTCACCGTGTACCTGCCGTACTACGCGTACACGCCCGGCTCGGCGACCGACACCGAGCACGTCATCAAGATCAAGGGTGCCGAGTCGTACCCGGCCAAGGGCGAGATCGACTACACGACCGTCCGCATCAAGCACCTGACCCCCTTTCGCGCGTTCCAGGCGTGGCGCGACCCGGCGATCGACGTGGTGTCCGAGAAGTCCTACCTCGGGAACCTCACGCCGTCGGCCAACAAGACGTTCAACCTGCAGCTGATGAGCGACTCGAAGCAGGCCGCGGTCTACGTCGCGCTCGACCCGACTCGGGTACAAGATCCCCGTCACCGGTGGCGGCGCAGTCGTCCGCCAAGTCTCGCCGGACGTGCCGGCTGCGTCGGTGCTGAAGGAAGGCGACGTGATCGTCGCGGTCGACGGCACGCCCGTGCACCTCGACAGCGATCTCGGCCCCATCCTCGAGCCGCACAAGCCTGGCGACGAGGTGACGCTCACGATCCAGCGCCCGACGGGCACCGCTGATCCCGCGGCCAAGCCGACCTACGACACGCGTCACCGAGAAGGTGAAGCTCGCGGCCCGCGACGACGGCACCGCGCTGATCGGCATCGCTCCGGGCACCCGCGACGACGTGAAGTTCGACTTCCCTGTGAACGTCAACATCGACTCGGGATCGGTCGGCGGTCCGTCCGCGGGGCTCGCGTTCACGCTCGGCGTGATCGACGCGCTGACTCCCGGCGAGCTCACCGGTGGCCAGAAGGTGGCGACCACCGGAACGATCAGCCTCGACGGCTCCGTCGGTCCGATCGGCGGCATCAAGCAGAAGGTCGCCACGGTCGAGCGGGCCGGAGTGAAGGTGTTCCTGGTGCCGGCTTCCGAGGCCGACGATGCACGCGCTGCCGCTGGGCCACGAGCGATCTCAAGATCGTGCCGGTGGAGAACGTCGACGACGCCTTGAAGGCGCTCGCCTCGATCGGCGGCAACGGCGGCGACCTGGTGTCGACCGCTGCGTGAGACGAATCGCTTCGGCGTTCGGTCACCCGGCTCGTAGATTGCTCTGATGCCCTCGGTCGCTGCGTCCCGCCCCCCGCGGGGCGGCGATCGCAGCGATGCGCCACCGCAACTTTGCGATCTTCTGGACGGGAGCGCTCGTCTCGAACATCGGCACCTGGATCCAGACGATCACGGTCCCTTACGTCCTCTACAAGACGACTGACAGCGCCGCGTGGGTCGGGCTCGCGGGCTTCTGCCAGTTCATCCCCGGCGTGCTCATGGGGCCGTGGTCCGGAGCGATCGCGGACCGGTTCGACCGCCGGAGGGTGCTGATCACGACTCAGACGGCGCTCGCCTTCTGCGCGCTCGGCCTTTGGGGCATGTGGGAAGCCGGGGTCCGCAGTCCCGGTGCGCTCGTGGCGGTGGTGTTCGCGACCGGCGTGATCTCGGCGCTCAACATCCCGTCGTGGCAGGCGTTCGTCTCTGAGCTCGTCCCCAAAGAGGATCTGCTGAACGCGGTCACGCTGAACTCGGCGCAGTTCAACGCCGCACGTGCGATCGGCCCTGCGCTCGGCGGCCTCATCCTCGCGACCCTGGGGCCGTCATGGGCGTTCTTGCTGAACGCGATCTCCTACATCGCCGTGATCGGCGCGATCTGGCTCGTCCGCGTGCCCGTGCGCCATGCGGTTCGCACTGGCCACCGCGTGCTGCGGGACTTCGTCGACGCGTGCCGCTATGTCCGCGGTCACGAAGGCATCCTCATGGCGATCATGCTGGTCTTCGCCGTGGCGTTCCTCGCGAACCCGATGTTGCAGCTGAGCGCGGTGTTCGCCGACAGCGTCTTCGGCGCGGGTGCGGCCGGGCTCGGTCTGCTCACCGCCGCGTTCGGCATCGGGGCTGTTGTCGCGACGCCGCTCGTCTCGTCGTTGAGCGTGACGCTCGGACGGGCTCGGCTCGTCTCGGTGTCGTTCACATGGCTGGCCTTGAGCGTGACGGCGTTCGGTCTCTCGACAGAGCTTTGGCAAGGCGCGCTGGCGATGTTCGCGACGGGCATCGCCTACCTCGCGCTCATCGCGACGTTGAACACGACGGTGCAGCTGAGCGTGGTGGAGGAGATGCGCGGCCGCGTGCTCGCTGTGTACTTCATGACGTTCACCGCGGGCTACCCCTTGGGCTCGTTGCTGCAGGGCTGGCTCGCGCAGATCTTCAGCCCTCGTGCGACTGTCGCGACCGCGGGTCTGCTGCTCGTCGCGATCGGCGCCGTGCTCTGGTCGCGACCCGAGATGCTCCTGAGGATGGAGAGCCACCGCGCCGAGGTCGCGCTCGAGCCCGCTATGCCGTGAGTCGCTATCCCGTGACGAGCGCGGGCGCGATCCGCTTCGTCCTGATCGCCGCGTCCTCCTCGCTCAGAAGGCCAGTGAACCCGTTGGCCGCGGCGATGCGTCCCTGCGTGACGATGTAGAGCCAGAACGAGCCCGCGACGACGACCCCGAGCCCGACCCTGAAGAACGTCGGCAGGCCGCTGCCGGTCACGAAGCCTTCGATCGTGCCTGCGACCGCGAACGCGACGATCAGCCCGAGCACGATCACGACCGACCGGCGTCCCTGCTCGGCGAGCGCGTCGCGGCGGCTCTGATCCCCTGGGTCGATGATCGCCCAACCGAGGCGCAGGCCCGCGGCGCCGGCGATCACGACGGCCGACAGCTCGAGCAGGCCGTGGGGGAGGATCAGCCCCCAGAACTTGGGCGACTGACCAGCGGCCGCGAACAGGCCCGCCGCGACACCGACGTTCGCCCCGTTCGTGACGAGGATGTAGGCGGTGACCCCGCACAGCAGGATGCCGGCGGCGAACGCGTAGATCGCGACCTGCACGTTGTTGACGAACACCTCGGACGCGAACTGCGCCGCGGGCTCGGACGAGTAATACGACTCGAAGTCGTTGTTGACGTATGCCTCGCGGACGGCAGCCGGCGCGGTGGCCTCGACTGCCTTGGGGGAGTGCGCGAGCCACGTGCCGACAGCGATCGCGGGCAGGAACGTGAGCGCGGCGGCGACGAGCACGAACCAGCGGTCGTGCCACACCGCGGCCGGGAACGAGACGGTGAAGAAGCGGCGGAGTGCCCGCACCGTGCGCGGCCGGGTGCCGTAGATGACGGCGTTCGCGTCGGCGACGAGGCGCGTGAGCCTCGCCGTGAGCGCCGGGTCGTTGAAGTTGCTGCGGGCGACAGACAGGTCGGTCGACGTGCGCTGGTAGAGCGAGACGAGGTCGTCGAGGTCGGACGCCGACATCGACGTCGGCTTGCGAGCGCGTCGAGTCAGATCCGCGAGGCGCTTCCACTCGTCGTCGTGATCGGCGAGGAACGAGTCGATGTTCACCAGGCCGTTACGGTATCGACGTGGCTGACCGGTGGGGCGCAGCATCGCCGCTGCCCGGCATCGTCACTCCTGAAGCGGTCGTGCTCGAGCTGCGTCTCGCGACGCTCGGCTCCCGCGTGCTCGCGATCCTCCTCGACCTCTCGATCCAGCTCGCGGGGTTGTCTCTGTTGCTGCTCGGTCTCGCCGGGGTGTCCGCAGCGACGTCGGCGTCGCTGCCGGGCTGGATCGCCGCAGTCATCGTCACCTTCCTCGTGTTCCTGGTGATCTTCGGCTACCCGGCGATCCTCGAGACGGTGTGGAACGGCAAGACGGTGGGCAAGCGGGTGCTCGGCATCCGAGTCGTCACGACCGAAGGCGCGCCGATCCGGTTCCGGCACGCCGCGATCCGCGCCGCGCTCGAGCTCGTCGACTTCTTCATCCCGCCCGGCGGGCTGGTCGCGTGCATCTCGGTGCTCCTGACACGCGATGACCAGCGACTCGGGGACCTTGCGGCCGGCACCATCGTCGTGCACGAGCGCACGGCGAACCCGAGCGCGGCGCCCGTGTGGTTCCCAGCACCATGGGGCTACGAGCCGTACACCGCGACGCTCGATGTGGCGGCACTCGACGCGGAGGACTACGAGCTCGTGCGCTCGTTCCTGTTGCGCGCGAGACTCGCTCACGCCGGGGGCGCGCATCCAGATCGCGGGTCGGCTGGCGCGGCCGATCGGTCGTCTCGTGCACCAGCTGCCGCCACCCGGGATGCCCGACGAGCTCTTCCTCGCGTGCATCGCAGCGGCGTACCAGCAGCGCAGCCGATCGTTGGCGTCGCCGCTGCCCGCGCCGGGGCAACCGTCTTCGTTGCTGCCCGCGCCGGTGCTCGTGCCCGACGTCGCGTCCGCGCCCACGCCGGCTCCGGATGACGGAGGCTTCGCGCCGCCGCGTTAGGGGTGCGTGCCGCGTACCCTTTCGGGGTGCCGGACCAGCTGACCTACCTCGATCATGCGGCGACGACGCCGATGCGGCCCGAGGCGGTCGAGGCGATGTTGCCGTTCCTCACCGAGCAGTTCGGCAACCCGTCGGGCTCGCATCGAGCTGCGCGTGCGGCGCGCAAGGCGCTCGACGAGTCGCGTGAGGTGGCCGCGATCGCTGCTCGGCGTCGACTCGAGCGAGGTCGTGTTCACGGGCGACGGTACCGAGGCCGACAACCTGGCGGTGACCGGCGTGCACGCCGCCCGCGGCGGTGTCGCGGTGTGCTCGGCCATCGAGCACCACGCGGTCCTGCACCCCGTCGAGCACGCGGGTGGGCGCCTGGTGGGTGTCGACGCCAGCGGGACCATCGATCTCGATGCGCTGGCGGAGGCTTTGGACGATCCGGTCACGATCGTCTCGGTGATGACCGTGAACAACGAGGTCGGCACGATCCAGCCGATCGGTCGCGTGGCCGAGGTGGTCGCCGAGCGCGCACCGGGTGCTGTTTTGCACACTGACGCGATCCAGGCCTTCGCGTGGCTCGACGTCGCGGAGGTGTGCGCGAGTGCGCAGCTCGTGTCGATCAGCGGTCACAAGTTCGGTGGACCGAAGGGCGTCGGCGTGCTCGCCATCCGGAAGGGCGTCGAGCTCGCGCCGCTGGTGCTCGGCGGAGGCCAGGAGCGCGGCCATCGCAGCGGCACGCAGAACGTCGGCGGGATCGTCGCGCTCGCGACGGCGATGACGTTGGCAAATGACGAACGCAAGGCGATGGTCGATCGTGTCGCCGCGCTGCGAGATCGGCTTGTCGACGAGCTCCGGGCGCGGGTCGACGGCATCACCGAGACCGTGCCGCGCGACCGCAAGGTCGCGGGCAACGCGCACCTTCTCGTCGACGGGGTCGAGGCCGAGGCGCTGCTCTTCCTCCTCGATCGCCAGGGCGTCTGCGCGTCTGCGGGATCGTCGTGCTCGAGCGGAGCGATGGACCCGTCGCACGTGCTCGCCGCGATGGGCGTATCCGCGCGAGCGCGCCGTGGGCGCCGTGCGACTGTCGCTCGGGCCGGCGTCGACCTCCGCGGATGTCGACCACGCGCTCGAGGTCATCCCCGCGGCGATCGCCCAGCTGCGGAGGTAGCGCGGTGCAGGTGCTGGTCGCCATGTCGGGCGGCGTCGACTCTTCCGTGGCCGCCGCGTTGCTGCTCGAGGCCGGTCACGACGTCGTCGGCGTCACGATGAAGCTGTGGGGAGGCGAGAGCGACCGCGGCTGCTGCTCGGTCAGTGATGTCGATGACGCCCGGCGCGTCGCGCAGCAGCTGGGCATCGACCACGCGGTCTTCAACTTCGGCGACGACTTCCTGCGTGACGTCGTGACTCCCTACGTCGACGCGCACCGCGATGGGCTCACGCCGAACCCCTGCGTGGAATGCAACCGCCATCTGAAGTTCGACCGCTTGGTCGAGCGCGCCGACCTCCTCGGGTTCGACTGCGTCGCCACCGGCCACCACGCCCGGGTGGATCGTGACGTGTCCGGACGAGTCCGCCTGCTCCGCGGCGCCGACCGCAGCAAGGACCAGTCGTACGTGCTGCACATGCTCGACCAGCGCGCCCTGCAGCGCGTCGTGCTGCCGATCGGTGGGCTGACGAAGCACGAGGTCCGCGAGCGCGCAGACGCGCTCGGCCTTCGCACCGCCGCGAAGCCCGACAGCCAGGACGTGTGCTTCATCACGGCGTCGGGCGGTCGCCGCGACTTCCTGGGGGATCGCATCCCCCTCCACCCCGGCCGGGTCGTCGATGGCGATGGGCGGGTCGTCGGCGAAGTCGATGCGGTCGAGCTCGTGACGGTGGGGCAGCGCCGAGGGCTCGGCGCGCTCGGCACTGATGCACCGGTCGTACGCGGTCGCAGTCGACGTCGCGAGCGCGACGGTCGTGGTCGGCGGCGCTGACGACCTCCTCACCGACTCACAGGAGCTCGACGCGATCTCGTTCGTCGGCCGCCCGCCACGGGACGTGTGCTCGCGCAGTGCAGCGCTCACGGCGAGCCACGCGCCGCGTCGCTCGACGGCACCACGCTCCGTTGGGACCAGCCGCAGCGCCGCGTCGCCCGCGGTCAGAGCATCGCCTTCTACGACCTCGACCGACACCGAGCTCCTCGGCGGCGCCACCGCCGCCTGACCCCACCGAGATTGACGATTCGGGGACGGCATGACGTCCTCCAATCATCAATCTCCCGCGGGGGAGGGGGCGTCAGGTCTGCGAGCGACCGCGCTCGACGATCGCCATGCGCCGGCGCTCGACCTCGGCCGGGTCGAACCCCGCGTTGCGCTGCCAGTCGCGTGAGTCCTGGCGCTCCACGTCCCATCCGTCGCCGACGGTGCCGGCCGTGACCGCGTCGTAGGTCTTGCGGATCTGGCGCACGCCGCGCTGGTCGTTGCCGATGAGGTCGGCGGCGAGGCCACGGGTGAAGGGCAGCAGCTCTTCGTGCAGCACGACATGGTTGACGAGGCCCCACTGGAGCGCCTCGTGCGCATCGAGGAAGTTGCCGGTGAAGCTCATCTCCCGCGCTCGTCGCACGCCGATCGCTTGCGGCAGCAGCACGGTGAGCCCCCAGCCGGGCATGACGCCGACGCGAGTGTGCGTGTCGCCGAAACAGGCCCGTTCGGATGCGACGAGGAAGTCGCAGTTGAGCGCGAGCTCGAAGCCTCCGGTGATCGCGCGGCCCGTTGACCGCACCGATCACCGGCTTCTCCATGAGCGGAAACGGACCGTGCTGTGCGGCGTGGTGTCGCGCCGTCGGCTGCCGGCGCGCAGGTTGCCGCCGGACGAGCCGAGCTCCTTGAGGTCGAGCCCCGCGCAGAACGCCGGGTCGGCGCCAGTGAGGATCACCACGTCGACGTCGTCACGGCCATCGGCCTCGCGGAGCAGCTCGGGCAGCAGGCGCAGCACCTCGGACGACAGCGCGTTGCGGGCCGCGGGCCGGTTGAGCGTCACCGTCGCGATGCGATCGCTGACTTCGAGCAGCACGGGGCCTTCCGTCACGGCAGCACCTCTTCCTCGTCGGGGGGCAGGAACTCGAGCTTGAGGTCGCCGAGCCGCACGAGCGTCGACGCGATCCATCCGCCCATCGCGCTGAAGTGGTCGTCGAGGATCGAGCCGTCGGCGAGCGGTTCCTCGGTCACCTCGTAGGTGCCTTCGTAGGACACCTCGATCGCGTACGCGGGGTCTTCGAGCGGATCGCGGTAGAGGGTCTCGACCGTCGGCCCGAACCGCTCGAGCGGTGCCGAGGTGCCGATGGGCGGGCTCTGCGAGGGCAGGGCCGCGAGCACGCAGCTCCGCGTTCGGATGGGCCGCGAGACGCTGGATCCGCAAGCGGATCTCGATCTCGATGCGGGGCGGGTCGTCGATCTGCTCGTCCTGCAGCCAGAGCCGGTAGGACGGTCTGCGACCACGTCGGCCAGTCGAAGGTGACGACGGCTACCACGCGCGGAGGGGATCCCTCGCCGGGAAGCCCGTACGAGGTCTCCCACGTGACGTCGCCGAGGAGCACGTCGACCTGGAACCGCTCCTCGACGTCCTTCTGCCGTTCGAGGAACGCGGACTCGAGCGTCTCGCGGAGCGCGCCGATGGCGTCGGTGAAGACGTGATCGAGCATGCGCGGCTGAGGCTACCGGGCGCGTGCGAGCCTGGGGCAGTGAGCGGCAACGAGAAGCTCGGCCTGATCGTCGTCGCCGCGTCGTTCGTCGTGTTCGTGGTGTGGCTCGTCGCCGCGAGGGCGGTCGTGCGCCATCAACCGGAGATCCATCCCGGTCCGGCCACGATGGACCTCGGACCCGAGTCGCCGGCGGTCGTCAACCACGTCGTCCACCGGCGCCTCACCGCCAACGCCGTGCCGGCGACGTTGCTCGACCTCGCGGCGCGCGGCTGGGCCGAGGTCTTCGCTCCGCACCAGGGGGCGACGATGGTGAGGCTGCGGACGGTGCCGCCAGCCAGAGCGGCGCCCCTCACCACCTACGAGACCCAGCTGCTCGACGCGATTCGGAAGGTGGCGGGGAACGAAGACCTCCCGGCGCGAGCGTCTCGCGGCCGCGCTGAACCCGTCGACGCCCTGGTTCTGGGCTCGTTTCCGGATGTCGGTCACCCGCGAGTCGAAGCAGCTCGGGCTCGTCGAACCGACCGAAGGTCGCGCGCATCCTGCTGACGGCCGACATCGCACCTTTCGTGCTCTGCGCCGGGCTTGCCCTCATCAACCCGGCGCTGCTCGGCCTCGGCATCCCGCTGCTCTTCATCCTCTGGCCGATCGCGTGGTACCTCGCGATCCGGCGAGCTCCCGATCAGCTCACACCCGCGGGCCACGAGGTCGCGAGCCGATGGCTCGGCGTCCGCGCGTTCATCCGCGGGCACCGGGAGCCTCGACCACCTGCCCGCCCGCGGCGGTGCGAGGTGTGGGATCGCTACCTCGCGTACGGCGCCGCGATGGACCTCTCGGAGGACGCGGTCGAGGGGCTGCTCATGCACTTCCGCACCGACATGAAGGTGAGCGACGTCGTGCACGCGGGCCACAGCCTGATGGATCCGAACTTGCTCGGCGGCGTGATCGCCGAGCAGATGGGGCAGGTGCACGCTGACAAGCTGCGCGAGCTCGGGCCGGGGTTCACCGAGTCGACGCCGTTCGGGCCCGACGGGGGCGACTTCTGCGTGCTCGCCGCTTCGACGCAGCGTGGTCTCAGCGCCGGCATCCCGGCCTGGGGTTCGAGCTTCCCGCAGTGGGCGCAAGCGCTCTGCTCGCCGCGCCGACATGCTGCGCGACTCCGCACCTCCCGAGATCGCGGGCGCGGTGTGGGCGCTCTACCACGAGCTCTCGCCGCTGCTCGCGGAGCTCTCGCACGCGACGACGATGCAAGCGATCGCTCCTGCGATGAAGGGCTACGAGACGGTGCTCTCATCCCCGACGATGAAGCAGCACGCCGAGCAGGTCGCGCGCTACCTCGCGCGACGAGTGCCACCTGCAGATCGACATGTAGCGGTTCAACGGTCCATGAGGGCGACGGGCAGCCGAGCCCGACCGAGTCGCGGATCGTCGCGATGCGACGTCCGGATTGCACCGCCGACACGCGGCTCGCTCGACGCGATCGGGTCCGAGAGCGGCGAGTGTCGCGTCGAGGTCGTCGGACAGGAACGTGAGACCCCAGAACTGAGCCGGGCTCGTCGCCTCCGCGTGCGGTGGCCACGACTTCGAGGATCACCTCGGCCATGCGGAAGAACGCCTGCTTCACCTCGCGCCCGTCTCCCGCCGGGCCTTCGCGGACGCGGCGCAGCTCGAGCCCTTGCTCGGCGAGCGCGTCGATCGTGCGATCGAGGTCGGGGGTGAGCACGACGAGGTGGTCGATCGCGACGACGTGGTTCGGGTGCGCGGATCGCGTCGGGGATGTCGACCGTCGAGGCCGTCGTCGCGAGGCCGTCGATCGCCGAGGGCACAGGCGCGCGCAGCGACCACGACGCGATGCCCGGATGTGGCGTCGGCTTCGAGCCGGATCGTGACGGTGCCGATGACGACTCGGTTGTCGGCATCGACGGCGAAGCCCGGCGGCGCGCCAGTGGTCGGGTGATGCGCCCACCACGAGCTCCGCGATGGTGGGCGAACCGCTCATGCCGATTCGGTCGAGATCAGGCCCAGCTGCCACCACAGGAACGCGAGGACGTCGGCCAGCTCGTCGGCCTGCTTCGCGAGCGGCTTGCCCGCGCCGTGGCCGGCTCGATCCTCCTGCCTCAGCAGGATCGGATGCTCGTCGCCGCACGACGTCGCCCACTGCACGGCCGCGGTCATCTTGCGGGCGTGGTTCGGGTCGACGCGCGCCGTCGCCCTCGGCCGCGGTGAAGAGCACGGCGGGATAGCACGTGCCGGGCACGACGTGGTGGTACGGCGAGTACCCCAGCACCCACTCGAGCTCCTCGGCGACATCGGGATCGCCGTACTCGGGAGTCCACAGCTTCCCGATGAGGTGGAGGTGGTAGCGCACCATGTCGAGCAGCGGGACCGCGCAGTGGATGGCCCGTGCGAGATCGGGTCGCTGCGTCATCGCCGCGCCCATCAGCAGCCCGCCGTTCGATCCACCCCGCAGCGCGAGCCGGGCATGCGACGTGAGCCCGTTCGACACGAGCCAGTCGCCCGCGGCGTGGAAGTCGTCGAACACCTGCTGTTTGTGCTCGCGCATGCCGGCGCGATGCCAGTCCTCGCCTTCCTCGGCGCCGCCGCGGATGCACGCGTCGGCGAACATGCCGCCGGCCTCCGCGACCGCGATCGCGATCGGCGAGTACGCCGGCGTCGCCGCGATCGAGAAGCCGCCGTACCCAGTGAGCAAGCACGGCGTGTCGGGTGAGGGCGTGACGTCGACGCGGCGGACGAGGAACATCGGCACGTCGACGCCGTCGGTCGACGGGTACCTGACCTGCTCGACATGGAAGCGATCCGCGTCGACCGGGGACGACGAGGTGCCCCACCGCTCGATGCCGTGCGCGGGCGTCCAGCGATGCAGGGTCGCGGGGAGCGCGAACGACTCGAGCTGGAGGAACGCCTGCGTCTGCGCCTCGTCCGCGTCGAAGCCCGCGAGCGAGACCGGACCTGGCAGCTCGATCTCGCGCATGTCGGTGCCGTCGAGCGCGTACGACCGCACCACTGCAAGCGCCGACTTCGTGCCGTGCACGAGCAGACGATCGCCCGCGACCTCGACGCCGCCGGCGTCGATGACGAGCTCGCTCTGCGGCACGAGCGTCTGCCACGCATCGCTCGTCGGGCGCGTCGACCGACGCGGTGAAGACGCGGCCACGCGGCGCGTCGAGGTTGGTCACGCCGATGAGGCGGTCGTCGACGACGCGCACGAACGTCTGCGCTTCGACGCCCTCGATCAGGGTCGTGCGCACGCCGGTCTGGCGATCGATGAGGTGGACGTCGGCGCGGCTCCATCCGACGTTGCAGTGCACGGCGAGCCAGCGGCCGTCACGCGAGAGCGTGATCGACTGCATCGACTCCTCGATCGGCAGGTCTCCGAAGACGAGCTCGTCGTGGCCGTGGTGGTCACCGACGACGTGCCACCAGACGCGCTCGCCGTACTCCTGGCCCGACGGGTACCGCGTGTAGGCGAATGCGGCGGCATCGGGCGTCCATGCGACCGACGACCAGCGCGTGTCGGGGATCGTGTCCGCGAGCAGCTCGCCCGTCTCGACGTCGACGATCCGCAGCGTCGAGCGCTCGTCGCCGCCGATCGACACGCCGAACGCGACCAGATGCCCGTCGGGCGAGGGGTAGTACCAGTCGAGCGCGGCGGTGGAGTCCTCGAGCAGCGCGGCCGGATCGATCAGCGTCGCCGCCGGCGCGGTGGGATCGGTGGCGGATCGGACGATCAGCCGGAACTGCGCCTCGCCGCCGCCTCGTTCGAGGGTGAAGACGCGGCCGCCGGCGACTCGACACGATGTCGAGATCGGCGCGGCCAGGAGCTCGACGAACCGGGCGTGCAGTCGCGGCCCGGGCCGGCAGGGCCTCGAGGGCGCGACGAGTCCGCTCGTTCTGAGCGGCGACCCAGGCCAGGGTCTCGGGCGAGGCGGCATCTTCGAGCCACCGGTAGGGGTCGGCGACCTCGTGCCCGTGAAGGACGTCGACGGTGTCGCCGCGAGCGGCGACGGGCAGGGGGTCGAGCCGAAGAGGGTCGAGCTCAGGCAGGTCAGCCTCGGCCGCAGTTGGGCTTCTTGCCGTGGTTCGCCTTGTTCCGCCGCATGCGCGCCTTGCGCTTCTTCGTCTTCTTCGACATAGGGCGGACAGGCTACCGGGTCAGTACCGCTTCACTTTCGGCGGCGGCGCAGGAGGCGTCGGCGCGGGCCGGACGCTCGGTCGGTTCTCTGTGATGCGCATGCCGTGCACGGGGTAGAGCTTGGGCACCCGCTGGCCCGGCGTCCGCAGGCACCCAGGCCTTGAACGCCGACTCCGACTCCCAGACGTCGATCACGCAGATGCCGTCCGCCGTCGCGCTGCAGACGTGGAGCACCAGGCCCGAATCGGGCCCGCCACGTTCGTCGACCGATTGCTCGTACCGGTCGTAGGCCTCGAGGAGCTCGGGGATGTTCCCCCGGACCATCACGACGGCCATCACGGCCTCGGTGCTGCCTGCGGTGACCCGGAACGTCTTGGCGAGGCTGTCCGGGATGTGGATGGCCTCCTCCGGCCCGACTGCCTCGGTCGGTGCGGCCAGAGGTGTGGGCGGCGCGAGCGGCTGCCCGTTCACCATCTTCAGCTTGGGAGAAGGACCGGCGGCCGGGGCCTTGTCCTTCCTCAACTTCATGGCCACATCCTACGAATCGGCCGGTTCGGGGGCGCGGTTGAGCGATCAGGCGTGCGAGCCGGCCCAATCGACCAGGTCGTCTGCCGTCATCGTGTTCACGATCGACTCGAGCGGCACCTCGCACTCGGCCGCTCGCTCGCACCCGTGGGGCTGCCAGTCGAGCTGTCCGGGGGCATGCGCATCGCTGTCGATCGAGAACCGGCAGCCGAATTCGACGGCGAGCTTCAGGAGCCGCCGGGGCGGGTCGAGACGCTCGGGACGGCAGTTGATCTCGACCGCGGTGTCGAACTGCTTGCACGCCATGAAGACGATCTCGGCGTCGAACGTCGACTCGGGCCGCCCCTTTCCCGTGACCTTGCGCCCGGTGCAGTGGCCGAGGATGTCGACGTGCGGGCTCGCCACCGCGAGCACCATGCGCTCGGTCATGGGCTGCCGCTCCATCCGCAGCTTGGAGTGCACGCTGGCCACCACGACGTCGAGTCGGGCCAGCAGGTCGTCGTCGCAGTCGAGCGTCCCGTCTTCGAGGATGTCGACCTCGATGCCGGTGAGGATCCGGAATGGTGCGAGCTCGGCGTTCAGCTCGTCGAGCACGTCGAGCTGTTGCAGCAGACGCTCGCGCGAGAGGCCGTGCGCGACAGTCAGGCGGGCCGAGTGGTCGGTCAGCACCATGTACTCGTGTCCGAGCTCGATCGCGGTGCGGGCCATCTTCTCGATGGGCGCTCCGCCGTCGGACCAATTCGAGTGGCTGTGGCAGTCGCCCCGCAGCGCGGCCCGGAACGCCGCCCCCTCGGATGACAGTGGGATCGTCGTCTCGTCTTCGAGCTTCAGCAGGTAGGACGGCGACTCGCCGTTCACGGCTTCGGTGATGACGCTCGCCGTGACCGGGCCGATGTGGTTGAGGTCGGTGAGCGTGCCCGCCTTCGCTCGTGCTTCGACCTCGGCCGGGTCGAGATCGGCGATCGCGTCGCGTGCGTTCGCGAACGCCTTGACGCGGTGCGACGGTTCGAGGGCACGGTCGAGCAGGAAGACGATGCGGTCGAGGGCGTCGACAGGCTCCACGGCTAGGCGGGCTTCACCGTCAACGGGATCGACGTGCAGCCGCGGAGGAGGAAGCTCTGGGTGCCGACGATCTCGCCGCTCGGCTCGAATGCCGACGTCTGCTCGAACAGCACCTCCGCCGTAACGCGCGCCTCGAGGCGAGCGAGCGGCGCGCCGAGGCACAGGTGGATGCCGTGCCCGAAGCCGACGTGGTCGGCGGGGTTGCGATCGAGCCGGTAGGTCGCCGCGTCGGGTCCCCACTTCTCCTCGTCGCGGTTCGCCGCTGCGAAGAGCACGAGCAGGCGGGTTCCGACATCGAGGGCCTGACCGCCGACCTCGGTCGGGGCGGTGGTGCCGCGGAAGAGGCACTGCACGGGCCCGTCGTATCGCAGCTGCTCCTCGAACGATGCCGCGATCTTCGACGGATCCGCGCGCAGTGCCGCTTCGACGTCTGGGCGATCGACGAGCATCCGCATCCAGTTGCCGAGGAGGTTCGTCGTCGTCTCGTTGCCGGCGATCAGGAGCAAGATGCAGAAGCCGACGATCTCGTCGACGGTGAGCGGTTCCTCGCCGTCGGAGCCCTTCGTGACGAGCATGCTGACGAGGTCGTCCTTGGGCTGCCTCGCTCGGTCCTCGATGACCTCGACGAAGAACTCGAACATCTCCTCGGCGGCGACCTTGAATCGAGCAGGATCGGGGGCGAGGCTGAACGCGGCGACGGCTGCGTCGGACCACCGCTTGAACTGCTCCTTGCGCTCCGCCGGGATGCCGAGCATCTCAGCGATGACCGTGACGGGGAGTGGGTACGACAGGTCGCGGACGAGGTCGGCGCCTCCGTCGGCGCCCTTCTCGAGCATCTCGCCGACGAATTGCTCTGCGATCTCCCGGACCCGCGGCTCGTAGTCGTTGATCACCCGCGGCGTGAAACCCCGGTTCACGAGGCGTCGCATCGTCGTGTGGAGCGGAGGGTCGGAGGCGATGAGCGAGCGTCCGAGCCCGCCGGCGTCGATCTTGCGCCCGTCGTCGGAGACCTCTTCGCTGCCGACCATCGCCATCATGTCGCCCATGCCGCGGGCCGACGAGAAGAGGAGCGGCTCGCGCAGCACGCCGGTGACATCCGCGTAGCGACTGACCGCATAGGCGTCGAGCAGCGGGACGTAGGCGAGGCCCGGCTCGGCCCGCAGCCGTGCGTACTCTGGGTGCGGGTCGGCGAGGACGGCTGGGTCGAACATGTCGAACGTGGTCTGGGACGAATCAGTCACGGGCGAATCGTAGGGTGCGCGGCCCCTACCCTGATCCGGGTCATGGAGCGCTTCGGCATCGTCGGCCTGCCCAACGCGGGCAAGTCATCCCTCTTCAACGCGTTGACCGGCGGCAACGCACAGGTCGCAGCGCACCCCTTCTCGACGACCGAGACAAATGTGGGTGTCGCGAAGGTGCCAGACGAGCGCCTCGACGCGCTCGCGGTGATGAGCGAGTCGAAGAAGGTCGTCAACGCCACTGCGGAGTTCGTCGACATCGCCGGCATCCAGAAGGGCTCGAACGCGGGCGAGGGCCTGGGCAACAAGTTCCTCGGCGGCATCCGTGAGGTCGACGCCGTGCTCTACGTGCTTCGATCCTTCGTCGACCCGAACGTCGTCGGCGGCAGCGACCCGCTCGACGACTTGGCGACGCTCGAGCTCGAGCTCGTGCTCGCAGATGCCGCGAGTGCCGAGACGCAGCTCGAACGGCGGCGCAAGGCGGCGAAGTTCGACAAGTCTGTTTCGGGTGAGGTCGCGGTCCTCGAGAAGGCGGTCGGCCTCCTGCAGGCAGCGATGCCTCTGTACCGCGCCGGGCTCGTCTTCCGACGAGATCACGGCACTCCAGCCGTTCTTCCTCATCACCGCGAAGCCGGTGCTGGTCGTCGTGAACCTCGGCGAAGACCAGCTCGGCGAGGCCGACGCGACGGTCGCGTCGGTCGTCGCGGAGATCGGCGGCGCGGCCGAGGTGCTCGCCGCGTGCGTGCAGCTCGAGGCTGAGACCGCGCAGCTCGATGCGGACGAGCGCGCCGAGCTGCTCGAGGGCCTCGGGCTCGGCGAAGGGGCGCTGCCGCGCGTGATCCACGCGGCGTACCACTTGCTCGGCCTCCGCACGTTCCTCACGACCGGCGACAAGGAGAGCCGCGCCTGGACATTCCGCGCGGGAGCCAAGGCGCCCGAGTGCGCCGGTGTGATCCACAGCGACTTGCAGCGCGGGTTCATCCGCGCCGAAGTGATCCGTTGGGACGAGCTGCTGTCATTTGGCTCGTGGTCGAAGGCGAAGGAGGCAGGCAAGCTCCGCGTCGAAGGCAAGGACTACGAGGTGCAGGACGGCGACACCCTCGAGATCCGGTTCAACGTGTAGCAGGGCGTCCACCGTGCTGTGCACGGGCCCGAACGGCCCAGTCCTGTTCCGTACCTCGCTCAAGGTCGCCTTGGCCACGACCGGATCTTCGCCGGTGCCTCTGCTGGTAGTTGCCGGCGCCCTGGCCGTAGTGGGCGCGCTGTGCCTGTTCGCTGCGAACCGACGGAAGACAGCGTCCATCGTCACGACGGCGGCTCCGTGGTCGACCCGGTGTCTCGATCAGCGGTCTCGCTAGCGGCCCAGGCCGCCGGGTGCTCCGAGCTGCCCATTGGTGGGATCATCCCCGGTTGCATGGCTACTCGACAGGAGCTGAGATCGATGGGCAAGAAGTCGAAGAAGTCGAAGAAGTCCAACAAGGCGGCCAAGTCTGAGCCGGCGACGTCGGCCGAAGGACCAGTCGAGTCGTCCGAGTCGCCGTCGAGTGCACCGAAGGGCGACGTGGCTGAGAGTGTGAAGGGCAAGATGAAGCGCAAGGCGTACGAGGCCGAGATGCGGGTCCTGCAGGGGGAGCTGGTGGCGATGCAGGAGTGGGTCAAGACCACCGGCGCCAAGGATTTGTGTCGTGTTCGAGGGCCTGGACTCCGCGGGCAAGGGCGGCACCATCAGGCGGATCACCGAACGTACGAGCCCGCGGGTGTTCAAGCACATCGCCCTGCCGGTGCCGACCGAGCGCGAGAAGTCGCAGATGTACGTCCAGCGTTACATCGCCCACTTCCCCGCGGCCGGGGAGGTCGTGATCTTCGACCGCAGCTGGTACAACCGCGCCGGTGTCGAGCCGGTGTTGGGCTACTGCACGCCCGAGCAGACCGAGCGTACTTCCTCGACATGGTGCCGGCGGTCGAGAAGGCGATGGTCGACTCGGGGATCATCCTGGTCAAGTACTGGCTCAACGTCAGCGTCGAAGAGCAGGCCCGACGACTCGAGAGCAGGATCGACGACCCCCGCAAGATCTGGAAGCTGTCGCCCACGGACCTGAAGTCCTTCAGCCGGCGTTACGACTACTGCCGGGCCCGTGACGCGATGCTCGCGGCGACCGACACGTCGTGGGCACCGTGGTTCGTCGCGAACAACGACGACAAGAAGCGCGGCCGACTGAACATCATCTCCCACCTGCTCGGCCAGATCCCGTACGAGCCGGTACCGCGGCCTGAGGTGAAGCTGCCCAAGCAGCCGAGCGCACAAGGGCTACGTCGAGCCCGAGCTGCCGCTGCACCTCGTCCCCGAGAAGTTCTGAGAGCAGGGACCCGATGACGGCAACGATGACAACCGACAACGCTGCGATCAGGTGGTACGCGCTCGGTGCCGACGAGGTCGCGAAGCGACTCGCTGTCGACTCGGACAGCGGCCTGAGCGCGGCGAAGGCCGCCGAGCTGCTCCGCACGGACGGGCCCAACGCGCTGCCCGCGGAGAAGACCGCTCCGGGATGGCGGCGGTTCCTCGACCAGTACGCGGCCTACATGCAGATCATCCTGCTCATCGCGGCGATCCTGTCGCTCGCCATCGGCGAGTGGAGCACCGGGGCGGTGCTGATCCTGCTGACGGTGCTCAACGCCGTGGTCGGCCTGCGACAGGAGGGCAAGGCCGAGAGCGCGATGAACGCCTTGAAGTCGCTGACGAAGCAGACCGCACGCGTCCGTCGCGGCGGGGTGGAGTCGGCGATCCCCATCGAGGAGGTCGTGATCGGCGACATCGTGTTGATCACCGCCGGTGACAACGTGGCCGCCGACGGTCGGATCATCGAGGCGAACTCGCTCAGCATCGACGAGTCCGCCCTCACGGGTGAGAGCACCCCGGCGTCCAAGGAGACCGACACGCTCGCCGATGCCGAGGTCGGAGCAGGCGACCAGAGGAACATGGCGTTCATGAACACCCCGGTCACCCACGGCAGCGGCACGATGATCGTCACCGCGAGGGGCGCCGATGCCCAGGTCGGCAAGATCGCCGGCATGCTGGCGAGCTCCACCAAGGAGCAGTCACCGCTGACCAAGCAGCTGAACACGTTGACGCTGTGGATCGGCGCCGCCGCGCTCGGGACGATGATCGTCATGTTCGCCCTCGGCCTGTCGAGAGACCAGTCGGCCGACTCGCTGTTCATCACGGCGATCGCTCTGGCGATCGCCGCGATCCCGACCGCGCTGCCGACGGTCCTGCAGGTGATCCTCTCGGGCGGGGCCAAGGAGCTGGCCGGCGAGAACGCCATCGTCAAGGACCTCGGCTCGGTGGAGACACTCGGCTCGACCTCGGCGATCAACTCGGACAAGACCGGGACGCTGACGATGAACCAGATGACCGCCGTCGAGCTGGTCGACGCCGAGGACCGCTACACGATCTCCGGGATCGGCTACAGCCTCGACGGCAAGGTCCACCACGCGGCCGGGACCACGCTGTCCGTCGACGACGCGATCCTGCCGTACGTCATCGCCAGCGACGCCAAGCTCGTGAACGCCAAGGTGGTCGGTGACCCGACCGAGGGTGCCCTGCTGGTCCTGGCCCACAAGGCGGGGCTGGACATCGAAGCCAGCCGCGAGGCGCTCCCACGGCTGGCCACGCTGCCGTTCGACCCGACCTACAAGCTGATGGCGACGTTCAACACCGCCACCGACCCGTCCGGCAAGAGCGTGGTGCGCTGCTTCGTCAAGGGAGCGGCTCCGGCCGTGCTCGACCGTGCCGCCACGACCCGCATCGAGGGCGCCAGCGTGCCGTGGGACGACGCTCTGAAGCAGAAGGCCGACGGGGCCGTCGACCCGCATGGAGGGCCAGGGGTACCGGGTCATGGCGGCAGCCGTCCGCGATCTCGACCCCGCCGCGTTCGACGCGGACGGCGACCTGCTCGGCTACGTCACCGATCTCGAGATGGCGTCGATCGTCGCCATGGTCGACCCACCCCGCGACGCCTCCATGAAGGCCGTCCACGACGCGCAGAACGCCGGCATCCGCGTACGGATGGTCACCGGCGACGACGTGATCACCGGAGCGGCCATCGCCAAGCAGCTCGGCATCCCCGGGACGGCGATGCTCGGAGCCGACTTCGCGACGCTCAGCGACGAGGAGCGGCTGGCGCGCATCGACGACATCGGCGTGGTCGGACGCGTCGCACCCGAGCACAAGGTGCTGCTCGTCCAGACCCTCAGGAAGAAGGGCGACGTCGTCGCCATGGCCGGTGACGGCGTCAACGACGCGCCAGCCATCAAGACCGCCGACATCGGCATCGCCATGGGCACCGGCACCCAGGTGGCCAAGAACGCCAGCCGGATGATCCTCTCCGACGACAACTACGCCACGATCGTCGTCGCCGTCAGGGGTGGTCGCAAGGTCTACGACAACCTGAACAAGTTCATCCGCTTCGTGATCGTCGAGCTCGTCGCGTACATCATCACGTTCCTCGGAGCCAGCATCTTGAACATCGCCGCCGGACAACCGTTCTCCCCAGTCGCAGATCCTGTACATCAACTTCTTCGTCAACGCGCCACTCGGCGTGTGGCTCGGCATGGACAAGGAAGCGCCGGGCCTCATGAACCTCAAACCACGCTCACGCGACGAGTCGATCATGACGAAAGGGCTCCTGACCACCGCCGGTCTCGTCGGCCTGTTCATGGCCACCTGCACGCTCGCACTCATCAGCTACGGCACCACCCACTACGACAACGTCCTCATCGGCACCTCGATGGGCGTGACGACGTTCTCACTGATGCTCATCGCCGCGGTCTTCCAGGCCAGAAGCGTGACCGGCACCGGCGCTCACCACCGACGTCGTTCGACAACCGGCACCTCAACATCACCGCGCTCGTCGAGCTCCTGCTCGCCGTGCTCGTCACCCAGATGGACGTCATGCGGATCGCTGCTCGGCACCGTGCAGCTGTCGCTCACCCAGTGGTCCCTCGCGCTCGCACCCGCCGTGGCGCTCTTCTTCCTCTGGGAACTCGGCAAGCTGATCGCACGTCGCACGACCGAGGCTGCCTCCGTCACCACTCCCATCATCCCGGCCACCGCCACCTGACGACCGAGGTCGACCAGGATGATGGCGGGATCCCGTTCCTCGTCCACGGCGAGGCGCATGATCGCTTCATCGCTCGAGGTCATCATCGAGAAGTCCCGCACGTGGACGGCATCGACGCCGGCGCCGCGAAGCAGAGCAGCGACCCGCCACGACAGGTTCGCATCGAGCAGCAGCCTCACGCCGAGTGTCGAAGCGGGAGCTCACGCTCCTGCATCGGCGCCGCCGCATACTTGAGGGCGGCGAGGATGTCCGCCTCTCAGCTCGTGAGGACGACTGCCTTCCGCAGCCGCAGGCACTCTTCGACCCGGAACTGCTCGAGGCTTCGACGGTCCCGGTCGGAGTAGAGGCCGGCGGCCTCGGCGAACGGCACGACTTCAGGACGGTCGACGTCGTAGGTGTGACCGTCGTGCGTGAGCGTTGCGGTGCCGCGCGCGAGCACGTTCTTCAGCCAGTCGGTGTTCGGTCCGTACGGCAGCGCGATGAGGAAGCCGTCGTCGACGGGCTCGGCAACGATCGGCGTCTCGTAGGGCGTGCCGGTCGTGCGTCCGACGTGATGGATCACCCCGGTGCGCGAGCCAGCCGTGCCCGCGGTCTTCAGCACATATGGCTTCGTCGCCTTGCTGATGCGACGGACCGCGTTGAGGACGGTGGGTGACTTCGAACGCATTCCGGCGACGAACACCACGCCGACCGCGCCGACCAACACCGCGAGCCATGCGACGAGCTTGACGATCGCCTTCATGGAGGGCCTCCGTTCAGACTTGTGCTCCCGAGTCGCGCTGCGTGCGATGTCGAGGCAGTGGTGGCGTGTAGGCGATCGTGTTCGGGTCGACGACGAAGCTCATCCCCTCGTCGATGTCTTCCGGCTCGCTCGATGCCTCGATGATGACCGCCTCGTCGTCCTTCGGCGCTTCGAGGATGTCGCGGACGGCGATCATCGCTCCGGCGAGCATCGCGCCGGCGACGCCCTTGCGCTTCCGGAGGCTCGCACCGTCGTCCGTCACGTTGTCGAGTATGCCCCCGCAGCGGCCATGCTGACACCCGTGGTCGAGGTCCGGACTCCGGTGCTGCAAGGGACCATCGAGCGAAGAGTCCTGGTCGTGTACCGGCTCGACCCCGCCGCCGTCCTCGATCTGATCCCGAGCCCGTTCGAGGCCCAGCTGGTGAATGGCTTTGCCGTCGGTGCGATCTCACTCAGCACCCTCACAGACGTCCGGCCTCAGGGCTTTCCCGCGTTGCTGGGCGTGAGCGGTGAGCACGCGACGCATCTCTTCGCAGTGAAGTGGACGGACCAGCGCCGTCCCGCGGTCGGCGTCTTCATCTCCAGAGCGGCACACGAGCTCGCGGCTGACGGCCGTGTTTGGCGATCGTCTGTTCCCGGGCGCGTATGGGCGGGCTGACTTCGCACTCGAGGAGCAACCGTCGAAGCTGCACGTGGCGTTTGCCTCTCGACATGGCACATGTGTGGTCGACGCCGCGCTGCGCACGAGGTCCGGCACCGCCGACGAGGTGAGCGGCAGCGAGCTCTTCGCATTCACGGATCGAGGCGTCGCTGCTCTTCCGTAGGGGCGCCGTGGCCTACTCACTGCGAAGGAAGGGCGGGGTGCTCGACGGCGTCGAGATGCGAACTCGGACGTGGAACATGGAGCACGCGGACATCGACCACGTGCGATCGTCGTACTTCGACGGCCTGACCGTGTTCCCCGCCGGGAGTGCAACGGTCGACTCGGCGTTCGTGATGCGCAACCTCCCCGCGGACTGGCGCGCCGCGCCGCCGCCGATCACTAGCAAGGGCGTCTGGCTGCACTGAACGAGCGCGCGGACGCGCCGTCGCTAGGGGCCGGGGAAGACGAAGCGCAGTGAGTCGAGCAACGCAGGGTCGCCGTCGAACGACGGCGTGTGCTCGGGGTCGAGGCGGCCGTAGACGAGGCGGATGAACGCCTCGGCGGGCAGCGTGAGATCGGGTGCGCCGCCGTCGCCGGCCGCGAGCGCGACCGCGTCTGGCCCTGTCGTCAGCGAGAAGTCGCGTGCCGGCTCGGTCGTGCGGACCCGCACCACACGCCCGTCGGCCTTCGCCTTGCCCGTGTAGCGCGCGATGAGCTGCAAGCTGTCGATGACGAGCATGGTGCCCGTGGGGGCGAGAGCTGCGTTGGGCTCGCCGGCGACCTCGACGTCCCACGTGTGGAGCGTGTGCTCGTTGAGCCGAAGACCGACGAGCTGCGCGAAGTCGAACTCCATGGGCCCCATGCTGAACCGGAAGCCCGCCGCGCGTCGGCGCTTGTGCTGCTCAGCGCATCGAGCAATGCCCGGTCGGCGACGAGGGCGTCGTCTGCCTTCGCGCGCGGGGACTTGGCGTTCCAGGCGTCCCACACAGCGGGCGAGAAGTCGTCGGGGAGCGACTCGCCTCGCAAGCCCCGTGCGAGCCGCTCCTGCATGATCACCGCAGCGGAGCCGATGTGGGAGAGCACTTCGGCGACGCGCCATTCAGTCGGATATGCCTGGCCTTCGAGCCGCTTGTCGTCCATCGGGGCGACGAGTCCGTGGAGGCGATCCACGGACTGCCGCAGCGCGGCGATGCTGATGTCAGCGAGAGCGTCGTCGGGCATGGAGCCACGCTACGGCTCAGCTGACGAGTCGCGTGCGGCCCTCCCAATAGGGGGCCCGCAGCTTGAACTTCTGCACGTTGCCGGTCGCGGTGCGAGCGATCGCGTCGCCGAGCAGGCCCGAGGGCGCGGAGCCGTCCACGTCGCTCCCGGTACCCCGCCGCACAGGGCTTCAAGCGCGCGGGGGTTCGAGCGTGGCTACCGTCCGGCCATGATCGAGATGCTCGCCTGGGGGTTCGGTCTGATCGAGGGACCACGGCCCGACTCCGAGGGAAACCTGTTCTTCAGCGACGTGACGCGGGGCGGGGTGCATCGACTCGCTCCCGACGGCTCCGTGACGATCGCGGTGCCGAAGCGTCGCGGGGTGGGCGGCATCGCCTTGCACGCGGACGGCGGCCTCGTGATGTCGGGTCGCAACATCTGCCACACCCGCGACGGCGAGACGCGCATCATCTTCGAGGTGCCCGACGTCGGTGGGTTCAACGACCTTTTCACCGACGCGGCTGGCCGTGTGTATGTCGGCTCGCTTCGCGACGACCCGTTCAGCGTCGGAGGCGAGCGCAAGGCGGGCGAGGCGTATCGCATCGACCTCGATGGCACGGCGAAGCGCAGGTCTATGGCGACGTCGGGTTGTCGAACGGCATCGGCTTCTCGCCCGACGGCACGCGGATCTATCACTCCGACTCCGCGATCCAGTCGATCTTGGTGCACTCGATCGATGAGCACGGCGAGATCGACGCGGCAAGCCGAGAGGTCTTCGCGCGGGTGAAGGGCGGCGTGCCCGACGGCCTCGCCGTCGACACCGAAGGCGGCGTGTGGGTCGCGGTCTTCGGTGGCAGTCGTGTCGATCGCTACGCGCCCGATGGCTCGCTCGACCGTTCGATCGAGGTGCCGGCGGAGTCTGTGACGAGCCTCGTCTTCTTCGGGCCTCGAGCTCGGTGACCTGATCGTCGTCACCGCGGACAACTCGCAGCATCCCGAACGCGAGGGCACCGTGTTCCTGGTGCCCGCGGACGAGGTCGGCGCCCGCGGCCTGCCCGCGCCGCTCGCCCGCGTCTGACGCCTGATCACCAGCACACGCCCGCTGCGCGGCGCCGCGGGCCGGAACGCTCTCGCGGGGCACGGCACGTCCCGCGCCGACCGTCGAAGACCTGACGCCATCGCCCTGCGCCCGGCGTGTCCGGGCCCTCCCACCGGCGAACCGCCCAGTCCTGTAGCACCAGATGTGCGGAGACGAGGTGGCTGCCGCGCTGCACGAGCCGCGTGATGAGCGCGTTCGTGATGCCGAACGGCGGGTTCGCGACGACGTGGAAGTCGCGACGGGGCAGACGAAGGTCGGCCGCGTCGGCCTGCACCACCACCACGTCGGCGCCGAACTCCGCTCGGAGCCGCGAGGCTCGCCGGGGATGGAGTTCGACGGCGATGACGCGGGCACCGATCTCGACGAGCGGCCGCGTGAGCGCGCCTCAACCAGCGCCGACGTCGACGACGAGGTCGCCCGGCCGGAGCCCGGCGTCAGCGACGAGCTGCTGCGCCCAATGGGGATCGAGCTGATGCCATCCCCAGGTGCGCCGTGGCATGGCCACGGCGACGGACGACCATCACGAAGTGCACGACCCACCCTCCCAGTTCTCGCTGGGCGGGCCGCCGAATTTGTCGGCTTTCCACGCGTGGAACGCAGTGGGTGGTGAAACTGGCGTGGTGGACGTCGAGGCAGTCGCCGCGGGGCTCGGGCTCGACTCGGCCTATGCCCCGTGGCTCCGGGCTCTCGACGCGGTCGAGCCGCAGGCGTCGTTCGCGCTGCCGAGCCGCGGCCTGGCCGAAGCGTTGCTGGTTCGGCTCGCCGTGCCCGACGATGACCTCGAGGCCGTGCTCTCGGTGTGGCCCGAGCCTGATCGCGAAGTCGAGATGTGGTGGCTGCTCGAGCGATGCCATGCGCGTTTCGTCGCGTCGATGGGCGACGGCGACGCGTTCATCGACTGCCCGTCGCTCCCTCGCGAGCTCGACCTCCGGGGTCGCTGCTTCTGGGTGTTCGCATACGCGTCGATGGTCGACGCCACCCGCGCGTTCCACGTCGCGCGTGGCGTCCCCGAGGGCATCTCGGCGGCGACGCTCGCCGATCTGGGCCGGCAGCTCGTCATCCACCGGAAGCGCCGCGGCACGACGGGTCTCGACCTCCAGTGGTGGCTCGTCCCGCACTTCCTGGGTGCGCTCTACGCGCTCGGCCGCCTGCAGTTCCACCTGTACCACTTGCGCGTCGGGATCGCCGGGCCCGCGTTCTGGCCCGACACCGACGAGCCCGGCTTCAAGAAGGGCGACGCGACGCTCGGCGTGCACATCCCAGCGACCGGTCCGCTCGTGCCGAGCGAGTGCGACGTGTCGTTCGACCTCGCGCGGGCGTTCGTGACGCGTCACTTCCCCGAGCACGACTTCCGCGTCGCGCACCTGCACGTCGTGGCTCCTCGACGAGCAGCTCGCCGACTACCTGCCCGCCGACTCGAACATCGTGCAGTTCCAACGCCGCTTCACCGTCGTCGACGGCGCGACCGACGATGGGCGCGACACCCTTCGCTTCGTGTTCGATCGGGTGCCGAAGTCGATCGACGACCTTCCGCAGCGCACGACGCTCGAGCGGGCCATCGTGGGCCACCTCCGGAGCGGCGGCCATTGGAAGACCCGCACCGGCTGGCTCGAGCCGTAGCGCAGCCGCGCGTCAGCTCAGGATCGGCACCGCCTCGGAGTACGGCACCTCGACGTAGCGCGCGGTAGCTCGCGTCGCGCCCCAGTGAGGCGATCGCCTCGCCTGGATCGATCCCGGGGATCAGTGGCGGCAGCAGGACGTCGTGGTGGCAGAACAGCACCTTCTGCGGCTTCAGCAGCTCGACCTGACCGACGAGGAACTGCGCGAGCGAGCCTTGATGAGGCTCGCCGTCGACGTTGGGCCTGCCGGCGAGGGCGATCAGGGCGACGTCGGGACGGAGGTCGCGGAGGATCCCCGTCCAGTAGCCCGAGCTGGCGTTGACCAAGATCGAGCCGTCGGGCGTCTCGACCAGGTAGTTCAGCTGGCCACCGTCGACGCGCGAGCTGTGGCCATCGGTCGAGAGCAGGTAGGTCGCGAGATCCGGCGCAATGGTGGGCATCGACTCGAAGATCGCCGCGATCCGCGCGCTGCGCTCCTGGTGGCTGACGCCGAGGTCGCCGATGCACTCGGCGCCCGAGTCGGGGTTCGAACGAGCGAAGAGGCACGAGTGCAGCGATGGGAACACCCGCACCCGCACGTCATGGCCGCAATCGATCGTCTCCCCGCCCGAGACGGGGAGCAGCTGCGCCGCCGGCACCTTGTTCTCCCGCAGGACGCGGGCCGTCTCGTACGAGCCGACGATCGTGGCGCCTGCGTTCGACGCGATCGTGTCGGCGCCGAGCATGTGGTCGTAGTGCGCGTGACTGATGAACGCGAAGTCGGCCGAGTCGACCTCGCTCGAAGTCAGCCCGACGTCGGGGATCGACGGCGGGCGATCGAGGTAGGTGTCGAAGAACAGCGTGAGGCCGCCGACGCGGACGCGAAACGTCGTGCAGCCGAACCACTCGAGCGTCAGTGGCTGAGGCACGCCCGCACTGTAGATACGCGACTCGCCGGCGGCGCAAGATGCGCCGCCGGGTGGGCGGAGTACCGATTGTCGAGCGAAGCGAGAGGCGCCGCCCGAAGCAAAGCGGAGGCCGGCGCCGAGACATCAGAGGCGGCGGAGGGCCGCGGCGAGCCGGGCGATGTCGTCGTCGCTCGTGACGTAATGCGGTGACACGCGGACCGACGGAAGGATGTCGCGGCGCACTTGCGCGTCGCGTGGCGTGCCGACCGGCGTGTTCACCCACACGTTCACACCGTCTGCCGCGAGGCGGGCGCGGATCGCGACGGGGGCGAGCGAGGAGTGCACGAACGACACGATGCCGCGGCTGTCGCGGCTCGCCGCGAGCTTCACGCCGTCGGTGTCTTCGAGGAGCTCGGCGACCTCGAGGCTGCGCTCGGCGACGGCTTCGGCGATCACGTCGAGCCCGATCTGGATCGCGTAGCGGACGGCGACACCGAGCCCGAGACGCACTGCGATCGCGTTCTCGTACTGCTCGAACCGACGCAGCCCTGAGGCGAGCACGAACCGCCCCGTGCCCTCGTCGATCTCGGTGCCGAACGCAGGCGTGAGCGGCACGAGCTGATCGGCCAGCGCGCGGCGCACGTAGAGCAGTCCCGTGCCACGCGGCGCGCGCAGGAACTTCCGGGCCGGCGCGAACGCGATGTCGCATCCGATCGCTTCGACGTCGACCGGCATCTGGCCCACCGTCTGCGCGACGTCGAGCGCGTAGATCGCGCCGGTCGGCCGCACCAATGTCCCGATCTCGGCCGCGTCGGTGACGGTGCCGACGTGGGTCGGCATGTGGGTCACGAGCACGAGGCGCACGCGGTCGTCGAACGCGGCCGCCAGGGCGTCGGGGTCGATGCGCCCGTCGGGCAAGGCGCCGACGTCGATCACCTCGACGCCGTGGGCCTGCGCGAGCCGACGCAGGGATGCGTGCATCGTGTTGTACGCGAACTGGTCGACGAGGATGCGGTCGCGCTCGGACCAGTGGAACGACTCGGCCATCGCCCACAACGCCCACTCCCATGACGCCGTTGCGCTCTCGGTTCCCGTGCACTCCGCCGCGCTCGCGTTGAGCAGCCTCGCGATGCTGTCGGAGACCGCAGCGAGCTCGGGCTCGATGGTCTCCGCGGCCTCGTAGCCACCGATCTGCGCCTCGAGCTCGAGATGCTCCTGCACGCGGGCGAAGGCGGGCGCCGGTGTGAGCGACATGCCGGCGTGGTTGAAGTGTGCGCGAAGCGGTCGGATGTCCCGCTGCACCCGCTCGAGCACCTCGGGTGCCAGCGGCATCACTCGGCCCGGTGCACGAGGGCGGGTGAGAAGGCCGGAATGCACACCGACACGTACTCGGTCGCGCTGTCTGGGGTCGAGTACTTCACCCGTTCGCCCGCGGGCACGTGCACGGCTTGGCCTTCACCCACAGTCATCGTGCCGCCCTCGTGCTCGAGGTGGAGCGTGCCTCGCAGGACCACGGTCCACTCGTCGAACTCGGGCTCCTGAGCGGGCTCTGACCAGCCCTGCGGGCTGCGCATGATCGCGATGCTGACTCGGCCGTCTCGAGTCGAGACCAGGCCGACGTGCTCGTCGATCAGCTTCGTCGGTGTGCCCGCGGCTTCGATGCGCACGGGTTCGGGAAGGAGGTTCGGCATCGGCGCATCTTTCCCCACGACCGGCAGGCGGTAACTTCGATTCATGGGGAGCGCGATGGGCGTCCCGTTCCATCGAGTCTCGGTTCGTCTCGACGAGCCCGCTCTCCGCGATGTCGGCACACACACCGACCGCGCGCTCGCGTCGTGTGGCGTGGTGCTCGAGCCCGGGTCCGAGGTCGCCATCGCGCTCGGGTCGAGAGGCATCGTCGACCTGCAGCTCGTCGTCCGACGCGTCATCGCCTGGGTGCGGAGCCAAGGCGCGCTGCCCTTCGTGGTGTCGGCGATGGGAAGCCACGGCGGCGCGACCGCCGAGGGCCAGCGCGAGGTGCTGGCGTCGTACGGGCTCGACGAGCGAGCACCTCGGATGCCCGGTGCGCCCGAGCATGGACGTGGTCGAGCTGCCCGCGGAGGTCGGCGGGACGACGTCGTGACCGACGCGGAGGCGTCGAGGGCGTCGGCCACGATCGTCGTGAACCGCGTGAAGCCCCACACCGACTTCCACGGCCCGTACGAGAGCGGTCTCATGAAGATGGTCGCGATCGGCCTCGGCAAGCGGGTGCAGGCGGAGCGCATCCACGCCTACGGCTCCGCGGGGCTGCGCACGCTCATGCCCGAGATCGGCGCCCAGGTGCTCGCGCACGGCAACGTCGTGCTCGGCGTGGCCATCGTCGAGAACGCGCTCGAGCAGGTGATGGCGGTCGAGGCGGTGCCCGCCGAGCGAGATCCCCGACGTCGAGCCGCGAGCTGCTCGCCCTCGCCGGCGCGCACCTGCCCCGCCTCCCGGTCGACGACCTCGACGTGCTGCTCGTCGACCGGATGGGGAAGGACATCAGCGGCGTCGGCATGGACACCAACGTGATCGGCCGCACGATGATCCTCGGCGAGGCGGAGCCCGAGACGCCGCGCATCCGGATGATCGGGTGCCACCGCCTCACGCCGGCCTCGCACGGCAACGCCTGCGGCATGGGCCTCGCCGACGTCGTTCCCCGCGCGTTCGCCGACGCGATCGACCACGAGGTGACGCGCACGAACATCGTGACGTCCGGGTTCCTGCTCCGCGGCAAGCTGCCCGTTGGTCGCCGACGACGATCGTCACGTGTGGGAGCTGTGCCTGCGGGGAGCCGGCGTCGTCGACGTCGCTGCGGTGCGGGCGGCCCGCATCGTCGACACGCTGCACTGCTCCGAGCTCTGGGTCACTGACGCGGTGTGTCGCGAGCTCCGGGATCGCAATGACATCTCGGTCGGCGCGCCAACGGGTCGCGCTGCACGGGGAAGATGGCGACCTACTGCCGTTCGACGCGGCGTGAAGTCCGTTCGTCGTCGTCGCCGATGACCGCACCGGCGCGATGGAGACGGCGGGCGCGTGCGCCGACCTCGGGTGCAGCACGAGCGTCGTGCCGTTCGGTGCCGACTTCGATGCTCGACGCGCGAGTGCACTGTCGTCGACCTCGCGTCACGTCACCTACCGCGCGAGCGACGCCCGCGGCTCGAGCGGCATCGGCGCCGGCGCACGCGCTCCACAAGATCGACTCGACGCTGCGCGGCAACTGGGCCCACGAGGTCGTCGCCCGCCAAGAGGCCCACTCCGTCTCGCTGCTGGTCGTGCCCGCGTTCCCTGCCGCGGGGCGCATCTGCGTCGACGGTGTCGTCTCCGTGGACGGCGTGCCCGTCGCCGAAAGCGCCACGGCGACCGACGCTCGGAGGCCCGTGCGCTCGAGCCGACCCGCCGACCACCTGTGCGACGCCGGCGCGTCCAGCGGTCGATGCCGTCACGCCTTCCACCGTGGCCGAGTGGCTCGAGACGCCGTCGGCGTCCGCTGCGCGGTGTGCGACGCGGCGACCGACGGGGACCTCGACGCGATCGCTCGCGGCGTGGTCCGCGCACTCCGACGTCGTGCTCGCCGGCACGGCCGCAGTCATCGCCGCAGCGGCCACGCGGCGCTGCAGCCCGCCGGTCCTCCGCCCGAGCGACCAGCGTGCGACCCGCCGGCGCTCGTCGTGTGTGGAAGCCTGCATCCGATGGCGCTCGCGCAGGCAGCTGCAGCCGAGGCGGCAGGCATCACGGTGCTGCGGCCGCCGTCGACAGAGCTCGATGACGCCCACGCGATCGCAGCGGTGCTCGGCGCCGTTGCTCGGGAAGCGATCGAGTCCGGCCGGTTCGCCACCGTCGTCGTCGTCGGAGGTGACACCGCGGCTGCCGTGCTCGGAGATCGCGCCGTGCTCGTCGGCGGCACCGTCGCGCCCGGCGTCGCCGTGGAGCCGCGCGTGGGGCAACGACGGGCCTTTGCTCCTCACCAAGCCCGGCGGCTTCGGCACTCCGTCGAGCGTCGTCGACCTCGTCGCGGGAGCAGGCGCGGTGAGCGCTACTCCGCCGATGGCCATCACGATGGGCGACGCCTCGGGCGTCGGGCCCGAGATCGTGCTGCGCACGGCGGCCGCGGGCGGTCTCGACGATCGCGTCGTCGTGTACGGCGATGCGAGCATCCTCTTCTCCGGGCAACGGCTGCTTGGGCACCTCGGTGCCCATCCGAGCGATCGAGATCGCCGGTCGACGCTCGTCGCCCGGAGACCTCAACGTGATCGACCTCCGCATGCTGCGACCGAGCCAGCACCGACCCGGGGAGCTGAGCGCCGAAGCCGGGGCTGCGGCGCGCGCCTACGTCGAGCGGGCGACGATCGACGCGCTCCAGGGACGCGTCGCCGGGCTCGTCACGATGCCGATGAACAAGGAGGCCACGCAGCTCTCCGACCCGCGGTTCGTCGGCCACACCGAGATGATCGCCGAGCTGTGCGGCGCGCCGCGGGTGACGATGATGCTCACGAACGGCTCGCTCGCGGTCACTCATGTGAGCACGCATTGCGCGTTGCGCGAGGCGATCGACCGGGTGCGGGCCGACCGTGTGCTCGACGTCATCGAGCTCACCAACGCGGCGCTCTCTCGGTTCCTGGCCACGCCCCGCGATCGCGGTGTGCGGGTTGAACCCACATGCCGGCGAGCACGGGCTGTTCGGGACCGAGGACTCCGAGCACATCGCGCCGGCGATCGCCGCGGCACGGGACGAGGGCATCGACGCGTCGGGGCCGCATCCGGCCGACACGGTCTTCTTCGAAGCGGTGCATCGGCAGCGCTACGACGCGATCGTGTGCATGTACCACGACCAAGGTCACGCGCCGATGAAGCTGCTCGCGTTCGAGGAAGGCGTGAACGTGACGCTCGGCGTTGCCGATCATCCGCACCTCGGTCGACCACGGCACGGCGTTCGACATCGCGTGGAAGGGCACCGCGTTCACCGATTCGCTGTCTCCACGCGCTCGCGTACGCGCGGCGGCTCACCGGAACCTGACGGTCAGACGTCGTCGAGGGTGACGACCCGGTCCGCGGCATCCACGAGCATCTCATCGTGGGTCGCGACCAGCACCCCGCCGCCGACCTCGGCTCGAAGGCGCAGCACCTCGACGACCCTGCGGGCGCTCGCCGCATCCTGATGGCTCGTCGGCTCGTCCGCGAGGAGGAGCTTCGGCTCGACGACGACGGCGCGGGCGAGCGCCGTGCGCTGCCGTTGCCCGAGCGAGGTCTCGCCGGGCGGACGCCCTGCGAGCTCGGTGAGCAGCAACGAGTCGAGCACCTCGCGCGCTCGCTCGGTCGCGGCCTGCCGCGGTGATGCCGCAGCCGCGGAGCGCGATCTCGACGTTCTCACGCGCCGAGAGCTCGCCCATCAGTGCGAGCACCTGGGGCACGACGGCGACCTGATCCCAGGCCGTGACGTCGCATCCGTCGAACGACGGGCCCCACGTGAGCCGCGCCTCGGTCTGGTGGGCACCACCCCGCGAGGATCGAGAGCAGCGTGCTCTTCCCGGTCCCTGAGCGTCCTCGCACCACGACGAGCTCGTGCTTGCGCACCTGGAGCGTGAGCGCTCGGAGCCCCGAGGTCGCGTCCCAGTGCTTCTCGATCGCGTCGAGCGGCGACGAGGAGGCCGGGATCGGGCACGGCTGCGTCCAACGTGCTCATGCGATCGCGCGCTTCCGTGATCGAGACGGATCACCGTGTCGGCGACATCGATGACGTGGTGGTCATGGGTGGCCACGATCATCGTGACGCCGCGATCGCGCGAGCACCCGCAGCGCATCGACCACGGCGATCGAGCTTGCGGCGTCGAGGGAGGCGGTTGGCTCGTCGGCGACGAGGACGGCCGGCTCGCCCATGAGCGCACACACGAGCGCGAGACGCTGCTGCTCGCCTCCCGACAGCTGCCGGATCTGCTTGGCCCCGAGGTCTCCGATGCCCACCGCGTCCATGAGCTCGCGGGCGCGCTCCGTCGACGGCGCCGTGGCCGCGCCGCCGCTGCGACGTACTCGCATCGCCCAGCGCGCGTTCTCGATCGCGCTCATGTGCAGCGAGCAGGTTGTCGGAGGGCTGTGGCAACACGATGCCGAGCTGCTCGCGGCGGAAGCGGCGTCGCGCTCGGCGGCCCAGCTGCGTGACCCGTACGTCGCCGACCCGCACGGTGCCGAGAGACGGGCGGTCGGTGCACGAGATCATCGACAGGAGCACCGACTTGCCCGAGCCCGACGGCCCCGCGACGACGGTGAGGCTCGCGGTCGCGATCTCCACGTCGACGTCGTCGACGGCGAGCACTGTGCCCGCGGGCGTCGCGAAAGCGGCGGCGTCAGACGGTCGCCGCGGACGGCGACGTGGCTGACCACGCCCAGATCCCTCGGCTCGGTCTCACTCGACACTGCGCATCGCCTCCATCGGTCTGATCCTGCCTGTCGTGATCGTGCCGAGCACGGCGAGCAAGAGGAGCGCCACGACCCCGATCGTCAGCGCGGTGGCCATGCTCGTGAGGTCCACGATGACGTGCGCCGGCGGCTGCGAGGTTGCGGAGGGTGTCGAGGTGCCCGATGGCCACGTGCACGATCACGATGGCGGCGGCGATGCCCAAGATCGCGCCGACGACGAACGGCACCGCGAGCTCGACGAAGATCGCTGTCGCCTCCGACCGCAGGTCGAAGCCCATGCGACGACCGACGACCACGGTCGCAGCCTGTCGTGAGCGTCGACGCGCGTCGAGCACGAGCACCTGAGCCACGACGACGACGATCCCGATGAGGATGCCGAACGCCGTCAGCACCGCGTACGACCATCGCACGGTCAGAAAGCTGGTCACCTCGAAGACGTCGTTCACGTTCTGCGCGCCGCGGACCAGCCATCCACTCGCCTGCAGCCGCGTCGACCGCGTCGGGCGGCGGGTCGTGGATCCAGACTTCGGTCGCGAGCCCGATGCGGCTCGACTCGAGACCCGCGCGGTCGACCACGACCATCGTCGCTCCATTGCGATAGCCGGGGAACCACGCGCCGTCGCCACGGGCTCGATGTCGATCGACGCCGCGCGTGACGTCGGCGAGCGTGTGGTCGGCGAGGCCGCCGTGCACGACGATCGCGTCCAGCGGGGTGGTCGGCGTTCGACAGAGCGGCGAGCCGGGCCACGAGCGCCGCGACGTCTCGATCCGAAGGCCGCGGCCCGATCACGTTCCCGAACGTCGAAGGGTCGATGCCGAGGAGATCGACCCGGGTCGCGCCAGCGTTCGTCCGCGCCCGCAGCACCACCGTCGACCGTGACGCGAGCGAAGCCGGCAGCTCGACTCCGTGCGCGCTGTTCACGCTGACGACGAGGTCGGAGCCGAGGAACGTGCCGGCCTTCTCGCGGAGCATCGCGCTCGCGCTGTCGGTGAGCGTCGACGGAAAGCGTCACTGACCCGATCACGAGGCCGACTGCGAGGGTCGCGAGCACGGTGATGCCGGCATCGGCAGAGAGCCGACGAACGCCGACGAGCAGCGGGCTCGGCAGCCGCCGTCCTCTCGAGCGGGAGCGAGCGAGCAGCCACCGCAGCGGGCGGGCGAGCACGACCAGCGCGGCGCCGAGGGCGAGAAGCGGGAACGCCTGCGCGAGCAGATCGCCGCCCTGGGCTTCCGCACCGACGAGACGAACCCCGCCGGCGCGGTCGAGGCGACGGTACGACGCGATCGGCGAGCGCGACGACGGCCAGCTCCCACGGCACCCACCGCACCCAGTGGTGCCGAGGCCGCGTGTCGACCGATCGGGCGCTCATCGCGGCGATCACTGCAGCGACGAGCAGGGTGCCCGCGACGGCGCCGACCGACGCACGCGAGCAGCGCAGCGCGAACGGGCTCGGGCTCGAGCTCGGGTGTCGGCCCGAGGGTGATGATGCCGACGAGCGCAAGGGCGAAGCCGGCGAACACGCCCACGACGATCGCTGGTGCTGCGGCAGCCGGCGACGCGCGCGCCGACCGCGACCGGGCTGACCCCCCGGAGCACCCGGAGTCGAAGCTCGCTCGATCGCGCGTGCGAGCCAGCATCGCTCCGGCCGTGATCAAGAGCAGCGCGGCCGCGGCGAGACCTGCGATCCGCACCGGCGCGACAGTGCGGGCGACGACGTCGCTCAGCGTCTCGGCGTAGGTGATGATCGCGGGGAGGCCGTTGCGGAACCGCGAGCCACGGATCGGAATGCCGACTGCACCACCGCTCGGCGCACCCGTGGCCGTGTTCGAGTACGTGGTCGCGATCGCGTCGAGGTCGGCGCTGAGCTTCTTCGCTTCGGCGCGCGTCAGGCCCTTCGGGTCGGGGCGCACCTCGACGATCCGTGACAGGTTGAGCCTCGGCAACGCGCGAAACGTTGCGGCGTCGACGATGAGCATCGGCGGCGGAGGGTCGCCTTGTGGCGTCGGGCGCAGCAGCGTGCGCAGACCACACCAGTACGACGGCTCGGGGTTGACCGGGATGCCGCGGTACAGGTCGCGGATCGTCAGCGAGTACGGCGTCGCGTAGGTCGTGGCGGGTGGGCCTGATCGACCCGTCGACCTCCACGCCGGGGCCGAGCCCCACGATCGGCTGCGCCCAGTCCGGCGACAGACGCCTCCCCTGCACCGAGCGGCGACAGACCCAGAACGTCGTACTGCCCGGTGCGATCGAGGAGCACCGATCGGATCGGGGTCGACGATCCGGGTGTGGTCACGACCTGGGCGACGGTCTCGGTGACGAGCGCGGGCTCGGCGTGTGCGACGTGCGACGCGGCCTCGACAAGGTCGGCCTCGGGCCCACTGGGGTTGCGGGCCAGCCGCACGATGAGCCCGGCGTCAGTGAGGCACGTGCGTGCGAGGCCCACCTGCACCGCTTCGCTCGCGGCTGACGACACGTAGAGCGGTCCTCCCGCAAGGCACGACGCCGGCGAGGGCCGCGGCGGCCGCGACGCCGACGTATGCCCCCAGACCCGACCGCATGGTGTTCAGACGCTAGGGGGCGCTCGGGCAGCCCCGAGGGCCACCGCTCAGTAGCCTTCGCGCATGACCGACTTCGACCTCGTCATCCGCGGTGGCTCTGTCATCGACGGGTCCGGAAGGCCGGCGATCACCGGCGACGTCGCGGTGAAGGACGGCACCATCGTTGCGGTCGGCGCGGTCGACGGCACCGGCAGCCGCGAAGTCGACGCGGACGGCGCTCTGGTCACGCCGGGATGGGTCGACATCCACACTCACTACGACGGCCAGGCGACGTGGGACGACCACCTCGCGCCCTCTTCGTGGCACGGCGTCACGACGATCGTGATGGGGAATTGCGGGGTCGGGTTCGCGCCCGTGCACCCCACCGATCACGACCGGCTCATCTCATTGATGGAAGGCGTCGAGGACATCCCCGGCGCGGCGCTGCACGAGGGCTTGCAGTGGGACTGGCAGAGCTTTCCCGAGTACCTCGACGCCGTGGGCCGCCGTCGCGCACGACGTCGACGTCGCCGCGCAGGTGCCGCACGGCGCCGTGCGCCTTTACGTGATGGGTGATCGCGGTGCGAACCGTGAGGCGGCGACGCCCGACGAGATCGCCGAGATGGGACGCATCGCCGCGGCGGCCGTGACTGCGGGTGCGCTCGGGTTCACGACGTCGCGGACGCTGAACCACCGCACGAGCACGGGAGACCCGACTCCGACGCTCACGGCCGCGCGTGACGAGCTCGTCGGCATCGCGAAGGCGATCGGCGCGACCGGCTCGGGCGTGTTGCAGGTCGGTCTCGGACTTCATCGACTTCGACGACGAGATCGGCACGCTTGCGGGCGATGGTCGAGGTGTCGCATCGACCGTTGTCGATCTCGGTCGCGCAGGCGCCGCGCAGCTCGCTCGCACTACCGCCGCATCCTCGACGCGATCTCCGAGTCGAACGCAGACGGGCTCGAGATGCGGGCCCAGGTCGCGGCGCGGGCGATCGGCATCCTCCTCGGCTTGCAGGGCTCGGTGAACCCGCTCGCTCGGTCGGCGACGTACAAGCGCTCGCCGACCTCCCGCTGCGCGGAACGCGTCGCCCGGCGTCAGCGATCCCGACGTGAAGGCCGCGAGTGCTCGCGAGTTCCGGAGCATCCGATGCGCACGCTGCCGCTCGACCAGGTGTACGAGCTCGGCGAGTCACCCGAGTACGAACCCGATCCGTCGATGAGCGTGCAGGCGCGCGCAGAGCGAGCAGGCGTCGATCCCGATGATCTGCTGTACGACCTGTTGCTCGGCGCCGGGCGGCACCGCGCTGCTGTACGTGCCGATCCTGAACTACGCCGACGGCAACCTCGATGCGGTCGGCGAGATGCTCGCCCATCCGCACACGGTGCCCGGTCTCAGCGACGGCGGCGCGCACGTCGGCACGATCTGCGACGGCAGCTTCCCCACGACGCTCTTGATGCACTGGGGTCGCGATCGCACGCGCGGCGAGCGCTTCGAGGTGCCGTGGCTCGTGAAGCGGCAGACCGCCGACACCGCGGCGGCAGTCGGTCTGCTCGACCGCGGCACGCTCGCTCCCGGGTACCGCGCCGACATCAACGTGATCGACTTCGACCGTCTCGGCCTCGGCGCACCGCATCTCGTGTTCGACCTTCCCGCGGGCGGAAAGCGCCTGCTGCAGGAGGCGAGGGCTACCGGCACACGTTCGTTGCGGGCGACGAGACGTTCACCGACGGAGAAGCGACCGGTGAGCTTCCCGGCAAGCTCGTCCGAGGTGCCCACCGGTGCCCACAATGCCGGCTGACGAACGGAGCTGCGCGATGAAGTCGCTCATGATCTCGGCCGACTCGCACGTCACCGAGCCGCCGAACACCTACGTCGACAACATCGACCCTGCGTATCGGGATCGAGCCCCGAGAGATGATCGATCACGAGAAGCTCGGCGACGTCTTCGTCATCGACGGCATGTCGAAGCCGATCTCGCTGTCGACCGCCGCGGCCGCGGGAAAGCGTCCCGAGGAGATCAAGTCGTACGGCGCGAAGTTCGACGAGCTGCACCTCGGGGGGATGGGACCCGAACGCGCGGATGGCCGATCAGGTTCGTGACGGCGTCGCTGCGGAGATCATCTATCCGACCGTCGGCATGATCCTGTGCAACCACACCGACCTCGACTACAAGCGGGCGTGCTTCGAGGCGTACAACCGCTGGATCGCCGAGTACTGCTCGGCGCATCCTGATCGCCTGCTCGGTCTCGGGCAGACCGCGGTGCGCACGCCCGAGGAGGGGATCGCTGACCTTCACACGATCAAGGCACTCGGGCTCCGCGGTGTGATGCTGCCCGGTGAGCCTGGTGTCGAGGATTACGACTCGACGATCTACGACGACGTTCTGGGAGACGGCGATCGAGCTCGAGCTGCCGCTCTCGTTCCACATCCTCACCATGAGGGCCGAGAAGACGCGCGGCCCGAAGATGGCCGGGTTCCTGAGCATCGTGCGGGGCTGCCAGGACGTGATGGCGATGCTCGTGATGGGCGGCGTGTTCGAGCGCCATCCCGAATCTGTCGATCGTGTGCGCCGAGGCCGACGCGGGCTGGGTGCCGCACTTCATGTACCGGATGGACCACGCGTACAAGCGCCACCGTTACTGGCTGCCCGCGGGCCAGGAGCTCTCGAAGCTGCCGAGCGAGTACTTCGCCGACAACGTCTTCGTCACGTTCCAGGACGACTGGACCGCGTTCAAGCACGCCGACGACATGAACTGGCGCCACCTGCTGTGGGCGAACGACTTCCCCCACTCCGACTCGACGTGGCCTTGGAGCCAGGAGATGCTCGCCGAGCACACCGCGTCGCTCAGCGACGAACAGACCGACGCGATCCTCGGCCGGGAACGTGAGCCAGCTCTACCGAATCGACACTGCTTCGCTCGTGTGAGCGGCCGAGCCGCTGATCCGCCGATCAAGTCGTTCACGACACCGCGAGCGTTCGAGACCTGGCTCAGTCGGAATCACGGCAAGACCGAGGGCATCTGGCTCGTCATCGCGAAGAAGGGCTCCGAGCATCCGCTCGATCACGTATGCAGATGCCGTCGAGGTCGCGCTCTGTTACGGCTGGATCGACGGCCAAGGAAAGAAGTTGGACGACGAGCGGTATGTGCAGAAGTTCACGCCTCGTCGCGCGCGAAGCCCGTGGTCGCAGATCAATCGCAAGCGGGCGCTCGCCCTGATCGAGGGAGGGCGAATGCGAGAGCCAGGTCTGCGCGAGATCGAGCGGGCCAAGGCAGATGGACGATGGGAGGCTGCGTACGCGTCGCCCCGAGCGGCGACGGTGCCCGACGACCTGGCGAAGGCCTTGCGGCGCAACAAGAAGGCCAGCAGCTGCATTCGACGCGCTCGACTCGCGGAACCGCTACGCGATCCTCTACCGCGTCAACGACGCGAAGAAGCCGGAGACGCGCGAACGGCGCATTGCTCAGTTCGTCGAGATGCTCAGCGAAGGACGGAAGCCCTACCCGTAGTCCGCGCGTACTATCGGCGGATGCTCCGCGAGCTCGGCATCCGCCTCGTCACGCTCGCGATCGGGTTCGCCGTGATGGTCGCCGTCGTCCCCGGGGCATCGGCAAGAAGGACTGGGGCACCGTGCTCCTGTCCGCCCTCGTGTACATGGTGCTCAACGCCACCCTGGGCTCATCCTCAAGCTGCTCACCGCGCCGCTCGCGATCGTCACGCTCGGCCTCTCGCTTCTCGCCGTCAATGCAGTCGTCCTCGCGATCACGGCGTGGATCGTCGACGGGCTCTCGATCGACAACGTGGGCGCCGCGATCCTCGGCACGCTGTGGCTCACCGTGGTGTCGTTCGTGCTCGAGCTCGTCTTGCGACGCATGAACCGGCGCGCTCGCCGTCGCTGAGCCGCGCCGCCGTGGCCTGGCTCGTCCGAGACGGTGAGGTGCTCGCCTCGCTCGAAGTCGCACGCTCGCCGTTCGGCACGGCGCAAGGGCCTGCTCGGACGCGACGGCATCGAGGGTGCGCTGCTGCTCGTGCCGGCGCGATCGGTGCACACGCTCGGGATGCGATTCGACATCGATGTCGCGTTCCTGGATGGGGATGGCGTGTGTGAGAGCGAACTGGTGCGCATGCGGCGTCATCGGGTGGGCTGGCCGTGCTGGTCGGCTCGCTCGGTCGTCGAGGCCGAGGCCGGCGCGTTCGCTCGCTGGAACATCGACCGTCGGCCAGCACTCGAGGTGGTCGAGTGAGCGGCGGCCTGATCCTCGTGGCGACGCCGATCGGCAACCTCTGCGACCTCTCGCCCCGGGCCGTCGAGGCGCTCGCCGACGCCGACGTGATCGCCTGCGAAGACACGCGGCGCACGGGCCGCCTGCTCGAGCACGCCGGCGTCGCGAAGCCGACGCCTGTTCGTCGTCAACGATCACACGGAGTCGGCGGCGACCCGCACTGTGCTTGCCGTGCTCGACGCCGGCGCACCGTCGCAGTGGTGACTGACGCGGGCATGCCCGGCATCTCCGATCCCGGAGAGCGCCTCGTCCGCGCCGGCGGTGAGCGCGGGCCATCGAGTGTCGGTCGTGTCAGGGCCGTCAGCGGCGATCGCTGCGCTCGTCGTGAGCGGCCTGCCGACCGGCCGCTTCGTGTTCGAGGGGTTTCTGCCCCGCAAGGGCTCGGGACGCACCGCCCGGCTCGTGCGCTCGCGGACGGAGCCGCGCACGATCGTGCTTGTACGAGGCGCCGCATCGGTTCGCCGCGACGATCGGCGATCTCGCCGCGGCGATCGGCGACCAGCGTCGCGTCGTGCTGGTCCGTGAGCTCACCAAGCTCCACGAGGAGGTGTGGCGCGGCTCACTCGGCGACGCGGAGCCCACGTGCTCCGAGGTCAAGCCCCGTGGCGAGTACGTCGTCGTGGTCGCGGGTGCGCCAGAGCCGCGGCCGCGACGACGGACGACGTCGACGACCGCGCTGCGCGTCCGTCTCGCGGCCGGAGTCGATCGCAAGACCGCGGTCGCGGAGGTTGCGCGCGAGCTCGGCGTAGCGAAGCGCGTGGTCTACGACGCCTCGCTCCGCCTCACCTGACCGCCCCCCTCGGCTTCTCGCGGAAAGGCGGCCAGATCTGGCCGGTTATCCGCGAGAACGGCTGGCGGGGGCGCTCGGGGGAGTCGATCAGCCGACGACGCGGAGCTCCGCGACGCGTGCCCACACCTCGTCCGTCGCCTTGCTGGCCGCTACCCGAGTCGTAGCGGCGGCTGCGGGTCGTACTCGATGAAGAGCTGCATCACTTGCGCGGTGACCGGGTCGGTGAGCTGGGCCGCGAGCGTCAGCGCCATGTCGATGCCCGACGACACGCCCGCGGCGGTGATGATCTTCCCGTTCTGCACGACGCGCTGCTCGGTGTAGCGCGCGCCGAGGTCCTCGAGGGCCTTCTTCGATCCCCAGTGGGTGGTCGCGTCGAGGCCGTTCGAGCAGCCCGCCGCCGCGAGCAAGCAGCGACCCGGTGCAGACCGACGTCGTGAACTGCGACGTCTCGTGCACCTGGCGGATCCATCCGAGGATGGTCTCGTCCTTGACGAGCGGACGAGTGCCCATGCCGCCGGGCACGACCAGCACCTCCGGAGGACGGCACCTCGTCGAGCGTGGCGTCGACGGTGAGGCCGAGCTTGCCGTTGTCGGTGCGCACCTCGCCACGTTCGGCTCCGACGAAGATCACCTCGGCGCCGGGGAGCCGCTGCAGCACCTCGTACGGCCCGATCGCGTCGAGCGCGGTCACCTGAGGGAAGAGCAAGAAGGCGATCTGCACGTCTCCATCCTTGCCATTGTTTGGGTCGATGATGTCGGCCAATCGGCGGTCACGGTGCTCGCGCGCTGGCTGACGCCGGCATCGAGACTTCGTCGACGGCGGATGGGGCATCGATGCCTGCTCGGCGCGCAGCGACGGTCGCATGAAGACGTCGACGTGATCGTGCCGCTCGAACGCAGTTCGCACGCAGCCGTGATTGCACTCGCGATCCCTCGGCTTCATGCCCGTGGTCGACACCCTGCCGATCGGCCTCGTGCTCGGCGCTCCCGGCGATCGCCGCGTGGACTCCATCCGACGTGGCGGACGAGCACGGCGACCTCATCCAGGCGCAGCCATTCGGCGGAGCCTTCGCGTACCCCTCGTCGGCCATCGGCGGCAGGGCGTGATCGGCGATCGGCAGGTGCACTGCCTCTCAGCGCCGAGGGGCAGGTGCTCGCGCACCTCGGCTACTCGCCCGACGACAGATGATCGTGCCGACATGCGAGGCGCTCGTCACGCGTTCGGCGTCGGTCTCGGCCTCGCGTTCGGGCCGAGGCGATGCCGTCGTCGGTGCGCGACGCGAGACCCACGGACATCGCGCCGATGGCTGACCTCCAGCTGCGGGCGTCGGTCGCCGCCTACAGCTGGCCGGGAAACGAGTCCTGGGCGGCGAGCGTGCGACCATGGCGTCTTCTGGCGGCTCTGGCAGGCGCGCATCGACGCGCCGCGCACATGGACTGGCGTCGCCACGATCGGGGGTGCGATCGCCGGGACGGTGCACGTGCGTCCGTGGGCGAACGACGACCTCGATGCGGCGACGATGGCGGAGCTGAACGCGCGCGTACGTCGATCCGGTCGTGCAGGGGGGCGGCCTCGGACGGATGCTCAACGACGCCGCGATCGCCGCCGCGAGCTCGACCTCGGATACGTCGACCTCCGTCTCCACGTGATCGAGCACAACACGCGTGGGCAGCAGTTCTGGGAGCACCTCGGATGGACTCGTGACGGCGTCGACCGGGAGGTCTCGGGGTCGGGCGGGATGCTCGAGCACCGCTATATGTCGCCGGGAACGCGAGAGGGTCGGCCGGTAGCCTGCCTGGGTGGCGCGGTACTACTTGACGACTCCGATCTACTACGTGAACGACGCGCCCCACATCGGGCACGCGTACCCCACGTTGATCGGCGACGCGGTGACGCGGTGGCACCGACTGCTCGGCGACGAGGTGCACTACCTCACCGGCACGGACGAGCACGGCCTCAAGGTGCAGCAGGCCGCGGAGGCGAGAGGCGTCACTCCTCGGGAGTGGGCCGACACCACGGTCGAGCGCTACCGCGACGCCTGGCGCTTGCTCGACATCGCCAACGACGACTTCATCCGCACGACCGAGCCTCGGCACTATCGCGGCGTCGAGAAGCTGTTGCAGGCTTGCTACGACGCCGGCGACATCGAGCTCGGCACCTACGAGGGCCTCTACTGCGTGGCGTGCGAGGCGTACTACACCGAGTCCGAGCTCGTCGACGGGAACTGCCCGATCCACGGGCACGCCGGTCGAGACGATGAAGGAGGACAACTACTTCTTCAAGCTCAGCCGTTACGGCGACCGCCTGCTCGAGTGGTACGAAGCACATCCCGACGCGGTGCAACCCGAGTCGCGACGCAACGAGGTGCTCGGCTTCATCCGCCAGGGCCTGCTCGACTTCTCGGTCAGCCGCACGTCGCTCAAGTGGGGCATCCCGATCCCGTGGGACGATCGCCATGTCACGTACGTGTGGTTCGACGCGCTCGCGAACTACATCACGGCGATCGGCTACGGCGACGACGAGGCGCGGTTCAAGACGTGGTGGCCGGGGCATCACCTCATCGGCAAGGACATCCTGCGCTTCCACTGCGTGTACTGGCCGGCGATGCTGCTGTCGGCCGGGCTCGAACCGCCCGAGACGATCCACGTGCACGGGTGGCTGCTCATCGGCGGCGAGAAGATGAGCAAGACCAAGCTCAACCAGATCACGCCGGCTGATCTCGTCGCCGACTTCGGCGTCGACGGCTACCGCTACCACTTCCTCGCTGATGTGCCGTTCGGGCCCGACAACGACTTCTCCTACGAGGGGATGGTCGCTCGGTACAACGCGGACCTCGCGAACAACCTCGGCAACTTGTTCTCCCGCGTCGCCACCGTGGTCGGCGAAGCAGTGCGGACGGCATCGGTCCCGCGCCCCGCGGCCCGACAGCCCGCTCGCGACGGTCGCCGCGCGAGACGCTACGCCGCCACCGCCGTCGCAGCGTGGGAGCGCGTGCAGCCGTCCGAGGCGCTCGAGGCGACGTGGCGGCTCATCCGCGCGATGAACGCCGAGCTCGAAGCGACCGAGCCGTGGAAGGCCGCAGCCCGGCCCCGCGGTCGACGGCGTGCTCGGCGACGCGCTCGAGGTGCTGCGCATCGTCGCGGTGCTCGCGAGCCCCGCGCTGCCTCATGCGTCCGAGGAGATCTGGCGACGCATCGGGCTCTCGGGATCGGTGCTCGACCAGCGGCTGCCCACAGGCGGCAGTCGTGGGGCGGTTACCCGGGCGGTCTCGCGGTCGAGAAGGGCACGCCGCTCTTCCCGCGGCTCACCGTCCTCTTCGATCGTGACCTGGACCGACAACCACTGCCATCTCGACGACGAGCGGTTGGAGGGCGGCGCGGCCGTGGCGATTGCTGCGGCGCGAGCGGCGGGCGTCGATCGCATGATCACGATCGGCACCGACGCGACGCGTAGCCGGATGGCGATCGACATCGCGGCCGGGGACGACGGCGTGTGGGCGACGGTCGGGTCTGCATCCGCACGACGCGAGCAACGGAGTCGACACGATCGTGCCGCTGCTCGGTGAGCCCGCGTCGTGGCGATCGGAGAGTGCGGCCTCGACTACCACTACGACCACTCGCCTCGCGACGTGCAGCGCGTCGGCGTTCGCGGCGCAGATCGACCTCGCCCACGAACGAGACCTCGCGCTCGTGATCCACACGCGCGAGGCGTGGGACGACACCTTCGACCTGTTGCGTGCGCATGGCGCACCCACGCGCACGGTGTTCCACTGCTTCACGGGTGGTCGTGACGAGGCGGCACGCTGCCTCGAGCTCGGCGCGTTCCTGTCGTTCAGCGGCATCGTGACGTTCCCAAGGCGCCCGAGGTGCGCGAGGCAGCGGCGTTCTGCCCGCTCGACCGGCTGCTAGTCGAGACCGACGCGCCCTACCTCACGCCCGTGCCCCACCGCGGCAAGCCCAATCAGCCTGCATACGTGACGCATGTGGGCGCTGCGATCGCCGAGCTGCGGGGCCTCGACGTCGACGCGGTGGCCCAGGCGTCGAGTGCGGCAGCGACTGCGGTCTTCACCCTGCACTAAGTTCGCCCCCCGTTCGGGTCCCCGGGGGAAGGTGGAGCTCTGGAGGTCACTCCCGCCGAGCGGCGTCGCATCGCCGCTGCGGTGCTCGTGACGTCGCCGCTCTCGCGGTGGTGTTCTTCGCGTCGCGCGGCGGGAAGAGCTGACGACCACGTCGCCTCGGCGTCAGGATCGACGACCTCAGCGGCCGTCGCTTCACCGCTGGTCGTGAGCTCGGTCGCGAGCACGACCCCTCCGGTCCGGGTGATCGAGCTCGCCGAGACGGTCGGGCCGACCCCGGCGCCGCCCACGAGCGCCACCGTCGTGGCAACTGTCGCAACGACGTCCGCGGCGACGACGGCGAAGCCGACGACCACGGTGAAGCCGACGACCACGGTGAAGCCGAAGCCGACGACGACCGCGAAGCCCAAGCCCACGACGACCGCGACGACGTTGCCGACCACGACCGTGCTCGACACCGCGCCGCCCGCGACGGCGCCGGCGACGAGCGCGCCGGTGGATCCCGGCGAGACGACGATCGCGGTGCACGTGCAGGACGGGCGGGGCACGTTCCATCGCTACGACAACACCGATCCCCAATGGGGCGAGCGTCCCTGCGCCCATCGCACCTTGCCGAAGGGGACCGTCGTGACGGTGGTGAACGTGAAGACGGGCGCGTCGACGTGGTGCATCGTGAAGGACCGCGGCCCCTATGGCAACGCGATCATCGACCTCGACGAGGAGCAGTTCGTCGAGATCGCTCCGGTCGGGGCGGGCATCATCAACGTCCGCATCACCTGGTGACCCTCAGCGGACGGGACGTCTCCGAGCTGCTGGCCGCGCACGGACTCCACCCGAGCCGTGCACTCGGGCAGAACTTCGTGGTCGACCCCAACACGGTGCGCCGCATCGCCCGGCTCTGCGGAGGTCGGTCCGGGTGATCGAGTGATCGAGATCGGAGCGGGCCTCGGGTCGCTGACGCTCGCGCTGCGCGGAGACCGGCGCGGATGTCACCGCCGTCGAGGTCGACCGCGGCCTCGTGCCGGTGCTGCGCGAGGTGGTCGAGCCGGTTGGCGTCGCGCGTGGTCGAAGCCGATGCGCTCACGATCGATTGGCGCGAGCTGCTCGGCGACGACGACTGGAGCTTGGTCGCGAACCTTCCCTACAACGTCGCGACTCCGCTCGTCGCGGATCTGTTGGACAGCGTCCCGCAGATCACCCGGATGCTCGTGATGGTGCAGCGCGAGGTCGGGGAGCGCTTGGCCGCGCGTGTCGGTGACGAGGGCTACGGCGCGGTCTCGGTGAAGGTCGCGTACTGGGCGCGGGCCGAGGTCGTCGGGAGAGTGCCGGCGACGGTCTTCCTTCCGAAGCCGAAGGTCGAGTCCGCGCTCGTGCGCATCGTGCGCCGCTCGTCGCCCGCGGTCGCCGACGTCGATCCCGAGTGGCTGTTCTCGGTCGTGCGCGCAGGCTTCGGTCACCGCCGCAAGATGCTGCGGGGCGCGCTCGCCGGGGTCGCGACCGTGGAGCAGCTCGACGCTGCCGGCGTCGCCCCCACTGCGCGCGCGGAGGAGCTCGATGTCGACGCGTGGGGGCGGCTGGCCCGCGAGGCTGCACCGCGTGGCTGACGTCCTCGTCGCCCCGGCCAAGCTGACGGTCAGCCTCCGCATCACCGGTGTGCGCGACGACGGCTATCACCTCCTCGACGCGGAGATGGTGAGCCTCGACCTCGCCGATCGGCTGACGATCAGCGCGGGTGACGGGCTCGAGGTCGTCGGTCCCGCGGCCGGGGGGATCGTGGCCGACGACTCGAACCTCGTGCGTCGTGCACTCGCAGCGGTCGGACGCCGCGCTCACGTGCGCGTCGAGAAGCGCATCCCGGCGGGCGCGGGTCTCGGGGGGGGATCGAGCGATGCCGCGGCAATCCTGCGGTGGGCGGGCGTCGAGGATGTCGCGGTCGCAGCGGCGCTCGGCGCCGACGTGCCGTTCTGCCTGGTCGGCGGAAGGGCCCGCGTGACGGGCATCGGTGAGATGGTCGAACCGCTTCCGTTCGTTCCGTGCACCTACACGATCATCACGCCGCCCTTCGGCGTCTCGACCGCCGAGGTGTATCGGGTGTGGGACGCGCTCCCGGTCCGTGAGCTCGGGCCGAACGACCTGGAGTCGGCGGCGATCAAGGTGCAACCTCGCCTCGCATCGTGGCGCGATCGGATCGCACGAGTCACAGGCCGAGTCCCCATGCTCGCGGGCAGCGGGTCGACGTGGTTCGTCGAGGGCAACAACCGCGAAGCGGCCGACGCCCTCGCGCCCGCGACCGTCGTGGTCGTACGCACGATCAGCTGACAGCTGGGAGCGCGTCGCCGGTCTCGAGCAAGGTCTTGAGCTCGGACATCACGCGGGGCCATCCGTCGCGCACCATCGTTGCGACGGTGCTGCCCGCCTCGAAGTTGCCGTGCAGCACGGTGAGCTTCACCATCTCACCGAGGTCTTCGATCTCGAACGTCACGATCGAATGCCGCTCGTCGGCGATCTCGGCCCTCAGCGCCTCGTCGATTCCGCTCGCGACTGCCCACTTCGGCGTGAAGGTGTGCCACGAGTACGCGAGCCGTCGATAGGGGTCGCTCTCGACGACGACTTGTTCCGGGTCGTCGACCCTGACGCCACCGAAGCGCCACGAGATCGGCGAGCCGACCTTCCAGTCGGTGTCGAGCGCGAGGCCACCCCAGTAGCGCTCGGTGAACGCGGGCTCGGTCAGCGCCCGCCACAGCTGCTCGGGGGTCGTGCGGATGTAGGTCTGGTACACGAACGCAGGCGAGTCGACGCGGTCGTAACGGTTGATCCACCGCTCACCGATGTCGTTGATCGGCGCGGCGTTGAGGTAGTGCAGCTTCTCCCTGCCGCTGCGGAGGACGACCACCAGCCCGGCGGCCTCGAGCACAGCGAGGTGCTTGCTGACCGACTGGCGGGCCATCGCTAGGTCCGCGCACAGCGAGCGAAGGGTCTGCCCGTTGCGGGCGTTCAGCGAATCGAGCAGCTGGCGGCGGCTGGGGTCGGCGAGGGCCTTGAAGACGTCATCCATAGAACGATCTCGGGAAAAGGCAGCTGTCTGACTGCCTTTGAGGATATGCAGCCATATGGCTGCCTGTCAACGGATCGGGCGAAACGCGCACCGACCGCCCCTCTCGAGAGGAGCGGTCGGAGACGAGAGTCGTGATGCGCTACTTGCGACGTTGGAAGCGCGTGCGCTTGAGCATCTTCTTGTGCTTCTTCTTGCGCATGCGCTTGCGGCGCTTCTTGATCAGCGATCCCATGGCTGCGCACACGGTAGTGGTGCGTTTCGAGCCGTGGAAATCGCACGTGCGAGTACCGTGGCCGCGCCGTGGTGGCGGGTAGTTCAACTGGCAGAACGCCTGACTTTGGATCAGGAGGTTCCAGGTTCGAGCCCTGGCCCGCCAGCTCGCAACATTTCAACTACACGGTCGCGACGACCTCGGCGTACTCGCTCGGCACGCGCAGCCCGACGATCGCTCGTGTTGTGCTCGCGAGCCAACATCAGGAGGTCCTGCTCGAGGCCGTTCTGCGCGGCCGCGTCGAGCGCGCCGAATGCCTTCAACGTCGGCCCGTAGAACTCGCGGAACGTGTCGACCCAGTCCTCCGCCGAGCGGTAGCGGAAGACGAACTCCTTGCGCCGGATCTGCACCTTGGAGCACTGCGATCCGAGCAGCTCGGTGAGTCGTGCCTCGGTGCCCCACTCGAGCGGCGAGTGAATGCCGGCCGGCGGCGCGACGTAGCGGCCCACGATCTTGAACATCTGGCCGATGAAGCCTTCTGGCGTCCAGTTCGCGAGGCCGATGCGCCCCCCGGGACGGCACACCCGCACGAGCTCGGCCGCGGAGCGGTCCTGGTTGGGCGTGAACATCACGCCGAACGTCGAGAGCACCACGTCGAACGCGTCGTCCGCGAACGGCATCGCTTCGGCGTCGGCCTCCTTCGCGTCGATCGTCAGGCCTTCGGCGGCCGCGCGGGCCAGGGTGCCGTTCAGAAGCGCAGGCACGTAGTCCGACGCGGTGACGATCGGCGCCGCGGCGTGCGGCAGCGAGCGACGCGTTGCCGTTGCCGGCGGCCACGTCGAGCACGTCCTCCCCCGCGGCGATGTCGACGGCCTCGCACAGCGTCTCGCCGACGATCTGCAGCGTCGTGCCGATCACGGCGTAGTCGCCGGACGACCAGGTTCCTTGCTGGCGGGTCTTGATGGCTTCGTAGTCGGGTGTGGTGACGGTGGTCATGTGGATCCCCCGGTGAGGTGTGAGTCGTGTGTGGGGGTGATCGTGTGCCCCGCGGGCCGCGTGCCGCATCGGTCGATTCGCTCATTCCGGCCTGCGGGGCCGATGGGCAATTCGTGCCATCCCGCTGACCGTGGCCGCGTGAGCTTGGACGACGCCCGCGCCGCCCTGGCTCGCCACGACTGGCTCGCCGCGTATCGAGCGCACGCGGTCGACGACGCGGTGGCTGGCGACGCACGCGATCGACGCCGCGTGGCTCGACGTCAGGGCCGACGCCGCGTGGTGGCTGGGCCGCATGGACGACTGCATCGCCTCGCGTGAGGCGGCCTACGCGATCTACGAGTCCGCAGGCGACGAGCCGCCGCGCGGGGCAGTGCGCCGTGTGGCTCTACGAGCACTACGTGTTCAGGGCGCAGCCCAGCGATCGCCGGTGCGTGGTTGCGCCGCGCACGGCAGCGCCTCGACGACGAACGAGCGTGCGTCGAGTACGGCAACCTCGTCCTCCGCGAGGTCGAGGTGATGCACGGGCGGGGCGAGCTCGAAGAGGCGATCGTCCACGCCAGCGGCGCACTCGAGCTCGCGCTCCAGCTGCGCAGCGCCGACCTCGAGGCCGAAGCACAGCAAGCGGTCGGCCGCGTCCTCATCGATCGGGCAGCGGCCCGCGACGGCCTCGAGCAGCTCGACGAGGCGATGCTGCTCGCGGTCGAGGGACGTCTCAGCCCCTACTCGACGGGCAAGGTGTACTGCAGCCTCATCAGCGCCTGCGAGCAGGTCGGCGACTACCGACGCGCGGCTGAGTGGACCGAGGCGACGACTCGGTGGACCGAAGGGCATCCCCACACGGTCTTCTTCCCCGGGGTGTGCCGGGTGCATCACGCGTGGGCGCTTGCAGTCGCGGGGCGACTGGACGCGCGCCGAGCAGGAGGTCACGCGCGCATGTGCCGAGCTCCGCGGAGATGAGTCCTGTGCACGCGTCGGCTGGCTATGTCGAGCTCGGAGAGCTCCGCCGCCGCTTCGGAGACTTGGCGGGCGCGGAGAGCGCGTTTCGTGAGGCCGAGGCGCTGTCGGGACGTCCGCAACCAGGGCTCGCGCTCGTCCGTTGGCGCAGGGGCAGCGCGCCGCAGCCACGGCGATCATCACGCAGGCACTCGATGCGGAGCCGTGGAACCGACTCGCACGCGCGCGCCTGCTTCCCGCGCGCGTGCAGATCGCCGTCGCGTGCGGCGAGTTCGACGCTGCGAACGAGGCGGTGACCGAGCTGGCGGCGATCGCAGCGGACTTCGAGAGCCCCGCCCTCCTCGCGGAGGCCGCGTCCGCGCAAGGGCGTGTCGCCCTCGCGACCGGCGATGCGAACGCGGCGTGCGGTGTGCTGCGACGCGCGCTCGAGCGCTGGCAGGAGCTCGACGTCCCGTACGAGGTGGCGACGGCGCGGCTCTTGCTCAGCCAGGCGTGCCGCGTCGCGGGCGACGAAGACGGAGCCGTCGCCTCACTCGCTGCTGCCCAGGCGATCTTCGATCATCTCGGCGCGACGCTCGATACTCGCTTCATCGACGACCTCCGGCGCCCGCCCGCGCTGCCCGACGGGCTCACGAACCGCGAGGCCGAGGTGTTGCGGCTCGTCGCCTCCGGTCGTTCGAACAAGGACATCGCAACCGCGCTCTCGTTGAGTGAGCGCACGGTCGCCCGCCACCTGTCCAACATCTTCACGAAGACCGGTGTCACCTCTCGCTCGGCCGCCACCGCCTACGCCTTCGAACACGGCCTCAGATGACCGCGAGCAACGGGACGAGCACCAGCAACAGGACCATGAGCACGACTCCGGCGATCAGCAGGAACGTGCAGCCTCGCCGCCCGCGTTCCGTCGACGTCCACCGGCCCGCGATCCCGGAGTGCCTCCGCCAGTAGGCGTCCTCGTCCGGGGTCGACATCACAGGAACTGTGGCATCCGGGAGCGCAGTTCCGCGCGCTGGCGCCACAGTTACGCCGAACTTGCGGATGAGCGCGCCCATTTGGGCGCGGTGGGACTCGACTTCAGGCGAGGTCGCGCACCGCGGCGAGGAGGGCGTCGATGTCGTCGGCGGTCGTGTAGCGCACCACTCCGGCTCGCACGGCACCGCCCCGGGCCCGCAACCCCATCGCGTCGATGAGCTCGCAGGCGTAGTTGTCGCCGCTCCAGACAGCGATCTTGCGAGCGGCGAGCTCGGTTGCGACCGACTCGGGCTCCCGGCCCTCCAAGTTGAAGACGGTCGTCGGCGCGCGGCCTTCCGCTGACGTCGGAGCATGCACGGCGACACCGGGAATCGCCCTGAGCCCGGTCTCGAGCCGCTCGAGCAGCTCGCCCTCCGCCGCCATCACATCGGCCCACGTCGTCTCGGCCATGAATGACGCGGCGCCGCCGATGCCGGCGATCGCCTCGAACGACTTCGTGCCCGTCTCCCACCGGTCGGGTCCGTCGTAGTCGGCGGGCCGCACACGGTAGGGCTCGACACCGTGAAGGAGCTCGGGCTGCAGCACGAGGATGCCGGCGTGCGGGCCGTACCACTTGTAGGGCGACGTCACGAGCGAGTCGAGGCCCCATCCGTTGACGTCGATCGGGAGGTGGGGTGCGCGCGCGACTGCATCGACGTGGATTCGAGCGCCCGCCGCGTGGGTGAGATCGAGCGCGGCGCGCAGGTCGGGCGCCCATCCCGTGAGGTTCGACGCGCCGGTGATCGCGACCCACGCGACGCCGCCTGCATGGAGCTCGCGCTCGAGATCCGCGAGGTCGAGCGTGCCGTCGTTCGGGTCGACCGGGAGCGACGTGACCGTCGCGCCAGCGTCGCGCGCGGCTTCGACCCATGGAGTCACGTTCGAGTCGTGGTCGAGCTGCGTGCAGATGATGCGCTCGGAACCGCTCCATGTGCGCGCCAGCGCCCGCGTGTACGCGAACACGAGCGCTGTCGCGCTCGGCCCGAAGATGACCTGCGAGCCGTGTGCGCCGAGAAGCGCGCCCACCTGCTCGCGCACTTCGTCCACCAACGCGGTGGTCTCACGGCTCGCGGCGAACGCGCCGCCGGTGTTCGCAGGCGCTGAACTGGTCAGATACGCGTGCATCGCGTCGATCGACGTGTCCACGGGCAGCGTTCCTGCAGGTCCGTCGAGGCGGACCCACTCGTCGAGTCCTGGGAACCGGTCACGAGACGAATGCATGACGATTCACCATATGACGCTTGCCGTTCACGCTGTCGTTGGTAGAACAACACCATGACGCTGTCGGCCATGGTGCTCGCAGCCGGTGAAGGCACTCGGATGAGATCCGCGCGACCGAAGCCCCTCCATCTGCTGTGCGGGCGGCCGATGCTCCTCCACGTGCTGAGCGCACTCAAGGGCTGCGACATCGATCGCACTGTGGTGGTCGTCGGTCACGGCGCCGAAGCTGTCACGAAGAAGGTGCAAGAGCTCGGGTCGTCCGCGCTTCGCATCGGGTTCGTCGAGCAGTTCGTGCAGCGCGGCACCGGCGACGCCGTGCTTGTCGGGATGACAGGTTTCATCGATGACGACCTCGACGAGTCGGGCGATCTGCTCGTGCTGCCGGGCGACACGCCGTTGCTCCGCTGTGAGACGGTCGCCGCGCTCGTCGCGCAGCACCGCGAGAGCGGTGCGGCCGCGACGCTGCTCACGGCTCGACTGGCCGATCCGAGCGGATATGGACGCGTGAGCCGCGACCGCAACGGCAACGTGGCCCGTGTCGTCGAGCACGGCGACGCGACACCCGAGGAGCGCGAGATCGACGAGGTGAACACCTCGATCTACTGCTTCCGCCGCGATCTGCTCGCGCCGGCGCTCCGGCGGCTGAGCCCCGAGAACAGCCAGGGCGAGTACTACCTGACCGACGTCGTGTCGGTGCTGCACGACGCGGGGTATCCCGTCGGCTCGTACGTGATCGCCGACGCGGTCGAGGTGCAGGGCGTGAACGACCGGGTGCAGCTCGCCCAGGCCGAGGCTGAGCTGCGAGCTCGCACGAACCGCGATTGGCTGGCCGCCGGCGTGACGATGGTCGATCCGGCGCAGACCTATGTCGACGTGACCGTCGATCTCTCGCCCGACGTCACGCTTTTCCCGGGCACGATCCTGCAAGGCGTCACGACGATCGGCCCTGGTGCCGAGATCGGGCCGTCCACCCGACTCGTCGACACGAAGGTCGGGCCGGGCGCCGTCGTCGCGAACACGGTCGCTCGCAACGCCGTGATCGGCGCCGACTGCGTGGTGGGCCCGTTCGCTGCCCTCGACCCCGGCGCGGAGCTTGCTTCCGGAACCCGTACGGGTGCCTTCTACACTGCTCCTCGGAGCGACGAATCCTGATTCGGGGTACGTCGGGGGTAGGAGGATCGATGGAGCTCGTCACCAAGAAGCGGTTCGTCCTCTACTCGGGACGCGCTCACTTGGCGCTCGCCGAGGAGATCGCGGAGCACCTCGGAGTCGAGCTCGGCAATCCGAACGTGCAGGACTTCGCGAACGGCGAGATGCGCCCCCGGTTCGCCGAGTCGGTGCGTGGCTGCGACGTGTTCATCATGCAGACGCACGCCGGCACGTCCGAGATGTCGATCAACGACGCGATCATGGAGCAGCTGATCATGATCGACGCTGCCCACCGCGCCTCGGCGAAGCGCATCACCGCGGTGTGCCCGTTCTACGGATACGCGCGTCAGGATCGCAAGGCCGAAGGCCGCGAGCCGATCACCGCCAAGCTCATCGCCGACATGTTCAAGGCTGCGGGTGCCAAGCGCATGATCTCGGTCGATCTGCACTCCGGTCAGATCCAAGGCTTCTTCGACGGTCCGGTCGACCATCTGATGGCTGCGCCGGTGCTCCTCGACTACCTGCGGGAAAACGCCGAGCGACGACCTCGTGATCGTGTCGCCCGACTCGGGCCGCATCAAGGTCGCGGAGCGCTTCGCCCAGCACCTCGACGCCGACCTCGCGTTCATCTACAAGACGCGCCCGAAGGGCATGGCCAACGTCGCGGTCGGCGCGCGAGGTCATCGGTGACGTCGAGGGTCGGCACTGCGTCATCGTCGACGACATGGTCGACACGGCCGCCACCCTCGTAGCGGCGGCCGAGTGCCTCATCGAGCACGGCGCCGCGGACGTCTGGGCGATGGCGACGCACGGGGTCTTGTCCGGCCCGGCGATCGACCGTCTGAAGAATGCGCCCATCGGCCGTGTGGTCATCACCAACACCGTGCCGCTGCCGTCCGAGAAGCAGATCGACAAGATCGAGGTGCTCTCGATCGCGAAGATCATCGCTGCCGCGCTCGACGCGGTGTTCGAGGACACGTCGGTCAGTGAGATCTTCGGGGGCGAGAACCAGGCCTGACGGCTTCATCGGCTGCGGGCGCCGCGGCGAGTGCGGCGACGCCGGCCAGCGCGATCCCGAGGCCGACCAAGGCGAGGCCCCGACGAGCGCCTGCTTCCACCGTCTCCTCGTAGACGGTGAAGCCGAGGATCACGCTCGTCAGCAACGTGAGCGCGTTGCTCGACGCGAGCGCGGGCGCCAGCACTCCCGACTTCAACGCGGACTGCTGCAGCACGAAGCCGACGAGCGCGGTCGCGAGGAGTGCCCATGTGGTCCAGCTCGAGAGGATCGCGGCGAGGCCCGAGCCGACGACGGTCGTGAACTCCTTCGTCACCGCGGACTGCATCCCGAAGCACACGCCTGCAGACGCGCCGAACAGCACGGCCGCGAGCGCGCCCGTGCTCGACCGCGCCGCGGCGTAGCCGACGCCCACGATGGCGAGGATCACGATCCCCGCGGTCCACCATGCCGTCGCGCTCGGATGCTCGACCCCCTTCGAGGGACTGCCCGCCGCGACGAACGCGACGATCCCGACGACGACGGCAGCGGCACCGATCCAAACCCGGGTCGTGATGCGCTGAGACGTGATGCGATGGCCGAGCGGCAGCGCGATCACGAGGCTCAGCGTCGTGATCGCCTGCACGACGATCAGCGAGCCCAAGTTCAGTGCGACGGCCTGGAGCACCCACCCCGCGGCCTGGCACGCGGCGCCGGCGAGCCAGACCGGCCGCTGGACCAGCCTGCGGAAGAAGCGCTCGTCGCCGGCCGGGCCGGCCTGGGTCTCGAACGTGCCCTTCTGCTGAAGGACCGGGCCGAGAGCGAAGCAGATCGCCGCCAGGAGCGCGAACAGCACGGCCACTGAAGCGGATCGTAAGAGGCCTGGCTGGCGGCTTCGGGGACCGAGTCCGTACACTGGCTCGTTCCCCCGCACGACCGCTCTAGGAGCGCGCTATGCCTTCGTCCGAAGTAACCCTCACTGCTGACCTCGGTCGCGAGACCGGCTCAGCCGCGGCGCGCCGCCTCCGTCACGAGGACAAGGTCCCCGGGGTCGTCTACGGGCAGGGCGCCGGCACCCAGAGCGTCACCGTCGTGCGCCGCGACCTCCGCGTCGCGCTCTCGGGCCCGGCCGGCCAGAACGCGCTGATCACCCTGAAGGTCGGCGGCGATCCGCAGCTCACCATCGTCCGCGACCTGCAGCGTGACCCGATCAAGCGCGTCGTCACCCACGTCGACTTCCTCCGCATCAACCGCGACGAGGAGATCGAGGTCGAGGTGCCGATCCACCTCGAGGGCGAGGCGACCGACGTCCTCCGCAACGACGGCCTCGTCGACCAGTCGCTCGATCACCTCACGGTCATCGCAAAGCCCGGCGACATCCCGCCGTCGTTCACGATCGACGTCTCCGCGATGGTCATCGGCGACGTGATCCGCGTGCACGACCTCGCGCTGCCCGCGGGCGTCACCACGCCGCTCGACCCCGAGACGCCGCTCGTCACCGCCGAGGCGACGCGCGCTTCGATCGAGGAAGAGGCAGCCGAGGGCGAAGAGGCCGAAGGCGCCGAGGGCGAGGGCGGCGAGGGTGCCGCCGGGTCGGCGGAGAGCGCCGGCAGCGACGAAGGCTGACCCACCCTGTTCCGCCGCGGCGGCTCCGAGCGGCGCGGGAAGGCGGCCGACTTCCTGGTCGTCGGTCTCGGCAACCCTGGCGAAGACTTCGCGCGCAGCCGGCACAACCTCGGTGCTGAAGTCGTCACGCTTCTCGCTGAGCGCGGGGGCACCACGCTGAAGCGATCGAAGGAGAAGTCGCTGTGCGCGGAAGTGACGATCGCGGGGAAGCACGTGGTGCTCGCGTTCCCGCAGACGTACATGAACCTCTCGGGCGAAGCGGTCGCGAAGCTCGTGCGCCGGCACAGCATCGAAGAGTCCGCAGCAGGTCGTGATCGTGCACGACGAGCTCGACCTGCCCGTCGGCCGCATGCGGGTGAAGGTCGGCGGGGGCCTCGCCGGGCACAACGGCCTCAAGTCGATCGTGCAGCACCTGAAGACCGATGACTTCGTCCGCGTGCGCATGGGTGTCGGCAAGCCGCCGAGCGCGCAGCAGGGCGCGGATCACGTGCTGAAGAAGCCCTCGAAGAAGGACCGCACCGAATTCGACGTCGTCGTGCAGGAGGCCGCCGACGCGGTCGAGATGATCGTCGGCGAGGGCGCCGCGGTCGCGATGAACCGCTACAACTGACGGTCCCGGCCGAGCACCACCGGCGAGCGCGTTCAGGCCTCGCAGCACGAGTCCGTCGCCGTGTCCCCAGTGCAAGTCCTCCGGCGGCACCGCGAGACGGATGTCGGGGAAGCGCTGCAGCAGCGTGGTGAACGCGATGTTCCCTTCGAGCCGGGCGAGTGGCGCGCCGAGGCAGAAGTGGATGCCGTGCCCGAACGCGAGGTGACGGTTGTCGCGGCGGGTGAGGTCGAACGTCTCGGAATCGTGGAAGTGCGCGGTGTCGCGGTTCGCAGCGGCGAGCGAGATGATCACCTGCCCGCCCGCGGGGATCGTGACGTCGCCGATCGTCACGTCCTCCGCCGCGTAGCGGAACGTCGAGTGGGGGACGGGCGCGTCGTAGCGCATGATCTCCTCGACGAGCGCAGCGACGCGCGAGGGATCGGCCTTCACGAGCGCGAGCTGCTCGGGGTTGCGCAGCAGCGCGACGACCCCGTTGCCGAGCAGGCTCGTCGTCGTGTCGTGGCCGGCGACGATCAGCTGGAGGAGCGTCGACAGCAGCTCGCCGTGATCGAGTCGCTCGTCGCCGTCCCGCGCCTGGATCAGCGCGGTCACGAGATCGTCGCCGGGATGCTCCGCCTTGGTGTCGACGAGCTTGTTGAGGTGCGCCACGACCCCGTCTGAGCCGACCTTCGCCTTGGCGTACTGCTCGGGCGTGTCGGTCGGGGAGAGCAGCGCGATCAGCGCATTGCCGAACGGCTCGCGATCGGGCTCGGGCACACCGAGCAGCTCGCAGATCACGGTGAACGGCAACGGGAACGCGAAGTTCGGCACGAGGTCGACGGTCGCGTCGGGGCCCTTGGCCGGCGAGGTCGTCGAGGAGGTCGGCGATGATCTCGCGGATGCGGGGCTCGAGCCCTTCGACGCGCCGCAACGAGAACGCCGACGCGACCAGGCGGCGCAGCCGGGTGTGATCGGGAGGATCGACCGCGAGCATGTGCCGGGCGAAGTCCTTGCCCGGGAGCCCCTCCGCGAGCACCTCGCCGCCGCTCGCGAACGCGGCCTGCATGTCCTTCGACAGCCGCGTGTCGTTCAGCATGAGCTTCGCCTCGTCGTACCCGACGACCAGCCACGCCGCGTGCCCGTCGGCCAGCGTGATCGCGTGCACGGGGCCCTGCTCCCGCACCTCGGCGAAGAGGGGGAACGGGTTGTCTCTGTCGAAGGTGCCCCAGGACTTCAATGCATCGGCTGCGCCCACCGCCCCATCATTCACCCGGTGGCTTCCCCGCGCCTTCCCGGGCCGCCACCGTTTGCTCACTGGACGCGCGTATACGACGGTCGAGTGAGCAAACGCTCTTGGGTGTTCGCTCGCTACCCTCGAAGAAATGCGTCTGGCTGACCTCCCCCCGCTGTTGCGCGAGGAGCGAGCCGTCGCGCACCTGCTCGGGCGCAGGGCGGCGACCGTGGCGATCCCCGAGGCGGCCCGCACGATCACGCTCGCCGGCCTGGCCGCGCTGTCGAGCCAGCGGACGTTCCTCGTGCTGCTCCCGACGAGCACGTCGGCCGAGCTCGTCGCCAACGACCTGCGCGCGTACCTGCCCGCCGACGAGGTCGAGCTGTTCCCGGCGTGGGAGACGTTGCCGTTCGAGCGGGTGAGCCCTGGCGTCGAGACGATGGGACGACGCCTGCGAGTGATGTGGCGGCTGCGCAAGCCCGAGCGGGCGCCTCGGTTCGTCGTCGCCGGCGTGCGAGCGCTGTCGCAACGGCTCGGCCCTCACGTCGAAGACGTCGAGCCGGTGACGATCACGACCGGTCAGCAGGTCGACCCGGCCGAGCTGGTCGCCGAGCTCGTGAAGCTCGGTTATCGGCGGGAGTACCTCGTCGAGCATCGCGGTGAGGTCTCGCTCAGAGGCTCGATCGTCGACGTGTTCCCCTCGACCGCGGACGTGCCGGTGCGCGTCGACCTGTGGGGCGACGAGGTCGACCGGCTCTCCGAGTTCAGCGTGCACGACCAGCGCTCGACGGCCGACCTCGCCGAGGTCGAGATCTTCCCCGCGCGCGAGCTGCTGCCGACCGACGAGGTGCGCGCCCGCGCCGCGGCCCTCGTCGGTGCCGAGCCCTGGGGTCGTGAGCAGTGGGAGCGTCTCGCCGAGGGCCTCGTGTTCGACGGCATGGAGTCGTGGATGCCGTGGCTCACCCCCGGCGAGCACACGCTCGTCGACCTCCTCGACGCTGCCTCGCAGGTCGTGCTCGTCGAGCCCCGCCGCATGCGCGACCGCGCCAGCGAGATCCTCGCCGAGGAGGCCGACCTCGCCAGCGAGCCTGAGCAAGACATGGGGAGCGGAGGGCACCGAGTTCCCGCGCCTGCACGCGCCCTTCGACGACCTGCTCGCGAACACGCCCGGCGGGCGCGTGGACCTTCCTCCCGATGGCCGACCGCCCCGAGACCGCGGTCGTCGAGGCGACGGGATGGGGACCGGTCGTCGGAGACGGCGAAGGACTCGGCCGGCGCATCGCCGAGCTGCTCGGGGAGCGTCATCGCATCATCGTCGCGGCCGACACCGAAGGCTCGGCTCACCGGATGCACGAGCTGCTGCTGTCGGTCGGGCTCGACCTCGTGATCGACGTCAACGGCGACACCGACCTCACGCGCCCGGGCGGCCGCATCGTCGTCGCTCCGCTCGACCACGGCTTCGTCCTGCCCGCCGTCCGCCTCGCGGTCATCACCGAGGCCGACCTCACCGGTCGTCGCCGCGCCCACCGCAGGCCGAGGCCGCAGCGTCGCGACTCCGCCTCGTTCTTCGAGGACCTCAAGCCCGGCGACTACGTCGTGCACCACACCCACGGCGTCGGTCGCTACGGCGGGATGGTCACGCGCACGCTCGACGGCGTCGACCGCGACTACCTGCTGCTCGAGTACAAGGGCGGCGACAGGCTGTACATCCCGAGCGACCAGATCGACGCGGTGCGCCACTACACCGGTGGCGACGCGCCGGCGCTGCATCGCCTCGGCGGCAGCGACTTCGCCCGCACGAAGGCGCGCGTCAAGGCCGCGGTGCGCGAGATCGCGCAGGAGCTCGTCGTGCTGTACCAGCGGCGGGTGACCTCACCGGGTCATGCGTTCGGCCCCGACACGCCGTGGCAGCACGAGATGGAGGAGGCGTTTCCGTACGTCGAGACGCCCGATCAGCTGAAGGCGATCGCCGACGTGAAGGCCGACATGGAGCACGACGCGCCGATGGATCGCCTCGTGTGCGGCGATGTCGGCTTCGGCAAGACCGAGGTCGCGATCCGTGCCGCCTTCAAGGCGGTGCAGGACGGCATGCAGGTCGGCGTGCTCGTGCCCACGACGCTGCTCGCGCAACAGCACTTCGCGACGTTCGGCGATCGCATGGCCGCGTACCCGATCCGGGTCGAGGTGCTCTCCCGCTTCCTCACGCCGGGCCAGGCCAAGCGCGTCGTCGACGGCGTCGCGACCGGCGAGGTCGACATCGTGATCGGCACCCATCGACTGCTGTCCGAGGACGTGCAATTCAAGCGGCTCGGCCTGCTCGTCGTCGACGAGGAGCAGCGCTTCGGCGTCAGTCACAAGGAGGCGATGAAGAAGCTGAAGACCGATGTCGACGTGCTGACGCTCACCGCGACGCCGATCCCACGCACGCTCGAGATGAGCCTCACCGGCATCCGCGACCTGACGTTGCTGAACACGCCGCCCGCTGATCGCCAGCCGATCCTCACCTACGTCGGCGAGTACGACGACCGTGCCGTCGCCGAGGCGATCCGCCGCGAGCTGCTCCGCGAGGGCCAGGTGTTCTTCGTGCACAACCGGGTGCAGGACATCGAGGAGGTCGCGGCCGAGATCCGCGACCTCGTGCCCGAGGCGCGGGTCGACAGTCGCGCACGGACAGATGGACGAAGGCACGCTCGAGCAGACGGTCGTCGACTTCTGGGAGGGCCAGTTCGACGTGCTCGTCTGCACGACGATCATCGAGTCGGGCATCGACATGCCGACGGTCAACACGCTCGTCGTCGATCGCGCCGACATGCTCGGCCTCGGCCAGCTCCATCAGCTGCGCGGCCGGGTCGGCCGTGCCGGGCAGCGGGCGTACGCGTACCTCTTCCATCCCGTCGACCGGGTGCTCAGCGAGGACGCGTACGAGCGCCTGCGCACGATCGGCGAGGCGACGGAGCTCGGCTCGGGGTTCAAGATCGCGATGCGCGACCTCGAGATCCGCGGCGCCGGCAACCTGCTGGGCGAGAACCAGAGCGGCCACATCGCGGCGGTGGGCTACGACCTCTACTGCCAGATGGTCACCGAGGCGGTCGCCGAGCTGAAGGGGGAGGAGCTGCGCGAGCCGGCCGAGGTGAAGCTCGACCTCCCGGTCGACGCTCACCTTCCGTCCTCGTATGTGGGACGTGAGGAGCTGCGGCTCGAGGCGTATCGACGCCTGGCGACCGTCACCACCGAGGCCGAGATCGCCGACATCAAGGCCGAGTGGAGCGACCGCTACGGGCCTCCGCCGCCTCCCGCCGAGGCGCTGCTCGCGGTCGGGCGGCTGCGCGCCGAGTGCCATCGCCTCGGCATCCGCGAGGTCGGCGTCGCTCGCGGCATGGTGCGCCTCACGCCGATCACCCTCAAGGCGAGTGAGGAGGTTCGCTTCCGCCGGCTCGCGCGCGACGGCGTGTACAAGCCCGACCTCGGCGAGATGCAGCTGCGGGTGCCGCGGAAGGGCGACTTGCCATCGATGGTCGTCGACTTCCTACGCGAGCTGCGGCCGCCTGACGAGAGCCCGTGAAGGCCCGCCGATAGGCTCGCTCGCCGTGCTTCTTCGCTCCAAAGTCGTGACTTCCAAGGTCCTGGCTCTCGCGTCTGTCCTCGTCGCGGGCGCGTTCGTCGGGTCCGCGTGCTCGACGGTCAATCCGAGCGCCGCAACCGTGAACGGCGACTCGATCGACAGGGCGTCGTTCACCGACTCGCTCCACCAGTTCGCCGACAACCCCGCCTTCATCGCGAGGGTCTCGCAGAGCGGCCAGGCCTCGGTCACGGGCAACGGCAGCGACACCGTGTCGGCCGACTTCGCCCGCCAGGCGCTGCAGCGCGAGATCGTCGTGATGGTGGCCAAGCAGGAGAACGAGGCGCGCGGCGCCAAGGTGACGCCCGAGATCGAGTCGGCTGCTCGCGACGACGTCCAGGCCCAGCTCGGGCTCGACGCCTTCAAGGGCTTCCCCGCCTCGTTCCAGCAGCGGCTCGTCGACCAGAACGCGCAGATCTTCACGCTCCGCGCCAACATCGCCGGCTCGGCGCTCGACGACGCAGCACTCCAGAAGGTCTTCGACGCCGACCCCTCGCAGTTCGCCGAGGTGTGCGCGAGCCACATCCTCGTGAACACGCAGGAGGAAGCGGACGCGGTCGAGAAGCGCCTCGCCGCCGGTGAGGACTTCGGGACGGTCGCCAAAGAGGTCTCGATCGACAGCGGCAGTGCTCCGAACGGCGGCGACCTCGGCTGCCTCGCCCGCGGAGTCACCGTGAAGGAGTTCGAGGACGCGCTCTTCGCCACGCCGGTCGGCACGGTGTCGAAGCCCGTGCAGACGCAGTTCGGCTACCACGTCATCAAGGTCACCGACACGAAGGCGCCCGCCTTCAAGGACGCGAAGCCGCAGGTGCTGCAGAAGATCTTCAACGACTCGAACGACAAGTTCAACACCGTGCTGAACGGCAGCCTCACCAAGGCGAAGGTCTCGATCGACCCTCGCTTCGGCACATGGAACCCGTCGCTGAACGCAGTCGTGCCGGCCAACTTCGCGAACCTCCAGAACTCGACGGCCACGACCGCAGCGACAGGGGCGACGGCGACTACGGCGGCAACGCCCACCACTGGCGGGTAGCACGTTGGGTCGCGGCCGGGTCGTCATCGTCGGGCTCGGCCCGGCCGGGCCCGAGCTGGTGACGCAACAGGCCATCGCCGAGATCGCCCGCGTCGGCCGGCGCTTCATCCGCACGACTCGTCATCCGTCGGCTTCGATCGTCGGCGACGCGACGAGCTTCGACGAGGTCTATGAGCGCGAGGCATCCCTCGACGCGGTCTACGCCCGCATCGTCGACGCGCTGATCGAGGCGGCGAGCGACCAGGGTGAGGTGCTCTACGCGGTTCCCGGCTCGCCGCTCGTCGCCGAGCGCACGGTCGAGCTGCTGCGAGCCGACGACCGGGTCGTGGTCGACGTCGTCCCCGCGCTGTCGTTCCTCGACCTCGTCTGGAGCCGGCTCGGGATCGACCCTCTCGCGGCCGGAGTGCGCCTCGTCGACGGGCAGCGGTTCTCGGTCGAGGCTGCAGGGGAGCGCGGTCCGCTCGTCGTCGCGCAATGCGACACCCCCCACGTCCTGTCCGACATCAAGCTCTCGATCGAGGACGACGAGCCGCGCTCGGTCGTGGTGCTCCACCACCTCGGCCTGTCCGACGAGCAGGTGTGGGAGGTCGCGTGGGACGAGCTCGACCGGTCGTTCACGCCCGACCACCTCACCGCGCTGTGGATCCCCACGTTGCACGCGCCGGTCGCGAGCCGAGCTCGTGAGGTTCGCGGAGCTCGTGCGCACCCTCCGTCGTGACTGCCCGTGGGATCGCGAGCAGACGCATCGCACGCTCACCCGCCATCTCCTCGAGGAGACCTACGAGACGCTCGAAGCGATCGACGCGCTCGACGGGTCGCCCGACTCGATCGGCCATCTCGAGGAGGAGCTCGGCGACCTGCTGTTCCAGGTCTTCTTCCACGCGACGCTCGCCGCGGAGGAGGGTTGGTTCACGTTGGCGGACGTCGCGCGGGTGATCCACGACAAGCTCGTGCACCGCCATCCCCACGTGTTCGGCTCGGTCGAGGCCGACACCGCCGAGCAGGTGCTCGTCAACTGGGAGCAGATCAAGAAGGCCGAGAAAGGTCGCTCGAGCGTGATGGAGGGCGTGCCCGGCGATCTCCCCGCGCTGCTCTATGCGCACAAGATCCAGCGCAAGGCCGCCTCGGTCGGGTTCGACTGGGACGACGTCGACGGCGCCCTCCCCAAGATCAGCGAGGAGCTCGACGAGCTGCAGGCGGCCATCGCGTCGGCGATCGATGGTGACATCGAGGACGAGCTCGGCGACCTGCTGTTCGCGGTCGTGAACGTCGCCCGGCACCTCGACATCGACCCCGAAACTGCGCTTCGGGGCGCGAGCGCGAAGTTCCGCACCCGCTTCGAGCAGGTCGAGGCGCGGGCCGGCGCCCAGGGACGAGACCTGTCGACCATGACCCTCGCCGAGCTCGACGCCCTGTGGGATCAAGCCAAGCGCTGAACCTGGCGTATCCTCACTGCCAACACAAGCAACACCAGCAACACCAGCAAGTACGGGCGGAGCCGGACGCTGGCGAGGCAGTCGCATGAGTGAGATCGAGCACGTGGTCGGCCGCGAGGTCCTCGATTCGCGCGGCAACCCCACCGTCGAGGTCGAGGTCGTGCTCGCGACCGGTGCGCGCGGACGAGCCATCGTGCCGTCCGGGGCGTCGACCGGCGAGCACGAGGCGGTCGAGCTGCGCGACGGCGGCGCCCGCTTCGGCGGCAAGGGCGTCGAGGCCGCGGTCGGGAACGTCAACGGCGAGATCCGCGACGCGGTCCTCGAGCTCGAAGCGCTCGACCAGCGGGCCATCGACACGACGCTCATCGACCTCGACGGCACCGAGAACAAGGCTCGTCTGGGAGCCAACGCGATCCTCGGCGTCTCCCTCGCGGTGGCCAAGGCCGGGGCCGACGAGCTCGGGCTGCCGCTCTATCGCTACGTCGGCGGGGCGAACGCGCACGTGCTGCCGGTGCCGATGATGAACGTGCTCAATGGCGGCGTGCACGCGGACAACACCGTGGACTTCCAGGAGTTCATGATCATGCCGGTCGGCGCGGCGTCGTACACCGAGGGGCTGCGCTGGGGCGTCGAGACCTACCACGCGCTGAAGAGCCTGCTCCACGAGCGGGGCCTGTCGACGCTCGTCGGTGACGAGGGGGGCTTCGCCCCCGACCTCGCCGCGAACGAGGACGCGGTGCGCCTGCTGGTCGAGGCGATCGAGCGGGCGGGCTACGCGCTCGGCACCGAGATCGCGATCGCCCTCGACCCCGCGACATCCGAGCTCTACCGCGACGGCTCCTACGAGCTGAAGGGGGAGGGGCGCAGCCTGCGGCCAGGCGAGCTCGCCGAGATCTGGGCCGAGCTGGGTCGACCGCTATCCGATCGTCTCGATCGAGGACGGCATGGCCGAGGACGACTGGGAGGGCTGGCGTGCGCTCACCGACGCGGTGGGCGACCGCGTGCAGCTCGTCGGCGACGACCTGTTCGTCACGAACACCGAGCGGCTCGAGATGGGGATCGAGCGGCAGGTCGCGAACTCGGTCCTCATCAAGGTCAACCAGATCGGCACGCTCACCGAGACGCTCGAGACGGTCGCGCTCGCGACGCGGTCGAGCTACTCGAGCGTGATGTCGCACCGCTCGGGCGAGACCGAAGACACGACGATCGCCGACCTCGCGGTCGCGACGAACTGCGGGCAGATCAAGACCGGAGCGCCGGCACGCTCCGATCGCACGGCGAAGTACAACCAGCTGCTGCGCATCGAGGAAGACCTCGGCGAGTCGGCTGCCTACCTCGGCCGCGACGCGCTCGCGCCGCGGACGCGCGCGATGAGCCCGCCGCGGGGGACCGGACCGGTCGACCCCTTGCTGGGCGGCCCGCGAGATGACACCGAGGCCACCTCGGCGCTGAACGGCCTCCTCGTCATCTCGCCCGACACGAAGATCGGCCGGCGCGAGCGCAAGCACCTCGTTGCCGGAGAGCAGCACGCGGCCCGACATCGTCATCCGACCTCACGACCGGTGCCGGTCGTCGATCCCGAGCGCATCATCGATCCAGGGCTGCGCCAGCGCCTGCATCCCGAGCGTCCCGAGCCCTTCGACTTCGAGGTCAGCGAACGGCGCCCGGCGCGGGTGCGGCGCGCGATCTGGCCGATCCTCGTGACGGGACTGCTCGTCGCCGCGCTCTTCGTGTTCGTCTTCCCGACGCGGACGTACCTCGCGCAACGCGCCGAGACCGAGCGCACCGAGCACCAGCTGCAGGTGCTGCAGCAGCAGAACGATGCGCTGTCGGCCAGGGTGACCGCGCTCGACACCGATGCGGAGATCGAGCGCATCGCTCGCGACCAGTTCGACCTCGTGCGACCCGGCGAGAAAGCCTTCGCGATCTTGCCCGCGCCTCCGCTCACCGACTTGCCACCGGGGTTCCCCTTCGACCTCATCCGCAAGCTGTTGGGGAGCCCGGCGCCTGGTTGACCAGCCGGTATGGTCACCGGCCTATGAGCATCCTCGGCACGCGTGTGCTGCGTAAGGAAGACCCGAAGTTCCTCACGACCGGTGGTGTCTACGCCGCGGACCTCCGCGACCCGATGCTCCAAGGCGCGGGTTGGGTCACGTTCGTGCGATCGACCGTCGCGCACGCCCGCATCGTGTCCATCGAGACCGACGACGCGAAGCAGGCCCCCGGCGTGCTCGGGGTGTTCACGGCTGCCGACCTCGGCCTGACACCCGCGCCTTACGGGCTGCCGCTTTTGAACCAGGCGATGCTGCGCACGTCGCTCGCCACCGACAAGGTGCGGTTCGTCGGCGAGCCGATCGTCGCGATCGTGACCGAGCATCCGTATCAGGGCGAGGACGCGGCTGAGCGGGTGCTGATCGACTACGAGGTGCTCCCCGCGGTCGTCGACGTGTTCGAGTCGCGCGACGGCTCGACGTTGCTCTTCGAGGACGTCGGAACGAACGTCGTCATCGACGGGGCGATCATGGGTGAGCAGCCTCCGACGGCGGACTTCTTCGACGGATGTGAGGTCGTCGTCACGCAGCGCATCGTGAACCAGCGCGTCGCGCCGTGCCCGCTCGAGGTGCGGTCGGGCGCCGCCGCGTGGGTCGACGGCCGGCTCGTGCAGTGGTCGAGCACGCAGCACGCGCAGGGTGCCCGCGACGCGATCCAAGCCGCGAACGGTCTCGATGCGGGTCAGGTGCGCGTCATCGCTCCTGACGTCGGCGGTGGCTTCGGGGCGAAGATCGGCGCGTACCCCGAGGAGCTGCTGCTCGGCGCGCTCGCGAAGGATGTGGGCCGCCCGGTGCGCTGGCTCGAGAGCCGCACTGAGAGCATGCAGATGCTCGGCCACGGCCGCGGGCAGTTCCAGGAGGTGACGATCGGCGGCACTCGCGACGGGAAGGTCCAGGCGTACCGGCTCGAGATCCTCCAGGACTCGGGCGGTTACCCCGAGATCGGCGCGATCCTCCCGCTCTTCATGACGAAGATGATGGGCTCAGCCGTCTACACGGTGCCCAAGTTCGAGTGCACGACGAAGGCGGTCCTCACGAACTCGACGCCGATCGTCGCGTACCGCGGTGCCGGGCGTCCCGAGGCCACCGCGGCGATGGAGCGCATCCTCGACGTGTACGCCGCCGAGATCGGCATGGATCCGGTCGAGGTGCGGCGCAAGAACCTGATCCCGAACGAGTCGTGGCCCTACACGACGGTCTCTGGCGCGACCTACGACATCGGCGACTACGAAGGCGCACTCGACAGGGTCCTCGCGGCTGCCGACTACTCGGCGCTCCGCGGCGGAGCAGGCGTCGCGCCGTGCTGCGGGCGGCCCGAAGCAGCTCGGCATCGGCGTGTCGGTGTACGTCGAGATCACCGGCGGCGCCCCGCCTCCGTTCGAGCACGCGCGCATCGTCGTGCACCACGATGGGGGCGCGACCGTCTACACCGGCACCTCGCCGCACGGGCAGGGCCACGCGACGGCCTGGTCGATGATCGCCCACGAGGAGACCGGCATCCCGATGGACCTCATCGAGGTGATCCACGGCGACACCGATCTCGTGCCCGCAGGCGGTGGCACCATGGGCTCGCGGTCGCTGCAGCAGGGCGGTGCCGCCGTGCAGCAGGCGTCGATCGACCTCGTTGCTCGGGCGCGTGAGGTCGCGGCCCAGATGCTCGAGGCGAACCCGGACGACCTCGTGCTCGACAAGGGCGCGGGTGTTTTCCACGTGGCGGGCACCCCCGCCAGCGCGAAGACGTGGGGCGAGCTCTCGGTCGCGGCGAACCAGCAGGGCAACCCGCTCGACCTCCCGGCGGTGTTCACCGCACCGAGCCCGACCTTCCCGTTCGGCGCCCACATCGCGGTCGTCGAGGTCGACACGGACACCGGCCAGGTGCGACTCCTCCGTCATGTGGCGTGCGACGACGCGGGCAAGGTGCTCAACCCGATGCTGCTCGAGGGCCAGGTGCACGGTGGAATCGCGCAGGGCGCGGCGCAAGCCTTGTTCGAGGAGGTTCGCTATGACGAGGACGGCAACCCCGTGACCGCGAACCTCGCGGACTACGCGTTCCCGTCCGCCGCCGAGCTGCCGTCGTTCGAGGTGGTCCACATGGAGACTCCGACGCCGGTGAACCCGCTCGGTGCGAAGGGCGTCGGCGAGTCGGGCACGATCGGGTCGACGCCCGCAGTCCAGAACGCGGTGGTCGACGCCGTGGCCCACCTCGGAGTGCGGCACATCGACATGCCCGCGTCAGCGGAGAAGGTGTGGCGGGCGATCGCCGCCGCACGGTAGTCAACATGTGACTAGCAGACCGGTCAGCACGCCTCGCGCGAGCGATGCATGATGGCCGCCCTAACCAGCGATCACGGAACAGCGAACTCGGGGGGTGGTCCCGTTGCGGATCTCACTGACGGTCAATGGCGCGTCCCAGTCGCACGACGTCGAGCCTCGGCTCCTCCTCGTGCACTACCTGCGCGACGTCGTTGGTCTCACCGGCACGAACGTGGGGTGCGACACGTCGTCGTGCGGGGCGTGCACGATCCACGTGAACGGCGAGTCGGTGAAGTCGTGCACGATGCTGGCGGTCCAGGCCGACGGCACCGACATCATGACGATCGAAGGCCTCGCCAACGGCGACCAGCTCCACCCGATGCAGACCGCGTTCCGCGAGAACCACGGCCTGCAATGCGGGTTCTGCACGCCGGGCATGGTGATGGCCGCAGTCGGCCTCCTGAACGAGAACCCCAAGCCCACCGAGGCAGAGGTGCGGGAGGGCCTCGAGGGCAACCTGTGCCGCTGCACCGGCTACCACAACATCGTGAAGGCCGTGCTCGCAGCCTCAGGGCAGGCGGTGAACGCATGACCGCGGTAGAGACGGCGCCTGCGGGCGTCGTCGGCACGCGGATGCTCCGCAAGGAAGACCCCACGCTCCTCACCGGCGAGGCGAAGTACACCGACGACCTCGCGATCCCCGGCGCGTTGTCGATAGCGCTCGTCCGCAGCCCCTACGCCCACGCGCACATCCGGAGTGTCGACCTGTCGGCCGCGCTCGGCATGCCCGGTGTGGTCGCCGCGTACAGCGGCGCCGACCTCCGTGAGGCCTGGGGTCCCATGCCGTGCGCGTGGGCCGTGACGCCCGACATGAAGGCGCCCGAGCACTTCCCGCTCGCGATCGACAAGGTCGCGTACGTCGGCGACGCGGTCGCGGTCGTCGTGGCGCGCTCGAACGCCGAGGCGCGTGACGCTCTCGACGTCGTGGTCGTCGAATACGACCCGCTGCCTGCCGTCATCGACCTCGAAGACGCGCTCAGCGATCGGGTCGTCATCCACGAGGGGCTGGGCACCAACAAGAGCTACACGTGGGAGCTGCATCCGCAGGGCCAAGAGGCAGTCGATGCCGCGTTCGCGTCGGCCGCGTACACGGTGAGCGAGCGCTACATCCAGCAGCGACTCATCCCGATGGCGATGGAGCCTCGGGCGGTGGCAGCAGTGCCGCAGCCCTTCGGTGGCGACATCACCCTGTACTCCGCCACGCAGATCCCGCACATCCTCAAGATCATGGTGGCGCTCACGCTCAGCATCCCCGAGCACCAGGTGCGAGTGGTCGCTCCCGCGGTGGGTGGTGGCTTCGGCTCGAAGCTCAACGTCTACGCCGAGGAGCTCATCTGCACCGCGCTCGCCCGCAAGCTGCGGGTGCCGGTGCGTTGGGTCGAGGAGCGCACCGAGAACGCGCAGGCCACGATCCAGGGCCGGGGGCAGATCCAGAAGATCGACCTCGCCGCCGACGGCGACGGCAAGGTCACCGCAGTGCGCGTCGAGCTCGTCGGCGACATGGGCGCGTACCTGCAGCTGGTCACACCGGGCATCCCGTTGCTCGGCGCGTTCCTCTACGCGGGCGTCTACGACGTGCCGAACTACTCATTCAGCTGCACGTCGGTGTTCACGACCATGACGCCTACAGACGCCTACCGCGGCGCCGGACGTCCCGAGGCCACCTACGCGATCGAGCGCGCGATGGACGCGCTCGCGGCGAAGGTCGGTGTCGATCCCGCCGAGCTCCGCCGTCGCAACATGATCAAGGAGTCGCAGTTCCCGTACACCGCGATGACGGGCCTGCAGTACGACAGCGGCAACCACGAGGGCGCGCTCGCCAAAGCGCTCGAGCTGTGTGACTACGACGGCCGCCGAGCCGAGCAGGCGCGCCGCCGGGCGGCCGGCTCGACGAAGCATCTCGGGATCGGCATCTCGTCGTACTTCGAGATGTGCGGGCTGGCGCCGAGCCGCGTGCTCGCCTCGCTGAACTACTCGGCAGGTGGATGGGAAGCCGCGACCGTCCGGGTGCTGCCGACGAACAAGGTGCAAGTGGTCACCGGCTCCTCGCCGCACGGCCAAGGTCACGAGACGTCGTGGTCGATGATCATCGCCGACAAGCTCGGTGTCGATCCCGACGACGTCGACGTGCTGCACTCCGACACGGCGATCAGCCCGCTCGGCCTCGACACCTATGGCTCGCGGTCGTTGGCCGTCGGTGGCATCGCGATCGCGATGGCGGCCGACAAGGTCATCGTCAAGGCGCGCAAGATCGCTGCGCATCAGCTCGAATGCGCCGAGGAAGACCTCGAGTTCTCGGCCGGCACGTTCACCGTGAAGGGCTCGCCCGACAAGGCGATGCCGCTCGCAGGCGTGGCGTTCGAGGCGTTCACTGCGCACAACCTCCCCGACGGCGTCGAGCCGAACCTCGAGGAGAGCGTCGTGTACGACCCGCCCAACTTCTCGTGGCCGTTCGGCACGCACATCTGCGTGGTCGAGATCGACGAGGAGACCGGCAAGGTCGACGTGCTCCAGTACGTCGCGGTCGACGACTGCGGCGTGCAGATCAACCCGATGATCGTCGACGGCCAGGTCCACGGCGGCGTCGTGCAAGGCCTCGCCCAGGCCCTCTGGGAGGAGGCGGTCTACGACGACGACGGCAACCTGCGCACGTCGACCTTGGCCGACTACCTGGTGCCCGCGGCATCCGACGTGCCGTCGCTCACCCTCGGGCACACGGTCACCCCGAGCCCGACCAACCAACTCGGCGTCAAGGGGATCGGCGAGGCCGGCACCATCGGCGCCGCCCCCGCCGTCATCAACGCTGTCGTCGACGCGCTGTCCCATCTCGGCGTCACCGACATCCTCATGCCCGCGTCGCCGATGCGGGTCTGGTCCACCATCCAAGCCGCCAAGTCCGCCAGTTCCGAGATGTCCGGAGGTGCGAAGTGATCCCCGCCGCGTTCGACTACGCCAAGGCCGGGTCGGCCGACGAGGCCCTCTCCCTGCTTGCACAGCACGGTGACGAGGCCAAGCTGCTCGCGGGCGGGCACTCGCTCCTCCCGCTCATGAAGCTGCGGCTCGCGTCGCCGGCGATGCTCATCGACATCGGTCCGATCAAGGACCTGTCGTACGTGAAGGACGGCGGCGACCACATCGCGATCGGTGCGCTGACACGCCACCGCGACCTCGAGACGTCCGACCTGCTGAAGCAGCAGGTGCCGATCCTCGCTCACGCGGCCGGCCAGGTCGGCGACCCGCAGGTGCGTCATCGCGGCACGATCGGCGGCTCCATCGCGCACTCCGATCCTGCGTCCGACCTTCCCGCGGTCGTGCTCGCGCTCGGCGGCACGATGGTCGCTCGGTCGAGCAAGGGTGAGCGCACGATCGCCGCGTCCGACTTCTTCACCGGGTTCCTCGAGTCGGCGCTCGCACCCGACGAGCTCCTCACCGAGATCCGCGTGCCGAAGGTCGCCGGCGCGGGCTGGTCGTTCCAGAAGTTCAACCGCCGCGCGCAGGACTGGGCGATCGTGGGTGTCGCCGCGGTGAGGAACGGCACGACGGGCATCGCGCTCGTGAACATGGGCTCGACGCCGGTGCGGGCCAGCGCCGTCGAGCAGGCCCTCGCGAGCGGTGCGTCAGCGGCTGACGCCGCTCAGCACGCCGCCGAGGGTGCCTCGCCCTCTGCCGACCTCAACGCGAGCGTCGAGTACCGCGAGCACCTCGCCCGTGTGCTCGTGCGCCGCGCCCTCGAGGAAGCCGGCGCCTGAGCCTGTCGCCATTCAAAACGTTCACAGCAGGGCGGCGTAGGTGCCCCCGTCGATCTGCAGCGCGACTCCGGTCACATGCTTGGCTTGTTCGGAGCAGAGGAACGCGACGACCTGGCCGAAGTCCTCGGGATCGCCGACGACGCCGCTCGGCACACCCCGTGCCGCGTCGGCCATCGACGGGTAGAGCTCGGCCATCCGTGCAGTCGCGTGGATGCCGGGCAACACCGAGTTCACCGTCACGCCGTCTTTCGCCACTTCCCGAGCGAGCGTGCGGAGGAACCCGGTTGCGCCTGTGCGCGCGGTGTTCGACAGGATGAGGTCGGCGCGCGGTTGTCGGACCGCGATCGAGGTGATCGCGACGACGCGTCCCCACCTCTGCTCCTGCATCGCGGGCACCGCGGCGTAGCACATGGCGACGACCGCGAGGAGGTTGAGCTCGACTGCATCCGCGTAGGCCTGGAGAGGGGTCGAGGCGAAGTCGCCGGGCGGCGGTCCTCCTCCGTTCGTGACGAGGATGTCGAGACCGTCGAGCGCCTCCTGAGCGGCCGACACGAACGCGGTCGCACCAGCAGTCGTCGAGACGTCCGCGACGAGAGGGACGGCGTTCGGCCCGATCTTGGCGGCGGCCTCGTCGATGCGGGCCTTGTCTCGGCCGCAGATCGCGGACGCGGACGCCTTCGGCGGCGAGGGCCTCGGCAGACGCGTAGCCGAGACCCATCGACGCAGCCGCGACCGCGGCCCGCTTGCCGTTCAAGCCGAGGTCCATCTGAGCCGCCTCCATTGCCTCGAAAGGTGGCCGACAACCTACGCTGCAAGTGATGGCTGCAGCGCCGGAGCACACGCCCGAGACCGTCGACGATGTGCGCAATGCGCTCGCCGCACACGACTACTTGGCCGACGAGGGCCTCGCGACGGCGATCTTCCTCGCGAAGACCCTCCACCGGCCGCTGCTGCTCGAGGGCGAGGCGGGCGTCGGCAAGACCGAGGTGGCCAAGGTGCTCGCCCGGTGGACGGGCGGCGAGCTGCTGCGCCTGCAGTGCTACGAGGGCCTCGACGTCGCGCAGGCCGTGTACGAGTGGGACTACTCCCGCCAGCTGCTGCACCTGCGCGCCGCCGAGGCCGCCGGCCAGGTCGGCCCCGACGCGACGACCGACGCGCTCGAAGACGAGCTCTACTCCGAGCGCTTCCTGGTGCGCCGTCCGCTCCTGCAGGCGATCGACCACGGCGAGGGACCGCCGCCGGTCCTCCTGATCGACGAGGTCGACCGCGCGGACGACGAGTTCGAGGCGTTCCTGCTCGAAGTGCTGTCGGACTACGCGATCACCGTGCCCGAGCTCGGCACGTTCCGCGCCCACGTGCCTCCGCTCGTCGTGATCACCTCCAACCGCACTCGCGACGTGCACGACGCGCTGAAGCGCCGCTGCCTCTACCACTGGGTCGACCATCCGGACTTCGAGCGCGAGGTCGCAATCGTGCGTCTGCGCGCGCCGGGCGTGTCCGAGACCTTGGCTCGTCAGGTGGCTGCGGCCGTCGAGTCCGTGCGCGGGCTCGGGCTGTACAAGCCGCCCGGGGTCGCGGAGACGATCGACTGGGCGATGGCCCTCGCCGCGCTCGGACGCACGTCGCTCGACGAGCGCTCGGTGCGGGCGACGCTCGGCACGGTGCTGAAGTACCGAGAGGACGCGGAGCGGGTGCAGACGCACGGCATCGGCGACCTCGTGCGGGCCGCGGCTGCTCGCGCGTGACACCGATGCCACCGTCGCCGGCTGTCCCAGCGGCCGTCGATGTCGAACGCTTCGCGGTCGGCTTCGCCCGCGTGCTGCGAGGCGCCGGGCTCGACGTGCCCGTCGGCACCGTCGTGGCGTACGCCGAAGCGCTCGCCGCGGTCGGCATCGAAGGGCGCAGCGGCGTCTACTGGGCAGGCCGTACGACGCTCGTCCGTCGCGTCGAGGACGTGCCGCTCTACGACCGGGCGTTTCGTGCGTGGTGGCTCGCGTGGCACGACGACGGCCCGCGGATCGAGACGCCTCCCGACGAGATCACGCTCCTCCTCGACGACGACGACGAGCCCGAAGCAGAACCGGAGCCCGACGGCGAGGAGCGCGAGGAGCGCGAGGTCATCACCGTGCGCTTCAGCCGGCACGAGGTCCTACGCCACAAGGACTTCGCCCTGTACGACCGGGCCGAGCTCGACGAGGCTCGCCGGCTGATGGCCGACCTCCGCCTCGCGGGCGCGCTGCGACCGTCACGTCGCTACCGGCGTTCGCGTCGTGCGAGGGGGCGTCCCGACCTCCGCCGCACCGTGCGCTCTGCGCTCCGATCCGGCGGCGAGCCCGTACGTCGTGAGTGGCTCGAGCACGACGAGCGTCCCCGCCGGCTCGTGCTCCTCTGCGACATCAGCGGCTCGATGGAGCCCTATGCCCGCGCGCTGATGCGGTTCCTCCACGCCGCGGTCGTCGGCCGCACCAAGGTCGAGGCGTTCGCGCTCGGCACCCGACTCACGCGGATCACGCGACAGCTGACCTCGCGCGATCCCGACGCCGCGCTGAAGGCCGCGGCAGGCGAGGTCGCGGATTGGTCGGGAGGCACGCGCCTCGGCGAGGGCCTCAAGGCGTTCAACGACCGCTACGGGCAACGCGGCATGGCGCGTGGGCGCGATCGTCGTGATCCTCTCGGACGGCTGGGAGCGCGGCGATCCGGGTGTGATGGCCGAGCAGATGTGCCGCCTGTCGAGGGTGGCCCACAAGGTCGTGTGGGTGAACCCGCTGAAGGCCTCGCCGGGCTACGCCCCGCTGGCACGAGGAATGGCCGCCGCGCTGCCGTACATTGACGAATTCGTGGAGGGGCATTCGCTGGCCGCCCTCCAGGAGCTCGCAGAGGTGATTTCGAAATGACGGTGATCTCGAAGTGAAGGAAGTTCTGTCGGACATCGATCGATGGAAGGCCCAAGGGCAGCGCGTCGCGATCGCTCGCGTGGTGGACGTCGAAGGCTCGGGCCCGCGTGATCCTGGCGCGGCGATGGCGGTCAGCGAGAACGGTGAGGTCGCGGGGTCGGTGTCGGGCGGTTGTGTCGAGGGCGCGGTCGTCGGCGAGGCCCTGCAGGTGCTCGAGACCGGCCTGCCCCGGTTGGTGACGTTCGGCTACAGCGACGACGAGGCGTTCGCGGTCGGCCTCACGTGTGGCGGCATCATCCACCTCTTCATCGAACCCCTCGACTGGTAGGCGCGGTGCCCTCGATCTACGAGGTCCTGCGCGAGTCGCTCCTCAGCGAGGCGCCGGTCGCGCTCGTGACGGTGATCGATGGCGCCCACGTGGGCGCGACGCTGCTCCTTCGTCCTGACGAGCCTCCCCTCGGCACGCTCGGCGATCCAAACCTCGATCGCGTGGCCGCGCGTGACGCGCTCGCGGAGCTCGAGTCGGGCCGAACCGGCGTGCGTCACTACGGCGAGCAGGGGCAGGCGAACGAGACCGCGGTGAGCGTGTTCGTCGAGTCGTTCGCGCCACCGCCGCAGATGCTGATATTCGGAGCGGTCGACTTCACTGCCGCGCTGGGCCGCGTCGCGAAGATCCTCGGCTACCGAGTCACGGTCTGCGACGCGCGTGAGGTGTTCGCGACGCCGAAGCGGTTCCCGATGGCCGACGAGATCGTCGTCGACTGGCCGAACCGCGTGTTCGATCGCGTTGGCGCGTCACTCGGCCCGCGTGACGCCGTGTGCATCCTCACCCACGATCCGAAATTCGACGTGCCTGCGGTGCTGGGAGCGCTCAAGAGCCGCGCCGGCTACATCGGCGTGATGGGCTCGCGCAAGACGCATGACAAACGGCTCGAGCGGCTGCTCGACGAAGGTGTCGACAGAGACGAGTTCGAGGCCCGAGTCATGTCTCCGATCGGCCTCGACATCGGCGCTCGCTCACCCGAGGAGACCGCCGTCTCGATCTGCGCCGAGATCATCGCCCGGCGCACCGGCCGCACCCCGCCCTCACTCCGCGACCGATCCGGCCCCATCCACTGACGCCGAGCTGGCGGGAGCTGCGCATGCCTGACGATGATCTGGAGGCGATCCGCGAGGGCGTGCGGAAGGTCTGCTCGAAGTTCGACGACGCGTACTGGCGCACCCACGACCAGGACCACGAGTTCCCCTGGGACTTCTACAACCTCATGGCCGAGGGCGGATGGGTCGGCATCGCGATCCCCGAGGAATGGGGAGGCGGCGGCCGCGGCATCACCGAAGCCGCAGCAGTGCTCGAGGAGGTCGCTGCGTCGGGGGCAGCGATGAACGGATGCAGCGCGCTGCACCTGTCGATCTTCGGGATGAACCCGGTCGTGAAGCACGGCAGCGAAATGATGCGCGCCGAGTACCTGCCGCGAGTCGCGGCCGGCGAGCTGCACGTCGCGTTCGGGGTCACCGAGCCCGACGCCGGCACCGACACGACCGCGATCACGACGCGGGCGCGGCTCGACGGCGACCACTACATCGTCCGCGGCCGCAAGGTCTGGACGACGAAGGCGCTCTACTGCCAGAAGGTGCTGCTGCTCGTGCGCACGACGCCGCTCGAGGAGTGCAAGCGCCGCACCGATGGGATGACGTTGCTGCTCGCGGACCTGCAGCGGCCAGAGGTCGACATCCGGCCGATCCCCAAAGTCGGCCGCAACGCCGTCGTGTCGTGCGAGGTGCGCTACGACGACCTGCCGGTCGCGGTCACCGACCGGGTGGGGGAGGAGGGCGACGGCTTCCGCTACCTGCTCGATGGCCTGAACCCCGAACGCATCCTCGTCGCCGCGGAGGCCGTCGGCATCGGACGCGTCGCGATCCGCAAGGCCGTCGCGTACGCGAACGACCGCGTGGTCTTCAACCGGCCGATCGGTCAGAACCAGGGTGTCGCCTTCCCGCTGGCCGAGGCGTACGCCCGGGTGCACGCCGCGGCGCTCGCGGTGTACGAAGCGGCCGCTCGGTACGACGCCGGGCTGCCGTGCGGTGAGCAGGCGAACATCGCGAAGTGGCTGGCCGCGGACGCCGGCTATCAGGCTGCTGACCAGGCCATGCAGACCCACGGCGGGTTCGGCTACGCCGTCGAATATGACGTCGAGCGCTACTGGCGCGAGGCTCGGCTCATGCGCATCGCTCCGATCTCGCAAGAGCTGGTGCTCGCCTACGTCGCCGAGCACGTGCTCGGGCTGCCCCGGTCGTATTGATGGGGTCGTGCTGATGTCGCTCGAACGCCCCGACCTCGTGTCCGACTCTGAGCGAGACCAGGCGATCGCGGCGCTTCGACATCACGCTGCCGCAGGGTTGCTCTCGCTCGAGGAATTCGCCGACCGAGTCGAGCTGGTGCTCATCGTGCAGACGCGCGCCGACCTCGCCGCGGTCACCGCGTCGTTGCCCGCGCTCGTCGAACCTGCACCGCCCACAGATCCGCCTCGACGGTGGGCGGTCGGTGTGCTGTCCGGCGAGAAGGTGCGGGGGCCGTGGCGGCTCGACGACCACATGCACGCGGTGGCACTTCTCGGAAGCGCCCAAGTCGATCTGTGCGACGCGCAGGTCGTGGGCGACGAGGCGACGATCTACATCGTGGCGCTCTTCGGCGGCGTCGAGGTGCAGGTGCCCGAGGGCCTTCCTGTGGAGCTCAGCGGCATCGCGATCATGGGCACAAAGCAGTACAAGGTGAAGCGATGTGACCCGATCACAGGCATGCCCCGCGTCCGCGTGCGCGTGTTTGCCTTGTGCGGTGGAGTCACGGTCCGCACGCGGAAATTCCGCAAGGGCCTGCGCGGACCGGCGCGACAGCGGGTGACGATCGCTGCGGTCGTGCTCGCCGGTGGCGCGGGCACACGGTTCGAGGGTGACACGCACAAGCTGCTGACGGTCGTGCGCGGCCGTCCACTCGTCCTGTGGGCCATCGAGAGCGCCCGGCAGGCGGGCCTCGACGAGACGGTCGTCGTCACGGGCGCGGCATCCCTGCCCGAGCTGGCCGGCGTCGTGGTGATCCACAACGACCGGTGGGCCGAGGGTCAGGCGTCTTCGCTGCAGGCCGCGGTGCGCCACGCCGAAGAGGCGGGGCACGAGGCGATCGTGGTCGGAGTCGGTGACCAGCCCGGCGTGCCCGCCGAGGCTTGGCGGGCTGTGGCGACCACGGTGACGTCACCGATCGTCGTCGCGACCTACGACGGCGAGCGTCGTAGCCCTGTGCGGTTGGCGAAGGAGATCTGGCCGCTGCTGCCGCGTGAAGGTGACGAGGGCGCGAGGGTGCTGATGCGCAGTAGGCCCGATCTCGTCAGCGAAGTAGCGTGCGACGGCGATCCCGCCGATGTCGACACGCTGGAGGACCTGCAGCGATGGAGCTGACCAACGAGTTCAGGGTTGATCGTCCCATCGAGGAGACCTGGAACGTGCTGACCGACGTCGAGCGCATCGCACCGGCGCTGCCCGGCGCACAGCTGCAAGAGATCGAAGGCGATGAGTACCGCGGCATCGTGAAGGTCAAGGTGGGCCCGATCACCGCCCAGTACAAGGGCAAGGCCACGTTCGTCGAGAAGGACGACACGAACCACAAGGCCGTGCTCAGGGCGGAGGGTCGCGACACCAAGGGCCAAGGCAACGCGTCGGCGCTCGATCACGGCGTCGCTCGTGCCCGACGCGCAGGGCACGAAGGTCACCGTGCACACCGACCTCACGGTCACCGGCAAGGTCGCCCAGTTCGGTCGCGGCATCATGGCCGACGTCAGCAGCGAAGCTGCTCAACCAGTTCGTCGAGCAGCTCGAGACGACGATCCTCGCGGGAGACGCCGGCGAGGCGGCGAAGCCCGACGCGCCGGTGGCGATGGCAACGGCCGAACCGGAAGCGCCGGTCCCGCCGCCGAACGCGGAGGCGACGCCGACGATCCGTCGGCTCGACCATCCCGAGCCCGAGCCGGTCGACCTCGTCGGCACGCCGCGGGACCGTCGGTGGCGAAGCGCGTGGTGCCGATCGTCATCGGCGGGTTGCTCGTCCTCTTGTTCGTGCGTGGCGTGCGGCGTCGTCACCGCGGCTAGGGGGTCGACGTCGCGGTGGACGACGTCGCCGTCGTCACCGAGCTGCTCGGCAGAGCGCCTCGTTGTGCCTTCGATGTCGTCGCACGCGACTCCGACGGCCGGCCCGTCGTGATCCGAAACGCGCCTCTCCTCGACGACGGCACGCCCATGCCGACGCGGTTCTGGCTCGTCGGGAAGACGAGTCAGAGCGGGTGAGCCGGCTCGAAGCGGCGGCGGCGTGCAAGGCAGCAGAGCGAGCCGTCGACCGCGGAGGCGCTGCGGCTCGCCCATGCTCGCGTACGCCGAGGAGCGCGACGCGGCCATCCCTGTCGATCACGAGCGGTCCGCGACCGTCGGGAGGTGTCGGCGGCACGCGCCAGGGCGTCAAGTGCCTCCACGCCCACTACGCAGCCTTCCTCGCCGGGTCCGACGATCCCGTCGGTCGCTGGGTCGCCGCTCGGCTGCGCGAGCAGGCGTAGCGCGTCGGCCCTCGCTCACGGGCCGGTCGCAGTCATCGACTGCGGCACGAACTCCACCCGGCTGCTCATTCGCGCCGGCTCGGTCATCCTCGAGCGGCGGATCGTGACCACGCGCCTCGGTCGTTCGACCGATCGCACGGGACGCCTCGACCCCGACGGCGTCACCCGCACGCTCGAGGTGCTCGGGAGTATCGCGACGTCGTCGAGGCCCACGGCGCGCGTCGAGTGCGTGCAGTCGCCACGCAAGCGGTACGCGAGGCGACCGACGGACACGACTTCGTCGCCCGGGCGACCGAGGTGCTGGGCACGCCCGTCGAGGTGCTGTCGGGCGAGGAAGAGGGCCGGCTCGCGTTCGTGGGAGCGACGAGCGAGGTCGACGAGGCTGACGGGCCCTTTCTCGTGCTCGACATCGGTGGCGGCTCGACCGAGCTGTCGGTCGGCACCACGACATGCGAGGGATCGATGTCGATCCCGCTGGGGAGCGTGCGGATCACCGAGCAGCAGCTCTCCTCCGACCCGCCCGCGCCAGAGGAGCTGAGCAACGCGTTCGCGATCGTCGACGCCTACCTCGACGACGTCCTCCGCGAGATGCCGGCCGTGCGCGATGCGAGCACGCTTCTCGGCACAGGCGGCACGATCACGACCATGGCCGCGGTCGAGATCGGGCTCGCCGAGTACGACCGCGACGTCATCCATCGCTTCGTGCTGACCCGTCCGGCGGCCGAGGACGTGTTCCGAACGCTCGCGACAGAACGACTCGCCGATCGGGTGCACAACCCGGGGCTGCGCAGCGATCGCGCCGACATCATCGTCGGAGGGTGTTGCGTGCTCCTCGCGATCATGCGGCGCCTCGACCTCAAGGAGTGCGTGGTTCGCGAGACCGATCTCCTCGACGGCATTGCCGACGAGCTCATCGCCCTCGCGTCGTGACTGTCACGTCATGACCTGGGCGAACACCCGGGCACTAGCTGGCGGAACATCCTCGTCGAACCCTCGATGTCGGTGAGCACGAAGGTCACGAGGCCCGAGGGCAGGATGGCGGTCGCACTCACGGGGCGTCAGCCTGCCATCCCGCGAACCCCGCAGGGCCAAACGACCCATCACCCGGGGCGCGACGGAGCCGACGGGTACCGCATGGATGTGCGGCGTTTCGCCCAGTGCATCGAGCGGTTGACCTCGGCAGAGATCGACGCGATCGCGGTGGCCCATCGGTCCCTTGCCGACTCGGTGTCCGATGAAGTCGAGGCCTGGCAGGTCTTGTTCGCGGTCGACCGAGGGCTTGCGGGCTGCCCACCGCAGCCGAGAGGCCGGCCTCGCGGCGGCGACTGCCCGGCGCCTTGTCGTGCAAGCTGCCGAGCGCGGGCAGCGCTCGCTTCCCGATGGCGAAGTCACCGAGGTCGCGCGCTTCGCGGGAGATGTCGCCCGATCGCTCGTCGCCGAGCCGCTCGTCGACTCCTGCCTTTGCCAGGTGATCGAGCGGTGGGCCGCGATCTTCGAGCGCGTCGACTCGACGGTCGCTCGCCTGAGCCACACTGAATCGCGCCGGCGTCCCCTCAGCCCCGATCGGCAGCCATCGGTAGCATGCCGCCGTGCCCATGACCGATCGCATCCTCATGGGGCCTGGCCCGTGCAACCCGTACCCCGAGGTCGTCGAGGCGCTGACGCAACCCGATGCTCGGCCACCTCGATCCGGAGTTCCTCACCGTGCTCGACGAGACGTGCGACCGGCTGCGCACGGTGTTCCGCACGGCCAACGCGTTGACGCTCCCGATCAGCGGCACCGGATCCGCTGGCATGGAGGCGTCGTTCGTCAATGTCGTGAACCCTGGCGATGTCGTAGTCGTCGGTGTGAACGGCGTCTTCGGCCAACGGATGACCGATGTCGCGGCGCGCTGCGGCGCTGAGGTCGTGCGAGTCGAGGCTGAGTGGGGACGCCCGATCGATCCCGAGGCACTTGCGGCCGCGCATCCGAACCCGAAGGTGATCGCGGTCGTGCACGCCGAGACGTCCACGGGCGTGCGCAGCGACATCGCCCCGTTGCGAGACCTCAAGGGAGACGCGCTGCTGCTCGTCGACTGCGTGACGTCGCTCGGAGGCATCCCGGTGGCGATCGACGATTGGGGCGTCGACATCGCGTACAGCGGCACCCAGAAGTGCCTCGGTGTGCCGCCGGGCCTCGCTCCGCTCACGATGTCGGACCGCGCTCGTGATCGGTTCGTCGAGCGCTCGCAGTCGTGGTACCTCGACCTGCGGATGATCTCGCAGTACGTCGCGACCGGCGGCGGGCCGCACGTACCACCACACCGCACCGATCTCGATGATCTTCGCGTTGCACGCGGGTCTCGGTGCGGTGCTCGCCGAAGGGCTCGAGGCGGCGCAGGCGCGCCACGCCGAGTGCGGCGCGCTGCTGCAGGACGGCCTCGAGAAGCTCGGCTTCCGGCTGTTCGCCGAGGAGGGCCACCGCCTGCCCGAGCTCACGACGGCGTGGGTGCCCGACGGCGTCGACGAGGCCGCGGTGCGCCGACGGCTCCTCGAGCGCTACGGCATCGAGATCGGCGGAGGGCTCGGCGCGTACGCCGGCAAGGTCTGGCGCATCGGCTGCATGGGCCACACCGCCCGGGTGCGCAATGTGACGTTGCTGCTCGGCGCGCTCGAAGACTGCCTCGCCACGATGATTCGCCTGTTCGGACGGCGCGTGATGCTGCGCCCGCTGGTCGGTAGCGACTTCATGCAGTGGAGCGAGGTGCGACAGCGCAACCGCGACTGGCTGCTCAAGTGGGAGCCGATGCGCATCCCGGGCACTCCCGACCCTGCTGTCGACCGCGAGGCGTTCGCCGTCCGGTGCAGCGCCCGCGAGCGCGAGCGTCAGCTCGGCGCCGGCTACGGGTTCGGGATCTTCGTCGAGGGGAAGTTCGCCGGCGAGATCAACCTCAACTCCGTGCACCGGGGCCCGTTCCAGAACGCGTACATCGGCTACTGGATCGACGAGGCGCACGCGGGTCAGGGCTACACGCCCGAGTCGGTCGTCATCGTGCTCCGCTACGGGTTCGAGGAGCTCGGCCTGCACCGCATGCAGATCGCGATCATCCCCCGCAACAAACCCAGCCGGCGCGTCGTCGAGAAGCTCGAGATCCGCGAGGAAGGCACGGCCCTCCGCTACCTCGAGATCAACGGCACATGGGAAGACCACGTGCGGTACGCGATGACCATCGAGGAGTGGGACGAGCGGCACGACAAGCTGCTCGCCGAATGGACCTAGCGCGCCGACCGGACCCAGCGCGGCACGCGTCAGCTCTTCGACGAGATCTTCGACTGGAGCGCCGCGATCCGCTCACGGAACCACGGCTTCTGGGTCGACCACACCTGAGGGGTGAGCTCACGGCTGACGGCCTCGTCGTGTGAGTCGATCGTCGCCATCGCGGCGAGCGTCTCCTTGACCGTGATCACGAGCTCCCGCGGGCCGTCGGCCGCTTTCATGGCGAGCGCGTGGGCGGTGTCGAGAAGCGCGTCGTCGTCGACGCACTTGTAGGCGAGCCCGAGGCGCTCGGCCGCCGCACCGTCGAGCACCTCGCCGAACAGCACCGCAGCCGCCGCCGCCTGGGGGCCGACGATGCGGCGGAGCATCCACGTGTGACCGCCGCCGGGGTGCAGTCCGATCTGGATGAACCGGGTGTCGAACTTCGCCCGCCTCGCGGCGATGCGGAGGTCGCAGCCGAGCGCCATGTTCATGCCCGCGCCGACCGCTGCGCCGTTGACCGCGGCGATGGTGGGGAGCGGCGACCGGGCCACGCGCAGGAACCCCTCGTAGATCGCGCGGAATCCAGGCCCGTCGCCGGTGTCGACGAGGTTGCCGAGGTCGGCACCCGCGCAGAACGCCGGCGGCGCGCCGGTGACGACGATCGCACCGACGCTCTCGTCCTTCTCGATGACATCCATCGCCGCGACGATCTCGTCGACCATGGGAAGGGTGAGCGCGTTCCGGCGATCCGGATCGTCGAGCGTCATGGTCGCGACGCCATCTGCGATGTCGACATGCACGAGGGTCATGCAGGAAGTCTGTCAACTGGGGTTGGATCGCGCCCAACGGCGCGCCTCGCTGTCCTACGCTGACACCGATGTCGGATCGATCTCGCGAGTCTTCTGACCCCCCGCACATCGACGCCGACGCCGTCGCCCGCAAGACGTTCTCGAGCTCCTTCCGCGGGTACGACACGGACGAGGTGCGCGCCTTCCTGCTGTCTCTGGCGGAGGAGGTGCGCGCGGTCAACGAGCACACGTCGTGGCTACAGGTGCAGCTCGTCGCCGCGGAGGAGCGCGCGACCGCCCATGTCGAGCTCGACGAGGATCGCCTCACCGCCCTACTCGGTGAAGAGACGACTCGCGTCTTGGCCTCGGCTCGCGAGGCCGCCGCGGCGATCCGGAGTCGCGGCGGAGTCCGACGCCGAGCGCGTGCTCAGCCAGGCATCGGAACAAGCAACTGCGATGCGGTCCGACGCGATGGCCGAGGCGATCCGCCATCGTGAGCGAGCGGAGACGGCGGCAATGGCGGAGGTCGAGGCCGCCAAGGCGCACGGCCGGCAGCTGATCACCGATGCCCAAGCGCTGCGCGAGCGCGTGCTTGCCGACCTCTCCCGACGGCGCAATGCAGGCCGCGCGCAGATCGAGCAGCTGCGCGAGGGGCGCGATCGACTGCTCGGCGCGTACGAGGTCGTCCAACGCACGATCGACCACGCGGTCGAGCAGCTGCGACTCGCGGCTCCAGACGCGCACGCGGTGGCCGCGCCCGAGCGCGTCGCGCTGCCCGCCGCTCCCGACATCGAAGAGCCCGCCGTCGAGGAGCCAGAAGGTGTGCGCGTCCTGACGCCGCCCGCGCCGCCCGAGCCGGATGTTGCTCCCGAGTCTGAGTCTGAGTCTGGGCCTGAGGTCGCGGCCGAGCCGGATGTCGCACCCGACGGCCCGGTCGAAGAGATCGTGGTCGAAGAGATCGTGGTCGAAGAGATCGTGGTCGAGGAGATCGTGGTCGAAGAGATCGTGGTCGACGGGATCGTGGTCGACGAGATCGTCGACGTGATCGTCGTCGAGACGGTGGTGGACGAAGTCACCGAGGAGACGCCGGTCCTCCCAGGGGACCCGACGCTCGACGAGTCGGTCGACGAGCTGTTCGCGCGCATCCGCGCCGGACGCGCCGAAGAGGTCGCGAACGCCGAGGACATCCTCGCGACGAGCCACGGGACGCTTGGCGCCGGGCAGCCACCGACGGAGCACGCCACAGAGCAGCCCGACGAGGTCGAAGCCGGCCCGGAAGACCCAGGTCCGGAAGATGCAGGTCCGGACGTGTTCGACCAGCGGACGGCCGCATTGGCCCCGCTCGAGACGTCGTTGGCTCGCAAGCTGCGCCGGGTGCTCGCGGACGAGCAGAACGAGGTGCTCGACCGGCTCCGTCAGGGCAGCACGCTCCCCGCACTCGACGAGCTGGTCGGCGGGGCGGCCGAGCACGGCGCGCGCTACGCCGAGCCCGCCCGGGGCGACCTCGCCGGGGCGGCCCGCGCCGGAGCCGAGCTGATCGGCGGGGTGTCCAATGCAGAGCCCGCGGATCTTGACGATGTGGTGACAGATCTGGGCTCCGCGGTGAGCGGTCCGTTGCGCGAACGGCTGTCCGCCTGTCTCACGGACAGCGCTGGCGACGTCGACGAGGCGACCGAGCTCGTGCGCTCCGCATACCGAGAGTGGAAGACGCAGAGGATCGACGCGGTGGCGTCAGATGCCCTCCTTGCTGGGTTCAATCGGGGCGCCTTCGCCTCCGCCCCGGCGGACTGCATGCTGCGGTGGCTCGTGGCACCTGATCAACCTCCGTGTCCAGACGCCGATGACAACGCGCTCGCAGGCGAGGTCGCGCGCGGCACGGCGTTCCCGACAGGGCACGTGCACGCGCCCGCGCACCCTGGCTGCCGATGCCAGGTGGTGATCGCCCCCCGTTAGGCTCCCCCTCCAATGCGAGCCCCGAGCGAGATTCGTCGCCGAAAGGCGCGCCCGAACCGCGGCCGCATCCTTCTCATCGTCCTGGCGATCGCGCTGGTGCTGCTCGTCACCTCGCTGCGTGGGCTGGCCGGGTTCTACACCGACTACCTCTGGTTCGACTCGCTCGGCTTCTCGGGCGTCTTCAAGCACGTGCTCGGAGCGAAGATCGCGCTGGCGCTGATCTTCACCGGCATCTTCTTCGTGCTCTGCTGGGTGAACCTCTGGATCGCGGATCGCATCGCACCGCGCTTTCGTCCCGCGGGACCGGAGGAAGAGTTCGTCGAGCGCTATCAAGAGCTGATCGGGCGCCGCACGGGGCTGGTTCGCATCATCGTGTCGCTGCTCTTCGGGCTCATCGCGGGCGTCGGGACGTCGAGCCAGTGGAACGACTGGATCCTCTTCACCCACCGCGTCGACTTCGGGCAGAAGGATCCGCTCTTCCACACCGACGTCGGCTTCTACGTGTTCACGCTGCCGTTCCTGCGGTTCCTCGTGAACTGGATGTTCGCTGCGGTGCTGATCGTCATCATCATCACGGCCGTCGCCCACTACCTGAACGGCGGCATCCGGGTGCAGACGCCCGGCCAGCGGGTGACGCCGCAGGTCAAGGCCCATCTCTCGGTGCTGCTCGCGGCGCTGGCTCTGTTGAAGGGCGCCGCGTACTACCTCCAGCGCTACGGACTGACGTTCTCGACGAGGGGCTTCGTCAACGGCGCGGGCTACACCGACGTCAAGGCGCAGCTGCCTGCGATCAACCTCCTCATCCTCATCTCGTTCGGCGCCGCGATCTTGCTGCTCGTGAACATCCGCCGGCGCGGGTGGGTGCTTCCTGTGATCGCGGTCGGCCTGTGGGCGTTCGTCGCGGTGGTCGCCGGCGCGGTCTATCCCGCGTTCATCCAGCGCTTCCAAGTGCAACCGGCGGAGTCAACGAAGGAGCTGCCGTACATCGCGCGGAACATCGCCGCGACGCGTGACGCACTCGGCCTGGCCAAGGTCGACACTCAGGACTTCAAGCTCACGCAGGACGTGACCTCCGCCGATCTCGCGACCGACGATCCGACGTTGACGAACGTGCGGCTGCTCGACCCGAACATCGTGTTGCCGACGTTCCAGCGTGTGCAGGGCATCCGCAGCTTCTACCAGTTCAACGACCTCGACGTCGATCGCTACACGGTCAACGGGCAGGTGCGGCAGGTCGTGCTCGGGGTGCGCGAGCTCAACTCGTCCGACCTCCCGCAAGACACGTGGGAGGGTCGGCATCTCGCATACACGCACGGCTACGCGCTCGCGGCCGCGTCGGCGAACACGGTGACCGTCGATGGCCGCCCCGACTTCCTCGTGAAGGACCTGCCACCCACCGGTGACCTTCCTGTGACCCAGGCGGCCGTGTACTTCGGTGAGAACCTCAGTGCCTACGTGGTCGTCGACACCGATCGTCAGGAGGTCGACTACGTCAAGGAAGACGGCACCACGCAGACGACGCGCTACAGCGGCAAGGGCGGAGTCAGCATGGGCTCGTTCTTCCGCCGGGCGGCGTTCGCTCTTCGCTTCGGCGACATCAACCCGCTCATCTCGAACTTCATCACGGGCCAGTCGAAGATCCTCTACGTCCGCGACGTGAGCGAGCGTGTGCGGCTGCTCGCCCCGTTCCTCTCCTTCGACTCCGACCCCTATCCCGCGGTCGTCGACGGCAAGCTCGTGTGGATCATCGACGGCTACACGACCACCGACCAGTACCCCTACGCGCAGCGGGCCGTCACGGGGCAGCTTCCGCCGGGCAGCGATCTCGGCGGCCGGTTCAACTACGTGCGCAACTCGGTGAAGGCGATCGTCGACGCCTACGACGGCTCGGTCACGTTCTACGTCGTCGATCCGACCGACCCGCTCGATCCGGTCGTACGAGAAGGCGTTCCCGAGCTTGTTCACCGACGGGTCGAAGATCTCCGACGCCCTGCGTGTCGCACCTGCGCTACCCCGAGGACCTGTTCCGGGTGCAGACCACCATGTGGGGCCGCTACCACATCGAGGATGCGTCCGAGTTCTACAGCCAGAGCGACGCGTGGAGCGTCGCCCAGGATCCCGGCACCGTCGCCGGTGTCGTGAACACGACGCAGACCACCGACTCGCAAGGCCGCATCGGTCCCGGTCGTGAGCAGCGGATCGACCCCTACTACCTGCTGATGCAGCTGCCGGGGGAGAAGCAGGTCAGCTACGTGCTCTTACGTCCGTTCGTGCCGTTCTCCGACAACGACAGCCGCAAGGAGCTCGTCGCGTTCATGACCGCGTCGAGCGATCCCAATGACTATGGGCAGCTGAAGGTCTTCGTCATGCCACGAAACCGATTGCCCGACGGTCCCGCGCTCGTGGCCGCGAACATCGCGTCCGAAGAAGACATCTCGGCCGAGCTCACATTGCTCGACCAGCAGGGCTCACAGGTGCGCCAGGGCAACTTGCTGCTGGTGCCCGTCGGAGAGTCATTGCTGTACGTCCGTCCGCTCTACACGCAGGCGGCGGGCGCGACCGCGGTGCCCGAGCTGAAGAAGGTCATCGTCACCTTCAACGGCAACTCGTACATGCGCGACACCCTCGGCGAAGCGCTGCAAGCCGCGTTCGGTCAGGCGCCACCCGTCCAGAACCCACCGCCGAACCAAGGGTCGGCAGGCGCACAGACGCCGCCGAACTCGGATCAGTCGGTGACGAGCCTGCTCTCGCAGGCTGACGCGAAGTTCAACGAGGCTGATGCGGCGCTGAAAGCCGGTGACCTGTCCGGATACCAACAGGCGATCAACGAAGCCCGCACGCTCGTGCAGCAGGCCGGCGCGGCGGTGGGCTTGGGTGCGTCGACCACGACCGCCCCGGGCTCGTCTTCGGGGTCTTCGAGCTCGACTTCGACCCCGACGTCGGTCAACGCGTCGACGACGACCGTCGCGTCTGCGTAGCGAGCCCGCGCGAGCGACTACGGGCCTGAGCGACTACGGGTAGGTGTGACTCACCTCGGTGAGGTCGATCACATTCATCTCGACCTCGGGGAGCGCGACGGGCGCGACCTCCGCATCCGCCGGCGCGAGGTCGGCGTACGCGTCGTCGGCGTGCCCGTTTCCGTTGCCATTGCCATTCCCGTTCGCAGCGGCGTTCACGACCTGGGCCAGCCGCACCGCATCGACCGCCTTCGCCAGCTCCTCCCGGAGGTCGATCGAGAGGCGAGCGAGGTCACGGGCGAGGCGAGCACTCTGCTCGCGCAGGTCATCCATCTCGGCGCGACTCGGTGCGCTCGACATCATGAGCTCGCGGCCGTCGACCCGCTGCTCCATCGCATCGACGCGTTTGCGGAGCTGTGAGGTGTGGGTCGCGAGCGAGACGAGGGCTCGCTCCATCCGGGTGGTGCGGGTGAGCACGGGGCACGTGGCGTCGTTCCACGGCGCGAGCAGCTCGGCCAACGTCGGACCGGGCGGCGCGGGCGACTTACGACGACGCCACACCATCGACCGTGACGTTACTGACAGGCCTTCTCGAAACGGGGGACCGTGGTGAGGTTGAATGAGGCCCATGAGCGAGATCGTGCCGTTCACCGACAACTTCAGCGACCTCTCGAACCTCGAGGGCTACCAGTTCGAGTTCCACTGTGAGCGGTGCGGCAACGGCTACCGATCACCGTACGTGAAGAACATCAAGGAGCAGGGCAAGGGGTTCTTGCGCGCGGCGAACAGCCTCCTCGGAGGCAAGCTCAACCAGATCAGTGGTGCCGCCGAGACCCTCTCGTACGACCGAGGCACGAACTCGAAGCAGAAGGACAAGGCGCTCGCCGACGCGGTCGAGGCGGTCAGGGATCAGTTCAAGCAGTGCCGGGGGTGCGGCAACTGGGTGTGCGTCGCGGTGTGCTGGAACGCCGAGGTCGGACAGTGCTCCATGTGCTCGCCGTTCGTCACCGAGGAGATCTCGCGAGCGCAGGCCGCCGCTCAGGTCGAGCAGATCCAGACCAAGGTCCGCGAGCAGGACTGGACCTCCGAGCTCGACCTCACGCACGCGCGCGAAGGTGAAGTGCCCGAGCTGTGGAGCCGCGACCGACGGCGGCAAGTTCTGCCCGGAATGCGGGCACAAGCTCGCGTCGTCGGGCTTCTGCACTGGTTGCGGTGCGGAGATGAAGGAGGGCGCCAAGTTCTGCGCCGAGTGCGGCACCAAGGTTTGAGCGACCCCTATCGCTGTCGCTTCGGCGGCCACGACGCGACGGCGACGGTCGCGGACGACGGCCTGGTCGTCGATGGCCGACTGACCGCCACGTGGCTCGACGCCGATGTCGTGCACGAGCTGGATCACTCGGTCACGTTGGTGCTGCCGAGCGGCGAGGTGACCGTGACCCACCTCGGCGCCGGGTTCGATCGCTTCTGCAGTGACTTGCGGGAGGCGCGGGCGAAGCTGCGGAGGGCGGCGCTCACGCAGTCGACTGGTGCTCCGATCGACTCGTACGTGTCGCACGACGCCGGCAAGGTCATCGACATCGCGCTCTGCCAGGGCGCGTTGGTCATCGAGCCTCGCGGGGGCAGCACGACGGGCGTGCCGCTGCCGTCGATCGTGGACGTCACGCGTGACGGTTGGACGATCACGATCCGTCAGCGCGTGTTCGACCCCGTGGTGGTCCGCGGCTCGGTCAGCGCACCGACGAGTTCCTCGAAGATCTGCGTCGAGCACGCGAGGACTTGTCCGCGGCGACCCGGGCCGCGATCGGGGGGCTGCCCCTCGACGACGGGTGGGCGGTCGAGGCGAAGGGCGAGGTGCGGGCGGCGGTCATGTCAGGTGAGCGGGCGGACGAAGCCGAGCTGCTCGCTGGGCTCGCGGGCGATCGGCTGCGCGTCGGCATCTGGACCGATGGCGGCCGCACGTCGATGCCGTTCCTGCTCGCGCCGGTCGGCGACCTGGTCGCGGTCGAGGCGACAGACGCCGACGATCGGGCCACGTACATCTTCCGCACCGACGACGTCGAGCGACTGAACGCCGTGCTCGTGCTGACGACGTTTCGTCGCGAGGTGTACTCGCTCGCCGGACGTCGAGCTCGGCCGATGGGCGACCGCGGTGCGGGTGCTCGAGCCGGTGCGCTGGATGCGCGGCGCGCTCGCTGGCGCGGGTGGTCCACGACGACTCGTGGCCCGACAAGGTCCGCGCCGCCCTCTCCGCACCCTGACCGTTTGCTCACTCGGCCGTCGCTACCGCGCTCCAGTGAGCAAACGGTTGTCAGGGCAGCGCCCAGACCCCTTCCCAGGTGTCGCTCACCGCGGAATCGGGGTTGTCGATGACCCGGATGGGCGTGTCGAAGTCCATCGTCGGACGGGTGGTCGGGTCGTGGCGGGGCCACGCCGGGAGGTTGCCTCCGTTCGGATCGCCCGTCTTCGCGAAGCGCACCCACGCGCCGTGGATCTCCTTGGCGAGCTCGACGGGCGGGTTGTCACCGACGAACGCGGCGATGTCCATCCGGTCGAACACGAACGGGATGTCGAGCCCGTGGCAGGCACCGAGCATCCCGGTGCCGGCAGGGTGTCCGCCATGAGAGCCGATAGCTCCACACGTGCTCGTTGTGGGCGCGCTGCGCGTCTGCGAACCTCGCCGCGGGGATCGTGAAGAGGCCGTCGGTCCAGGCCGCGATGTCGACCTCGCGGTCGTCGAGGTTCGGACGAGCCTCGCTGTAGACCTTGCGGATCTCGTCGTCGCTGCGACCGGTCGAGGCGAACCATTGCGTCGGCGCCGGGATCGGCATGATCGCCTGCATCGCCTCGGGCATCGCCCAGATGAAGAGGCGGCATTCCTCGGCGCACGTGCCGATCAGCATGTCGACGTTCGCCGCGTTGCCCTCGGCGACGAGCTCGGCCGCGGTCTTGTCGCGGGTGACGCCGTCGACGACCGGGAGCAGGACCATCGCCATCGCGAGGTCGTCGCCGAGCAGCGCCCGGGTCTCGAGCATCGACAGCTGCTGGCTCACCTCGACGAAGCGCTGCACCGGCACCGCACGCAGCGCCTTCCAGTCGCCGGGCTCGACCTCGAGCAGCTCGAGCACGCGCTTCGCGACGCGGGTCGCGGTCTCGGCCTTGACGTTGTGGCTGCCCGCGCCCGACTGTGGGATCGCGCGCTGGAAGAGCCCGTTCGCGCTCGGTGTGCCCATGAGCGTGCCGACGCTCATGCCGCCGGCCGACTCGCCGAAGATCGTGACGTTGCCCGGATCGCCGCCGAACGCGGCGATGTTGTCGTGCACCCACTCCAGAGCGCGCACCTGGTCGAGGATCCCGAGGTTGCCCGTGCCCTTCGCGCCTTCGAACAGCTCGTCGAGGTACAGGAACCCGAGCGCGTGCAGGCGATAGTTGATCGACACGAACACGACGCCGTCGCGTGCGAAGGACGTGCCGTCGTAGATCGGCGTCGAGCCGCTGCCACCGGTGAACGCTCCGCCGTGGATCCACACCATCACCGGCAACGAGCCGTCGACCGCGGGCGTCGTGACCGTCAGCGTGAGGCAGTCCTCGTCCTGGGGCTGGGTCGCGGAGATCACATCGGCGAGTGGGCCTTCGAGGGGGAGCACGGCCTGCGGGCAGATCGGCCCGTCTTCGGTCGCGTCGCGGGTGCCATCCCACGGGACCGGCGGCTGCGGGGGAGCGAACCGCAGGTCACCGACTGGCGGCGCCGCGAACGGGACGCCCTTGAAGTAGTGGATCCCGCCCTTCTCGTAGCCCTTGATCTCGCCTGCAGTGGTGCGCACGATCGTCATGTCGCGAACGTTACGTCTGCCGCAATCGGCCTGCCCGGTGCGAGACTCAGGGCATGTGTCGGAGCATCATCACGTTGCGTCGTCCCGAGCCCGAGGTGTCGTGGGAGGAGTGCGAGGCGGCCGCGCGGCAGTACGTCCGCAAGATCAGCGGCTTCCGCACGCCGTCGAGGGCGAACGAGGAGGTGTTCGAGCGCGCCGTCCACGACATCGCGCACATGACTCAGGATCTCCTCGCGGGTTTGGTGGTGGCGGCGCGAAGCGATGATCCTTCTCAGGTCACTTCTTCGGGCCTGAACTCCGACATGAGCGACGTGCTGATCTCATGGTGGCGCAAGAGAAAGGCGCTCTCGTCGAGTCGCTTGCGCCGGAGCCAGCCGGTGACTTCGTCGTTGCACTTGCTCGTGTTGCACGAGCGGCATGCCGGCACGATGTTGCCGAGGGTGTAGCGCCCGCCACGCGAAGCGCGAGGACGCAGTCTCGCTGGAGTGGCTTGTCCTTCGTCCCGCAGTACGCACAGCCGTCCCACGCCACCCTGAGCGCGGCCCATTGCTGATCGCTGAGATCGTGCTCGACGCGATCCATGCGTCGCTTGCGCCGACGCGCAGCCCTGGCTCTGCGGCTTCTGTTGACCGCCATCGCCTCAGAATACGGAGACGAGCGCGCTCAGTAGCGGTTCCCTCGAGACACCACGAGTCGATAGCCCGCGTCGATCTCGGATTCGTCGAGCAGGCTCTCGTGCGCGGCGTGCCAACGACCGGACGCGAGATCGTCGGCGAGGCGCGCCATCGCCTCGTCCACCACGTCGGTCGGTAGCCGAGCGATGCCCGAGATGCCGGCACGGACCCGAGCGTCGAGGTAGGCGTCGGGTCGCCGCCACCACGCGTGGCAGAAGCCGTCGCGGCAGTCGGCCGGCACCGGGACGACCGATACCTCTCCGCCGCCCAGCGCGTCGGCGATCGCCGAGGGTGACGGGCACGTCGGCGTCGAACTCGACCATCGCGGGCAGGTAGTCGGTCACGAGCCACTGGGTGGCGTGCACGGCGTGGTCGAAGGTGAGCACGACGACAGGCCCTGCGGTCACGCGGCGCACTTCGCGCAAGCCCGTCGGCCGCGTCCGGCCAGTGGTGGACGGTGAGCAAGGCCATCGCCGCATCGAAGGTGTCGTCGTCGAACGGAAGCTCGCTCGCGAAGGCCCGGACGACGATGCGGCTGGCTTCGGATGGTCGCTGGTCGATCATCCGCTGGGACGGCTCGACCGCGACGACGACTCGGTCCGTCGGCTCGTACGAACCGGCACCCGCGCCGACGTTGAGCACTCGCTCCGCACTCCCCAACGAGGCGTGGATCTGTCGCTCGATCCGTGGATCGGGCTGCCGGACTCGTGCGTAGCCGACGCCGATCGAGTCGTAGATCGCGTCCGCTGCCACCGGCCCACGCTACCGACGCGTGCGATAGCCAATTCCCATGCCGTACGAGTTCGATCAGATCCCGTATCCGCTCGTCTACGAGGAGCAGGCCGCGTTCAAGGACACCTACGGCGGTGCCGAGGGTGTCGTCGTCTGCGAGTCGTACCTCCTGAAGCCGAAGGTCGAGTCCGACACGGTGCTGGTCTTCATGCACCCGGTCGGCGGCGGTGCGTACCTGCCGATGGTGCGCCACCTCGCGCGCTCCGGCCATCACGTCATCTACTGCAACAGCCGCTATCGATCCGACGTCGCGCTCATCATGGAGAAGGTCGTGCTCGACCTCGGCGCCTGCGTGCGCGATGCGAAGGAGCGGCTCGGGTACGCGAAGGTCGTGCTCGCCGGCTGGAGCGGCGGCGGCGCGCTGTCGCTCTACTACCAGGAGCAAGCCGAGAAGCCCTGGGTCACGGCGACGCCGGCGGGCGACTCGCCCGATCTGACAGTTGCTGGTCTGGTCCCCGCCGATGCCGTCATGTTGCTGGCAGCGCACACGAGTCGGCACGGCGTGCTCACGCTGAGCCTCGACCCGTCGATCCTCGACGAGGGCGATCCCGATCAGCGCGACCCCGAGCTCGATCTCTACGGTCCGAACGCGCCGACGCCGCCGTACGACCGCGTGTGGCTCGCTCGCTTCCGCGACGCACAGGTCGAGCGGAACCGTCGGATCACGGCGTGGGTGAAAGGCGAGCTCGATCGTCTGCGCGCGAGGGTCGTCCGAACGAGGAGCGAGGCTTCGTCGTGCACGGCACGATGGCCGACCCCGCGGTGCTCGACGTCACGATCGACCCGAACGACAGGCCCGCGGGCACCAGCTACCTCGGCGATCCGCGACTCGTGAACAACGGACCGGTCGGCCTCGCTCGCTTCTGCACGTTGCGGTCATGGCTGTCGCAGTGGAGCCACGACGACGCGCTGGGCGATGGCCTTCGAGCCGCAGCCGCGATCTCGGTGCCGGTGCTCGTGATCGACAACGGCGCGGATCCCGTCTGCTACCCGAGCCACGCCACGGAGCTCTACGAAGCGGTCGGCCACGACGACAAGGAGCGGCACACCGTCGAGGGCGCCACGCACTACTACATCGGGCCCGGGCAGCGACCGAAGCTGCAGGAAGCGGTCGATGTGTCGACCGATTGGCTCGTGCGACACGACCTCGCGCCCGCGTCGCTGCCCTGACCTTGGCTCACAGCCCGAGCGCCGATCGCATGCTCGACGCACGGTTCGCGGCACCAAGGTGGGTGTCGATGCCGAGCAGCTCCTCGGTCGTACGCAGGAGGCTGTAGTGGTCGACCGGCTCGCTCACGGTCGCCCCTGGGTGGACGGCAGGTGCGATTGCGAGGAACGGCATCGGTGTCGGTTCGTCCCACACGACGAACAGGGCCGTGGAGCCCTCGCGGTACGTCGGGTCGGCGACGAGCATGCCGACCCAGGCTGCCAGCCACCGGTCGCCGTCGGCGACGCTGCAGTCATGCGTGTCGTGACAGAGGTCTGGCACGACGAACGCGAACGTCGGGAGTGTTCCTGCGGCGAGGTCCTGCACCAGCGGACCGGAGGCGAGCGTGCCGAGGGGAACGTCGTCCGCTGTGCACGCGTGCCGGTCGTCGGCGCCGACGTAGTAGGCGGCGGGATTGTGCTTGACCGCGTAGCGCCCGCTCGACTGCAAGGCGCACGGCGCGGGCATCGCTTCGGCATAGGTCCGCGCCGTGCCGCCGGCGGCTCGAACTTGGCGGAACAGGTTGTCGGCGTCGACGGGGTGCTTGTTGGGGCTTCCGTCGTCATGGACCCCTTGGGTGCTTCCCGACGTGGCGGCGAGGTAGTTGGGCAGCGACGGGCTGCCGACGGCCGAGTAGTGAGCTGCCGTGCCGCACTCGCGAGCGAGCGCGGACTCGAACGGTGCCTCCCGGATCGCCGATGACCTGGTTGCGCTGATGGTTCTCCATCCAGATCCAGATCACGTGCCGGTACTGACGCGGTGCCGACGCGGTGCCGCACGGCGTGGTGGATGCGGGTGTCGTCGCAGAGCCGGCAGCCGTGACTTGCGCCGCCGTGACCGGTGAAATCGTGGACTGCGCGGATGCCGGCAACGTCGCGCTTGTCGTCGTCTGCGCGCCCGTCGAGCAGCCCACAACGAGCGGTGCCATCGCGGCCAGGATCGCGACGGCCCCTCTGCGCATCGACGGTTGGGCTCGAACGAGATCGAAGGATACGGCCGTGCTCCACTCCCGGAACGGCGCGCACGCGCAGAGCGAGAACGACCGCGCCCAAATGCCGAGGTGTGAGGAGCGGCGGGGTTCGCTATCCTGAACCCCCTCACCGCGGGGTGGAGCAGTCTGGTAGCTCGTCGGGCTCATAACCCGAAGGTCGCTGGTTCAAATCCAGCCCCCGCCACCAATCGAAGCGCAGTCCAGGGCCGGTGCGAGAGCGCCGGCCCTTCCGCGTGGCGGACGGCTCGCTACTCGTCGCCCTCGCGCCGACGGAGCTTCGCTCGGCGATCTTGTCCGAGAGCTTGTCCCTCGCCCGGCCTCGGGTCTCGCCCCCGAACCGCTTGACGCCATCGATGCCGTGTGCTCCGGTCGCACGCGCCTTATCCCAGTCCTCGACGGCTGCCTCGCTCCATCGTCTCGCCTCGGACGACTCGCGACCAGACTCGATCCCGAGCAGCTCGTGAAACTCGTGGACCTCGGCCGCGACATGGTTGCTCGACTTGACCACCGCCGGCGACTGCTTCGGATTGAACAGCACCTTCGAGTTGGCCCTGCCAACAGCCGCGTTCATGCGGCCCAACAGATGCTCGGTTCGTTCTGAGATGAGCTCCAGCCGGTCCCGCCGGGCGGACTTCAGTCCGAGGCGATGCCGGTCGAGTTCGTCCGGAGACGCGTCCAGTACGCGGTCGAGTTCGAGTACGCCGACCGCGTCATGCAGTTCGAAGCAGCGAGCCAGGACGACCAGCCACTTCTGGACCTCCGCCTCCGCTTCCTTTGCCGTCTCGGCAAGATCGCCGATCTTGTTCTTCTCTTCGATCTTGTCCGCGAGATCTCCGAGCTGACGCAACGCGTACCCCTGGGTCTCATGAATCGTCTGAGCCGAGTTCTGCACCTTCGACCAGGTGACCTCCGAGACCCGACCCACCGCGTCGCGGACGCTCATCGCCTCCCTGACCGCGAGGTCGACTCCGTCCAGGCGCGCCAACACCTGGTTCGTCTGGGCGCGAAGGACGTCGTCGAGCTTTTGCGTCGATCGCTGGCGAGATAGTCCGTGATCTCGTTCATCTGCTGCTTGCATCGCAATCTGCGCCATGATCCCCGCGGCACCCGCCAGCATCGCCGGGTTGGTCACCATCGATCCGGGTGTACTTCACGATCTGGATCCACTGCTTGATGTCCCCGGGCTGACCCACCATCGCGTGGCTGACGCCTGGCGTCTTGGTGGGCATCAACCCGAACTTCTTGACCGTCTGCGCGGACTCCTCAGTCAGCTTCACCCAGCGACCCGAGTTGGCCGCGATCTCGGAACCTGTCTGCGCAACCGAAGCCCCGGCACTGAAGGCAGCTCCGAGGCGGGGCGATCCAGCGTTCGACGACAGACCCACAGACGCCATGAAGCGTTCGACAGCCGTCGGGTTCCCAATGACCGCCAGTCCGTCGCCGTCGCTGATGAGCTCTACCTCGTTGTCCATCGGCAACACCCCTCGGCGTCCGTACCAACACTGCCACGGCTCACCACGACGGCGCACCGACCAACGCGACGTCCTTGGGCTCATGACCCGAAGGTCGCTGGTTCAAATCCAGCCCCCGCCACCAATCGAAGCGCAGTCCAGGGCCGGTGCGAGAGCGCCGGCCCTTCTGCCGTGTCGCGGCCAGTGGTGTTATGGCGCGGCGTCGAGCGTGCCGTCGTGGGAGCTGGCTTGGAGGCTGAGGAGTTCGCCGGGGTCGCAGTCGAGGGCGTCGCAGATGGCGGTGAGGGTGCTGAAACGGACGGCGCGGGCGTGTCCGTTCTTGAGGATGGAGAGGTTGGCGACGGTGACACCAACCTGCGCGGACAGTTCCACCAGGGTGATGCCTCGGGCTGCGAGGAGCTTGTCGAGGTGCACTTCGATCCGGTGGTCGACAGGTTCGGTCACTAGATGACCGTGTCGAGCTCTGCTCGCATTGCGACGCCGCGAGCGATGAGTTGGCCGAACGCCGCGAAGATGAGCGCAACCGCGAGCCACGCGAGCGGTGTTTCGTCTGGCCGAGCGGTGCCCGCCGCGTCGAGGACGGTTGCCGAGAGCGCCCAGGTCGCCAGGTAGCTCATCGCCCACACGGCGATCCCGCCGACAGCGGTGATCTTGGCCAGGGCAGTGAGCGCTCGGACCGTCTGGGGGGTGAACGGGTCACTCGCCAACGCGGCGCGAAGCAGGTTGGCCATGCGCCACGCGATCAGTGCGACCAGGGCCAGGCCGGGCAGCACGACGACGAGGTAGAGCAACCGTTGGGCGACGGACGGCTCGGCGATCTTGACGGCGAGCGTGCTCGCCGAGTCGACGGTGACCCCGGCCGGCAATCCGCTGACGGCGTCGAGCCCGGGCACGTCCGTGGTGCGTAGAGCGGCGGGCACCGATGAGTGGGGAATGAAGTCGATGACCAGCACCGCGACGGCGAGGCAGAGGGCGGCGATGTAGATGATCGTTGCGGTCACCCGCAACCAGTGCAGCCACTTCTCAAAGCGACCATGTTCCATGACGGCTCCAAACGTATCGATAAACAATGTGGATATTGTTAATCAATACGCGCCGATCCGTCAACCGTCGATCGCCGCCGAGCTCAGAGCGGGCGGCGAGCCACTGCAGGTCACCGTCCCCGGGACCAACGTCACTGGCACGGCGCGACGCCAGATTCCACGATGACCAGACCACGGAGGTGACGCCATGGCTTCGGAGACCGAGCGGTTGAACGGTGGAGAGCTCGCGGCGTGGGCGCTGCGTGAAGCGGGAGTCGAGGTCGTGTTTGCGCTGCATGGCGGACACCTCGACTCCTTCCTGACCGGATGTCGGCGGTTCGGCATAGCGCTGGTCGATTGCCGCCATGAGGCCGCCGCAGTCAACGCGGCGGACGGCTACGCGCGCTCGACTGGCCGCGTCGGCGTCGCGGCGGTGACCGCAGGGCCGGGGCTGTTCAACGCGGTGGCGGGGATCAGCAACGCGTCGGCGGACTCGATCGGCGTGGTCGTGATCACGAGCTCGCCGCCGCTCGGCGAGTCCGAGACCGGAGAGATGCAGGGCGGACTCGACCAGCTGGCCGTCGTTCGCCCGATCTGCCGGTGGACGCAGAAGGCCTACAGCGCGAGGCGCGTACCCGACTTCATCGGCCTCGCGATCCGTCACGCGACCGGCGCGCTGCCGGGTCCCGTCGTGCTCGACATCCCGATCGACGTCGCGTTCACGCGCGTCGATCCCGAGCGGATCCCACCTTTCGGCCGTCCCGAGGCGCCTGCTCGACCGGTGCCGACCAACGGGTCGCTCGACGAGGCGGCGAAGCTGCTGCAGCCGGCTGAGCGGCCCGCTCTCATCGTCGGCGATGCAAGCATGTCGGTCGATATCGCGGACGCCCTCGAGCGGTTCGTGGACCGCACCGGCTTCCCCGTGTTCTCGTCCACGCTCTCGCGAGGGATGCTGCCCGGGTCCCATCCGCTGCACGCCGGCACGATCAGCTCGTTGGGCGCCTTGGCGTTGGCCGGTGTCGAGCCGCCCGATGTCGTCTTGCTGGTCGGGGCGAAGTTCGGGTTGCTGCTGGGCGGGAGGGGCTTCCAGCGGATGATCGGCAACGCCCCGATCATCCAGCTGCACATCGATCCCGCTGAGATCGGTCGGCTGGGCCCCGTGGCGGTCGGAGTGATAGGTGACTTGGCCGCGGCGCTCGACGGGATCGCCGATCGTCTCGAGCCTCGCGACGTGTCGACCTGGGCCGGACAGGCGGCGAGCACGAAGCGCCTCGGGGACCTGCTGTTCGAAGCCGCGGCGATGGAGGACGACGGGATTCACCCGTACCGCGCGGCGCGGGAGATCGCCGCACAGATCCCTGCCGGTTCGATCCTCGTGCGCGACGGCGGCGAGGCCGCGGTGTGGATCGACTGGGCGACGGTGAGCAACGACCTCCAGATGACGCTCGCTCTCGGCTACCAGGGCCACCTCGGCGTCGGTCAGGGCTTCGCGATCGGTGCGCAGGTCGCGTACCCCGACCGTCGAGTCGTGCAGGTCACCGGCGATGGTGCGATCGGATTCCACATCCAGGAGTGGGACACGATGGTTCGCCACCATCTGCCGATCGTGACGATCGTGTTCAACAACGCATGCTGGGGGATGTCCATCCACGGTCAGCACGCGGTGTACGGGCCTGAGGGTGATGTGATCTCGAGGCTCGCCCCGACGCGCTACGACTTGGTGGCGGAAGGCTTCGGTGCCTTCGGCCAGCACGTCGAGACGATCGACGAGCTCGGCCCGGCGGTCGCTCGAGCGCTCGACTCAAGACAAACCGCGGTCATCAACGTTGCCGTCTCGGCGAAGGTCGTCCACCCGATCACCACGCAGATGCTCGGCAGCCTCGCCGTGGCCGACGAGATCGTCATCCCGTACTACGACAACCTGCCGACGCGCTGACTGCATCCGCGTGAGAGCGGTCAGTACTCGCCTTTGATCACGAAGTAAGAGCCGCGGATCGTTCCGGCGAGCTTCGACTTCTGCCGCGCGAACTTGAACTGCGACAGCTCTTCGGGGATCTCCATGCCTTCGGAGAGCTTGAACCCGACGGCTCGCTTCTTCGGGTTGTCGAGCGTGTAGAGCACGTTGATGGCGAGCCCGCTCTCGTAGAAGACCTCGGGCCAGCGGATGTTCTCGACCTCGAAGTCGGTCGCCTCGAGCGGCGGTGACGCGATCACGATGTCGCGTTCTTCCTTGAGGATCTTGGCGACCCACGCGATCGTCTTCTTCGCCTTCGCAGCCGGCTGCACTGTGTAGACGTGGTCGTACTTGTTCTTGAAGTAGCGGGCCTCGTTCGCTCGCAGGCCCGCGAGCGCCTCGGCGACGGGCGACGACTCGAGCCCGACGGTCGACACGTTGACGAAGTCCACTTCGTAGGCCATGGCAGTCGAGCGTACGCTCAGCAGGTTCGCGTCGAGCAACGGGGGATCAGATGCGCATCGTCGATGTCGACGCTCACCTGCACGAGCCGCTCGACTGGGTCGCTCGCACGAATCCGGCGCTGGCCGCCGAGATGGGCGAGCCGGCGCGGTTCATGGAGATCGCCGGCGACATCTTCGGCGTCGCCGACCGAGCGTTCACACAGCTGCCGGAGGCCCAGCAACCGCGCGACCGATGGGATCTGATCACACCGGGCTTCGTCCACCACCTCGAGATGACCGACGAGCGCCAGCCCGACGACCATGCCGACGACACCGACCCGCGGTTCGGGGCCGCCGGCCGGCTCGCGTGGTGCGACGAACGCGGGATCGACGTGCAGTTCCTCAACCCGACGTTCCTGGTCGGGCCGATCATCCAGGTCGCGCGACTCGGGCGCTTCGACCTGATCCACGAAGTGCAGTCGACCTGGAACCGCTGGGCGATGGACGTGGTCGACGGCCACGCCGACCGGCTCATCCCTGTCACCCAGATCGACCTCCACGACATCGACTGGTCCCTGGGCGAGATGGAGCGGATGCGGGAGGCCGGGAGCCGGGCGTTCATGATCCCCGAGGCGCCGGTGGGCGGCCGAGGGAGAGCTGCGGATGGCAGCCGTGCCGTCGGCCGATCGATCAGCCACCCCGACTTCGATCCGATCTGGTCGGCCGCCGAGGACCTCGGCATGGCGGCCTTCGCGCACGTCGGCTTCGGCCGGGAACGGATCAACGCCGGGTGGGCCAACAACGGTGCCGACGACCTGCTCACGTTCAACGCACTGAACATGCTCGTCGGCTCGCAGATCGCGCCGCAGCTCCTCGTCGGATCGTTCGTCTTGGACGGAGTGCTCGAGCGACACCCCCGTCTCGTTGTCGTCGTGGAGGAGGTCGGCATCGACTGGCTCCCACACTTGGTCACCACCCTGGAGGTGATGGTGGGCCGGACGCCGGAGGTCCTCCACGACGGCGAGTACCGGCCGGGCAACCTCGAGCGCGGCGGCTACCGGCTCCCGCTCACGCCGACCGAGTACCTGCGACGGCAGGTCCGTGTCTCACCGCTCCCTGCATCGCAACCGATCGCCGGAGTGCTCGAACAGGTGCCGGACCTGCTCGCGTTCTGCAGCGACTATCCGCACGTGGAGGGCACGGCCGACGCGGTGGCGATCTGCGAACGTCAGCTCGACGGACGTGGATGCCATGTGCGCAACTCGTTCTTCGCGGGCGCCGGAGACCTCATCGGCGTGTGAACCGATCTCGGCTCGACCAGAGGCCGAGCGCCGGCTTGTCGATGAAGAAGGACGCATCACGGGCGCGGTCGAGGTTCGCGAGCTCGGCAGCGAGTGGTCGCCACGAGAAGCCGACCGACTCGATCTCGTCTCGCGACAATCCTCCGTTCGCGGGGTCGGTGCAGTACACGACCTCGAAGCGACCTTCGCTGCTGCCGTGCACGAGGTGTGCGGCAGCGCCGAGGCTGGCGGCGAGCTCGGGATCTGCTGCGAGCGCGTCGGTCGTCGCTGCCGTGCCGCGGTATCCATGGCGGCGGATGAGCGCGTCGACCTGCGGGTCCTCGCCGAAGCGGGAGACGCCGGGCGCCAGCACCACGAGCTCTGCTCCATCGGCGAGCGCCATCCGCGTGCGGTAGATGGCCTTGTTGCCGAGCCACGTGCTGTGGAACTCGGCGGGGTCGAGCCAGGACACCACCCGCGTGAGCGGTTCGTCGACGAGGCAGATGTTGCACGCGGCCGCGAGGTCGGCGGCGGCGCGGAACGCGGCCCCGCCTGACTCGTCAGAGCGTCCGCGTCCCACGAACAGCCCGCGCTGCACCACCTCGTCAGCCGTCGACTCCATCACGGTCAGGATCCACATGACCCTCGCACGGTCGGCGACGAAGCGATCGAAGGCCGCATCGACGACCGTGCGCACCGGGGTCTCGACGCGACCGATCACGTCCTCGATGCCGCACTGCGCGCTGAGAAAGTGGGTGAGGTTGATCGTCGGCGGCCCCCCGAGTCCGATGACGAGGTTCTTCGTGAAGTTCGCCATGCCGATCACCTCGTGGGGCACGACTTGCCCGATCGACACGACGAGATCCCACGGCTGCACGAGGACAGGGTCGACCTCGACCGGGATGCCGTCGATCTCGCCGAGGTGCTCCATCCCGTCGGTCCAGCGGTGCTCGAGCACTCGATCGGCGGGCACACGATCGGAGAACATGGACGACAGCTCGGCCGCCGTCATCGCGACGTGAGTGCCGAGCGCCGGGATCACCCAGACGTCGCATCCCATCGCCGTGAGGTGCTGGAAGAGGAAGCCGGTGATGCGGCCGGCGCCGGAGTGCAGCCGGGTGTGGTCGGGTGGGACGAGAAGGATGCGCCGCCCGGTCTCGCCGTCGAACACCGCGTCGTCAAACAGGTCACGGAGATGCGATTCGACGTCGAGATCCGACAGCCGGTGCTCGCGGCCTCCGACGGCCAAGATCGGCGCGGCGTCGCTCATGGCGCGGGGAAGCCGAAGAACGCTCGGGCATTCTCGACCGACACGTCGCGCACGAGTGTCGCGAGCATCTCCGGATCCGTCGGGGATGAGCCCGGCTTCGACGTCGTGTCCGAGCGCGTCGCAGAAGATCCGCCGGAACAGCTCGTGCCGGGTCATCGACAGCAGCGAGCGCGAATCGGTGAGCATGCCGATGAACCCACCGATCTGGCCGATCTGACCCAAATCGTCGAGCTGCCGGCGGATTCCGTCGATGGTGTCGTTGAACCACCACGCCGGGCCCCATTGCACGAGCCCCGCCACGCCGGAGCGCGCGTACGCGCCGGCGAGCGCGGCGAAGAGCGCGTTGTCGACGGGATTCACGTTGTAGAGCACCGTGCGGGGCAGCGTGCCGGCGCGCTCGAGCTCTCCGAGCAGGCGCACCAGGCCGGAGGCCTGACGTGCGTCGCCGATGACGTCAGCACCGGCGTCGCGGCCGACGCGGTCCATCAGCCGGGGGGAGACGTTGCGCAGCGGCCCGAGGTGGAGCTGCAGCACAGAGTCGTCCTCGAAGGCGAGCCGGGCCGCGAGCGCGACGACTTCGAGCATCACCAGCTCGCGCTCGTCGTCGGTCGCCGCCCGCCCGTCGCGCACGCCGCGAACGACCCTGTCGGCGAGGGCGGGGTCGCGCGGCCGGTCGGGGAGGCATGCCAGACCGTGGTCCGACGCGCGAGAACCGAGCGCGGCGAACCGGGCGTGCGCGCTCGTGAGGCATGCGAGCAGCGACTCGAGATCGGAGACGGCGTGCCCTTCGGTGTGGCCGAGCCGATCGACCCACGAGCACCATGCCGTCGGGTCTGCCAGCAGCGAGTGCGCCTGATCGGGACGGAAGGTCGGCACCATGCGCGCAGCGGCCGTGTCGGCCGCGAGACGGCGGTGCGCATCGAGCGGGTCGCCCGGGTCGTCCGTGGTGGCGACGAGCTCGACGCGGAACCGGGCGAGCAGCTGCCGCGCCGACAGGCTCGGCAGGAGCCGGCTCGTCTCGTCCCAGATCTCCTTCGCAGTGCCCGCGTCGAGCACGGTGTCGATGTCGAACACGCGACGCAGCTCGAGGTGCGTCCAGACGTAGAGCGGGTTGCGAACCAGACGCGGCATCGTCGCCGCCCACGCTTGGAACCGATCCCACGGATCCACGTCGCCGGTGATGAGCTCTTCGGGCACGCCGGCGAGGCGCATCGCCCGCCACTTGTAGTGATCGGCCGAGAGCCACAGCTCGTCGATCGTGGCCCACACGCGGTCCGACTCGATGTCGTCGGGGCTCAGGTGCGTGTGGACGTCGACGATCGGGAGCGCGGCGGCCACGTCGTGGTACAGCTGCCGCGACGTCGGGGTGGTGAGGAGCATGTCGTCGTGGAGGAACCGCTCGCTCATCGAGCCTCAGATCGTCATGGCGCCGAAGCCGCCATCGACGACGAGCTCTGCGCCGGTGATGAAGCTCCCCGCGTCGCTCGCGAGCAGCACGACCGCGCCGGCGAGCTCGTCGGCATCCCCGAACCGGCCGAGCGGGGTGTGCCCGAGGATCGCGGCCACCCGATCCGGCGTGAGCACGGCTCGGTTCTGCTCCGCCGGGAAGAACCCCGGCACGAGCACGTTGCAGCGGATGCCGAGCGGCCCCCATTCGCGAGCGAGGTTCTTCGTCAGGTTGTGGACCGCGGCTTTGGTCATCGAGTACGTGAAGACGCGGGACAGCGGCTGGATGCCCGACACGCTCCCGACGTTGATGATCGCGGCGCCGACACCTCGCTCGGTCGCGCGCTGCACGAAGTAGCGGCCGAACTCCTGGCAGGCGCGCATCACGGCCAGCTGGTTGACGGCGACGATCCGTTCGAGCTCTGCGTCGTCGACGTCGAGGAACGGCGTGGGCGAGTTGATGCCCGCGCCGTTGACGAGCACGTCGATCGCGCCGTGGCTCTCGACGACGCTGCGGACCAGCTCGCGCAGCTGCGCTCGGTCGGTCGCGTCGACCTGCTCGAACGCGACATCCAACCGCTCGTCGCGCAGCTGTGTCGCGGCCTCCGCACCGCGGTTGCGATCGCGTCCGACCACGACGACGCGGGCACCTGCCGCGACCCAACGCTGCCGCCATCCGTCGCCCGAGGACACCGGTGCCGCCGATCACGACGGCCACGCGTCCGTTCAGGCCCCCGGGCACTACAGCCACACCGTCTGGCGTCGCAGCAGGCGTGACGCCTCGCGGACGCCGGTGATCCACGCGGAGTCGACCGTCGATGTGCCGCGCTGACAAGTGTGTTCGCCCGCGAACAGCACGCGGCCGTGGGGCGTCGCGAGCGTGGCCACGTCGATCGTGTGCTGTGCGGGATCGGTGCCGGGCGCGATGTTCGTGTAGCAGCCCAAGAGGAACGGGTCGGTCGCCCAGCTCGTGGTGGCGAACGCGATCGGGTCGGGCGTGTCGGGGCCGCCGAGCTCGCAGATCGTCTCGTGCAACGCGGCGACCCGCTCGGCTTCGGGCATGGCCGCGAGCGCTCGGCCGTGATCGCCGGTCGCCATCCCGACGACGACCGGCACGCCGTACCAGGTCGAGAGATCGAGGATGACCGGCCACAAGGGTTCCGGCGAGTCCACAACGGTGAGGTGGATGGGTGAGCCGTCCACCTGCCACACCGCGCGCTCGTACGCGAGCACGACCTTCTCGAGCGCACCGAAGCCGACCCTGTTGATCGCCTCCGCATGCGCGGCGGGCAGCTTCGGATCGAACTCGATCGCGCCTGCCTTCAAGACTCCGAGAGGGACGGTCACGACCGCGTGCGTGCCGGTGAACGTTCCCGACGCCGTGTGCACGGTCACGCCGTTGGGACCCTCGACGATCTTTCGAACGGCTTCCCCCGTCCGTATGTCGCTTCCGCCCGCGAGGTGCTCGACGACCAGGCGGTAGCCGCCGCGGGGCATCACGTCCTCGTGATCCGTGCCTCCCGCGAAGAAGGCCGACGCGAACGTGGAGAAGTCGACGTCGTCGGCGTCCTTGCCTTCGTTCATCGCGAGCAACGCGCCGAGCGTGCCGCGTACGCTCGCATCGACGTCCGGGAGGAGCATGGCCATGGCCCTCTCGAGGTCGGCGCCGCAATCGACCTCGTCGACGCGGGCCGCGCTCATGAAGAGCCCGGCCATCGCAGAGGTCAGCGCCTTGCGAGCCTCGACGTCGGGGAACACGCCGTTGACGCGGTTGAGGACAGCCGCGCCGACCGCGATGCCGGTGTTCGATGCCGGCATGCGCTCGATGCCGAGCTCGGCGACGAGCGGCAGCATCGGCGACCCCGCGCCGTTGTGGATCCACGAGCCGCCGAGGTCGACCGCCGCGCCTGCGAGTTCCACCGTGTGCGTGCGGCCGCCGATCCGATCACGACCCTCGACGACGACGAGGTCGACGCCGCTGAGGTGCAGCGCTCGGGCAGCGACGAGTCCCGAGATCCCCGCGCCGACCACGATGACCCGTTCGACGCGTCCGTCGACCGCGGGAGTCGCGTCCTCGGTGTTTTCGACGCGGACGATCGCGTTGGTCGGCGTGGTCGTCACACGCTCGATACTGGCAGACGCGACCTGGGCCTTCGCTGCGTAAGGTGCGCCCGTGGGGGACGGATCCGAGTCGTATCCGCTGCCCGAGAACGGCCCCCTCGCGGATGTCGCGGTCGCCCTACGGGACACCGGCCATTGGGGCTGGGTCGTGGATCACCAGTGGCAGCTCGTCTACATGACCGACGAGCTGCGCCGGTCCTTCGGGGCGGGCGAGCTGGCCGAGCACGCACTGGGCAAGCACTTCTTCGGGCCCGAGGCGCTGGAGGCGAGTCGCACCTGGCGCTTCGGACCGAACACCGACGACCACCAGCGCACGCTGTTCTCCGCGTGCGGGACCCTGGTCCTCGCCGACGCGGACGGCGACCGGGAGGCTGTTCGAGCCGCGATCGATCCGGTGTTCCACGACCTCGTCGACGCTCTGGAGCCGGCGGAGCAGACGAGCCTCGGAGCAGTGATCCGAGCGACCAAGGGCAACGGGTCCAGTGACGTACACCTCTTGGTCACACGCGTCACCGATGCCGCCGGGCAGCTCATGGGCTCCGCGATCATCACGAAGCCACCCATCGGGATGAGGACCGTGTCCGCGATGCTCGACGAGCTCGACGCCGGACACCTCGAGCGGATGCAAGACGTGGCTCGACCGGCTCGGCGGCCCGCGGCGATCTTGTTCGCCGACCTCGAAGGGTCGTCACAGCTCGCACGCCGCCTCGCCACGAGCACGTACTTCGCACTCGGACGCCGCCTCGTGCGAGCCGCCGACCGGTGCGTGATCGATGCGGGCGGCTTGGTGGGCCGCCATGTCGGCGACGGCGTCGTCGCGTTCTTCCTCGCCGAGAGCACAGGATCGGAGTCGGCCGCCGCCCACGCTTGCATCACTGCGTCTCGCACGCTGCGGGCGGCCGTCGACGAAGTCGCCAGCGCGAAGCGACGTTGCCGCTGACGACGTGGTGCTGCGCTTCGGACTGCATTGGGGATCGACGCTCTATGTGGGCAACATCAGCACGAGCGGACGCAGCGAGGTCACCGCGCTGGGCGACGAGGTCAACGAGGCAGCCCGGATCGAGGCGTGTGCGACCGGAGGCCGGGCTTTGGCTTCGAAGGATCTCATCGAACGTCTGGATCGCGATGACGCTGCTGCGCTCGGGCTCGATCCGCTCCACCTCGCCTACACGGCGTTGCGCGACCTGGACACCGCCACCGAGAAGGCCCGCCGCGACGCGCCCACGATCCCGGTCTGCGACGTGTAGCTGTGCACCGTCGCTCATCGTCTCCGAGGCCGTTCCCGCCTACGACTGACTCAGGCTCGTAAGACCTTCTCCATCGGCTTGCCCTTGGCCAGCTCGTCGACCAGTTTGTCGAGGTAGCGGATCTGCTGCATCAGCGGATCGTCGATGTTCTCGACCCGCACGCCACACACGACTCCCGTGATCGACGAGGCCTTCGGGTTCACCTTGGCATCAGCGAAGAACGCCTCGAACGTCGTGCCCGCGTCGAGGTGCTTCTGCAAGGCGGCCTCGTCGTAGCCCGTCAGCCACTCGATCACCTCGTCGAGCTCTGACTTCGTGCGTCCCTTGCGCTCGACCTTCGCCACGTAGTGCGGATAGACCGAGGCGACGCTCGTCGTGAAGATCCGGTGTGCCACGACGTCTCCGCTACTCGCGCTCGAGCGACACCGCCATGTCCGGGAGCGAGACCCATGGCTGACGGTCGACGCACCACACTTCGACCTTCGGTAGCACGGCCGACTTGTCGTCGAGGGTCCCCGCCTTCACGGCAACCACTCCATCGGTCTTCGCAAGCTCGGACACGATCGGCGATCCACACGACGGGCAGAACCGCCGGCGTACGTAGACGTCGTCGCCGAGCTCGCCTCGTTCTTCGTAGGTGCTCAGGTCACCGTTGATCGTGAGCTGCGAATCGCGGGCGACGAGGTTCACCGAGAACGCGCCACCGCTCTGGCGTTGACAGTGATCGCAGTGGCAGATGGCCGTCGTGATCAGATCACCGCTCAGCTCCCAGGTCACCGCACCGCACAGACACCGTCCGGTGAGCATGATCAGCCGGCCTTCTCGAGGATGCGGACGGGAAGCTCACACGGTCCGCGCACCTGGCCGACGCTCCAGCGCACGTCGCCCGCGAGCTCGAACCGTGGGAAGCGCGCCATCCACTCCTCGATCGCGACCTTGAGCTCGAGCCGAGCGAGGTTCGAGCCGAGGCAACGATGGATGCCCAGCCCGAACGCGGCGTGCCGGTTCACCTCGCGGTCGATGATGAAATTGTCCGGGTCCTCGAACTGGTGAGGATCGCGGTTGGCTGCGGGGAAGGGCAGCAGCACCCAATCGTCCTTCTTCATCGGGCTGCCGAAGAAGTCGGTGTCCTCAGCGACCATGCGAGCCATCGTGACGGGCGCGTACGCCCGGAGGAACTCCTCGAGCGCGAACTTCATGACTTCGGGGTCGTCGACGAGCCGCTTCTGATCCTCGGGATGCTGCGCGAGATGCCACAGCGACGACCCGATCGCCGACCAGGTGGTGTCGACGCCGGCGACGAGCAGCAGGATGATCATCCCGCCGACGATCTCGTCGTTGATGGGTTGTCCATCGAGCTCGACGGTGAGCAAGAAGCTCGTGAGGTCGTCACGGGGGTTCGCTCGGTGGTCTTCGACCTGGGTGCGGATGTAGTTGCCGAGGTCGTCGAATCCCCTCGCGCGAGCCGGGCTCCTCGGTGATGCGCTCGAGGACGTCGTGGACGAAGTCGCGGAACAGCGCCTCGTCCTCGGCCGGGAAGCCGAGCATCCGCCCGATGACATTGACGGGGATGTGCTGTGCGTATGCAACTGCGGCATCGATCACTGTCTCGCCGGGTGTGACGTCGGTGAGCCGGTCGAGCAGCTCGCGGCAGAGCCGACGAACCTCGGGCTCCCACGGATCGATCTGCTTCGGCGCGAACGCGGGGAGCAGCAGGCGGCGCGCCATGCCGTGGAACGGCGGGTCGCTGGTGATCGGCGGGGCGCCCCCGATGGGTGCGGGCATCGAGAGGTCGCCGGGCCGGCCGACCGACACGACCACAGAACGACTGGTGAACCGTTCGGTGTCGTATGCGACCGCGTTGACGCCTTCGTGCGTCAAGGGCACCCACATGCCGCCGTAGCGGTCGGAGTGTGCAACGGGGCAGCCGCCCTCGCGCAGCTCCTTCCACACCTTCGGAGCGATGGGGTTGTACGCGGGGTCGCCGTGGTCGAAGTCGGTCGCGAAGTCGGAGACAGGGCCGTAGTCGTCGGGGTTGTACGGCGCCCGCTGCCACACGTGGGTCCCCTCCGGCCGGTCACCGATGACCGGCACGAAGTCCTCGTCGCTGCGGGATGGGGTGGTGGCGACCTTGGTCGCATCGACGTGGTCGGTCATGTGTGCACTACTCCGTGGTCGTGATCGCGTACTCGGGGCAGTTCGACGCGGCGAGACGGGCCGCGCCCTCCAGCTCTTCGGTGACGTCACCTTCGACGAGGAGCACGGCCTGGCCGTGGTCGTCGACGTCGAACAGCTCAGGCGCCAGGGCGTAGCAGCGGTTGTGCCCCTGGCACTTGCCGGAGTCGAGGTGGACGCGCATGACTCGACGATAGATCGTCTCAGGCGTAACGGAGGCAGCCGTCGTCGAGGCTCAGCGGCCGGGATCGCGTCCTTCTCGGTCCAGTAGTCCTGCGTGTGCATCCACTCGGGCTTGTCTCCGCGCTGGGGGAGCAGGTGCAGGGCGCGCATCAGGTAGTTCGGGTTGAAGTTCTCCGGATCGATCCAGGGGAGGATCGGCATGTCGGCGTCCTCGGCTCGCAGCTGCGGGACGACTCGCTTCGCACCTATCTCGTCCATGTGCTGCAGCAGGCGGCACGTGAAGTCGGCGATCAGGTCGGCGCGCAACGTCCAGCTCGCACGGAAGTAGCCGAACACCCAGACCATGTTCGGGATGCCGGTGAACATCATCCCGCGGTACGTGACCGTGTCGTGGAAGGTGAGCGGCTGGCCGTCGATCGTGAACTCGATGTCGCCGAGCACGCTGAGGTTGAAGCCCGTCGCGGTGATGACGATGTCGCCGGTCGACCTCACGCCCGCTCTCGAGTCGGACGCCGTGCTCGGTGAACGTTTCGATCTCGTCGGTCACCATCGTGGCCTTGCCTGCCTTGATGCCCGCGAAGAGGTCGCCGTCGGGCACGAAGGCGAGACGCTGCTGCCACGGCCGATAGTGGGGAGCGAAGTGCTCCTCGACCGGGTAGCCCTCGGGAAGGAAGGGCTTGATCCCTTCGATCAGCGCCTCTCGCAGCAGCTCGGGCTGCTCGAACGACATGCCGCGTGATCGCTTCTTGGTCGTGGAGGATCTTGCGACGGACGATCTCGTGGATCCACGTCTCGTTCACGTCGAGCTCGCGCAGCGTGTCGGCGAGCTCGTTACGGTTCTGCCCGGTCCAGAAGTACGTCGGTGAGCGCTGGATGACCGTGACGTGCTTGGTCGCCGGCGCGATCGCGGGCACGAGCGTCGCGGTGGTGGCGCCGGAGCCGATGACGATGACCTCCTTGTCGCGGTAGTCGAGGTCCTCCGGCCACGTCTGCGGGTGCACGATCGGGCCCTGGAAGCGCTCCATCCCTGGCCACTCGGGCGTGTAGCCCTCGGCGTGGCGGTAGTAGCCCTGGCACATCCACAGGAAGTCCGTGGTGAACCGGCGCACCTCATCGGTGCTGGTGTCGATCGCCACGAGGGTCCACCGGTTCAGCTCGCTCGACCACGTCGCCGAGGTGATCTTGTGGTGGTAGCGGATGAATGCGGGAGAGGTCGTTCTCCTCGATCACCTCGCTCATGTACTTCAGGATCTCGTCGGCCGACGCGATCGGCGGGCCGGTCCACGGCTTGAACCGGTAGCCGAACGTGTAGAGGTCGCTGTCGGAGCGGATGCCCGGGTACTTGTGCCACAACCACGTGCCGCCGAACCCTTCCATCGCCTCGAGGACGACGAAGCTGCGCTCAGGGCACTGCTCGCGCAAGTGGTAGGCCGCGCCGACGCCCGAGATCCCGGCGCCGACGATCAGCACGTCGAAGTGCTCCGCGGACGTCGACTCTCTTCGCTCGTTGGTCGTCATACACCGCACGATCCCGGATCGGGTGACCTCCCGCTAGGGACCTTCGGTCCTCCCCCGAGACGCGGTCTCTGAGCGGTAGGGCGTCAGGTCCGCTTTCGGGTAGCGCGTCTGGGTGTCGGCCAACGTCTGCTCGTCCCAATACGGGTCTCCCGGAGCAGGGAAGCCGAACACCGACCGCTCCCGAGGAGACGACCGCTCGACGATCTCGAACCAGTCTGGACCCGTCGCGCGCGCAGCCCAGGCGACTCTGCCGGTCCAGCGCGGTGCCCACACGTCGTAGTCGGCGAGGAGCGCAAAGCGGCTTGATCGTTCGCCGGTCATGCCCGACCCACGGTGAAGGACGTCGGTCCGAAAAGCGAACAGGGTCCCTGCGGGACCTGTCATCGAGACCTCCTCCTCGGCGAACATCCCCAAGGGGAGGTAGCTCGTGATGTCGTGATGCCCAGGGACCGGCCAGTACGGGACGCTCTGCCCGACGGACAGCGGAACGATCTTGGTAGGGCCGTCCTCGTCGCCTACGTCGGACAGGAGGATCCAGCTCGCCATCTGCGTGGCCGGCTCGGAGCGCTTGGGCACGACAAGGCTGTGGTTGACGAAATCGCGGTGGTGGCGCTGGTCGTAGTCGACGGCTCCGGCGTACTTGGCCCACAGCTCCGCCTCATAGAGCCGCAAGTCGGCCGAACCCAGGAAACGCTCCGCGAGGTCGAGCAGGTCGGGGTGGAAGGCCAGTCGGTTCAGGCTCCACGATCGCCACGGTCCGCCGACGATGCCGGCCCACTGGTCGCCTGCGAGCCACGCGTGAGCAGTCGGGTCCGCGAAGTACTCGTCGGGACGCGGGTAGTGCAGCCACAACGCTTCCTGGGCCGCCGCCAGCTCGTCAGCCTCGAGGAAGCCCTCGAACACCAGATAGCCCCGCTGCCGCAGATCCGCCACACAACGGTCGGGCACCCTCATCGCGGCCAGACGCTAGCGACTCGCAATTCGCCGCCCCCGGCCCATTTCGCCTTCCCGAGCCGGGCAGACCAAAGCGTTCGCGCCAATCGACGGGACTCGTCGACTGCCCGGGCTCGAGTCAGCCCTCGTGTCGTCGCAGGCCCCGTTCGACGAGTGATTCATAGATCGCCTTGGCAGTCTGAGCGGGCTCGGTGCTGGTCGTGTCGACGTGCAGGACGTCTTCGGGCGGGGGCTGAAACAGCGTGACGCGCTGTCGGTGCCAGCGATAGCCCTCTGGGTCTGATCCCTTCATGAGGGCGATCCGGTCGGGAGTGTCGATCCGACGTACCTGCTCGTCGACATCGCATGTGAGCATCACGGCGAGGAACAGCGAGCCGCGCCGATGCGCAAGTGACCTGACGCTGTCGTACTGCGCTGCAGCCCAGTCGTCGTCCTCCAGGCAGTTCGTGAACACGTAGCTGTTCGATCTCGGAGCGAGGTCTTCGATCGTCTTGAGGACCGTGTCCCTGATGGGGTCGGTGCGTTGCCAGATCTCGGCCGGCAGGGGACTCTTCCCGTCCCATCGGAACAGGGCGAGGACGGGGTGGTGGATGAGCTGGTTGTCGATCAGCACGCCGTCCAGCAGGTCGGCGAGCTGTTGGCCGACTGTGCGCTTCCCGACTGCCGGGTAGCCGAGCATGAACACCACGCAGGTTTCGCAGCGATCGGTCACCCCGAGGACCGTATGGCGTCAGGCACCGAGAGCGGGTGTGCCGTCGTCCAGGCCGCGATCCTGGAACTTGAACTGCGAGGCTGGCCCCTTCCGAATCTCGACCTCCCGTAGGTGGCGCAGATGGGTCAACCAACGCTCTTCTTGACTGTCGGATTGCCAGGTACGGGGAAGACCACGGCCGCCCGACGCATCGAGGCCGAGCACGGAGCCCTCCGTCTCACCAAGGACGAATGGATGAAGGCCCTGTACGGCCACGACAACCCCGCCTCGGCGTCGGATGTCATCGAGGGCCGGCTGATCCAGATTGGGATGCGCGCGCTTGAACTCGGCATCAGTGTCGTCATCGATTTCGGCGTGTGGAGCCGAGACGAACGTTCTGCTCTACGGCAGGCAGCAGCAGACATCGGTGCGGCGGTCGTGATCTCTTACTTCGAGCTCACGCCGACCGAGCAACGGAAGCGCCTCGACCAGCGTCTGGCAGAAGCCCCACACGAGACCTGGCCGATTTCTGATCAGGAGCTCACCGAGTGGGCTTCCAAATTCGACATCCCGACGTCGGCTGAGCTCGACGGGAGCGAACTCGTCGGCGACCCGCCCGGCGCCTTCGCGACTTGGCGCGAATGGGCCGAACATCGCTGGCCACCGTCCGTGCTCTGAACGTTCAAAGCGGCCGCTGCGAGGCGCCAATCGGCGCGCGACTCGCGAGCGCATGACGCGGCTCGAGAACGCCGGCCCTTGCGCGCTTGGCTAGCGCAACCCGACGAAGAGGTCCGTCTCCGGGAGCGGCGCGCCGGTGGTGTCGTGCGCTCTGATGAAGGCCTCCTCACCGAAGAGCGCGCCGAACGCCTCGGTGGGGAGGCGGCCCCAGAACGACTCGTCGATCTGGCTGGCGTGTGTGGCGAGCGCGGTGCGCTTTCGTTCGACGAACGGACTGACGTCGACCACGGTCGTGATGCGCGCTTCGACCGCGTCCATGATGCGCAGCTGCTCGGGATCGGGCTGTGGGATCTGCGAGAGGTCGGCTCCTTGCTCCTCGAGGACGGCCCGGAACCGCTCGAACATGCTGCGCCGGAACGCGGTGAAGTAGGCCTTGCGGGGAATTCCCGTTCGGGCGACCGCGGCCATCGCGACACGGCTGGCGTGGACGTGATCCGGGTGGTCGTAGCCGCCGAGCTCGTCGTAGCTCACGACGACGTCGGGTTGGTATCGCTCGAACAGGCCCGAGAGGCGTTCGGCGGCATCGTCGACGGCGACGTTGCAGAACACGTCGGGACGGTCCTTGTGCTCCCAGTCGACCATGCCCGAGTCGTGGTACCCGAGCAGCTCGAGATGCGCGACACCGAGCGTCTCGCACGCCCGCTCGAGCTCGCCGAGGCGGATGCGAGCGACCTCGGCCTCGTCGTGGCCCTCGTCTCCGGGCTTGATCCCGCCCGGTGCGTCGCCGAGCTCGCCGTTCGTGCACGTGACGACAACGGTGCGCACGCCCTCGTCCGCGTACCGGGCCAGCACTCCGCCGGTGCTCGACGACTCATCGTCAGGGTGCGCGTGCACGGCCATCAGCGTCAGCGGCGTGCTCATCCGGCAAGCCTGTCACGGGCCGCTCGACATGAAACTTCCGTGTGCGAACGTGAGGCGGTGGAACCCGCAGTCGAGTTCCGAAGGCTGGACCGGACCGAGCTGTCGCGCGTCGTCGAGATCGACCGTAGGGAACGCATCGACGTGCTCTACGACCAGCACGGCACCGAGCTCGTCGCGCGGCACGGCAGCTGGAACGCGTCGGCCTGGGATCCGGGTGGCGACGGCGAACACTCCGTCGCGGCCCAGCAGCACGCGCTGGAGCACTACGTCGACGCGGGCGGGATCGCGGTCGGTGCGGTCGCGGGCGGACGGCTGGTTGGCATCGGTGTCGTCGTGCCACACCTTCGGCCCGGGATCGCGCAGCTGGCATTCCTCCACGTCAGCGCACCGTCGCGTGCGACGGGCATCGGCAGCCGTCTGACCGAGCAGCTCGACCAGATCGCCCGCGCCGCGGGCGACTCCGACATGGTCGTCTCGGCGACGCCATCGGAGAACACCGTGCGGTTCTACCTCGGTCGCGGCTTTCAGCCCATGGCGGAACCGCTGGCCGAGCTGTTCGAGCTCGAGCCCGATGACGTGCACATGCGCAAGGTGCTTTGACCGCGCCATCGGCTCGGCAGGCGATCACGGGAGCGTCCTTGCGTCCGCACGTGCGACACTCCGAAGCGAGGGTGCACCCCTCAGTAGGTGGGGACCGAGGGTGTCATCGAGCGGAACGCTCGCCTGGCGGGGCCGGGGCCGGGCCGCGCCGGCGTCTACGGCTTCAGGTGCGAATTGAAGAAGGCGATGATGCGCCGACGGGCGTCCAGCGCGGATGCCTCGTGGTAACCGTCCCCTGGTGAGAGCTTCCCCAAGACCGCGAACAAGAGCGGGGTCTTGTCTCCGGCTCGTTCATGGTCGTTGAGGAAGGCGTGTCCGGCCTCGGTGTACTCCTTCACGTCATGGTCGACCCCGACGGCTGTCAGCGCCCCCTCAAGACGTTCCGCTGCTCCCCGCAACGTCCGGTCCTTGCCGCCGTAGCTCCCGACGATCGGGCAAGCGTCGCGAAGGAAGGCAGCGGTGTATGCGTCTTTGGGGGCGGTGCCGTAGTTGACGCTCGACACGGAGAAGCCGCGATCGGGAGCGAGGAGCAGCGCCAAGCCGCCGCCCAGGCAAAAGCCGATGACACCGATCGCGCCCGTACAGTCCTCCCGCGCCGCAAGCCACGCGCGTGCTGCCTCGATGTCGTCGAACGATCTTCCTTCTCGGGCGCGGGCGTCGCGCATGACCGAGATCATGCAAGCCAGCTTCCCTCTCCGGGCGAAGAGGTCAGGGGCCACCGTCAGGTACCCCTCACGGGCAAGCCAGTCGGCTTGATTCCGCAGGTCCTGACTCATCCCCAACACGTCATGAACGACGACGACTCCAGGCCACGGACCCGACCCGGATGGAGTCGCAACGTAGATGGGGAGCTCGCCCCTCGACGTCGTGATCATCGATGCCGCCATTCCCGCACAGCATCCCACCTTGTTGCTCCCCAAGCGCCGAGCGGACGACGCGGGCGCCCTTGCGTCCGCACGTGCGACACTCCGAATGGTCACACGAACGGGGGAGGATGACGGCATGAAGGCTGCACGTGTTCTCAACGGTGAGCTCGGGATCCACGACGTCGATGCCCCGACACCGGGCGTCGATCAGGCGCTGCTGCGCATCACCGCCTCCGGTGTCTGCCACTCCGACCTGCACCTCGCCCGCGGGGACTGGTACGGCATGCAGCCGCCGAGCCTCGGGCACGAGGCGATCGGCATCGTCGAGGACCTCGGTCCCGGCGCCGACCGGTTCGTGAAGATCGGCGATCGCGTGATCGTCGGGCTCGGCGGGAGCGGCGGTGGGTTCTGGTGCGGCGCGTGCGAGTTCTGCCTTCGCGGCCAGCCTCGCCTCTGCGCGCAGACGCAGAACGTGATGGGCACGTTCGCCGAGCAGTTCGTCGTGTACGCGCCGGGCCTCGTGGTCCTGCCCGACAGCATCCCCGACACCGAGGCGCCGCTCGCCTGCGGCGGCCTCACCGCGTACGGCGCGGTGAAGAAGGTGCTCAAGCACGGCGTGCTGCCGGGACGACCGGTCGCCGTCATCGGCGCGGCCGGCGGCCTCGGCCACTACGCCGTGCAACTGCTGACCGGGTTCGGATATCGCGTCGTCGGGGTCGACATCGGCGAGGCACGCCTCGAGTTCGTGCGCTCGCTCGGTGCCGAGCTCGCGGTCGATCCCGACAGCGCGGTCGAGGTCGTGCAGCGCGAGATCGGAGGCGTCGACGCCGCGCTCGTGTTCTCGGCCCGGATCGCCGGCTACGACCTCGGTCTGCAGCTCCTGCGCAAGGCAGGCCTGTTCGTCGGCGTCGGCCTGCCGCCGACGAGCGAGGGTGCGTTCTCGATCGACGTGTTCCGCCTGTTCGCGATCGAGCCGACGATCATCTTCTCCGCGGTCGGGAACGTGCAGGACATGCGCGAGCTGGTCGATCTCGCTGCCCGCGGCAAGATTCGGACACACGTCGACCGCACCGGCCCGCTGTCCGACCTCGAGGCGATCTTCGAGGAGCTCGAGACCGGCAAGTTTCTCGGACGCGCGGTGATCACCGACCTCGCTCACTAGTCAGCATCACCCGTTCAGGCCGGAGGTTCGACCGCGATGAACGAGGCCGAAGAGGGGCGATGCGATGTCGCGCGGCGCTTCTTCGCCGCGTTGAGCGACGGTGATCTCGAGGCGATGCGCCCGATGCTCCATCCCGACGCGTCGTGGGAGGTGATGCGCGCCGTGCCCGGCGAGCGGTTGACCGTCGGGCGGGACGCCATCATCGACGAGTTCCTCGCACCGGTCCGCGGCCGGTTCGCGCCCGGCGACCCGAAGGTGACCGTGCACACGCTGTTCGCGTCGGGCGACCGCGTGGCTGCCGAGACCAATGCCGACGGCACCATGCGCGACGGCAGCGAGTACCACAACCGGTACGCGTGGGTGATCGAGATCGAGGGCTCTCTCGTGCGCAACGTCCACGAGTACATGGACACGGCATACGCGCGCTCGTCCTATCGGCCCTGATCCGCCTTCAGCCGGGACCACGGTCGGTCTACTGCACCCCCAGGAGTCCGTACTGCATGGCGTACATCGCGGCCCCGGCCCGATTCGAAACGCCGAGCTTGCTGTAGACGCGCTCGATGTGGTTGCCCACCGTCTTCGGGCTGATCCCCAGGTCGCGCGCGATGGCCTTGTTGGGAAGTCCCCGAGCCAAGAGGGCGAGCACCTCGTTCTCTCGCGCGGTCAGTCCGGCCGGTCCTCCCGCACGCGCGCGGCTCGCGCGGTGCCCGGCTGCGGTGAGCACGGCGTCGGTGGCCACGGGATCGAATCGTCCCGCGGCGACGTCGGCCTGCATCGCGCGCGCGGCGGATGCTTCGCTGAGCGGTTCCCGGTAGGGACGCGCTTGCCGCATCGCGCTGTAGGCGTCGGCGGCCGCGAGGATCCGGGCGCTGGACGAGAGCATCGTCCCGCCGACACCGCGGTGGTAGCCGGAGCCGTCCATCCGCTCGTGGTGCGTCGCCGCCACCCGGCCGACGCGTCGCAACGGGTCGGGTCGGTCGAAGATCCGCTCCACGTAGTAGACGTGCAGCCGCGCCTTCTCCGCCTCGTTCGCGGTCAATGGTCCGGGCTTGGACCAGATGGTCGCCGGCACCCCGAAGCGACCCACGTCGTGCACGAGCGCGGCGCGGTAGGCAAGGCGGGCTTCGGCCGCGGGCATCTGCATCTGCTCCGTGGCACCTCGAACCAGGTCCGCCGTCGCGCGGGCATGACCCGCGAAGAACGAGCACCGAAGGTCGCAGAAGTCGCCGATCGCGCCGAGTGCCGCATCGAGCTCGTCGTCGCTCAACGGGCCGCGTTCGGCCGGTTCGATGGCCAGCACCTCGTCGACGGTGTCTCGATCGAGCTGGTCGAACAGCGACTCGGGATCGGTCGACACGAGCCTGGCAATCTCGGGATCGAAGTGGGTGCCGCTGCGGGAGTGGACGACGTCGACCGCGGCCTCGGGACCGCCCGTCCGGTGGAACACCTCGCAGGTCTCGGCCACGTGCGAGATGCGTGCCGCGAGGGACACCTCAGCGCCCGAGAGATCTCTGGGGACGCCCCGGCCGTCCCAGCGCGCATAGGCCTGCTCGATGCCCGCCCGCACATCGTCGTCGAGCCCCAGGCGGTTGGCGAGGACGCCGGCTGCCGAGCAGTGGGCCGCCATCTGCTGGACCAGCTGGCGACCTCCGGTCGCCATGAGCGCCGCGGCCTGGCGGGCTCGGTTGAACGCCGACGTGCCAGCCCCGGCGCGCCGCAACATGAAGACCATCGCGGGGAAGCCGGCCAGATCCACTTCGAGGGCGTCGGCTCGGAAGTCGATGTCGTCGCCGAAGAGGAGCGCGGCCTCGTTCCCGAAGATCGGGCAGCCCACGTAGGTGAGGACGCTGACGTCGTAGAGGGTGGCGAGCGCTTTGGCGTCGAGGCCCAAGCGGTTGCCGAGGCGCATGCCGATCAGTGCCGAGCGGAGCATGTGCTCAGGCGGCTGTCCGAAGCCGAGGTCGGTGGCAAGGGACAGCGAGACGAGGAGATCGGAGAGCCGGACGCCCGAGTCCGCCATGAGCGGGGATCGTACCGGCGTCCCCACGCGGGTCCGCAGCCATGGGGTGAATGCCTCATCCCAGCCGAGCCGCGTGTTCGTACGTTTCGTCTCGAGCAAGCAACGCCTCATGCAGAACGGAGAAACCAAATGCCCAAGTACGTCATCGAGCGCACAGTTCCCGCCGCCGGTCACATGGATGCGGCCGCACTCGCTGCGATCGCGGAGAAGTCCAACGAGGTGCTGCGCGGCCTCGGACCCGACATCCAGTGGCTCCACAGCTACGTCTCCGACGACAAGATCACCTGCGTCTACATCGCCGCCAACGCGGACCTCGTCCGCGAGCATGGGCGGTGCGGCGGGTTCCCCGTCGACGAGGTGCTCGAGGTCCGCACGGTCATCGACCCCACCACCGCGGAGGTGGTTCGATGAGCAAGGCGGCCATCTCCCTCGCCACTGGATTGGAAGATCCGGAGAAGGTCACCGTCGCCATGCTGTTCGCCGTCGGCGCCGCCGAGTCGGGGCGGAGCACGCTCACGTTCCTCACCAAAGAAGCGGTTCGGCTCGCCATCGATGGCGTCGCTGTCGGGGTCGCGTGCGAAGGCTGCCCGTCGATCCCCGACCTGATGAAGCGCTACGAGGCTGCGGGCGGCGAATTCCTCACCTGCCCGCTGTGCTTCAACGCCAAGGCGCTGGACGAGGCGGCGCTGCTGCCCAACGCTCGGCTCGGCGGCACCGTCCCGCTGTGGGAGTGGATCGGCGACGGCGCGACCACCTTCAGCTTCTGATCAGGAGTGGTGATGCGTTCGTTGGACACCGACTACCTGGTGGTGGGCGCCGGCGCGATGGGGATGGCCTTCACCGACGCGCTGATCGACCACGCCGACGTGCACGTGACGCTGGTCGACCGGCGTCACGTCGCCGGAGGTCACTGGAACGACGCCTACCCGTTCGTCCAGCTGCATCAGGCGTCGGTGTTCTACGGCGTTGCCTCGACAGCTCGCCTGGCAGCACACGCCGACGCGGGGCTCGCGCGCCTCGCAGTCCTGGCCCACGAACCGCTCGACGAAACGTCTCGCATCGCGAGGCTCGGTGCTCAGCCGGGACCCAGGGTCGCAGCCGGTGGGTTCTCCGCCGCAAGGATGGCTCGGTAGCGGGGCTCCAGGCTCTTCACCATCTCCATGTCCGTGAAGACCCAAAAGCGGTCGTTCACGACTGCATCGTGGACGAGGTCCGCGACCTTCGCAGGTGGCATGCCGCTCTTCAGCTGGTCGAGCACGAACGCGCGGATGAGCTCGTCCCTCGGGTCCTCTGGCCGCTCCTCGAGCGCCCGGGGCGCTGCCCACTCCGGGCGGTTCCGGTCGGCTGAGCCGATGTCGGTGGCGACCCACCCGGGGCACAAGCACGACACTCCCAACGTCGAGCCTTCCATCCTCAGCTGTTGGAAGAGCCCCTCGGTGATCGCGACCACGCCCCACTTGCTGGCCGAGTACGCGCTGTGGCCGGGGAAGTGGCCCGCCATGGAGGCGGTGTTGACGATGTGGCCGTCGCCGTGCTCGAGGAGATGTGGGAGGAACGATTGGTGCCCGTGGATGACGCCCCACAGGTTCACGCCGATGACCCATCGCCAGTCGTTGAGGTCCACGCTCCCGCGGCTCATGCCACCGGCGACTCCTGCGTTGTTGCACACGAGGTTCACCCGACCGAAGTGCTCGAGCGCGGCGTCGCGCAGCCTGTCGACGGCTTCGGCGTCGGACACGTCCGTGGGCACCGCGATGACGTCGACGCCACGGCTCTTCACGCTCTCGGTCGCCTCGTCGAGGCGCGGCACTTCCACGTCCGCGAGCACGATGTTCATCCCAGCGTCTGCGAAGCGCTCGGCGAACGCGCGCCCCATGCCGCTCGCCGCGCCGGTGATGACAGCGGTCTTTCCCGCGAGATCCTTCATCACCGCAGCCTCTCATCCGCTCGTCGCGACAAGCGAACGCGGGCCGGCCGGGATCGCGGCATCATTCGACAGGTGATGACCGGTGGTCGGCAGAAGAGCGTCGTCTTGATCCTCGCCCGCGAGCTCGCGAGCAACATCGCTACTCCGATGCTCGTGATCGACGAGGTCGGGACGATCGTCTGCTTCAACGAGCCGGCCGAGAGAGTTCTGGGCGCGACGTTCGCGTCGGTCGGCGAGGTGACAGCAAGGGCAGCTCGTTCACCACGTCCGGCCCGTAGAACTGGGCGGTGTCGATGTGGTTCACGCCACGGTCAACCGCCTCGCGCAGCACGTTCCAGCACTCGGCCCGCCGACACAGGTCCAAGGAGCGCGTGGCGGTATCGGATCTGATACCGTCGGGGACCGTGAGGCCGGATGTTTCGCCACTGCGTGGGCTCGCGCCAAGGCGGGGCTGTCGTTTCCGGGAGGCCGAACGTGCGAGCATCTCGCCGCAACGTTGGCGGCTACGAGGCCGGACGGGTCGTGCGCGGGTCGACACACTCGATCGATCTTCCGAGCAGCTGGGTACGCGGCGGACATCGACGTGGCCGGCGACCCGAGCCATCGTCGCTGGGGCGAGGCCAAGGGCGAGGATCGACCGGCAGACGCTCGAGTTGGCGGCGATCTGCCGAGCGGGCATTCGCGGCGTCTGTTGTTCCCCGCTTCCAGATCAGGGATCGGCAGAGTCGAAGGGCTCGGACCGCCCGAGAAGACGGCGCATCCAAGTCGAACTTCGGGCGCATCCTGGCAACCGACTTCGCCGCCCACAACAAGCTGCTCATCTCGACGAAAGCCGGGTACGACATGTGGCCGGGTCCGTACGGGGACTCGGATCGCGCAAGTACCTGCTCGCGTCACTCGATCAATCACTCACCCGAATGGGTCTCGACTACGTCGACATCTTCTACTCCCACCGCGTCGACCCCGACACCGCGAAGTGGAAGAAGATCAGCGCCCGCGGTCGCGACGGCAGTCACGCAGGGCAAGGCCGAGGACGACAGGATCTCCTCGTCTCCTGTCACTCGGCCGCGCCACGTAGTGGCGGTGATCAGGCGTCGGGCGACTGAGAGCCGATGGGCATTGCCTGAGATCGATCTCGTTTGTGAGCCGATCCATATCATCTCGCCTCATGTCGTACGTCGCTGATCCTGCTCGGTACGAATCGATGACCTACCGCCGCTGTGGTCGTCGGCTGCATCCGCGTTCGCCGCGGTACGCGCTGTAGGCTGCGGAGCAGGGTGACACGGTTGCGGTGTCGGGAGCGGCCGGCGGGGTCGGCACGGCGGTCGTCCAGCTTTCTGCGAACGACAGGGCGCGACCGTGCTGGGCATCGAGCGACAGTCACATCACGACTGGCTGCCGCGCATGGAGCGATCCCGTCTCCTACGGCGACGGGCTCGCCGAGCGTCTTCGGCGCTGCCGCGCCGAACGGCATCGACGCCTTCATCGACCTGTTCGGTCCGCAGTACGTGCAGCTCGCGGTCGATCTCGGAATCGCGAAGGACCGCATCGAGACCATCATCTCGCGGGAGAAGGCCCAAGAGCTCGGTACCAAAGCAGAGGGAAGCTCGGACGCTTCTACGACCGACGTCTTGTCGCAGATGGCCGATCTCGTCGCGTCAGGACAGATCGAGATCCCAATCGCCGCGACGTGACAAGCTCGAAGACGTACGCGACGCCTTCGCCGAGCTCGAGAAGCGGCACACGCACGGCAAGATCGTCCTGATCCCCGACACGTTCTCACGCGGGCACGTGTGTTCGGCCCCGCCTGCTGCGGGCTCAGACCCGACGTCGATGGAAGGTTGGGACGTCAGCGGACTGCTTTGTCGTCGACTGGTCGCGGCGAGGATCCCAATGCCTTCGTGACCCAGGCGACGATCGTGAAGACTGCCGCCCCGACCGCGACGCCAATGACGACGTCGCCTGTCAGCGTGACCGTGATGCCGCCGGCCGTGATCCCAATGACGAATGCGAGGACACGAGCAGTAGCAGGACGGCTCGACCTGCGTGCGCTGGCCGTGCTGCCCTCGCCATTGTCCAGTGATGACTGCCGGGCGACCTCAGCGACTGGTCGATCGCGATGAGGCTGTGACTGCGGCCAGACCTCGCGCAGCTTGAGTGTCGGCCCGTTGTGCAGGACGGCCGCGGCGTAGACCCGTCCGCCGAACACGACAAGCCCCGCGATCGCCCCGAGGGTCAGCATCGCGGCGAGCATCGGCTCCCACCACGTGGCAGCTCCCATGGCGATGCGAGCGGGCATGGCGATCGGCGCGGTGAGCGGAAGCCACGCGATGACGCGGGCCCAGGTGGTGTCGGGGCTACCGATGGCTGCGAATGAGGCGAAGTACACGAGAACGAGGATGACGCTGATGGGCCCGGAGACGCTCTGCGCGTCTTCGGGTCGTGACGCGAGCGAGCCGAGCGCGCCGAACACGGTCGCGTAGAGGGCGTAGCCAAGCACGAACCAGAGCACCGCCCAGATGAGGACGCCGCCCCGCACGGCAGGCAGGTTCACGTCGTTGATCGTGGTGGCAGCGATGAGCGCGGCGAGTGCGGTGACGGCGACCTGGCCGAGGCCGAGCAGCCCGATGCCGGCGATCTTGCCGGCCAGAAGGCTGCGGGCGGGGATCCGGGCGAGGAGGACCTCGACGACGCGGCTGGACTTCTCTTCGATGACGCCGTTGAGGACCATGGCGCCGTACGTCGCGATGGTCATGAAGAGCAGGACGGTCATGATGAACGCGGCCGTCTCGTCGTCGGGGCTGCGGCCCGCGACGTGGCCGAGCTCGACGTTTGTGATGGCGACGGGGGCGAGAAGGTCGGCGAGCTGGTTTGTGGTGATGCCGGCCGCGCTGGCCCGCTCTTCGACCGCGCTGAACTGGATGGCGGCAGTCACGACGGCTTTGAGCTGCTCGTCCGCTCGTCGCTGCCATTCGAGTCTGCTGTTGTCGACGATGAGGATGTCGATCTTGCCGTCGCGGACGGCTTGTTCTCCCTCAGCGAGGTTTGCGTAGTGGTGAACGCGCGTCTTCGTGCCGACCGCGTTGCCTTGGCTGGTGATCGCCGCGCTGAGCGTGGCGGGCGTGGTGCCGACGAGCCCGATGTCCTTCGTCTTGCTGGTCTCGATCAGGCTGGGGAGCGCGATCGCGGCGACGACGGCGACGATCATGATCACAAGGGAGACCAGGAAGGCGCGGGAGCGGCTGCGTTCCCGCAGCTCGCGTTTGGTGACGAGCCATCCTTGCCGAAGGCCGTTCATGCCGCGACCGCCTGGCGGAACAGCTGGGACAGTGTCGGCGGTTGGTACCTGAAGCTGTCGACGACTGCGGTGCTCTCGATGTGCGCCGCGATCTTGGAGATGTCGATGGCGCTGTGAAGTTGAAGGCGCACGTACCCGTCGCCGGCGTCGACGACCTCGGTGCCGGCGAGGTCGGTCCAGTCGGGTTGGGTGCCGTGGTAGCGGATGTCGACGAAGCGCAGCGGGACCGCGGCTCGAAGCTGTTCCAGGTCGCCGGCGACGACGATGCGGCCGTGGTCGATGATGACGACGTCTTCGCAGAGGTCTTCGACGAGGTCGAGCTGATGGCTGGAGAACAGCACGGTCGCACCCGAGGCGGCGATGGACGCGAGCAACTCGGACATGTTGGCGATGGCGAGGGGGTCGAGCCCGGAGAAGGGTTCGTCGAGCACGAGCAGGTCGGGTTCGTTGACGAGCGCGGCAATGAGCTGGACGCGCTGTTGGTTGCCGTGGGAGAGGGCGTCGAGTCGATCGGCGGCTCTCTCGCTCAGGTCGAACCGATCGAGCCAGACGTCCACCGTGCGCAGAACCTCGCGTGTGCTCCGGTTGCAAAGCGATCCGAGGTAGACGAGCTGGTCGCGGACGCGCATGCGCGGATAGAGCCCGCGTTCCTCGGGCATGTACCCGAACCGGGACCGATCCTCGATGTTGATGGTGTGGCCGTTCCAGGTCACTGCGCCGGTGTCGAGGTCGATGAGCCCGAACACCGCACGCATGGCGGTGGTCTTGCCGGCGCCGTTGGGGCCGAGGAATCCGGTGATCCGACCCGGGCGTGCCGTGAAAGTGCAGGCATCGAGGGCGCGGACGCTGCCGAATGTCCTTGTGGCGGAGTGGAACTCGAGCATCACCGTCGCTCCCTGGGTGGCCGCCGCTCACGGTGTGGTCGCGGAGCGAGATGGCTGGTGAACCAGTCGCGGGCGAGCCCTGCCGCGGCTTGGAGCGTGCCGGGCTCCTCGAACAAGTGGGTGGCGCCGGGTACCACGGCGAGGCGGCTCTCGCACCGCAGCTGGGCTTGGGCTCGGCGGTTGAGGTCGAGGACGACGTCCTCAAGGCGTTGCCCGGCCAGGTCGGGCCGCCCGCCGCGCGACACGACTGCGGCGATGTCAGCTCCGGGCTCGGTCACCGCCCCGTGAGGGAGCGTGAGGTGGCCGCCCAAGCGAACTGGTCCCGCGTGCACTTCGACCTCTTCGTCTCGGGACTGAGGGTCGTCCGGCACTCGGGTTGACGCGCCGGCCGTCGCCGGCGCACGCTCGGCGGCACGCGCGAGGCACTCGACCACTTCGTCGTCAGAGGTCTGGGAGAAGTCGGCGTAGAACTGACCGATCGCCCAGAACGGCTCCGGGGTATCCAGCGCGATGCACTCGTCGGCATCCTGGCCGATCCGGGCGGCCCACCCGGCGGGCGCGACGGGTGTCGCGAGCACCACCCGCGCGGCGCCCTCGGCTCGTGCCACCTGGCAGGCGGCTCGGGCGGTGGAGCCGGTGGCGATGCCATCGTCGACGATGACCGCTGTGCGACCTGTGAGCGGGATGCGAGGCCGGTCGCCGCGGAACCTCCGTGCGCGGCGTTCGAGCTCGGCGCGCTCGCGGGCCTCGACGGCCGCAAGGTCGGACTCGGAGATGCGGGCCATCCCGACGATCTCGTCGTTGATGATCCGGACCCCGTCCTCGCCGATGGCGCCCATGCCCAGCTCGGGTTGGAACGGCACCCCGAGCTTGCGGACGACGATGACGTCAAGCGGCGCGTCGAGCGCCCTGGCCACTTCATACGCGACCGGCACGCCGCCACGGGGAAGCCCGAGCACGACCACCGGTTGTCCGCGCAGATGCTCGAGGCGCGCCGCAAGGCACCGTCCCGCATCGACCCGATCGGCGAACGACATGGCGTCACCTCCCGTTCGACCGCAAGTCCATGGTCGGCCGACCGCGCGGAGCACGCCAGGGCCGATGGTCCTCATGGCGGCCTCAGCCGTGCGCGAGCCGGGAGGCCATGGCCCGCGCCGCTGGACGGCGACGCGGCGCCCGTCACGCCCCCCCTCCTGGGACCTACGCCCCTACCCGACGGTGTCGTGCGAGATGACGATGCTCCTATGACACGCAAGTGGCGGCGACGCACTGATCCAGTTGACGAACCGCTCGCCGAGGATTGCGACGCGTTCGTCGAGAACTGCGAGGCGCTCGCCGAGGAATGCGAAGCGTTCCTCGCTGGCGGCTACGTCGAGAGCTGTGAGGGAGGGCAGAACCCGGTGCCCGTGTGGGCATGGATGAACGTTCTCGCCCACGGCACGGAGGCGGAGCTTCGGGCGGCTGCGCTGGACCGCCCTCACGACGACCCAGGACATCAGGCACGAGCGTTCGTTGCGGGCGAGCTGATCGACTTGATCGACGCCGGCTGCGTCGATCTCGAGACCTTCCAGCGCGAGGTGCTCGTTCCGCTCGAGCTCGATGTCATGGCGTGCCCGGCATCGAGCCTCTGGCGTCCAGCCGAGCTCGTCTCTGGTCTTCTCGGCGCCGTCCCCACCAAGCCCCGCGGTGCACACCCCAGCGCAGTCGCCTGAACCCCGGTTTGGGCCGAGCGAGCATTGCGCGGCGTTGCGCAACGACGGGCCGAAGGTCCCTGGCGCGGAGTCGTCGAATGGGCGGATCCTCGCTGCAGCGGTTGGGGCCTCGAGGAGGAGACGGGCATGCGCAGGAATCAGAGAGGGCGGCGCGCAGCGGACGAGCGGACTGCTCCATCGGGATGGCGGAGCCCGATGCTGGCCGGCCCGGTCGTGTTCGACCCCTCGGTCCCGACCGCGGCGGAGCTCGTCGAGGCCACCGAGCGGACGCGCTTAGTGACGCGCGAGGCGGCGTGACGCAACCGGTAGAACCGAGCTCGGTGTCCGGATAGGGCCTCAGGCCCGGAGCTTCGAGTACGACTCCTTGGCCGCGAGAATCACGTGATCCTCGATGGCGTTCTCGCGATCGACGTTCGCAAGCGCGTACTCCGGTGAAGTCATCATCGAGAGGAACGCTGCCCGCGACGGATAGTGGACCACGACGACCCAGTCCCAACGTCCGTCGCCGAGATCGCCGACTGCGGCACCCTCGACGTGCCCGGCCCACAGGACCGTTCCGCCCACTCGCTTGAGCAACGGCATGTCGGCCTGGCTGTAGCGGGTGTACGCGTCCCACCCGGTCCCGTTCCCGTCGAGCGATCGCTCTCGAAACCGAACGAGGTTGACCATCACCACAGGCCCGTCGTCCGGCAACGACGAGACGAACTCCCTGTTGAGATCGTGCGGGCCGTCCGCCACCGGGGCTAGACGCCTACGACCATCTCGGGAAGCGCACCGATCTGATCGACGAGCGCGACCAAGTCGAGATAGGTGTCCTTGCGCGCCACCAACCCGTCCTTCACGGCGATCACATCGGCGCCGTCACAGACGAAGCTCGTGCCGCCCGTGGTCCCGGACATGTCGTACTCGAACACGATGTGGTCCGTTCCGAGGTACACGCGCTTGGCTTCGAAATGAAGATCGGGGACGAGTGTGAGAAGCGATGCCACGAGATCGCGCACCGGTCCCCGGCCGACGGCGGGGTTCGCGACCCCGTGCATGTGGAACGTCGTGTCATCGGTGTGGAGTGCGACGATGACGTCGGGGTCGCGGTCAACCCAGCCTTGGTGGTATTGACCGGCCAACTCCTCGATGCTCAGGCCCAATGGGTTCCCTTCGTTTGCTGTTGCCTCTGTCGGGACCGTAACTGAGGGAGACTGGGGCCGCGTGAGAGCTGTGGTGATGACCGCGCCCGGTGCGATCGAGGTCACGACGATCGACGATCCCGCGCCAGGGCCGGACGACGTGATCGTCGAGGTCGCCGCTGTCGGGCTCTGCGGCACCGACCTGCACATCCTTGCGGGCGAGCATGGCGTGCTTCCCGTGGTGCCCGGTCACGAGATGACCGGCGTCGTCGTCGCGGCCGGGACTGATGCGCGCGACGTTCGCGTCGGCGATCGAGTCGCCGTCGACCCGTCGCTCCCGTGCCGAGCCTGCCGGTTCTGTCGCCGCGGACGCGAGAACCTCTGCCTCACGCTCGGCGCGCTCGGCGTGACGACGGCCGGTGGCGCGGCTCAGTACATGCGTGCGCACGCGAGCCGTTGCATCGTGTTGCCCGATGACGTCGACCTGAAGGGCGCCACGCTGATCGAGCCGCTGTCGTGTGTGCTGCGCGGCTACGACGTGCTGCGCACCACGCTCGGTGCGTCGGTGCTCATCTACGGCGCCGGGACGATGGGCCTGCTGCTGCTCGAAGTGGCGAAGCACACCGGGCCCCGATCGGTGCATGTCGTCGACCCCAACATCGAGCGAGCGGCGCGAGCGGCCGCGCTCGGATGCACCGCCGCTGCCCCCTCGGTCGCGGCCCTCGACGTCGACGAGGGGTGGGACGTCGTCATCGACGCGACTGGCAACGCGACCGCGATCCAGGACGGCCTTGGACAGGTGGCGCCCGGCGGCACGTTCCTGCAGTTCGGCGTGGCCTCACCCGAGACCCGCGTGTCGATCTCTCCGTACGCGATCTACAACCGAGAGCTCACGATCACCGGCTCGATGGCCGTGCTGCACAGCTTCGAACGCGCTGCGGATCTGTTCGCTGCCGGGATCGTCGACTGGCGGGCGTTCGTCACCAGCCAGCGGCCGCTCGCCGAGTATGCCGATGCGCTCGCGTCGTTCGCTCGCGGCGAAGGTGTGAAGACTCAAGTGCTTCCGGCCGCGTAGCGGCAGACTGCAGCCGTGCGCATCAGGTTCTGGGGCACGCGCGGGTCGGTCCCGACACCGGGACCAGACACGGTGCGATACGGCGGAAACACGTCGTGCGTGGAAGTGCGCACCGACAGCGGCACTCTGCTCGTCCTCGACTGCGGCACGGGGGCTCGGGGGCTCGGCCTGCGCCTGCTCGAGGACGCCGCGGCAGCGGGCGGACAACCGCCGACCGGCGCGATCCTCATCGGTCACACCCACTGGGATCACATCCACGGGCTTCCGTTCTTCGGGCCGCTCTTCGTCGCGGGCAGCCAGTGGGATGTCTTTGGCCCGCGGGGACTGGGGCGGACCCTCGACAACGTCCTCGCCGGCCAGATGGAGTACCAGTACTTCCCGATCGGCTTGGACGAGGTGAACGCCGAGGTGCGCTATCACGACCTCGTCGAAGGAGTCTTCGAGTTCGGTGATGCCACGATCAGGACCCAATACCTGAACCATCCCGCCCTCACCCTTGGGTTCCGCATCGAGGCTGACGGCGCCACGTTTGTCTACGCGTCCGACCACGAGCCACATGACCCGGCTCTTGCCGGGGGCGCGTTGCCGCGAGTGGGGAGTGCCGACGCCCGGCACGCGGACTTCCTCGCCGATGCCGACGTGGTGGTGCACGACACGCAGTACGACGCCACCGGCTACCCCGCCAAGGTCGGCTGGGGTCACAGCACCATGGAGTACGCCGTCACGTTGGCCGGTGCGGCCCGCGTCCGTCGGCTCGTGCTCTTCCACCATGACCCACAGCGTGACGACGACGCGGTCGACGACCTGCTCGACCGAGCTCGAGCGTTGGCAGGCGCGGCCGGCACGTCCCTCCAGGTCGATGCTGCGACCGAGGGATCCGTTCTCGAGATCCGCGGCGCGCGTCGGCACGGAGCGCGACCCGACGAAGCGGTGGCCACGGTCGTGCCGACCACGGGCGACCTGGCAGTCGGAATTGCCATCGCCACCCGGGACCGCTCGCTCGAGGGGCTGGTCGAAGCCGCCGCTACGGCCGAGGGGCTCACCGTGCGGACGCTGCAGGGCGACCTCTCTGACGCGGTGGTGGTGGTCGACGTCGACGATGGTGCAACACCCGAGGTCGACCGCAGCTGCGGCGTGCTCGGGGTCACCCGGCGCGCCATCCCCATGTTTCCGGTCGCCGGCATCACTGACTGGATCGTGCTGCCCGCGTCGATCGCCCATGTCCGAACGAAGCTCCGCGCCGCCGTGCTGCGGAAGGCATGCCACTGGCTCGCGGCACCCGTCGCGCCCGACGAAGAGCGTCGAGTCGCGGCCCTGCACCGCCTGGGCCTGCTCGACACGCCGCGCGAGGCGCGCTTCGATCGCCTCGTCGAGCAGGCCCGCGAGATCGCGGCCACGCCGATCGCGTTGGTGTCGCTGGTCGACTCCCAACGGCAGTGGTTCAAGGCCACGGCCGGCTTCGATGTCACGGAGAGCCATCGAGACCAGTCGATGTGCGCACACGCGATCCTCGCCCCCGATGTCTTCCAAGTCCCGGACGCCTTCGAGGACTCGAGGTTCGCGGACAACCCTGCCGTGGCCGGGCCGATCCGGGTTCGGTTCTACGCCGGGGTGCCACTTGCCCTCGCCGACGGAAGTCGGGTCGGCACCCTGTGCGTCGCCGATCACCGCCCCCGCCTGCTCGACGATCACCAGATCGAGGCCCTCTGCCGGCTCGCGGACCTTGTCGTCGCGGAGCTGCAAGCGCCGTCCTGACCGGCGCCGCGGTCAGCCCGCCGGCGTCGCTTCCTCGCACCAGTGGCGGTGCATGCGGGCATGCGTGTGGACGATCCGGTTCGCGCGCCGGGAACCTACTGGCAATCGCCGCGATCTAAGACCGGCCCTTCTCGAGTTGGTGGATCAGGGTCTTGAGTGCCGCGATCTCGTCGTTCAGTGCGCGACGGCCGGCCTTGGTGAGCTGGATCCACGTGCGGGCGCGTCGGCCCTCATAGCCCTTCTCGATCGCGATGAGCCCGGCGTTCTCCAGCACGGTGAGGTGCTGGGAGAGGTTGCCGGCCGTGAGCTCGAGGGTGGTGCGCAGGAAGCCGAATTCGACCCTTCGGGCCTCTTGGGTGATGGCCAGGATGCCGAGCCTCACGCGCTGGTGGACGACGTCATCGAGCCCGTTGACGGGGTGGTCGGTCATTCGGGCGACGGTCCCTCAGCGGCTTGCGATGCCGCGAGGACGATGCCGCCGATGAGGAGCACGCTGCCGTCGATCACCAAGTGGGGGAGGAAGGCCCATGGCGTCGGGTGCGGGAACCAGTCGATGCCGACCGTCGAGACGGCGACGAGCAGATACACGACGGTGACGATGAGCAGAGGCCGGCTGCGCTCGATCCACGCGAGCAGCAGCAGTGCAAGGCCGATGACGCCAGCGGGACTCGCAATTCGGTACAGGAGCCGGCTCGGTTGACCGGGCTCGACGTGCAGCGTTGCGACGAGGAAGGCGGGGTGGGCATCCGCCCAAAACGCCCAGAGTGCGCCGAGCGCGGTGAGGACTATTCCGACGGCCACGAACGGCTGCACGCGCGTGCCGACGCCACGGTGCTCGGATCGCCGCAAGTAGAACCAGCTGATCAACACGAATGCAACGAGCAGCGCGATCGGCCAATACCAGACCGCCAGTGATGAGTGAATGAGACAGACGGAGCCGCCGCCCTGCACCGAGCTGCAGTGGGTCGACTGCCCGCCGTAGCGAGTGAACGGTATGGCTCCGAACGTCACCGCCGCGAACACGAGGAGCGGGAACCATGCCCCGCGTTGAGCGAGTCGCACTCGGTGGGTGAGGTCACGGGTGGTCGACAGGAGGACACGGGGGTCATCCGCTGCGGAGCCCGACAGGTTCGACATGAAGATAGGTTTGCATCACAAACCGAGCGTGTCCAGACAGGGGCTCCGGGGAACGGCTCGGCGGCAACCGTTCGTGGCCTGCGGCATCCTTTCGGCATGACCACTCTCCTCGAGGGCGCCACCGAGATCATCAGGCTCTGGCCGGACGGCCCACCGACGCGCATCGACAACGTCCCCGACGAGGTGGAGTACCCCGTGCGAGCGGGCGTCGCGACCGGCGGGACGTTCCTACGCAACATCTCCGATCCGACGCTCACCGTCTTCACGCCGCCGGCCGGGTCGTGCAATGGCGTCGGCGTGATCGTCGTGCCGGGCGGCGGCTGGACCATCAACGCATGGACGCACGAGGGCCTCGACGTCGCGCGGTGGCTCTCGGCTCTCGGGTACACCGCGTTCCTCCTCAAGTACAGAGTCCAGGCGTCTCCAGCCGACCAGGAGACGTTCGAGACGATGATGGGGGCGGTCGATGCAGGGCTTGCGGTGCCTCGGCCCTACGCGCAAAAGCCCGGCGCGATCAGCGACCTGATCTCGAGTGCCGAGTACCTGGCAGCGCGCGAGGCGTGCGCGGACGATGGCCGGCGTGCGATCGAGCTGGTGCGTGAGCACGCCGAGCGATTCGACCTGCGGCCCGGCGCCGTCGGCATGATCGGCTTCTCAGCCGGCGCATTCCTCGCCGTCGACGTGGCGCTCGACCCTCGCGGTCCACAGCTCGCGTTCATCGCGCCGATCTACGGCGGTGAGACGCAGGGCGCGCCGGTGCCTGCCGACGCGCCGCCGCTCTTCACGGCAGTCGCGCAGGACGACATCCTCGTCAAGATCGTCGAAGGGCTTCACGCCGACTGGTCGGCAGCAGACCGTTCGTCGGAGCTGCATCTGTTCGCCCGAGGCGCTCACGGCTTCGGCATGGTGCAGCAAGGGCTGCCCTCCGACCGGTGGACCGACCTCTTCCTCGCGTGGCTGCAGGACGTGATCTGAGCCGCACCCCTCTAGCCAGCGGGCGACACGATGATTGGGAGCGCGCTGAGGCCGTGCAGGGTGTTGTTGCGCAGCCACCGCGGTTCCCCGCCGAGCTCGAACCGCTCGACGTGGCGCACCAACGCGGTCAGGAAGGAGAGGGCTTCGAGCTTCGCGAGGTTGATGCCAACGCAAAGGTGGATGCCGCGGCCGAAGGCGAGCTGATCGACCGGGTTCCGAGTGACGTCGAATCGATCTGGCTCGGGGTAGTGACGCTCGTCGCGGTTGGCGCTGCCGTACATGACGAGCACGCGCTGCCCCGCGGGCACGTCGAGCCCGTCGATGTCGACTGGCTCGGTCGTGAGGCGCGTGAAGTAGTGGACCGGCGCGTGGAGGCGGAGCACTTCGGCAAATGCGCTCGGGATGAGCGATGGGTCGTTGCGCACGAGCTGCCATTGATCGGGGTGCTTCGCGAACAGGTAGACGGCCGCGCCGAGCGCGTTCACGGTGGTGTCGATGCCCGGCCACGTGTAGGCGACGATGCCCTCTGGGTGTCCCGTCTCGACGAGCTCGGCGGCCCTGCGACCGGGGCACAGCTGACCTGACTGCGCCACCTCGAACGTGTGCCCGAAGATCTGCGCGAGGGCCGGAGGAGCGGTGTTGAGGCGCTCGTTCGCCGGACCGAAGGTGTTGAACGCCTGCTCGGCCAGGTGCGGGAGCTGGTCGCGCCCCTCTGCCGGCAAGCCGATGAGGTCGCCGACGACGTTGAGGCTGTAAGGCCGGGCGAGGTCGGCGACCGCGTCGAACGAGCCGCGTGCGACGAGGGTCGCGACGAGTGCATCCGCGGCGCTTTCGATGTCGCCGGTGGCGCCCGCGAGCGAGCCGATCGAGAGCTGCCCAGCAAGCAATCGGCGGTGCTCGTCGTGCTCGGGCGGATCGCTCTTGATGATGCTCTCCGGCTGGCTCGTGTTCGCCTGCTCGTCGACCCCGACGCCCGACGCGGACGAGAACCGCTGCCAGCTCGTGAGCACCGACCGCACGACGTCGAACCGGGGCAACGCGAGCAGGCCCGGCCGTTCGAGCCACACGACGGGCCCGAGATCGCGCAGCGTGCGATAGGTCGGATACGGATCGGCGAGAATTGCGTCGTCCCAGAGGTCGACATCGGATGTGGGGAAGCCGCGCAACGTCTCCATCTGTCGACATCATCGCTCGCGAGACGAATTTCGGCTTCTTCCCTGCGCCGAAATCCGGCCACTCGGTGCCCAGATTCATGGCGCACGATCTGTGGGGAACGGGAGCGAACGGAGGCGATCATGTACGCACCGGCGATCGACGACGAGATCACGGGCTTGGCGAAGTACCTCGAGCAGCAGCTCTACGCGATCAGGGCGTCTGCGATCGGCCTGACCGAGGAGCAGATGCGGATGCGCCCTTGTCGGAGCGCACTGTCGATCGGCGGGATCGTGAAGCACGCGACCTACGTCATGCGCGGAGCGACGACGCGGCTGACAGGCGACCTGGCCGCTCCGCCGGCGCTCGACGGGGCCGCGGTCGCGGCCCACGAGGCGAGCTTCGCGCTCGCTGACGACGAGACCGGCGTCGGCGTGGTCGCGGCGTTCGACGACGCACGAGTGACGTATCTCGCCGCCTTCATGGCAACTGATCCGGATGTCCGCACGGTCGTCCCTCCGGCTCCTTGGTTCGGCATCTACGACAACCGTCCCGCCAACGCGCGCTACTCGCTCGTGCACCAGATCGAAGAGATGGCCCGCCACGCTGGGCACGCCGACATCATCCGCGAGCAGATCGACGGCATGGCGGTGCCCGCCATCGTGCTGACGCAAGCCGGGCTGCCCGCGAACGACTTCTTCCAGCCCTACGTGCCCGCGCCGGGCACGGTCGGATCTTCGAAGTAGTGGCCGGCCTCGAGGTCCTCGAGGAGACCCGGGCCGGTCGGCTGCCAACCGAGCTGCGAGCGAGTCCACGTGCTCGCGGTCGGGACGTCGACGGACCAGATGAGCCCCATCCAACCGAAGTGGGTCATGGCGTCCTCAGCGGGGATCGACGCGACTGGGAGCTCGAGGTGCCGTCCGATCGCCTCGGCGATCGCGCGAGTCGACACGCCCTCCTCGCCGACAGCGTGGTACACCGCGCCCGCCGGTGCCTGCTCGAACGCGAGGTGGAAGACCCGCGCGGCGTCAGAGCGATGCACGGCCGGCCATCGGTTGCTGCCATCACCGACGTAGCCGGCGACACCCTTCTCGCGGGCGATCTGGATGAGCATCTTGATGAAGCCCTCGTCGCCACGACCGTGCACCGTCGGCGGCAGGCGGACGACCGCGGATCGCACACCTCGTGTCGCGAGCTTCACGGTCATCACGGACGCCTCGGAGCGAGGGAACTCGGGCGCGGGCTGATCGTCTTCGGTTGCCGACCGACCGACTGCTGTTGTCGCCACACCGGAGGCGATCACGAGGGGTCGGTTCGAGCCCTCGAGCACAGCTCCCATCGCTTCGATCGCGGCGCGGTCGGTCTGGTTCGCGGCGTCGTAGTCGTTGAAGTCGTGGATGAACGCCAGGTGGATGACGCCGTCACTGTCGGCCGCGCCGTCGCGGAGTGAGTCGATGTCCTCGAGCGAGCCGCGGCGCACGTCGGCGCCTGCGGCCTCGAGCGCGTCGGCTGAGGCATCAGAGCGAGCGAGCCCCACGACTTGATGGCGGGCGCCGACGAGCTCGGGCACCACCGCCGAGCCGACCCAACCCGACGCTCCGGTGACGAACACGCGCATGACACAGACCTCCGTGATGTCAGATGCTGACATCACTCTAGGGATGTCAGCGACTGACATCAACTGGTACTGTGTCACACATGGGGCGATGGCAGCCCGACGCGCGCGGTCGGCTCGAGCAGGCGGCGATGCAGCTCTACGTCGAGCAGGGGTACGACGCCACGACGGTTGCCGAGATCGCGGAGCGCGCCGGTCTCACCGAGCGCACGTTCTTCCGCCACTTCGCCGACAAGCGCGAGGTGCTGTTCTCCGGGTCGGCGCAGCTCGCCGAGCTGCTGGCTCAGGAGGTCGCACGCGCCCCGAAAGTCACATCGCCGATCGATGCGGTCGGCGGGGCGTTGGAGGCCGCTGGCGCACTCATCCAGGAAAGAGGTGAGTGGTCGAAGCAGCGTCAGGCCGTCATCGCCGCGAACCCCGAGCTGCGTGAGCGCGAGCTCATCAAGCTCGCGTCGTTGGCGGAGGCGTTGACCGAAGCGCTCAGAGGCCGTGGCGTGAAGGAGCCGTCCGCGACGCTCACTGCCGAGGCCGGAGTTGCGGTGTTCAAGGTGGCGTTCACGAGCTGGGTGGAGCAACCGACGAAGCGCAACCTGCCCCGCCTGATCAGGCGATCGCTCGACGATCTGCGCACCATCACCGCCCATCGTTGACCCCATCGGAGGAGAGCCATGGTCGATGACGCATCGGCGGTCAGGCAGTCGGCGCGAGGGCTTCGAGCGCGCTCCAATCGAGCTGACCGAACCCTTCGACCGACAGCGGTTGGATGCACACGTGGTCCGCGCCGGCGTCGTGGTGCGCCTGTACGCGGCTGCGCACCGCGTCGGCATCGCCCCACGCGACGAGCGCGTCGATGAACCGCGAGTCCCGCTGCTCGATCTCGTCGTCGGAGAACCCGAGTCGGAGCCAGTTGTTGCGGTAGTTCGGCAGACCGGCATAGACGCGGACCGCGCCACTCGCCGCGGCACGTGCGGCCGCAGCGTCGGTCGTGAGCACGACCTTCTGCTCCACACAGAGCAGCTTGTCGGGCCCGAGGATCGCTCGCGCTTCCGCGGTGTGCTCCGGTGTCGTCCAGTACGGGTGGGCGCCGTCCGCGTGAGTGCGAGAGAGCTCGAGCATCTTGGGTCCGAGCGCCGCGAGCAGTGTCGGTGGTTGTTCCGCAGGAGCCGGAGCGCCGTAGGGAGACGAGCTCATCGCCTCGAGGTAGGCGCGCATCTGCGAGAGCGGCTTCGAATAGTCGAGCTGGCGCACGCCGGCGACCATCGGCGCATGGCTCACGCCGAGGCCGAGCACGAACCGGCCTCCGGTCTGCTCGGCGAGAGTCAGCGCAGCTTGCTTCATCGGCCCGGGATGACGGTGGAAGATGCTGGCGATCCCGGTGGCGAACGTGAGAGTCGGAGCCTTCGTCGCGAGGTACGCGATGTGGGCCATCGGATCTCGCCCGACGGTGTCTGGCAGCCACAGGGTCGAGTAGCCGAGCGTCTCGATCTTCGCGGCGAACTCGCCGGCCGCATCGACCGTCATCCCATCGGTGAAGTACCAGACGCCCGTTGTCTTCAGCCGGTCTCGAATGCTCATGGGTCGGCATTCTGACCGTTGTCAGCCGCCTGTCGCGCGGTGGGGGGTGATGTCGAGTCGAGGATCGGGCGCGGTCCCCGTCTCCTCGCACCACTGCAAGTACGTGGCGCGCAACGACGCGGTGTCGTCGGCCTTCAGCACGCGATCGTCCTCGTCGAGGTACTCCATCGCGCCCGCGACGACGATCGAGACCACACAGTCCTCGTCCCCGACGGCCGCCCAGCTGTCGATGTTGCCGGCGGGCTCGTACACGTAGCCGCCCGGGCCGATCACTTCGTCGCGGCCCTCGATCTGCCGGTAGCCAGCCAGGTTGAACGCGTGCACCTCGCCACGATGGCGGTGGCGGGGCACGACGACGCCGGGGGAGAGCCGCAGCAACAAGCGTCGCCACCCGCCGGGCCCGAACCCGAGCGGCTTGAACCACTCACCCTCACCGAGCGGGATCCACTCCATCACGTTCGAGTCGACGATCGATTCCTGCACTCCGTCGGGCGTCGTCACGAGACGATCGTCGCGCGATTCGCTACTCCCGCTCGACTCGTTGAAGGCCTCGCGCTGGCGTCCACCATTCGACGACGAGCTTCGTGGCCGCATCGTCGAGCCCAGTGATCACGACCTCGGTGATGTCCGCGACGAACATCTCGCCATCGGGTTGCTGCTCGCCGTCGTCGTCGGTGGCGATCGGGCCGGTGAGGATGGCGCGTCCGGCGATCTTCGCCTCGCCTGGCCACTCGCTCTCCTTACCCTCCACAGGGTGGAAGGTCGGGCCGTGGATCGCGAAGCGTGGGTCACGTTTCAGGTCTGCCCCTTTGCGCGCGCCGTTCATCGAGCCGAACTGCAGCTCGCCATCGACGAACTCGCATTCGATGCCCGAGATGCGCGGCGAGCCGTCCGCGCGGAGTGTCGCGATCGTCTTGTGGCGACCGGCATCGAACAGCTTGCGCACCCGCCGGCGAACTCCGGCTCGGACTGCTCGACCTCCCTCCAGGCGGCCACGGCCGCGTAGCGTAAGGGGGGGGTGACGGCTGATGTGCGTCATGCGGGTTGAGCGACGCCGAAGATCTCGTTAACGTCAGCGGGATGACGCCGGACGAGCTCGCCGACCTCGCGCATCTCCGCCGAGCGCGCGACCTCATGGATCGCGAGTACGCGCAGCCCCTCGATGTTCCGGCCATGGCGCGTGCCGCACTGATGTCGCCGGCACACTTCTCGCGCAAGTTCCGCGCGGCGTACGGCGAGACGCCCTACTCGTATCTCATGACGCGGCGCATCGAGCGCGCGAAGAACCTTCTTCGTCAAGGCGTGTCGGTGACCGACACCTGCTTCGCCGTGGGCTGCACGTCGCTCGGCTCGTTCAGCTCGCGCTTCACCGAGATCGTCGGCGAGACACCCTCGCAGTACCGAGCGCACGCGACCATCGCGACCTCGAGGTCGTCCCGCCGTGCGTGAGCAAGATCGCGACGCGACCGCGTCGCACCCCTGTCGCGAGCTGAGCAGGATCGGAGAAGCATCCGAGGGGCCGTGATCGTACGGTCGTCTCATGGCAGTCAACCTCTCCACCACGTTCATCCCCGTCAACGATCCCGACGAGGCGCTCGGCTTCTATCGCGATGCCCTTGGCCTCGAGGTCAGCAACGACGTCGCCAACGGCGGCTTCCGTTGGGTCACCGTCGCCGCTCCGGGCCAGGAGGTCGACATCGTCCTGTTCCAGCCGCACGGCGGCCTTTCCGAAGTCGAGGGCGACGCCCTTCTCTCCCTCGTGACGAAGGGGTCACTGCAGGTCGCGATCTTCCGTTCGGACGACCTCGACGCCACGTTCGAAAAGGTCCGGGCCTCAGGAGCGGAAGTGCTGCAGGAGCCGACGTCCCAGCCGTGGGGCGCACGTGACTGCGCGTTCCGCGACCCCTCGGGAAACATGGTCCGCATCGCGCAGGCTTGACCGTCGTCGCGCCCGAATTGCCCCGAGCATGATGGGCCGATGACGACCTGGGGAGGCTTCCGCGTCGCCGAGCCCGAGCTGGCGGCGTTCGTGGCGGCACGGCTGCTGACCGCGCCGGCGTATCTCGCGACCGTCCGCGCGGACGGCTCGCCGAGGGTTCACCCTGTGACGCCGATCCTCACCGAGGCCGGGCTCTACGTGTTCATGGAGCCGACGTCACCGAAGGCCGCCGACCTCCGTGAGCGCGACCGGTTCGCCCTCCACAACGGCGTGCCGGACAACGCCGGGACCGGTGGCGAGGCATCGGTCAGCGGCACCGGCCATGAGATCGACGATCCCGACGAGCGCGCGACCGTCGTCGCGGCCGCCAGCTACGACCCCGCCGACCGCTACGTCCTGTTCGAGCTGCGACCCACCGAGGTGCGCTGCAACGGCTACGGCGACGTCGAGCTGCCCGAGCCTCGACGGTGGCGCGTAGATGCCTGACGATGGAGACACGATGAGCAACGCCGTTGCCGACAGTCACGACTTGATCCGCGTGCACGGCGCGCGCGTGAACAACCTCAAGGACATCAGCATCGAGATCCCGAAGCGCCGGCTGACGGTGTTCACCGGCGTGTCGGGCTCGGGCAAGAGCTCGTTGGTGTTCGGCACGATCGCAGCCGAGTCGCAGCGGCTGATCAACGAGACCTACAGCACCTTCGTGCAGGGCTTCATGCCGACGATGGCGCGGCCCGAGGTCGACGTGCTCGAAGGGTTGACGACCGCGATCCTCGTCGACCAGGAGCGGATGGGTGGCGACGTCCGTTCCACCGTCGGCACCGCGACCGACGCGAACGCGATGCTGCGCATCCTCTTCAGCCGACTCGGCAAGCCACACATCGGCTCGCCCAACGCGTTCTCGTTCAACGTGCCCTCGGTTCGGGGCAGCGGTGCGATCACGGTCGAGCGCGGTGCCACCACGAGGACCGTGAAGAGCTTCAGCCGGCTGGGCGGGATGTGCCCGCGCTGCGAGGGACGGGGATCGGTCAACGACTTCGACCTGGCGCAGCTCTACGACGACACCAAGTCGCTCAACGAGGGCGCGCTGACGATCCCGGGCTACACCATGGACGGCTGGTACGGCCGGATCTTCAGAGGCTGCGGCTTCTTCGACCCCGACAAGCCGATCAAGAAGTTCACCAAGAAGGAGCTTCACGACCTGCTCCACAAGGAGCCGACCAAGATCAAGGTCGAGGGCATCAACCTGACCTACGAGGGGCTGATCCCGAAGATCCAGAAGTCGATGCTGTCGAAGGACGTCGACTCGCTGCAGCCGCATGTCCGCGCCTTCGTCGAGCGAGTGGTCACGTTCACCACCTGCCGCGACTGCGGTGGAACGCGACTCAGCGAGGCAGCGCGGTCGTCCAAGATCAAAGGGATCAACATCGCCGATGCCTGTGCGATGGAGATCAGCGACTTGGCGGAGTGGGTTCGCTCCGTCGACGATCCTTCGGTCGCGCCGCTGCTGGCCGCGCTGCGACAGACCCTCGATTCCTTCGTCGACATCGGGCTCGGCTACCTGTCACTCGAGCGTCCGTCAGGGACGCTCTCGGGCGGCGAGGGACAGCGCACGAAGATGATCCGCCACCTCGGCTCGTCGCTCACCGACATCACCTATGTCTTCGACGAGCCGACCGCGGGCCTGCATCCGCATGACATCGAGCGGATGAACGACCTCTTGCTGCAGCTGCGCGACAAGGGCAACACCGTGCTCGTCGTGGAGCACAAGCCGGAGACGATCGCGATCGCCGACCATGCCGTGGACCTCGGCCCCGGCGCAGGCACCGGCGGTGGACAGGTCGTGTTCGAGGGAACGGTCGACGGGCTGCGCGACAGCGGCACGCTCACCGGCCGCCACCTCGACGACCGAGCTTCGTTGAAGCCGTCGGTGCGCGCGCCCTCGGGAGTGCTCGAGGTGCGCGGCGCCCGCGATCACAACCTGCAGGACGTCGACGTCGACATCCCCCTTGGCGTGCTCGTCGTCGTGACGGGGGTGGCCGGCGCGGGAAAGAGCTCGTTGATCCACGGTTCTGTGTCGGGACGAGACGGAGTCGTGGCGGTCGACCAGACACCGATTCGTGGCTCGCGCCGGAGCAACCCGGCGACCTACACCGGGCTGCTCGACCCGATCCGCAAGGCGTTCGCGAAGGCCAACGGCGTCAAGCCCGCGCTGTTCAGCGCGAACTCCGAGGGCGCGTGTCCCAATTGCAACGGCGCGGGTGTCGTCTACACCGATCTCGCCGTGATGGCCACCGTCGCATCCGTGTGCGAGGAGTGCGAAGGCAAGCGGTTCGACACCTCGGTGCTGGAATACCGATTCGGAGGGCGCGACATCAGCGAGGTGCTCACGATGTCGGTGACCGATGCCGAGGAGTTCTTCGGTGTCGGCGAGGCGCGCACGCCGGCCGCGCACACCATCCTCGGTCGGCTGTCCGATGTCGGGCTCGGCTATGTCAGCCTCGGCCAGCCGCTCACCACGCTGTCCGGCGGCGAGCGGCAGCGCCTCAAGCTCGCTGCGCACATGGCCGAGAAGGGCGACGTCTACGTCCTCGACGAGCCGACGACTGGCCTTCACCTGGCCGACGTCGAGCAGCTGCTCGGCTTGCTCGACCGCCTCGTCGACACGCGCAAGTCGGTGATCGTCATCTCGCATCATCAGGCGGTCATGGCGCACGCCGACTGGATCATCGATGTCGGCCCCGGCGCCGGCCACGACGGCGGCCGGATCGTCTTCGAGGGCACACCGGCCGAACTCGTCGCGGCCCGGTCCACCCTCACCGCCGATCATCTCGCGGCCTACGTCACCTGACCGCGCTCAGACGTCGACGGTCGCGCGGCAGTGCCACCCGGCCTCAGTCGGACCGAACCCGAGGTCGGAGTAGGAGACGCCCTTCGGGATCGCCCCGGTGATGTCGACCTCCTCGATCGAGACTGTGGTGAACCGCCCCACCAGGTGGTCACCGCGCACCTCCACTTCGGTGACGGTCGGGACGTGCCCGCGGGCATCGGCGTCGAAGAGCACCTCCTCGAGCAGGAGCACGAGAAGGCCCGCCGGCCGGTCGGGGCCGACATCGAACCCTTCCGCGGACCCGGCGGGGCTGTCGCCGGTGTCAGCGAAGATGTCCACGAACGCGGCGACCGCTTCCTCGTAGCAGGCAGCAGCCGTCGGACCCCACGCCTCGATCACAGCGTCCGCCGTGTGAGGCCGGACCGCGTGGCCGCGGTCGGTGAACGTCTCCATCACAGAGGAGCGTGGACCCGACAGCGTGCCGTCCGGAAGGGCCATAGGGCCCTTCCCTGAGCCGGCTCGTCGGGTGACCATGGTGCGGCCCGACGGCCGACGATCGGGGGTGCGCAGTGGTCATGACGACTCCGCGAGACGGACGGATCACCCTGGTGGAAGAGACACCGGTCCGGTGGCGGATCGAGCCGACCGGCCCGATGCGCGTGCCGGGGATCGTCTTCGCGTCGCGGTCGCTGCTGCCCGATGTCGCGTCGGACCGGTCGCTGATGCAGGTCGTCAACGTGGCGACGCTGCCCGGGATCGTCCGGGCCTCGTATGCGATGCCCGACGTGCATTGGGGCTACGGCTTCCCGATCGGCGGGGTGGCCGCTACCGATGTCGATCGAGGCGGGGTCGTCTCACCGGGCGGTGTGGGCTTCGACATCTCCTGCGGCGTCCGTCTGCTCACCTCTGGCCTCAGCGAGGAGGACGTGCGCGACGGAATGCCCGCGCTGATGGATGAGCTCGATCGCCGCGTCCCCACTGGACTCGGCAAGGGTGGCGTGTGGCAGCTACGCGACGATCGTCAGCTGACCACGCTGTTGCTGGGCGGATCGCGTTACGCGGTGGAGTGCGGCTACGGCGTCGAGCGCGACCTCGAGCACTGCGAGGATCACGGCTGTGTGGTCGACGCCGAGGTCGGGCACATCAGCGAACGAGCCCTGCTTCGCGGCATCGGCCAAGTGGGCAGCCTGGGTTCCGGCAACCACTTCCTCGAGGTGCAAGTCGTCGACCACATCTATGACGAAGACATCGCCACCGCGTACGGGCTCCGACTGGGCGGCGTGTGCGTGATGATTCACTGCGGATCGCGAGGCCTGGGTCACCAGATCTGCTCCGACCACGTCCGCATCATGCAAGCGGCCATGCCCGGCTACGCGATCGCGGTCCCCGATCCGCAGCTCGCGTGTGCGCCGGTCACCTCGAGGGAGGGTCGCAGCTACCTCGGGGCGATGGCCGCGGCGGCGAACTACGGGCGGGCCAACCGCCAGCTCCTCACGGTCGCTACCCGAATGGCGTTCGCGACCGTGCTCGGTGTCGCCGACCTCGATCTCCTCTACGACGTCTCCCACAACCTGGCCAAGCTCGAGCACCACGAGATCGACGGGGAACGTCGGCTGCTGTGCGTGCACCGCAAGGGCGCCACCCGCGCCCTGCCGCCCGGCCATCCCGAGCTCCCCGACCGTCTCGGCGCGTTCGGTCAGCCCGTGCTCGTCCCCGGTTCGATGGGCACCTCCTCGCACGTGCTGGCAGGAGTGGAGGGTGGGGATGCGTTCCATTCGACGTGCCACGGCGCCGGTCGCACCATGAGTCGCCATGCCGCCATCCGCCGCATCCGCGGGCGGGAGCTAAGGGAGCAGCTCGCCGCCGCCGGCATCGCGGTGCGCGCCCACTCCGACCGTGGACTGGCCGAGGAGGCCCCTTTCTCCTACAAGGACGTCGACGAGGTCGTCGCCACTTGTGAGCAGGCGGGTCTGGCCCGACGCGTCGCCCGGTTGCGGCCGATCGGCGTCGTGAAGGGCTGAACGGCCCGCCCGCGAGACAGTGACCTTCGCCCCTTGGCTGATGACGCTGGGGCGCCCACGCTGACTGCGGAGGTGAGACGCGCTACCGAAGTCCGCGCTGAAGGAGTCCACGTGTCGGTCACCGAACGAATCGAGCCCGGAGGGCCATCACCGCCAGGACGGCCACCTTCGGTGGCGCCGCCGGGTCGACGACCGCCGAGGTGGCGTGGCGCGATCGGGGTCATCGTCGCGGCCGTGATGCTCGTAGCGGCAGGGGTCGTCGTCGCGACCCGTGAGAGTGAGGAGCCGTCAGCGACGACGATCCTTCCGCCCACGACGACCGCGGCACCGTCGACGACGGTTCCCGTCGATACGACGACCGCTGTGTACCCGACCGCCGAATCGTCCGTGCGCTTCGACGATCCCACTGATGCGGCGCGCTCGTTTGCGGTCGACTTCGTCGGCTTCGTCGACCCCGTCGTCAGCCAGTTCCAGCAGGGCGACAGCCAGTCAGGCGAGGTCGAGATCCGTCCGTCGGCATCGGGGCCGGTGACGACCGTGCTCGTCCGCCGTCTCGGGGGGTCGTGGTGGGTTCTCGGCGCGGCCACCGCCAACATCGAGCTCCAGGACCCTGCCGCCCTCGCGGAGATCTCGTCGCCCGTGCGTCTGAGAGGTGTCAGCACCGCGTTCGAAGCGACGGTGTCTGTCGAGATCCGGGAGGACGGCGCCCGCCGCCCGCTGGGCGACGGTTTCGTGATGGGCGGGTCGATGGGCGAGAAGGGTGCCTTCGACGGGACCGTGCCGTTCGAGGAGCCATCGGCGTCGATGGGCGCCGTTGTGCTCCACACGACGTCGATGGAGAACGGCCACGTGTGGGAGGCCGCAGTCGTCCGAGTTCGCTTCGCTCCGTCCGGCGCCCTTGTCCCGACGAGCGTCTGTCCTGACTACTCGATGGCGCGCCCGCAGCCGCCGGCCGGCCAGATGGTTGTCTCCGTGTTCTTCACGTGCGACCTCGACGCATCACCTGTCGTGTCCTACCGGCTGGTTCCGGTCTCACCCCGGGTGCTCCGCGCCGCGCTCGAGCAGCTCCTCGCCGGTCCCACGCGAGGCGAGGCGGACGCAGGGCTGGACAGCTGGTTCTCGAGCTCGACCGCGACGATGCTCGCTGACGTCACCGTCACCGATGGCCACGCGGTGATCGACTTCCACGACCTTCGCACGGTGATCCCCAACGCCAGCTCGAGCGCGGGGTCGCGCGTCTTGCTTTCCCAGCTCGACGCGACTGTGTTCCAGTTCTCGACGGTCTCCTCGGTGATCTACCGCATCGAGGGTGACTGCGAGGCGTTCAACGAGTGGCTTCAGCTCAGCGGCTGTGAGGTGCGGACTCGCTGATGTCGCGAGCCGGCTGGGGTTTGTCACCGCATGCCCAGTCGACGACGAGACGTCCGGCGCGCTCTGTGACATCGGTGCCCAGAGCTGCACAGGCGCGGCGGAAGCGGTTTGCAATCCACGCGGCTTCGTCGCTGTCGGCGAGTCGAGTGTGGCAGTAGTCGAGTGCGAGTGGGACGACCTCGATCCGAATCGGCACGAGTCCGTCGAAGGTCACGAGCCAGAGCAGACCGAGCTCGTTGCGAAGGTACGGGTCGCGGGCGTAGTCGTCGATGAAGTCGCCGAGGTCGTAGACGACGCGGTCGATGACACCGTGGAACACGTGCGCCGAGTGGCCTGCGACGAGCGTGGCGCCCGCGGTGCGCAGCGCCGCCGCCGCCGAACGAACGTGTGCGACCGGCTCGGCGACCATGTTCGGTCCCCAGTGCGGCGACACGACGACGACGTCCGCATCGATGTGGCGGACGGTGTCCAGCAGCCAGTCTGGTGTCCGGTGGCGGAGCTCCGCGTACGCGACGCCCGGTCGATCGATGCTCGCGGCATAGTCCATCGGATGGTCGGTGACGCCGACGATCCCGATCCGCAGACCGCCGCGATCGAGCACCACGGGGGTGCGGGCGGCACCCTCGTCGATGCCGGCACCGACCCATTCGATGCCCGCATTCGCCAGGTGACGGCATGTGTCCAAGAGCGCCACGGTTCCGAAGTCGAGCGCGTGGTTGTTGGCCAGCGTCACGCATCCCACGCCGAGATGCCCCAGCGCCTCGACGGCGATGGGCGGAGCGCGGAAGAAGAAGCGCTTGTTCGGGTCGGGCCACGGTTCGCCGCGGTCGGAGATGGCGCATTCGAGGTTGAGGATGAACAGGTCGGCCTCGTGTGCGGCGGCGACGACGCCGTCCGCGAAGAGCGCGGTCGGCGGCACTTCGGCGAGGTGCTCGGCAACCATGCGGCCGAGCATCGTGTCGCCGGCGAAGGCGAGCTTCATCGATCAACCAGCCACTGTCGTGTCATCCCTTGCCGGGATGGCGCATCCCGCGCCGGTGCTTGGCGAACGGCCGCTCTCGAACGGGGGGAGGCGCCGGCTCTTCCCGGGCTTCGGCCCCGATCTCGAGGTGCCGGTGACCCGGCGCGTGTGCCTCGTCGCCTGCGAAGACCGGCGTCGTCGCCGAAGCCTCCTCACCTACCGACGGCATGATCGCGTCGACGAACCCCTCGGCAGCGTGGCCAAATCGGGCGCGGCGCCGCGCTCGAACGAGTGCAGCGCCTGCAAGGCCAGCCGCAGCCGAGCCAACCACCACGTATCTGCTTCGGTTCCCCATGGCAGCCTCGCTCGTGTGCTTGCTTCCAAGTGACTCCCGCTCGGCTGCCCCACTCAAGGGGCGAAGGTCCCGTCCCGCCTGCTGCGGTTGATGGGCATCGTCAAGCGCTGAGCCCACGTCGCCGCGGAGGGACCTTCGCCTCTGGGTGCCGGGTCGTCGACTGCGCACGCTGCATGAGAGGTGACAGCCCATGGCTGACGGCACCGCTGGAATCGAAGCGGACGACGCCATTCGCGTGCCCATGGTCCTGGTCGCCTCGGTCGAGCCCAGCGTGTCTCTAGAGCTCGCCGCATGAGCGAGGCACATCAGAAGGGAGCCTGACATGCACAGCGAATCGCACGTTGTCGACCCGACCACCTTGCGCCGGCTCGCCACCCGGAGCGCCGAACCGGTCGTCACCACGGTGTATCTCGACGTCGACGGCAGTCACCGCCCCGTCGCGGCGGGCTACGAGAAGGCGTTCGACCGGCTTGCCGACGATGTGTGCCGCCGAGCGCGCGCCCGAGAGGACAGCGAGGTCTTCCGCTCCGTCGAGGGCGACCTCGAAGCGATGCGCGCGTGGCTCGCCCGAGGCATCGACCGGAGCACGACCCGCGGGCTGGCCCTGTTCTCGTGTCACGCTCGAGGCTGGTTCGAAGCGATCGACCTGCCTGTGTCCGTCCGCGACGAGGCAGGGATTGGACCGGCGCCGCGCATCCGTCAGCTCGCCGAGGCGTACGACGAACCCGAGGCGTTCCTCCTCGCCCTCGTCGACCGCACCCACTTGCGTCTCTTCCGCGTCTCGGGTCATGACATCCACGAGCTGGCGACGCTCGTCGCGCGCCAAGAGCGATCCGTTGACACCTCGGTCGAGCTCGGCAGCTTCCAGCGGCATCACGAGGAGGTTGCCCTCGTACATCTGCGAGCGGCCGCCGCCGAGGTCGACGACGCGGTGCGGAGGTGGCAGATCCGCCAGGTCGTCGTCGGTGGGCCCGACGACGCTCTCGCCGAACTGGAGCGGCGCGTGCATCCGGCCACCCGTGAGCTGATCATCGGACGCGCTGGCGTCAGCCTGGCCGCGCCCATCGAGGAGATCGCCCGCGCGGCACGCGTCGTCGCCGAGCGCGCCGAGCGCGACCGCGAAGCGGCCCTTGTCGAGGATCTCCGCCAGCGAGCAGCCGGCGCTCATGGCGGGGTCGTTGGCCTCGAAGCGACTTTGACCGTTCTCGCCGAGCAGCGTGTTGGCGTCCTGCTCATCGCCGACGAGTTCTCCGCTCCGGGAGCGCGCTGCCCTGCGTGTGGGCATGTTGGTTCGGACCTGCGCCAGTGCCCGGTGTGCGGAACGACCAACATGGAGATCGACGACGTCGTCGAGGTCGCGATCGAACAGGCAGTCGCCCAGGGTGCGGCCGTCGAGTTTTGCCGCGACACAGATCTCGAGCGCTTCGGCAGCATCGCCGCCATCGAGCGCTACTGAGAGCTTGCGCCGGGCGCCATCTACGTCGGCGAGTGACCCACGAGCGGCGAGACCCGAACGGGTGTACGGTCGCCTCAGGCCGGACTTCGTCCGGTCCCAGCAGGGAGAAGCACATGTCTTACTTGTTCACGCGTCGGCTCAGGTTGGCGCCCGGAAACCTCCTCGACTCCATGACGTGGTCTGCAAAGATCACCGAGAAGGTGAATGCCATCAGCGAAGTGCCGGTGTCGCTGTGGACCACCGTGTTCTCGCCGAAGCTCGGCACACTCTCATGGACGGTTGTCGTCGAGGACATGAGCCAGCTCGAGGCGTTGGACGCGAAGTTGGTGGCCGACAGCGGTTACACCTCGCTGGCCGACGAAGGCGCTCGCTACACCTCTGATGCAGGGATCGATGATTCCCTCATCAATCTCATCCATGCCGACCCCGACGCTGCGACAGGCGACCGCCAGTACGCGAGCGCCGTCGAGGCGGTGCTCGCGCCAGGCCACGCGGCCCGCGGCATCGAGCTCGGCGTGGAGATCGCGCAGCGAGCCAAGAAGATCACGGGCCGTCCGACCTCGTTCGGCGCGTCGCAGACCGGCGTCTACGGGGCAGTCGGGTGGATCGCGTTGTACGACTCAGTGGATCAGGTGCAGAAGGCGGACGCGGCACTCGCCGCCGACAAGGGATTCGCCGAGCTTCTCGACAAGGAAGCGAGCAAGGCGTATCTCGCGGGCGTCAGCACCCAGACCCTCTATCGGAGAGTTGTCTGACGGTTCGCTCAGGTTGAGCGACCCTCGGCTATGAGTCACAAGGGCCCTGGTCAGCCGCTACGGCGGGCCAGGGCTCCGTGGTTCCGGGCCTTCAGGGACCGTCGCCTCGCCGCCCCGGCAAGCATCCGCCGACACGTGCGCGCGGCGAGAGGGAGCTGAGCCAGTGGCGACGCTTCGGCTCGTCCTGACTCGCGAGCAGGTGCTCGCGTTTCGACGTCGGGTCGGTGGCCTCGACCAACGACTTCCTGCCAGTGCGAAGTCCCTGCGCGTCGCTGCGTGGGCCGGACTGCAGGACAGCATGCCGAGGGCGGCGCTCCTCTCGATCCACGCGCGCGTCGACGAGACCGGGCCTGGCGGCTGGGAGGATCCCTCGCTCGCGCAGGTGTGGGGGCCGCGCTTCAGCGCGTACGTCGTCCCCGAGGCCGATCGCGCGCTGTTCACCGTCGCTCGGCTTCCGGACGATCCTGCCGCGCGGAGTCAATGGCAGGACCTCGCCGATCGCATCGAAGGCTTTCTCGAGGGTCGGCGGATGGACTGCCGCGAGGTGGGGCGCGGGCTCGGCCGCCATCCCGTGTCGTTGCGCTACGCCGCGCCGACCGGCCGCGTGCTGATGCGTTGGGATGGCGCGCGGCAGCCGATCATCTGGACCGTGGCACGGCCGGAGGTGGATCCGGCCGACGCCCGGCTCGGGCTGGCGCGCCGGTACCTCCGTGTCTTCGCGCCGACGACGGCCGACTCGTTCGCGGAGTGGGCCGGAATCAAGCCGGCGCGGGGTCGAGCGACGTTCGATGCGCTCGCGGGATCGTTGACACCCGTGCACACGCCCAGCGGCGACGGGTGGATCCTGTCCGAGGACGAGAAGGCCTTCCGCTCGTTCGTGGATGGAGAGTCGGCACCCGCGCGGCTCCTGCCGAGCGGCGACACCTACTTCCTCCTCCAAGGAGCCGACCGCGAGCTGCTCGTGCGCGATGCGGCCCGACGCGCCGAGCTCTGGACGCCGCGTGTGTGGCCAGGAGCGGTCGTCGTCGCGGGAGAAGTGGCCGGGACGTGGCGCCGCGCGGGTGCAGTCGTCACGATCCGACCCTGGCGGCGCCTCTCCCGCGGGGCGCGCGACGCGGTCGAGCTCGAAGCGCAGTCATTCCCCTTGCCGTCGCTCCAGGGAGAGGTGCGCGCGCGATGGGAGACATGAGTGCCCCAGACTGGGCCGTGCGCGCTTCGGGTCGTCGGCTTCGTCTGCTCGGATTGCTCGGATTGCTCGCGCTGGTCCTAGTGGGCTGTTCGTCGCCTGACACCACGGCGCAGTCATCCACGATCCCGCCGGAGCTCGCAACCAAGCTCGAGGGCGTGACCGCCATCGCGGCACTCGGCGATTCGGTCCCGTACGGGTCAGCGTGTCATTGCACGCCGTATCCCCAGCTCACCGGCGACGACATCGCGCACGCTGCTGGCCATCGGGTCGACACATCAAACGAGGCCGTTCCCGGCTCGGTGAGCGGCGACGTGCTCGCGCAGCTCGAGAACGACGCCAAGGTCATCAGGCGAGTCGAGGACAGCCAGGCGGTGGTCGTCGAGGTCGGCGCGAACGACGTCGCCTATTCGTCTGCGTGCGGCAACGACGTGGCTTGCTACGACCAGCAGGTCCCACAGCTCACGACCAACCTCGATGCGATCGTCGCCCGGATCCACGCGCTCACGGCCGGCCACCGGGTCGCAATCGTGCTGCTCGACTATTGGAGTGTGTGGTTGGGCGGCCAGTACGCAGCTGATCAGGGGCCGGCGTACGTCGATGCCGCGACTGCCGTCACGACGACCGTGAACGACGCGATCCGGTCGACGGCTGGCTCGAGTGGGTCGATCTTCGTCGACCTACGAGTGGCATTTCGTGGTCCGGACGACACCTGGGACGAGACTCATCTGCTCGCCCGCGACGGTGACCATCCGAACGCTGCGGGCCACGAGCGCATCGCGGAAGCGCTCGCCCAGGCGGTCGTCGCGTCGCAGTAGGCGGGACGCTGGCGGAGATTCTCGGCTCGGAGCCGGTAGGGTGTGGGCGTCGCCATCCCCAGTCGGGTTGGCGCGGCCTGAAGTGCGGGCGCCTCGTGCGACCCATGGTTTCCTGCTCGATGAGCGTGTAGCCGCTGCATCCACGGCCTCATTGCTCTCGAAAGGAAGACCTTTGTCCCCCAAGCCCCACGGCGGCGGCCGTCCGCGCCGCAACCTCGAATCGCGTCCGTCCCCGCAGCCCCAGCGACTGCAAGAGGCGCAGCGGGCTGCCCCACCGCAACGACCTGCCGCACAATCTCCTTTGCCGGAGGCGACGTCGTTCGCCGAGTTGGGCGTCCCCGCTCCGATCGCAGCGGCGCTCGCCCGCAGCGGGATCACCACGCCGTTCCCCATCCAGTCGGCCACCCTGCCGGACGCGCTCGCGGGGCGTGACGTGCTCGGCCGTGCTCGCACCGGCAGCGGGAAGACGGTCGCCTTCGCGGTGCCCCTCGCCGGCGCTCTGCTCGCTGCCGACTACCGACGTACACCCACCAAGCCGGGAGCGCTCGTGCTCGTCCCGACCCGCGAGCTCGCCGCGCAGGTAGCCCGCACGGTGACGCCGCTCGCTGAGGCTGTGGGACTGCGTTGCGCGACGGTGTTCGGTGGCGTCTCGCAAGGCCCGCAGACCGCCGCGCTCCGCCGAGGCGTCGACATCCTCGTCGCCACTCCCGGACGCCTCGAGGACCTGATCGCCCAGCGCCAGTGCGCGCTCGACCGGGTCCGCATCACCGTGCTCGACGAAGCCGATCTCATGGCCGACCTCGGGTTCCTCCCCGCGGTTCGCCGGCTGTTGGATCAGACGCCTGCCGACGGTCAGCGTCTCATGTTCTCGGCCACGCTCGACGGAGCCGTCGCAGGCATCGCGAACCGATACCTGCATGATCCCGCGGAGCACTCGATCGACCCGCCCGAAACATCGGTCGAGCAGCTCGAGCATCACCTGTTCACCGTGCAGACCAGCGACAAGGCAGCAGTGGTCGCAGAGCTCGCCGCCGGCGTCGATCGCACGCTGCTCTTCACTCGCACGAAGCACGGTGCCCGCAAGCTCGCCCGCCACCTGTCGACGGCGGGGATCCCCACGGCTGAGCTGCACGGCAACCTGTCGCAGCCGGCGCGCGAGCAGAACCTCGCGGCGTTCTCCGCGGGCAGGGTGCGCGTCCTCGTCGCGACCGACATCGCGGCGCGCGGCATCCACGTCGACGACATCTCGCTCGTCGTCCACGTCGACCCGCCGGAGGAGCACAAGTCCTACCTGCATCGCTCAGGTCGCACCGCTCGCGCGGGAGCGGCCGGGTCGGTGGTCACGATCGCCACGCCCGAGCAGGCGCGCTCGGTTGCTGCGCTGTTCCGAAAGGCGAACGTGCGCCCGAACACCGCGACCGTCAGGCCGGGAGACCCCCGCACGGTCGCGCTCTCGGGTCCGCCTGCCGAGCGCCGGCCGCCGTCGCCCGTGTCGCCGCTCGCGAAGCCGGCTCCTCGCGCCGCCGGCAAGAGGGCCGCTTCCGGCAGTCGACAGGGGTACCAGCCCCGCGGCCCGCGCCGCGCTGCCACTCGACGCTCCGCCTGACCTGGGCGCGGCCGCGCCCGGAACGGCTCGGTAACGTCCGCCCATGAGCGATGTCTCGGTCGAGATCGACGAATCAGGGCTCGTTGCCACCCTCGAGATCCGTCGTGGTCCCAACAACTTCTTCGACGTCGACCTCATCGCCGATCTCGCCGACGAGCTCGACAGGCTCGCGTCGGGCGCCGTGCGTGCTGTGGTGCTGTGCAGCGAGGGCAAGCACTTCTGTGCCGGGGCTGATTTCAGCGGCTCGTCAGGCACAGGTCGTCGCGATGGCGCGCCGCATCTCTACGACGTCGCGATCCGCCTGTTCGAGCAGCCCTTGCCCATCGTCGCTGCGGTGCAGGGCGCGGCCATCGGAGGTGGCCTCGGTCTCGCCTTGGCGGCTGACTTCCGTGTCGCCACTCCGGAGTCGCGCTTCGCGGCGAACTTCGCGCTCCTCGGCTTCCATCACGGCTTCGGTCTGACCGTCACACTGCCTCTGGTCGTCGGGCACCAGGCCGCGATGGACCTCCTGTACACCGGACGACGAATCGATGGATCAACCGCGCGCGAGCTGGGGCTGTGCGACGTCCTCGTCGGCGCGGACGAGATCCGGCCGTGGGCAGCCGCGTACGCGGCAGAGATCGCGGCCGCCGGTCCGCTCGCGACGCGAGCCATCCGCCACACCATGCGCGGACCACTCGTCGAACAGCTGCGCGCGGCGATGGCACACGAGCGCGCCGAGCAGGATCGCTTGCAGAGAACAGACGACTTCCGCGAAGGGGTCAGTGCAGTGCGCGAACGACGACCGGCGCGATTCGTCGGGCATTGACCTAAGGCGCGAGCTCGGGCGGCTCGACATCGCGTCCTGGCGTCGCGCCAGCAGCGCGAGCCGCGCGGTCCGCGAGGTAGCCGCCTGCGATCGCGATCCGCGGGACCGCGTCGAGGGCTCGCACGACGTCCGCGGCCGCCAGCACTTGGGCTCGGACGAGGCCGATGTCGATGGCGTCTGCCCCGAAGGCGGGTGCCCAGAGCGACCACGGCCCGGTGACGATCGACGTCGTCGGCACCAGGCGCGCGTGGTACGGCGTGCCGATGCCACCGAACGACACGATCTGCGGCACCTGGCTCTCGACTGGCGCGCCGAAGCCCGGTGAGACGAGCACCCGCTCGAGGGCTCGCGCGGCTGTCGCTTCGACGACCGCGCTCTGCATCGCCTCGCTCGGGCCGACGCACCAGAGCAGAAGCTCGGCGGCATCGGTGAACGCGAGCTCGCGCCCGGGTCCGTCACTGCGCGGCACTGGGTTGAGATCGCGCGCACCCAGATGCTCGATGGCGAACGCGAACGCGATCGTCCCCTCCTCGTACTCGCGGTCGAGCTGCGCGGAGTATCGGTGCGATCCCTCGCGTGAGATGTGCAGGTGGGCCGAGGTGAAGGTGAGCTCGATCGTGCGGTGTCGCTGCTCGATTGGAAGCACCGCGGCGTAGTGCCCGATCGCGAGCAGCGCCGCGATGCCGTTCTCTTGCACCCACGTGTTGCCGTCGGTGTGGGTGATGAGGACGATCCGCTCGTCGGTCTGCCCCGCCAGGGTGGCATGCACGTTTCGCGTCGTGATCGCTCGCACATCGGCCCGCACCGTGATGTCGACATGTGCCCCTCGCTGGGCGAGCTCCCGAAGCCGGTCCCGCTCGTCGACACCGACGAAGACCGCGGGCACGCGGTAGTGCGTGCCCATGTGGGGCTCGTAGTAGCCCGCGATCTGCTCGCGGGGGAGGTCGAACGCGAACACGACGCCGGCCGCACCGGCCGCGCCGGCGGCGAGCAGGTCGTCGTGCAACACCGTGTTGGCGAGACCCGGGCGATCCCACACCTGGCCGCGCAGCTGTTCGGTGTCGGGTGTCAGGTGGATGTGCTGTGCGAAGAGCAGGTCGTAGGGGAGCGCGAACGCCGGGAAGTCGCGCAGCACGACCTTGCCGGCGAGCGCATCAGAGATGGACTCGCCGCGAGGCACGTACGCCAATGGACCCGTGTTCGTCGCGGACAACGAGTACGGCACGGCCCCGGCGATCCCGATCTCCTCGTCGCCGGCTCGCAGGGTGCCGGCGTGCTCGAGATCGCCCTCGGGCACGGGATGCCACCCGAGAAGCTCGTACTCGTCGGTGCGCACCGCGAAGCCGGGGATCGCGCCGACCTGCTCGACGACCCAGTCGATCAGAGCGTCGTGCACCGCAGTGCCCGTGCCGCGGTAGCCCGCGCCGCAGACTCGCGCACACCACTGCCGGAGCAACGACTCGCTCGCGAGCTCGCGCTCGTTCACGTGCGTCACGCCACACTCTGGCATGGGGAAGGATGGCGGGATGACTGCATGGCGAGTAGGCCGAGCAACCATCACGCCGATCATCGAGGTCGAGTCGGTGACTTCGCCCCGCTTCCTCTTCAAGGACCTCGACAAGGCGGGCGTGCTCGACGTCGCCCGACGATCGCCGTGGCTCCAAGGCGCGTTCGTCGACGACGGGGGTTACCTCCTCCAACGGATCCAGTGCCTCGTCGTCGACCTCGACGGCGTGCGGGTCGCGGTCGACACGTGCGTCGGCAACGACAAGCCCCGAGCGAACCCCGGCTGGAACGAGCTGCACCTCCCATTTCTCGCCGACCTCGAGGCGGCAGGCTTTCCCGCGGACACGATCGACGCCGTCGTGTGCACGCACCTGCACGTCGACCACGTGGGCTGGAACACGACCCTCGTCGACGGGCAGTGGGTGCCGACCTTCCCGAGCGCGCGCTACCTGCTCGCACGGCCCGAGTTCGAGTACTGGCAGGCGACCGCGTTCCCCGACGGAGACGACTACTTCAGCGACTCGGTCGCTCCCTTGAGCGAGGCCGGCGTCGTCGACCTCGTTCCGGTCGACCACGCGGTGGACGGGAGCATCCGGTTCGACTCCACGCCCGGCCACACCCCCGGTCACGTGTCGGTCGTCGTCGAGTCCGCGGGCGAGCGGGCCGTCATCACGGGCGACATGATCCACACGCCGCTGCAGATCGCCGAGGTCGCGCGGTCGTCAGCGTTCGACTTCGATCAGAGTGCCGCGGCCGAGACTCGCGAGAGCTTCCTCGAGCGCTATGCCAACGACGCGCTGGTCGTCGGCACTCACTGGGGCGGACCGGGCGCCGGGCGCATCGTGGCCGATGGCGACGCCTGGGCCGTCGATCCCGTCGCCGCGTCGTAGACGGTCGTTGGACCTGCCCCACCACGTCGCGCAGACGCTCGGCGTCGACGTCGTCGACGCGACACGAGTGCACGGGGGAGACGTGGCGGCGTCATTCGCGATCGACCTCGCCGACGGCCGTCGAGTGTTCGCGAAGACCCATCCGAACGCGCCGCCCGGCTTCTTCACCACTGAAGCGTCCGGGCTGCGCTGGCTGCGCGAGCCCGGAGTGGTGCCGGTGCCCGAGGTGCTCGCAGTCTCCGATGATCCGCCGCTGCTCGTGCTGGAGTGGATCGAAGAGGGACGGCCCGGGGCGACGACCGAATCTGATCTCGGCCGCGCACTCGCCGCCCTCCACGCGGCCGGCGCGCCGACCTTCGGCCGCGAGGACCGTCGCTCGACGGGGAGCCGGGGCTTGCCGAACGAGCCGTGCGCCGACTGGGCGACGTTCTACGCGACGCAACGCATGGCCCCACTCGCGCGGCTTGCTCGTGACGCGGGTGCCATCTCCGCGCACGCCATCGCTGGCCTCGACCGCCTCGACGCGGACCGCCTCCGTGAGATCGGTGGCCGCACCGAGCCGCCGGCGCGGCTGCACGGCGACTTGTGGGCGGGCAACCGCCTCGTCGACGTGTCGGGTCGCAGCTGGCTCATCGATCCCGCGAGCCATGGCGGCCATCGCGAGTTCGACCTCGCGATGATGCGCCTGTTCGGAGGCTTCGGCGCCGACTGCTTCGCGGCGTACGCCGAAGCTCATCCTTTGGCCGACGGATGGGAGCAGCGCGTCGCGCTGCACCAGATCGCACCGCTCGTCGTGCATGCCATCAAGTTCGGCGGTGGCTACCGGACCGCAGCCGCCGACGCGATCGCCCGCTACGCGTGAGCTAGAAGGTCCAGCGAGTCGCGCCGCCCGGCCCGATGATCGTGAGCGCCGTCGCCGACTGCGGTTCGATTCGGTACACGAACCACGGTGGTGGTCCCGCGGACGGCGCACTGAAGTCAGCGGTGAGCGCCTGGCCCGTGTCGTCGACTCGACAAGGCCAATCTTCTGCCCACACTGCCGCCATCGCGGCGACGGTGGGCGGGTCGGTGATCTTGCGCGCTTCGCCCTCGACGACGAGGTCGAACTCGGCCGTCGCGATGCTCAGCGTGCACCGCGGGTCACGAGCGATGTTGCGCGCCTTGCGTGTCCGGTCGCCGGTCTCGAACCAGAAACGATCGTCGACCCAGATCGCGCCGATGCCGGTCACATGCGGCGAGCCGTCCGCGTCGATGGTGGCCAGCCAGCACGTGTGGCGATCGGGACCTCCGGTGGATGGCGCCTGGGTCACTCCCTGCTCGAGCCGCTCGGTCACCACCGACCAGTCCACGAGCGGAAGGTGGTAGAGGTCCGCGAGGTTCTTCGCCTCCACGATTGGCTACCGGAAGCTCGGCTTGCGCTTCTCGAGGAACGCGGCGACCGCTTCCTTGTGCTCCGGGGTGGCGTAGGCCTTCTGCAGTGCTTCGAGCTCGCGCCGCTGCACGGCGCGGGTGTCGACCTCGTTGGCGTTCTGCGAGATGAGCTGCTTGATCCACCGCAGCTGCGGCGTGGGGTTCTCCGCATACGACCGAGCCCGCTCCATCGCCGTTTCGAGGACCGCGTCGTCCGCGACGCACTCGTCCGCGAGCCCGAGTGCCACTGCCTCCGGTCCGAGGACGGTACGGCCCGAGAGCATGAGGTCGGACGCGGCCCCGAAGCCACAGCGCTGGGGAAGGATCGACGACGACGCCAGCTCGGGCACGAGGCCCATCTTCACGAACCTCACGCTGAGCTTCGCGCTCTCGCCGGCGACGATGCGGTCGAACGGCAAGATCATCGTGAGTCCGACACCGATCGCGGGGCCGTTGACGGCGGCGACGATCGGCTTGGTCGACCGCACCAGCTCGACCCAGTCACGGCTGCGAACCGGCGCTGCCGAGGCCGAAGTGTCGCCCGACAGCTGCGCGTCGAACACGGCGGAGATGTCCGCGCCGGCGCAGAAGCCGCGACCCGCACCGGTGACGACGACGGCGCCGACCGACGCGTCGGCGTCGGCGGCCTCGATCGCGTCGACGAGCTCGGCGCTCATCCGCGGAGTCCACGCGTTGAGCTTCTCTGGACGGTTCAGCGTGAGGAGCACGATGTCGTCGCGCTGCTCCTGGAGGATCTGCTCGTAGTCCACGGCGCGTGACGCTATCCCCGCGCTGGCCCGATCTGAAAGGGTGCGGGGATGCTCATCGAACCGACGTTGCGGTCGGAGCTCCTCGCGGGGCAGGTCGCCATCGTGACGGGCGGAGCACGGGGCATCGGCGGCGCGACAGCGACGATGCTCGCCGCCAACGGAGCTCGCGTCGTCGTCGCCGAGGTCGACGCGCCGAAGGCTGATGAGACGGTCGCGACCCTCAACGTCGAGCTCGGTGATGGTGCAGCGAGCGCGTTCGTCGCCGATCTTGCCGCACCGGACGCGTGCGACGACCTCGTGCACCACGCGCTCGATACCTACGGCCGGCTCGACATCGTGGTGAACAACGCCGGCTACGCCTGGGACGGGGGCATCCACAGCATGAGCGACGAGCAGTTCCAAGCGATGCTCGACATCCACCTCGTCGTTCCCTTCCGGCTCGCACGCGCGACCGCGCCGATCTTCCGCGCTGCAGCGGAAGCTGACGACGCGAGCGGCGCGCCTCGTCACCGAAAGACCGTGATGGTGTCGTCGCTCGCGGGGCAGTGGGGTCTCCCGGGCGCGGGCAACTACGCCGCCGCGAAGGCCGGGATGCTCGGCCTGATGCGCACCCTGGCGCAGGAGTGGGGCCGGTTCCGCGTCAACGTGAACGCCGTGGCGTTCGGGGTCATCCAGACGCGGTTCGGGCTGCCGCAGTCCGAGCATGAGGTCATCGAGACCGGCGGGCGCACGATCCACGTGGGCATGCCCGCAAAGCAGGCGGAACGGCTCGGCGTGCGGATCGACCCCGATCGAGTGGTCACCGACGCCGAGATGTACGCCGCCAGGTCGATGCCGCCGGGCGCGATCGCGCTCGGACGCACCGGAACGATCCGCGACGCGGCCGACGCGATCTTCTGGCTGTGCTCCCCGCTCTCCGACTACGTCACCGGCCAGGTGATCGCAGTCAACGGGGGAGCCCGCGGAGGGATGAGCTGACGCTCAGGGCACGAGCACGATCTTCCCCGCGGCCTGACGGTCGAGCAGCTCGGAGAGCACTGCCCGCGCGTCGGTGAGGGGCCGCTCGGTCGGCTTCACCGGGTGCAGCTCGCCACGCGCGATCGCGTCGACGATGTCGCCGATCATCGCCCGGTTCTCGTCCATGTGGCGGGGCACCCATCCGCCCCACTCGACGCCGATCACCGTGCGGTTGTTGAGCAGGACGAGGTTCAGCGGCACCTTCGCGATGCCGCCCGGGAACCCGATGACCAGGAATCGCCCGTCGAACCGGAGGGCCCGCAGCGCCGGCTCGGACACATCGCCGCCGGCGACGTCATACACGAGGTCGACGCCGGCGCCGTCGGTGAGCTCGCGCGCTCGGGTCTTCACGTCCTCGGTGAGCGGATCGATCGTCGACTCGGCGCCCATCGCCGTGGCGAGCGCTCGCTTCTCGTCCGACGACGCGACCGCGATCACGCGGGCGCCGAGAGCGCGCGCGACGTCGATCGCAGCCAACCCGACGCCTCCGCCGGCACCGGTCACCAACACGATTTCGCCGGGCCGCACCACCGTGCGCTTCTTGAACGCGAACCACGCTGTGCCGTACACCTGCATGAACGAGGCGCCCACCGCGAGGTCGATCTCGGCGGGCAGCCGGAGCAGCTGCTGCGGGAACGCGAGGATGTGATCTGCGAACGCACCCTTGCCGACGGTCGCCATCACGCGGTCGCCGACATGCCAACCCTCGACCCCTTCACCGACCGCGTCGATCAGCCCGGCCGCCTCACCGCCCGGCACGTACGGCGGTTGCGCGGCGAATTGGTACTTGCCCGCGGCCTGCAGCGCGTCGACGAACGACGCGCCAGCCGCTTTGACCGCGAGTCGCACCTGACCGGGCGCGGGGTCGGGGGTTGCCACCTCTTCGAGCACGAAGTTGTCGTCCGTGCCGTACGCAGTGCAGACGATCGAGCGCATCCGCCCACCGTACGCGCCTCGGGTCAGGCCGACCGACGCCTCCGTGTACAACTGTCGCATGCCAGTGACGACGCAACCCGATCTGCTCGACGAGGGCTTCTACGCAGACCTCGATGCCATGCACGAGACCCTCACGCACCTGCGCGCGAACGACCCGGTGTATCGCGATCCCAAGACAGGCATGGTCGGCGTCACCCGGCACGTGGATGTGCTCGACGTCGAGCGTCGCGGGTGTGTTCGTGAGCAGCCAGGGCTACCGCTCGATGTGGTCGCCGCAGGAAGACAACATGATCGCCCAGGACGACCCCGGCCATGCCGAGCAGCGAGCGCTCGTGGCGCGGCGGCTCACTCCGAGGGGGGCCACCCGCGAGGAGCCGCTCCTCAGGGCGCTGGTCGACGAGGCGCTCGATGCGGTCGCCGATCGCGGTGAGATGGAGGTCGTCGACGACCTCGCCGCGCAGTACCCGAGCAAGCTCACGTGTGAGCTGTTGGGCTTCCCGCGGAGCGGTGGCGCGACCTGAAGTCGTGGTCCGAGCGGATGATGCGGATCGACTCGATCTCACGCGACTCGAGCGGGCAGGTGCTGATGAACCTGATGGGCGCCATCGGCGAGTTCCAGTCGTTCCTCGACGAGGCCGTGCCTCGGACGCGGTCCGAGCCGGACGGCTCGTTCATCTCGGTCTGGGCCAACGCCACGGTGAAGGGCTCCCCGATGGCCGACCACACGATCATGAACGAGACGGGCCTGTTCATCTCGGGAGGCGCCGGAGACGTCGCGCACCGCGATCGCGCGTGGCCTTCGCATCTTCTGCGACCACCCGGACCAGTGGGATCGCCTCGCGGCTGAGCCGTCTCTGGTGCCCAGCGCGGTCGAGGAGGTGCTCCGGTGGGTGTCGCCGCTCAACCAGATGTTCCGCACCGTCGTCGCCGACGATCACATCGGAGACACGGCCGTGCATCCCGGCGACCGGATCGTGCTGCTCTACCCGTCAGCGAACCGAGACGAGGCTGTGTTCGACGACCCGTTCCGCTTCGACATCACCCGGAACCCAAACCCCCACCTCGCGTTCGGGTTCGGGCCGCACGTCTGCGTCGGTCAGTCGCTCGCTCGGCTCGAGCTCGAGGTGCTCTTCGCCGAGATGGCGCGGCGCTTCACGAACCTGCGCGTGATCAGCGAACCGGTGATCGAGCGGAACATCTTCGCGGGTGCCGTGCAGCGCTTCGACCTCGCGTTCGACCGCCGGTGACGGCTTACGCTCGCGCCCATGGCATTCGCGACGAACGGTGCGGTCCAGATCTTCTACGAGACCTTCGGCGACCCGGGTGATCCCACCCTGGTGCTCGTCAACGGGCTCGGCAGCCAGTCCATCAACTACCGGGTCGAGTGGTGCCAGCGGTTCGTTGCGAAGGGCTTCCAGGTCGTCCGCATGGACAATCGCGACGTCGGGCTGTCGACGCACTTCTCGGACTCGCCCGCCAACGAGGCGGCGTACACGTTGTCCGACATGGCCGCCGACGTGATCGCAGTGCTCGATGCGCTCGGTGTCGACCGCGCACATGTCATGGGCCTGTCGATGGGCGGGATGATCGTGCAGACGCTCGCCATCGAGCATGCGCCGCGTCTGCGCTCGGTCACGTCGGTGATGTCGACGACCGGCGAACCCGACGTCGGGCAGTCCACGCCCGAGGCGCAGGCTCGCCTGTTCGGACCACCGGCGACCGACCGCCCGTCGGCGATCGCGAACCACCTCCAGGGGCTGCGCATCTGGGGGAGCCCGGGCAAGGTCGACGAGGAGGCGCAGGCCCGCTACGCGGGCGAGGCGTTCGATCGTGCCTTCGACCCGCCCGGCGTCGCCCGTCAGATCATGGGTGTGATGGCGAGCGGCTCACGAGCCGACGGGCTGCGCGAAGTCACGGTGCCGACGCTCGTCATGCACGGAAGCGCCGACACCCTCCTCGATCCGAGCGGCGGCCGGCGCACGGCCGAGCTCATCCCCGGCGCGCGCTTCGTGCTCCTCGAGGGGATGGGGCACGACTACCCCGAGGCGTACTGGGACGAGTGGGTCGACCTCGTCACGACCCACGCGAAGGAGGCGGACAGCGTCAGGCGCTGACGGGCGCGCCTGCGGCGGTGGCCGCAGTGTGCTTCACGTCGTCGTCTCTGAACTCGCGAGTCCACGAGGCGAACTCGAGCAGCGTGCCGTTCGGGTCCGCGAAGTACATCGAGCGGACGAACACGTCGCCGTCGTCGGTGGCCGGGTCGTAGTCCGCCTTGTGACCGCCGTCGAGCGAGTCGGAGTGGTTGATGATCTCGGTGACCTGCGACGCCCTTGCTCGTTCAGCTTCGCGCGGTACTCGTCGATCTTCTCGGGCGGGCACGTCGAACGCGAGGTGGTTCATCGTGCCGATCGCGGTCATGCCCCGCTGGTCCTGCAGCGACTCGCCGCGCACACCCTCGGGTGCCTCGGGGAACCAGAAGAACGCGATGCCGTCGACGCCGTTGCCCATGTCGAGGAAGAAGTGCTGGCCGCGACCGCCGGGCAGCTCGAGCGTCTTGACCAGCTTCATGCCGAGCACGTCTTCGTACCACGCGACGGTCTCGGCCATGTCGCGGCAGACGAGCGCGAGGTGGTTGAAGCCCCGGAGCTCGAACTCGGTGTTGGTGTTTCGTGATCGATGCCATCGATCCCCCAGATCCTCGGTGTCCCGCAATTGTTACATTCCCAGCGTGCCCCGACTCCGCGAGATCCCCAGTGCCGAGGCCGAGCGCCCCGATCGTCCTCTCGATGTACGACCGCCTCTTCGGCGACCGCGACCCGGTCGCGGAGCCCGGCACCGCGACCGGCACGCCCGGCGACTGGTGGACGGTCTTCGCCAACTCCCCCGACGTGCTCGAACACGCCTGCCGGGGCTTCGGCCTGTACGCCAGCCCGAACCGCAAGGTCTCGGCCGCCCTGCGCGAGCTCGGTCAGACCCGGGCCGGCTGGCTCGTCGGCAGCCAGTTCGTCTTCTCGCAGCACTGCAAGTCGTGCCGCGCGCTCGGCTACTCGGAGGAGAAGATCGAGGCGCTCAAGGCGTGGGGCGTGTCCGACCTGTTCTCGCCGCTCGAGCGGGCGCTGCTCGCGTACACCGACGCGCTCGTGCTCGGGTTCGGGCGCGTCGACGACGCGGTCTTCGACGCGATGCAGCGAGCACCTCGACGACGAGGCGATCCTCGAGTTCACCTACATCACGATGATGTACACGATGCACGCGGTGATCTCGCGGGCGCTGCATCTCGAGTACGACGACCGTGACGATCCGATCGTCGAGATCGCCGCACCGGCGGACTACAAGGCCGAGAACCTCGGCCGCCAGATCGGCATCGCCGTCGACAAGGACGACTGAGCGATCACTCGCCAGCGGCGTGCTGTGCGCGGCGCTGGGCCGTGGCGATCACGACTCCCGCGGTGGCCGCGCCGACCGCGAGCTCCGCGACCGCCCAACCGAAGCCTGCGCGTCGACGCGTGAGCGTGCCGTCGAGCGCGAGCCGGCCGGGTCCTGCCGCCGCGAGCGCGAATGCGATGGCGATCAAGGTCGCGTTGTACTCGTAGCCGCCCTTCGTGATCCACGGCCCGTTCTTGCCGTGGACCTTCGCGATGGCAACCGTCATCGTCCCGGTGAGCGCCGCGCTTGCAGCCGGTGTGAACACGCCGAGCACGCTCGCTGCGCCCGCACCCGCTTCGGCCACGCCCGCGAGAAGCGCGTGCTGGCGACCGGGCCGGAGGCCGAGGTGCTCGAACGCGCGCCCGGTGCCCTCGACGTCGCGCAGCTTGTGCATGCCGTGCCCGACCATCAACGCCCCCGCCGCCACCCTCAGCGCGGTGAGACCCCATTCGCCGCCCCTGCCCCGTTGTCGCACGATGCCTACGCTACGGCGGTCCGCGGGGGAGAGAGAGATGGAGGTTCGCCATGGCTGATGGCGAGAGCACGGTCGTGCAGCAGATGGTGTCGGCGGCGTTGACACGGAGGCTGATCGAAGCGGGAGCCAAAAAGGGCGCCGAGCTCGGCAAGGCGTTCACGATCGCGATCGTCGACGGGTCTGGCGTGCTCAAGGCGTTGGAGCGGATGGACGGCGCGCCCCTCATCAGCGTGCAGATCGCGCAAGACAAGGCGTACACCGCGGTCGGCTTCGGCATCTCGACCGCTGCGTGGCACGACTTCATCAAGGACGACCCGCCGCTCGCCGCGGGTGCGACTGCTGGCATCGACCGTCTCGTGATCTTCGGAGGCGGATTTCCCATCACGGTGGACGGCAACCTCGTCGGCGGCATCGGGGTGAGTGGCGGCCACTACTCCGAGGACTCCGAGGTCGCCGAAGCCGCGCTCCGCGTGCTGAGCTGACCGACGTGACCGATTCGGCGGACGGCGCTGCGGGCCTCCTCGAACGCGTCCGTGCGGTCGTGCCCCTGATCGCGGAGCGCGCCGCCGAAGCGGAGGCGCAGCGCAAGCCCGCGGACGACGTGATCGACGCGCTCAAGCGCACGGGCGTGTTCCGGTCGTTCGTGCCCAAGCAGTTCGGCGGCTACGAGATCGACCTCGAGCTGTTCGTCGACATCGGTGTCGTGGTCAGCGAGGCGTGCCCGTCGACCGGCTGGATCACGACCTTCTACATGGAGCACAACTGGCTCCTCGGCCTCTTCGACGAGGAGCTGCGGCGCGAGATCTACACCGCGCAGCCGTTCATCCTGGCGCCGGGGACGGTGAACCCGTCAGGAGAAGCGAAACCTCGCGACGGAGGCTTCGAGCTGTCGGGGCAGTGGCAGTACGGCACGGGCGTCGTCCACGCTGATTGGGTGATCTTGTCGGGGATGGTGCCCGGCGAGGAGGCGCCGATGTCGCGGATGTTCCTCGTCCCCATCGGCGAGGTCGAGGTGAAGGACACGTGGCACGTCGACGGCATGGCGGCCACCGGCAGCCGCGACATCGTCGCGAGGTCGGTGTTCGTCCCCGACAGCGCGTGTCGCACACCCCACCTCCGACCTGGCTGCCGCGCGCGACGAGCCGTACCTGCGCCGCTTCCCGATGCTGCCGTTCCTGGCGCTCACGGCGGCCATCCCGTCGCTCGGGTGCGCCCGTCGTTCGGTCGAGCTCTTCAGGCAGCGCATGGTCGAGCGGATCTTGTTCGGAACGACGAAGCGTCAAGCCGAGACGGCGCCCGCGCAGATCCGCCTGGCGAACCTCGTCGTGCGGACGGCGATCGCCGAGGACACCATGCACGCCGCTGCTCGCGACATGGCCGCGCACGCGAGGGGGGAGACGCAGCTGAGCCTGCTCGATCACCTCCAGCTGCGGGTCACGATCGCCCACGTCGTCCGGATGTGCCGCGACATCGTCCGCGACGTGATGGAAGCGAGCGGCGCCGGCGCCCACTTCCTCGACAACGAGCTGCAGCGCATCCACCGCGACATGCACATGATCAGCGCGCACACGGTCTTCGACGTCGACGCCGCCGCGCTGCACTTCGGGCGGGAGCTCTTGCGTGATGAGCAGCATCGACACTGAGCACCGCCGGCTCTGCCACGCGCTCTTCGACGCGATCGAGGCCGGCGACATCGACGCGGTCGAGCGGTGTTACACACCCGACATGACGCTGTGGTTCAACGCAACCGGCGAGGTGATGAGCCGCGAGGACAACCTCGTCGCAGAGGTCCGCGACGGCAAGATCTCGAAGCTGTTCGAGTACCTCGATTCCGGCAAGTTCGGTCGCCGGTGATGGACCAGTACGAGACGAGAAGTTCCTCGGTCCGTCGAGCTGAGTGAATCGGCCGTCAACCTGAGAGGGAGAGAGCCATGGAGAAGAAGCCCAAGTCGCCGTCCACCAAAGGTCCGAGCGAGTGGTTCACCGGCGACGTCTGGATCGACGCGATCGCGCGCGGCGATGAGCCTTCGCGCGTCCGCGTGAACGCAGTGCACTTCACACCGGGAGCGCGGACCGCGTGGCACGCACACGTGCTCGGTCAGACGCTGTACGTCACCGAGGGCGAGGGGCGGATCCAGTCCGCCGGCGGCGAGATCTCCAGGCTCATCTCCGGTGACATCGTGCACACGCCAGCCGAGGAGTGGCATTGGCACGGCGCCGCGCCCGATCACTTCATGGCGCACCTCTCGATCACCGAAGGGACAGGTGCGAGCGGCAAGCCCGAGACCGACTGGGGCGCCCACGTCACCGACGAGGAGTACGGCGGCGAAGTGCACTGACCGGCGAACCCCAATGTCGGGACCGGGGCCTGGGACCAACGCCCCTACTGAAGCGACCGCTCGGCTACGACGATCGTCGCATGTCCAGGAAGATCGGAACCAAGACGCTGCGAGAGCGCTGCGAGGAGATCGTGCGCCTCATCGACGAGGCGCTCGAGCTCGAGCCCGCCCCTTCCTCTGCCGTGCTTCCCGTGTGGGTCGATGGTCGCCACCAGGCCCGGGGGCGGTGACTGTCATGTGGCGGCACCGTACTGATCCGTATGCCGAGCGGCTCATCGAAGAATGCGAGTCGTTTCTCGCTGGCGAGTCCGTCTCGCTGTGTGAGGCGCGTCGCGAGCCGGTGCCCGTGTGGGCCTGGATGAACGTGTTGGCACATGGCACGGAGGCCGAGCTCCGGGCGGCGGCCGAGGATCGTCCACCGAACGACGAAGGGCGTCAGGCCCTCTCGTTCGTCGCGAGCGAGCTGGTCGAGCTCATCGATGCCGGCGTGGTGGAGCTCGAGGCCTTCCAACGCGACGCGCTCGTCCCCCTCGAGCTCGACGTGATCGCGTGCCCGGCCACGACCCAGTGGCGGCCAGGTCAGCTGGTGTCCGGTTTGCTCGGAGCGCTTCCCGCGAGGAGCAGGCACGCGCACTGACCACGTGGACCGCGGGAGGCCGCCGACGATCCGAACAGGTCGAAAGTCCCTGGCGAGCGGACCTCACAGGCCGGATCCTGACTCCAATCGCTTTGGGGCTCGACAGGGAGGAAGCAGGCGATGGACAAGACGAGCAAGAAGCGCGGCGCGACCCCTCGACGGTTCCGAGGTCACGCCGAGTGGCAGAGCCCACTCCCGACCGGGCGGCTCGTGTTCGATCCTGCGCTGCCGACCGCTGCGCAGCTGATCCAAGGCGGAGAGGTGCATCCCCCGGCCGACATCTCGTCGCAGGCGGCCTGAGGCCTGCTCAGGGGACGTTCGCCTCTGGCGGCGCGGCTCCCTCGAGGGCGATGGTGAACGGAGTGCGAGTACGCGCGGACCTCGGAGGGATCGTGGCCAACACGGTTGCTGACAGCGCACCGAGCGGAGTGCGCAAGCGGGACGTTCTGGACGAGCTGGGTGAGGCGTCTTTGCTGCTCCCCGCGCTCGTGGCCGCCGGGCTCGAGGCGAACGACAGGGCGAAGTACCTGCTGACCCTCTTGCAGGCCGCGCGAGACCACGCCGACGCGCCAGATTTGCCCGCTGTCTCCCTTCGAGACGAGCGACTGGCAACCGGGGTCGCCGACTCGGAGTTCGATTCGGTGGTGGAGCGCTCGCGCCGCGTCGGGGACGACGTCTACTCCGTCCCGTTGGCGGGGCGCGTGCATGCGGCGCTCGTGGATGCGATCGGTGAGATGCTCGCCCCGCTCGAGGCAGCGCAGATCGACGGGGCACCCGACCGGGACCGGCTCCGAGCGCTCGCCGACCAGGGTCCCGAGCCGAGCAGCGACGTCCTGCGAGGCAGCTACGTCGATCGCATGACGTCGGCACAGCGGCAGAGCGGCGATTCCCTCCACCTGCTCGTGATGGAGGCCCATCGCGCACTCAACCGCCTCCAGGTTTCGATCGCGCCAGCCACGATCGACGGCGCCTCGGTCTACGGGCTGACGCCGGACGACGAGGGTCTCGTCGCCGCGTTCATGGCGGGTGTGCACGCGACCGCTCCGCTGAAGTTCGATCACCCAGGACTCACGACGACGGCGACACGCGTGGGAAGCCGCGTGCTCGTCGAGAACGACCTTGGAACCACCAACGCACATGTGGTGGTGCTCGCCATCGAGAAGCTCACCGCGACCATCACCTACACCGACGTCCACGCTCGGCGTCTCGCCTTCTTCCAGTCGCTGCTCGATCGCTATCCCGCGACCTGGTCGGCGGCCGACCGTCGACAGGGTGCGCCGATGCTCGGCGAGCACCACGTGACGGTGGGTCGCTACGAAGCCCCCGACCGCCGCGCACTCGAGGGCTATCTCCGGTACGTCGGGTCTCGCCTCGTGTTCGTGCTCGACTGGAACCGTGCGCGGAAGAGGCTCACCCCACTCGTGGGGCGGACCGATGCGCTGAGGCTGCTGCGATGGGCGGCGGATGAGGATCTCGGTCACATGGCGTTCTTGATCGTCGGCGGCGAGCGGCTCATCTACGACGCGGTCGAGCGCGCCGCGAACGTGCCCGCGCGGTACGGCGAACCCCTCGTCGACGTCCTCGGTCACCAGGCGACGATCGAGGTCGTGCGGTTCGCGGTGCGTGCGGCCTCACAGGGTCTCCGATCCGGCAAGTCGCCATTGCTGATCCGCGACGAGGTCAGGGTCGAAGTGCTTCGTCACGCGCAGGCATCCGAGCGGCGGCTACTCGACAGGGCGGCCGAACACGCCAGCCTCATCGTGGAAGCCGCGCAATCGTTCCAAGCGGCGCTCGTTCGACTGGGCGCCGTCGACGACCCCGCCTCCCTCACTCGCCTCGCGGGCCGCGCCGCGACCTGGGAGCACACCGCCGACGAGATCGTCGTCGCGCAACGCCAAGCCGCGGACCGGGTCGCGGGTGGCGAGGTCATGGCCAGCCTCACGACGACAGCCGACGACGCGATCGATCTCATCGAGGAGGCCGTCTTCTTGCTCACGCTCGTGCCCGAGACAGCGATCCCCGTGGTGAGACCGATCCTGCTCCCGCTCGCCTCCATCGTCGTCACGGCGTCACGTGAGCACCTCAAAGTCGTCGAGATCTCTCGTGAGGTCGTCGAGGGTGCCGATCCGGAAGACCTCGAGGACTTCATCGTCGCCGTGGATCGCGTCGCCAGCCTCGAGCACGACGCCGACGACGCGGAACGAGCGGCACGCGCCGCGATGGTCGCGACTGCCCCCGACTTCCGCTGCCTCTACATCGCCGACAACCTCGTCCGTGTGGCCGAGGCCGCGACCGACGTGCTTCTGCGCTCGGCCCTTGGTCTGCGCGATCACGTCCTCGGCCTGCTGTCAGCGCGATGAGCGGCGACCTGACCGCAGAGACCGACGCGCGGCTCGCCTTCTTGACCGGCGACATCAGGGCCGCGCGACCGGACACCGTAGGCGCCAAGGCCGCGAACCTCATGCGGATGGCGAGCGCGGGTTTGCCCATCCCGCCCGGCTTCGTGATCGGCACGGAGATCTGCGCGGCATACCAGAACGGCGACGCGCACCTCAGTGGAGAGGTGCTCGCGCTGATCGAGAAGGGTGTGCGGCACGTCGAGGACGCCACGAGTCGGCGCTTCGGGGCGAGCAGGCGTCCGTTGCTCGTCGCGGTCCGGTCCGGGGCGGCGCGGTCGATGCCCGGGATGCTCGACACCATCCTGAACGTCGGGCTGTGCGACGTCACCGTCCCCGGCCTGCTCCGCGCGACAGGCGATCCCGTCTTTGTCTGGGACTCCTACCGGCGGCTGATCCAATCGCACGCCGAGGTGGTTGCCGGTTGCCCGGCGTCACTGTTCGACGGAGCGCTCGCCAACGCGCTCGAACAGACCGGAGCTCCGTCTCGCGAGGAGCTCGACGTGGCTGCGCTCCGCCGGCTCGTCGACGAGATGAAGACCATCTTCCAGTCGGCCACAGGAGCGCCCTTCCCGCAGGACCCCATGCAGCAGCTGCGTGACGCCGTCGAGGCCGTGTTCCGGTCGTGGAGCGCCGATCGTGCCGTGGCCTATCGCCGTCTGGAAGGTCTCACCGACCTCGTCGGCACCGCGGTCACCGTGCAAGCGATGGTCTTCGGCAATCGGGGCGTGACGTCCGGATCCGGTGTCGGGTTCACGCGCGACCCAGCCACCGGAGAGAACCGCCTCTACGTCGACTTCCTGCTCAATGCCCAGGGGGAAGACGTCGTCGGTGGTCGTCAGGTGACGGGCGATCCCGAGGTTGTCGTCGCGGCGGTGCCCGGGCTGGCTCACCAGCTCCAGACGCTGCGCCGCAGCCTCGAGTCCATCTTCGGCGATGCGCAGGACTTCGAGTTCACCGTCGAGGACGGCAAGCTGTGGGTGCTGCAATCTCGCGCCGCGAAGCGCACCCCATGGGCAGCGCTGCAGATCGCGTGCGATCTCGTCGACGACGGGCTGCTCGACGAGGACGCTGCGCTCGCGACGATCGCTTCGCTCGACCTTGACCAGATCGCCCGCCTGCGTCTCGAATCGACTGCCGCTTCCGATCCCATCGGTCGTGCCACTCCCGCGAGTGCAGGGGTCGCGGCCGGTCTGATCGCGCTCGACACCGACCGAGCACTCGCGCTCGCGCAAAGGGGTGAATCAGTGATCCTGGTGCGCGATGACGTGTCCACCGACGACATCGCGGCGTTCTCGGTGTGTCGCGGGTTGCTCACCGCCCGGGGTGCGCGCACCTCACACGCCGCGGTGGTCGCGCGACAGCTCGGAATGGTCTGCCTCGTCAACTGCAGCTCGCTTGGCATCGATCTCGGCTCGCGGGTGGTGACGCTCGGTCCCCAGCGCCTCCACGAAGGTGACGCAATCACCCTCGATGGCGACGAGGGCACGATCCACGCGGGCATGCTCGAGCTCGTCGAGGAGCGACCGACCGAGCTCCTCGAGCGCGTCCGAGCCTGGAAGTGATCGTGCTTTCTTGACTGATTCCAGAAAAGGTGATGGCATGGCCGTCGTGGCCCATGCGGAGTCGCCGACCGAGCTGCTGAAGGCAGCCGGCCTTCGGGTCACCGGGCCGCGCGTCGCCGTGCTCGAGGTGCTCGCGGAACACCCGCACGCGTCCGCTGACCTCGTCGTGAGCGAGGTGCGCGCCGAGCTCGGCAGCGTGTCGACGCAAGCGATCTACGACGTGCTCCGCGTGTGCGGCGAGGCCGGCATCGTGCGTCGCATCGAGCCCGCGGGCGCGCCCGCGCTGCACGAGCTGCGCGTCGGTGACAACCACCATCACATGGTCTGCCGCCAGTGCGGCGTCGTGCACGACGTCGATTGCGCGGTGGGCGAGGCGCCCTGCCTCGAGCCATCTGCAGATCACGGCTTCCAGCTCGACGAAGCAGAGGTCGTCTACTGGGGTCTTTGCCCCCAGTGCATAAGTGCAACCAGCCAAGAGGAGGACCGACGTGTCTGACAGCGAGAACCCAGCAATCTCCGCGCCTACGCCCAAAGCCCACCGGCCGCTGTCGAACCAGGACTGGTGGCCGGACCAGATCAACGTGCAGGTGCTCCACCAGCACTCGCCCACGTCGAACCCGTTGGGCGCTGAGTTCGACTACAAGGAGGCGTTCAAGTCACTCGATGTCGACGCGCTCAAGCGCGACCTCATCGAGATGATGACGACGTCCCAGGAGTGGTGGCCCGCTGACTATGGCCACTACGGGCCGCTCTTCATCCGCATGACGTGGCACGCCGCGGGCACGTACCGCACCCACGACGGTCGCGGAGGAGGCGGGTCGGGCGCGCAGCGGTTCGCCCCGCTCAACAGCTGGCCTGACAACGCGAACCTCGACAAGGCCCGCCGGTTGCTCTGGCCGATCAAGCAGAAGTACGGCAACTCGGTGTCATGGGCCGACCTCCTCGTCCTCGCCGGCAACGTCGCGATGGAGTCGATGGGGTTCAAGACGTTCGGCTTCGGCTTCGGTCGCCCCGACATCTGGGAGCCCGACGAGGTCTTCTGGGGTCCGGAGGACACGTGGCTCGGCGACGAGCGCTACAGCGGCGAGCGCGACCTGGCCAATCCGTTCGGCGCCGTGCAGATGGGCCTCATCTACGTGAACCCTGAGGGGCCGAACGGCAACCCCGATCCGCTGAAGGCCGCGATCGACATCCGTGAGACGTTCGCTCGCATGGCGATGAACGACGAGGAGACAGCCGCGCTCATCATCGGCGGCCACACGTTCGGCAAGTGCCACGGCGCGGTCAGCCCCGAGTTCGGCGGCCCCGAGCCCGAGGGGTGCCCGGTCGAGGCCCAAGGCATCGGCTGGCACAACAGCTCGGGCACCGGAGTGGGCGGCGACGCGCTCACCAGCGGCCTCGAGGGTGCATGGACGAACAACCCGATCCAATGGGACAACGGGTATCTCGACAACCTCTTCAAGTACGACTGGGAGCTGACGCACAGCCCGGCCGGCGCCCAGCAATGGACGCCGAAGAACCCCGAGGCGCAGGGCACGGTGCCCGACGCGCACGATCCGTCGAAGCGCCACGCACCGATGATGCTGACGACCGACCTCGCGTTGCGCATGGATCCGGTGTACGCGCCGATCGTCGAAGCGCTTCCACGAGAACCCCGATCAGCTCGCCGACGCGTTCGGGAGGGCCTGGTACAAGCTCCTGCACCGCGACATGGGCCCGCTCTCGCGCTACCTCGGCCCGTGGGTGCCCGAGCCGCAGCTCTGGCAGGACCCAGTGCCCGCGGTCGATCACGCGCTGATCGGCGGTGCGGACATCGCTGCGCTCAAGGGCAAGATCCTCGACTCTGGCCTGTCTGTCTCGCAGCTCGTGTCGACTGCATGGTCAGCCGCGGCGAGCTTCCGTGGCACCGACAAGCGCGGAGGCGCGAACGGCGCCCGGATCCGTCTCGCGCCGCAGAAGGACTGGGAGGCCAACGAGCCCGGCAGAGCTCGCGACGGTGCTGCAAGCACTCGAGAAGGTGCAGCAGGACTTCAACAGCGGCGGCAAGAAGGTCTCCCTCGCCGACGTGATCGTCCTCGGCGGTTGCGCGGCGGTCGAGAAGGCGGCGAAGGACGCCGGCTTCGACGTCACCGTGCCGTTCTCACCGGGGCGCACCGACGCGTCGCAGGAGCAGACCGACGTCGAGACGTTCGCGGTGCTCGAGCCGGCAGCTGACGGGTTCCGCAACTACCTCCGCGCTGGGGACAAGACGCCGCCCGAGCAGCACCTGCTGGATCGGGCGAACAACCTCAGGCTGACCGCTCCCGAGATGACGGTGCTCGTCGGCGGCATGCGGGCGCTCAACGCCAACCACGGCAAGTCCGCCGCGGGCGTCTTCACCGACAAGCCCGAGACGCTCACCAACGACTTCTTCGTGAACCTGCTCGACATGGGCATCGAGTGGAAGACGTCGGCCTCGGGCGAGAACCTCTACGAGGGTCGTGATCGCAAGAGCGGCCAGGTCAAGCGGACTGCAACCGCCGTCGATCTCGTCTTCGGCTCGCACTCGGTGCTTCGTGCCGTCGCGGAGGTCTACGGGCAGGACGACTCGAAGGAGAAGTTCGTCCGTGACTTCGTCGCCGCGTGGGACAAGGTCATGAACCTCGATCGGTTCGACCTTCGCTGACCACCTCGCAGTACCGTCCGGCGGTGGTTGTCATCCCCACTGCGCACACGCCGCCGGGCGGCTACGGCGAGCAGATGCCCGAGCCGATCCTCGCTCGCTGCACCGAGCCGCTCGCCGACGGCGTGCCCGACCTGCGGGGCGTGTGGGCTGTCGTCGACCTGGTGGTGAATGGCGAACGAGCGCCTGCTGACCACGGCTTGTGGCGCCACGTCGAGCGCATCGAGCAGTGCGGCAACCGCCTCGTTGTCACCGGCGGAGGTGTTGTGCACGACATGGTCGTCGACGGCACCTACGAGCGCGGGGTGAACGACGTGATGGCGTCTGACTTCGCGACGCCCATCAGCGTCGCGGCGACGTTCGAGGACGGCGCCCTCGTGCTCCGACCGAAAGGGCTCGATGGCGTCGAGGTGCGCCGTCATCGCGAGGGCGACGAGCTCGTGTGGCAGTTCCACACGTTGTTCACCGCGCGCCTCAGGCGCTGAGGCGCTCGCGAACCAGCGGCACGACCTCGGAGGCGAACCGTTCCATCGACGGTGTGAGTGCGGCTGGCTGCAAGCCGGGAGCCGAGCCCCAAGTCACGACATCGGTGAGGCCGTAGCGTTCGATGAACGATGCAAGCTCGTCGACGCACTCGTCGACGTTGCCGACGAACACGCGTTGGGTGATGCGCTGCGGATCGTTGAACAGCGTCGCATCGCCGGTCCCTGCTTCCTCGGCGAAACGCCCGTAGACCGCCATCCGGTAGCGCTCTGCGTCGCGCAATGGCGGCCAGTCGCGGGCACGGTCGTCTGTGACGAGGAACGAGCGGATGATGCCGATTCGCTTCGCGTCCGGATCGCCGCCTGCCGCGATGGTCTGCGCGCGCCAGTTGTCCAACAACGAGACAGGCCCTTGCGGCAGCACGTTCGTTCCGTAGCGCACCGCGCGGTGCACGCCGGGTTCGCTCGACACCGCCATCCACAGCGGGGGGCCACCCGGCTGCACGGGGTCGGGTGTCACCCGGATGTCCTCGAACGTGAAGCGCTTGCCCGCGTAGCTGAAGCGCTCGCCGGACCACGCGAGGCGCAGGATCTCGACGCACTCCTCGGTGCGCGAGACGCGATGCGACACGGGGAACCCGAAACCGCGGAACTCGTGGGGCGCGTAGCCCAGGCCGATGCCGAGCTCGATGCGCCCACCGGACAGCTGGTCGAGCACGGCGAGGTCCTCGGCGAGGCGGAGCGGATGCGCGAACGGGACGATCGAGATGTTCGTCGAGATCCGCATCCGCTTGGTGACAGCGGCAGCCGCGCCCGCAACCGGCGCGAAGGAGGGCAGGTAGCCGTCCTCGACGAAGTGGTGCTCGCTGAACCACACCTCGTCGAGCCCCAGCTGGTCCAGCCGCGCGATCTGATCGATCGTCTGTGCGTAGACGTCCTGCAGCGTGTAATCGGCGCCGGGCGGGCAGCGGAAGTCGTGCGCGACCCCGAATCTCGTTGCCGGTTTCATAGGTGGATTGTGCGTCGTCCGGAGGGACCGATGCCGAGTGCACCGGTCCCACTTCGGCTCAAGCGCTGAGCTGGCCGATGATCGCGGCGGTGTCGAGCCAGACGTTCTCACGGCTGATGAGACCGTCGCGGAACTCGAACACATGCAGGATGCGGAACGTGATTCGGCGGTTGTTGCCGGGGAGCCCGAGCATCTCGCCGATCACCGTGCCGGTCATCAGCTGCTCCATCACGAGCGCGTTCTCGGTCGCGTACTCGTGGGTGGGCGTCTCTTCCTCCGTGAGGAAGTTCTGGGTGAGGTGGCCGTAGAACGCCCGAGCGGCGTCCTTGCCGTGGTACGGCGCGCCGGGGAAGCCCACGGGATCGTGCTCGATGTCCTCCGTGTACACGGAGATCGCGCCCTCGATGTCGCCGGCGCCTTCTGCCTTCAGATGACGCTCGACGAGCGCCTTCATCTCTGAGACTTCCATCTCTGACACTTCCTCTCATCTTGTGATGGTGCTATCATCATGAGATGACAGTCTCACGTCAAGAGGCAAGTGTCACAAGATCTGGGCGGGTGAACCAGAAGGCACGGACTCGGGCCGCGCTGCTTGCCGCCGCCGTCGAGCTCGTGCGCGAAGGCCGGCCTCCGTCGGTGCCCGATGCAGCCGAGCGCGCCCTCGTGTCCGTGGCGACGGCATACCGCTACTTCCCGACTGCCGACGACCTCTGGACCGAGGCGTCGTTCGAGACGATGGACTTCACCGAGATGAACGCGGGCGTCGACACGGCTCTCGAGGCCACTGGCGACGACGCGGCAGCGCGACTCGAGGTGGTGGTGACGTCGATCGGCTGGGACATGCTCGACAACCCGCTGCCCTACCGAACGATGGTGAAGCTCGCGTCGGAGCGCTGGTTCGCGGCAGCAGCACGCACCGACGGTCGAGTCCGCGCCGATCCGCGAAGGCCGGCGTCATCACTGGAACCAGCGCGTCGTCGAGCCGTTGCGGGGCACGCTCACCGACGCGGAGCGTCGCCGCCTCGTCGCCGCGCTCGACGTGGCGTGGGGCACCGAAGCCGCGATCTCTCTCATCGACGTCGCCGGCCTCGAGGTCGAGGAGGCGAAGCGGGTCATGTTGCAGACGGCCCAGTGGGTGCTCGCTGCCGGGCTCGCCGATGCCAAGAGGCGGGCGCGCGCCAAGGGCTGATCTGGTTCTACGGTGAAGGCATGCCCTCTCCTGCCCTCACCGCTGAGCCGAAGGACCTCGGCTTCGACGCCGATCGCCTCGCTCGCATCACCTCGCACTTCAAGGCCTACGTCGACGACGGCCGCCTGCCCGGTTGGGCGATCGCCGTGTCGCGCAACGGGGAGACCCCGTACCTGGAGACCTACGGCAAGCGCGACCTCGAGTCCGGAGCGCCGGTCGAGCTCGACACGGTCTACCGCTTCTTCTCGATGAGCAAGCCGATCACCTCGGTCGCCGCGATGATCCTGTTCGAGGAGGGCAAGCTCGAGCTCACCGACCCGGTGTCCAAGTTCATCCCCGCGTTCGCGGACACTCGCGTGTACTCGAAGGGCCCGGCGAACAACCCGGGCACGGTGCCGCAAGAGCAGCCGATGACGGTGTTCAACCTCCTGACGCACACGTCTGGTCTGACCTACGGCTTCCTCTATGCGAGCGGCGTCGATCACCTGTACAGGCAGGCGGGGTTCGAGCTCGGCACACCCGAAGGGCTCGACCTCGCGGGTGCGTGCGACGTGTGGGCGGCGATCCCACTTCTCTTCCAGCCGGGCGCCGAGTGGAACTACTCGGTGTCGACGGACGTGCTGGGCCGCGTCGTCGAGGTGGCATCGGGTCAGACGCTCGGCGACTTCATCGAGGAGCGCATCTGCCGCCCGCTCGGGATGGCCGACACGTCGTTCTGGTGCACCGACGACCAGGCCGATCGCTTCGCGGCGCTCTACGTGCCGCGGCCCGGCACGCGGAAGGCGGTCCTGGCTCCGCTCGGTCGACGCACGAGCGCGCCACCGCTCTTCCTCGGCGGAGGGGGAGGCCTCGTCGGCACCCTCTACGACTACATGCGGTTCTCGCAGATGGTCGCGAACAACGGCGTGCTCGACGGCGTCCGCATCCTCAGCCCTCGCACGGTGGACTACATGGGTCAGAACCACCTGCCCGGCGGGCACGACCTCACCGAGATCGGCCGGCCTCTCTTCACCGAGTCGGTGTTCGACGGCACGGGCTTCGGGCTCGGGTTCTCGGTGGTCATCGACCCCGTCAAAGCGAAGAACCTGTGCTCGAAGGGCGAGATGGCATGGGGCGGCGCGGCGAGCACCGCGTTCTGGGTCGATCGCAAAGAAGGCATCACCGCGGAGTTCATGACCCAGCTGCTGCCGTCGAGCACGTGGCCGATCCGCGCCGAGCTGCGCAAGCTCGTCTACGCGGCGCTGGTCGACTAGCCGCGTGCTCTACGCCGACTGCCCCACCGTCGACGCCGACGTCCTGATCGACGCGCCGATCGATCGCGTCTGGCAGCTCGTCACCGACATCGAGCTGCCATCGCGCTTCTCGAGCGAATTCGTCGGCGCGACGTGGCTGGACGAGGGGCCGCGCAACGGCGCGCGGTTCGTCGGGCGCAACCGGCATCCCGCGATCGGAGAGTGGGAGACGACGTCGATCGTGAACCGCTTCGACCCGCATCATGCGTTCGGCTGGTGCGTGACCGACGTCGACGAGCCGTCTGCCGTGTGGTGGTTCGAGCTCGACGAGGAGGATGGCAGCGTGCGGCTGCGGCAGCACGCGCAGATGGGTCCCGCGCCGTCGGGTCTGTCGATCGCGATCAACGCAATGCCGGAGAAGGAGGAGCGGATCGTCGCTCGCAGGCTCGCGGAGTTCGAGGCCAACATGCGGGCCACGCTCGACGGCATCAAGCGCCTCGCCGAGGGTTCGGTCTCGTGACGGAACCCGTCTCGTGACCCTGCGCATCGGGGTCTGGGCAACGCCGTTCGAGCCCGACAGCGTCGACTTCGTCCGCGAGGCCGAGCGCCTCGGGGCGGACTCCGTGTGGGTGCCCGAGTTCTGGGCCGGCGATGCGCTGACGCCTCTCGCGTACCTCGCGGCGTGCACGACGACGATCCGGCTCGCCACCGGCATCGTGCAGCTCGGCGCCCGCACTCCCGCGATGCTCGCCATGTCCGCACTGTCGATGCAGGCGCTCTCAGGCGGCCGGTTCGTGCTCGGCGTCGGCACGAGCGGGCCTCAGGTGATGGAGGGCTGGCACGGGGTGCGCTTCGGGAAGCCGGTGCAGCGCACGCGCGAGACGATCGAGATCATCCGCAAGATCAGCGCGGGCGAGCGACTCGAGCACCATGGCGAGATCTACGAGCTCCCGCTGCCCGGAGGCGAGGGCCGCGCGATCCGCTCGTTGATGCCGCCCGCGCACATCCCGATCTACATCGCGTCGCTCGGCCCGGCGAACCTGCGCCTCACGGGCGAGCTCGCGGACGGGTGGATCGGGAACTCGTTCTTCCCCGAGACCGCAGACGTGTTCTTCGACCCGATCCGCGACGGCGCCGCCGCGGCGGGACGCGACATCGGCGACCTCGACCTCACCGTCTCGGTCGGGCTCGAGATCACCGACGACGTCGAGGCCGCCGGCCGTCGCCACGCCGAGGGCTACGCGTTCACCTTCGGCGCCATGGGCTCGGCGACGAGGAACTTCTACAACGACGCCTTCGAGCGGCAGGGCTATGGCGACGACGTCCGCGAGGTGCAGCGCCTCTGGCTCGCCGGCGACAAGGAGGCAGCCCGCAAGCGGGTGCCCACTGCGATCGGCCTCGGCACGAATCTCGTCGGCACCGACGACATCATCCGCGAACGCCTTCGGCTCTATCGCGACGCGGGAGTCGACACGTTGCGAGTCGGCCTGCACGGTGAGTCGCTCGACGCGAGGCTTGCCGACCTCGGCCACCTCCTCGACCTTGCTCGAGAGGCCGGCGGTTCGCACTCGTAGAGCGCCTACTGTCCGGCGATGACCTCGTCTCCGTCGTTCCAAGCGGTGCACGACGCGCTCGGCGCATTCGTCGACGGCGATCCCACCTACAGCGCCCAGCTCTGCGTGCAGATCGCGGGGGAGCCCGTCGTCGACGTCACGTGCGGCGCGATGCAGCCCGACTCGCTGTTGCCGGTGTACTCGAGCAGCAAGGGAGCGACCGCAGTCGTCGTCGCGCTGCTCGTCGAGCGCGGTCACCTCGATCTCGATGCGCGCGTCGCGCACTACTGGCCCGAGTTCGCAGCGTGCGGCAAGGGCGCGATCACGGTCAGGCAGCTGCTCTCGCACCAAGCAGGCCTCCCCGGCGTCGACGGCGGGTTCACGTGGGAAGAGGTGCTCGCGCACGACCGTCTCGCCGAGCGGCTCGCCGCGCAGCGGCCGTTTTGGCAGCCGGGCCAGGCGTTCATGTACCACGCGCTGACGATCGGCACGCTCGCCGACGAGCTCGTTCGTCGCGTAGACGGTCGACGAGTCGCAGAGGTGCTGCGCACGGAAGTCACCGGACCGCGAGGCATCGATGTTTGGATGGGCACCCCCGAGTCAGAGGACCATCGCGTCGTGGCGGCACTGCCCCCGACCGGTGAGGAGCTATCGGCGTTCCTCGTCGAGAACCCCGGTGCCCTCGACAGCGGTGACCCCGTGAGCGCGACCGCGCTGCCTCACGGCAACATCATCGAGATGCTCGTCCGCGTGAACGACACCGACATGCGGCGGATCGCGCCCCCCGCTGCCGGCGTCCTCGCGAGCGGACGCGGGCTCGCCGCGCTCTACGCATCTCTGCGTCACGACGTGAACGGGCAGCCTCGCGTGCTCAGCGACGACACGATCGGGCAGATGTCGCAGATCCAGGTGGCAGGCATCGAGCTGGGCTCGGGTCTGACGGCCCGCTTCGGCGTGATCTTCCAAGCACCGTGCGCACCGCGGTGGCCGTTCGGCAGCATCCGCGCGTTCGGCCACGACGGCGCCGGCGGCTCACTCGCGTTCTGCGATCCGACGTATGACCTTTCGTTCGGTTACACAGTCCAGCGGCTCCCGTTGCCGGGCGGGATGGATGCGCGAGCGGTCGAGCTCTCGGCTGTCGTGCGCGACTGCCTGCGCTGAGCTCGCGGGTTCACCCGCGCGCGGTGAAATGAATCACCCGAACCGTCGTCGGCACGCGCTCGTACTCGCTTGCACACACATCAGAAGGAGTGCAGACATGAAGGCATATCGCATCGGCGGACTCATGCTTGCGGGCGGACTCTTGTTCGCCGCGTGCAGCACGGGTGCGCAAGCGGCAGGCGGATATGGCGGCGGAGCACCGACGGCAGCGCCATCCACCGCGGGTGCACCTCCGGTGACCGTGAAGACCGCAGCAAGCAAGCTCGGGACGATCCTCGTCGACGCACGGGGCAGGACGCTGTACGCGTTCACGAACGACTCGGCTGGCATGCCCACGTGTGACGGCGCGTGCGCTGACGCGTGGCCCCCGGTCGCCGCGAAGGCGAACACGACAGTCGGTGGCGGTGTCGACGCTGCGCTGTTGTCGATGGTCCCCCGAACGGATCACACGTCACAGCTCAAGGTCGGCAAGTGGCCCGTGTACCTGTACGCGGGCGACGGCGCACCCGGCGACGTGAACGGTGAGGGCAGTGGCGGCACTTGGTTTGTCCTCGCTCCCAACGGCTCACTGATCAAGAGCTGACCGTCGTCCAGCGACGATCGGCGACATTCGTCGAAACGGCCTCGCGCTACCGGCAGTGCCGGTGGCGCGAGGCTCGCGTCAGCGCAGCACCGCGGCGAGGGTCGCGTCAGCGTCGACAGGAACGCCATGCGCCGTGAACCACCGACTGACGTTCTCGAGATCCCGGTGCAACAGCTCGTAGCCGATCGTCGAGCGGTGGAGGTCGACCGCCTGCGGCACGTCGATCAGCCAGACCTGGTCGCGCCACCAGAGGAGGTTGTACGCGGACAGGTCGGCGTGCACCCATCCGGCCTCGACCACGATGTGGAGTGCGGTGAGGAGCTGGTCCCAGGCTGAGACGAGGGCAGGCCGGTCGAGACGCGCCTCGGCGAGCCGCGGCGCGGCGCCCGCTTCGTCGCCGAGGTACTCGAGCAGCACCGATGTCGTGTGATCAGTCGCCACCGGATAGGGCACCGGTGCGCCTGCGTGCCAGAGGTCGGTGAGCACCTCGAACTCGTGGGTCACCCAGTCTTGGCGGACCACGTCTCGGCCGCGGCGAGTCATCTTCGCCACGGCTCTGCGGTCGCGGCTGTTGCGGATCGCTCGCGCTTCGCGGTAGCCGACGTCGTTGCGGAACGTCGCGGCCCTGGAGAACCCGAGCGCTTCGAGCTCGCCCTTCGCGCCGACGGTCTTCGGTCGGTACCGCTTCTCGGCGAGAAGGTGGCGGCCGCTGCCGTCTGCCGCCACGCGCTCGATGACGCGTATCTCGGCTTCCTTCCCGGTCTTGAGGGTTCCGAGGTCGGCGTCGACATAGTCGTCGACGAGGACCCACGGGGGGACAGGTCGGGGCATTGCGCGCTCCAAGCGTCGATGTGGAGGGTCGGCCCGACCGGGTCGCGCCGCAGCGGCGCGGGTGGAGATCGCTCAGTGCGCGGTGGCGAGGCGGTGGGCACGGGGGTTCGTTGTCACGCGTGCACCTCCTCGCTTCGTGGGAAGCAACCATCTTAACTACCGTGCGGCTCGTGATCTCCGAGATGACTGTCGAGGACGCCGGTCAGGTCTTCACCGACCCCACCGCCTACGCCGACGAGCCGCGCTTCCATGCCGCGTGCGCGCTGTTGCGCCGTGAGGCGCCAGTGCACCGCGTCGAGGCCGAGGGCTTCTATCCCTTCTACGCGGTCACCAAGCACGCCGACGTGATGGAGATCGAGCGACAACACGACAAGTGGCTGAATGCCCCGCGTCCGCTGCTCGGGCCGAAGGAGGGCGACGACCAGCGGGCCATCACCGGCGACGTGCTGCGGACTTTGATCCACATGGATGCGCCGGATCACCCCGTCTATCGCCACATCGCGGCCGACTGGTTCTTGCCGAAGTCGCTGTCGCGCCTCGACGACCGCATCGCCGAGCTCGCCAAGCGCTACGTCGATCGGATGGCCGATCTCGGTGGCGAGTGCGACTTCGCTCGCGACGTCGCCGTGCACTACCCGCTCTACGTGATCCTGTCGATCCTCGGCCTGCCCGAGGACGACTTCCCCCGCCTGCTCAAGCTGACGCAAGAGCTCTTCGGCGCGGCCGACCCCGAGATGGCCCGCGGCACGACCCCCGAAGAGCTCATGGAGACGATCCAAGACTTCTTCCAGTACTTCGTGGCGTTGACCGAGGATCGCCGTGCCAACCCGACCGACGACCTCGCCTCGGTGATCGCGAACGCCGAGGTGAACGGCGCGCCGATCGGCATCTTCGAGGCAGTCAGCTACTACGTGATCGTCGCGACTGCGGGCCACGACACGACCTCATCCTCGATTGCCGGCGGTCTGCACGCCTTGCTCACGCATCCCGATCAGCTGCAGCGGCTTCGCGACGATCCCGCCCTCGTCAGCACCGCGGTCGACGAGATGATCCGCTGGGTCTCGCCGGTGAAGCAGTTCATGCGCACCGCGACCGAGGACTACCGGCTGCGCGGCGTGCACATCAAGGCCGGGGAGTCGGTCCTCCTCTCGTATCCGTCCGCGAACCGCGACGAAGACGTCTTCGACCACGCGGACCAGTTCGATGTCGCTCGCAACCCGAACAAGCACATGGCGTTCGGCTTCGGCGCGCACTTCTGCCTCGGAGCCCAGCTCGCCCGCATGGAGGGCCGCGCGCTCTACAGCGAGCTGATCCCGCGGCTGAAGTCGATCGAGCTCGCGGGTGACCCGGCGTACATGCAGACGCTCTTCGTCGGCGGGCCCAAGCGCCTTCCCATCCGCTACGAGCTCGCGTAGGTGCCGACGCTCATCTCGCGACCCGAGCACGTCACGCCCGAGTGGCTGACTGACGTCCTGCGCGAGGCCAGCGTGCTCGACCGCGACTCGCGGGTGGTCTCGTTCGATGCGACCCCGATCGGCACGGGGCAGGTCGGCGCGAACGTGCGCTTCGTGTTGACCTACGACGGCGAACCTGGGCCGCCGACCGTGGTCTGCAAGTTCGCCTCTGCCGATCCCGACAGCGCGGCGGCGGGCGTGAGCACCCTCACCTACGAGACCGAAGTCGCGTTCTACCGAGAGCTGGCGCACACCGTCCTCGTCAGCCGACCCCACTGCTACTTCGCCGACCTCGAGCACGGCACCGCGAACGTCGTGATCGTCCTCGAGGACCTCGCGCCCGCCGCGCAGGGTGACCAGATCGCGGGCTGCGCGGTCGAGCAGGCCGAGATCGTGATGGACGAGGCCGCCAAGCTGCACGCACCGCGTTGGGGGGATCCGTCGCTCGCGGAGATGGCGTGGCTCAACCGTCCGCCCTCGGGCGGCACCGTGTTGCTCTTCTTCTGGGACGGCTTCCTCGCGCGGTACCGCGACACCCTCGCCCCGGCGACGATCGAGGAAGGGGAGCGGCTCGTGGGTGCCGTCGCCGCGCTGCAAGACCTGCGGCCAATCGTGCCCACTGCGATCCACGGCGACTTCCGGCTCGACAACATGCTCTTCGATGCCTCGAGTGCCACGCGGCCTGTCACCGTCGTCGACTGGCAGACGGTGCACGTCGGATCGGGCCCGCAAGACGTCGCGTACTTCATCGGCAACACGTTCGCGGACGTCGACGAGGGCCGTGAGCATCAGGAGCGGCTGGTCCGCAGGTATCACGACCTGCTCGTCGAGCGCGGGGTGAGGGACTACACGTTCGACCAGTGCTGGCTCGAGTACCGGCGCCATGGCTATGCCAGCCTCATCATGGCGATCGCCGCCTCGATGCTGGTCGGGCGCACCGAGCGCGGCGATCGGATGTTCATGGCGATGGCCGACCGGTCCGCCCAGCTGGCCCGGGACGTCGACACGTTCGGTGCGCTCACGGGGTGAGATGCTGAGACGCTGAAGATCGCTCGGGCTGAAGGGAGCGTCACATGGATCGTCTGGTGATTGCGGGAGGCAGGGTCATCGACGGGACGGGCGCACCCGCCGTCGCGGCCGATGTCGCCATCGAGGGTGACCGCATCGTCGAGATCGGCGCTGGTCTGCGCGGTGATCGCCGGATCGACGCGCACGGTTGCGTGGTCGCGCCGGGCTTCGTCGACATCCACACCCACTACGACGCGCAGGTGTTCTGGGATCCCGCGCTCACGCCGTCCTGCTACCACGGCGTCACGACGGTGGTCGCGGGCAACTGTGGGTTCAGCATCGCCCCCACACGGCCCGCCGATCGCGACCTGCTGGGGCGCACGATGGAGAAGGTCGAGGACATGGATCCGGAGTGCCTCGCGGCAGGGATCCCGTGGGAGGAGTTCGAGTCGTTCCCCGAGTACCTCGACGCGGTGCGCAGGCGCGGCTCGGCGCTCAACTACTCCGCCTACATCGGGCATACGCCGTTGCGGCTCTACGTGCTCGGCCCCGAGGCCGCCGATCGCGCCGCGACCTCAGACGAGGTCGACGCGATGGTCGCGCTGATCGACGAGGCGATGGAGGCCGGTGCGGCCGGCTTCGCGACGAGCATGGCGCTGACGCACGTCGGCGCGGACGGTCGCCCGATCCCCAGCCGCGTTGCTCAGCCCGAGGAGACGCAAGCGCTGTGCCGGGCAGTGGGTCGCAGTGGGCGCGGCGTCATCGGCGTCAACGGCGGCGAGGGCCTCTCGTTCACCGAGTGCTACGACCTGCAGCCCTCCTTCGGCGCGCCGATCACGTACACCGCGGTGCTCACGGTGCCGAGCGGTGCGCACTTGAAAGCCGCGGAGATCCACCGCGAGCGGCGAGCGCGCGGCGCGGACGTGTGGCCGCAGGTCTCGTGCCGGCCGCTGTCGTTCTCCGTGAACCTCGTCGAGCCCTTCAACCTCAACACGAACCCGGTGTTCGCCGAGCTGATGCCTCGCTCGATCGAGGACCGTCGAGCCGCGTACGCGGATCCCGGTTGGAGGCAGAAGGTGCGCGATGCCTGGGACGACCGCAAGGGCATCCCGCCGCGGTGGGACACCTACGAGATCATGGAGTCGACCGCGCATCCCGAGCTCGTCGGGAAGAAGCTCGCGGCAGTCGCGGACGAGCGCGGCTCCGACCCCTTCGACACGCTGCTCGACCTCGGCGCCGAGGAGAGCGACATCAAGGCGCTCCGCGTGAAGACGATCCTCGCCAACGACGACCCCGAGGGCATCGCGATGCTCCTCAACGAGCCCGGCTGCACGCTCGGCCTGTCCGATGCGGGCGCACACGTCGGTCAGCTGTGCGACGCCCCGTTGCCCACCGACCTCCTCGGCAACTGGGTCCGCGAGCGAGAGGTGCTCTCGCTCGAGGGCGCAGTCCACAAGCTGACGCAAGAGCCGGCCGAGCTCTTCGGGTTCGCCGACCGCGGCGTGCTCCGCCCCGGTGCGTTCGCCGACGTCACCGTGTTCGATCCCACTGCGGTCGGCCCGGGACCCGTGCGCCGCGTCCGCGACTTCCCGGCCGACACCGAGCGCCTCACCGCAGATCAGCCGACCGGCGTCCGTCACGTGCTGGTCAACGGCGTGGCCATCCGTGTCGACGGCGAGCAGCTCGGCGCCGACACACTCCCGGGCCGTGTCGTCAGCCCGGCCGATCGCAACGAAAGGACGGTGCGATGAAGTACCGCAAGCTCGGAACGACTGGCATGGACGTGAGCCCGATCTGCCTCGGGTGCATGAGCTTCGGCGTCGCCGAGTCGCGGTGGCCATCCCTGGTCGCTCGACGCGGACGCCGCACGTTCGTTCATCGAGCGGTCGATCGAGGCGGGCATCAACTTCTTCGACACTGCGAACGTCTACTCGGACGGCACCAGCGAGGAGATCGTCGGCCGCGCCGCTCGCCGAGTGCGCACGCCGCGACGAGATCGTGCTCGCGACGAAGCTCTACGGCGTCATGCGCCAAGGCCCGAACGGGCGCGGCCTCTCGCGCAAGGCGGTCATGCACGAGATCGACGCAGAGCCTCCGCCGGCTCGGCACCGACTACGTCGATCTGTACCAGATCCATCGCTGGGACTCCCGCACGCCGATCGAAGAGACGATGGAGGCGCTGCACGACGTGGTGAAGGCCGGGAAGGCGCGCTACATCGGCGCGTCGTCGATGTGGGCCTGGCAGTTCTCGAAGGCTCAGCACGTGGCTGAGCTTCACGGCTGGACGAAGTTCGTCTCGATGCAGAACCACTACAACCTCGTGTACCGGGAGGAGGAGCGCGAGATGCTCCCGCTGTGCGTCGACCAGGGCGTCGGCGTCATCCCGTGGAGTCCGCTCGCCCGCGGCCTGCTCACCCGCGATCGCGGGCACGTCGACCGATCGATCCGAGACCGACGAGTTCGGAAGCAGCCTCTACGCGAACGCCGATGCGGGGATCATCGAGGCCGTTGCCAAGATCGCCGCCGACCGGGGCGTGTCGCGGGCGCAGATCGCGCTCGCCTGGGTCTCGAAGCATCCGGCGGTCACCGCGCCGATCGTCGGAGTCACGAAGCCGAACCAGCTCGAAGACGCGATCGCGTCGGTCGACATCGAGCTCACGGCCGACGAGATCTCGGCGCTCGAGTCGCCCTACACGCCTCAGCCCGTGCAGGGGTTCGCGTGACGTACGTTGGTCTGCTGTCCGAGGCAACCGAGCCGGGGGGTCGGCATGCAGGTCCACTTCGCGAACATCTGGGAGGACGATCGCCGACGAGGTCGGTGAGCGCACCGCCCTGATCCACGGAGACGAGCGAGTGTCGTGGCGTCGAGCACGACGACCAAGCGGCACGCCTCGCGCAGGCATTCGTCGAGCTCGGCCTGCAGCCCGACTCCAAGGTCGCGCTCTACCTGTACAACGGCATCGAGTACGTGACCGCGCAGTACGCAGCGTTCAAGATCCGCGGCGTCCCGATCAACGTCAACTACCGGTACAGCGAAGGCGAGCTGCTCTACCTGCTCGACAACTCCGACGCCGAGGTCCTCTGCTTCCACTCGAGCCTCGGCGATCGCGTCGAGCGAAGGTGCTGCCGAAGGCCGAGAAGCTCCGCGCGGTGATCGAGGTCGACGATGCCGCCTCAGGTGTCGACAGTGAGCACGTCGACGGCGCGTTGCGATGGCACGACGTGCTGGCTTCGCACGAGCCCGCGGCCCGCATCGAGGGTCAGCCCGAAGACATCTACATGCTCTACACGGGCGGCACGACCGGCATGCCGAAGGGCGTGATGTACACGCACGGCATCTTCCCGATCGCGATCGCCGGCTTCGGCGCGGCGATCTCGGGCCTGACGCCTCCGACGAACGTCGACGAGCTCCTGGCGCTCGGCGACCAGCTCGACGCGCCGCCCGTGTGGCTTGCCGCGTGCCCCCAGATGCACGGCACGGGGATGTGGCTCGGCACGATGGCGCCGCTGCTGCTCCAGGGATCGGTCGTGACGCTGACGAATCGCTCGTTCGATGCCCACGAGCTGTGGCAGGCGGTCGAGCGCGAGGGCGTGAGTGCGGTCGTCATCGTCGGCGACGCGTTCGCGAAGCCGATGCTCCGTGCACTCGACGAGAAGGGCTACGAAGCTCCCTCGCTGAAGACGATCGTGTCGTCGGGGGTGATGTGGTCGACCGAGGTGAAGGAGGGGTTGCTGAAGCACCTCGACGTCACGCTCTACGACGGCCTCGGCTCCACCGAGGGCTCGATGGGCACGACGATCAGCACGCGAGCGGGAGTCGGCACGACAGCGAAGTTCACGACCAACCCCTCGGTGAAGGTCGTGACCGAGGACGGCCGCGAGGTCGAGCCCGGTTCTGACGAGATCGGGATGGTCGCCGCCCTCGAGCGCGTCGCTCGGCTACTTCAAGGATCCCGAGAAGTCCGCCCGCACGTTCATGGTGATCGACGGCGTGCCGCACTCGCTTGCCCGGAGACTGGGCGAAGGTCGCCGCCGACGGGTCACTGATCCTGTTGGGCCGGGGGTCGAACTGCATCAACACAGGCGGTGAGAAGGTCTTCCCCGAAGAGGTCGAGGAGGCGGTCAAGGCGAACCCGGCGGTGTACGACTGCCTCGTCGTCGGGGTGCCCGACGAGCGCTTCGGTGAGCGGATCGTCGCGGTGGCGTCGCTGCAGCCGGGCGCGTCGGCGGACGAGGCGTCGATCATCGAGGTCGCCACCGAGCACATCGCTCGCTACAAGCTGCCCAAGAGCGTGATCATCGTCGACCGGGTGCAGCGGGCAGCCAACGGCAAGGCCGACTATCCGTGGGCGAGAGAGGTCGCGAGGACCGGAGCAGCCGCGGAGCCTGCGTGAACGACGCGACGACGCTTCCGCCGCCCCGGTCGGCCGACGACCTCGACGCCGCAGACCGCGACCTCGACGAGGTCGGCGTCGCCGTCATCACCGGCGTGCTCGACCCCGCGGCGACTGCCGACGTGCACGCTCGCTTGCTCGACGCGGCCGATCGGTCCGACCTCGTCGGCATCCCGACGCGGGGCTACGCCTTCGACTTCGACGAGAAGAACCGCCGCGTGTTCATGCTGATCGCGTGGGATGCGGTGTTCGTCGAGCTCATCAGGCATCCGCTCGCACTCCGGTACGTGAAGCGCACGATCGGCGACTTCCTGATCTCGAACTTCAGCGCCAACATCACGGGGCCGGGTGCCGGGGGCATGTACCTGCACGCCGACCAGTACTACGTGCCGCAGCCGTGGGGACCGGCGCCGTTCGCCGTGAATGTCGCGTGGATGCTCGACGACTTCACCGACGACAACGGCGCGACGCGGGTCATCCCCGGCAGCCACCGCGTGCTGCCTGACTTCACTGCGTCAGTCGACACCGTGCCGGTCGAGGGCCCGGCCGGCAGCATCATGGTGATGGACGGTCGGCTCTGGCATCAGACCGGCCACAATCGAACCGGCTCGGTACACCGAGCCGGCCTCTTCGGGTACTACGTCCAACCCTGGATCCGGCCGCAGATCAACTGGAACGCCGCGCTCCCGCCCGAGGTTGCTGCCGGCTTCGACCCTGCGTTCCGCGAGATGCTCGGTCTCGACCATGGCCTGACCGCGATCCCCACGGGCCGATGACGACCATCGACCTCGACCGCGCCGCAGCCGATCTGCGCGACGACGGGCTCTGCATCGTGCCCGGCGCTCTCGACGCCGACACGGTCGCGACCGCGCGCAGTGCCCTGTACGAGGCCGCGGCGCGCGATCGCGCCGAAGGCCGCGAGGTGAGGTTCGCGCTCGACTACCCGACCGACACGACGAACCAGCGGGTGTGGAACCTCCCGAACCGTCATGAGGTGTTCTGCGCGCTCGCCGAGCACCCGGCCGCGCTCGCGCTCGTCAAGGGCACGCTCGGCTGGCCCGCGCTGCTGTCGAACATCAGCGCCAACATCACCGGCCCCGGCGGCGGTGAGATGGTGCTGCACGCGGATCAGCTCTACATGCCGCAGCCGTGGTCGGGGGTGCAGGGCATCAACGTGCTGTGGTGTCTCGACGACTTCACGGACGAGAACGGGGCGACACGGTTCGTTCCCGGCAGTCACGAGCACAATCGCGCACCCGCGGGCGATGATCAGGGCGCGCACACCGTCGCCATCGAGGCGCCTGCGGGATCGATGGTCGTGATGGAGGGTCGGGTGTGGCACAAGACGGGGAACAACCGCACCGTCGACGAGCGCCGGGCGGGCGTGTTCGCCTGGTACACGATCCCGATCTACCGACCGCAGGAGAACTGGTTCCTCGCGCTCGACGATGACGTCGTCGACTCGGCATCCGATGACCTGCTCGTGCTGTTCGGTTACAAGGCGTTCGGCCTCGGATTGGTGAACGGCGCGTCTCCCCGCTGAGCTCACTCGAGGCGCTCGGTCGGCTTCACGTGCACACGGTCGGGTGCTTGTCTGCCCACGGGGAGGATCAGCAGCGTGATCGCAATCGCCACGACGGGTCGCTTTCCCAACGAACTCGGCTGGAAAGCCCGCCACATCTGGCGGGTTTTCAAACCAGAACGAGGCGGGGGTGGGCCTACAACGTCTTGTCGAAGACCTCACCGAGGCCCTCGAACAGCCAGCGGTCGTCGTCGGTGCCCGGAGGCGTGAAGGGCGCGCGGAAGCTGAGCTGCTCGAGCACGTCGACTGCATCTCCCGCGAGCACGACTGCACCCGCGGGTGGCACGCCCCGGTGGATGCGCACAACCGGACCCGCCTCGATCACCGCGCTGACGTCGGGACTGGTCGTCTCGAGCGCGATCGCGCCGCAGCGCGTCGACCCGGTGCTCGCCTGGAACGAGGGCCCGAGCGCGCCGGCGTACAACAGGCATGCCTCGAGCTCGGCGTCGTCGATGACGGGATCGAGCCCGAGCGGGATCACCACATCGCGCTCGTGCACCCACGAGTCCCAGAGCGCGTGGATCGCAACGAGGCCGATCGCGATGTGGCCAGGGGGAGCCTCGGCGAGCACATCCCAGTTGTCCACCGACGACAGCGCGTCGGCCAGGGCCTGGTTGCCCTGTACGAATTCCGCGAGCGTGTCGGCTGGCGCTGTGCCTTGCGCCGCGGCGACGAGCTCAGCCGGCGACGCGACCGGATCGAAGCCGAGCAAGTACCGCGTGGGCTCGCCGGCGAGCCCTTGATTGATCGAGTGGGCCCAGAACCGGTTCGTGGACGCGAGGTGGATGATCACGTCCTGCACCGACCAGCCCTCGCAGCGGCTCGGCGTCGCCCATTGGTCGGCGTCGAGGCCGGCAAGGGTCGCGGCGAGCCGGTCGCGCTGACCGGTCACCGTCGCGGCGATCCCATTCACCATCGGCGTCAGCCGCACGAGGGGCTCAGTGTCGTAGCGAGGCGTGATCTTCATGAGGGCAGCCTGACATGAGCGAGCTTCTCGCTTGCGGCCCAGAGCTGCGACGCCATTTCGGGATCGACCGCGTACGTCATGACGCCGAGAGGGGGTGATCCGAACTCGATGTTGAGCGCGTCGCTGGGCTCGACGAGCGGGGCGATGTCACAGTCCTGCGCGTACAGGCCACCGAGGCCGTCGAGCTTCGGGCTGCACGCGCACCACACGCTCGTCGCCGCTCCTTGTCCGACGGTCTTGCGCGACTTCGACGGATCGATGACGGCGTCGCCGTTCTCGTCGACGAGCCCGAACGCGGTGAGCACCTCGGGCGGCGTGTACCGCTTGAAGTTGCTGTCGACGATCGTGCCCGGGTGGAGAGAGAACGCGCGGATGTTCTCGTCGCGTCCGCGCTCGTCGACGGCGACCGCGTGGAGGATGTTCGCTGTCTTCGACTGGCCATACGAGAGCACAGGGTCATAGTCGCGGCGCTCGAACATGAGGTCGTCGAGCACGACCGGTGACGCGCGATGGGCCCACGACGACACGGCCACGACGCGCGCGCCCTCGGCGGCGCGGAGCGCGGTCCACAGCCGGCAGGTGAGCTGGAAGTGCCCGAGGTGGTTCGTCGTGAAGACCGACTCGTACCCGCGTTCGTCGCGAGTCAACGGCGCGCCCCCGATTCCAGCGCTGTTCACCAGCAGGTGGAGCGGTCGGCCGGACGCGAGGAACCGAGCGGCGAAGATGTCAATGGTCTTGGGCACCATCAGATCCATCGCCCTGATCTCGACGTCGAGCCCAGCCAAGGTGTCGGCAGCGGCATGCGCCGCCCGTGACGATCGCGGTCTTCCCCGTCAGATCGATGCCTGCGATCACCTCGTCCGGGGTCGAAGCGGCGCCGAACACGGAGCCGAGCGGTGCTTGGGGGGCGCTCATGGGAGGCATACTCGCCGATTGTGACGCGCTCAGCCGGCGGACTCGACCCTGAACTGCGTGACGCGTACCTCGGTCGGCTGGGGCTCGACGCCGAGCCGCCTTCCGCCGAGGCGCTCAGCCGTCTGCACCGAGCGCACGTCGAACAGGTGCCCTACGAGACGATGTGGATCCACTCGGGAGACCAGTGGAACATCGATCCCCTCGCGTCGGCGACGCGGGTCGCGCTCCGCGGTCGGGGTGGATACTGCTTCCAGCTGAACGGCGCGTTCAGTGAGCTCCTCGCGTGCCTCGGCTACGACGTGACTCGCCACGTCGGCGGCGTGCACGGCTCGGACGGGCCCACTGTCGAAGCGCTCACGAATCACCTGGTCCTCACCGTCTCGGGACTCTCCTCGGCTGAGAACGAGCTCGGCATCTGGTATGTGGACGTCGGCCTCGGCGATGCGTTGCACGACACTGTGCCGCTCGAGGCTGCGACCTTCCGGCAGGGGCCGTTCACCCTCTCGCTCGAGCGGACCGAGGACGGCGTCGGTGACTGGCACCTGACCCACGACCCGCTCGGCACCTTCCCCGGCATGAGCTGGCGGATGCGGCCGGCGACGATCGACGAGTTCGCCGAGCGCCACGAGGTGCTCTCGACCTCCCCCGACTCTGGGTTCGTGCGCATCGCGAGCGCACAACGGCGTGACGCCGTCGGCGTCGACATCATGCGCGGGCTCGTCCTGACACGGGTGGGGGAGGGCAGCGCGCCGACGGACCCTCTCACGGAGCGCGACGACTGGTTCGCCGCGCTCGCGGACCTCTTCGATCTGCGGTTCGAGGGCGTGCCGCCCGAGACGCTCGACCGCCTGTGGGCCCGATGCTCCGCTGCCCACGAAGAGGCAGAAGCCGCAGCCTCTATCCTCGGCACCGAGTGAGCGACGTTCGAGATCGGCGCCCGATTCGCCTGGCCGAGCTGGTCGCCGCCCTCTCGCTCGGCATCGACCTCGGCTTCGGTCAGCCGATGGAGCACGTGCTCCGCCAATGCCTCATCGCGCTCCGGCTCGCCGACGACATCGGCCTCGACGACGAAGACCGAGAGGCCGTCTACTACTCGGCGCTCCTCGTCAACGTCGGATGTCATACCGACGCGCACGAACAGGCGAAGTGGATGGGCGATGACATCGCGCTGAAGTCGAAGAAGTACGACCCCGAGACCTCGTCCCTCCGGCAGCTCACCGACATGCTCCGCATGGTCGGGGCGGGCAGCCCGCCGCTGCACCGCATCCGCACGGGGTTCGCGTTCGCCGTGTCGGGTCGCAAGGAGTTCGACGGGATGATCGCGCAGCACGCGCGCCTCGCGCGCGTGCTCGGCGAGGAGCTCGACCTCCCGCAGCGGGTGCTCGACGGGCTCGGGGCGTCGTACGAACGATGGGACGGTGAGGGATGGCCGGGGAAGCTCGCAGGCGAATCGATCCCCATGGCCTCGCGCATCGTGCAGCTCGCAGAGTTCGTCGAGGTCGCGCATCGATCCGACGGTGTCGACGCCGCGAAGCGCGTGGCGAAGAGTCGATCGGGGACGCAGTTCGACCCTGGTCTCGTGCAGCTGCTCTGTGCGGACGCGGAGAAGCTCCTCGGCGGGCTCGACTCGGCAGGCTCGTGGGACGCGGTAGTCGACGCGGAGCCGTCCCTGGCGATCGTGCTCACCGAGGACGAGTGTGATGCCGCCCTGCTGGCGATCGCGAACTTCGTGGACCTGAAGTCGCCGTACACCCTCGGGCATTCGCACGCGGTGGCCGATCTCGCCGCGACCGCGGGGTCGCGGCTCGGCCTCTCGACCGGGGAGGTGCGATTGCTCTACCGCGCCGGTCTCGTCCACGACTTCGGTCGGCTCGGCGTCTCGAACGCGATCTGGGACAAGAAGGGATCGCTCGGCGCGGGCGAGTGGGAGCGTGTGCGCATGTACCCGTACTACGGCGAGCGCATGCTCCAGCAGTCAGAGACGCTCGCGCCCGTCGCGCGAATCGCGGTGCAGCACCGTGAACGGCTCGACGGCTCTGGCTATCCGCGTGGTCTGTCGGGCAACGCGATCTCGCGGTCGGCCCGCGTCGTCGGTGCTGCCGACGCCTACCAAGCGATGCGGGAACCGCGGCCCTACCGTCCAGCGAGGTCTTCGGACGACGCGGCGCGAGAGCTTCGACATGAGGTGCGCGTCGGGCGGCTCGACGGAGACGTCGTCGAGGCCGTGCTCACCGCCGCCGGTCACCGCGTCGTGCGGCGGCGGGAGGGACCGGCCGGGCTCACGACTCGGGAGGTCGAGGTGCTGCGGCTCCTTGCCCAGGGCCTTTCGAACAAAGACATCGCGGCTCGACTCGTGATCACGCCGAAGACCGCCGGAAACCACATCGAGCACATCTACTCGAAGATCGGCGCCACGAACCGCACTGCCGCGAGCCTCTTCGCGATGCAACACGGCCTGCTCCCTGAGGAAGGCTTCGCGACTCTGCCCTGACGAAGATGAGGCGATCCCCTCATGACCGGTGCACCCCGCGTCCCGCACGCTGATCGCACACCAGTCACGACTCATGAGGAGACGCCATGTCCGTCCAGCAGATCAGGAAGAGCGATCGGGGCGGTGCGTTCGTGCATGCGAACGGCATCGACATCCACTACCTCGAGGTCGGGCAGGGCGAACCGCTCGTGCTGCTGCACGGTGGCGTCGTGTCGACCAGCCCGCTGTGGCGCAACCACCCCTTCGCCTACGCCGACCACATGGAGACGCTGGGACATCACTTCCGAGTGATCGCTCCCGACACTCGTGGTGCCGGCCTCACCGAGCCTGGAGAAGGCGCCGCGTCGTTCGCCGTCCTCGCCGAGGATGTGCGCGCGCTGATCGACGCGCTCGGCCTCGACCGTCCGATGGTCGGAGGCTTCAGCGAAGGTGGCATCACCGCGACCGTGCTCGGGCTCACTCATCCCGACTCGGTGCGAGCGATCGTGAACGACGCCGGCTACGACATGTTCAACCCCGAGTCGCCCTCGTTCATGATGATGAGGATGATGCTCGGCGGGAGCCCCGACGCGACCGCGGCCGATCCTGACGCGGCGGAACGCTTCTTCTCCGCCTCGCCCGAGATGAAGCACACGCTCGAGGTGATGAAGGCGGACCACGACGGGCAAGGAGAGGGGTACTGGCGCACGTACATCACGAACGCCTTTCCGCGCACGACCCAGCCCCTGGGCTACACGTTCGACGACCTCGGCAAGGTCACCGCTCCGACGCTCGTGCTCGCGGGCGACCGAGACGCGTTCTGCTCCGTCGAGGAGGGTCTCGTGACCTACCGCACGCTGCCGAACGCGGAGCTCGCGATCCTGCCCAACACCGAGCACCTTCTCACCCCCGCCAAGATCGCGGCGATGATCGAGTTCCTCGATCGTCATCGCGCCTGAACCGGACGTGGATCTCCGTAGTGTCGAGCTGTGCGAGTCGTTCGGTTCGGGCTGCCGGTCCTTCTCGTCGCGGCGCTCTGCGTCTCGTGCCGCCCGACATCTTCGGGCGGCACGGCGACCTCGACCGTCGCCGTCGGCCACTCGCAGCGAACGGTCACGGTGGGCGGGACTGAGCGCACTGTGCTGCTCTATCGACCGAACGGCACGGACCGACGAGCGCCCCTCGTCGTGATGCTGCACGGCGGCTACGGCAGCGCCAGCCAAGCCGAATCGACATACGGCTGGGACGAGCAAGCGGACAGCGCGAAGTTCCTCGTCGCCTATCCGGACGGGCTGTACCGGTCGTGGAACGCCGGCACGTGCTGCGGGCCGCCCGCCGCTCTGGGCATCGACGACGTCGCCTTCGTCTCGGAGGTCGTGAGATCGCTCGAGGCCGAAGGCGCAGTCGACCCCGATCGCGTCTACGTCACCGGGATGTCCAACGGGGCCATGTTGGCGTACCGGCTCGCCTGCTCGACCGACCTGTTCGCGGGGGTCGCGCCAGTGGCGGGCACGATCTTGGTGGACTGTGCCGACGCCACACCCACCTCGGTGCTGCACATCCACGGCGCTGCCGACAAGAACGTGCCGTACGGCGGCGGGCCAGGGAGCGCGGTCACCGTGGCCGGCGAGCCTCGAGTGAACGGGCCCTCAGTTCCCGCCGACAACGCGACGTGGCGTGCCATCGATCACTGTGGCCCGCCCGTCGTGGGCACGAGGGGCGACGTCTCCACCTCGACCGCCCCGTGTCCTGAGGGCCGCACCGTCGAGCTGATCACGATCGCCGGAGCCGGACACCAGTGGCCAGGCGCGAAGCCGAACCCAGCGGCCGAACGGCTGCTCGGCACCGATCCGCCGTCGGCGGCCATCGATGCCACGCAGGCCATCTGGGACTTCTTCGAGGCGCACACCAAGTAGCGGTGCCGCGGCCGGGGTTGACTGCCCAAGATGGAGGCCATGGCCCGCTTTCGCATCGTGCCCGACAGGTCAGCAGTCCTGATCCAAGCGAGCTCCAGCCTCCACCCCATCCACACCCGGACCACGGGGTTGGTCGGGTTTCTCGAGGTCGACCTCCGCGACGGCGTCATCGACATCGCCGCGGATCCGAAGGGTGGGCTGTCTCTGCGCGTCGATCGACTCTCGTCAGGCAACCGCCTCGAGGACAGCGAGCTGCAGCGCCGCATCGACGCCCGTCGCCATCCCACGATCGACGGGCGGTTGGTTCACATGTCGAAGGCGAGCGGCGACGGTCGCTATCGAGTCACGGGCGACCTCACGTTCCATGGCGTGACGCGCCGCTGCGAGGACGAGCTCGTGATCACGCCGATCGACGACCGCACGCTCCGCGTCGAGGGCGAGTCGTCGTTCGACATCCGTGACTTCGGGATGGATCCGCCGCGCATCTTCATGCTGCGCGTCCACCCCGACGTCAAGGTCCGCATCGAAGTCGTCGCCGAGAAGGAGGACTAGCAATTGTCGCCGATCAGGTCTCTTCGGCCTGGATCGCCGCCAGCGCTTCCTTCACGGTCGGGAAGAAGTGGTCACGGTCGAGCGTCTCGAACAGCCCGTACCGGAACGTGAGGTCCTGCAGTCGGTCGCGCATCTCTGCAAACGCGACGTGGACGCCCTTGTCGTTGAGCTCGTCGTCGAGCTGCTCGAGCATCTCTGCGGCGGTGACGTCGATGTCGGTGATCGCCTCGCACTGGAGCACCACCCACCGAGGCCGCCGTTCTCTCACGAGGTGACGGATCTGTCGGCGAAACGCACCGGCGTTCGCGAAGAAGAGGGGCGCCTCCCACCTGTAGATCACGATCCCCTCGAGCTCCTCCGCTTCGGGGTGCTGCTCGACGCTGTGCCATCCGGCGAGGTCGGGAACGCGGCCGAGCACCGCGCCGTGCGGCCACCAGCTGTGGTGGAACACGAGCAGCACCGACAGGACGATCGCGATCACGATGCCGGGGAGCACCCCGAACACGATCACGCCTCCACTGGTGAGCAGCGACAGCGCGACCGCGCTCGGACGCACCCGCCCGTACTTCCGCAGGAGCGAGATGTCCATCAGCGAAAGCGCCGCGGCGATGACGACCGCGCCGAGCGCCGACTGCGGGAGGTCCGCGAGGAGCGAGTTGAAGAACAACAGCAGCAAGACCACGATGCCGGCGCCGACGACTCCGGTGAGCTGGCTCTTCGCCCCTGACTGCTCGGCGACGGCGGTTCGTGACCCGCTGGTCGACACCGCGAAGCCCTGCACGAACCCGGCGGCGATGTTGGCCGCGCCGATGCCGATCATCTCCTGGTTCGGTTCGACCTCGTCGCCTCGGCGTGCCGCGAAGCTCGACGCGGTCGCCATCGTGTCGGTGAGCGACACGAGCGTGATGCCGATGGCGGCCACGAACAACGGACCCACGTCGTGCACCTCGGTGAATGGGAACGTCGGCGTCGGAAAGCCCTTCGGGAGCGAGCCGACGGTCGACACTCCCTTGCTGCTGAGGTCGAGCACCGCCGAGACGATCGTGGCGCCGGCGACGGCGACCAACACCGCCGGCACCTTCCGAGTGATCCGCGGGAGGACGAGGAGCACGAGGAGCACGGCGATGCCAACGGCCAGCGACCTCCCGACCGTCTGATCGAGGTTGGTGAAGAACGCCTTCACCTCTTCGAAGAACGTGTCGGCGTCGGTCGAGAACCCGCACAGCTTCGGAAGCTGGCTGACGATGATCGTGATCGCCAGCCCGTTCATGTAGCCGACCTGCACCTCGCTCGACAGCAGGTCGGCGACGAAGCCGAGCCGCGCGAGCCCCGCGACGATCTCGATGACCCCGACGAGGAGCGCGAGCATCCCCGCGAGCTCAATCGCCCTTGACGAGTTCGCGCCGACGATGACGAGAGGGGTGAGCGCCGCCAAAATCATGGGCGAGATCGATGAGTCGGGGCCGAGGACGAGCACGCGTGATGGGCCGAAGATCGCGTATCCAACCAGGCACCCGATGGTCGTGTAGAGCCCGGTGACCGGGGGCAGTCCCGCGAGCTGCGCGTAGGCCATTCCCTGCGGCACGAGGATCGCCGCCAACACGAGCCCGGCGACGACGTCGGATCGCAGCCATCTCCGCTGGTAATGGCGCGCGACCCCGACTCCGGGAACGAACCGTTCGACTCGCCGCCACATCCCCGTCCCCGGCATGGACTGCTCACCGTATGCGGCCTGATGGCCCTGCGTCTGATAGGACCGCGAGTCATGGGGGATGCCGACGCAGCTGCAGGCTCCTACAACCCGAAGCTCGCGCTCCTGCTCGCGATGGCGATGTTCGTCCTGGTCGTCGACACGTCGCTCATGAACGTCTCGATCTCCGCCGTCGTGCAAGACCTCCACACGACCGTCAGCGGCGTCCAGTCCGCCATCGCCCTCGAGGCGCTCGTGTCCGCGGCCTTCATCCTCATCGGCAGCAAGGTCGGCGACCTCTTCGGGCGCAAGAAGGCATACGTGATCGGCCTGCTCGGCTACATGACGGGCGCGATCGCGATGATGCTGGCGCAGGGGCTCACCGCGATCATCATCTTCTGGGCGATCATCGGAGGTCTCGGCGCTTCGCTGCTGCTGCCCTCGATGCAGTCGCTCATCCACGGGAACTTCGAGGGAGCGGCGCAGCGCAAGGTCTACGCGCTGGTCGGTGCATCGGCGGCCATCGCCGCGGCGGTGGGCCCGCTGGTCGGCGGCTTCATCACGACCTACCTGTCGTGGCGGGTTGCATTCGGGCTCGAAGCCGTCGTCATCCTCGTGGTGCTGTCGGGCATCAAGCTGGTGAAGGACGTCCCGTACACCGGTGAGCGAACGATCGATCCGATCGGTGCCGTGCTGTCCGTGCTCGGCATGGGCGGCATCGTGCTCGGGATCCTCGCGTGGCAGGAGGGAGCCGAGTCGGTCGCGATCCTCCTCGTGCTCGGCGCCGCGGCGATGGCGACCTTCGCGATGTGGCTGGTGCGGCGCAAGCGAGCGGGGAAGCCCACATTGATCGATCCTGGGCTCTTCAAGTCGAAGCTCTTCACGTCCGGGATCTCGGGGCAGATGCTGCAGCAGATCTCACTCGGCGGGCTGATGATCGCGCTGCCGATCTACCTCCAGATGGTGCTCGAGTACAACGCGATGGAAGCGGGGCTCTCGCTCGCTCCCTTGTCGCTGAGCATGTTCGCCGTGGCGGTGATCGCGGGGAAGAAGGCCGGGTCGCGGCGCCCGAGCCGCATCATCCGCGCGGGGTTCGCCCTCGTGACTGTCGGTGTGGTGCTGCTGCTCCCGATCGTCCCCCGCGCGCACTCGGGCTGGTGGCTGCTGGTGCCGCTCACGATCGCGGGTGCGGGCCTTGGTCTCCTCGTCTCGCAGCTGAACAACTACACGCTCTCTCCGATCACCGAGGAGCGGGTCAGCGAGGCGGCGGGCGTGAACTCGGCGGGCGGATCCTTTGGCCTCTCGTTCGGCCTGGCGTTCGCCGGCGCGATCATGCTCGCCACGCTCTCGTTCTCGTTCACTCACATGGCCGACAACAGCGCGGTCCTCCCGCCCGCCGAGAAGCAGCAGGTCGCGACCGTGCTCGAGGACGATGCCGAGATCATGACCAACACGCAGCTCGAGGAGCTGCTCGTCGGTCAGCCTGCGGACGTGAAAGCCGAGATCATCCGGATCAACACCGACGCGCGGAACATCGCGCTGCAGGTGGCACTCATCGTCCCGCTGCTCGCGGCGCTGCTCGGCTTCGCGGTCTCGATGCGGATGATGAGGCTCCCGGACCCGGAGCCGTCGGGTGCCGAGGGAATGGTGCTGGGAGGCTGAGGCGTGGGCAGCCTGCACGCGGACGGCACGTACGAGGTCGACGACCTCGACCGCAAGACGTTCGCGGAAGACGGGTTCGTGCACCTCCCGGGCGTGCTCACCGAGGCTGAGGTCGCGGACCTCGAGGTCGTCTACGACCGGTTCCTCCGGCGTGAGATCGAGGTGCCGGGCAAGGACTACTGCGACATGGCCGGCGACTACGGCCGCGAGCCCGAGGACTTCTCGATCGTCAATGTGATGCTGCCCCGTCGGTACTACCCGGCGTGGCAGGGCAACGTGTACGAGCAGCGCACCGCGTCGATCGCGCAGCAGCTCTGCGGCGACGGCATGACGATCGACTACGACCAGCTGCTGGCGAAGCAGCCGTACAAGGACGATGCGATCTTCGCGTGGCATCAAGACATGGCCTATTGGCCCGATACGCCCGATCGCCGCACGGCGACGTTCTGGCTCGCGGTCGACGACTCGACCGTGGAGAACGGGTGCATGCGCTTCGTGCCCGCGACGAACTACGAGGCGGCGCTGCGTCCGCACGTGCCGGTGTTCGGCGGGCGGGGAACCTCACATGCGCTCGGCACCGACTTGCGCGAGGGCGACGAGGTCGTCGTGAAGCCGATCGCGCGCGGTGACTGCACGGTGCACAACGAGCGTGTGATGCACGGTTCGGGCGGCAACCTCACTGCGGGCTACCGCCGTGCGTACATCGTCGCGTACCGCTCACACGAGACTGTGCGCATCGAGCGCGAGCTCGGCTTCACGCACAGTCACAACGACGAGCACGACGTCCTCGACTCGGTTGGGGTCCGCGGTCAGACGACGTAGCACCAGCCATGCCTTGGGGCTACCTGATCACGGTCGCGCTCATCGCGCTCTGCACGGTCTGCGCCGTCGCTCCCTTGCGCCGTCCACCCCGTCTCGGACGCCTCATCTGGATGATCGGGATGGTGCCGAACGAGCTCCCGTTCGTCGTGTTCGCCTACCTCGCCGCTGCCACGCTCATCGCGGCGCTGCAGCACGACCTCGGCACCTCGGTCGGGCTCATCGGGCTTGCGTTCGCGCTCCTCGCGACGGTCGCGCTCATCGTCATCGTGTGGCGCGCGGTCCGTACCCGAAGCGTGGTTGCGTCCGCGATGAGCGACGCGCTCGGACTCGACGTTCCCCGCTCGCGACTCGCGATGCTGCACATCCTCCTCGCACCGTTCGTCGTCACTCGTCGCGACGTCAAGCGAACCGCGGACGTCCCGTATGGAGACGGCGCAAGCCGCGTGCTCGACGTCTACCTGCCGCGCCGCCAAGGCGTCACCGGACCGGTGCTCGTCTACTTCCACGGAGGGGGCTATCGCGGCGGCGCCAAGAACCGAGAGGCCAGACCGCTCGTCTACCGGCTCGCCAGTCAAGGGTGGCTGTGCGTCAGCGCGAGCTACGCGCTTCGCCCCGCTCCGTTCTCGGAGTCGTTGGCCGATGCGCATCGCGCGGTCGCTTGGGCTCGTGCCCGCGCACGCGAGCTCGGGATCGAGGCGGCACAGGTCTTCGTCGCCGGCAGCTCGGCCGGCGGCCATCTCGCGTTGTCCGTCGCGCTGACCGATCCGACGATCGCTGCAGCCGTGTCGCTGTACGGCTACTACGGCACGGCCGAGCATGGGCAGCCGCTCACGTCACCGCTCGGGTTGGCCGGCCCCGATGCGCCGCCGCTCCTCGTCGCGCACGGCGACAACGACACCTACGTGCCGGTCGAGGCGGCGCGCGCGCTCGTCACGCGGCTACGAGAGGTGTCTGCGAACCCGGTCGTGTACGTCGAGCTGCCCGGGGCGCAGCACACGTTCGATCTGTTCCGGTCGATCCGGTTCGAACGGCTGATCGACGGGATCGACGCGTTCACGGGCTGGGTACGAGCCGGCCACACGTCGGCAAGGTGACCGCTGCTCAGGCGGAAGCGGCCTGGATCGCGCGCCACACGCGCTCGCCCGTGCATGGCATGTCGATGTGCTTCACGCCGAGATGGCTCACCGCGTCGACCACCGCGTTCTGGATGGCGGGTGTCGAGCCGATCGTGCCCGACTCGCCGATGCCCTTCGCTCCGAGCGGGTTGCGCGGGCTGTCGGTCTGGGTGTTCGACACCTCGAAGCTGCACAGCTCGGCCGCAGACGGCATCGCGTAGTCCGCGAGCGTCGACGTGAGCGGGTTGCCGTCCTCGTCGTACTGCATCCACTCGAAGAGGGCTTGCGCCGCGCCTTGTGCGATCCCTCCGTGCTGCTGGCCATTGACCAACAGCGGGTTCAGGATCCGGCCGCAGTCGTCGACCGCGACATGGCGGAGCATCGTCACCTCACCGGTTTCGGTGTCGACCTCGACGACGGAGATGTGCGAGCCGAACGGAAAGGTCGAGTCGCTGCCGTCGAAGTCGAGCTCGTGGCGGAGGGGAGCAGGCTCGAGGCCGCTGGGCAGACGGGAGGCGTCCCGCGAGGCCACCGCGAGCTCGGCCCACGACAGAGCGTTGGCGGGCACACCCGCGACGTGCACGCCCCCGCCGCCGGCGACGATGTCGTCGGGCGAGGCTTCGAGGAGATGCGCAGCGATCTTTTGGGCGCGGGCGAGCACCTCGTTGGACGCGACATGGATCGCGCTGCCCGCCGTCTGCAGCGACCGTGAGCCCATCGTGCCGGCGCCGCGGGGCACGCGGTCGGTGTCGGAGTTGACCAGCGTGATCTTGTCCATCGGGATGCCGAGCACGTCGCTGGCGAGCATCGCGAACGCGGTGTGGTGCCCTTGGCCGTGCACGCTCGTGCCCGCGTACACGCTCGCGGTGCCGTCATCGTGCACCTCGACCGCGCCGAATTCGATGTGCAGACCGACCGGAGCCGTCACCTCGACATAGGACGAGACGCCGATGCCGAGCTGCTTCGAGTCGCCGCTGCTGCGCCGACGCGCTTGCTCAGCTCGCAGGTCTGAGTAGCTCGACGCCTGCAGTGCCGCATCGAGCGCCTTCTCGTACTCGCCGCTGTCGTAGTTGGCTCCCGTGGGGGTGGTGAGGGGGAAGCTGGCCGGCTGGAGGAAGTTGACCCGCCTGATCTCGGCCGGGTCCATGCCGATCTCGTGCGCGGCCACGTCGAGCACACGCTCGATCAGCTGCGTGGCCTCAGGCCGGCCGGCCCCTCGGTACGCGCCGATCGTCGTGTTGTTCGTCAGGGCCATCACCGCGTTCGAACGCACCTTCGGGATGTCGTAGACGCCGACGGCCATCATCTGCGTGAGCATCGGGAGGATCGCCCCGAGCGCGGGGTAGGCACCGGCGCACGCGACGACCTTGATGTCGAGGCCGACGATCTTGCCGTCGGACCCGACGCCGAGCCGAGCCGTCATGATGTAGTCGCGGCCCTGGACGAGCGACACCATGTCCTCGGAGCGTGACGCGATCCACTTGACGGGCCGACCGAGCTTCAGCGCGGCTGCGCCTGCGACGAGGTGCTCGACGTAGGTGGCGGCCTTCGGACCGAAGCCGCCACCGACCCAGGGGCACACGACGCGGAGGTTCTCGGGTGCGAGGCCGAGCAGCGGCGCGTAGGCGGCGTGCGCTGCGTGAGGCGCCTGATGGGAGACCCAGAGAGTGAGGCCGTTTTCGGTGGGGACGGCGAGGATGCCGTTGGTCTCCATCGGCACGCCGGCGAGGCGCTGGCTCACCATGGTGACTTCGCCGACCGCTGCCGCTCCCGCAATCGGGTCGGAGTCGTCGCCTTCGGGGAACTGCGTGCCGAAGCAGACGTTCGAGCCGTGAGCGGGGAAGAGAAGGGGAGCGTCGGGCGCGAGCGCCTGAGCCGCGGTGAGCACGGAAGGCAGCGGGTCGTAGTCGACGACCACGGCCTCGGCCGCGTCGATCGCTTGCGCCCGTGTGTCGGCCACGACCGCGGCCACGATGTCGCCGACGAACCGCACCTTCTCGCCCGCGAACACGGGCCGGTTCAAGGTGTCGGGCATCATCGCGAAGCCCTGCAGGCTCGGGATGCCGAGGTCGTCGCCACCGGCGTGGTAGACGCCGACGACGCCCGGCATCGACGTCGCCGCGCTCACGTCGACCGAAGTCACGTTCGCGTGCGCGATGGGGGATCGTACGAACACGACGTGAGCCATGTTCGGCTCGACGAGGTCGTCGACGTACTTGCCACTCCCCGTGAGCAGCGTCGGATCCTCGAGTCGCTGGACCGCGTTGCCGAGGATCGAACCCGATGCAGCCATGTGCAAACCCCCGATGTGAAGACTCGGGGGCACGATACTCAGGTTGCGGCTAGCTGCCCGGCGGCCGGTAGCTGACCTTGCGCTTGAGGGCCGAGTCGACCTCCTCGACCGTCATCAGCTTGACCGTCTTGATCCCGACGGTGCTGCCCGTGCTGACCGCGAACGACACCGCGGCCGCAGCCTCGTCGTCGGGGAGGTCGCAGATCACGAATGCGTCGACGTCCCCGAACGCGAAGTGGAACGAATCCAGCGCGCCGCCGACGCTGGCGCACATCTCGCTCACCACCTTCACCCGGCTGGCCGCTCCGGCCTTCTGCAGCCCCTTCGCTGCCTCAGCGCTGTAGGACGCCTCGAACATGTACTTCGGCATCGGCACGTGCCTCCTTCGCCGCCATGTCTGAGCGCGGCCTGCGGCGAGCCTCTCACAGCGGAGCGGTGACCGTCAGACCGGCGCGCCGGCCACGGCGACGATGAGGCCGACGGCGGCGGCTCCCAAGATCGTGACGACCGCTCCCCGACGCCACACGAGCAGGGTGCCGAGCGCGGCCACCAGGATCGGGACCTGCCACCAGTGCCCGAGGGCGAGCGCGAGGGGGATCGTCGACCCCGCGATCGCGCCGATCGCCGCTGGCCCGGCACCGGTGAGGAATGCCTGCACCGCGCGGTTGGCGCGGAGGTGAGAGAAGTGAGGACCTCCGATCAGGACGAAGAGGAATGAAGGAGCGAACGCGATCATTGCGGCGAGCAACCCTCCGCCCACTCCCGCGGCGGCGTAGCCGACGGTCGCCACTGTCAGCACGACGGGACCGGGCGTCACCTGCCCGAGGGCAACTGCGTTCAGGAACTGCGCGTCGGTCATCCAGTGATATGTGTGCACCGCGTCGTGCTGCATGAGGGGGATGATCACGAACCCGCCGCCGTATGAGAGCGCGCCGACCTTGAACGCGACCCACGCGAGCGCAGCGAGCCCGCCCGCGGCGACAGTGGGCGCGGCGGCACGCGCGACCAGAGCGGGCCGCACGTCCCCCAGCTTCGTGCCGCGGCGAACCGTGACCTCGATCAAGCCGCAGCCGAGCAGAGCGAGCACCAGGAACGGTCCGACGGTGGCGGCGACGACGCCACCTGCGAGCGCGTAGAGGATCCACCGCGCGCGCTCGGCCCGACGGCTGCCGACGCGCGCCCAGCTCGACGGCACGAGCGTCCGTGCGGCGTGGAGCGCGACCGCGGGGACCGCGGCACCGGCGCCGGCAGCGGCACCCAGCACCGCGACGGGCGGGCTCCCCGCGAGGAAGACCGCAGACAGCACGAGGATGAGCGCGAGGCCGGGCACGATGAAGCCGAGCCCTCCGATCAGCGCCCCCGCCGGCCCTCCGACTCGCCAAGCCGAGAAGATCGCGAGCTGCGTCGACGCAGGGCCGGGAAGCAGGTTCGTCGTCGCGATGCCATCCTCGAACTCGTCACCATCGAGCCACTTGTGCTCCTCGACGCACATGCGTCGGAGCAACGCGATGTGGGTCGGCGGGCCGCCGAAGCCGATGCAGCCCAGCCTCGTCCAGCTCTTTGCGATGGTGCCGAGCGGGACGCGTTCGGTCATGCATCATCCGAGTGGACCGTCACGATGCCGCGCGTGCCGTCCACGGTGACCCGCGTGCCGTCGGGGATCGTGGCTGACGTTCCGTAGGGAGCTTGCTTCATCCGATGCTTCGCGACGCAGCACCTCTGCGCTCGGCCGGACGTTCCGGTCAGCGTCGATGATCCCGAACGAGACGTCGTAGCCGTGCAGCCACTCGTAGTTGTCGATGGCGGTCCAGTGGAAGAAGCCGCGCACGTCGATGCCGCGCTGGAGCGCGTCGTTCGTGACCTCGAGCCCGCGCTGGACATACGCGGCGCGCTGGTCGTCGTCGTCCGTGCCGATGCCGTATTCGGCGACGAGAAGTGGCGTGCCCGGCGCCTCGCTGATGGAGGCGATCGAGCACGAGTGCGAGTCCGTCAGCCCAGATCCCGTAGCCGAGCGGCGACACCGGCGCATCGGGAGGATGCACGGCGAGGCGGCCGTTCCGCACTCCCATCGCCGAGTAGTACGAGAAGCCGATCAGGTCGAACGCGTCCGCGAGATCGGGTCGCTCGATCGGGTCGCGGTGGCGAATGCGGAGCACACCGTCTCGATGCAGACCGAGGCCCGGCGTCCAGAGCAGCTCGTGCATCGCGGCGGCGTAGCCGCGCGTCTCGGCGAGGTCGTCCTGCTGGACGATCGCGGACAGCCCGAAGATCGACGAGACGGGCGCGCCCGTCTGCCGCAGGCGCACGGCGGCTTCCGCCGTCGCGAGCTGGATCGCCTCGTCGACGACCGCGACCTGCTCACGGTCGTTGGTGCCCGGCGGCCATCCGCCTCCGCCGTAGGCCGCACGCGCGTAGTAGTTGGTCTCGTTGACGGGCTGCCAACCGCCGGTGAGGTCGCCGAAGGTCTCGGCCATGAAGTCGACGTGCCTTGTCCACGCGCCGGTTCGGCCGCTCGGGTCGAGGAAGCCGCCCTCGGCCGCGAACCAGCGGGGGAGTGTGAAGTGGTGCAGGCACACCCACGGCGTGATGCCGGCGTCGCGTGCCGCTGTGAGGACAGCGCGGTAGTGCTCGACGGCCGCGGGGTCGTGAACGCCCGGCTCGGGTTCGATCCGCGCCCACTCGATCGAGAGCCGATGGTGCGTGAGGCCGAGCGACGCGAGGAGCGCGAAGTCCTCGGCGTGGCGAGCCGCGAACCCGTTGCCTTCCCCCGAGATCGGCGCGTGGCCTGCACGCTCCCAGTCCCACCAGTCCGACGCGGGCGCGGCGCCCTCGCATTGAGTCGACGACGCCGCGGTCCCCCACATGAACCCCGTTGGCCAGCGCATCATGTGCTCAGGAACGAGTCGATCTCGGTCAGGAGCTGCGTCCACGCGGGCTCGTCTGCGCGGAGCAGGTGGTTGCGGCTCGAGAGCGGCACGAGGCGAGCGCCGGGGATCAGCGACGCGAGCATCCGACCTTGCTCCCACGGGATCGCGGTGTCGTCGCGGGCATGAAGCACCAGCGTTGGCGCCGTGACTTCCCGGGCGATCTCTTTCACGTCGATGTCGGCCCACGTCTCGAGGAGAAGCGCGGCGTTCGAAGGTGAGGTCGTGCGTCGCGAGCAGCTCGGCGAACGATTCCCACAGCTCGGCCGGGGCGTCCGGGATGAACCGGGCCGCGAAGAACCTTCGGAACCCGGGATCGTCCTTGCCCCAGCCGAGGCGAACCATTTCGAACTGCACCCGGGCCTCGCGAAACTCCTCGTCGGTCCTCGCCCGCGCGAGCCTTCCCTCGCAGTACGCACCGACGAGGACGAGGTGGCTCACTCGCTCGGGATGCCGAGCCGCGTAGGCGACCGCGACCGCACCGCCCTGGGACAGCCCGAGGATGGGGAATCTGCTCGAGGCCGAGGTCGTCGACGACCGTCTCGAAGTCTTCGACCAGCGAGTCGAACGAGAAGTCCCGGACGTCGTGGTCGGAAAGGCCGTTGCCGCGCTCGTCGTAGCGCACCAACGTGCGGTTCCGCGCGAGGTCGACGAGCCAGTGCCGCCACACCGGGCTTTGCCAGTCGTAGTCGAGATGGGTGATCCAGTGCGCGGCGCGTACGAGCGGAGGTCCCGACCCGATCGTCGCGTACGCGAGGCGTGTGCCGTCCGGTGCGGTGCAGAAGCGGATCTCCTGCTGTAGGCGCTTCGGGCACCTCGAGCACCGGTCGCTCGACGGCGTCGGGCACCTCCTGCACCGATGCGATGAAGCGGTACCCACGCCCGTGGATGGTCTGGACGACCTTCTGCTCCTTGCCGGTGTCGCCGACGGCCTGGCGGCACTGCTTGATGCGCGTCGTCAGCGCCGACTCGGTCACGAACTGGTGCCCCCACACCTGGTCGAGCAGCTCGTTCTTCGACACCACACGGTCACGGTTCTGGACGAGGTGCGCGAGGACGTCGAAGACCTGAGGCTCGACGTGCTGGGGCTCGTCGTTGCGGTACAGCGAGTAGCGAGTGGTGTCGAGCACCGTGTCGCCGAACAGGTACCGCACTCAGCATTGTGTACGCTCATGGGGCGGGGCGCGTGGCGACAGACCAGGCGTCAGCCGAAGTCGAAGCCGGCGTAGCCGTCGTCCGCGACTCGGCACCGCTCTTGGAACTTCGGGAAGCCCCCGGTGTAGAGCAGCACCGTGCGCCCCTGGCCCGCGTAGCTCCGAGACCGGGAGCCCGTGAACCACGAGTCGACCTTCGAGAACAGCATCCGCTCGGCTGCGTCGACGACCTCGTCGGTCCACTCGTCCTGCGCCGCGGTGGTGGGCGACGACGCGTGTCTTGCCCCGCGCGAGTCATGTCTTCGAGCAGCGACGGCGATCCAGTCGACGTTGTGCTCGATGCAGCGAGGCATGTTGCAGAAGCTCGCCGCGCTGTGCGGGCCGACGAGCATGAAGAGGTTCGGGAAGCCTGCGACTCCGAGCCCGAGGTAGGTCTTCGGTCCGGCTCGCCCATGCGTCGTGCAGCCGCGCGCCGTCATCGCCGACGACCTCGATCCTGTCGTACGAGCCGGTCACCGCATCGAAGCCCGTCGCGAGGATGAGCACGTCGCACTCGTGGTCGCGCGTCGCTGGTTGTGATCCCCGATTCGGTGATCTCGACGATCGGCGTCTCTCGGAGGTCGACGAGCTCGACGTTGGGCTGGTTGAACACCTCGTAGTAGCCCGACTCGAGCGGCACGCGCCGGGTGCCGAAGCCGTGGTCGACGGGGATCAGCTTCTCGGCCAAGTCGGGGTCGTGCACGCGCTCACGGATCTTGGTCGCAACGAACTCGCTCAACGTGGCGTTCGCCTGAGGGTCGACGAGCACGTCGCGGAAGTTGCCCATCCAGATGCCGAAACCCCGCTGCGCGTAGAGCTCCTCGTAGAACGCGAGGCGCTCCTCGTCTGACACCTCGAGCGCCTTGCGTCGGTCGGCGTCGTGGATGAAGCCGCCATAGGTGTTGCGGCAACGATCGAAGATCTCCTCGTAGCGCTCGCGGATCGAGGCCTGCTCGTCGGCATCGATCGGACCGTTGCGCAAGCGGCGCGCACCAGTTCGGTGTTCGCTGGAACACCGTGAGGTGCCCGACCGTCTTCGCGATCTCCGTGGATGAGCTGCACGCGCGGTCGCTCCGGTGCCGATCACGGCGACACGGCGATCCGAGAAGTCGAGCGGATCGTGCGGCCAGTCGCGGTGTGGAAGAGCTGCCCTCGGAAGCGCTCGATGCCCGGGATGTCGGGAATCACGGGGGTCGACAGCACCCCGACCGCCAAGATGACGAAGCGTGCGGTGACCGATTCGCCGGCGTCGAGGTCGACTCTCCATGTCCGCGACTGCTCGTGCCACGTCAGTCCGGTCACGCGGGTGTCGAACGTGATGTCGCGTCGGAGGTCGAATCGGTCGGCGACGTGCTGCAGGTAGCGAAGCGTCTCGGGCTGAGCCGAGAAGTGCTCGCTCCAGTCTCCACTCGTCGAGCAGCTCGGGTGAGAACGAGTACCCGTAGGAGTAGCTCTCGGAGTCGAACCGGGCGCCCGGGTAGCGGTTCCAGTACCAGGTGCCGCCGACGTCACCGCCAGCTTCGAAGGCATGCGCCGACATCCCGAGCTCGCGGAGTCGGTGCAGCTGATAGAGGCCGGACACACCGGCGCCCACCACGACCGCGTCGAATGTCACCGGTGTAGTGTCGACGCGCATGGGTGCGATTCGACAAGATCCCGACTCGCACGACTGCACGATGTGATGGTTCGCCACGTCGAGCGAGACAACGCCGGCGGCGTCGCCTGGCTCGCGGCAAGAGACGGTGACGTCGAGGTCGGTGTCGCCGGAACGCTGACCCGTGAAGAGGGAACGGAAGTCGAGCCCGACTCGATCTTCCGCGTCGCGTCGATGACCAAGCCGATCACCGCCGTCGCAGCGATGATCCTGGTGGAGGAGTGCCGACTCCGACTCGACGACCCGATCGACGACCTGTTGCCCGAGATGGCGAACCGGCGGGTGCTCGTCGACGGGCGCGGCGGCCTCGATGGCGAGACCGTCCCGGCGATGCGACCCATCACGGTCGACGACGTCCTCACGTTCCGGCTCGGTCTCGGCATGGACTTCTCGGCACCGTGGCCTTGGCCCGTCATGGACGCGATGGATGCGCTCGGACCTCGGCAGTGGGCCGCCGCACCCGCAGGTGCCACCCGAGCCCGACGAGTGGATCCGTCGGCTCTCGACCTTGCCGCTCCTGTATCAGCCGGGTGAGAGGTGGCTCTACAACACCGGGTCAGATGTGCTGGGCGTGCTCGTCCGCCCGAGCGTCAGGTCAACCACTCGAGGTCTTCCTTCGCGAGCGCCTGTTCGAACCGCTCCGCATGGTCGACACCGCGTTCCACGCGGAGCAACCCGACCGGCTCGGCGCGTGCTACGCGGTCGATCCGGTCGACGGTCACCGCACGGTTTACGACGCGCCCGACGGCCAGTGGACGAAGCCGCCCGCCTTCCCGTCAGCGGCGGGGGGCTGGTGTCGACGGTCGACGACATGCATGCGTTCGGGCGCATGCTGCTCGCCGAAGGGCGCCTTCCCGACGGCTCGCGGCTCATCTCTTCGGCGGCCGTCAACGCGATGACGACCGACCACATCGGCGTTCGCACTGGCGCACCCGGGCCCTCGCCGGACGGCTCGCTCGGATGGGGCTTCGGCGTCGGCGTCCAGGTTCGTCGCACGGGCCTCGCCCGCGAGGTCGGCAGCTACGGGTGGGACGGCGGGCTCGGCTCGTCGTGGGCGAACGACCCCGAGCGAGCGAGTCGTCGGCACGATCCTCACGACCGACATGTTCACCGGACCGTTCCCACCGCCCGCGGTCATCCGCGACTTCTGGACCTGCGTCTACGCATCCCTCGACGACTGACCCAGCCCAGATCTCAGGCGGGGTCGGCGGCGTAGCACGCACGCCGATCTGCGCGCGGATCTCGTCCATCGTGCGTGCGAGTGCGATCGTCTCGTCGAGCGGCACGACCGGGCTCTCGATGCTCGCCGGCCGCGAGGCACGCTGCACCTCGATCGCTTGGAAGCGAAGGCCCTCGCCGTCGTAGTCGAGCGTCGATCCAATCGACGGATGTTGCCCGAGCCCACGCCGACGCGGGTCGGGCGGTGCATCCATGCCGGGAGCTCGATCCAACCGTCGGTGCCCGAGATGCGCGCGGTGTTCGACAGCCCGATCGCGCGTCGCGGCCTTGATCACGCCGAGCCGACCACCCGAGTGGTGCAGGACCGCGGCGACCTGCTCGTCCGCGCCGGTCTCGCCGACGTGGCCCTCGGCGACGACGTGGTCGGGCGTGCCGAGCACCATCGAGCAGAGCTGCAACGGGTAGATGCCGAGGTCGAGCAACGCGCCGCCACCCTGAGCGAGATCGAACAACCGGTGCTCGGGCATCAAGGGCACACGGAATCCGAAGTCGGCCTCGACGACCATCGGCTCGCCGATGCGCTCGTCACGCAGCAGCTCCGCGACCGCTCGGTACGACGGGAGGAAGCGGCTCCACAGCGCCTCCATCGCGAAGACGCCCCGAGCACGCGCGGCCTCGGCCATGCGTGTGGCCTGGGTCGCGTTCAACGCGAACGGCTTCTCGCAGAGCACGTGCTTGCCGCCCTCGATCGCCTGTAGCACGACGGCTTCGTGCTGAGCGTGGGGGGTGGCGACGTACACGACGTCGACACCCGTGTCTTCCATCAGCTCGTCGTACGAGCCGTATCGCGTCGGGATGTCGAAGCGATCGCCGAACGCGTCGGCGCGCTCCTTCGCTCGCGAGCCGACCGCGACGAGCTCGGCGTCGTCGACGAGGGCCAACCCCTCCGCGAATTGCGCAGCGATGTGTCCCGGCGCGGCGATACCCCAACGAACAGTCATACGTGGGACGGTAATCGTCGCGACGATCTCCGATCCCGTGACCCCAGTGCGTTCTGGGGCGCGTTTTGTGCCATCCGTGGCATATTTCGCGCCCCGGAATCACCTGAGTCGATGTTCCACTCGCACTGCTCAGCCGCTCTGCGCCTCGGGGTTGACGACGTTGATCGGGTGGCCGTCCGCGAACGTGTTGATCTGACGGAACACGTCGTTGAACTGCAGCTCCCACTCGTCGCGAGTGACGTATCCGATGTGCGGCGTGCACACGACGTTCGGCAATGAGACGAGCGGGTCAGCGGGATCGGTGAGCGGCTCGGTCTCGTAGACGTCGACGGCGGCCATGCCAGGGCGACCCGAGCGGAGCGCGTCGACGAGCGCGCCCGGCTCGACGAGTCCGGCGCGGCTCGTGTTGACGAAGAGCGAGGTCGGCTTCATCGAAGCGAGGTCGTCGCGGGTGACGATTCCGCGCGTCGCCGCGAGGAGCCTCATGTGGACAGAGACCACGTCACTCGTCTCGAAGAACGCCTCCTTGCTCGGAGCGATCTCGTGGCCGTCGGCCTCGGCTCGTGCGAGCGACTCAGGGCGCGCCCACACCTGCACCTTCATCGCGAACGCCTTGCCATATCCGGCGACGACAGCGCCGATGCGCCCGTAGCCGTAGATCCCCAGGGTCTTGCCGATGACGCTGCGTCCGATGTCGACCTGCCATTCGCCACGCTTTCAGCGCGGCGACCTGTTGCGGGATCTGCCGCATCGCCGCGAGCACGAGCGCCCACGTCAGCTCCGCCGTGGCGTACGAAGGCGAGCCCTGGTGCAAGTCGGACGACACGATCACGCCGAGCCGCGTGCACGCGTCGATGTCGATGTGGGGATACGCGCTGCGTTGGCTGATCAGCCGGAGGCGGGGGAGGCGCTCGAGCAGTGCGCCCGGGATCTTCGTTCGCTCTCGGATCAGCACGAGCGCTTCGGTGTCGTGGAGACGCGTGGTGAGCTCGTCGAGGTCGTCGGTGTGGTCGGTCCAGATGGTGACGTCGTGCCCGTCGAGCTCTCGGAAGCAAGCGAGCGTGCGGAGCGTGTCGAGGTAGTCGTCGAGAATCGTGACCTTCACCGGTCACGGGGTCCGGCGAACACGGCCGTGATCCCGCCGTCGACGGGATACGCCCCGCCTGTCATGAAGCTGGCTTCGTCACTCGCGAGGAACGCAACCAGCTCACCGACTTCGGAGGGCCGGCCGACGCGGCCGATCGGGTGCCCCGCGCCGAACATGTCGAGGATCTCGTTGTTCCCGTGCGCCGGGCCGAGGATCGGCGTGTCGATGACGCCGGGGCACACCGCGTTCACCCGGATGCCGAGCGGAGCGAGGTCCGCGGCAGCGCTCTTCATGAGCCCGATCACGGCGAACTTCGTCGCGCAATACGTGCCCATCATCCGGCCGCCCATGAGGCCCGCGCCGGACGAGGTGATGACGATCGAGCCTCCGCCCGACGATGCGATCGAGCGTCCGAACGACTGCAGCCCCAGGAACACGCCGCGCAGGTTGATGGCCATGGTGCGGTCCCACTCCTCGAGGGCGATCTCGAGCACCGAACCCATCGACGCGACCCCGGCGTTCAGGTGCGCGACGTGCAGGCCGCCGAGCTCGTCGACGACGGCCTTCGCCGCTGCGTCGTTCGACTCGGGCTTGGTGACGTCGAGCTCGACCGCGATCGCGTGCGGGCCACACTCCCGGATGCCCTTCGCTGTTGCCTCGGCCCTCGCGAGATCGAGGTCTGCGCACGCCACCGAGGCGCCGTGGCTCGCCATCACGGCTGCGGTAGCGGCGCCGATGCCCGATCCCGCGCCCGTCACGACTGCGACCTTCCCGTCGAGCTTCCCCATCGGAACCCCCTGATCGTGGACGACTCGTTGGACGACTGATCCGAAGGTTGCCACGTCACGCGTCGGGTCACATGAAGACGGTGGGCTGCTCGATGCCGAGGCGCACCTTCGCGAAGCGCTGCATGGCTACGGGGCTGAAGTAGGCGTGCTGGGCGACGGTGTGGACGTCGCGGAAGCAACGCTGGATCGGGTGCGGCCGCACGACCGACGACCCCGCGAGGGTGAAGGAGGTGTCGACGGCCTCGACGGACGCGCGCAGCGCCTCGTTCGTGGCGAGCTGGAACGTCGCCCGTTGTTCGACTGTCGGCGCGTCTCCTCGGGTGGCGGTCTGCCAAAGGTCGTCGAGCACGTCGAACACCATCGCTCGGGCTGACCGCAGACGCCCCTCGGCACGAGCGAGCTCGATCTGCACGTGGCCGTCGTCGGAGAGAGGGGTGAACGTGCCGGCGCGCACCTTCGTCCTGGCGAGCGGGGTCAGCTCGTCGAGCGCACGCCGGGCGATGCCGAGCGGCACGCCGACGAGCGCGATGCCAGCGAGGGTGAAGAAGCTCAAGCGCCAGACAGGACCGTCGTGGCGAGCCGGCTCGAAGAAGGGTCGGATGAGAAGCTCGTCGGGCACCCGCACGTCACGGGCTTCGATGTCGTTGCTCCCCGTCCCCCGCATGCCGAGCACGTCCCAGTTGTCGATGATCTGGCCCTGGTCGCTCGGGAAGAGCGCGAGCCGCCAGTCGGGGCCTTGCTCGGTCATGCGGGGAGCATCTGCGTCGAACACGAACGCTCCCGTGAAGAACCAGTGCGCATGCCGGCATCCGCTTGCGAACGGCCACCGACCGGACAGGTCGTGGACGCCCGCCGTGGCCAGCGCGGAGCTGACCCGTGGGAGCGAACACCGTAGCGATGGAGAGGTCGGCGTTCGGGCCCAGCACGTCGCGCGCGACCGCGGGATCGAGCCACGCGGTGAAGGCGGGACCACCGGCGCCGATCGAGCCGATCCATCCCGTCGAGCCGTCGGCCTGCGAGAGCCGTTCGACGATCGAGATCAGCTCCGCAGGGTGCACCTCGTAGCCGCCGAGGGCCGAGGGCTGCATCATGCGGAAGATGCCGGCGTCGCGCATGGCCTCGACGAGGTCGAGGGGGAGGTTGCCAGCCCGTTCGGCTTCGTCGGCGCGGGCGGAGATCTCGTCGAGCAAGGCTTGCGAGACCTCGAGGTGGGGGAGCGTCGAAGTGGGCATCGGAGAGTCCTCTCGAATCAAGTTCGAAATCAGATACAGTGGCTAGTAACTGATACGACACTATGGAACGAAATCAGCGAAAGCGCAATGTGACAACCGTCAGGCGTTACGACTCGAGCCGGCGCCGAGCGCAGGCGGGGCAGAACCGCGCCGCGGTGATCGAGGCGGCCCGCTCCCGGTTCTTCGCCGAGGGCTACGCCAGCACCACGGTCGGGCAGATCGCGGGCGATGCCGGTGTGTCGGTAGAGACGATCTACAAGGCGTTCGGCAACAAGGCCGGCCTCCTCAAGGCGGTCTTCGACGTCGCGGTCGCCGGTGACGACGAGCCCGTCGCGATGGCCGACCGTGGCTTCGTCGCCCGCATCCAGGCCGAGCCCCAGGCTCGCAGCAAGATCGAGATGTACGTCGCCCACCTCTGCGAGTCGATGCCCCGTGCCGCGCCGGTGCAGCTGCTCGCGCGCGATGCCGGCGCGGCCGACGCGGACGCGGCCGGTGTCTACGCGCAGACGCGGGCAGAGATGCTGCACGGGATGACGCTCTTCGCTCGCAACCTGCACCAGACCGGCCAGCTCCGCGTGAGCGTGACCGAGGCGCGCGATGTGCTCTGGACCTACTTCGGCGCCGAGGTCTATGAGCTGCTCGTGCTCGAACGAGGCTGGTCGACGAAACGCTACGGTCGGTTCCTGGCCGAGGCCGTCGTCGCGGCACTCGTCGAACCGAGTTGAGGGCAAGGGGCAGCACATGGACTTGACCGGCCAGGCCGTCATCGTCACCGGGTCATCGAGCGGCATCGGCGCGGCGGTCGCGCGCCGTCTCGACGCGCTAGGCGCCGGCGTCGTCGTCAACTCGTCGTCGTCTCGTGAGGCGGGGGAGAAGATCGCCAGCGAGCTCCGCGACGCGATCTACGTGCAGGGCGACATCGGTGATCCTGCGACCTCGGAGAACCTGGTCCGCGCAGCGACCGACCGCTGGGGGCGCCTCGACGGACTCGTCAACAATGCCGGCTGCACGGTGAGCGTCCCGCTCGCCGACATCGACTCGGTGGGCGTCGAGCACTGGGAGAAGGTGCTGCGCACGAACGTGATCGGCACCTTCCTCGTGAGCCAGGCGTGCCTGCCCCTCCTGCGGGCCGCGCCGGAAGGCTGGATCGTGAACGTGACATCGCTTGCCGGCACCCGTCAGACGGGCAGCTCGTTTCCCTACGCGGTGTCGAAGGCAGCCGTGGACCACATGACGACCCTGCTCGCGAAGTTCGTGGGGAGCAACGTGCGGGTGAACGGCGTGGCGCCCGGTCTCGTCGACACACCGTGGACCGCGACATGGGGCGATCGCCACGAGGCGGTGAAGGCGATGGCGCCCTTGCATCGCGTCGCGAGCGCCGACGACATCGCCGACGCGGTGCTCGCGATCGTCAGCTGTCGCTACGCGAGCGGTTCGACGCTGATCGTCGATGGAGGGCTCGGGCTCGTCGTCTGAGATCCGAGGTCACTCGACGTCGATCACGATGCGACACCCGGCGCGCTTCGCCGGCCTGACGACGAGGTCACGCACCTGGGCGCCGTGAGGTCCTGACTCGACGACGCCCTCGGCCAAACCGCGGTGGAGCTCACAGACGATCTCCGGCGCTGCCGACGCGGTCGTGACGAACGGGCATCGGTCGAGCACCACCTCGACTTCGTCCCGCCGCTCGACAAGGCGGGGTTCGAAGCCGAGCCGCCGCGTGAGCGTCTCGAGGAGCCGGACGCGATCGGTGGCGCCGCCCGCTGCCTTCGCCAGTCGACGCCCTGCGGCGCGACCGACGGTTCGCGGGTCGTCTCCGGTCTGCAAGAGCTCGATGAGCAGTGCGGACAGCTGCTCGTATGGGCTGTGGCTCTCCCACCGTCCTGCGGCCCCGGGGTTCGGCCGGTAGCGCAGCGCAGGGCGGCCCGGACCTGACGGCGTCGCCACCTCCTCGACGACCAGCCCGGCGTCGCGCAGCTTGGCGAGATGCTGGCGGATCGCGTTGTGGTTGAGACCGAAGTGGTCGGTCAGCTCCGCGACGCCAACAGGTTCGGGTGCGGCGTCGACGTAACGGAAGATCGCGTTGCGGGTGGGATCTCCGAGCGCTCGGGCCTGCTCGGTCGCCTCGTCGCGGGTCGACCCAGTCATCGGTTCAGCAGCGGCGCGACGGAGAGCGCCACGATCAGCAGGAACACGCCTACGAGCAGCAGGATCGCGGCGGCCTTGGGATGAGCCGGGCGCTCGGGAGTGGGTCCCATCACGACTTCGCGGCCTGACGCAGCGCGTCGAGCTCGGCGCGGAGCTGCCGGCGCTCCTGCCAATGCGCCGTCTCGTCCCGCACGACCGCGGCGACGCCGGAGACTCCCATCTCGCACTCCACGAGCGTCACCGTGAAGGCGATCGAAAGTGGCCGTCCATCTCGGTGAAGCGCCGGCACCTCGAGCAGCTGCTCCCCGTACTTCGTCTCTCCCGCCGCCATGGCGTGACGGAAGCCCGCATTGTGACGATCTCGCAGGCGTTCGGGAACGATCAGGTCGAGCTGCGACCCGACGGTCTCAGCCGAAGTCCAACCGAAGAGACGCTCCGCCGACGCGTTCCAGAAGACGATCGTGCCGGTCGGGTCGGCGATGATGACCGCGTCCGCGAGCGACCGCATGAGCCCCGCGAGCGTCTCGTCGGTCGGCGCGTCACCGTCCTCGAACAGGTGCGCCCAGCAAGGTGCGTCGCCGCCCTCGTCGCTCATGGCGCCGTGACGATAGTTCGATCAACTGCTAGAGAAAACTCCGCGCTCCGAAAGAAGACCGCACCTGACTTCTACGAGAGGGCGACGCCCACGGCGGTGAGTGCGACGAGCGCGAGCCCGAGGATCATCTGTCGCATGCCGAGCACCTTCGCCGGCACCGCTGGGCGCCTGAGCCACACGACCTGCAGCACGGAGAGGCCGATGACGCCCCCGAACCCGAGCCACACTGCTGGCTCAACGGCGACGGCGAGCGCTGCGCACACGGCTGCGGTCCCTTGTGCGAGGGCGGCGCCCCGCACGTCCGCCGCACCATGACGCAGTCGCGCGATCTGGGTGCGCACGAACGGAATCGATCCGATGGCCCGTGCGGCCAGGATCATCCAGAGCGCCGCGGCCATCGGGCCCGGCTCGCCTCCGGCGAGTGCGATCGCAGCGACGCCCGCGCACACGCCGATTGCTCCACTCAGCTCGGGCGCCGCACGCCGGCTCCGGCTGCGCACGTCGAACCAGAGCTGCACAGCCACGAGCGGGAGTGCCACCACCACCGGAATCCACCATTGCCATCCGGTCCACGCCGTGACCGTCACGGCGATCGCTAGGAGCGCGACGAGCTCAGCGGCTGTCAGCTGAGCAGCCAGGCGGGTCCTGGGCAGCCATCGGTCGTGGCGGAGATCGACCACGACGAGCTTGAGCGGCGTGCGGATCAAGAACGCGAGGAGCACACCCACGCCGAGCAGCACGCCCGCGATCGAGGGCGCGACGAGCAAACCCAGGAGCACCGGTTCGATCGTGAGCCCCCAGCCTCCGTGCTCCGACGGCACGGCGACCGATCGCCACATGGCGCGCTCACGCGCGGCGGATGCCTCCACATGGTCAGGGTGCCGCCACGCGGGTTCGGGCAGTAGGGGCGAAGGTCCTCGCGCGCGGGCGGTGCTCACGATCGCGTCCTGCCACGATGACGGTGGTGGACGCAGTGATCGAAGTGTCGGGGCTCGTAAAGACGTTCGGCTCGACGCGGGCGCTCGACGGCCTCGACCTCGTGGTCGAGCGAGGGTCGGTGCAGGGCTTCCTCGGTCCGAACGGGTCGGGCAAGACGACCACGATTCGAGTGCTGTTGGGCCTCCTGCGGGCCGACTCGGGCACCGCGCGGCTTCTCGGCGGCGATCCATGGCGTGACGCGGTCGAGCTCCACCGTCGCCTCGCGTATGTCCCTGGTGACGTGAGCTTGTGGCCGAAGCTCACTGGTGGCGAGATCATCGACGTCTTCGGTCGCCTTCGTGGCGACCTCGATCCCGCGCGCCGTGACCAGCTCGTCGAGCGCTTCGAGCTCGACCCGACGAAGAAGACGCGCACGTACTCGAAAGGCAACCGCCAGAAGGTGGCGCTCATCGCCGGACTCGCGTCATCGGCGGAGCTGCTCGTCCTCGATGAGCCCACTGCGGGTCTCGACCCGCTGATGGAGGCGGTGTTCCAGAGCTGCATTCGTGAGATGACCGTCGAGGGTCGCACGGTGCTTCTCTCGAGCCACATCCTCGCCGAGGTCGAGGCTCTTTGTGACCGGGTCACGATCATCCGAGCGGGACGAGTGGTGCAGTCGGGGGCGCTCGACGACCTGCGAGCGGTGACCCGTACCTCGGTGGTGGCCGAGACCGTCCGACCGGTCGAGGGGCTCGATCAGCTCGCGTCCGTGCATGATCTGCGGGCAAACGGCCGCCGCGTGTCCTTCGACGTCGACACCCACGGGCTCGACGAGGTCATCGTGCACCTCACCCAGGCGGGGATCGTGAGCCTCACGAGCAGCCCGCCGACGCTCGAAGAGCTCTTCCTGCGTCAGTTCGGCGACGAGCTCACGGCGGACCTGCAATGAGCACGCTGCAAGCCACCGAGCCGCTCACGTGGTTCACCCTTCGACGCGACCGGGTGCGCGTCGTCGTGTGGATCGCGGCGATCGTCGTCGGGATGCACTTGAGTGCGGCCAGCACGAAGGGAGTCTTCCCGACGCAGGCCGACCTCGATGCCGCCAAGGCAGTCTCGATCGGCAACCCGGCGGCAATCGCGTTCAACGGCCCTCCGATCGCCCTCGACACGATGGGAGGTCAGATCGCGTTCCAAATCGGTGCGTTCGGACTGACCCTCGTCGGGCTGATGGCTCTGCTGATGACAGCCCAACTGACACGCGGCGAAGAGGACAGCGGTCGGCTCGAGCTGGTCCGGTCGATGCCCGTCGGCCGGCACGGTCCGATGGCGTCCGCCGTGGTCGTCGTGTGCGCGATGAGCGTCGTGGTGGGTGCCTTCGTGGCTCTCAGCATGTTGGTCCTCGACCTCCCCGTCATGGGATCGCTCGTGTTCGGGGCGTCGTTCACCTCGCTCGGCTTCGTCTTCGTCGGCATCACGCTGGTCGCAGCGCAGATCACCGAGAACCCGCGTGTGGTGGCGGGCCTCGCGGGCGCAGTGCTCGGAGCGTCGTACGTCCTTCGTGCGGTAGGCGACATCGGCGGCGGCACCTTGTCCTGGCTGTCACCCATCGGCATCGCGCAGAAGTCCGAGCCGTACGCCGGCGACCGCTGGTGGCCACTGCTCCTCAACGTCGCACTGGCGGGGCTCCTCACCTGGGCGGCGGCCGCTCTCGCGTCGCGGCGCGACTTCGGTCTGGGGCTGGTGCCGCCCCGCTCGGGGCGTGCGACCGCGTCGGAACGCCTTGGCTCACCAGAAGGAGTTGCGGTGCGCTTGCAGCGCGGCGTCGTGTTCTGGTGGGCCATCGCCGTGCTCGGCCTCGGCATCGCGTACGGGTCTGTCGCGAACAGCATCGAGAGCTTCATCAAGGACAACCAGTCGCTTGCAGACGTTCTCGCCCGGGCGGGCGGCGCGAGCATCGTCGACTCGTATCTGGCGACGACGATGCTGGTGCTCGCCCTCGTCGCGATCGCTTGCGTCGTGCAGGTCGCACTGCGCCTTCGTTCCGAGGAGACCGCGCAGCGGGCAGAGGCGATCATCGCCGCCGGAACCCCCCGCTCGCACTGGGCGGGGAGTCACGTCCTGGTCGCGTTGGTCGGCGGGCTGGCCGTGCTCGCCGCCGGGGGACTCGGCACCGGGATCACCTACGCGGTAATCGCGGGTGATGCGGGGCAGGTGCCCCGTTTGCTCGGAGCCGCTCTTGTGTTCGCGCCGGCTGTGTGGCTCGTCGCGGCAGTCGCGGTTGCGCTGTTCGGCCTCATCCCTCGCTGGTCGATGCTGGCATGGGCGCTCGTCGCCTGGTGCTACGTGATCGGGTTCCTCGGTGTGTTGCTCGACCTGCCGCAGTGGTTGCGTGACCTCTCGCCGCTCGAGCACACGCCCGCTCTGCCAGCCGAGCCGTTCGACGTCGTGCCGCTCGTGGTGCTCAGCCTGGCGGCCGCCGGGCTGATCGCCCTCGGCCTGGTCGGGTTCAAGCGCCGCGACATCGGGACCGTGTGAGGCGCGTCTCGTCAGCTCACCTCTCGCACCCGCCCGGTCTCGACTTCGTAGACGAAGCCACGGATGTCGTCCTTGCAGGGCAGGAATGGGCTTGCCACGAGGCGGGCCACGGTCTGTCGTACGTCAGCCTCGAGGTCGGTGAACGCTTCGAGCGCGAAGCTCGGCCGGATGCCGGTGTCAGCCTCGATCTGATCCTTCTCACGCTGTTCGTGCAGGCTGAGCATGCCGCAGTCGCTGTGGTGGATCACCATGATCGAGGTCGTGCCGAGCCGCCGCTGGCTGAGCATGATCGACCGGATCGCGTCCTCCGACGCGATCCCGCCGGCGTTGCGGAGCACATGCGCGTCGCCCGGCGCAAGGCCGAGCACGCGGACCGGGTCGAGCCTGCTGTCCATGCACGTCAGCACGATGACCTTCTTCGCGGGCACGACGTTCGCCGACGTGCCGTCGAACGACGCCGCAAACTTCGCGTTGTTCGCCAGCAGGTCGTCGATCGCGGCTCACTGCCTCCGACGCTTCCACGCGACCCGGTGACTCGCAAAATAGGGTGCCGAGATGCCGAGCGAGGGAACGATCAAGGCGACCGACGGGCGCATCATCGGGTTCAAGGACTACGGGCCGGATGGGGCGACCCCGGTGCTGTGGTGCCACGGCGGCCCGGGAAGCCGCATGGAGCCGTCGGGCTTGGCGCCCGACGCCGGCGCGGTCGGCTTTCGTGTCGTCGGGATCGATCGGCCTGGCTACGGGCTGTCGACCCCGCTTGCCCGGCCGCTCGATCGCGGACTGGGTGCCCGATGGCATCGCGGTCGCCGACCACCTCGGCATCGACCGCTTCGTCGCCGTCGGCGTGTCGACGGGCGGGGCCTATGCGCTCGCGCTCGCGGCGAACGCATCCCGACCGTGTGCTCGGAGTGATCGCCTGCTGCGCGCTCACCGACATGCAGTGGAAGGAGGGTCGCGAGCTCATCCCGGGACCGCCGACCCACGGCATCTGGGACTCCGCTGATCGCGAGACGGCGCTCGCCATCGCGACAGATGTGTTCGGCGACGACGGCACGAAGATGGCATCAGTCGCGGCCGACGGACCTCCGTTGCCGCCCGCCGACCTCGAGATGTTCTCGGATCCCGGCGTACATCGGCGAGATGCTCGGCGGTCTGCAGCACATGTTCGCGTTCGGTCCGCAGGGCTACACGGACGATCGCATCGCCGACGGAGTGGGATGGGTGTCGTTCGATGTGTCGAAGGTGCAGTGTCCCGTGACCGTGCTGCACGGTGACAGCGACACGATCGCTCACCCCGCGTTCGCGCCGCACACCGCTGGAGATCGTCCCGAACGCGACGCTCGTGATGTACGAGGGCCTCGGCCACTTCAGCATCACGCTGAAGATCGTGCCGACCCTCAGTGAGCTGGTGCTGCCGCCGCGCCCATGATCGGGCCGATGTGCGCGGGGTCGAAGAACTCGATCGGCGACATCGTGCCAGCGACCATGCTCACGAACGCATCCTGCGCCGCCGGGCTCTGACTCACAGCGAACAGCACCTGCTGCACGTCGGGCGGCGGCAGCTCGAGGGTCGCGAGCTGCGTGGTGAACTCGAAGATCGGCATCGCGTGCTCGTCACGCGTGCGGTGGTAGTCCGCCATGGCGTCGTCGATAGGAGCGGACACCCGTGAACGACCTCGTCGAGCGCAGCCGTGTACGCCTCGGCGTCACGGAACGCGTCGCTCATGCCCTGCGCGGTGATCGGGTCCTTGTTGTAGCCGGCGTCGCCGATCAGGCCCCATCCGGGCCCGTAGGGCTTGCGGAAGAAGTTCGGCACCGAGCCTCCGTAGAACCGCTCCTCGCGCTTCGCGCCTCGCACCCGCTCCGCGACTGACGGGCTGAGCTCGAGCGTCTTCAAGTAGTTCGGCTTCGACGTCGGCCTTGTACGCGGTCGACTCCGCGTACGGCCAGCCGAGCACGAGCAGGGTCAGATCGTCGTTCGTGGGGAGCAACGCCCATCCCCGGTCGGGATGGATGTAGGTCTCGAACGTCGTCGACAGGCAGTCCGCTCCAGTACGTGTAGTAGCTCCACTGGAGATTCGGCTTCTCGTTGTACTGCTCGGGCTTCACGACCTTGGCGACATGGGAGTTGCGGCCGTCGGCACCGATCACGACGCGCGCGCGCTCGACCACCGACGTGCCGCCGGCGTCGTGGCCCACGGATGCCGACGACGACGCCGTCCTCCACGATCACGTCTTCGACGGTGAAGCCTTCGCGCACCTCGGCGCCCGCGGCAGAGGCGGCGTCGACGAGGATCTTGTCGATCAGCGTGCGGCGCGGCGCGTAACCGATCGCGTTGCCGTCCGACGGCCGGGGGCTGCCGGCGATGGTGAACATGCCGAAATTGAACGAGTAGGTGTCGACGGGCGGGCAGCCGGTGGCGATCACCTGGTCGAGGAGGCCCCAGCGCTTCAGCGCGGCGACTCCCGGTGCGTGGATCATGTGCGTCGACAGCGTGTCGCTCGGGAATGTCGCCCGGTCGACCACCAGCACCTTGTAGCCCTTGCGGGCGAGGAGCATCCCGGTCGGGGCGCCTGCACACCGGGCACCCACCACGATTGCGTCGTACGTCTGAGTCATGGTTCGCACCATGCGCTCTTCGAGGCGATGGGGGATCGGGGAGGTCCCCTATTCGGCGGCTGATTTCACCCGTGTGGCGTAGGCGGCAGCCTCGGTCCGGCTGCGCAGGCCGAGCTTGGCCAGGACGTTCCCGACGTGGTGCTCCACGGTCTTGCGGCTGATGAACAGCCGATCCGAGATCTCGGGGTTCGAGAGCCCATGGCCGATCAGGTCGAGCACCTCCGCCTCCCGCTTGGTCAACAGGTTCCCCGTGGGCCGGGCGCTTGCCGGCTTCGCACCGAGAGTGCGCAGGAGGGCACCGGCCGCGTCCGACGTCGCGTGCCGCCTGTAGCTGCTCGAACACATCGAACGCAGCGCGGGCCTCGGTCAGCGCGACCTCGGGACGATCGGCCGCGAGCGCGCTCGCGAGCGCGAACCGGCATCGAGCGAGCTCCATCGGGGTCTGGGCGCGCGCGAATCCGGTGACGGCCTCGTGCAGGCACGCGAAGGGGTCACCGGTGCCGGTGGCGAGGCAGACGCGACCCCGCGCAAGCGCAGCTACCGCGCCGAGGTAGTCGCTTCGATGCGCGCTCGCGCACGCGCTGAGTAGATCGGCCGCGCGCTTCGCGTCCTCGGTCGAGTCCGACGAAAGGTGAACGTCGACCAGGAGGGTCAGCAGCGGCGCGGCCGCGCTGCTCGTCGTGTCGGTCTGGCTGAGCGCGTGCTCCAGCAGGTCGCGGGCGAGTGCTGTCTCGCCGCGGGCGAGGTGGACGGCCGCCCGCGGGCGCGCGGCATCGGGATTGGTGTTGACGTCGATGCCTTCGAGAAGCTGCTCGGCCTCCTCGAGGCGCCCCTGCCTGACCCGAAGGTCGGCCAGACGAGTGAGCGCGCCTTCGCGCAACCCGGACCGTCGACCCAGGCTCCACAGGCGCACGGCCTCTGTCAGTGTCGCGTCGGCTTCGGGCCATCGCCCGGCTGCCGTGAGCACGCCCCCGTAGTGCGTGCGGCAGAAGGCGGTGACGACGGGGAGGTTTCGACGCTGGGCGACCGCTTCGCCGACTCGGATCCACTGGTCGGCTCGGGTGACGTCGTGCGCGTGCTCACACGCCGAGAAGAGCTGGCAGAACACCTCTTCCACCACGAGGAAGTCGTCGACGTCGCCGCCCGCGACGCCGGCGAGCGCTTCGTCGAGGAGCATCATTCCCTCTTCAGTGCGGTCCTCGTGCACCAGGCTCGCACCGAGATAGGCGAGAGCGGACAGCTCGAGGTCGGTGTCGCCGTGCCGGCGTGCCTCGGAAAGCGCGGTGCGAAACTGCGCTTCCTTCCGCGCTCGGGCGCCTTCGAACATGCCGATGTTGAGGGCTACCCAGCCGGCCTCGGAGGAGGTCTCGGTCGTCGCAGCCAGCGTCTGGGCTCTGGCGATCCAGCCACTGCCCACGGCCCAGTCGCCGACGGTGCCGTACATGTAGCCCAGCTTGCGGGCGGCTCGCACCGCGCCGACGTCGTCTCCGGCTCCCCGGTAGCCGGCGTATGCACGCTCCCAGCCATCGATGGCAGCGGCGTAGTCGAACTCGAGGTATGCCGCTCGCGCGAGTCCCTCGGTGGTCGCCGGCGTCTCGTCGTCCGCGAGCGCGGCCTCGAACACACGACGAGCCGTGACCGCATCGCCAGCCCGCAACGCGGCCCAGCCCTCAGCAAGGCGATCATCACCGGCCGGGGCCACGCGGTGATCATCGCACGAGCGTCAGAAGACCGGCGTGCCTGCGTCGAGACCGACCATGAGGCGGCCGAGGATGTCGTAGTGGGTCGACGCGAGGATGAAGTGCTGTGTGGCCACGTAGCCGTCACGAACGAGCCGCTCGATCGTGTTGTCGGTGTAGATCGCGCTGGAGCTCGCGAGCTGCTGGCAAGTGAGGAGCACCTCGCGTGTGACGTCCGCGGCGTGGCTCATCGCCGCGCGCAGCTTGGCGCGGTGCAGCTCGGTCACCGGGCTGCCCGCAGCCGCGGTGGCATCGATGTCCGCCGCGACCGCGCGAAGAAGGGCGCGAGCCGCGTCGAGTGAGGTCTGCGCTGAGCTCAGGCGGCTGTGCGTGTGCGCGCGCTCGGAGAGAGGCTGGCCGTTGTCGGTTCCCTTCGTCGGTGCCATCGACACGACCTCGTCGATCGCCGCTTGGGCGATGCCCACGACGATCGGCGCGGCTCCGGTGGAGGCGATGGTGAACGCGGGGATGCGGTAGAGCGGCCGGTCGATGCGAGCGGGCGCGAACGGGCTGACGACAAGTGACGAAGGCACGAATGCGCCGTCGACGACAACGGTCTTGCTTCCGGTGCCTCGCATCCCTCCGGTCTGCCACGTGTCGAGGATCGTGAAGTCGCTTTGGGGGAGGAACAACACCCGGACATCGGGTGTGTCGTCCATCGCGATTGCGAACAGCGCAACCCAGTCGGCCACGTCGATCGCGCTCACGATGTCCCAGCGTCCGGAGAGCTGGTACCCGCCCGGCACCGGAGTGGCGACGCCGACGGGGCGGGCGGAGTTGGCGATGATCGGGTCGCGGCCTGCCCAGATCGTCGAGGCACCCTCTTCGCCGAGCATCGCTGCGCTGAAGCCGAGGTTGCCGTTCCAGATGTTCCAAGCGACGGGCCCATCGATCTGGCCGAACGTGTCGTACAGCTCGACGGTGTCGGACAACGAGAGCTCGAGCCCTCCGTACTCACGGGGTGTCGTGAGGCGAAACGCGCCCGCATCGCGGAGAATCTCGGCGAGATCAGAGGGGAGGCGACGCTGCGCCTCCGCATCGGCCCGGCCGCTCTCGATCGCGAGTCGGAGCGAGGCAGGGAGCTCGTGGGGATTGACTGCGACAGCTGATGATGTCTGGATCATGAGTCCAGACTAACAGTCTGGACTCCCAGTCGCAAGACCCGATACGCTGAGACACATGGCATATGCGCCGGTGGCCAAGAGGCCCAAGAGGCGGGGGATCGACACGTCGGTCACCCGTGATCGCGTGCTCGAGGCGGGCGAGGAGATGATCCTTTCCGGCGAGTTCGCCCAAGCCACGGTGGCGGAGCTAGCCGAGAAGGCGGGTGTCGCCAGGGCGACCATCTTCAGCCGGTTCGGCGGCAAGCTCGGCGTGCTCGAGACCCTCGCCGTGCGCTGCTCAGGTGGCCCGACGATGCGTGCGATCCGACAAGCGGTCGCGCTCGAAGACCCCGTCGCCGCTGTGCGAGCGCTCGTCCCCGCCTCGAGCGACCACTGGGAGCTCCAGGGCCACATCCTGCTCACGATCAAGGCGATCGCGGAGCTCGAGCCCGGCGCGATCGAAATGGTCGATGACCAGCGCAAGGATCAACGCGAATCGATGGAAGACATCGCTCGGCGCCTCGACGGCGCCGGCAGGCTGGGCGAGCTCAGCCGCGCGCAAGCCGCCTCCGCGCTCCACCTCGTCACGAGCGTCGAATCGTTCATGGAGCTGCGTCGCAACGCGGGGCTGTCGCTTCCGGCGACGAAGAAGGTGCTGATGACGATGGTCGAGGGGTTGTTCGACCTCAGCTGAGCGACGCCACCGACACGAGCTCGATCTTCCGCCGCTCGACGACGGCGCGGACCGCCGGGTCGCACAGCGCGGCGAGGTCGCGGATGCGGATCGGCTCGGCCCACTCGTTGTTCTCGTTCGTTGGGTCGGTCATCGCGCGGAGCTCGTCCGACTCGACTGCAGGATGCGACAGCACGAAGTGCGTGCCCGGACCGATCGACTCGAGCCGCTCGGCGAGCCATGCCCCACGATCGTCGGACGGCGCGAGGCTCAGCACGATGAGCGACGCCCACTCGTGGTGCGGCTCGATTCCGCGGTAGATGAACTTCACCCCGAACCGTTCGCACATCGCGGCGTATGCAGCGGGCACCGACACCCCCATGTGGGGATCGACGTAGGTGATCTCGAGGCCCAGTGTGGTGGCGCGGTCGGCTTGCGCGTGCGCCTCGGTGATCGCGTCAGCGGAGTCGGCAGTCGCAGCGGCTTCGACAGTGCGATGGAACGTGCCGTCTGCGCCGCGAAGGGTGGGTGCGGGGGAGAGGGGCGACCAGCGCAGATAGTCCCACTCGCAGGTGAGAGTGACGTGCAGCCCGACCGGCAGCTCGATGTGCTTCACCATTGCCGCGCCCTCGGCGAACCAGGGCGTCGGCGCCATGACCGACGCTTGCGTGAGGATGCCGTCGACGGCGGCGAGCGCGATCCCCTCGTTGACCGCGCGGCACATGCCGAGGTCGTCGCCCTGCACCACGAGACGAATCTCGCTCACGGGTCGACACGTCCGTCGAAGTAGGTGGCTGCCCCCGGCCGCACGAGCTCATAAATAGCAAACGCCTGCCCGCCACTCGCTTCGAACACCGCGCACGGGCCGTGCGGGATCTCGAGCTCCTCCCTCCACTCGACACCCGCTTCACGCAAGGCCAGTACCGACTCGGCGTAGCTCGTGACTCGGTACACGAGGATCGGACCGGGCGTGCCCAAGTGCCCGGCGAGCAGGATGCGCGGGCCGTCGTCGGCGATCGACACCGACGCGACGGTCGTGCCCATCGCCCTGACCTTGAAGTCGAGTCGCGCGCCCAAGACGGTCACGTACCAGTCGGCCGTCGCGTCGACGTCCGCAGCTGGTGTGTACACGAAGTCGAGCGACTCGAACGGCAGGGGCGACGTCACCGCGGCCTAGCGTACGGATGTGCTCACCGAGGCCGTTCGCGCCGTGCTCGCGTCAGGTCATCTCGCGCACCTCGTCACGCTCAACGCGGACGGCAGCCCGCAGGTGGCGATCGTGTGGGTGGGACTCGACGGCGACGAGATCGTGAGCGGCCATCTGCGCATGCAGCAGAAGGTCCGCAACGTGCAGCGTGACCCGCGCGTCGTCCTCTCGATGGAGAGCGGTGTGCGGAACCCGATGGGGCTCGATGAGTACGTGATCGTGCGGGGACGCGCTCGCGTGACGGAGGGAGGCGCGCCCGAGCTCCTGCAGCGCCTCGCGCACGTCTACCTCGGTCCGGCCGTGAAGTTCCCACCGATGGACGACCCGCCGCCCGGCTACGTGCTCCGGATCACCGTGGAGAGCGTCGGCGGCGTCGGTCCGTGGTCGCAAGCCGACTGACCGCACGCGCGCTCGCGTCAGGAAAGCTGCCCGAGACCGTGCGGAGGGCGGCGCGTCGCGCTCAACCACGTGAGCTCGTTCACGCGGGCGGGGGATCGGCGCGGAGTCGTGAGTACATGTAGCCGTCGCGCCATTCGCCGTTGCCCCAACCGCGTCCGCGCAGCAGCCCCTCGCGCCTGAAGCCCGCCTTCTCGAGTGCGCGCTGCTCGGCCGTGTTGTCGGTTCCCGTCGTCGCCTCGACGCGGTTCGCGGTGGTGTGCGCGAACAGGTACTCCGCGAGCAGCCGTTGTGCAGCGGTGCCGACACCGCAGCCGCGATGCTCGGGGAACAGCACGATGCCGATCTGCACACATCCTCGTGGTCCCGATGTGCTCACCCAGCTCCAGACCACGATGCCGGCGAACGTGCCGTCGCCACGCGCGACGACGAGGAGCGAGTCGTCCTCACCGAGGAAGCCGTCGAGCTCCCAGCGCCGCCGCCGGGCCCGCCAATCGCGAAAGCCACGCCACTGGAACGGCTCGGTGACCGACGGGTCGAGGTCGAGGCGTTCCAGGTCACCCAGGTCCCGCTCCTCCACGGGGCGAAGCAGCGCGTCTTGGGTCCCCATCGATCAGTCGCTCATCGTCCTGCCGTCGAGCATCTCGCGCGTCGACTCTGCGTGCCCCGCGTGGTGAGCGGTCTCCTCGATGAGGTGCAGCACCGCCCACCGAAGGTCGATCGGTTCGGGCAGCCCGAGGATCACGTGCGCGGGCGGACGGTCACCCTCGCACCCGAGGCACAAGTCGTCGAGGCTTCCGGCGCCGCGCACGACCTCCTCGGTGCGTGCGGCGCGCGCTTGATATGCGGCGATGAGGTCGGCGCCGCGTAGATCGCTCGGCACCGCGAACTCTTCACCCCTCGGTGGGAACGGCGTACACAGGTAGCGGCCGTCGGTCCATCGCCGCTCGACGTGGGTCAGATGGTTGATGATCCCGAGGATCGGGAGGAGGCGACCGTCGGGCGTCCATCTGAGCTGGTCCTCACTCAAGCCCTCGGCGGTCGCCATGACCTGGCGACGCTGGTCTTCCAGGAACCACAGCAGCTGCTCGCGTTCGTCGTTCGAGGGCACGGGCGAGCGTACGCTCTCCCCGCGTGATCGAGACGTGCGACGAGTGTGGCTTCGACGCCGCGGAGTACACGCACCAAGACCTGTTCGGCACGCTCCGCGCGGTAGCGCCGATGTGGCGCACGATGACCGAGGGGATGCCACCCAGCGTCGTCGGCGCTCGCCCCGCGTCTGACACGTGGTCGGCGCTCGAGTACTCGGCGCACTCCCGCGACATCACCGAGGCGATGGGGCGGCTTCTCCACTTCACGTTGACGAGCGACGACCCTCACCTCGACGGACCTCCGCCCGATCCACCGGTCCCGTCACCCGCGGGCTCGATGGACGAGACCATCACCGCGCTCGAGGCGAGCGTCGCTCGCTTGCACGATCGCGCCGTGAAGCTGGCCGACCCCGACTGGGCGCGCACCGTCGTCATCGGCGACGAGGAAGTCGACGTGGAGTGGATCGTCGGCCACGCCGTCCACGACGCCACCCACCACCTGCGTGACGTCGGTCGCGGGCTCGCCGCGCTCGGTGCCGGCGCCCCGACTCAGCACGGCTCGATCGCGCAGGTCAGCGCGTCGAGCGGCGGTGTGCCGAAGCACGCGCTGTCGCGGGCGTCGATCGGGCGCCGCGGTCTCGAAGAAGATCGTCAGGCGGAGCGGCGGCTCCACGGGCGGCCGTTCCAGGCGGTGTGCCTCTGGTCGTCGGAGGTCATCGACGCGCTACGCGAAGAGGGCCACCCGATCCATCCGGGTGCAGCGGGCGAGAACATCACGGTCTCGGGCATCGACTGGATCACGATCAGACCGGGTGTCCGGATGCGTGTCGGTGAGGCCCTCCTCGAGATCTCCGCGTTCACCGACCCCTGCGCGAAGAACGCGCAGTGGTTCCTCGATCGTGACTTCCATCGCATGGGTCACGCGCCCCATCCGGGTTGGAGCCGCGCATACGCCTGGGTGCTCGAGCCTGGTCAAGTGGCAGCCGGCGACGCGGTTGTCGTCGAGCCGATTGCCTCGTCGTACGCTGCGACGCGCGTGGTGTCTTCGTAGTCTTCCTGGGCGCGGATCTTCCCCCACCGCGCGTTGACGAACAACACCGCGCGATTCGCGTAGACGTCGTGGCCATCCGTACCCGTGACCGCGTGATGCACTCGCGCCGCGGCGCGCATGTTCCAGGGTGGACCGTTCACGAGGATGTCTTCGGCTTCCATCTGCAGCCCGTGGGCGACGTAGCGCTGCAAGAACGCCTCGAGCTCGGCTCGGCCCCGGTGGGTGGCGAATGCCTCGCGCCCGAGCGCGGTAGGGCGGAACTGGTTCGCCCAGCTGTTGTCGCCCGGAAACGCGAGCGTGGCGTCGTCGGCGAACATCCGGAGGGCGGGCCCGTAGTCGCCCTCGTTCAACGACTTGATCGTGTGGCGGATCATCCGACGGACGGTTGCCTTGTACATGTCCCGCTCTCTGGGTCCGCGCTAGATAGATCGCTCTAGCGAGTACGATACGAGCATGTCGGTGACCACGTCAACCCGTGAACGGATCCTCCTCGCGGCGTCCGAGCTCTTCCGGCGCCAGGGCTTCGCGGCCACCGGGCTCAAGTCGATCCTCGCGGCCAGTGACGCGCCGTACGGATCGCTGTACCACTTCTTCCCCGGCGGCAAGGAAGAGCTCGGCGTCGCCGTGCTCGATGCGGGCGGCGATGTCTACCGGGAGCTCGTCGAGCAATTCTTCCTTCCCGGCGGCAACGTCGTCCGAGCGACGAGCGACTTCTTCGAAGGCGCAGCGTTGATGATCGCGGAGACCGACTACGCGGACGGGTGCCCCGTCGCGACGATGGCACTCGAGACGGCATCGACGAGCGAGCCGATGCGACGCGCGTCGGCCGCGGCGTTCGAGTCCTGGCTCGAGGTCCTCACCGACCGGATGACCGAAGCGGGCATCCCTCGTCGTCGAGCGCGCGAACTCGCAGTCGAGCTCTTCTGCGCGATCGAAGGTGCGTTTCTGCTGAGCCGCGCGACGCGGTCACCCGAGCCGATTCGAATCGCGGGCAGAGCCGCGACCGAGTCGGTCCGTCAAGCGCGCGACAAGGCGTTGGCGAGGGGCTCGACGAGGCGCACCTCATAGGGACCGCGCATCGAGAAGATCACGAGTTCGACCCCTTCGCTCGCGAACGCCGCCGCACGACCGGCGAGCTCGCTCGGGTCCGCGTCGGCCGGCCACATGACGTGGACCGAGCGCTTGATCTGCCGATCATCACGTCCGATCGCCTCGCAGTGCGAGATCAACACCTCGTTGAGGCCCTTCCACTCGACCGGGTCGGGTGCGCCCGCGACATCCCAATGGTCAGCCCAGCGGGCCACTGCCCGGAGCGTGCGCTTCGGACCCTTCCCGCCGATGACGATGGGGAGGTGTGACTGCAACGGCTTCGGGTTGCAGCGCGCGTCGGTGAGTGTGTAGTAGCGGCCGGAGAACGTCGTCGAGTCGTTCGTCAACAGCGAAGAGATGACCTCGACACCTTCGTCGAAGCGGTCGAACCGTTCCTTCAAGCTGCCGAGCGGGATGCCGTACGCATTCGACTCTGGCTCGAACCACCCGGCACCCAATCCCAGGTTGAACCGGCCCTTGGAGATGTGGTCGACCGTCACCGCCGCGTTCGCCGTCACCGCGGGATGGCGATAGTGCATGCCGTTGACCATGCAACCGAGCCTCAGCCTCGTGGTGAGGGCAGCGAGCGCCGCGAGCATCGTCCAGCTCTCGAGGTGCGTGCCGTCCATGGGCGGAGTGAGTGGGTAGAAGTGGTCCATCGTCCATGCGGACTCGAACAGGTCGATGTCGTCCGCTGCCTTCCAGACCGCGAGGAACTCCTCCCAGGTGCCGTGCTGGGGAGGGGTCTTTATGCCGTAGGCGACCATCGGCGGACCATAGACCCAGGGGCGTGCCGTACGATGGCGGGCCAGTAACCACACGGCCGGAGGGGACCGACCTTGTCGACGGACACCGAACCAACCATCGTTGAACCCACGCGCTCGTTCGACCCCGACGCGCTGCGGGACGAAGTACCGCGCAGGAGCGCGACAAGCGCCTCCGCGCCGGACGGCAACGACCAGTACGTCGAGATGGCGGGCGACTTCGCCCACTACCTCGAGGATCCGTACGTCGCGCCGATCGAGCGCGAGCCGCTCACCGACGAGGTCGACGTCGTCGATCATCGGCGGCGGCTTCGGCGGCCTGCTCGCCGGCGCCCGGCTGCGCCAGGCCGGCGTCGACGACATCCGCATCATCGAGAAGGGCGGCGACTTCGGCGGCACCTGGTACTGGAACCGCTACCCGGGCGCGATGTGCGACGTCGAGTCCTACATCTACCTGCCGCTGCTCGAGGAGATCGGCTACGTCCCGAAGGAGAAGTACTCGCACGCGCCCGAGATCCTCGCGCACAGCCGCGCGATCGGCGAGCACTTCGACCTCTACCGCAACGCGCTGCTTCCAGACCGAGGTCACCGAGCTCGCGCTGGGACGAGGACGCGGCGCGCTGGATCGTCCGCACCAACCGCGGCGACGCGCATGCGCGCCCGCTTCGTCGTGCATGGCCAACGGCCCGCTGCACCGGCCGAAGCTGCCCGGCATCCCCGGCATCGAGACGTTCAAGGGCCACACGTTCCACACCAGCCGCTGGGACTACGACTACACCGGCGGCGACAGCGACGGGAACCTCGACCGGCCTGCACGACAAGCGCGTCGGCATCATCGGCACCGGCGCCACCGCGGTGCAGTGCGATCCCGCACCTCGGCGAGGCGGCCGAGCACCTCTACGTCTTCCAGCGCACGCCGTCGTCGATCGACGTGCGCGACAACCGCCCGACCGATCCGGAGTGGGCGGCAGTCGCTCGAGCCCGGCTGGCAGCAGCAGCCGCATGGACAACTTCAACACGCTCGTGTCCGGCGGCTTCGCAGGCCGAGGACCTCGTCAACGACGGCTGGACCGACATCATCGGCAAGCTGCTGCTCATGATCCGCAGCGGCGAGCGCCGGCGAGCTCACCGCCGAGAGCGCTCGCCAGCACGATGGAGCTCGGCCGACTTCGAGAAGATGGAGCAGATCCGCGCCCGCGTCGACGCGATCGTCGCAGGACCCGGCGACCGCCGAGGCGCTGAAGCCGTACTACCGCCAGTTCTGCAAGCGCCCGTGCTTCCACGACGAGTACCTCGCCGACGTTCAACCGGCCGAACGTCACGCTGGTCGACACCGACGGCCAGGGGCGTCGAGCGCATCACCGAGACGCGGCGTCGTCGTCGACGGCGTCGAGTACGAGCTCGACTGCCTGATCTTCGCGACCGGCTTCGAGGTCGGCACCGACTACACCCGCCGCGCCGGCTACGAGCTGCATCGGCCGCGACGGCGTGACGCTGAGCGAGAAGTGGGCCGACGGCGCGTCGACGTTCCACGGCATGCACATCCGCGGCTTCCCGAACCTGCTTCATCTTCAGCATCGTGCAGTCGGGGTTCACGGTGAACTTCCCGCACATGCTCGACGAGCAGGCCGGCACCTCGCCTACATCCTGCGCGCACGCGCGCGACAACGACATCACGCGTCATCGAGGCCGTCGCAGGAGGCCGAGGACGGCGTGGGTGCAGACGATCGTCGAGCTGGCCCAGATCAACGCAGGAGTTCCTCGAGTCGTGCACGCCCGGCTACTACAACAACGAGGGCCATCCGAACCAGCGAGCGTTCCGCGACGGTCCCTACGGCGGAGGCGCCGATCGCCTTCGTGCAGATGTGGGAATCGTGGCGAGCCTCCGGCGACTTGGAGGGCCTCGAGCTCACGGTGTGACCGATCTCCCAGGAGATTCACACCCCGCGGCCCTGTTCGCCGTCGAGAACTCGCGCGTAACGTATGCGGTCTCGGAGGGACTCTCCCGGTGGAACCCGAGACCAGCAAGTAGTGAAGGAGCATCAATGGCCCAGACCGCAACTCCTGTCGACAACGGCGTAAACGTCGAGGCACTCCTCGGCGCACGCGAAGCACTCTCCCAGGCACCTGAGGCCGCGCAGTTCACGTGGCGGGCCGAGTGCAAGTGGGTGAACGGGACCCATAGCCAGACGTCAGTGAAGGGCTTCTTCGGCCTCGGGGGCGAGCAGAGCCACAAGACGACGTTCACGTTCGAAGCCGATCATCCTGAGATCTTCGCTTCGGAAGACAACGGTGCGACCCCGGTCGAGATGGTGCTCGCCGGCCTGGCCAGCTGCCTCACCGCCGGTGTGGCCGCGGTGGCTCAGAACCGCGAGATCCAGCTCAAGTCGGTGTCGGCGACGCTCGAGGGCGACATGGACGTCCGCGGCATCCTCGGCATGGACAGCGACGTCCGCAACGGGTTCAGCGGAATCAAGGTGACGTACAAGATCGACGCCGACGCTTCGCCCGAGGACATCAAGGCGCTCGTCGCGCAGTCGCAGAAGCGGTCGGCGGTGTACGACATCATCGCCAACCCGACCAACGTGAGGGTCGAGGTCGCCTGAGCACCTCCCGCTCCACGACCGCAGTCGTCATCGGCGCGGGCCACGCTGGGCTCGCGATGAGTCGTTGCCTCGCGAAGCGCGGCATCGACCACGTCGTGCTCGAGCGTGGCACCGTCGCCAACACCTGGAAGACCGAGCGCTGGGACTCGCTCACGTTGCTCACGCCGAACTGGCAGAGCAGGCTGCCCGACTACCGGTACGACGGTGACGACCCGGACGGCTACATGACGATGCCCGAGGTGATCTCGTTCATCGAGGGCTACGCCGACGCGATCAGCGCGCCGCTGCACACGAACACGACGGTCACCTCGCTCCGGCGGTCCGACGACGGCTTCGTCGTCGAGACCGACCAGGGCGAGTGGCGAGCGCCCACCGTCGTGCTCGCGTCGGGGCACTGCAACATCGCGCACATCCCCGCTGTCGCCGCATTGGTCCCCCCTGGCGTCACGCAGATCACGCCGTCTCAGTACCGCACACCGGGCCAGCTCGAAGAAGGGGGCGTGCTCGTCGTCGGCGCGGCAGCGACGGGCATCCAGCTCGCGGACGAGATCCAGCGCTCAGGCCGGCAGGTGACCGTGGCGGTGGGCGGTCACGTGCGGGCGCCGCGCGTGTACCGAGGCATGGACATCCAGTGGTGGATGGACGTCACCGGGCTGAACGACGAGATGTACACCGACGTCGACGACGTGATCGCGCGTACGCCGCCTGCCGTCGTTCCAGCTCGCCGGCACGCGCGATCGCCGCACGATCGACCTCAACGCGCTCACCGACATCGGCGTGAGCCTCGTCGGCAAGTTCGCCGGAGTCAGCGAAGAGGGCAAGGCACAGTTCTCGGGCTCGCTGCGCAACCAATGCGCCCTCGCCGACCTGAAGCTCGGTCGCCTTCTCGACACGATCGACGAGTGGGCGACCGACAACGCGGTCGACCGCGAGATCGAGCCACCCCATCGTTTCGAGCCGACTCGGGTCGAAGACGATCCGCCGCTGATGCTCGACCTGACCAAGGGCCGGTTCCAGACGATCATCTGGGCGACCGGATTTCGTCCCGACTACTCGTGGCTGGACATCCCCGTCGTCGACGCGAAGGGCTACATCCGTCACGACGGTGGGGTCGTCGACGAAGCGCCGGGGATGTACGTCATGGGCATGCCATTCCTCCGCCGGCGGAAGTCGACGCTCATCGACGGCGCGGCTGACGACGCCAACGACCTCGGCGACCACCTCGCCACGTATCTCGACGCGAAGTCCAGGGGGGTTTCGTCACCAGCGGCGCAATGACGCCGGCTGGTGACGAAACGCTCAACGAGGGCGCTGGCCGATCACGAGCTCCAGCGGGTTCGGCGGCTGCGGCGGCACCGAGTGCGCCGCGGTCGCACCGGCGGCCTCGAGCAGCTCGATCGCACGGTCGGCGGTGAGCACGCATCCGCCGCCTCTCACCGTCCGCAGCTCGAAGATCGCCGAAGCCAGGGGGTCCGGCGGTGCGTGCATCAGGCCGAGGACGATCCAACCGCCTGGAACGAGAGACCCGACAACCGAGGGCAGCGCCTTCTCGAGGTCGGCCTCGGTCAGGAAGAACGTCGGCACCCACGCGCAGTCGAATGACTCGGTGTCGGACAGCTCCGTGATCGCCTGCTTGCGCAGTGAGATCCGGTCGCCGAGGCCCGCGCCCTCGACGTGCGCCCGTGCCCGTTCGAGCGACGGGTCCCATACGTCGATGCCGACGATCGTCGTCGACGGCCACACGCTCGCTGCGCTCACGGCGAGCAGGCCGACCCCCGTGCCGACGTCGAGGAAGCTCGTCACGTCGGAGAGGTCAGGATGCGCCGCCTTGATGACCGGCGGCACCATCATCGAGCCCCGGCCCCAGCCGTCGAGGATGACGGGATCGGTGAACGTCCAGCCTGTCGCGCGGCCAGGCGCCTCGACGAGCTCTGCCGCCTGATGGAGGTAGAGCTTCGCGAGGCTCGCCACGATTGCCTGCTGAGGTGGCGGCAGCTGGTCGATGCCCGTGAGGCCAGCGGCGTCGAGCACTTTGCGAAGTGCCTCGGCCACCTCGGGCGGGGCGTCTGCGCCCGACTGCGTGAGGGTGAGATGGGCGCCGAGCGCACCGAGCGCCTCCGCAGCCGTGCTCCACTGCATGACCTTGGGCAGGATCTCTTCGAACGTCATGTCCTGGATGATGCACCCCGGGGGCCGGTGCGGACATCCGTGGAAGCACGGGTGCTAGTGGCACCAAACTGAAACGGTGACCTCGGGGGTGAGATCGTCGGCGAGGGCCTCGGTGGTGGTCGGCCGGGAGGATGAGCTCGAGCTGCTTCGCGGCGCCGCTCGAGGCGCGCGAGCGGGTGAGACGACCTCCATCGTGCTCGTCGGTGAGGGCGGTGTCGGCAAGACCCGGCTGCTCGCCGAGGTGGCGACGTTCGCTCGCCAGACCGGTGTCACCGTGCTGTCGGGTCGAGCGCCGATCGTCACCCCCGCACCCTTCAGCGTGTTCACCGAAGTGCTGCGTTCGTGGTTGCGCGCGCACGATGTTGTTCCGATCCCCCCGTTCGATCGCGGGCTCGGGCTCGTCGTACCGGAGTGGCCCGTGCCAGCTGACTCGATCCAGCTGGACGGGCCGCAGCTGCATCTGCTCGCTCTGGAAGGGATCGCGAGGTTGCTCGCTCGCATCGCTGGGAGCGCGGGTGGGGCAGTCGTGCTTCTCGACGACATGCATGCCGCCGACGTCGCCAGCCTCGAGGCGATGCGTCACCTCGTTCAGGCCAAGATCCCGGGTGTTGCGATCATCGGCGCGATGCGTTCGGGCCCGTCGTCCCTCGCGGACGAGGCGGTGTCGGCGTTGGGAAGGGAAGGATCCGCGACCGTCGTCGAGCTCGAGCCGCTCGGTTCGGCGGGAGTCGCGGACCTCGTCGCCGCGCTGCTCGACGCGCATCCGCCCGAGGCGCTCGTCCGCGACATCGTCGGCAGGACCGACGGTGTGCCCCTCCTCGTCGAGGAGGTGGTGCTCGCGCACGTCCGCGCCGGCACCGTCGCAGTGCACGAGGGAGCGACCACGTGGCGCGACGGCGACGCCACGGTGCCGCGGACCATCCGCGAGCTCACGGATGCGCGCCTCAGCGGTCTCGAACCCCAGCACCGGCGCGTGATCGTCGCCGGCGCCGTGGTGGGCGACTTCGATCCCGCGCTGATGGTCGAGGTCGCCGAGGCCGACGATGCGGTCGTGGGCGCCGCGCTCGCTGCCGCCATTCGCAGCGGGTTGCTCGAGACGAGCGCCGGCGTGATCGCCTTTCGCCACGCGATCCTCCGAGAGGCGGTCCTCGACGCGACAGTCCCCCATGTCGTCGACACGATGCACCGTCGCGCCGCGGCGGCCCTCGACCGCCCGTCGAGCGACGCCTTTGCGGAGGCTGTCCGACTCGAACGTCGTGCCAGCCACCTGCGCGCTGTCGGGGCGAACGACGAGGCGTCCGAGACGCTGACTGCGGCTGCGCTCGCTCGAGTCGCGTCGCTTGCATTGCTCGGCGCCGAGCAAGCCGCGCGTGAGGCGATGTCCCTCGCACGGTCACCAACGGCGCGTGAGGGAGCAGCGGACGCGTTGGCGCGCTCGCTCGCGACACAAGGCCGTTGGCGTGAGGCGCTCGAGCTCGACACCGCGACGACAGCGGAGCATGGTCCTTCACCGTCGCGAGACGGCCGGATGGCCGAGTGCGCCGTCGAGCTGGGCCGGCCTGAGGTCGCAGAGCAGATCCTCGCCGCCGCGAGCGAAGCCGGTGCACTCACGCAGGCCATGCGCATCACGTCGGGACGGGCTGCCCTGGTGCGGGGCGATGCGAAGCGCGCGCTCGACATCGCTCGGACCGTCTACGCCGACGCGGCGTCGGACCAGGACCTGAAGCTCTCAGCGCTCGACCTCGAAGGTCGTGCGCACGACTTCCTCGGCGACCGAGACGAGGCCAAGGCCGCGTGGGAGCGCCAGGCGCGGGAGGCACTTGCCGCAGGGCGCACGCAAGCGCAGCTCCGTGCCGTCGTCCAGCTCGGCAAGGTCGAGCTGTTCGCCGGCGAGCCCCCGAATCGGCTGTACGAGGCCGTCGAGCTCGCACGAGAGGCGGGAGCGCTCGTCGAGCTCGGCTGGGCGCAGGAGAACCTCGCGATCGCGCTCGGGATCCAAGGAGACCTCCCGGCCTCGGCGGCGGTCCTGGCCGACGCGGTCGCCACGTGCCGGGCGCTGCGTCTCGATCAGCTCGCCTACCTGCTCGTGATGTCCGCCGCGACGAGCAGCTACGCGACGACGAAGGAGTCGAGGAGATGCTCGCCGAGGCCGAGGCGCTGATGGACACGACCGACCTTCGGCTTCACACGTCGAGCATCAGGGCTGACATCGCATTCCGGGCCGGCCGGTATGACGAGGCCCTGGCCTGGCTCGACGTCTCGCGCGAGATCCTCCAAGCCCTGCCTGGCGTGGTGCCCGTCGACTCGCTGTGCTGGCGGGTGTGGGCGCTCGCCGCGGTGGGCAGACCGAGTCGAGGCGGCGAGTCGCTCTCGAGGAGGCGCGCCAGATGCCCGACCTCGCGCGCTGGTACGGCCGGCCGGTCGTCTTGGCGGCGGCGATCGGCGTTGCTCGATCGGCGACGAGGAGGGCATCGACAGCGCTTCGAGCGGCTCCGGGAGCATGCCGCTCGACATCGCGCTCATGCGCCTCCTTGCCGCGGAGCTCATCGCGGGCCGAGGCAGCGGTCCGGTGGCTGCGCGAGGCGCTCGACCTCTACGAGGCGGAGGGGCGACGCTCGACGCCGACCGCGTCCGGCAGGCGCTCCGCGACGCGGGCGGGCCTGTCCCGCGCCGCCGTCGGGCGCAGGCTCCGGTCCCCGACGAGCTCGCGGCGGCCGGCGTCACGGCGCGGGAGTCCGATGTGCTGCGCCTGCTCGGCGAGGGATTGCCCAACGCGGAGATCGCCGACCGGCTGTACGTCTCGGTGCGCACTGTCGAGGCGCACGTGTCGTCGCTGCTCGCCAAGCTCGGCGCAAGGAACCGGGCGCAGCTAGCGACAGTCGCGACCCGTTCCTTCGGTTAGGACTCGTAGTCTCACGGATGCCGCGAGCGGCCTCTCCGACGATGCTCACAGGCGAGACCTGTGACCAAGGAGGCCCACATGACCGAGACCGCTGTGTTCGACCCGACCGAGATGGAGCAGTTCGCGGGTCAGCTCGTGTCGATCTACGCCGGCTCGATGCTGAACTACATGATCGACATCGGCCACCGCACCGGGCTGTTCACGGCCGCTGGACAGGGACCGGCGACGAGTCAGGAGCTCGCAGATCGAGCCGGACTCCACGAGCGCTATGTCCGCGAGTGGCTCGGCTCGATGGTGACCGGGAACATCTTCGACTACGACCCCGCCACTGCCACCTACACGCTTCCCCTCTCGCACGCCGCGATGCTCACGGACGGACCGATGAACCTCGCGCCCATGGCTGCGTTCGGCACCCACCTCGGCAAGCACGTGCAACAAGTCGCGCGGGCATTCCGCGAGGGCGGCGGTGTGCCGTACTCCGAGTACCGGCCCGAGTTCACCGACGTGATGGACAGCATCAGCCGGGTGCAGTACGACGGCTTCCTCGTCGATGTCTACATTCCGCTGGTCCCCGGGTTGCGTGACGGGCTCGAGGCGGGCATCCGTGTCGCCGACGTCGCTTGCGGCACCGGACACGCCCTCGTCGTGCTGGCGAGGGCATTCCCCGCGTCGACCTTCGTCGGCTACGACCTCGACGACGGCGCGATCGGACGGGCAAGAGCGGAGGCGGCGGGAGCGCAGCTCACCAACGTGACGTTCGAGGTCGCCGACGCCGCACGGCTCGACGTTCGCACGCCGTTCGATCTCATCTTCGTGTTCGACGCAGTGCACGACCAGGTCGACCCGCGCGCGGTGCTCGCGAACATCCACCGTGCGCTGACTCCCGACGGGGTCTTCTTCATGAAGGAGCCACATGGCGCGGACTCTCTGGAGGACAACATCGGAAACCCGATGGCGCCGTTGCTCTACGCAGCGAGCACGCTTCACTGCATGACGGTGTCGCTCGCTCACGGCGGGGCGGGGATCGGCACGGTCTTCGCGGAGAAGCTCGCCCTCGAGCTGCTCGCCGAGGCCGGCTTCACCTCGGTCGAGGTGCAGGTCGCTCCCGGCGACCCGGCTGACGCGGTCTACCTGGCTCGGAGGTGAGCCGAGCCTGATGTGGTCGAGGCGCCTGGCGGTGGGGGCGATCGTCGCCCAGCTGGCGTGCCTCGCCGGATGGGTGTTCGCGGGCGTGATCGAGCGGCACGGCTACTCGGTCACGTCCGACGACATCAGCGACCTCGGCGCGCTCACCGCGCACCATCCCGCGATCGTCCTCGTGACCTGTGGCTTGTCGGGCGCCGTGACGATCGTGTTCGCACTCGTGGCGTTGCGGCCCGAGCTGGGCCTCGGGGCGTGGCTCGTCGCGCTCTCGCTCGCCGGCCTCGACGACGTGAGCGACGCCTTCTTCCGGCTCGACTGTCGTGCCGCGGACAACGGCTGCTCGATCGCCACCGCGACCGCGTCGTGGCACGGGAAGGTCCATTCCGCCGCCGCCCTCATCGCGGCGCTGGCCACCGTCGCCGCTCCGTTCGTACTGGCGCACCGGATGCGCGTCACCGACCGATGGCGTGACCTCGCGCGCCCGACGCCGCATCTTCGGCGTCGTCGTCGCGCTGAGCGCCATCGCGAGCGTCGCCCTCACCGAGACCCCCGTCGAGGGGTTGGCGCAACGCATCGTCGCGGTGATCGTCCCCCTCGGCGTCGTGGCGCTCGCCGCACGGGTGCTGCAGCTTCCGCCCCGGCTCCCTCGGCGCGATCAGGAGAACGCGGGCTTGCTCCCGGGGGGCAACGAGATGTCGAACGCGTTCAACGTGAACGACACGAGCACGTAGTAGCCACACAGCGTCACGAGCTCGACGAGGCCTCTATCCCCGAGCAGCGCCTGCGCTTCGGCGTAGGTCTTCGCGTCGACATGTCCGTCGGCACACAGCTGCGATGCGACCGCGTGGACGATCCGCTCGTCGTCGTGCTCGAACGTGGGTGTCTGCACCGCGGCCGATCGCTTCGATCACCGGCTCGCTCACGCCATGCTCCCGGGCCATCGGCACGTGCGCCCACCACTCGAACTCCGCCTTCCAGTGCGCGCCGACGGTGATGATCGCGAGCTCGAGGAGCCTGCGTTCGACCGACACCCCGAACCGAAGGTGCGCACCGAGGTCCGCGGCACGCCTGCCGACCTCCGGCGCGTGCACCCACGGATTGAACGGGCCGCGAAGCCCTCCGTGCTCGTCGACGACCGCGGCCGACCGCGTCGAGACGATCTGATCCCAGAGGGCCTGGCCGGCTTCGTCGAGGTCGTCGCGGTGGAGGGCGGGAAGTCTGCTCATTCTGTGATTCCTCTCATTCGGGGATGATCGCAAATGCACGGACCGGAAACGTGCCGAAGCCGCTGATCTTGGGTGGGACTGCGAAGAACCGCGCGCCCCGCTCGGGCAGCTCGTCGAGATGGGTGAGGTGCTCGACGATCGGGATGCCGGCGCCGAGGAACCCGTGGTGTGCGGGCCTCGTGAGGTCTTCGATCGAGTCGATGTTCACCGAATCGATGCCGACCAGTGCCACTTCCTCCGCGACCAGCCGCTCGACGAGCGGCGCGCGTCAGGTGAGGGGCGGACTCGCCGTACTGCGGCGTGCGCCAGTGGCGATCCCAGCCGGTGTGGAAGAGCACGGCATGGCCTTCGAGCGGGCCGGTGGGCAACGCGTCGAGCCCGATCCCTCCGGCGACGCCGGTGAGCGTGCGCGACGACCGCCGGGAGGTCGGCGGTCTGCGCGAGTGCGAGCCCGGCGAGGTCCGCGCCATCGGCGTGGAAGTGCCACGGGCTGTCGATGTAGGTGCCTGTGTTCGCGACCATGTCGATGCGGCCGATCTGGAACGAGATCCCCGGCGCCATCCGTTGCCGCGGTGTCCTCCCTGCTCAAGTGCGTGGTGATCGCCGGTCCGGGGAGGCCCGGATAGGTCGTCATCGCGTCGACGATCTCGTGGCTGCAATCGATGAGCCGGGTCATCCGGCGACTCTAAGGTGCGGCAGGTGAGCGACCGTGTGCCGTATCTGGTGTCGCGCCTCCAAGGCTTCGGCACCACGATCTTCGCCGAGATGTCCGCGCTCGCGGTCGAGACCGGCTCGGTGAACCTCGGGCAGGGCTTCCCCGACACCGACGGCCCTCCCGAGGTGATGCAGGCCGCGATCGACGCGATCAAGCGGGGCGAGAACCAGTACCCGCCGGGACCCGGCATCGCCGATCTCCGCCTCGCGATCGCCGAGCATCAGCAGCATTGGTATGGGCTGCAGTTCGATCCCGACACCGAGATCTTGGTGACCGCCGGCGCGACCGAGGCGATCGCGTCGGCCCTGCTCTCGCTGTGCGAGCCCGGCGACGAGGTCGTCACCTTCGAGCCGTACTACGACTCGTACTCCGCGTGCATCGCGATGGCGGGAGCGACGCATCGCCTCGTGCAGCTCACGCCCCCCGGCTACACGTTCGACCCCGATGCGTTCCGCGCTGCGATCACGCCGCGGACGCGGCTCCTCCTCATCAACTCACCGCACAACCCGACGGGGAAGGTCCTGTCGCGTGACGAGCTCGAGGTCATCGCCGCGCTCTGCCTCGAGCACGACCTCATCGCAGTCACCGACGAGGTGTACGAGCACATCGTGTTCGACGGTGCGCACATCCCACTCGCCACGTTGCCCGGCATGCGCGACCGCGTCGTCACGATCTCCTCCGGCGGCAAGTCGTTCTCGTGCACGGGGTGGAAGATCGGGTGGGTCTGCGCGTCGCCCCCGCTCGTGCGGGCGATTCGCACCGCGAAGCAGTTCCTCACGTACGTGAACGGAGCGCCGTTCCAGCCGGCGATCGCCGTCGGTCTTCGCCTGCCCGACGAGCGCATCAACGCCCTCGGGCTCGAGCTGCGCGAGAAGCGCGACCGGCTTTCGGCGGGGCTCATGAGCGCGGGGCTGACCGTGTACCCGTCGGCGGGCACGTACTTCGTCACTGTCGACATCCGGTCGCTCGGCGAGCACGACGGGTACGCCTTCTGTCGGTCGTTGCCCGAGCGGTGCGGCGTCGTCGCCGTGCCGAACGTGGTGTTCTACGACGACGTAGAAGCAGGATCGCCTCTCGTGCGTTTCGCGTTCTGCAAGAAGCTCGACGTGATCGACGACGCTGTCGCTCGGTTGCAGAAGCTCGCTAGGTAGACCAGGCAGGGAGGCAGCGTGAAGGTCGCCGCGATCCAGCACGACATCGTGTGGGAGGACCCCGGCGCGAACTTCGTTCGCCTCGCCAGCCTCATCAGCGAGGCGGCTGCGCAGGGAGCGCGCCTCGCCGTGCTGACCGAGATGTACTCGACCGGCTTCTCGATGGCCGCGGAGCGCATCGCCGAGCCGGCGGGAGGGCGCAGCAGCGCGTTCCTGGTCGAGCAGGCCGCACAGAACGACCTCTGGGTGTGCGGCTCGCTGCCCGAAGTCGCGAACAGGCGCGACGCGTCCCGTCCAATTGCCTGGTGCTCGCAGGTCCCGACGGCACGATCCTGCGATACCGCAAGATCCACCCGTTCTCGTTCGCGGGAGAGCACTACCACTACGAGGCCGGCGACAAGCACGTCACGGTGATGGTCGAAGGCGTGAGGCTGAGCCTCTTCGTCTGCTACGACCTCCGGTTCGGCGACGAGTTCTGGCCGCTCGCGTCCGACACCGACTGCTACGTCGTGGTCGCGAATTGGCCGGCGTCGCGTCGTTCACACTGGATGACGCTGGTGCGGGCACGCGCGATCGAGAACCAGGCGTACGTCGTGGCGGTGAACCGCGTCGGGTCGGGCGACGGCCTCGACTACAGCGGCGACAGCGCCATCATCGGTCCGTTCGGCGAGGAGGTCGTGGTCGGCGACGATCGCGAGGCGGTGCTCGTAGGAGACGTTGACCCGGCCGTGGTCGCCGACACCCGCGCGCGCTTCCCGTTTCTCGTCGACCGGCGCTGAGCCGCGGTCGATAAGGTCGCGGCCTCGACAAGAGGGGGATGTCATGGAGTCGTTCAACGGCAAGGTCGCGGTCGTCACCGGGGGCGGCACGGGCATGGGGGCCGAGCTCGTCGTGCAGCTCGCGGCCCAGGGATGCTCCGTGGCTACGTGTGATGTCCACTCCGAGACGCTCGCCGAGACGGCAAAGCGAGCCGCGAACGAGGCGCCCGCGGGCGCTCGCATCACGACCCACCTCTGCGACGTGGCCGATGTCGCGCAGGTCGACCGCTTCCGTGACGACGTCGTGAAGGAGCACGAGACCGACCACATCAACCTGCTCTTCAACAACGCCGGCATCGGCGGTGGCGGGTCGTTCATCACCGGCAAGCGCGAGGAGTGGGACCGCGTGTTCGGCATCGATTGGGGCGGCGTCTACAACTGCGCTCGCGCGTTCGTGCCGTTGCTCGTCGCGAGCGACGATGGCTACCTCGTGAACACGAGCAGCGTGAACGGCTTCTGGGCGTCGCTCGGCCCGGGCAACCCGCACACCGCATACTCCGCGGCGAAGTTCGCGGTGAAGGGCTTCTCCGAGGCGCTCATCGAGGACTTCAGGGTGAACGCACCCCACGTGAAGGTCGCCGTCGTGATGCCGGGGCACATCGGCACCGACATCGTGTCGAACAGCCGCCGCGTGCTCGGTGGTGCGGAGCCCGACGAGATGACCGCCGACGACCTCGCTGAGGCACGGGTGCAGATGGGCAAGCGTGGCATGCCAGTGCAGTCGATGAGCGACGACGACATCCGCGGGATGATGAAGATGCTCGGCGAGGGCTTCAAGTCCATGGCGCCGGTGTCGGCCGCTCAGGCGGCGACGATCATCCTCGACGCAGTGAAGGCGGGGAAGTGGCGGATCCTCGTCGGCGACGACGCCCATCGGCTCGACGAGGTCGTGCGCGCGAGCCCGGAGGGCATCTACGACGAGGGCGGTGTCAGCCTCATCTCCGTCATCCAGCAGGGCTCCTGAGAGAGGTCCTTGTTCAGCAGGAACCTCGGCTGGGTGCCCGTAGAGCATCGCGGCGAGGCTACGGCGATACCATCCCGCGATCGCTCGAGATCTTCCTTCTCTCTTCCTCGCCCGCCAGTCGGTGCGCGGCCCGAAGATCGAAGACGTGGCCGGGCGGGTCGACGAGGCGCTGCGGTCGCTCGACCTCGGATCGCGGGCGAGCGCAGGCGATCGCGTCGCGGTGACCGCGGGCAGTCGGGGCATCGCGAACATCGCCGTCGCGGTGAAGGCGACGGTGGACCATCTCAGCGGTCTCGGCGCCGTGCCGTTCATCGTGCCCGCGATGGGCAGTCACGGCGGCGGCACCGCGCGAAGGGCAGACCGACCTCCTCGCGTCGTTTGGCATCACGGAGGACTTCTGCGGCTGTCCGATCGACGCGCGGATGGACGTGGTGACCCTCGCCGACTCGAAGCTCGGCTTCCCGATCCTCTATGCGACGGCAGCCGCAGAGGCCGATCACGTCGTCGTCGTGAACCGAGTGAAGACCCACACGATGTTCACCGGCCCCGTCGAGAGCGGCCTCGCGAAGATGGCGACCATCGGGCTCGGGAAGCTCGAAGGCGCCACGCTCTACCACCGAGCGATGTTCGAGCTCGGCTGGATGGACGTGATCAACGACGCGATGCCAATCGTGGTCGAGCGCGGCAATGTCCTCGCGGGCGTCGCGCTCGTAGAGCGAGGCGATGAGCAGACGGCGCGCATCGAAGCCATCGCAGGAGAGCGCATCCTCGATGTCGAACCCGACCTCTTGGGTGACTCGCTGCGATGGATGGCCACCATCCCCTTCACCGACATCGACCTGTTGCTGATCGACAAGATCGGGAAGAACATCAGTGGCACCGGGCTCGACCCGACGGTCGTAGGTCGCAAGGACGCGCTGCACCATGCCGATCCGGCGCGAGACCTCCGTGTGCGCTACATCGCCGCGCGCGGGCTCACCGAGGAGACGCACGGGAACGCGGTAGGCGTCGGCTTCGCCGAGTTCTGCCGCTCGCGGATCCTGCGCGAGATGGACGTGGCGGTGACTCGCTTGAACGCGTTGACCGCGGGCGATGTTCCGGCAGCGATGGTGCCGGTCGACTTCGAAACCGACGCCGAGATCCTCGACGCCTCGCTCGCGCTCATCGGGCTGCGGTCGCCGTCCCAAGCGCGCGTCATCTGGATGCGCAGCACGCTCGAGGTCGATCTGATCGCCTGCTCCGAGGCACTGCTCGAAGAGGCCGAGCTCAGAGACGACGTCGAAGTGCTGACCGGCTTGATGGCGATGCCGATCGCCGACGACGACAACCTTCCCGACCTGCTGCCGCGAGAGGCCTGGTAACGGGCACAATCGTTCCCCAATGACTGCTGATGGGGTGGGCGCCGCGATCGCGACGAACGTCGAGCGCGTCCTGCTCGGCAAGCGAGAGCAGGTCCGAATCGTGGTGGCAGCCCTCCTGGCTCGCGGCCACGTGCTGATCGAAGATGCGCCGGGCGTCGGAAAGACGCTCCTCGCGAAGGCGGTGGCTCGGTCGATCGGCGGCACCGTCGGCCGTGTACAGGGCACCGCGGACCTGCTTCCCGCCGACATCACCGGCGTGACGATCTTCGACCAGGAACGGCGCGACTGGGACTTCCGTCCGGGCCCGCTCTTCAATCACGTGCTGCTCGTCGACGAGATCAACCGGGCGACGCCGCGCGCGCAATCGGCGCTCCTCGAGGCGATGGCCGAGGGCCACACCACGGTCGACGGCTCGCAGCACGACCTGCCCGAGCCCTTCCTCGTGCTCGCGACCCAGAACCCGTTCGGCGACGCTGGGACGTTCCCGTTGATCGCGGGCGAGTACGACCGGTTCGCGGTGTCGGTCTCTCTCGGCCTTCCGGGCCGAGACGTCGAACGCGAGCTGTTGAGAGGCAACGGTGGGCTCGGCGCGCTCGACGCGCTCGAGGCGGTGACCGATCCGAGCGAGCTGGCGCGGTGCCAACGCGAGGTGGCCGCGATGCACGTCGCCTCTGCAGTCGAGGAGTACGTGCTCGACATCGCCGAGGCCACGCGCATCGGAGGACCCAGCTCGCCCGGCGATCGCGGCATCAGCCCACGAGCGACGCAGGCCTTGCTCGCCGTCGCGAAGGGATGCGCCGCGACGATGGGGCGCACCTACGTCACCCCGGACGACGTGCAGACGGTTGCAAGCGCCGTCCTCGCGCATCGGATGCAAGCCGACACGACGACCGGGTTGAGCGCTGCGAGCGCGGCGGTCGCCGAGATGCTCACCTCAGTCGCCGTCCCGAGCGTCTGAACCAATGGGAAGGACGTCGGCCCCCGGTCTCCATGCCCGGCCGGCACTGCTCATCGCCGCCGGCGTCGCGCTGATGTTTGCGCGGATCTGGGGGCCAGCAGGTGAAGACGCGACTCGCCTCGCGTTCGTGGTGTTGTTGGCGGCGACCTTGGGCAACCTGCTCGTGGCGATCGTGGTCGTGCACAAGGCGTCGACCCAGATCGTCGAGAACCCGACCGACACTGTCGTCGGCGAGCCCGCGGGCGTCGAGATCTCGATCAACGGGTTGCGGTCGGCGGTGTCGGTGCGGATGCGCTCGTCCCCCGACGCGCCATGGGTCACGGCCCTTCCACCGGATGTCGGGTTCCTCCCTGGCAGCGCGAGCTTCCGCGGCGTCGCCACGCGTGCCGAGGTCGAGGTGTGCTCGTGGGGACCGCTCGGCCTCCTCGGCTACTCGCGCTCGCGGCTGATCGACTTGCGCCGCACCCTGTGGATCGGGCCTCGCCCGGTCGCGTTGCGCGAGCCGATCGACCTCGCGCCTCGCACTGGCCCTTTGCCGACCGGACCGGTCGTCGCCGCGGGCGAGGGCGACATCACGCGAAGCGTGCGGGAGTACGTGCCGGGCGATCCGCTTCGTCGAGTCGCGTGGTCGGTGACGGCGCGCACGGGCAAGCTCGTGACGCGCGAGGTCGAACGCCCGGCCACCCACGTGGTGCACCTTCTGGTCGATCTCGGCGCGGAGCGCGGCCCCGTCGGGGAGAGAGTCGCCGGTGTCGCCGCGTGGGCGGGGCGCCAGATCCTCGCGACCGGTGCCCAGCTCTCGCTCACCGCGATGGGCCCCGACGGGCCGGCCTCGTCGATGGTCAACACAGTGGGGTTGCAGCGCCGCCTGGCAGAGGCAGCCCCCGGCGCGCCTCCGTGTCCCGCCGGCGTGCCCGTCCTCGTCGTGTCCGCGGAAGGCGTCGTGTGGCACTGATCACGCGTCCCTCGCACGAGCGGAGCTCGCTCGAGATCGCCGCTCACGCTCATCGGACTTCTCATCGTGCAGGTTGCCGCAGCCGGCGCGTCGGGCCCTGCGCTGTCGACGCTCGGGTTGGTCTTCACGCTGGGTCTCGTCTTCGTCGCCGTCTTCTGGCGATGGTTCGAGCCCTGGCTCGCGATCACGCTCATCGCGGTCGGGCTCGTGGTCACCACCTTCCACGCATCTCCGAAGTCGGGCGCAGGACTCGGATGGGTCGCGCTGTGGGTCGTCGGCGCGATCACGGCGTGGGCGGGCATCGAAGTCGGCCGCATGGGCTCGGAGCGCCGGCTCTCGACGAGCAGGCAACCCCTGCGTCTCGGACGCTTCGACAGAGGGGCTGCGGCCGTCGTCGGGCTGCTGTGCCTACTCGCGCTGTTGATCTCTGCCGTGGCGAGCCTCGACCTGTCGTCCGCGCTGTCGGCGCGGGGGTCGTCCAGGCCCGGACGCCCAGGTGGGTCGGTCGGCTCCGACCTGGCGCCTTACGTCGGGCTCGACAACCAACTCGACACCGGCGCCCGGGGAACGCTGTCGAACGCGGTCGTGCTGAGGGTGAAGGCCGACGCGCCCGACTTCTGGCGCGGCGCCGCGTTCGATCGGTACGACGGCCGTGTCTGGAGTCAGTCACCGGCCCTCACCGCCAGCGGGCCCACCGAAGATCTCGAGGGCGGTGGTGTCGACAACGGCGGCCTCGCGGTCCCCCAATTCGACGTCATGCGTCAAGCGGTCCGAGTCGAGGCGTCCGCGATCGGAGTCGTGTTCGGTGCGCCGCTCATCCAAGGCGTGAACCTGCCCAGGGATGCCTACGACGTCAGGTCCGACGGCTCGTTTCAGCTGCGAACGCCGCTCGGGAAGGGCGCTCAGTACGTCGTGACGAGCGACCGCGTGCTCACCACGACGTCGATCCTCCGCACGAACGACCCGCGTACCTCGGGGATGTCCCCCGATCTCGCGCGCCTCTACGTCCAGAGTGGGGGAGCCACTCCGCGGGTGGCGGCACTCGCGGCGCAGATCGCGGGGGATGCACCGACGACATACGACGCGATCCGCGCGCTCGAGTCGTGGCTCGGCGAGAACACGAAGTACACGCTCGACATCCCACCACTGCCAGCTGGCGCCGACACGGTCGAGCAGTTCCTGTTCGTGGACAAGCGGGGCTTCTGCATGCAGATCGCCAGCAGCCTGACGGTGATGCTGCGTTCGCTCGGTGTGCCCGCGCGCCTGGTCACAGGCTTCGCCCCGGGCGAGGAGTCACTGCTCGGCGGTGAATTCACGGTGCGAGGCAAGGACGCCCACGCATGGGTCGAGGTCTGGTTCCCGGGCGTCGGATGGCAGGGCTTCGATCCCACGGCGAGCGTGCCCCTCGCGGGGGAGTACTCGAACTCGACCGCGGCGCGCCTCGGGCGGATCGTGAAGCGATTGGTCCCAGTGCTCCTCGCGATCGGGCTCGTCATCGCCGCCGCGGTTGGCGTCTCGATGCTCTTGCGTCGCCGTCGCCGTCGCCGCTCGCGTCCGGTGAAGCCGTGGGTGTCGCGCTTCTACGCGTCGGTGCAGAAGGAAGGCGCGAAGCGAGGGAGAGCACGCGCGCCCTCGGAGACTCCCGCCGCATACGTGCGGGCCCTCGGTGAGACGGTGCTGCCTCATCCCGAGCTCGAGGTCATCGCGGACGTCGTGACCGCGGCGGCCTACTCGGGCCAGGAGCCCAGCGAGCAGGACCGAGCCGAAGCCGAGCGGATCTTGGCTCTTGCGTGCCGATCGGACGCCGGTTAGAAATACCCGACTAATCCGATCAACTTTATGGAGAATCCCCATGCGCCGCCGCCCAATGGTCATTCTCGTCCCGCTCCTCATGGCGTTCGCCCTGGTCGCGGCGGCGTGCGGCGGTGACGACAGCGCCTCGAGCGGGGGCACCGTGGTCGCAGCGTCCCCGACCAGCGCGGCCACGACGGCGGCCGCGGCGACCGATCCGGTGACGTCTGCGGCTGCCGTGACGACCGCAGCGGCCGCGAGCACGAGCGCGACTCCGGCCTCCAGCGCGCCGGCGGTGTCGACCGCACCGACCGCTGCCCCCACCACGAAGGCACCGGCCACCACGAAGGCACCGGCCACCACGAAGGCACCCGCGCCGACCGCGGCGCCGACGACGAAGGCTCCCTCCAACCAGCACGTGACGCTACGGCTCGGCTTCTTCCCCAACGTCACGCACGCCACGGCGTTGGTGGGTGTCGGCAAGGGGCTCTTCGCGCAGGCGCTCGGGCCCAACGTCACGTTGAAGACGGCCATCTTCAACGCGGGCCCAGCGGAGATCGAAGCGTTGTTCGCTGGTGCGATCGATGCCGGATACATCGGGCCGAACCCTGCCGTCAACGGCTTCGTGAAGTCGAACGGCCAAGCCCTTCGGATCGTCGCGGGAGCGACCTCAGGCGGCGCGTTTCTCGTGGTCAAGCCAGATATCAACTCGCCCGCTGACCTGAAGGGAAAGGTGCTCGCGACCCCGCAGCTCGGGAACACGCAAGATGTCGCGCTGCGCGCGTATCTGAAGGACAACGGCCTCAGCGCGGACACGAGCGGGGGGGGCGACGTCTCGATCCGGCCGCAGGACAACTCCCAGACGCTCGACGCGTTCAAGGCCAACACCGTGCAAGGCGCGTGGGTGCCCGAGCCGTGGGCGAGCCGTCTCGTCGAAGAAGGCGGCGGCAAGATCTTGGTCGACGAGGCGACGCTCTGGCCCGGCGGCAGGTTCGCCACGACCGAGCTCATCGTGAGCGTGAAGTTCCTGAACGACCATCCCGACGTTGTGAAGTCGCTGCTCGAGGGCCAGCTCGACGCCGAGGACTACATCCGCACCCAAGAGTTCGACGCGCAGAAGACGGTCAACGACCAGATCGAAGCGATCACAGGGAAGCGGATGAAGGACGGACTGCTCGGCAGCTCGTGGGGCCACATGAAGTTCACCAACGATCCCGTCGCGTCGTCCGTGCTGCAGTCGGCGAAGGATGCGGCTTCGGTCGGGTTGCTGCCGAAGGTTCCCGACCTGAGCGGGCTGTTCGACCTGACGATCCTCAACGAAGTGCTCAAGGAGCACGGGCAGGCTGCCGTCGCCGGCCTCTGACCCCTGACGACCGGCGGGATTGATGATTGAACGGATCATGTGACCGCCGAACCGTCAATCCCGAGCCGGGGGTACGGTCGGGGCGATGTCCGAGAACCCGGAGCCCCGCATCACGGTGCGGCCGAACGGGCCGTATGCCGTGGTCGGCGACGTGACGGTGGTCGCCAAGGCCCAGGTCGAGACCGAGCTGGGTGAGCCGATCGCGTGGGACGTCGGTCCCGAGATCGGCCACAAGGAGCGGTACGCCCTGTGCCGCTGTGGCCAGTCGGGGCGCAAGCCGTTCTGCGACGGCACGCATCTCCGCGTGGGGTTCGAGGCCGAGGACGGGCTGCGCACCCGCGTCCCGACCGAGTACCCCGGCACCGGAGTGACGCTCTACGACGACCGCGATGTCTGCGTGCATGCGGGCTTCTGCGGCACGACGATCACGAACGTCTGGAAGATGGTGCGCAAGACCGACGACACGACCGTGCGGTCGATGCTCGTGGCGATGGTGGAGCGATGCCCGTCGGGCGCGATCAGCTACTCGATCGACGGCGAGGCCGACAACGAGCCACGGCTCCCGAGTGAGATCGGCGTGATGGTGAACGGGCCGTTGTGGGTCACCGGCGGCATCCCCGTCGATGTGGGCGACGAGGGCACGCTGCAGACCCGGAACCGAGTCGCGTTGTGCCGCTGCGGCGCGTCGAGCCGCAAGCCACTGTGCGACGGGAGCCACAAGGAGGCCGGCTTCGTGGACGACCCCCGCGTTCGGGAGTAAGTTCAACTACAGAACTCGCTCGAACGGGAGGTCGCGCGTGAGCGACGACTGGCACAAGACCGCGTGCATCCTCTGCAGCGTGAACTGCGGCATCGAGGTGCGCCTCGACGGCCGGCGCATCGAGCGGGTGCGAGGTGACAAGGCGCATCCGACCTCGCAGGGCTACACGTGCGAGAAGGCGCTTCGGCTCGACCACTACCAGAACGGCCACCACCGCCTGACGTCTCCGCTGCGCCGGCGCGCCGACGGCACGTTCGAACGCATCGACTGGGACACCGCGGTCGCGGAGATCGCCGAACGGCTGGGCTCGATCCGCGACACCCATGGCGGCGCGTCGATCTTCTATTACGGCGGCGGCGGGCAGGCGAACCATCTCGGTGGGGGGTATGGCCGCGCGACCCGCAGCGCGCTCGGTGTCGTCTACAGCTCGAACGCGTTGGCGCAGGAGAAGACCGGGGAGTTCTGGGTCGACGGTCAGCTGTTCGGGAGGCCTCGCTGCCACACGACGGGCGACTACGAGCACGCCGAGGTCGCGATGTTCGTCGGCAAGAACCCGTGGCAGTCGCACGGCTTCCCGCGGGCGCGCAACGTCCTCCGCGCGATCGTCAACGATCCCGAGCGCTCGCTGATCGTCATCGATCCCCGGCGCAGCGAGACGGCGGAGCTGGCCGACATCCACCTGCAGGTCCGTCCGGGCACCGACGCATGGTGCCTCGGCGCGCTGCTCGCGATCCTGATCGAGGAGGGCCTCGCCGACGTCGACTGGCTTGCTGAGCATGCCAACGGCTTCGACGAGCTGCGCACCCATCTCGCGAAGGTTCCGATCGCGCAGTCGTGTGCGGTCGCGGGTGTGCGCGAAGGGGACGTGCGCGCAGTCGCTCGACGTCTCGCGTCCGCGTCGAGCGTTTCGGTGTACGAGGACCTCGGCATCCAACAGGCGCCCTACAGCACGTTGAACTCCTACCTCGAGAAGCTCGTGTACTTGCTCACGGGGAACTTCGCGAAGCACGGTGGGATGAACATCCACTCGCGCTTCGCCAGCCTCGGCGGTGGCGGCAAGGGCGGCGGTGATCGTCGCAGCCCGGTCGGCGGCCATCGCATCATCACTGGCCTCATCCCGAGCGCAGTGATCCCCGACGAGATCCTCACCGACCACCCCAACCGGTTCCGGGCGATGCTCATCGAGAGCGCGAACCCGGTGCACTCGCTACCCGACTCTGCACGCATGCGCGAAGCCCTTGCCGCGCTCGACTGCGTGGTCGTCATCGACGTCGCGCTGACCGAGACCGCGCGTTGCGCTGACTACGTGCTCCCCGCCGCCTCGCAATACGAGAAGTGGGAGGCCGCGTTCTTCACACTCGAGTTTCCGGAGAACGCATTCCAGCTCCGCGCTCCTATCCTCGAGCCGCTGCCGGGCACGTTGCCCGAGGCCGAGATCCACGCGCGGCTGGTGCGAGCGCTCGGTGCCTACAGCGACGACGACCTGGCCGGGCTGCACGCGGCCGCCGCTGACGGCCGGACGGCGTATGCCGATGCGTTTCTGACGGCGATGGCCGAGCAGCCGCACCTCGCGCCACTCGCTCCGATCGTCCTCTACGAGACGCTCGGCCCGACGTTGGGCGAGGGGCGCGAAGGAGCAGCCGCGGTGTGGGGCCTCGCGCAGACGTGCTTCTTGTCCCATGCCGAGTCGGTGCAGCGAGCGGGGTACGCCGACGGCGACGCGCTCTTCGACGCCATGCTCGCCAACCCTTCCGGCGTCGTGTTCACCCTCGACGACTACGAAGAGACCTGGAAGCGCCTCGACACGCCCGACGGCAAGGTCAGCCTCGTGATCCCCGATCTGCTCGAGGAGCTCTCGTCATTGCCGTCGGACGTTCCCGCCGACCTCGAGTTCCCGTTCGTCCTCTCCGCGGGAGAGCGTCGCTCCTCCACGGCGAACACGATCTTCCGCGATCCCGCGTGGCGGAAGAAGGATGGCGGTGTCGCGCTGCGCATCAACCCAGAGGACGCCGCGAGCATCGGAGTCGACGCAGGTGGAAGAGTGCGGGTCGTGACGCGCCGCGGATCGGTCGAGGCACCGGTCGAGATCACCGATGCGATGCAACCTGGCCATGTCAGCCTGCCGAACGGCCTCGGCCTCACCTCGCCCGACAACGTCGTCGACGGTGTCGCACCCAATGAGCTGACGTCGGGCACCGACCGCGACTGGCTCGCAGGCACTCCGTGGCACAAGCACGTCAGGGCTCGGCTCGAGGCAGTGGCCTGACGGTGCGCCGCACGCGCTTCGACGACTGGCCGTGCCCGATCGCGCGGACCACCGACCTCATCGGCGACTGGTGGACGCCGCTGGTCATGCGTGACGCGTTCGCCGGCGTGAAGCGCTTCGACGACTTCATCGCCGACCTCGGCATCCCGCGAGCGGTGCTCGCCGCGCGCCTCGACCGTCTCGTCGACGAGGGGATGCTCGATCGGGTCGCGTACGAAGAGCGCCCGCTTCGCTACGAGTACCACCTCACCGCGAAAGGTCGCGCGTTCTGGGACGTGCTCGCGGCGATGTGGCGCTGGGGCGAAGACTGGCTGTGGCCCGAGGGCGAGTTGCCGCCCGTGCGTCTCGTCGACCGCGAGAGCGGCGACGAGATCTCTCCGGTCGTGGTGGACGAACACACCGGCGCCCGCCTCGACATCCGCCGCACCAAGATCCGCCGCCGCGCGTAACCGCAGCCCAGCGAACCCGCGCGGACTACCGGGGCCATTCCTGGCCGGTTACTCGCGCGAGAACCGGAAGGCGTCGGCTACTTGCCGTTGGCGGAGAAGTGCTGGAAGTCCTTGAGCGAGCTCCAGGTGCCGCCCCAGGTCCAGCCCACCGACTTGAACGCCTTCACCACGACGTCGTTCGGCTCGATCATCCCGGGCCTCACGTTGCCGCGCGCCTTGTAGGCGGAGGCGAGCTCGGGGATGACGATGTCGCCCCTCACGTAGGGGTTGTGGAACGGGTTGATGTCGATCGCGAGGCCGAAGGCGTGCTGCGACCACGTCTGCGTCGTCGTCACCACCGGCCGGCACGCGAAGGCCACCGTGTCGTTGCCATCGCCGGTCGGCGCTGCGTTCGAGAGGGCGGGATCGGGGATCTGCATCTCCTCGATCGGGAAGCGGGCTGCCTGCAGCTTGCGGAAGACTTCGACGATCTTGGCGGCCGCGGCCTCGTGGATCAGCAGCTCGCCCGTGTGGAACTTGCCGTCGAACCCGTAGAACGACACCTGCACGTAGCGGAGGTCCTTGAGGGCGACAGGGCACGCGGCCGTCCAGGTCGACCGGGCGACGACGTCCGCGGGCACGGGCTGGATCGATGACACGAACGCGTCGGACGGCGGTGGCGGCAGCACGTCGATCGTGGCGAACTGACGGTCGACGAGCTCGGGCGGAGTGGGTTCGATCTGACCGAGGCCGTCGGGGCGCAAGGGGAGGGCCCGCGTCCCCAGCCAATCGGGACGGGGATGCACGCACCCGGCCAGGACCAAGGTCGCAGCCGCGAACAGGAGCGCTTTGCGCAGTCGACCCACCCGGGTGACGGTAACGCCGTACGTGTCCCTTCCCCGGCGCGGCGGCTGTGCTTATACTGACGGATCAGTCAGTTTCGACTGATGGGTCAGTCAGCGCGAGCAAGATCTCGAGATCTGCGATCGGGTGCAGCGGAGCCACGACGGGCGGGCTCGACCCGCGCGGCCGCCTGTCGCCCCAGCACGAGAAGGGCGTGGCGCACGTCCACCAGCTGCTGCTGCGGGCGCTCGCCGACTCAGTCTGGTAGCGCATCGGCGAGGATGGCCATGGCCGCGTTGCGACCGTTCAACGCGATGACCGAGCCGGCAGGGTGGGTCGCGGCACCGCAGAAGTAGAAGCCGGGGATCGGCGTGCGCGCCGAGAGCCGCTTGTCCCACATCTGGTCGGGCATGGTCTCGCCTTGGAAGATGTGGCCCCCGGTCAGCCCGATGCGCTCCTCGATGTCCGGGGCGCCGAGGACCTCGACGTGTTCGAGGCAGGACTCGATGTCGGGCGCGAACATCGCGATCAGGTCGATGAACTGGCGAGCCACCGCCTCACGCTCGGCGTTCCACGTGGTCCCTTCGAGCAAGTAGGGGCCGTACTGCCCGAACACGCTCATCAGGTGCCTGCCTTCGGGCGCCGGTGAGGGGTCGTAGCCGGTCTGGAAGTAGACCTCGCCGTAGCCGATGTTCACGCGACCGAATCGGCATTCGTTGAACGCGTCTTGCGCCGCGTCGAGGCCATGCGTCACCGACACCATCGACCGGTACGGCCATTGCTCGCCTGCGGCGGCGGTGAAGGTCGGCAGGCGCGTGAGGGCGGCGTTCAGCTTCACGACGGGGCTGCGGACCTGCCACGCCTGCAGCCGAGCCCGGTAGTCGGCGGGCACGATCGCGTCGTTCGGCAGCATCGCGAGCGCACGCTTCGGATCTGCGTTGCACACGACGGTGGTGGCTCGGATGAGCTCGCCGCTCTCGAGTCGCACGCCTTCGTCGGGGAGGATCTCAGAGACGGGCACTCCGCACGCGAGCACCGCCCCCGCGTCCTCGGCCGCCTCGGCGATCGCGAAGCTGATCACCCCCATGCCGCCCTTCACGTAGCCCCATACGGGACCTTGCCCGTCGAGGTCGCCCTGATAGTGCATGAGCTTCACCGAGGCCGTGCCCCAGTCGCGCGGGCCCGCGTACGCGCCGATCACGCCCTGGCCGTAGAGCGCGTCCTTCATGCGTTGGTCGTCGATGTACTCGTCGAGCACGTCGGCGATCGACGCGTCGAAGAGGATGTCGATCATCCACTGGTCGTGGCCGAGCAACGCCTCGATCTCCTCCCGCGTAGGGGATTCGCCGATCCAGGTGTCGCGACCTCGAGTGCGCAATCGCTGCCGCATCTCGTCGAAGACGTGCTCGTAGGCCCAATAGCCGTCGATGTCGTGTTGGGAGAGCCCCATCGCGTCGAGGCTCGCCTGCGTCTTGGCGTTGTCGAGCCATTCTGCGAACGAGCCGCCGCCGGGGAACGGTGCCCACAGGTTCGGATCCGCCACGAACACTTCGAGGCCGCGTCGCTCGAGGTCGAGCTCGTCGATCACCACCCGGTCGAGCAAGCCGACGACGTACGCGCACGGGCTGACCACGTAGCGCTCGTCGCGGAAGGGCCGCTCGAGGGTGCACGCGCCGCCGAGGCGATCGCGCCGCTCGAGCACGAGCACCGACTTCCCGGCTCTCGCGAGGTATGCGGCGCACGTGAGCCCGTTGTGCCCTCCGCCGACGACGATCGCGTCCCAATGTCGAGAGGCGAGTGCGGAGATCGGCTCGGGCAGGCCGACTTCTCCCAGCCGGGCGGCGATGGTGGGCACGGTGCTCCGATCTGCCTTCCCTGAACGACGATTCAGACTAGTGGGGTCGCATAGGGTGCCACCGTGGACGGTGCCCACGACATGGGCGGCATGCACGGCTTCGGCTCGGTGGCCGCGATCGTCGAAGAGGACGAGCCCACGTTCCACGAGCGCTGGGAGGGCCGCACCTTCGCGCTCATGCTCTCCACCGGCGGACTTCGGGCGGGTGGGGTGCGGCCGAACATCGAGGCGATGCCACCGGCCGACTACCTCCGAGCGACGTACTTCGAACGGTGGGCGTTCTCGGTCGAGCGGGGCCTCGTGCTGGCAGACACCTTGACCACCGCGGACATCGACGAGCGCGTCGCGCACCCTGCCGACGTGCCGGCGACCGCGGACCCCGGGCGCACGGCCGGACTCGTGCGCGCGCTGACCACCCCACCCAACCAGCCTGTCGTGCGCGTCGACGCCCGCTTCGCTGTCGGGCAGCGGGTGACCGTGCGGCGGATGGCGCCCGCGCACCACCATCGGTGCCCTCGCTACGTGCGGGGCGTCACCGGAACTGTGACCGTCATGCACGGAGGATGGCCGCAGCCCCAGACCCTCGGCGCGGGCGCACCCGAGGCGCTGTACACGGTCGGGTTCTCCATGCCCGACCTGTGGGGCGACGACGCCGAGCCTGGCACCCTGTACATCGACCTGTGGGAGAGCTACCTCGAATGAGCAACGACCACGACGATCACGATCACGGCCATCATCCGGCTGCGCTCACTGACGTCGAGAAGCGCGTCGCCGCGATCGAGTCGCTCCTGGTCGAGCGTGGGCTCGTCACCACCGACACCATCGACGCGATCGTCGAGGTGTACGAGCACGACCTCGGGCCGATGAACGGCGCGACGGTCGTCGCCCACGCGTGGACCGACGAGGCCTATCGGGCGCGCTTGCTCGAAGACGCGACCGCTGCGATCGCCGAGCTCGGGTTCGGCGGTGCCGAGGGTGAGCACATCGTCGCCCTCGAGAACACGCCGACCGTCCACAACGTTGTGGTCTGCACGCTGTGCTCGTGCTACCCGTGGCCGGTGCTCGGCCTTCCGCCGCGCTGGTACAAGAGCCCTGAGTACCGTTCGCGTGTGGTGCGTGAGCCCAGGGCCGTCCTGGCCGAGTTCGGCACCGTCCTCGACGCCGACGTCGAGGTGCGTGTCTGGGACTCGAGCGCGGAGATCCGGTACCTCGTCCTTCCCCTTGCTCCAGACGACGTCGACGCGCACTCCGAAGCCGAGCTCGCCGGGCTGGTGACGCGCGACCACATGATCGGCGTCGTTCGTTGATCGCGGGCGACCTCCCGACCGAGGTGCCGCGGCGCAACGGCGAGCTCGTGTTCGAAGCGCCGTGGGAGAGCCGTGCCTTCGGCATGGTCGCCGCGTACCTCGACACGACGGGGAACAGCTGGGAGCACTTCCGCTTGCACCTCATCGCCGCGATCGCGGAGAGCTCTGACGAGACGCCGTACTACGAGTCGTGGGTGCACGCTCTCGAGGACATGTTGGCTGCCGACGGCGTGACCGCCTTGTGAGCCGGCCGAAGGGCGCTGCGCGGCGCGACGAGATCCTCGCGGTCACGTGCGACGTGGTCCGCGAGCGCGGGTTCGCACAGACCCGGATGAGCGATGTCGCTGATCGCCTGGGCATCTCGCCTCCGCTCGTCGTGTACCACTTCGGATCGAAGGACGCCCTCCTCGCCGAGGCGTTCGCCTACGCGTCACGCAACGAGATGGACGACCTCGACGCGATCGCCGATGCGGACGACGCTCCGCTCGATCGGCTCGACGCCTTGCTGGTCTCGGGCATCGGTCCGAGCACACGGGCGTCGTGGGCCCTGTGGATCGACTCGTGGGGAGAGGCGCTGCGCTCGCCTGTCCTGCGCAAGACCTGGCGGCAGCTCGACGACCGTTGGCGCGCGGTGCTCGAGGAGGTCGTCGAGCAGGGGATGAAGGCCGGCGTGTTCGTCACCGACGATGCGGCAGAGATGGCTGCAGTGCTCGCGGCACTGATCGACGGGTTCGGCGTGCAAGTGGCGCTGAGCTCGAGCCGGCGCGCGGTCTCGCTGGACCAGGCGCGCAAGGTGGCGCTCGCGCTCCTCGGCGTCAGCGCGGCACAGCCCCGCCCCTGATCGCCTCGCCGCGGTAGCCGCGGGCGACCATGGTGACGAAGCGGTAGACGTCGCTCTCTTGCTCGGCGAGCACACCCGGCACGAACGCGGGATGCGACACGCCCCGCTGCACGGACTCGACCGCGGCCCAGTCTTGGCGATTCGTGAGGTCCCAGAAGTCCACTGCGTACGAAGGGTCGAACCCCGGGTCGGCCACCGCCTCAGGAGCGAACAGCCACTGGCACTCGATCGTCGTGCGCCCGGCCGAGACCGGCTCCATCCGGTGGGTCATGACGTAGTCGGGGTGCAGGCTGAGCAGCAGGTTCGGGAAGACCGCGAGGTAGAGCACCTGCCGGCGCTGCTCAGACGTCAGGCTCCGCATCACCACGCCGCTCGACTCGCCGCTGATCGACATCGTCGACGCGAAGTCGGCGAGGTCCATCGTGCCGCCGACCCACGCGCCCGGCCCCTCGTGGTTGTCGCCCGAGTCAGGCGGGCTCACGCGTGCGAGCTCAGGATGGATCAGGGGGCAGTGGTAGCACTCGTTGTAGTTCTCGACCGCGATCTTCCAGTTCGCCGCGAGGTCATAGCGATGCGTCGCGGCGACGACGAGTCGCTCGCACTCCCAGTTCGTCAGCTGTGCGCGGCAGCGAGCCGAGATGCTCTTCGAACGGTGACGCGTCACCCGACACGTTCACGAACAGCCATCCGCCCCACTCCGCGTGCCTGACGGGAAGCAACGCGACGGCCGACGGATCGAAGTTCTGGGCGTCGAATCGGGGCGCGAGTCGCAGCCGACCGTCGAGCTCGTAGCTCCACGCGTGGTACGGGCACTGCACGACGGCTCTGTTGGTCGCTGCCCTCGCAGGGGAGCAGCTCGTGGCCGCGGTGGCGACATGCGTTCGCGAAGACGTGCAGCGCGCCCTCGCGATCACGCGTGAGCAGCAGGCCCGCGCCTCCGATCGCGCGCGCTCGTTGGTCGCCCGGCTCGGGCAGGTCGGTGACCCTGCCGACGCAGACCCATCCCGCCCGGAAGAAGGCGTCTTGCTCCCACGCGAGCACGGCCTCATCGATGTACGCCTCGCGGGGGAGCATGTGGCTCTGGCCGAACGGCGCGAGCACCGCGTCGAGCGCGGCGGGGTCGATCGGGGCAGACCGCCGTGCCGTCATCGCTTGATCTTCCATCGCCTGATCTTCCATGGCTCAGCCGGCTTGTCGGCAAGCGCGGCCTTGGCGGCCCGCCAGAACTCACCCGGCTCGATCGCGAGGTCGATGCGGTCGACGGCGACCTGCTCGCCGAACCGCTTCTCGAGCCCGACCAAGCGGATCGCGCCACCGACCGTCATCCGCCCGGAGGCTAGTGCCGACCTTTTCGGCGTCAGCCGTGCTGTGAGCCGATCAACCGAGTGCGGCGAGCTCGTCGCCGTAGCCCTGGCAGTCGTAGATCGCGTTGTCGTAGTTGCTGGGGAGCTTGCCGAGCGTCGAGTCGTAGGTCATGGGCTGGCACACCTGCTCGACAGCGGCCATCACCGAGCCCGCGCTCTTGAGGTCGAAGAGACGGGGCCCGCTGTTGAAGCCGCCGCCCTGCGCTCCGATCCGGGGTGGACCCGGCGGACCCGGCGGCCGCTGCGGCCTTGCTGGGCTCGGTGCGTTGGGGCTGCCTTGCAGCGTGCTGTTGATCGTGCCGCCGAAGCCTCCTGGTCCGCCGAACCGCGGGAAGCCGCCTCCCGCCAGGAAGAAGCGAACCTCTCCCTTCTTCACGAGCTCGGCGGTCTTCGCGATCGATGTGGCGGGATCGCTGCCCAGGAAGCCGCCCATCGCCATGACCGAGATGTCGTCCTGCGCGATGAGACCCGATGCGGTCATCGCGCTCGTCGTCGCGACGTCCCATCGTTCGCCGTGCCTCTCGGCGCGGAGGAAGTCGGCGAGGGCCGCGTCGGGATCGAACGCCCTGGAGCCGAAGGTCGTGCCCGACAGCCCGATGCGCGGACCGGCTTGCGGCAGCGTCGCGTTCAGCACGGGTGTCGTCACCTCGCTCGACGCCCAGGCCGCGGGCCCGATGAGGAACCCCGCGATGATCACGAGGAGCGAGAGCCCCGCGAACCGCCGTACCTTCGGCAGGAACGCGGTGACGAAGAGCGCCGCGACGCCGATCGTGACGAGCACCAGCATCGTCGGTTGCGCCCACGCGTGGAACTCGGGTGCGCGGTTCATGATCAGTCGCTGGGTCGCGACAGTCAGGCCGACGATCGCTGCGACGAAGAACGACGCCGCAGGGTTGCGCCGGATCGCGCGCAGCGCGGCGACGGTGCCGATGCCGATGAGTGCACCCACGGCCGGCGCCATCGCGGACGTGTAGTACGAGTGGAAGATCCCCTTCGCCTCGCTGAACACGACCGCGTAGAGCCAGAACCACGTGCTCCAGAGCACGACTGCCGCGAGGCGGTGCCGTCGCTTCCGGTAGGTCCAGACGCCGAGAAGGGTCGCGGCGACCGCAAGGGGCAGCAGCCAGCCGATCTGTGATCCCACCGCGTCACTGAGGAGACGAAGCTTCCCGGGCTGTCCCCCGAAGATCCCTCCCGCGCTCCCGAGCCCCCTCACGCGACCACCGGCGCCGAGCTGGCCCACGCCGTCGACCCGGCCGAGGCCGTTGTACCCGATGAGCAGGTTCAGCTCTGTGTTGTTGCGGCTCCCACCGACGTACGGGCGCATCGAGGTCGGGATCACGTCGACCACGAGGACCCACCACAGCGACGCGAGCGCCGCGACGCCGGCGAGCACCGCGGCCCGGATGACGCGCGTCTTCCACGTCGCGCGACCCGACGAGCACGGCGAGTCCGAGCGCGGGGAACGCGATTGCGGCGGCCAGGGTCTTGGTGTTGAACGCGAGACCCGCGAACCCGCCCGCGACCGCGAGCCAGACGAGGGGCCGTGCCGCGTCGAGCGAGCGCAGCACGGCCCACGCGGCTGCCACCAGGAACAGGATCATGAACGGCTCGGGGAGGTTGAGCCGGTTCACGGAAACGCTCACTGGGCTGACCGCGAGCACGAGCGCGGCGATCGTCGCCGCGACGGCGCCGAAGTGACGGCGCACGATCGAGAACAGGATCGCGACAGAGGCGGTGCCGGCGAGGGCGCCCGGCAAGAGCAGCGTCCAGCTCGAGTAGCCGAACATGCGGACGCTCAGCGCCTGGAACCAGAGCGCGACCGGCGGCTTGTCGACGGTGATGAAGCCGCCGGGATCGAACGAAGCGAAGAAGAAGTTCCGCCAGCTCGCCGTCATGCTGCGAGTCGCGGCCGAGTAGTAGGTGTTGCCGAGGCCGTTGCGGGAGAGTGACCAGCAGTTGAGGACGAACGCGATGCAGACCACGCCGCCGAGCGCCAGCCGCACGGGAGTGGGGGTCCCGGGCCGGCGCTCGGCGGGCGTGGCCTCCGCGGTCGCCGGAGGGGCGGCGACCATGGCCGAGGTCATGCGGCGTGCTCTGTCACATGGCCGTTCGTCGTTGGGCGTTCGGGCACCAGTGCGCCCGAACGGAGGCGTCGGTGCATGCGAGCGACGCCCTCGAGGTCATGCCACACGGTCTTCACGATGCGGACACGGCTGTCCGTGTCCTCGACCCACTCCACCGGCACCTCGTGGAGGCGCAGGTCCATGTGGGTGGCAAGCAGGAGGAGCTCGGTGTCGAAGAACCACCCGTCGTCTTCGATGAGGGGAAGGAGCGCAGCCGCGGCATCGGCGCGCAGCGCCTTGAAGCCGCATTGGGCGTCGTGGAACGGGGGGCGGAACGCGGCCCGCAGCACCGCCATGTAGCCACGGCTCAGCACCTCGCGCCTGGGTGAGCGGCGCACGAGCGACTCGGGCGACAGCCGCGACCCGATCGCGACGTCCGCGTCGTCCGACACGAGTGGCGCGACCAGCGCGTTCAGCGCGGCGAGGTCGGTCGAGAGATCCGACGTCCATGTACGCGAGGACCTCGGAGGTGCTCTCCGACCAGACCCGGCGCAAGGCGCCGCCGCGACCAGCGTCCCGGATCGAGACGAAACGGACTTCCCGGAGCTCGCTCGCGAGGCGCTGGCCCAGCAGACGAGTGCGCGTCGGTGCTGCCGTTCTCCGCGATCGTGATCTGCCAGGAGTAGGGAAAGTGCTCGCTGAGGTGCTGGTGCAGCCGCTCGACGCTCGCCTCGATGATCTGCTCTTCGTTGTGCACTGGGAGGGCGATGTCGACCGCGGGGATCGGTGATCGGTCAGGACGGGGCTGATGGGGATGAGTGGGGTGCTGACGGCCTTCCGCGGTGGAAGTGTCTGCAGCCATGGGCCCGATCCTGCACTTCGTCCCTCTGAGCCTCCTGTGACGTGGCTGGGAAGTCTGTAAAGACCCGCGAGCCTTCCGTCAGGCGGTGCGAGCAGGGTCGAACCCGTACGGAAGCTCGAGCCGGTTGGCTCGCATGAGCTCGCCGTCAGAGAGGATCTGGCGTGTCGGGCCGTCGGCCACGATGCGGCCTTCGTTCATCACAAGCGCACGAGAGCACAGCTCGAGTGCGTAGGGGAGGTCGTGGGTCACCATGAGCGTCGTGATGCCGAGGGCCTTCACGATGTCCGCGAACTCGCGGCGCGCCATCGGGTCGAGGTTCGACGACGGCTCGTCGAGCACCAGGATGTGGGGCCGCATCGCCAGGACGGTCGCCGCGGCCACGCGGCGGCGCTGGCCGAAGCTGAGGTGATGCGGGGCCCGCGAGGCGAACGACTCCATCCCCACCGCCGAGAGCGCCTCGTGCACGCGAGCCTCGAGCTCGGGTCCCCTGATCCCGAAGTTGGCCGGCCCGAAGGCGACGTCATCGTGCACCGTCGGCATGAACAGCTGGTCATCGGGATCCTGGAAGACGATGCCGACGCGCTGGCGTACTTCGCGCAGGTGCGGCTTGGTGACGGCGAGCCCGGTGACCCTCACCTCGCCGGCGCCGCCACCGAGGATGCCGTTGAGATGGAGGACGAGCGTGGTCTTGCCGGCGCCATTCGGGCCCAGGAGCGCGACTCGTTCGCCCTCGTCGATGGTGAGGTCGACTCCGAAGAGCGCGCCGTGGCCATCCGGATACGCGAAGGTGACGCCACGGACATCGAGCGCGGGGACGTCGAGCGCGGGGATGCTCACACCAGCACCCATGCGATGGCGGCGATGACCGCGCCGACGGCTGGCAGCGCGAGCGCGACGAGCCACTGGTCCGCTGGCGCCGAGTGGTCCTCGACCATCGGCATCGTGCCCTCGTAGCCCCGTGACGCCATCGCGAGGTACACGCGCTCACCGCGCTCGTACGAGCGGATGAAGAGCGTGCCGGCCGATGCCGCGGTGGCCTTCGCTTGCCAGAGCCATCTCGGATCCGACCCTCTCGAGACGCGGGCAACCCGCATGCGGTGCAGCTCGGACGCGATGACATCGGTGTACCGGATCATGAACGAGCAGATCCCCACGAACACCTTCGGGAGGCGCAGGTGCTCGAGCCCATGGAGGAGGTCGGGCACTGGGGTCGTCGCGGCCATGATCACGGTCGTCGCCACGCCGAGCGTGCCCTTCACGAGGATGTTCCACATCCCCCACAGGCCGGCGACCGACAGCGACATGCCGAGCACCTCGACACGCTCGCCCTGTCCGACGACGGGAAGGAGGAGCGCGAACGCGAGGAACGGCACCTCGATCACGAGCCTCCGCAAGACGAACGTGACCGGGATCTGACCGAGCAGCATCAGCCCGAAGAGGATAAGCGCGAACAGCCCGAACGCCAGGAACGCCTCACGGGGAGTGGCGACGACGGCGAGCACGAACAGCACGGTCGCCGCGAGCTTGCACTGCGGTGCGAACCGGTGGAGCGGCGAGTCGCCCGGGACGTAGAGGTGGTGGTTGCCGCTCACGTCGATGCGGTCCGGCGCCGGCGAGACACCCGCACGATCGTCAGCACGCCGTAGCCGACGGCGAAGGTGAGCGCGACGCCGATGACGCCCGACAGGCCCTTGCTCAGCTTCCTGTCGTGCGACCCCATCGACGCCATATCCCGCGAGCGGACTGCCGTCAGCGGGGCTGGTCTTCACCCCTGAGTCGAATCCCTGCGCCGCTGCGACCTTGTTCAGCCCGTCGGGCTTCGAGCTCGCATACGGGCTCACGAAGAACGCGAGCCCGAATGCCACGAGCATCCCCACAGCGAGGAAGACCGCGATCCGTCTCACGCGGCGACCGCCGGTGCGACGGGATGCATCGTCAAGTCCGTGGCGCCCCACACGAGGTCAGGCCGGACTGCGAGCACCGATGCGATCGCCATCGCGGTGATCACGCCCTCGCCGATGCCGATGAGCACGTGCACGCCGATCATCGCTGCCGCGACCGTGCCGACCGACGCCGCGCCGTTCCCACCGAGCGCGTACTCGAGGGTGAACACCAGGGCAGCGAGCGGGGGAGCGAGCCCGGCCGCGATCCCCGATGCGACCGTGACGCCCCTCTTCGTGCGCGGCAGCACCTTCTTGACGACGAGGAAGAGGGCGTACCCACCGAAGGCACCGACCATCGCCATGTTGATGATGTTGAGGCCGAGCGCGCTCACCCCTCCGTCCGCGAACAGGAGGCACTGCACCGTCAGCACGACCGAGACGCACAGCGTTCCGACCCACGGCCCGACGAGCACCGCCGCGAGGACACCGCCGAGCAAGTGCCCGCTCGTGCCGCTCGCGACCGGGAAGTTCAACATCTGCACCGCGAACACGAACGCCGCGGTCAGGCCCGCAAGCGGGATCTGCCTGTCCTCCATCGTCTGGGAGGCCTTCCTCAGGCACACCGCGAGGCCGGCGACTGCCACCGCACCACCCGCCATCGACGTCGGTCCGTCGATGAAGCCATCGGGGATGTGCATCGCCACCGACCTTAAAGTTGTTGCAAGTGACCTGCAATAGGCGCAAGCCGCACCCTGTCTTCAGAACCCGTCGGCTCTTCGGCGCCCATAGGCTGACTGGATGAGCACGGATCTCCGGCAGGTTCGCGTTCTCGACGCCGACGCATCGGCTGACGACGTGGCAGCGGTGCTCGCCGAGGACGGGTGCGTGAGCGTCGCCGAGCTTGTCTCCCCGGCGGTCATGGACGACATCCATCGCGAGATGGCGTCGTACATCGAGGCGACGCCGATGGGCCCCGACGACTTCAGTGGTCACCGCACCCGGCGCACCGGCAGCATGATCGCCCGCTCGCCCTCGTTCCGTCCGCTCGCGAACCATCCCCTCGTCACGGGCACGCTCGACCGGGTGCTCGGCGATCACGCCACGAGCTACCAGCTACACCTGACGCAGGTGATCGACATCGGGCCCGGCGAGCCCGGACAGCTCGTCCATCGTGACCAGTGGGCGTTCGACTTCTTCCCGTTCCCCGCCGGCTACGAAGTCGAGTGCCACGTCATGTGGGCGATGACCGACTTCACCGAGCTGAACGGCGCGACGCGCGTGATCCCGGGCAGCCACAAGTGGGAAGACAAGCTGCGGCCGGCCTACGAAGAGACCGTGCCGGCCGAGATGCCGAAGGGCTCGGTCTTCCTCTATGTCGGCTCCGTGTACCACGGCGGCGGCGCGAATCGCTCGAGTGAGCGCAGGCTCGGCATCAACGTGGGCTACACGCTCTCGTGGCTGCGGCAAGAGGAGAACCAGTACCTCGCCTGCCCGCCCGAGGTCGCCCGCACGATCGACGAGGACCTCGCGAAGCTGATCGGGTACCGGCAGGGGCGCGTACGCGCTCGGGTACTTCGGCGACCTGCAAGATCCGATGGAGGCCGTGCACGGCCCAGTCGCGACCGGGGGTTCAACACGTGAGCGACATCCGCGACGCTGCTCGTCGTCACCTCATCCCGCACTTCACCAAGGCCGAGGCGTGGCAGAGCCCGCAGCTCCCCGTGTACGTGCGCGGTGACGGTGCCTACCTGTGGGACGACGCCGGGCGGCAGGTGCTCGACGGCTTGAGCGGCCTCTTCTGCGTGCAGATCGGGCATGGACGTGCCGATCTCGGCGCTGTCGCCGCCAAGCAGATGGAGACGCTCGCGTTCACGACGAACTGGGGGGTCGTGAGCCCGCCTTCGATCGAGGCCGCGGCACTCATCGCCGACCTCGCGCCCGGCGATCTCGAGCACGTGTTCTTCGTGAGCTCGGGCTCGGAGGCGGTCGAGTCCGCGGCGAAGCTCGCGCGCAACTACCACGTCGCCCGGGGCGACGAGGGGCGGTACAAGGTCATCTCTCGCGAGTGGGCGTACCACGGCACGACCCTCGGCGCGCTCGTCGATCACCGCGGTGCCGCGCCTGCGCGCGCCCTTCCTGCCGATGCTCTGGGACGGCGTGCGGAACGTGCCGAACACCTTGCATGGGGGCCTTGAGCGCGTGCGCGCGATCGAGGAGAAGATCCTCGAAGAGGGTCCCGACACGGTCGCGCTCGTCATCGCGGAGCCCGTGCAGAATGGACGCGGCGCGCTCGTACCTCCGGATGGCTACTGGCCTGAGCTACGCCGTATCTGCGACAAGTACGGCGTGCTGCTGTGCGCCGACGAGGTGATCAACGGCTTCGGGCGCCTGGGTGCGTGGTTCGGCAGCGAGCTGTTCGGTGTCGTGCCCGATCTCCTCACGTTCGCGAAGGGAGTGACCTCCGCCTACGCGCCCCTGGGCGGCGTCATCGCCACGAACAAGATCGTCGACGAGATCGCGGCGTCGCCGCTCGCGAGCTTCGTGCACGGGTCGACGTTCGGCGGCCATCCGGTCGCGACTGCAGTCGCCGTGGGGAACCTCATGGCGATGCGGGAGGAGCGGGTCGTCGAAAACGTCGTCGCGCACCAAGGCCATCTCGCGAACCGCATCCGCGAGCTCCACGACACCTACGACGTCGTGAAGGAAGTCCGCGGCATGGGCTACTTCTACGCGATCGAGCTCATGGCGAGCCGCGCCGCCGGCCGTGAGCTCACGGCCGAGCAGTCGGCCGGCCTCCTGGGCGGCGAGCTGGCCCGATTCATCCGCGAGGCGGCCCTCCACATCCGCGCCGACGACCGCGGCGCGACGATGCTCGCCATCGCCCCGCCCCTCATCTGCGGCACCGACGAGCTCGATGACCTGGTCACCCGGGTCGCCCAGGTCCTCGAAAAGGCGGCCGCCTGGCTGGCGTGACACAATCCGGGCCGTTCATTGGTGGATCCACGCGTGACCAGCACTTTTGGGTCACAGTTGGGTGACATCGTCGTATCGGGGTTGCAAACGGGGGGTGACGCGCGCCACGCTGGGAACTCTCTTCGTTCGCTTAGCGTCAATCATCCTGCGAGCCGTGTTCCCCCCTCGGCTTGGATCCGTTCGCTTACCACCCCTTGCCAGGAGTAGCTCGTGCCCGCCGCTGCCGTAACTGATGACGACCTCGTTCGTATCTACCTGTCCGAGATCGGACGTCACGCCCTACTCACGAAGGCCGACGAGGCGCGCCTCGGCGCCCAGGTCAAGGCCGGGCTCGCCGCTGTCGACGAGCTCGCAAAGGGTGGCCACACCCCTGCCCGCAAGCGTGAGCTCACCAAGCTGATCCGCACCGGCGAGCACGCCAAGGACACGTTCGTGAAGGCGAATCTCCGCCTCGTCGTGTCGATCGCGAAGAAGTACCAGTCGGCCGACCTGCCGCTCCTCGACCTGATCCAGGAGGGCAACATCGGGCTCATGCACGCGGTCGACAAGTTCGACGCGGACAAGGGCTTCAAGTTCTCGACCTACGCGACGTGGTGGATCCGCCAGGCGATCACCCGCGGCATCGCCAACACGGGCCGCACGATCCGCCTCCCAGTCCACGCCGTCGACCAGGTCAAGCTGCTCCAGAAGGCGCGGCAAGAGCTGACCGAGCGCCTCGGGCGTCAGCCCCGCGATGCCGAGCTCGCCGACGCGCTCGACGTCGGCATCGAGAAGCTCCACGAGATCATGGCCTTCGCCCGCATCCCCGGCTCGCTCGACGCGCCGCTCACCGACGACGGTGACACCGAGCTCGGCGACCTCGTCGGCGACCCGAACGCCGAGTCGCCCGCCGACATGGCCGTGCTCGCGTGCCTGCCCGAAGACACCGAGGAAGTGCTCGCGGTCCTCGACGAGCGCGAGCGGCGCGTGCTCAAGCTCCGCTTCGGCCTCGACCGCGGCGAGCCCCGCACCCTCGACGAGGTCGGCGAGGTGTTCCAGCTCACCGCGTGAGCGCATCCGCCAGATCGAGGCTCGGGCGCTGGTCAAGCTGCGGCACCCGGCGACCGGCGACAAGGTCCGCTCGCTCGTCGCGAACTGAGCTCGTCGGGCGACTTCAGGTCGCCCGCAGCACCGAGTACCAGATGCGGTGGGACACGTGGACGATTGCCTCGCCGATCGCGAGGTAGCTCCGGTAGGCCTCGTACGTCGTGATGAGGATGAGCGCGTCGTCGATGTGTGCGTCCCTCAGTGCCACCATCGCGGCGCGGTGCGCCTTCTCCGCGGTGCGCACACAGTGGATCGCCTTGTCTGCACAGGTGTTCGCCTTCGCGGCGTCGCCGCGCACGCAGCTCACCGCCTCCGCGAGGTGCTCGGTGCCTTCGAGGAGCGCCGCGGCCATGCTCGCGGCGGCCGCGTCCGGGTGCCAGTCGACGGCCTGCGAGTCGCGCACGACCGACTTCGCACGGTTCATGACCACGTCGAGCCGTTCCGACATCGTGTAGAGGTCCTCGGGCTCGAGCGGCGGCACGAGCACCTTTTGCACCCCCTCGGCGAGGGCCCTGCGGGCGCGGTCTGCCGCGTGCTCGGCGTGGCGCACGGCTTGCGCATCGGCCTCGTCGCCTGACGCCGACCAACGCGCGAATGCCCGCATGCCGACGACCGTCTCGGTCATCTGGTTGCCGAGCAGCTCGAGCAGGTCGGGATCGCCCGACAGAAACCATGGCAACCGCAACGACCTCATGTCGTCAGCCTCGCGCGCCTGTCGACGCGCCACCGCGTCGAGCACCGAGTAGACGAGCGCGCCCGCGGCAAGGCTCACCGGGAACGAGACGGCCCACACGATCGCGATCCGCTTGACCACTGACCAGTGGATGTGCCGGGGGTGCTGCACCACGCCGACGCCGACGACGCCCGACGTGACCACTGCCGTCGTGCTGACCGGGGCGCCGACCACCGACGAGGCGATGATCACGATGGCCGACGACGACTCCGCCATCGCGGCGTCGAGCCCGCGTGTCGCATACAGCCGCCGGCTCACCGTGCGGAGCACGCGGGCCCCGAGGAGGGTGCCGAGCGCGAGCGTGAACCCGACTGCGGCGCGGACCCACATCGGGATGCCGCCGCCGGTCAACGAGCCGCGGGCGACGAGGGCGCCGGCGACGACCGCCATCGCCTTCTGCCCGTCGTTGCTGCCGTCGGCGAAGCCGACGAAGCCCGACGACACCCAGAGAAGGCCGCCGATCGGTCGCATCGCGCGCACGCTTGCCCGACGGAGCACCACGCCCGCCAGACGCGCGAGCGATGGCTGCCGCGGCCAGGCCGAGGAGCGGGGCGACCACCATCGCGAGCGCGGCGCCGAGCACCCCGTAGGGCCGCACGCCGTGCAGCCCGCCCCACACGATCCCGTCGAGGCCGTTCGCGGCCCAGGCGGCGCCCGCGAGCCCCGCGACCAGCGCGAGTCCCGCACTCACCGGCAACCCCCGTCTGGTCGCGAGTACGAGCAGGCCGACCGCGGCGAGGGTGCCCGCGGCGAGCACCGTCGCGAGATCGCTTGGAGGCACGTCGATCGCGCCCAACACTGACGACGCGACGGCGGTGCCCGAGAGCAACGCGCCGGCGAGATGCGTGAAGAACGCAAGCGCGAGCACGACTCGCACCCGCCCCGCCGTGGGAGGCAACGAGGTTCGCGCTCGCGTTGCCGGCGTCGGCCATGCCCATCGTGACGGCGAACGCGAGCGCCGCAACGATCGCGAGGGTGGTCACGACACAGCGTCAGCGGTGAGTCACGATGTCAGCCGTGCAGCACGATGTCAGCCGAGGATCGCGACGTCAGGCCTGGGTCACGACGAACGCACCGCGCATGAACGGGTGGATCCGACAGAAGTAGGTGTAGGTGCCCGGAGGCAGGCTCGTCGGTGTCGACCAGTCGATGTGACCAGTGGTGGGCGCACCTTGCGGTGCCGAGCTGGCCCGAGTCGAAGGGGATGTCGGCGTCGGCGATCGGGTAGGCGATGCCCGTCTCGAGGTTGCACGGCGCCTTGCACGCGGTGATCGAGTGCCAGATGCCCGGGCCCACCGGAGAGTCGTCGTTGATGAAGGTGAGCGGTTGCCCTTCCTTCACGCTCGGGAGCGTGCCGCCGGTGCGCATGTCGCCCTGCCCGTAGAAGAACGACGCGATGTGGATCGGGTCGGTCACCGGGGCCGTGGGCAGCGCAGTCACGTCAGGCAACGTGGCGTCCTTGCCGCCGTGATGGTCGTTCTCGGGCAGGTGACCGTGGGTGAGGTGACCGGGTTCGTCGACCTTCGTCGTGAAGGGGTCGGCGCCGCCGGACGCGCCGTTGGCCATCCACACGACCATGATCCCCATCGACTCGTACCACGACGCCCGCGAGGAGTCGTAGGTGGTCGAGATGCGCAGCGTGTCGCCGGGATGCACCGCGACCGTCCACGTCGGGTTGGTCACGGTCATCGCGACGTCCCACGACACCGCGCCCGCGGGCTCGAAGTACTTCGCCTCGGACTCGAAGAGGTGCGCGCTCTGGCCGTCGCGGTCGAGATACAGGTCGTCGTGCAGCCCACCCGGGATGGAGGTGTCCTCCCGTGCCGATCAGCACGCCGTCGGTGTCGACCTGTCCACATGTTCTTCGGCGGACCACCGTGGTACGGGTCGGTCGCCTGATCGGGATAGGTGAAGGTGCCGTTCGTGCCGCGTGCCCTTGAGGACGTCGAACACCGGGTACCCGCTGCCGTTCTGCACGTCGAGCCAGACCGGGTGCGCGCCGACGATGTTCGCCGCTGCCGGCGCGGATGCGGGGAGGAAGTCGAGGTCGTAGGTGATCCAGATCTTCTCGCCGTGCGACGTGAGGTTGTGGAGCATGTAGTTGAGGACCCAGCGGTCGGTCGCGCGGTACTGGTACCCGTAGCCGGGCGGGAACTCGGTCGTCGTCTTCTCCTCGCCGGCGGCGAAGAAGCGCTCGGGGAACGTCGGGATCGTCGTGTCGGGTCGCGACGCGTTCAGCCACACACCGTGGTGCAGGTGGATGACGTCGACCGGCGGAACGGTGCCGTCGGCCCGCTTGAGGTTCGCCGACATCCGCAGGATCCACGCCGTCGACGTCGGGCTTGGGGATCTTCCCCTTCGAGTACTCGATCGCGTTCTGCCCCGGCTGCACGTCGACCGGCCCGAACTCGAAGTGCAGATGTTGGGTGCCCGCGGGGAACGACGAGTCGGCCGGCACGCTCGTCTCGGTCGCGCCCGACATCGGGGGTGCCGTTGCGGACGTCGCTGCGGCTGTGGTGCCTGGGCTCGCGGCGGGTGAGACGTTCGCGCCGCACGCGACGACGAGTGCCGCGACGCGAGCAACCCAACCACCACGATCGTCCGGCGCACCTGGTCAGGGTACAGGTGGGGTCTGAGCTCAGCCGATCGCGGCCTCGATCAACGAGGCGATCCCGATGAGCGCGAACAGCACGGCGGCGCCGATGCGGATGGCGCGCTCCGGGAGGCGGTCGCCCGCGACGCGTCCGATGACGATCGCGATCGCGTCGGCGGCGACCATGCCGACCGTCGAGCCCAGCCACGTGCCGAACAGGCCGTGCTGGGTCGCGAGCGTGATCGTGGCGAGCATCGTCTTGTCGCCGAGCTCGGACAGCATGAACAGTCCGCCGACGGTGAGGATGACCGAGTCCGTGCGACTGCTCGATCTTCTTCTTGTCCTCCTCGTCGAGGGTCGTCGCCGCGCAGCGTCCAGAGCGCGAACCCGATGAACGCGACGCCCGACACCGCTTCGATGGCGCGGCCGGGCAGGGCGTTGCCGATCACTGCGCCGATGCCCACCGAGACGAGGTGCACGAGGCCGGTCGCGATCGTGATGCCGATCAGCACGGGCACGACGGGGTAGCGCGTCGCGAACCCGAGCGCCATCAGCTGGCTCTTGTCGCCGAGCTCGGCGACGAAGATCACGCCGAAGCTGATGAGGAAGGCTTCGAGCACGTCAGGTGGCCGGCACCGGCCGCCCGACCTTCCCCGTCTGGTACTTCCGACGGAAGAGCACATAGGCGACGAGCCCGGCCGGCATCTGGAGCCAGTACGACGCCAACCGGTAGAGGAGCGTTGCGAGCACGGCTTCACCGCCACTGACGCCGGCGAGAGCGAGCGTCGCGGTGAGGCCCGCTTCGACGAAGCCGAGGCCGCCGGGCGTCACGGGGATCATCCCGAGGATCTGAGCGGCGGCGTACGCGAGGAGCACGAGAGACGGGTCGGGGCGCGCCCCGACGGCCGTGAGCGCGACGAGCAGCGTGAGGTAGTCGAACAGCGACCGGCCCGCGGCGCTCAACACGGCAGCGCCGAGGTGCGACCCCATCGTCTGTCGAATCGTGTCGCGCTCCCTCACGAGCCTCAAGGGCAGGTCGGTGATCGGCACCTTCTTCCGTTCGACGCGGTTGCGGATCTTCTGGATGACCGTGCCGACGATCTCGAGCGGACGGTCGAAGATCAGCAGGCACGCCGTGCCGAGCGCGAGGAGCACGAACGCGACGGCACCGAGCCACGCCGCTTGCGCGAGGCCCGCCGGCACCGAGGTGCCGGTGAGGATCGCGGGGAGCGCGAGCACGGGTAACGCGAGCACCGTGCCGGTGGTGAGGAGCGAGAGTGCGGTGATCGACGAGCCCGCGGTCGTCGCCGTCGATGCCAGACGATCGTCAGCATCTTGAACTGGAGCGCCGCGCCTGCGGCCTGGCCGCCAGGGATGATGCTCGTCATCGCGCCGCTCGCGAGCTGCGACGTGGCGACGGGGAACCAGGCCTTCGTGCGCAGCGCGAGGCGTTGCAGGTTCCAGAAGCACACGAGGCTCAGGGTCTCGGTGAGGAGCACCGCGACGAACCAGATCGGGTTGACGCGCTCGAGGTCCTTCCACGAGCCGAGCACCGACACGAGCGCGGGGAAGAGGAGGTAGAGCGACACCGCGGTGAGCAAGAGCATGAGGATGCGGATGACGACCTTGCGTCGGCTCGGCGTCGCGACCGTGCCCGTCGCTCGTGTGTCGTCGATCGCGGCGTTGATCGCGACGACACGGTGCGGCATGGGAGGCTCGGCGTCGCCCGGGCGTCGCGCTCTGCCTGGTTCCGAGCTTCGCTCGGTGCGTCGTGGTCGGCGGCCACCTCGTCACGGTAGCGACTTGCGCTCACACGTCCTGAGTAACGTCGCTTGACGTGGCCGACCTCGCGAGCGCGTGCGGGCAAGATCCCGGCGCGACCTGCGAGTGGGTCTGGAACAACACGCACAACGAGGCACTCGCCAAGACCGCCAACTGGCTCGTCGACAAGCCGCTGCAGATCCTCGTCGCGGTCGTCGTCACGTTCGTGCTCGGCTGGTTCCTGAGACGCTTCACGAAGCGGGCGATGACGAAGTTCGTGATGCTCAGCGGAAGGAACCCACTCACCACCGAGGCACCGGAAGCGCTCGAGCAGCGGGCGAACACGCTCGGGACCGTGACGGCGGAGCACCGTCCGCGGCGCGGTGCTGGTCGTCGGGGCTCTGTGGGTGATGGCGATCGTCGGCGTCGACGTGCGGGCGCTCGCGATCGGGAGTGCGTTCATCGGCGCCGCGCTGGGCTTCGGCGCGCAGCAGATCGTGAAGGACTACCTCGCCGGCTTCCTCATGCTCGTCGAGAACCAGTTCGGCGTCGGTGACACGGTGACGATCGGAGACCAGGAAGGCGTGGTCGAGCGGGTCTCGATCCGCGTCACTGATCTCCGCGACGGGCAGGGGACGCTGTGGCACATCGCGAACGGCGACATCCGGGTGCTCGGCAACAAGTCGTCCGACTACTCGACGGCCGTGCTGGACGTGGAGGTGACGTCCAGCGTCGCGGCGACGAAGGCGATCGCAGTGGTCTCGCGACTCGCCGACGAGGCCGCGGAGGACGAGGCGATCGCGCCATTGCTGCTCGCCGCGCCGAAGGTCGTCGGCGTGCAGGCGCTGGCCCCTGATCACATGACGATCAGGGTCACCGCCCGCACGAAGCCCGGCAGCCAGTGGGAGGTGCAGCGCCGCATGCGCGTGCACCTGAAGGACGGGCTCGACTCCGAAGGCTTCTACGCGGGCGCCTCGCCGGCGGTGACGCCGCCCGCTCGTCCTGATCAGGCCGTGTCCTGATCAGGCGGCGTCGTCAGCCGAGCGCGACGTCGACGCCCGCGGGGCCGTCGGTCGCCTCGAGCACGATGTCTCGCGGACCGAGCCCGCCTCCTTGAGGTCGTCGATCGCGAGCTGGAGGGCGGCGATCCGGTCGGCGGAGTCGCGCACGACGACCCGCTCGACCGGTGCCCGCATCGACCGCTGTGCCTCGGACTTCGCCTTGCGCACCGCGCCGAGCACCTCGCCTGTCATCTCGGCGACGGCAGGATCGCCGTCGCCGGCCGCGCGCGCGGACGTCGGCGGCGTCGGGCCACGGCGCGCGATGGATCGACCCTTCCTGCCACCACGACCAGACCTCTTCGGTGACGAAGGGCAGGATCGGCGCGAAGAGACGAAGCAGCGTCGACAGCGCGGTCCGCAGCGCAGCGCTCGCTGACGCGGCGCCTTCTGCACCAGCAGCGCCGTACGCCCGTCCCTTCACGAGCTCGACGTAGTCGTCGCAGAAGCTCCAGAAGAACGTCTCGGTGCGCTCGAGCGCGCGTGCGTAGTCGTAGGCCTCGAACGCGTGCGGTGGACTGATCGACGACGTCCGCGAGGCCCGCGAGCATCGCGCGGTCGAGCGGATGGGTCACCGGCGCTGCCATCGGCTCGCGTCTCGCGGTGAGCCCGAGCACGAACTTGCTGGCGTTGAGGATCTTGATCGCGAGACGGCGACCGACCTTCATCTGGTTCTTGTCGAGTGAGATGTCTTGCCCTGGGCGCCCGTTCCCGGCCCAGTACCGGATCGCGTCAGAGCCGAACGTCGACGAGCAGGTTGTTGGGATCGTCTTCGCTGTTGCCCTTCGACTTCGAGAGCTTCTTGCGGTCGGGATCGTGGACGAACCCCGAGATCGCGGCGTCGCGCCACGGCAGGACGTCCTGCATGATGTGCGCTCGGACGACGCTGTAGAAGAGCCACGTGCGGATGATCTCGTGCGCCTGCGGCCGCATGTCCATCGGGAACACGCGGTCGAAGAGGTCGGGGTCGTCGACCCAGCCCGAGACGATGTGGGGCGAGACCGACGACGTCGCCCAGGTGTCCATCACGTCGGGGTCGCCGACGAACCCGCCGGGCTGGCCGCGCTGCGACTCGTCGTACCCGTCGGGCGTGTCGGTCGACGGGTCGACCGGAAGGCGAGCCTCGTCCGGGGTGATCGGGCGGGACCGATCGGCTGTGCCGTCGTCGAGCATCGGGTACCAGACGGGGAAGGGCACGCCGAAGAAGCGCTGACGAGTGATGTTCCAGTCGCCCGCGAGGCCGTTGACCCAGTTCTCGTAGCGCACCCGCATGAAGTCGGGGTACCAGTTGAGCTCGCGACCGCGCGCCAGCAGCTCGTCGGTCGGCGGGTACTTGATGAACCACTGCCAGCTCGTGACGATCTCGAGCGGTCGGTTGCCGTTCTCCCAGAACTTCACCGGATGGGTGATCGGCTTCGGCTCGCCGACCATGTCGCCCGACTCGGTGAGCATCTCGACCATGCGGGTCTGTGCCTGCGAGACCGTGCGGCCGGCGATCTCGGTCCATGGGCCGTTGGCGGTGACGCCCTGCGGCGGGTTCTGGATGATGCGGCCGTCGCGGCCGACGATCGAGCGCACCGGCAGCCCGAGCTCGCGCCACCAGATGACGTCGGTGGTGTCGCCGAACGTGCAGATCATCGCGATGCCCGATCCCTTCTCGGGATCAGCGAGCTCGTGCGCGACGACCGGGACCTCGACGTCGAAGAGCGGCGAGCGCACCGTCGTGCCGAAGAGGGGCTTGTAGCGAGCGTCGTCCGGATGCGCGACGAGCGCGACGCACGCGGCGATCAGCTCGGGTCGTGTCGTCTCGATGTAGACCGGTTCGCCGCCGTCGCTGCGGCGAAAGCCGATGCGGTGGTACGCACCCGGCCGCTCGCGATCCTCGAGCTCTGCCTGCGCGACCGAGGTCTTGAAGTCGACGTCCCACAGCGTCGGCGCCTCGGCAAGATGGGCGTGACCGTCGCGCAGCAGCCCGAGGAACGCTCGCTGCGACGTGCGACGCGCCTTCGCTCCGATCGTCGTGTACGTCTGGCGCCAATCGACCGAGAGGCCGACGCGGGTCCAGAGCTCGAAGTACGCCTCCTCGAGCTGCTCGGTGAGCTCGCCGCACAGCGCGACGAAGTTGGGCCGCGAGATCGGGATCGGCTGCTTCGGCGGCTTCGTCGGGCGCGACGAACGCAGGGTCGTAGGGGAGCGAAGGGTCGCAGGTGACGCCGTACGTGAGCTGCACGCGACGCTCGACGTTCAGGCCGTTGTCGTCCCAACCCATCGGGTAGAAGACCTCGTGGCCCCGCATCCGGCGGTAGCGGGCGACCATGTCGGTCTGGCTGTAGCTGCAGACGTGACCCGGATGGCAGCGCGCCGCTGACCGTCGGCGGCGGCGTGTCGATCGAGAAGATCTGGTCGCGGGTCTTCGTGCGGTCGAAGTGATATGTGCCTTCGCGCTCCCAGATCGCGGTCCAGCGCTCTTCGACACCATCGAGCGTGGGCTTCTCGGGAGCAGGCATGGTGGAGAAACGCTACCGGGTAGGCCATGAGGCTCCCGCTACCGTTTCGGGCGTGATCCACCTCCACGACACCGCCTCGGGCACTGTCCGCGAGCTCGCGCTGCGCGAGCCGGGCAAGGTGGGCATGTACGTGTGTGGTCCGACCGTCTATGGCCCCCCGCACCTCGGTCACGGCCGCTTCTCGCTCGTGTTCGACGTGCTCCGCCGCTATCTCGAGTGGACGGGCCTCGAGGTTCGCTACATCTCGAACATCACCGACATCGACGACAACATCATCGAGCGCGGCAAGCGCGAGGGCCGGCCGCCCGAGGAGATCGCGGTCAGGTGCGAGGCCGTCTGGTATCAGGCGATGGACGCGATCGGCGTCAAGCGGCCGACCGTCGATCCGCACGCGACGGCGTACGTGGCCGAGATGATCGAGCTCGTCGACGGAGCTCGTCGATCGGGGGAAGCGCGTACGTGACGAGTGACGGGGTGTACCTCTCGGTCGAGACGATCGAGGACTACGGGTTGCTCGCGCACCAGTCGCTCGCAGACATGCGGGCCGGAGGTGGCGAGCGAGCCTCGTCGGTGAAGAGAAGCGTGATCCTGCCGACTTCGTGCTCTGGAAGCTGGCGAAGCCGGGAGAGCCGTCGTGGGAGTCGCCGTGGGGCGCGGGCCGTCCTGGCTGGCACACCGAGTGCGTCGTGATGTCACTCGACCTCCTCGGCGAGCGGTTCGACCTCCATGGCGGCGGCCGCGACCTCGCGTTCCCGCACCACGAGAACGAGCGCGCGCAGGCCGTCGCGCTCGGTCGTGAGTTCGCGGCGCACTGGGTCCACAACGGCTGGGTCGAGGTGGGCGGCGAGAAGATGTCGAAGTCGCTCGGCAACTTCACGAACCTCCTCGACCTCATCGAGAACGTCGACCCGCGCGCCTATCGGTTGCTCGTGCTGCAGTCGCACTACCGCTCGCCGCTCGAGATCAGCAAGGACACGACCGATCGCGCCGAGCGATCGCTCGCCGGTCTCGATGCGTTCGCACGGCGCGTCGCAGTCGAGCTCGTCGGGCTTCCATCCCGCGGATCCCGCGACGATCGAGCGCTTCGGCGCCGCCATGGACGACGACCTCGACACCCCGGCTGCGATGGCGTTGCTGTTCGACAGCGTTCGCAGGGTGAACGCGGCGCTCGACTCGGGCGACCTCGCGATGGCGGGCCCGCTCGCGGGAGCCGTCGATGCGATCTGCGAGGCGGTCGGGCTCGAGCTGCACGGCGACGTGGACGAGGTGCCCGCCGACGTGGCTGCACTCGCCGCCGAACGCGACGCGGCACGCGGCGCGAAGGACTTCTCTCGAGCCGACGCCATCCGCGACCAGCTCCAAGCCGACGGCTGGGTCGTGGAGGACACCGCGAACGGCACGCTCGTCCGACGCCCGTGAGCCACGCGTGAGCGACGCGTGAGCGGGAGGCAGCGGCGCGAGCGCAAGCCGCTCCCCGCCGGGTTCGGCACGATCTGGACGACCGTCGCGCTCGACCTCGTCGGGTTCGGCATCGTCTTGCCGATCCTCCCGCTCTACGCCGAGCGCTTCGGTGCGAGCGCGACGACCATCGGCATCCTGCTGTCGACGTTCTCGATCGCCCAGCTCCTGCTCGCGCCGGTGTGGGGCCGAGTGTCCGACCGGATCGGGCGCAAGCCGGTGATCCTCATCTCGCTGTTCGGCACCGCGGCGGGCAGCTTCTTGACCGGCGCGGCGGGTTCGCTGCCGCTGCTCTTCCTCGGCCGTCTGGTCGATGGCGCCTCGGGAGCGAGCGTGTCGGTGGCGCAGGCCGCGGTGGCCGACGTCGCAGAGCCGTCCGAGCGGCCCCGGCTGCTCGGGTTGCTCGGAGCCGCCTTTGGGCTGGGATTCGTCGCGGGTCCGGCGCTCGGCGCGCTCGCCGCTCTCGGCGGTCCCCACGTCCCCTTCTACCTCGCGGGTTGCCTCGCGCTCGGCGAATGCGATCGTCGCCATTCGCCGCCTCCCCGAGACCGCCCCCATCGGCAGCGAATCGATATCGAATCGTCGCCCACGCGGCGAAAAGCTCAATGCCGATGTCCGGGGGGACCTGTGGAGACTCGCTCTGTGCGCGTTCGTCGCGACCTGCGCATTCGCCGGCTTCGAGGCGACGTTCGCGCTCTTCGGCCAGGCCCGCTTCGACCTCACGCTGAGCTCGACCGCGCGGTGTTCGCGGGCATCGGTCTCTTCCTCGTGCTCGTGCAGGCCGGTCTCGTGCACCCGGTCGTGTCGCGGCTCGGCGCGGTCGGCACGCTGCGCGGCGGCCTCGACGCTCAACATCGTCGGGCTCTTGTTGCTCGCCGTCGCCGTGCACTGGACCGTGCTCGTCCTCGCCCTCGCCGCGCTCATCGTCGGCCAAGGCCTGACCACACCCACCCTCGCGTCGATCGTCGCGGGCCGATCACCCACCGAGCGCCGCGGCGGCGCGCTCGGCCTTCAGCAGATGGCCAGCGGCATGGGTCGAGTGATAGGGCCGGTCCTCGCGGGCGTCCTGTTTCAGCAAGTCGGTGTCGGCGCCCCTTACGTCGTCGGCGCCGGCATCACAGCCGGAGCCCTCGCGCTCGTCCTCACCCTGCACGAGCACCCGGCCCCCGCAACCATGCCCGCCCCCTCGCAGATTGGGCACTCGGGCGCGACATGAGGCGGCGAGCACCCAATCTCGGGTCGGGTCAGGGATCGGGCGACTCGGTCGGCGGCCACGACCGCCGCGCTTCGTCCATCGGCGACATCAACCCGACGTCGTGCCCGTCTGGGTCCGCCACGATCGCGTACCGCGCTCCCCAGAACGCGTCGAACGGCGGTTGGCGAACCTCGTAGCCCGCGGCGGTGAGCTCGGCGTAGCACTCGTCGACGGCCTCCCGGCTGTCGAAGAAGAAGCCGACCACCACCGATGTGCTCGACGGATCCGCGCGCCATCCTGCGTGCCAAAGTTGCGCCGAGTCGGCGGTGTCGAGCTCGAGGCTGAAGCCACCCGGCATCCGGAGCTGCGCGTGCATCGGCAGCTCTTCAGGCGCCGGAGCTTCGACTCCGAGGCGCCGGTAGAACTCGACCGTCGCGGCCGTGTCCTTCACAATCAGGTTCAGCATCCGCAGGTCAGGCGGTTTGCGGGCCATTGCCTGATTCTCTCCCTCAGGTGGGTTGCAGTTCGTTGTTACCGTTGGGTAACTTAACGGCATGACGGACTTCTCGCTCGACCTCAACGAGGACCAGCTGCAGCTGCAGAAGTGGGTCCACGACTTCGCTGAGAACGTGGTGCGCCCGGTCGCTCATGAGTGGGACGAGCGCGAGGAGTTCCCTTGGCCCGTCGTGCAAGAGGCAGCGAACATCGGGCTCTACAGCTTCGACTTCATGGCGAACGCCTTCACCGATCCCACCGGCCTGACGCTGCCGGTGTGCCTCGAAGAGCTGTGGTGGGGCGACGCCGGCATCGGCCTCGCGATCTTCGGGTCCGCGCTCGCCGCCGCCGGCATCTCTGGCAACGGCACTCCTGAGCAAGTCATGGAGTGGGTGCCGCAGTGCTACGGCACCGCCGACAAGATCCAGCTCGGTGCGTTCTGTGTGAGCGAGCCCGACGCCGGATCTGACGTGTCGTCTTTGCGCACTCGCGCGGTCTATGACGAGGCCAACGACGAGTGGGTGATCAACGGCACGAAGGCATGGATCACGAACGGCGGGATCGCGGATGTCCATGTCGTCGTCGCCACCGTCGACCCTGCGCTGAAGGGTCGGGGCCAGGCGAGCTTCATCGTCCCGCCGGGCACGAAGGGGCTCTCGCAGGGACAGAAGTACGAGAAGCACGGCATTCGCGCGAGTCACACCGCAGAGGTCGTGTTCGACGACGTGCGCGTGCCCGGCCGGCTCCTCCTCGGCGGCAAGGAGAAGCTCGATGCGAAGCTCGCGAAGGCGCGTGAGGCCGGCCACACCGGAGCGAAGCAGCCGGCGATGGCGACGTTCGAGGCGACTCGTCCCGCGGTCGCCGCGCAGGCGCTCGGGATCGCACGCGCCGCCTACGAGTTCTCGCTCGACTACGCCAAGGAGCGTCAGGCGTTCGGCAAGCCGATCATCATGAACCAGGGCATCGCGTTCAAGCTCTCCGACATGAAGGTCGAGATCGACGCCGCTCGGCTGCTCGTCTGGCGCGCCGCGTGGATGGCTCGCAACGGCAAGCAGTTCGTCGCCGGCGAAGGGTCGATGTCGAAGCTGAAGGCCGGTGAGGTCGCGGTGAAGGTCACCGAGGAGGCGATCCAGATCCTGGGTGGCTACGGCTACACCCGCGCGTACCCCGTCGAGAGGTGGCACCGCGACGCGAAGATCTACACGATCTTCGAAGGCACCTCCGAGATCCAGCGACTTGTGATCGCGCGCGCGATCAGCGGCCTGCGCATCGAGTAGGTCGATACGCTGTCGACGTGGGCGAGGTGATGGACCAGCTGCTAGCCGCGATGAACGCCCACGACATCGACGCGTTCGTCGCCTGCTTCGCGACCGACTACCGGAGCGAGCAGCCAGTGCATCCGAGCCGGGCGTTCGTGGGCAGCGACCAGGTACGGACGAACTGGACAAGCGTCTTTGCAGGTGTCCCCGACTTTCGCGCCGACCTGCTCGTGGCCGTGACCACCGACGCCGGCATCGAGATCGGGGAGTGGCGGTGGCGGGGAACGTACGCCGACGGCTCGCCGTTCGCCATGGACGGGGTCATCGTCCTCGGCATCGAGGACTCACGCATCGCCTGGGGCCGTCTCTACATGGAGCTCGTCGAAGCGGACGGTGCCGGGATCGACGAGATGGTTCGCGACACCTACCGCCCGAGCACCTAGTCGGCTCGACCGCTGTCGCCTGCGAAGCCTCGGCCAGATCGACCGCAAGCCAAGACGACCGCCCCCCATTCGCCGGACACCCTTCGGTCGATCTCCACGAGCGGACGCAAGTAGCCCACGACGAGGTCGCACTGCGACGCGGAGATGCCGCTCACTGCGAGCCATCCGGTCGGCGCGACGAGGCGGACGAGGTCGGTTGCGCGCTCGACGATTGCGGCACGGCCGATGTTCGCGACGACGACGTCGAAGGCGCTGTGGATGCCGGTCAGGGGACCGGTCCTGGCGTCGAGCTGACCCTGCACGCCATTGAGCGTCGCGTTCCGCCGTGTTGCCTCGACCGCCTCGGGCTTGATGTCGACGGCGACGACGTGCGCGGCCCCGAGTCGCAGCGCGCAAAGTCCCAGCACGCCGCTGCCACAGCCCAGGTCGAGCACGCGCTCGCCGCCCTCGATCCGCTCGACGAGCTCGTCGATGAGAAGACGGGTCGTCGGATGCGAGCCATTGCCGAAGCCCCCGAGCCCGAGCTCGATCACGAGCGGTTCGTCGCCACGCGGATGCTCTGACCACGCGAACCGGACCTCGAGGCGACCCCCGAAGGTGAGTGGTCGGGTGTGCTCGACCCAGGCGTCCAGCCGCGGACCATCGTGGGGTCGAGCCAGCGCCGTGAGGCCTTTGGCCTGGAGCTCTGCCGCGATGCGCTCCGCCTCCCACTCGTCTTCGACGGAGATCAGCGAAACGCGTGGATCGCGTCCGCCTCCGTTGGTGACCACGATGACCACGTAGGGAGGCTGTCATACAGTCGCGCCGTGGCGGAGTCCGAGGTCGCTCGGATGCGCCCATTGCTCATGGCGCTGTCCCCGCGGCTCAAGGAGCACAACCTCACCCTCGTCGCCGCCGGTGTCGCCTTCTACGCGTTCCTCGCGCTGGTCCCCGCGCTCGTCGCGTTCATCTCGATCTACGGGCTCGCCGCGAACCCCGAGGACGTGACGCGGCAGGTGCGAGACGTCGCTTCGGCGCTACGGCGCGTTGGCATCGATCGTGGTGGTGCTGCTGTGGCTCTGGCTCAGCTCGCTCGTCGTTCTGATCGGCTCTGAGGTCGATGGGCTGCGCGGCGATCAGCCGAGCATCAGCCTCACCGCGTCGGAGAACGAGTCGACATGAGCGCACCGTACGGCGCGAGCCTCCACAATGGGGTCGTGAACTCGCCCGCGAACGAGCTGCAGATCGATCGGCACGCGCCGGTCGAGCGCACCCCGCTGCCGCCGACGTCGTGGGTCGAGCTCGTGCCTGGCTTCGTACGCGATGCCGGGCGCGTCTTCACGGAGCTCCACGAGTCTCTCGCGTGGACGCAGACCGAAGTCCTTCGGTACGACAAGTACGTCCCCGAGAACCGGCTCGGTGTCGGCGTGCGCAACGACGCCTATCCCGTGTTGCGTCAGACCGACCTCCATCTGAGGTCGCGTTTCCAGGTGTCGTTCACGGGTGTCGCGGCGATCCTCTATCGGGACGGACACGACTTCCAGGGACTGCACAGCGATCGAGAGATGCGATGGCTCGACGACACCATCATCGCGATCGCGGTGCTCGGCGCGCGTCGACCGTTCGTCCTTCGACCGAGGCTCGAGCGCGGTGTGCCGATCGAGCGGGTGCCCGCAGGCAACGGACCCGACGACGTGATCCTGATGCCGGGCGAGGGCGACATGTTGATCATGGGTGGGGCATGCCAGCGAGAGTGGCTGCACGGAGTGCCCGCAGCGCCGAGCGTCGATCAGCCGCGCATCTCCCTCACGTGGCGATGGACGAGCCGCCGCGGACGGCCCGACACGAACCCGACCTACTACGACGGCCGCCACTTCAGCGACGGGCCTCGTATGCCCGGGTCGCGGACGCGTCGCCCGTGAGCACGATGCTCGGCCGCGTGCTTGTCACCGGCGTGAGTCGCACGGTGGGCATCGCGGCGACCGTCGCCGAGCGACTTCGCGACGACGGATGGCAGGTGGTCACCACCGGCCTCCGCACGTACGACGAGCGCATGGAGTGGGGAGCCGACGACATCGCGCTCGCCGACCACGAGGTCGACTTCACCGACGCGGCCGCGCCCGACGCATTGTTCGCCGCGCTCGCGGCCGATGGCCCGGTCACGGCGCTCGTGATGTGCCATGCCGAGAGCGTCGACTCCGACATCTTCACGACCACCGTCGAGAGCTTCGATCGCCACTTCGCCGTCAACGCGCGCTCCAGCTGGCTCCTCATCCGTGCGTTCGCGCGTCAGTTCCCGCCCTCCGCGGCGGGGGCTGGCCGTATCGTCGCCCTCACGAGCGATGCGACCTCGTTCAACCTGCCGTACGGGTCGAGCAAGGGTGCGCTCGATCGCATCGTGCTCGCCGCTGCGGTGGAGCTCAAGGATCTCGGCCTCACTGCGAACGTGATCAACCCCGGGCCGAACGACACCGGCTGGATGGACGACGACGTCAAGGCGTTCGTCCTCGGGGGCAACCTCCAGCCCCGTCTCGGCACGCCCATCGACACCGCGAACCTCGTGAGCTTCCTGCTCTCCGAGCAGGGCGAATGGATCAACCGGCAGGTCCTCTACTCCGACGGCGGCCGCCGCTGACGCCCGTCTCGTCAGCTGACAAACGCGACGACATCGGCGAGCGGTGGGCTGTAACCATCAGTCGTGTCGACGTCGATCGAGGGGACACGGAGCCGCAGGCGTTCGAACTCTCTCACGCGCCGTTCCCAGTCGACGAGCCAGACGTCGTCGGCGTGGGCTTCGCGAGGGCCGCGCTCGATGAACCGGTCGCGTACGGCGTCGGGATCAGCGTGGCACTGCACGACGCGCAGCTCGCACAACGGCAACAGGGGCGCGAGGTTCGGTCGCCACACCCAGTTCTGGAACGCGGCCTCGGCGACCACGCTGACGCCGTTCTCGAGGAGCACGCGCAAGACCTCGAAGAACACCAGGAGCGTCCGTTGGGTGAGGGGGTCACCCTCGCCCGCCTCGAACGTGCCGACCGTGTGCACCATGCCTTCCTTGATCTCGTCGCGGCACACCGCCGGACAACCGATCGACCTTGCCAGCTCGTGCGCGAGCGTCGTCTTGCCCGTGCCGGCCGGGCCACTGACGATCACCAAGGTGGGTCGGTCCACGTCGCTCAGGCAGCGAGTGCCGTAGCGGCGCTCCCCATGAGGTCGAGGAAGTTGTCGCAGTAGAAGCGCTGCTTCGCATCCTCCATGGTGCTCGCAAGCGAGGCCTCGAACCGTTCGATCGGGCGTCGTCCACCCTCGACGTGCGGGTAGTCGCTCGAGAACAAGCACACCTCGACGCCGGCCTGCTCGATGATCCACCCGACGTCCTCCGTCGGATACGGCGTCGCGCGCACCTGCCTTCGCACGTAGTCGCTCGGGCGCATCGACAGCGCGCGGAGCCGCTCCTCGTGGCGAGCGAACGCGTCGAACGCTGCCTCCATCTGTCGCATCCAGGAGGGGAGCCAGATCGCACCTTGCTCGATGACGCCGATGCGCAACCCGGGGAACCGCTCGAGGACTCCGTCGAAGATCATCGTCGCCAACGTCTGCATCGGCGGTCCGGGGATGCCCATGTAGTCCACCGACCGGAAGTTCTCTTCGCCGCCGTGGAAGTCCGGCGGGATCGGCAGGCCGTTGCGGAAGTAGCTCTTGTCGATCAGGTCGCCGGTGCCGCCGACGTGGAAGACGATCGGGATCTGCGCCTCCTGTGCTCGCGCCCACACGCCGTCGAGGCCGACGTGGCTCGGGGAGTGCCCCGGTGGGCAACCGGACGCGATCAGGAGCGCGGCGGCCCCCATCTCGATGGCCTCGTCGGTCATCGCTGCGGCATCGTCGATCGAGCAGAGCGGCACATAGCAAGTGGCAAGCAGTCGGGGGTCTGCCGCGCAGAACTCGACCATCCCTCGGTTGTGCGCGCGTGCGGCGCCGAGCGCAAGGTCGACGTCGCCCGAGTGCTCCCAGTCACGGAGGCGGCGATTGTGGAACGTGTTGAAGACCAGCTGGCTCGAGAAGCCGAGGAGGTCGATCGCGCGGCCGCGATCTTCGGCGAGGAACGACCCGGTCGCCGCGAAGTTCTTCCGGTTCATGATCTCGGCCGCCTCGACCTCGGTGTACTCCTCTGATCGATGACGATCGGCGAGACGGGCGAACGCGGCCTCGAGGTCGCGCAGCTGCTCTTCCGGATCGCCGGTCTGACGGAGCTCATTGCCGCCCGCATACTCGAGCGGTCTGACACGGTCACGGATCGCGGGGTCGGCGTGCTCGACGAGCCACCCGGGAGTCTCCATGATGTGGGCGTCGGCGTCGTGCACCACGCGCCCCGTCGAGTTGTAGGGCACCTCAAGCCTCCTGCGCCGGGCCGTCGACGTTGATCGTCGGCACTCCATGCCCGGCGCGGACGACGATGAGGTGGCTCTGCTCGTGGCCGCGGTTGCTCTCACGATGGACCGCACCCTTGGGCACATGCAAGAAGTCGCCCGCTTCGGCCTCGATCACCTCGTTGCCGCCGACACCGGACTCCATCCGCAGCGTGCCGTGCGAGACGTAGATCGACGTCTCGTACTCGCCGTGGTGATGCCACCCCGAGGTCATGCCGGGCTCGGTGCGTACGAAGCCGGCCCAGAGGCCGTCCACATCGATCGCACGCTCGCGCGTCATGCCCGGCGTGGGATCTGCCTCGACGCGCTCCTCCGGACTGACCAAGCGCACTGGCTCTGACTCGCGCATGGTTCGGAGTCTTCCGCGAGACTGCGCCGATGTCGACCCTCGGCAACACCGAGCTCACCGCCTGCACCGCGACCGACCTCCTCGGTCTCTACCGGCGCGGCGAGGCGTCGCCGGTCGAAGCCACGAGCGCGGTGCTCGAGCGGATCGAGAAGGTCAACCCCACGATCAACGCGTTCTGCTTGGTGGATGCGGATGCCGCGCTCGCCTCGGCTCGTGACAGCGAGGCCCGCTGGCAGCGCGGTGAGCCGATGGGGCCGCTCGATGGGGTCCCCACGTCGATCAAGGACCTGATCCTCACCCGGGGATGGCCGACGCGCCGTGGCAGCTTCACCGTGGACCCCGATCAGCCCTGGGATGTCGACGCGCCCGCGACGGCCCGACTTCGCGAGGCCGGAGCGGTCCTCGTCGGCAAGACGACGACGCCCGAGTTCGGGTGCAAGGGCGAGACGAACTCACCGATGACGGGCATCACCCGCAATCCGTGGGACACGACGAAGACGAGTGGCGGATCGTCCGGTGGCACTGCCGCGGCGGTGGCCGCAGGCTTGGCGCCGCTCAGCATCGGTAGCGATGGTGCGGGATCGGTGCGGATCCCGGCCGCGTTCTGCGGGAACTTCGGGCTCAAGCCGAGCTTCGGCCGTGTGCCCGCGCATCCGCTCTCGCCGTTCGGCACGGTGTCGCACCTCGGCCCGCACACGATGAGCGTCGCGGACGCGGCGCTCATGATGAACGTGCTGAAGCGACCCGACCCGCGGGACTGGACCTCGCTTCCTCCCGACGACTCCGACTACCTCGCAGATCTCGACGCGGGCATCGACGGACTTCGAGTGCTGTTCTCGCCAGCGCTCGGCTATGCGAAGGTCCATCCCGAAGTCGCCGCCGCAGTCGCGGCCGGGGCGAAGCAGCTCGAAGCCCTCGGCGCGAAGGTCGAGGAGGGCGACCCAGGGTTCGACGACCCGCTCCCGATCACGATCGGCCTGTGGTTCACGGGGGCGTGGACGCTGTGGAACACGCTCACGCCCGCGCAGCAAGAAGTCACGGATCCTGACTTCGCCGCGGAAGCGCTCCTCGGGTCTGAGCTGAGCAACCTCGACGTGCAACGGCTCGTCTTGCGGCGTGGCGAGCTGGGTTCACGCATGCGCCAGCTCATGCAGGAGTACGACCTCATCGTCACCCCGTCGGTCGCGGTGCCCGCGTTCGAGGCCCGGCCTGCGGGCCACACCCCGATGTCGGCCGAGGCCATGCTCGGATGGACGCCGTTCTCCTATCCGTTCAACCTCACGCAGCAGCCCGCGTGCACGATCCCGTGCGGCCTCACGAGCGACGGCCTCCCGATCGGGATGCAGCTCGTCGGCCCGATGTTCGACGACACGCTCGTGCTGCGCGCTGCGCGCTCCTACGAGCAGACGAGCCCGATCCCGCGGCCTGCGATCGGCTGACGTTCTCTGCTGGAAATCGCGCCGAGACGTGCGGCGCGTTTTCCATCGCAGAAGATCGACGGGTCAGGGCTCCCAGAAGATCTCGATCTCGGTGTCGTCGGGATCCCAGCACCGGAACGTGACGTACCCCTCGTCAGGCTCGGAAGTCTTCGATGCTCGCCGACCCTCACACCTGCGGCCGAAAGGGCGGCGTGGTCGCTCGCGATGACCTCGTCGGCGTCGCCGCCGTTGAACCCGATGTGGAAGCCGCTCGCGGCGGAACGCGGTGTGCGGATCCGCGGGCGGACCAGAGCGAGGAGGAACCCGTCATCGTTCTTGACGAAGAGACCCCCGTCGGCTTCGAACGCGGGCTTGAAGCCGAAGTGCTGCACGTAGAAGTCACGACAGGCCACGGCGTCGCGGACCCGAAGGTTCAGGTGGTTCAAGTCCACGGCGCGATCCTCCCAGACCCCGAGGCTCAGTCCGGCAGCAGCGGGACTACGAAGCCGGGGTCGTGGCCGAGCTGAGCGGCCCGGCTGACAGCGGCCGAGATCCGAACCGATCGCGCACCTCGTCGAGCGCGGCGTCGAGCCGGCTCGCCGTGCGACGGTCGAACGGCAGCGGGAGCTGCACCGCGTCGTCGTCGTCGAGGTTCATCACCGCGACACCGATCAACGTGAGCCCCTGGTCGTCGATCAGCGGCTGCACGTCGGCGAGCAGCCCGCGTGCCGTCTCGAGGATCGGCTCGGTGACGGGCGGTCGGGCGAGCCATCGTGTGCGAGCGAGTCGCGCGGGACCAGTCCTCGAAGCGCATCCGAAGGACGACGGTGCGTCCGACGCGGTTCGCGGCGCGCAGCCGCCGCGTCACTCGGTCGACGAGCCCGGCGAGGGTCGCTTCGATCTCTCCCGGCGCCTTCGCACGCCACCCGATCGCGCGCTGCGAACCGATCGACCGCCGTCGACGGCCGACCTCGACGGGCCGCGGGTCGTAGTTGTGCGCGAGCGCATGCAGGTGGCGACCGGCGTGCGGCCCGAGGATCGACATGAGCGTGGACTGCTCGAGCCGTGCCACGTCAGCGACGGTGTCGATGCCGCGGTCGTGGAGCTTCGTCGCGGTCTTGATGCCGACTCCCCAGAGCCGCTCGACCGCGAGCGGGTGCAGGAAGTCGAGCTCACCATCGGGCGGAACGACGAGCAGCCCGTCGGGCTTTGCGACTCTGCTCGCGACCTTGGCGAGGAACTTGGTGCGCGCGACGCCGACGGTGATCGGCAGGCCGACCTCGTCGAGCACGCGAGCCGCGCAACCTCGTCGCGATCTCGAACGGCGTACCCGAGAGCCGGCGAAGGCCACTGACGTCGAGGAACGCCTCGTCGACCGAGATGCCCTCGACGAGGGGAGTGGTGTCGTTGAAGATCTCGAACACCGCCTTGCTCGCTTCGGAGTACGCGGAGAAGCGCGGCGAGACCTCGATCAGGTTGGGGCAGAGCTCTGGCGCGCCTGCCGTCCGCCCATGGGCGTCGAGATGCCGAACGCCTTGGCCTCGTAGCTGGCAGCGAGCACGACCCCGCCCCCCACGACGACGGGCTTTCCTCTGAGGGACGGGTCGTCACGCTGCTCGACTGACGCGTAGAAGCAGTCGAGGTCGGCGTGGAGGATGGTCGCCTCGGCCGCATCGAACATATGTTCGCACATCGAAGCGGCGAGGATGCGCGCGATGTCGGTAGCCCAGGCGGGAGAGGCCGGCCTCGAGGTCGTCGCGCGTCATGACGGGCCATGGCCTCGACCGAGACGCCGACCTCGGCGACGAGGGGTTCGCGACGCTCGGCAGGTAGCTGTTCTCGGGGGTGTCGCCGATGGTCGTGACATCCGGCGACGTTGCGGCATAGCGTACGACGCCTCAGGTTCGATCACGTCGAGCGACCTCGGCATGTTCTGGCGGACGGCGATCTGATCCCGTGGGCTGCGAGGGCACGCGGTTGCCGTCGGGCACGTCGTTCGGCATGCACCATCAGCTTCATCGCTGGCCTCCGTGACGGCAAGGCCGGGCAGCTCATTCGCCATCGAGGACGGCCAGCGATGCTGTCGCGCTCGAGGGCTGAGCAGACGTGCTCGACATCTCCTGCGCGTTCGCCACGTCGATGGCGACACCCGATCACGTCGCGCACGCCGAAGCGCTCGGCTACAAGCGGGCGTGGCTCTACGACTCGCCGGCGCTGTACCCCGACGTCTGGATGATGCTCGGCGAATGTGCTCGTCGCACCTCCACGATCGAGCTCGGCCCGGGTGTGGCGATCCCCTCGCTCCGACATCCGATGGTGACAGCCGCCGCGGTCGCGACGCTGTGTGACCTTGCGCCCGGCCGCGTCAACCTCGCCATCGGCTCGGGCTTCACCGGTCGCCTCACACTGGGGCAGAAGCCATTGCCGTGGTCCTACGTACGCGAGTACGTCGAGGTGTTGGTCGAGCTGCTCGCGGGCGGCACTCCGCGTGGGAAGGCGCGCAGCATCCGCATGCTGCATCCCGACGGGTTCGGCGCGCCCGCGGCCGATCCACATCCCGATCATCCTCGGCACGGGCGGACCGAAGGGTGAGGCGGTCGCTCGCGACCTGGCCGACGGCATCTTCGCGACGAGCCCTCGGCCCGGCTTCGCTCGCTGCTCGGTGCTGACGTTCGGCACGGTCCTCGACCCCGGCGAGGACCCGGGAAGCGAGCGGTCCCTGGCGGCCGCGGGCCACGCCGGCGCGTCTCATGTACCACGCGCTCCATCTCCGCGGCGCGGCGGCGCAGCTGCCGAACGGCGAGCTGTGGGTCGCCGCGCTCGAGGCGGTGCCCGAGGACGAGCGACACCTCGCGCTGCACGAGGGACATCTGATCGAGGCGAACGAGCGCGATCGCCTGGTGGTCACGGGCGAGACGTTGACGTCGTTCGGCCTCGCTCGGGGGTGCGCATGCTTGGCGAGACCACCTGGCGTTGCTCGAGGCCGGCGGCAGCGACCGAGGTCGCGTATCAGCCCGCCGGGCCCGACATCCCCGCCGAGCTCGAGCGGTTCATGGCCGCGGCGTCGGGATGACGCCGGCCTGACGGAGCGCGTTGAGGTTGTCGACGATGCCGCGCTGGCGCACGACGCGGCCCGATCGTCGAAGTCGAGGATGATGCATCTCCTCGAACTCGAGCCGCTTCCCGGTCGGGGGCAACGGGCCCCACTGTCCCGTCCTGCGTGCCGGTGTGCGCAGTGCACCGCGGCGCGCCAGCCCTCGATGATCACGCCGAGGCACTCCTCGTGGTAGTCGGGGAAGGCAGCCCACGCGCGCTCCACCGACGTCGCGGATGCTGCTCGGGACCGTGCCCGAGCGGCGACGTACGGCCGGTAGTCCACGACGAGATCGGGCGCGTAGAGCTCGTCGAGCGACTTCGAATCGTCGACCGTTCCACACCTCGTCGAAGAGTCGCTCGACGACGGCTCGATGCCGTGCACACCGCCACTCACGGGCGCGACGCAGGGTGTCCTGCACGACGTCCGACTTCGCGTCGGCGTAGTCGTTCATGTCGCTCCACGGTTGCGTCGAGAGCGCTCGCTTCACGGCGGCGTAGCGCTCGCGTCCTTCGGCGTCGCCGCCGCAGCCAGTCGCGGAGGTCCAGGTAGTCGACGATCTCCTGTGATCCGTCGCTCGTACACGTGGACGTGCACGTCCCGCAGCGGGCGTGCGAAACATCCGATGGTCAGGCTCCCGCACGCGCAGCTCGTAGCCGGCCTCACGAGTGCGGGAGCGAATGCAGGCGTCGTCGTCGACGTCGGCGACCACGACGAGGATGTCGATGATCGGCTTCGCCGCGAGGCCGGGGATCGACGTCGAGCCGATGTGCTCGATCCGCAGGGCGGCGCCGCCGAGCGCAGTCGCGATTCGGCCCTGCTCGACCTCGAACCGGCCGGGCCAGGCCGGGTCGTAGTCGACGATCACGATGCGGGTCACGGGCTCGAGCCCGCCCACGAGCACCCGATCGGCATTCTCCTCCCAACCCATGCCGCATCATGGCGCGGTAGCGTACGGCGGGCGGTCGTGACGCATCTCGAGGCGTCCACCGTCACGGTCGACGACGTCGTCGACGCGCTCGACGCGAGGGGTACTGCATCGTCGAGGGGATGCTGTCCCCGGACGAGGTCGTGAGCGGCGAAGGCCTCCTTGCGCGCAGGTGCTCGACGAGCTTCCCGTTCGGCCGCAACGACTTCGAGGGCTTCGACACGAAGTCGCGTCTACGCGCTCTTCGCGAAGACCCGAGCGTTCGACGAGCGCGGCGATCAATCCGCTGCTGCTCGGGGTGCTCGACCGCGTGCTCGGCCACTACCAGCTGTCTGCACCGACCGGCATCCAGATCGGCCCGGGTGAGAAGGCGCAGGTACTCCACTACGACGCCAGCGTCTACCCGCTTCCCCGCGACTTCACCGACGTCGTCGTGAACACGATGTGGGCGCTCGACGACTTCACGGTCGAGAACGGCGCGACGCGGATCATCCCGGGCAGCCATCGTTGGGTCGACCGCCGACCTGAGCGCGACGACGAGGTCATCGACGCGGTGATGCCCGCCGGATCGGTCATCTTCTACGGCGGCAAGGTGTTCCACGGCGGGGGTGCGAACTCGACCGACAAGCCTCGCCTGGGCGTCATCCTCGAGTACGTCGAGCGCGTGGCTGCGGCCCCAGGAGACGCACCTCCTCGCGGTGCCCCGCGCGGTCGCGGCCGAGCTGCCCGAGCGGCTGCAGGAGCTTTTGGGATACAACATCTATCCGCCGTTCGTCGGCTACGTCGACGGGCGTCATCCCCGTCGCTACATCACAAGAGGAGGTCGTCGCCATGACGACCGCTGACGAGACGCGCATCGCCCAGGTCGTCCAGCTCTACATCGACGGCAGCGCCGACGGCGATGCCGGCAAGCTGAAGGAGGCCTTTCACGACGACGCCCGGATGTTCGGCCATGTCGATGGCCATCGGTTCGACGTGCCGATCCAGCAGTTCTTCGAGTTCGCCGCGTGCCTCGCCGATGAACGTGGCGGGCAACTACAAGGCGAACATCACCTCGATCGAGCAGGTGGGCGATGCGGCGGTCGCGACGCTCGCCGAGGATGGGTGCTGGGGACAGGTGTCGTTCGTCGACTTCTTCTCGCTGGCCCGCTTCGACGGCACGTGGAAGATCGTGAACAAGACGTTTGCGCACACGGGCGGGGAGATGCCGCAGCCGTCCTGACTGCGGCGGTCAGAGCGTCGTGTCGAGCTTGCGCAGGCGGTCGGCGAGCGACGACATCACCTGAATCGCGAACGTCGGCGTCTCGTGCACGAGGAACAGGAACTCGCGCTCGATCGATCATCGCGAGCGAGGTGGTGACCGTCGCGATCGCAGTCGCGGCCCGTTTCGACTTGTCGATCAGCGCCATCTCGCCGAAGACGTCACCTTCGCCGGCGGTCTCGACGGTGTGGTCACCGATGCGCATCTCGACCGCGCCGCTGACGACGCCGTACATGTAGTCGCCCTCGTCGCCTTCGCGGAAGATCGTCTCGCCGGCAGCGACGTCTCTCGTCTTCCTCGCGTTGATGAACACCGCCCGCACCGTCGTCATGAGGCGGAGTTTGGTCCGTGGAGGTGAACGCCAAGTGGCGTGGGGGAAAACCTCAGGCGGGCCAGGCTGGCGAACGCGGCCATCACGATGCCGGCGCCGCGGAGGTCGCCGAGCGTGCCCTCGCCCATCCGGTTCATCACGTACGCGACCGACATCCGGGCGTCGAGGTCGTTCACGATGATCGAGCCGCCCCATCCGCCCCAGAAGCAGGCGCGTGGATTGGGGCTGATCGGAAGGTCGGCCGAGTTGAGCCCGTAGTTCATGCCGAACGCGATTGGCAGTCCGAGGATCAGATCGGTGCCGCTGACCTGCTTCTCGAGGATGATCTCGCATCCCTTCGCCGACAGCAGGCGAACGCCGCCTGTCTCGCCGCCACACGACAGCGCCGACTGCACCATGGCGACCGATCGGGCGTTGCCGTGCCCGCCTGCGGCCGGGATCTCGGCGCGACGCCACGGCACCGTCCATGACTGCGACGCGTCGAGCGGCGGGTTGCCGAACGTCTTCAGGAGGATCTCGCTCGGGTTCTCGGGGATGGGGAGGGGAGGCGGAGGTACCACGAGCGCGATGCGGTCGTCGCACTCCGCCGGAGTGCCGATGTGGAAGTCAGCGCCCAGCGGACCCGCGACCTCCTTCGCGAAGAACGTGCCGACCGACTCGCCCGCGACCCGTCGCACGACCTCGCCGACGAGGTAGCCCTGCGTGATCGCGTGGTACCCGGATGCGGTGCCCGGCTCCCACCACGGAGCCTGCGCGGCGAGCAGGGATGTGCACTTCTCCCAGTCGTAGAGGTCCTCCCCGGTCATCGGCTCCTGCCAACCCGAGAGGCCGGCGGAGTGCGCCATGAGGTGGCTCACCTCGATGTCCGCCTTGCCGTTCGCGGCGAACTCGGGCCAGTACTTCGCGACCTTGCCGTGGAGATCGAGCTCGCCCCGATCGGCCAGCATCAGGGCGCACAGCGCGGTCATCGTCTTCGTCGTCGACCAGACGTTGACGATGGTGTCGCGCTCCCACGGCTTCGTCTTTGCCTCGTCGGCATGGCCGCCCCAGATGTCGACGACGACCTCACCCTCGAGCACGACAGCAACCGACGCGCCGACATCGAGCCCCTGTTCGAAGTTGCTCGCGAACGTCTGCTTGACGCTCTCGAAGCGCGGATCGCACGTGCCCTGGACGTCAGCCATGTCGGCCCCCCTTGTCGGTTGCCGGCGACGATAGTTCGGCGAGGCATGATGACGGTGTGGGGCGGATTGGGGTGCTGGGAATGGTCGCGCTCGTCGGCGTGCTCGGGGCATGCAGCAGCGATGACTCGTCCGCCACGGCGACTGCCACCGCCACCGAGGTGTCGGCGTCCACGACCGCGCCAGCTGCGACTTCCGCTCGGCTCGTCGACCGACCCTGCGACACTCCTGCGTCGCTCGGGCCGACCAAGTGCTACTTCCTCGAGGTGCCCGAGCACCGCGGCGTGGCGGGCAGCCGCACCATCAAGCTGTGGGTCGCGGTAGCGACGTCCGCTGATGCGGCCGCCGATGCAACACCGATGATCTTCCTGCCGGGCGGACCTGGCGGCGACACGTCATCGCTCGCGATCGCGCCCGACACGAAGTGGCCAGGCGGCCCCCGTCCGGTCGTGTACCTCGACCCGCGCGGCACGGGGCGCTCCCAGCCAGATCTCTCGTGCCCCGAGGTCGGCCGGCCGCTCGACGCGTCGCACGCGTGGAGCGAGCGACGTGAAGGCGTGGCGACGCAGCTCGCCGCATGCCGAGACCGGCTGGTGAAGTCGGGCATCGACATCGACGGGTACAACAGCAAGGAGGTCGCGGCCGACGTGGTCGCGCTCAGACAGGCGCTCGGCTACGACCGGTGGTACCTGTGGGGCTTCAGCTACGGCGGCCGCGTCGCCCAGGAGGTGCTCCAGCAGGACCCCGACGGCGTCGCCGCCCTTGTCCTCGACAGCCCTCTCACGGCCGCGCCCGTCGGCCCGGCCGCGAAGATCGCCAACGACAAGGCATCGACCGCGACGCTGTCGGCCGCGTGCCGCGCGCAACCGTCGTGTGCCTCGGTGACTCCAGACCTGGGCGCGTCGATCGACGCGGCGATCGCCCAGGCGAACGCCCATCCGTACACCGCGCATCCGACGGCGACCGATGGCACGAACGTCTCGGTGCTGATGACCGGCCAAGAGGTCTTGCGGGCGAAGGTGATCGTCTCGGCGGACGCGAGCTCGGTTGGCTTGCTTCCCGCGGCGGCGACGTCGATCGCGGCGGGCGAGACCTCGACTCTCGACTTGATCGCGGCAAGCGCCGCCGATCCTCCGTCAGGACCGATCGCGTTGAGTGGCGCGATCCAGTGCGCCGATGACCAATCTGGGTTGACGGCCGCCGACGCCGCGGTGATCGACGATCCGGGCGACTTCGGCACGCTGTTCGTGATGGCCGACTGGCCGTACTGCGACACCTGGCAGGTGACTTCGGCGCCGCTCGACGCGCCCACAAGCGACGTGCCGACGCTGATCTTCGAGGGAGCGTTCGATCCGGTCTTGCCTCCGACGTTGGGAGGCGACATCGCGAAGACGCTGACGCACTCGACGATCGTGGTGATCCCGGCCGGCAGCCACGGCAACGCGACCGGCACGTCCTGCGCGTCGTCGATCACGGGGTCGTTCCTCGACGACCCGTCGGCGCCGCCCAACACATCCTGCGTGGCGTCGCTGCCCCCTCCCTTCGCCCCCTGAGGCAGGCTGTGGGGGTGAAGCGCATCTCGCATTGGGTCGGAGGCAAGCTCGTTCCGGGCACCTCTGGCCGAACTGGTCCTGTGTACGACCCGGCGGCGGGGGTGCAGACGGGCGAGGTCGACTTCGCGTCGGCCGACGAAGTCGGCGCCGCGGTCGACGAAGCCGCGGCCGCGTTCCCCGCGTGGCGCTCGGCGTCACTCTCGCAACGCGCCGAGGTGCTGTTCCGCTTCCGCGAGCTCGTCGATCGCCATCGCGCCGATCTCGGCGCGGCGATCACTGCCGAGCACGGCAAGGTCCTGTCCGACGCCGCCGGCGAAGTCGCTCGCGCGCTCGAAGTCGTCGAGTTCGCGTGTGGGCTCGCCGACCACTTGAAGGGCTCGTACAGCGAGCAGGTGTCGACGGGCATCGACGTGTACTCGATCCGTCAGCCGCTCGGCGTCGTCGCCGGCATCACGCCGTTCAACTTCCCCGTGATGGTGCCTCTGTGGATGGTGTCGAACGCGCTCGCGTGCGGCAACGCGTTCATCCTCAAGCCGTCCGAGAAGGATCCGTCGCCGTCGTTGCTGATCGCCGAGCTGTTGGCCGAAGCCGGGATCCCCGACGGCGTCTTCAACGTCGTGCACGGCGATCGTGACGCGGTCAACGCGATCCTCGAGCACCCGGGCATCGCCGCGGTGAGCTTCGTCGGCTCGACGCCGATCGCGAAGCACGTGTACGAGACGGGCACGCGCAACGGCAAGCGCGTGCAGGCCCTCGGTGGAGCGAAGAACCACATGGTCGTGCTGCCCGACGCCGACGTCGACGCGGCGGCGGACGCGGCAGTCTCTGCTGCCTACGGCTCCGCGGGCGAGCGTTGCATGGCCATCTCGGTCGTCGTCGCGGTCGGCGACGTCGGCGATGCCCTTGTCGAGGCCATCGCGGAGCGCCTGCCGAAGCTGCGCATCGGGCCCGGCACCGATCCCGACAGCGAGATGGGTCCGCTCGTCACCGGTGAGCACCGCGACAAGGTCGCGGCGTACATCAACAACGGCTACGACGCCGGCGCCACGATCGTCGTCGACGGGCGCGCCCGCTCGTTCGAAGGCGACGGCTTCTTCCTCGGGGTCTCGTTGATCGACAAGGTCACGCCCGAGATGGACGTCTACCGCGACGAGATCTTCGGCCCCGTCCTGTGCGTCGTGCGTGCCGCGTCGTACGACGAGGCCGTGCGTCTCATCGATGAGAACCCCTACGGGAACGGCGCCGCCATCTTCACTCGTGACGGCGGTGCTGCCCGTCGCTTCCAGTTCGATGTACAAGCGGGGATGATCGGCGTGAACGTGCCGATCCCGGTGCCCGTCGCGTCGTTCAGCTTCGGCGGTTGGAAGGCGTCACTGTTCGGCGACCGTCACATGTACGGCCCCGACGGCGTCGACTTCTACACCCGCACCAAAGTCGTCACGGCGCGGTGGCCCGATCCCGCAACGAGTCGCGTCGACCTCGGCTTCCCTCGCACCCGCTGATGCCGGCCAAGTCACGCAGGACAGCCGAGACAACGATCTCGCCAGGTGATGCGTGACGTTGCAGGTCGTGTGCGCGGTACACGGCCGCGCCGATCAGCTCACCATCGGTGAGCTCGACGCGTCCGACATCCACGCCGACCGTTGACTCGAAGCCGTCGACAGCAGCCGAGGCTCGGAAGTCCTGCGCGAACGCCAGGCAATCCAGAGGGTCCTCGAACGCAGCGATGCACCCATCGCCCAAGAGCTTCAACGCGGTAGCGCCATGAACTTCGCCGAGGTCTCTCATCGAGGCGGCCCACCCTCGTTGCAGCGCCGCTCCGGTCGCGTTCACTCAGGTCCCGCAACAGGGAGGTCGTCGCACAGATGTCGGCCATCGCGACCGCCATGAGCGCGGGCCCGTGGGTGTCCCGTGAGTGCAAGGCGGGAAAGGTGCGGGCGTCCGTTGGCGACGATGCCTGAAACACTTCCTCGAGTCGTGGGAAGTCGCGCACCCGATGGTGGCCGAGGGATCGGAGCACGACCCGATCCGCAAGCGCGGGCCTGGCGAGCAACGCCATCACACTGGAGACCACCGTCTGGCCGCCGTGAGCGATCGCCCTTAGTCGAGCCGTCTGATTGACCGGCACTCCGTAGTAGTCGTCGCCGATTGCGCTCGCCTCGCCGACGTGAAGCGCGATGCGTACGCGGAGCTGAAGACCATTCATGGGCTCGACCAGGCGAGATTGCAGCGCGCACGCGGCCAGCACAGCGTCGCTGGCAAGGGAGAAGACCGCGAAGTGGCTGTCACCCTCGCCACGGGGCTTGATGACGCGGCCCGCGCAACCCTCCACGGCGGCGTCCACCTCGGAATCGAGTCCCGTGACCGCCTCCGCCATGGCGTCGGACTGTGTCGCCCAGAGCAGGTTGCTTCGCTCGACGTCGCTCATGAAGAAGCACCGCAACTGTGTGGTCACTGGTCCCCCTGAAGCGTGTAGGTCGCCGGCGGCTGGTGCTTCGCCCATCGGCCGCGCTGGTCGTTCGGGAGCTTGCGGTACACCGGCTCGCTGAGGCGGATGCCGGGGCCCGCTCCCATGCGGAACACGTGGATCACGCCCGCCCCGATGATGTCGGTGGTGCGTCCGCCGAGGTCGCCTTCGATGACGACGGAGAGGTGCACGTTCGCGCCCAGGTCCAGAGCGACTCCATGGGTGCGACCAAGGGCTCTGATCGGCTCGACCACATCGCCCACGCAGCTCACGGCCTGGACCGCGTCTGACTCGTCGAAGACGGCGAGGCAGCCGTCGCCGACGAATTTGATCACTCGCCCGCCGTGGGACTCGATCGCGTCGGCCATCAAGCGGTAGAACGCGTCGACGAGCTCGGCGAGCTGCATCGAGCTGAGCGGGGCGATCGCCTTGCTGAATCCGGCGAGATCGACCATCACCATCACGAGGCGCCGCTCGGTGAGCGTGGCGCGCGTGGCAGTTGCAGAGGTGGACATTCTGATCCTCCTGTTCGTGGTTCTGACCTTGCTGATGCGGGGGTGACTCCCGCTGGCCCTCGAGGGGTTCCAGTTGGTGATGTTACGGACTTCGATTCTCGGCCGCTCGCTCAGTCGGAGAAGCGGCGGCGCTGTGTCAGTGCCACGAACGCGATGCCTGCGGTGAGGCCGATCAGGCCGAGGAGACCGAGCGGGCCGAGATCGCCACCGGTCGCAGGCAGAGTCTGCGGGGCGGTCGTGGGGGCCGCCGTGGTGGGTTCAGAGAGCTCGCATTCGTTCGGCGCCGTCGTCGGCACGACCGTCGTCGGCTCAACCGCGGCCTGTGTCGTCGTGGTGCCGGCAGTGGTGGTCGCGCCCGTCGTGGCCGTGGTCGTGGCCGTCGTGGTGGCGGTGGTCGTGGCCACGGTGGTCGGCGCCGTCGTGGGTGCGGTGGTCGGCGCAGTGGTGCTTGCAGCCGTGGTCGTGGTCTCCTCCGAGGAAGTCGTGCCGCCCCCGGTCGTGGTGGTCGTGCTCTCACCGCTCGTCGTGGTGGTGCTGCCGGCGATCGTCGTCGTCGTGGTCGCCTCGACGTCGTTGATGAAGGTCGGTTCAGGAGTGGCGGCGAGCGGTTGCGGATTGGTGGCGGGGCACACGGCGACTTGTTGCGTGAAGAACTGTGCCCTCACGCGCGTACCCGACAATGCTCGCGTCGGGGCATCCGCGAACACGTCCACCGAGACGACGGCGCCGGCCTCCCCACTCTTGACCTCTCTCAGGAGGCACTCGGCGGGCACCGTGATCCCTGTGACCACCGTGGTCACGACTCCGGTCGCGCCTTTCGGGATCGTGAACGGAGCGATGCTCGAGTTCGGCGCCGAGCAGACGATGTCGATCTGGATGGGTCCCTGCTCTCCCGCACCGGCGCCGGTGATCGTCTTGGTGATCGGAAGGTCGCCGACCGCGAAGAAGTCGACACTCGCGTGCACGTCAGTCGAGGCTGTCAACGGGCCGGCCTGGATGATCGTCTGGGCGGCCAGCGGCCCGCCCGCGTGTGGCACATAGATGTACACGACGCCGCCCGGCTGGGTCGCCGTCGCTGTCACGGTGAGGGCCGGGTCTTTGAGGCCGACCTCCGACGAACGCAGCCAGATCGATTGGCCGGCGGTGACAGGGAACGGCGGTCCGAGCGGATGGGCGCCTGCGGCGTCCGAGAATGCCGTCACCCCCGCGGGCACCGTTCCGACGGCCTTTGCGCTCACCACGAACGGGCCGACGATGGTGTTGACCGGTCCGTTCGAGGGGCCGGTGATCGTCACGTCGGGTGGGGGCGGAGCTGTGAGCGGACCGAGGTGGATGACGTTGTTCACGATGGCGCTGACCGACTGAAACAGCGGTGAGTCGGACGACAGGACGTATCCGTCACTGAAGTACCAGATGGCCGACTGCACGGCCGCGGCGCGGGAGTTTGCGTCGAGGTTCGACGGCTCGTCGGTGGTCGGCGAATACGACTGGAGCAGCTGTGCGACGTAGCCGACGTTCGGAACGTTCGCTTCGGTCCACTCGCCGCGCTTGTAGTCCCACGAGATCTGGGTGTCCGTGAGGAGGTCGATGCAGTACGAGAAGAACTCGGCTCCCGGTCCCGGGCCCGATGTGACCCGCATCTGGATGAGGCCCGCAAACCCCGCGCCGTGGGCTTCCCAGCCTGGCTGCGGGACGCTCGCCGCGGCCGGGTAGCCACCGAGGCGCTGCGTCTCAGTGAGCGTCGAGACGAAGCCATTCACGCTGCCACCGCTCGAGACACCGACGATCTCAACGGTGGACGTCGGGGGGTTCGGGGCGCCCTGGGCCGCGGGAGCCGGACCAGGCTGGACGACTTCAGCGCGCACGCTCGGCGCAAAGGTCACCGTCATGAGGAGGATCGTCGAGAGTGCGACGACACTTCTGCGCGCGAGCCGAGTCCGGTTGACCATCGCGCCAGTCTCGCACCGGAGCAGTCACGACGCGTCGAGGGGGAGGGTCTCCTTCGTCTCGACCGCGGACGGGATGATCCGGCTCGGAAGGCTGTTGGGCATCAGCCGGCCGAAGAAGTAACCGGCGACGGCCATGACCACCGCCGCGGCGATGAACGCGAGGCTGATGCCTTCCGTGAACGCATGCCGCGCCGAGCTCGCGAGCTCCGCGCCCGCATCACCGCCGATCTGCTGCGCCACGGCGAGCGCTTGCCCGACCGACTGCCTCGCGACGTCCTGCACGTCGTGAGGCAGCGACGCGGTAGGCGTGCTCATCGCCGAGTGGAACCGGGTCGCCATGATGCTGCCGAGCACTGCGATGCCCAGTGCTGCGCCGACCTCGCGAGTCACGTCGTTCACTGCCGAGCCGACGCCCGACTTCGCGAGCGGCACCGAGCCGACGATGAGCTGGCTCGCGGCCGGCATCACGACGGCAGCGCCGATCCCGATCGGGACGATGCACGAGGCGATGAACCAGTAGACGGTGTCGACGTGCAGCGTCGCGAGGCCCGACGAAGCCCAGCGCGCCGAGCCAGCACCCGACCCGCACCACTGGACGCACGCCGAACCGAGCGATGATCCGCGGTCCGCGCGGCGCAAAGATCACGAGCGTGATCGCATACGGCAGCTGTCGCACGCCAGCCTCGAGCGGCGAGTAGCCCTGCACGAACTGGAAGAACTGGGTGATCAGGAAGAACAAGCCGAACGTGCACAGGAAGATGGTCGTGATGGCCGCCGCTCCCGTCGAGAAAGAGCGAACCCGGAACAGCCGTGGGTCGAGCATCGGGTTCTTGATCGCGAGCTCGTAGCGAGCCCACGCGAAGCCCCCGACGACGAACGCGACGAACCCCGCGATCGTCGCGGGGGCCGACCATCCGAGCTCTGGCCCTTCGATCACCGCGAACACGAGGCCGACGAGAGCGACGACGGAGAGAAGGCTCCCGATCGGGTCGAGGGCGGTGCGACCTGGGTCGCGCGACGTGGGCACGAACAGCGCGGTGAGCAAGAGCAACGCCGCCACGATCGGCAGCGTCACCATGAACACTGAGCCCCACCAGAAGTGCTCGAGCAGCAGGCCGCTCGTGATGGGGCCGAGTGCGCCGCCGACTCCCGCGAACGCGGCCCAGATCGCGATCGCCTTCGGGCGTTCCTGGATCGGGAACGAGTTGAGGATGATCGACAGGGTCGCCGGCATGATGAACGCTGCTCCGACGCCCATCACCGTGCGGAGCGCGATGAGCTGCCCCGGGTCGGTCGCCTGGCTCGCCGCGAACGCCGCGGCACCGAAGATCACGAGCCCGACCTCGAGCGCGCCCTTCCGGCCGAAGCGATCGCCGAGCGCTCCCGCGGGCAGCAGCAACCCTGCGAACACGAGCGCGTACGCGTCGACGATCCACTGCAGCTCGGTGCCGGACGCGCCGAGATCGCGTTGGATCGTCGGCAACGCCACGTTGAGCGCGCTCACCGCCATGACGATCGTGACGAGGCTCAGGTTGAGGATCGCGAGGATGAGCCAGCGGCGGCGGTACACGTCGGGCGGGATGCCGTGAGTGTCGACGCCGTGGGTGTCAGGGTGTGGAGCCGCCGACGGCATCCCCGGGTTCTAGCGCGTGCGTCAGCGGTCGATGCGGTGAATGCCGCGGAGGCCGGCCCAGGCGAGGTCGGCGACCTGCGCGGCGAGCAGGTCGGGGTCGAGCTGGAGGTCTTGGTCGACCCAATGACGGCTCGTTCCCTCGGCGAGCCCGACCAGGCCGTACGCGAGGTTGTGCCGATGCGCGGGATCGATGTCCGCGTCGATCAACGTGGCGATCGCGTCGGCGATCGTCCGCTCGACCGAACGCACCGCGGCGGCGAACTCCTCGTCTCGCCGCGCCCCGCTGCCGAACAGCAGGACGAACGACGTGCGCTCCTCGGCGACGAAGTGGAAGTACGCCTGGAAGCCCCGTTCCACTTGCCTGTGGGGCGTGCCCGCCTCGGCGGTTGCCTTCCCGATCGCAGCCATCAGCCGGTCGCCGACGTCGTGGAGCAGCTCGAGGTAGAGGTCTCGCTTGGAGGGGAAGTGCTGATAGAGCACCGGCTTGGTCACGCCCGCCGCGCCCGCGATCTCGTTCATCGACGTCGCGTGGAAGCCCTGCGACGCGAACACCTCGAGCGCGACGGCCAGGAGCTGGTCGCGACGCTCGGCGGCAGGAAGTCGACCCGACATGGTTACCGCACGGTAACCGATGGGTGTCGGATTCCCGTTCGGTTCAGAGGCCCTGGGTGCGGTCTTCCTTCTCAGCGGCCTTCACCGCGTAGCCGAGGACGATCGCCGGCGCGAGGAAGATCGAGCCCACGACGATGCTGCCGATCACGATTCCGACGATGGCGCCGTTGAACTCGGTCACCGCCGCCGATGGCGAACGCGATCACGGCGATGACGAAGCCGAGATAGCCGATGCGCTGACCGATGGACGCTGCCCTCGCGGCCTTCGCCCGCTTGACGAGGATCGGGTCATTCGAGTCGCTCACGGGAGCCAGCCTGCTCCGTCGAGCAGCGCGTGCAGAGTCGCGGCGAAGTTGCTCGAGCGAGAAGTGCTCGCGCGCGAGACGGTGGTTGTGCGCGAGGTCCGCGGGATCCGGCCCGTGCTCGAAGACCTTTGAGAGGGGGGCCGCGTCGTCGGTTGGGAGCCAGCGAAAGCCGAGTGCACGCAGCTCGTCGCCAACCGGGTAGGGGCCGACGGCGACCGGTCGTTCATAGATGGCGGCTTCGATGGGCGGGTTGCCGAACCCCTCCCACGTCGATGGGAAGAGGACGGCGTCGCACGCGGCATACGCGTCCCCGCGTGGGATCGCGTCGTCGAGAGGGCGTCGCAGCACGGGCGCAGTCGTCGAGGCGAGCAGTCGATCGAGGGTCGGGCCGTACCCCTCCTCAGCGGGACCCGGAAGCCAGTAGGTCGCGCCGACGGCCTCGGCGAGCGCGAGCGCGGTGGGCACCTCTTTGCGCTCGATCGCGCGCACTGGGTGCAGCAACAGTCGCTCGTCGTCCACGACGCCGAGCGCAGCGCGTGTTCTCTCCCGATCGCCGAGCGCGGCGTCGACGTCGAACGCGTTGGCGATGTACGCCGCCTCGATGCCCAGACGCTCGCGCAGCTGGACGCGCGTGAGCTGGTTGATGACGACGTGGCGCCACGAAGGATCGTCGGGCGGCAGCTCGGTGATCGCCTCGAAGCGAGGCCGCTGCCACGGCGGATCGTGATGATGGAGGATCGCCGGCCGCCCTCGCAGCACCTCGGCGACCACCCGCGACGCTGCGAGGTTCATCGGGATCGTGAGCAGGTTCTCGACGACGACGAGGTCGAAGCCGTCGAGCGCCTCCTTCACCTCGGCGACAAGCGGCTCGACGGCGGCCTCGATCGCGAGACCGGGCACCAGGCGGTCGACGGGCCCGTCACCAGCGACCATCGAGACGAGGAACCCGAAGTCAGTGAGCGCCTCCCGCCAGCGCTCCGCTACCACCGACACGCCGTCGGCCCGCCCCAGTCGAAACGAGACGAGGGCGGCCGAGGTCACGTCAAAGTCTTGCCCATGCAGTAGCTGTCAGCGGAACCGATGTACTCGCCGTAGCTCTCGATCGGCGTGAAGCCGGCGCCCTCGTACATCCGCACTGCAGGCTCTAGGTAGAGCGCGGTCTCCAGCAGCAGGCGCGTCACCCCGAGCGAGCGCGCTTCCGTCTCGAGCGCGTCCACGATGACCGCGCCGATCTTCTGCTTGCGCGCGGAGGGACGCACGTACATGCGCTTGAGCTCGGCTTCGTCGGCGTTGAGCTTTCGCACCGCGCCACAGCCGATCGGCTCGCCGTCGAGACGCACCACCAGGAACGCTCCAGTTCCCGGCGCGACATCGTCGGCGGTGAGCGTCCAGAAGTGGTTGCCCTCCGGGTGCGTCGCCATGATGTCGGCGTTGAGCTCTTCGGTGAGCTGTGCCGCCGCTGCATCGCTCACCGTCGCTCGCTCGATCAGCAGCGGCGGCTCGACGTGAGCGAATGTGAACGCCCACGGCGACGGGCCGTGGCGGCGGAGGAACTCGAGCCGTTCCTTCGCCTCGTCGACGCTGGGGATGTGTCCGTCTGCGACCCACCACAGCACGACCATCGGCTCGACTCGCTCCTCGAACCATTGGCGGCGCTGCTTGAACACCTCGAGGTGCTCGCCCTTGTACGCGAACGCGCGCAGCGACTCGACCGACTCCCACAGCGTGAGGTTCACGATGATGTCGGGATCGGGGAACGGCCTGAGCGCCGTCGCATCGCCCTCGTCGGTCTGCAATCGCCACACGAAACCCGGCGACGCGTCGCCAAGGGCGTTCACGCGATCGAGGTTGTTCACGAAGCCCTCCAAGCGAGGGTCGTCGAGCGGAGCGAGCATGCGGGCGATGTTCAGCTGCGCGAGGTGAGGCACTCCGTCTGTCTAGCGGCGGCTGGGAAGCGGTTCCCCCGAGTAACGCTCGACGAGCGGCGGAGGCGCATCGTCGTCGTCAGGGGCGAGGCTCGCCAGCAGCGGCGGCGCCTCCTCGGTGCGAATGGTCTCGCGGAGGTCGAGCACCCAGTCGTCGATCCCCTCGGACGACGACTTCGGTGTCGCCCACGCCGGCAACGCGCTCGATGCGTGCTTCGGGGCGTGTGCCCAAGCCGGCCCGCGAGCGACCGAGTGCCGAGGCGCGGTCCGCCTCGCCAGACGGAAGCCCACGTCGAGCAGACCGAAGAGCGCGATGAGGTCGCCGAAGGTCACGACCATCCCGAGCGCGCTCAAAGGCACGATCGCGGTGAGTGGCTCGAGCCGATCGCCCGGCTCGGCTAGCCGCCGTGCGGGCCCGAGGTCGGCGGTGGCCACGGAGGCCTCATCGGCGATCCCGGCTCGCACGACCGACTCCACGCGCACGGGCATCGCCTGGTTCGCGAGCAGCACGACCAGGTTGCACGCGAGCCCGATCGCGACGATCGACATGCCGGTCATGCGCCAGTTGAAGATCGCAAACGCGATGAGCAACGCCCACCCGATCGCGACCAGCCCTGTCGTTCGACCGGGATCGCCGATCCAGGGCAAGACCATCGAACGCGAGCCCGAGCGCGCCGATAGGCCACTTGCGCACCCGCGTCGTTCGCACCGCCCGCCACCGCCCGCCGAAGACGAGTCCGACGACGAGGCCGACCAACACCGTCGCCACTGGCAGCCACATGACGGGTTCAACGTACTTCCGCGCCCGTCCGCGGACGGGGATTCAGGCGATGACGACCACGGGGGTGCCGACGCCCGCGAAGTCCCACATCTTCGCGGCGTCCTCGACGCGCTGGCGCACGCAGCCCGAGCTGCGGAAGGTGCCCAGCTGCTCGAGCGTCTGGATCGGTCTGCCGTTCCGGCGTACCGGGATCGAGTGGAACCCGATCGCGAGCGTGCGCCCCTTCGCGAAGCGCACCATGTACTGCATCGAGACCGAGCCGTTGTGCGCGCTCGACATAGGTGAACGGGAGTACACGGAGTAGAGGCCGGGCCTCGGCACGCCGCGCCGGCCCGAGACCAACCAAGAGTCGAACGCGACGCCGTCGTCGCCGACCAGCCACACGCGCTGCGCGCTGTTGCTGTAGACGACTCGCCGTCCGGCGCCTGTGCCCCCCGGGAGCGCGGGAAACGTGGGCAGGGCAGCCGCGTCTTGCGCACCAGCAACCGCAGGGAACGACACCGCGAGCAACGATCCGATCATGAACACGATCGCCGCGAACGTGGTCGTTGCTCTCCGCCGTCCCATCGGACCATGGTACGGAAGGACCGCGACGGGACGCAGCGGTACCGTGCTGCGGTGAGCGATCAGCCGAACCTCCACGACTGGAAGCCGCTCGTCGACGATCTCGCCGACGCGTCGAGAGCGGGCGACCGGGATGGGTGGACCTGCGCTCGTCGAGCGGCAGCGCTCGATGGGCAAGATGCCCGTCAGGGAGCGCATCGACCTGCTGCTCGATCCCCACACGTTCGTCGAGTTCGGACAGCTCGCCGACTCGATGGATCCCGCGATCGAGGCCGACCGGGGCTACCTCGCGGCGGACGGCATGGTTGCGGGGGTCGGCGAGATCGATGGCCGCCGAGTCGCGGTGTGCGCGTACGACTTCACCGTGATGGCGGGTTCGATGGGTCAAGTCGGCGAGCACAAGACCGAGCGTCTGCGCGAGGTCGCGCTGCGCCAGCGCATCCCGATCGTCTGGCTGCTCGACTCCGCCGGCGCGCGCATCCAGGCCTCGACAGGTTCGACGTTCGCCGAGGCCGGCCACCTGTTCCGGGAGCAGGTGACGATGAGCGGCGTGGTGCCGCAGGTCGCTGCGATGCTCGGCCACTGCGCCGCAGGCACTGCGTACATCCCCGCGCTCGCCGACTTCATCCCGATGGTCAAGGGCACTTCGTCGATGGCGCTCGGCGGCCGCCACCTGGTGAAGGCGGCGACGGGGGAGGAGGTCACCGAGGAGGAGATGGGCGGCTCCGAGGTGCACACGAAGATCAGCGGTGTCGCCGACCTCGAGGTCGCAAGCGACGCGGAGTGCCTCGCTGTCGTGCGTTCGTACCTCTCCTTCTTCCCGAGCAACAACACCGAGCAGCCGCCGGTGCGAGTGTCGACCGACCCGGTCGACCGCCGATGCGAGGAGCTGTACGACATCGTGCCCACCGCGCCTCGTCGTGCCTACGACATGCGCAAGGTGATCAAGGTCGTCGTCGACGACGGCGAGGTGTTCGAGATGAAGCCGGGCTGGGCGCGCAACCTCGTCACCGCGTTCGCCCGCGTCGGCGGGCACCCGGTCGGCATCGTGGCGAGTCAGCCCATGGTGCTCGGTGGGGCGCTCGACGTGAACGCCGCCGACAAGGCCGCCCGCTTCGTGTGGTTGTGCGACGCGTTCAACATCCCGCTCGTCTTCCTGCACGACGTGCCGGGCTTCATCGTCGGCTCCGCGGTCGAGAAGCAGGGCATCATCAGGCACGGCGCCAAGATGCTCTTCGCGGTGTCCGAGGCCACGGTGCCCAAGGTGTCGATCGTGCTTCGCAAGTCGTACGGCGCGGGCTACTTCGTGATGAACGGCACCGCGTACGAGTGCGACTACATCGCGATCTGGCCGACGGCCGAGATCGCGGTGATGGGGCCGGACGGCATGGTGAACATCATCATGCGCAAGCAGCTCGAAGCGATCCCCGAGGGCAAGGAGCGCGATGCCGCACGCATCGCGATGGCTGAGGAGCTCCGCAAGAACATCGACCCCTACATCGCCGCCGGGCACGCGCACGTCGACGACGTCATCGACCCCGCGGAGACGCGTCTCGCGATCTGGAGGGGCCTGCAGGTGTCGAGCACGAAGCGCGTCGATCGCCCTTGGCGCAAGCACGGCGTGCTTCCAGTGTGAGCAAACCGCGGAGCTACGGGCGGCTGCGCACCCCGACGAGCAGCGTCTCGATGATCCGGCGCGGCGCTTCGTTGAGGAGGGGGAACGCCAGTGCGCGCTTGGGAAGCCGCACGTGCCGTTTGCCCTTCTCGACGGCGGCGACGACCTCGTCGGCCACCTGCTCTTTCGGGATGTCGACGAGCATCTGGATCTTGTAGAAGCGGTCGAACGACTTGCGTGTCGGCGCGAAGTCGTTCACGTGCTCGAGCATGTCGGTCGGGATCGGGCCGAGCTCGACGAGCGTGGTGCCGATCGGCGTGCCCTTCAGCTCGAGGCGAAGCACGCCCGTGAAGTTCGTGAGGCCACCCTTCGTCGAGCAGTAGCTCGTCATGCCCGAGAAGCCGCCCACACCCGCGAGCGACGACACGTTCACGATGTGACCGCGGCCGCGGCGCAGCATCCCGGGCAACACCTGTCGGCACAGCTCGATCGGTGTCACGAGGTTCACCTGGTGGATCGTGCGCACTTCCTCCGCGCTCGTGTCGACGAGCGCGGAGGCCATGTCGAGGCCCGCGTTGTTGACGAGGATGTCGACCGGCCCGTGGTCGCGCTCGATCCGGTCGATGAGGCCGTCGACCTGCGCAGCGTCGGCGAGGTCCGTGGGGACCGCAGTACCTCCGATGTCGGCCATGACCTTGCCGAGCAGATCGGCGTTGCGCGCGACTCCGATCACGTGGGCGCCCTTGGCGACGAACCGCTTCGCGATCGCCTCTCCGATGCCCCGCGACGCACCGGTCACGAGCACGTTGCGTCCTCTGAGATCCATTCCGTCCCCCCCTCGGTCCGGGCCCCGCCAGCGCCGGGCGCCCTAGTCTCGCCCACATGGCGACCGAGGTTCGAGCCGAGATCACCGCGAACGTGTGGCAGGTGCGCACAGAAGTCGGCGCGCAGGTGCAAGAAGGCGACGAGCTCGTCATCCTCGAGTCGATGAAGATGGAGATCCCGGTGGTCGCGCCGGTGCCCGGCACGATCAGCGACGTCCGCGTCGCCCCCGACGACAAGATCCAGGAGGGCGACGTCGTCGTCGTGATCGACTGATACTCCTCGTCGCCGTCGTCCGCTTCGCTTCCGCCGGCTCCTGCTCGCTGTCGCTCGACAATCGGTGCTGCGCGCACCCGGCGGCGCATTGCGCCGCCCACTAGCTCGCGAAGACGCCCTTCAGCAGCTCGATCGACTCGGCCTGCGCGGCGTCGGCTGCGGGCAGCACGCCCACCATCGTGAAGAAGCCGTGGATCTGGCCGTCGTAGCGCGTGTTGGTGACGGCCACGCCGACATCTCGCAGCTTCTCGGCGTACGCCTCGCCTTCGTCGCGGAGAGGATCGAACTCCGCGGTGATGACGTGCGCGCCCGGCGCCTTTGCGAGGACCGCGTCATCGGCGAAGAGGGGCGACAGCAGCGGCTGCGTCACGTCGGTGCCCTCGTCGTAGTAGTGGCCCATGAACCAGTCCATCGACTCCTTGGTGAGGAGGTAGCCCTCCGCGTTCTCCTTGATGGACGGATGCGACATCGTGATGTCGACCACCGGGTACACGAGCAGCTGGTAGGCGATGCCCGGCACCTCGTTCGCGACGATCGCGCTGAGGTTGCCGCCGGCGGAGTCGCCGCCGACCGCGATGCGCGCCGGGTCAGCCCCGAGCTCGGCCGCGTTGGCCTTCACCCATTTCGCAACCGCGAGGCACGCGTGCACGCCGGCGGGGAACTTGGCCTCGGGCGCGAGCGGGTAGTCCACGTTGACGACCACGCAGCCGGCGCCGTTGGCGAGCCGCCGCGCCGTGCCCTCGCTGTTCTCGGCACTCCCGATGACGAACCCGCCGCCGTGGATCCAGATCAGCAACGGGAGCGGGCCGCTGGGCGCGCCGGCTGGCTTGATCACCTGGCACTTCACGCCCTCGATCGTCTGCCACTCGCTCGACGCGACGTCTGGCATCGGCGGTGCCATCGCGTCCATGGCGCCCATCTGGTCTCTCAGCTCTTGCGGCGTGATGTCGCCACCGAGCTTGAAGCCCATCTGGTCGATGAGGTCGAGGATCTGACGTACTTCGGGATCGACAGGCATCCGGCGGATCGTATGCCGCCGCCGCGCTCAGATGTTCGGCGGCAGCAGTCGAGCGACGTTCTCGTAGAAGAAGTAGAGGATGAAGAGGAAGGGGATGACTGCGAGGAGGTACGCGGCCCACCGCTTCCAATGCCGGCCGAGGAACCAGAAGGCGGCGACGATCACGCCCGCCAGCGCGCCCCACAAGATCGTCGGGAACCATGCGCCCGAGTCACTGAACCAGCCGGCACTGAACGAGTCGAGCCCGGACACCAGCGCGTTGTCGGCGGCCTGCTCGCCACCGCCGGCCGTCTCGCCCCCGCCGGCAGTCTCGGTGCCGCCGATCGTGTCGTCGCCCGGAAGCGTGCTGCCGGGTGATGCCGCCGCGGCGGTGGTCGCCGGCGCGGGCAGCGGCGTGGCCGACGCCGTCGTATCGAGCTTCGCCTTGACGACGATGCGCTGTCGCGACGAGTAGCGCGGGTTGCACGAGGTGAGCGTGAGCGTCGCGTCGGGTGTCGGGTCGAGCACGGTGAAGTCGGTCGGCTTCACGATCTTGGTCTCGGTGACGAGATACCGGAACGTGCCCTGCACAGTGGTCACGATGATCTCGTCGCCCACCGCCAGCTCGTCGACGCGGAAGAACGGCGCGCCGTAGGTGGTGCGGTGCCCTGCGATCGCGGCGTTGCCGATCTGCCCGGGCAGCGCGCTGTTCGGGTAGTGGCCAGGGCCCTTGCGAAGGTCGGAGAGCGCGACGCCGGCGACGACGATCTTGTCGACGCCGATCTTCGGGATCTGGATGCGCGCGAGCGGGTCGCCCTCCTTCACCTTCTCCGGCGGCGCGGCGGACAGCGGCAGGGTGGTCGTGCTCGGCACCGTCGCAACCGGCGTCGACGCCGCGACCGTGGTGACGGTCGTGGGAGCGGTGGTCGGCGCCGGGGTGGTCGCGATGATGTCGTTGAACTGCGCTTCCAGCTTGTTCTGCGACCGAGCCTCCTGGATGCCCGTGCCCCACAGCTGGTAGGCCACGAAGCCCAGCACCAGCACGCCCAGGACGATCAGGACCCGCCCGAGGCCTCCGACCACCCATCGCCAGTCGTGCACGGTGCTCCGCTTGGCGGGTGCCTCGGGAGGCGCCGCGTCGCCACCAGCATCGGCCGCGGGCTCTGCCGTATCGAGGTCGATGCCGCCGCCGTCGACGTCCACGAAGGCAGGGTACCCGGGCCCCGCATTGTCGCTTCCGCGCCCCCACAACTACGGTGAGCAGGGCTCATGGACTCCGTCGTCCACCTTCGCGCGGCGGTCTCGCTGCTCGGGCGCTTCCCCGCGCTCGCCGGAGTCGACCTTGACGTCGCGCCGAGTGAGATCGTCCTCGTCAGAGGCCCCAACGGCGCCGGCAAGACCACCTTGCTGCGGCTCTGTGCCGGACTCGCGCACGTGTCGTCGGGCGAGGCGGTCGTCCTCGGGTGCGACCTCACCCGCGATCCGCGGGCGGTGCGCGCTCGTGTCGGCCTCCTCGGCCACACGACGGCGCTCTACGACGACCTGAACGTCGTGGACAACATCCGGTTCTGGTCGCGTGCGGCCGGCGCCCGCAGCGCGGACACCGAGGAAGCGATCGAGCAGCTCGGCTTGGGGGGCCGCCTCGCGAGGGTGCCGGTCGCCCGGCTCTCTGCGGGTCAGCGCCGGCGGGCTGCCCTCGCGATCTTGGTGGCGCGCCGTCCTGAGCTCTGGCTCCTCGACGAGCCGCACGCGGGACTCGACGCGACCGGCCGTGACCTCGTCGATGACCTCGTACGGCGGGCGGCGGCGGCCGGCGCGACCGTCCTGATCGCGTCCCACGAGCTCGACCGGGCGGTTCCGCTCGCCGGTCGCACGGTCACGATTGTTGGTGGCCGGGTGCAGGCCGCCCCGGTCGGGGAGGCCGTCCGTGTTCCGTGATGCCGCCCTGGTCGCCGGGAAGGATCTGCGCATCGAGGCCCGCTCGCGCGTCGCGACCAACCAGATCGGCCCGTTCGCCCTGCTCGTGCTCATCCTCTTCGCGTTCGCTCTCGACCCCGACCGCGGCATCCTCACCCGCGCCACGGCAGGCCTGTTCTGGATCACGGTGCTCTTCTGCACCTTGCTCGCCGTCCAACGTGCCTTCTCGATCGAGTCGGCCGACGGCAACCGCGACGCCCTGCGCCTGACCGCGCTCGACCCGGCCGGGATCTTCCTGGGAAAGGCCGCTGCCGTCGCGCTCGAGCTGCTCGGTCTGGAGGTGCTCCTCCTCCTCGGCGTGGTCGTGCTCTATGACGCGTCGCTCAACAGCGCCGGCCTTCTCGTGCTGACGGCGCTTGCCGCGACCGCCGGTCTCGCGAGCGCCGGTACGTTGTACGGCGTCCTCGCTGCCGGGCTGAGGGTGCGGGAGACCCTGCTCCCGTTGCTCTTGCTCCCGGTGGTGGCGCCGGTGCTCATCGGGGCTACGAGGGCGTTCGAGGCAGCACTCTCCGGGTCGCCCTCTGACGGGTGGCCGTGGGTAGGGCTCCTCAGCGTCTTCGCCCTCGTGTACCTCGCGCTCGGACTCGTTGCCTTCGGACCGCTCCTCGAGGAATCGTGATGATCGATCAGCAGACCGGGACTTCGACCGGCGCCGCGTCCTCGACGCCAAACGGCTCAGTCTCAGTGAGGTCCACCGGCACGAGGGCGACGCGCGCGCTCGGCATCGTGTGCCTCGCGGGCACGGCGCTGCTCGTGTTCCTCGGTCTCGTCGGCACTCCCGAAGACGAGGTGCAGCGCGACACGGTGCGCATCCTCTACATCCACGCGCCGGCCGCGTGGGTCGCGTACCTCGCGTTCGGTGTCACCGCCCTTTCGAGCATGTTCTACCTCTGGAAGCGCACCCGCTCGCTCACGTGGGATCGCCTCGCGGGTGCGTCGGCCGAGATCGGTGTGCTGTTCACCGCGATCACCCTGGCGACCGGGATGATCTGGGGGCACCTCTCGTGGGGCGTCTACTGGACGTGGGACGCGCGCCTCACGACGACGGCGCTGCTGTTCGTGCTCTTCCTCGGCTACCTCGCGTTGCGGCGCATGCCCGCGGAGCCGCACGTGCGAGCGAAGCGCGCTGCGATCCTCGGGATCATCGCGTTCATCGACGTCCCGATCGTCCACCAGTCGGTCGTCTGGTGGCGCACGCTGCACCAGGACGCAACGGTGCTGCGCCGTGACCTCCAGGTGCAGATCGAGGGCATCATGCTCTTCACCCTGTTCCTCGGGTTCGTGGTGTTCACTCTCATCTACGCGTGGCTGCTGCTGCATCGAGCCCGCATCGCCGTGATGGAGGACGCGCTCGACGAGCACGGCCTCGAGCTCGCCCTCGAAGAGCGCCGCGCCGAGGGGGTTGACGCGAGCAGCGTCGACCCGAGCGAAGGGCTGGCGCCGGCATGAGGGACGCGGGCTGGATCCTCAGTGCTTACGTCATCGTCCTGGGCGGGATCGCGCTGTACGCGATCCGACTCGTCACGCGTGGCCGCTCGCTCGCGAAGCAGCTCCCTGACGAGGACAAGACGTGGACCTGACGCCGCGCACCGGTCCGGGCGGTTCCGACAGCGCGGTCGCCTCCGCGCCGCGGCGGCGGCCGCCGTCGTCGAAGCGGCGCAAGATCGGCGTGAGCGTCGTGCTTGCCGGGCTGCTGGCCGCGCTCGCGATCATCCTCTTCGAGGGCCTCAGCAACGCGACGATGTACTTCTACAACGCCGACGAAGCGGTCGCGAAGAAGGCGACGCTCGAGGACAAGCGGTTCCGCCTGCAGGGTCAGGTCGTGCCGGGGACCGTGCGCGACACGGGCGAGACCGTCGACTTCGACGTGACCTTCAACGGCGTGACGGTCGCGGTGCAGAACGAGGGGAGCCCGCCCGAGCTGTTCCAGGAGGGCATCCCTGTCGTGCTCGAGGGCAAGTGGCAGGGCGACGTCTTCGCGAGCGATCGCATCCTCGTGAAGCACACCTCCGAGTACAAGGCGGCCAACCCCGGCCGGGTGCCCGCCAATGCCCCGTAGCCGCGCATGAACGCTGCTCTCGGAACGGCCGGCGTCGCGCTCGGCCTTGCTGCCGCAGTGATCGGCGCGATCACGATCGTGGTCGGCCTCGTCGGCAACCGGCCGGCGCTGCTCCGGTCGTCGCGCCTCTACGTCGGTCTGCTCATCGCCGGCGCGCTCTGCACGTTCTTCGCGATGGAGCGTGCGCTGATCACTCGCGACTTCTCGCTCGAGTACGTCGCTCGCAACGGCAGCCACGAGACACCGCCGCTCTACAACTTCGCCGCGCTGTGGTCGGCGCTCGAGGGCTCGATCATCCTGTGGTCGCTGATCCTCACCGGCTACATCGCCGTCGTCGTCCACCACTTCCGCAAGCGGTTGACCGATCCGCTCGTCGGGTGGGCCATCGCCGTGATGTTCGTCGTCGCGGCGTTCTTCTTCCTGCTGATGCTCGGACCGGCGAACCCGTTCAAGACCGTGCAGGGCGCGATCCCGACTCGACGGCCCCGGCCCGAACCCGTTGCTGCAGAACCACATCCTCATGGCGTTCCACCCGCCGATGCTCTACCTCGGCTACGTCGGGTTCACGGTGCCGTTCGCGTTCGCGATCGCCGCGCTGATCACCGGGCGGGTCGGCGAGGGCTGGCTCATCGAGACGCGCCGGTGGACGCTCTTCGCGTGGGGCTTCCTCGTCGGTCGGCATCGTGCTCGGCGCGTGGTGGAGCTACGAGGTGCTCGGCTGGGGCGGCTACTGGGCGTGGGACCCGGTCGAGAACGCGTCGTTCCTTCCGTGGCTCACCGGCACCGCGTACCTGCACTCGGTGATGGTGCAGGAGCGACGCGGGATGCTGCGCGTCTGGAACCTGTCGCTGCTCTGCGCCACGTTCTCACTCACGATCCTCGGCACGTTCCTCACGCGGTCGGGCGTGCTCGACTCGGTGCACGCGTTCATCGGAGAGCCAGATCGGGCCGTTCATCCTCACGTTCTTCGCGATCGTCGTGCTCGGATCGATCGGGCTCATCGGGTGGCGGGCTGATCGTCTGCGGTCGCCCGGCTCGATCGACTCGCCGCATCTCGCGTGAGGGCGCGTTCCTCGCCAACAACGTGCTGTTCGCCGCGTTCGCGTTCGTCGTGCTGCTCGGCACCGTGTTCCCGCTCATCGTCGAGGCCGCGAACGGCGAGCGGATCTCGATCGGCCGTCCGTACTTCGACCGGATGACGATGCCGATCGGCATCGCGCTGCTCTTCCTCATGGCGGTCGCACCGGTCCTCCCTTGGCGCAAGGCGTCGGGTGAGCTGTTGCTGCACCGGCTGCTCTGGCCGGCCTGGATCGGCACCGGTGTGGTTGTCATCGCCGTCGCGTTCGGCGCGCGTGGGTTCGTGCCCCTCGTCGCGTTCGGGCTCGGCGGGTTCGCCGCGGGAGCGGCGATCCGCCAGATCGTCCTCGCGACCCGAAGGCAGGGATTGCACGGGCTCGTCGGCCGCGCCAACGGCGGGATGATCGTGCACGTCGGCGTCGTGACGATCGCGGTCGCGCTTGCCGCGTCGTCGTCGTACAGCCACTCGGCCGAGTTCGTTCTCAGCCCCGGCCAGTCCGCGTCGCTCGCCGGCCACACGATCACCTACCTCGGCCTCCAGCGCGAGACGGTCGCGCAGAAGTCGATCGTGAAGGCTCGGGTGCAGATCGACGACAGCGGCGTCTACGCGCCCGCGTTGTCGAAGTTCCCCGGCGGCTCGAACACGATCGGCACGCCGTCGGTGCGCACTGGGCTTCGCGGCGACGTCTACCTCACACTGCTCGACGTCCCCGACGCCGACAACGGCGCCGTGCGACTCGGGCTGCTCGTGATGCCGCTCGCAGTGTGGCTGTGGATCGGCGGTGGCCTCATGGCCGTCGGCACCGTGCTCGCGGCGTGGCCGGGCCGTCGTCGCCGGCCGACCGATCCTGTGTCGGCGCCAATTCCCGAGCGGCGCGTGCAGACACCGCCGCCGCCCGAGGAGACGGTCGGCGAACCAGTGGGAGCCGGCGTCGATGGGTGACGAGAGCCGCGACGCACCCATCGGCGGGTCGCCGATCGACGACGTCCGGATCGAAGAGGACGTACGCCCGCGCCGCCGGGTCGGGCTCATCATCGCGATCGTCCTCGGGCTCGGGATGGTCGCACTCATCGCGATCCTCGCGACGCGCCCGCCCGCGCTCGACCGGCAAGGCAAGAGCCCGCTGCTCGGCAAGCCCGCGCCCGACATCGTCGGCACGACGGTCACGTCGAGCGACGGCGCCCAGTACAAGCTGTCCGACCGACGCGGCCGCTTCGTGCTCGTGAACTTCTTCGCGACGTGGTGCGCGCCATGCCAGCAGGAGCACCCCGAGCTCGTGTCGTTCAGCCGTCGCCACCTCCAGGCCGGCGACGCCGAGGTCGTGAGCGTCGTCTTCAGCGACGACAACAACGACGTCAAGAAGTTCTTCCAGGACAACGGCGGCGAGTGGTCGGTGGTGTCCGACCCCGATGGCACCACCGCGTTGAGCTACGGCGTCACCGGCATCCCGGAGTCGTTCCTCATCGACCCGAACGGCTTCGTCGTCAGCAAGATCACCGGCGGCGTCACGAGCGACGGCCTCGACGCGATCATCGCCGCGGCGGAGCGAGCCGAGTCGGGGAGCGGTGGATGAGCGCGATCGCTCTCGCGAACGAGAGGAAGCGCAACCACTTGGCGTGGCTGGTCCTCATCCCCGTGCTCCTGGTGGCGCTCTTCATCGGCACGACGGGCAGCCGCGGCCCGCGAACGAACACTGATCGCGTGAACGCGATCGCGTCCGAGTTCAAGTGCCCGACCTGTCGCAGCGAGTCGGTCGAGACCTCGAACGCGCAGACTGCTCGCATCATCCGCGCCGACATCGCTCGGCGTGTCGAGCAAGGCCAGACCGACGACCAGATCCGTGCCTACCTCATCAGCCGATACGGCCAGGACCTCTTGCTCACTCCGGCCTCAACTGGGGCGAGCAGCCTCGTCTGGATCCTGCCGGTCATCGCCCTCGTGTGCGCGATCGCAGGTCTCGCCGTCGCGTTCCGGCGGTGGCATGCATCGAGTCAGGGCGAGATCAGCGACGCAGACCGGCGGCTCGTCGACGCAGCGATGAAGGTCGAGCGCAGCCATGCCGAGGGTTCGGATGGCGACTGACACCCGACTCGACTTCGATGAGCTCGCTCGGCTCGAAGAGGAGCGGCGATTCCTGTTGCGATCGCTCGACGACCTCGAGCGTGAGCACGACGCGGGCGACATCGACGAAGCCGACTACCACACGCTCAAGGACGACTACACGCGACGCGCGGTCACAGTGCTGCGCGCGATCGAGGCGGGGAAGGCGTCGTTCGCGCCCCATCCGCGCAGAGCCGGCCGCACTGCGATCATCGTCGTGGGGGTTGCGCTCGTCGCGGTGCTCGGTGGCGTGCTGATGGCGAAGGCCGCGGGACTCCGGCTCCCCGGGCAGTCCGCGTCGGGAAGCATCTCGCAGAACAGCAACGACCTCCTCGTCGAGGCGCGTGGCCTGCTGGCGTCGGGCAAGCCTCTCGATGCGATCAAGCTCTACGACCAGGTGCTCACCCTGCAGCCCGACAACGCCGAGGCGCTCGCGTACCGCGGCTGGCTGCTGTACCAGACCGGTGACGCCGATCTTCTGTCCGAGGGCAAGCAGCTCATCGCGAACGCCGTTGCCGCCGACCCGAAGTATCCCGACGCGCACTTCTTCTTCGGCTTCGTGAAGCGCCAGGACGGCGACCTCCGCGGCGCGCTCACCGAGTGGGACGCGTATCTCGCGCTCGACCCGCCCGCTGACGCTGCGCAGGCCGTACGCCAGTCCGCCGACCAGGTGCGCACGCAGCTCGGGTTGTCGCCGGAGGCTGCGCCGTCATCGGTGCCGTCGTCGGTGCCGTCGTCGACGCCGACGGGCGCCGGGGCTGCTACAACCGGGTCGTGACGATCCGCATCGGCGGCGGGCAGGGCTTCTACGGCGACGGCCTCGGTCCGGTGCCCGATGTGCTCGAAGCGGGCGTCGACTACCTCGTGTGCGAGGCGCTTGCCGAGCTGACCCTCGCGATCCTGCAGAAGGACCGGCAGCGTGACGAGTCGCTCGGCTTCACGCGCGACCTGCCGATGTACATCCGCGCCGCGTTGCCTTACGTCGTCGACGGGCGGACGCGGTTCATCACGAACGCAGGAGGCATCAACCCGGTCGCGGCGGGCCGCGCGGTGGTGGCGACCCTCAAGGAGGCGGGTGCAACCGGACTCGTCGTGGCGACCGTCGTCGGTGACGACGTGCGTCCGCGCGCGGACGCCCTCGGGCTGCCGCCCGACGCGCTGTTCGCGAACGCGTACCTGGGCGCGCGGCCGATCGTCGACGCGCTCGACGCCGGCGCTCACGTCGTCGTCACGGGACGGGTTGCCGACGCGTCGCTCTTCCTCGCCCCGCTGGTGCACGAGCACAAGTGGGCGTGGGACGACTGGGATCGGCTCGCCGCGGGCGTCGTGGTCGGCCACCTCCTCGAGTGCAGCGGTCAGGTCGCCGGCGGCAACTACTCGGGGCCGTGGTGGACCAATCCCGATCCGGGCCGCGTAGCGTTCCCGATCGGCGAGTGCGAGCCCGACGGGTCGGCCGTGATCACGAAGCCCGCGCAGTCGGGCGGCATGGTCACGTTCGACACCGTGCGCGAGCAGCTGCTGTACGAGGTGCACGACCCGGCTCGCTACCTCAACCCCGACGTCGTCGCCGACTTCACCTCTCTGACGCTCACCGACCTCGGAGGCGACCGGGTCCGGGTGAGCGGCACTCGCGGGCTGCCTGCGCCCCCGACCTACAAGGGCCTCGTGTGCACGCCCGCGGGCTGGGCGGGAGAGGCCACGTTCGCGTATCCGTGGCCCGACGCCGAAGCGAAGGCGCGTGCCGCGGTGCGGTGGGTCAAGCAGCGAGCGATCGCGGCGAAGGTCCCGGTGGAGGAATGGCTCGAGGAGTACTTCGGCGTCAACGCGTTCGGTGGGCCGACCGTCGATGCTGATGCGGCTTCCGAGCCTCCGGAGGTCATCGGACGTCTCGCGTGGCGATGCGCGGACGAGGCAACGGCCGGGCGAGTGGCGCAGGGCAGCGGCGTTCTCGGTCTCTCGGGGCCGCCGACCATCAGTGGCTTCGGTCGCGCGCGCGGTGGCAGGCCGACCCAGCTCCTCGCTGTCGACGCGTTCGCCGTGGATCGCGCGCTCGTCGATCGGCAGGTGCGCGTCGACCTCGTCACGGTCTGAGGTCTCGTCACGGTCTGGGGTCTCGTCACGGTCTGATCGGCACACCCTCCCGGCCTGACCAGGGACAAACGCGATACGGTCCGCCGCCGTGAGCAACTTGCCGCCGCCTCCTGCCGCACCGCCGACGCCTCCCACGCCGCCGACACCGCCCACCCCGCCGCCCGGAGGCCCGGCCAGCCCTCCGCCAGGCTTCACGCCTCCGCCCGGCGGCGCGACAGGTGACTCCGGCGGCGCCGCGTACCCCGCGACCTTCACCTTCGACGCGCCCTACGAAGTGGCGAGATGGCGGCCACTCGTGCACTGGCTGCTCGCGATCCCACAGGTCGTCGTCGCCTATGTGCTGCAGATCATCGCCAACGTGCTCACGTTCATCGCGTTCTTCGCGATCTTGTTCACGAAGACGTATCCGGAGAGCCTCTTCAACATCGTTGCGATGACTCGTCGGTACCAGTACCGAGTCGCGACGTACTACATGTTCATGCGCGAGTCGTATCCCCCGTTCACCTTCGACACGGTGACGAGTGATCCGGGCACCGACCCGTCTCGCCTCTCGATCGAGTACCCGCGCGAGCTGAACCGGTGGGCGCCGCTCTACAAGTGGTTCCTCGCCATCCCGCACTACATCGTGCTGGCGATCCTCGGCATCGGCGCCGGCATCATCATCTTCATCTCGTTCTTCGTGGTCATCATCACGGGCAAGTGGAACGAGGGGATGCGCCGGTTCGTGCTCGGCGTCTTCCGCTGGAGCTGGCGAGTGACCGCGTACGTCACGCTGATGACCGACGAGTACCCGCCGTTCTCGCTCGACTGACGCGCAGCTCTAGCCGGCAGGCGGGGGGATTGCCCTCGCTTTGGCCCACTCGCCCTTCTTGCGGTCGAGCACCCAGGTGGCACCCTTGCGCCAGTCGGGCTCGCCCTTGATGACGAGGCCGCGGTGCAGCAGCGCGTCGATGACCGCGGGGATCACATCGCCATGGCTGCACAGCACCGCGTTCTTCGGTGCCTCTTCGACGAGCTCGATGGCTTCGTCGAACACATCGCCCTCGGCCAGCGCCTCGGTGATCTTGAGCTCGATGCCGAGCTTCTTGGCGAGCGGCTCGACCGTCTGCACGCAGCGTACGTAAGGGCTCGAATAGATCTGCGAGATCGGGAGGTGCCCGAGGAGGAGCGTGATGCCGTCCGCCTGCTGCAGTCCCGCCCGGCTCAGGGGACGCTCGCGGTCGTCGCCCGGCCAGTCGGTGCGGCTGCCTGCCTTGCCGTGACGGACCAGGTAAAGAGACATCCCGACACCAACGCTACCTGCCGCCCGAAGGCGTGTCTCTTGGTCGTAGTGTCGGCCGGTGGCTCGTGTCCTGCTCAGAGACCTGTGCGGCGTCCGTTCGGGGGACAAGGGCAACATCTCAGACCTCGCCCTCTTCGCCGACGACGACGAGGCCTATGACGCGATTTGCGAGGCCGTCACCGCGGAACGTGTGAAGGCCCATTTCGGGTCTCTCGTGCAGGGCCCCGTCGAGCGGTACGAGGCGCCGAACGTGCTCGCCCTGAAGTTCGTGATGCACGACGCGCTCGGTGGCGGTGGCCCTCGCTCTCTGCGTTCCGACAACCTGGGCAAGACGCTGGGCACCGCGCTGCTCCGCATGGTCATCGACGTGCCGGACCCGGTGGCCGCGGGCGCAAGACGGGCGAAAGCCCCGATCGAACGGTCGTAACGCGTCGCGGTCCCGCCAGACTCTCTGGGCATGGGCTTCTTCGAGAGGAACCGCGCACAGCTCGCCGAGCGAGGGATCGACCCGAACCGGCTCCCGCCGGGCCAGTACTTCACCGAGCGCTTCCCGGTCCTGCAGGTCGGCGACGTCCCCCAGATCGACACGGCGACGTGGACGCTGCGGATCTTCGGCCTCGTCGAGCGTGCTCAGCGCATCTCGTGGGATGACCTGCGGGCGATGCCGCCGACCGACATCCACACCGACATCCACTGCGTGACGAAGTGGTCGAAGTTCGACACGACCTGGCGCGGGGTGCGGGTCCGCGACTTGCTCGACCTCGCGGGACTGCGGCCCGAGGCGGCGTACTTCGTGGGCCACGCCGCTCACGGCTACACCGCGAACCTTCCCCTGGTCGACGTGCTGCGACCCGAGTCGATCGTCGCCTACGAGTACGAAGGCGCACCGATCCCGGCCGAGCACGGCGGGCCCGTGCGCCTCGTCGTGCCGCACCTCTACTTCTGGAAGTCGCCGAAGTGGCTCGAGGGGCTCGAGGTGCGTGGTGACGACGCGCCCGGCTTCTGGGAGCGCAACGGGTACCACATCTACGGCGACCCGTGGCGTGAGCAGCGCTACTGGGGCGACTGACCGCCGAGCGCCCGCAACCGCGACAGCACCGCCGGCAACGCGTCGAGGAGCGCGTCGATGTCCGCGTCGGTCGTCGACCAACCAACCGAGATCCGCAGTGACCGCTCGGCGTCGACGCCCATCGCGGCGAGCACCGGCGACGGCTCGATCGTCTCGCTCGCGCACGAGCTGCCCGAGTGCACCGCGATGCCCGCTTGGTCGAGGCCGAGCAGCACGGCCTGCGGCTCGACGCCCGCGATGCCGAGGCACACGATGTGAGGAAGCCGTAGCGATGCGTCGCCGTAGAACGTGACGCCTTCCATCGACGAGGCGGCCTCGATCACCCGATGGGTGAGCCGGCGCGCCGCCCGCGCCTCGGCATCGAGCGTGGCTGCGACTGAACGCGCGACGGCTCCCCACCCGAGGATCGCGGGCACGTTCTCGAAGCCGGCCCGGCGGGCCCGTTCCTGATCGCCACCGAGCAGCAGTGAGCGCAGTCGGAGTCCGCGTCGCACGACGAGCGCCCCGACACCGGCTGGCCCGCCCATCTTGTGGGCGCTGACCGACATCAGGTCGACGCCCACGTCGTCGAACGCGACAAGGGCATGCCCGGCCGCCTGGGCCGCGTCGACGTGCAGCAGCACCCCACGGTCGCGGCACAGCTGTGCCACCTCGAAGACTGGCTGCAGCGTGCCGACCTCGTGGTTGCCCCACTGCAGGTGCACGAGCGCGGTGTCGGCTCGGATCGCGGCGGCGATCGCGTCGACGCGCACATGGCCGCGCTGGTCGCATCCGACCGGCGTCACCTCCGCGCTGTGGGCGCGAGCCTCGAGCCGCACCGCGCTGTGCTCCACCTCCGGCACGATCATGTGCGCGCCTCGCTCCGCGGCACCCCATGTCGCAGCCGCGATCGCCTCGGTCGCTCCGCTCGTGAACACGACCTCGCGGTTTCGGGCTCCGAGGAGCTCGGCGACGGCGTCACGCGCGTCCTCGACGGCGACTCGGGCGGCGTGGCCCTCGGTGTGCATCCGTGCGGGGTCAGCCGCCAGGGGTGACTGCATCCACTCGACCATCGCCTCGATGGCCTCGGGCCGGGTCGGCGAGGTCGATGCGTGGTCGAGGTAGTGGCGCACTCAGGACGCGCTCAGAAGGCAGTGACGCAGACGTCGTCGCCGCGGGGGAGGGACGACTCGAGCTCGGGGTCGGTGTCCCCGTAGAGGGTCTCGAGCATCCCCTTCACCATGCCCCGGTCGACTGCGCAGATCACCGGGTGCTCGATCGCGGCGGCGCCGAACGGGCAGTGGTTGGACACGATGCGGAGCTCGCCGCCCTTGCGTTCGGCGTGGGCCGCGAAGCCGTGCGCGGTGAGAGCGTCGGCGACCGCGTGGAGCGCCGCCCGGAACGAGCGCTGGCCTCCCTCGCCGGCCATCGCCTGGGCCATCACGCGGCCGTACTCCATCCCGACCTCCTCGGCCATCTGCTGGGCCTGGTCGGGAGGAAGGAGCGCGAGTGCGCGGCCGAGCAACGTCAGGACGACATCGTCGGTGCCGACGGGGACGTCGAGCGACACCTCCGTCGTCGACGTGCGGTAGTGCTTCGACGGGCGACCGGCACCGCCGTGCTCACCCCGCTCGACGACGACGTCGAGGTAGCCGCCGGCCGCGAGCTTGTCGAGATGGTGGCGAGCGACGTTCGGGTGGAGCTCGAAGCGCTCGGCGACCTGTGCAGCGGTGACACCACGCTCGTGCTCGTGAGCGAAGAGGTAGATCTCGCGGCGCGTCGGATCGCCGAACGCGCTCGTGATCGCGGTGACCACCGCGGAGAACTGTCCCGGCGTGAGCGGGGAAGTGCCCGGAGAGGTGGTGGCCGACGAGTCCACGCCGGTATTCTACCTATCCGCGTAGTGCAAATCCGTTGCGACCCGGAGCCGCTGCATGCCCACGTACGAGCAGGTCATCGAGGCGCTCCAACCCGTCCAAGATCCCGAGCTGCATCGGTCGATCGTCGACCTGGGCATGGTGCGCAACGTCACGATCGACGACGGCAACGTGGGTGTGCTGGTGGCTCTCACGGTGGCCGGGTGCCCCCTTCGCGCCGAGATCACGAACCGCGTCGAGGGTGCAGTGCGCGGGCTGGCCGGGGTGTCGTCGGTCAGCCTCGACTTCACCGTGATGACCGACGACCAGCGCGCTGAGCTCCGCGAGCGCCTGCACGGCGATGCGGCCGCGACGGCGGGCTCGCAGCCGGCACACGGGCACGCGCAGGGCCGGGCGATCCCGTTCGCCGATCCCGAGTCGCGCACCCGGTGCCTGCTCATCGCGTCCGGCAAGGGCGGGGTGGGGAAGTCGTCCGTGACCACGAACCTCGCCGTCGCGCTCGCGCAGCGAGGCCACTCGGTGGGCATCATCGACGCCGACGTCTACGGCTTCTCGATCCCCCGGATGCTCGGCACTGACCGCGATCCGGTCGTGCTCGACCAGATGCTCTTGCCGCCCGAGGCGTGGGGCGTCCGCTGCATCTCGATGGGCTACTTCGCCGAGGAGGATCAGCCGGTCATCTGGCGCGGCCCGATGTTGCACAAGGCGCTCGAGCAGTTCCTCACCGACGTCTACTGGGACGAACCCGACTTCTTGCTGCTCGACCTTCCCCCCGGTACCGGCGACGTCTCACTCTCTCTGTCGCAGTACCTGCCGAGGGCTGAGGTCTATGTCGTGACCACGCCACAGCCTGCGGCCCAGACGGTCGCACAGCGCGCCGGTCTCATGGCCGAGAAGGTGCACCTCGACGTCAAGGGTGTCATCGAGAACATGGCGTGGTTCACAGGCGACGACGGCAAGCGATACGAGCTGTTCGGCAGCGGAGGAGGCACCCTGCTCGCCGAGCGTCTCGGAGCCCCCCTCCTCGGTCAGGTGCCGTTCGTTCCCGCTCTCCGCGAGGGAGGCGACGACGGCCGGCCGATCACCGCGGTCGAGCCCGAGAGCGAGGCCGCACAGGTGTTTCGCTCGATGGCCGAGCGCATCGCCGTCGAGCTCGCTCCCACGCGCAAGTACCGGCGCGAGCTCAAGATCATCTGAAACGCGCGGGTGTCTCGCAGAGACACCCCTGCGTGACGTCCGCGCGGTCGAGATGAAACGTATGGTCGGATCGATGGCCGACACGGACCGAGTCGGGGCAGAACCCGAGGGCACGCCGATCGGTCGTCGCGTCTTCATCGGCATGCTCGGGCTCGGCGCGGCGGGGATCGTGTGGGGAGCCAAGGTGCAGTCGGGCATGGAACGGCTGCTCCGTCCGATCACCCTCAACGACCGCACGGGCCTCACTGCGTTCCTGCCGACCTCGGGCCGCTTCCGGATCTACTCGATCACCGGGTCGTTGCCTTCAGAGAGCGAGACCGCGTACCGGCTCACCGTCGACGGGCTCGTCGACAAGCCGACGACGTTCACCCTCGCGGACCTCCGCGCGCTTCCGCAGACCGACCTCGTGCGCGACTTCCAGTGCGTCACCGGATGGCGCGTGCCCGACGTGCCATGGCGCGGCGTGAAGGTGTCCGACGTCCTCGATCGCGTCGGTGTGCAGTCGACCGCCAGCTACCTCCGCATCACGTCGTTCGACGGGGCGTACACCGAGAGCCTCTCTCTCGATCAGGCTCGCCGTCCCGACGTGATCGTGGCTCACACGATGCAGGGCAGCACGGTCACGCGCGAGCACGGCGGTCCCGTCCGCCTCTACGTCGCGCCGATGTACGGCTACAAGTCGCTCAAGTGGCTCGATCACATCGAAGTCGTGGACGAGCTCGACCCGGGCTACTGGGAGCAGTACGGGTACGACATCGACGGGTGGGTGGGCAAGAGCAATGGCCGCCACGACGACCCGACGGGCTGAGCCGGCTCGCGGACTCCCGCGATTCGGTCGAGCGGAGCGGGCGGTCCACTGGACCAACGCCGTCCTCATGATCACGATGCTCGTCACCGGGTCGTTCCTCTACTTCGGTCCGCTCTCCGCGCTCGTCGGGCGCCGCGAGACGATCAAGACGATCCACGTGTACTGCGGGCTGATGCTTCCGATCCCCGTGCTGCTCGGCTTGCTGAGCCGTCGCTTTCGAGCCGACGGTCGTCGCCTCGGGCGCCTCGACGACGAGGACTGGAAGTGGTTGAAGTCGTGGGGACGCAGAGGGCGAGTCGCGAAGTTCAACGCGGGCCAGAAGCTCAACGCGGCGTTCGTGGCGGGTGCGATCCCGGTGATGCTGGCGACCGGCTCGATCATGCGTTGGTTCAAGCCGTTCCCGCTGTCGTGGCGGACAGGTGCCACATTCGTGCACGACTGGGTCTTCCTCGCGCTCCTCGTCGTCGTGATCGGGCACATCGCCAAGGCGCTCGCGGACCCGACCGCGCTCAAGGGGATGATCTCGGGCCAGGTGTCCCGTGGCTGGGCCCGAAGCAACCGGCCCCGCTGGCTCGACGAGCTCGATGGGCTCGAGGATGGTTCAGTGCTCGAGGAGGAGGCGACGCTCGGTCAGGACTCCGAGCCCGCGCCGATAGAGTGACGCGCCGTGGACATCCGGATCGGCGTCACCCATGCACCGCGCGAGATCAACATCGAGATGGGCGACGAGACCGATCGTGAGAGCCTGAAGTCACAGGTCGCCGCGGCGCTGTCCGACGACGATGCGGTGCTGTGGCTCACCGATCGCCGAGGCCGCGACATCGGCATCCCCTCCGAGCGGATCGCGTACATCGAGATCGGCGCGCCGAACGACGACCGCAAGATCGGGTTCGGCGGCTGACGAGCGGTCGGTAGGCGAAGGGACGCCGGGGCGTTCCCGGGGGAGCACGGTGGGCGTCGACCTCCTCGATCGCAAGCTCCTCTTCGTCACGGGGAAGGGCGGCGTTGGCAAGACGTCCGTGGCAGCGGCCCTCGGGCTGCTCGCGGCGAGCCACGGCAAGCGCAGCCTCGTCTGCGAGGTCGACGCGAAGGGCGATCTCGCATTCGCGTTCGAGGCCGACCGCCTCCGCTTCAAGCCCCGCGAGGTGCAGCCGAGCCTCTGGGCGATGGCGATGGACACCGAGCAGTCATTGCGGGAGTACCTGCACCTGCAGATGCACCTGCCTCTCGTCGGTCGCATCGGACCGCTCGCCCGAAGCCTCGACTTCGTGGCGAGCGCGGCGCCGGGGGTGAAGGAGATCCTCACCGTCGGCAAGCTGACCTACGAGGTGCGCCGCGAGAGCTTCGACATCGTCATCGTCGACGCCGAGGCCTCCGGTCACATCGTGGCGCAGCTCGCGGCGCCCGAGACGATCGCCGGGCTCGTGCAGGTCGGCGTCGTGCGCGATCAGACCCGATGGATGCTCGACATCCTGAACGACCCGGCGCGCACGGGCGTCATCATCGTGACGAACCCGGCGGAGATGCCGGTCACCGAGGCGATCGAGCTCGCTGGCGCATTGCGCGAGAAGACCTCGGTCGACCTCGCCGCCGTCGTCGTCAACCGGGTGCTGCCCGAGCTGTTCGGGCGAGGCGAGGAAGCGCTGTTCGAGCGTCTCCGTGAACCGGGCGCCGAGGCGGCGCTCGTCGGAGAAGTCGGAGCTGCGGCGCCGCGCGTGCTCGACGCCGCCGAGCTCGCGGTGCGACTGCGCCGAACCGGCGCGGCCCATCTCGCGACCCTGCGCGAAGAGCTCGCGCCTGCCGCGCACTACCTCTACGTGCCCGAGCTGTTCGCCCGAGCGAAGGGCCTCCGGGCCACGAAGCAGATCGCCGAAGCGCTCGGCGAGGAGCTCGGGTTCTGATGGCGCGGTCGGTCGCTCCGTCGGGCTCGCTCGATGCGCTGCTCGCGGCGAAGGAGATCGTCGTCACGTGCGGCTCGGGTGGAGTCGGAAAGACCACGACCGCGGCGGCCGCCGCCGCAATGGCGGCTGCGCAGCTCGGCGGACGGGTCCTCGTTCTCACCGTTGACCCCGCACGCCGCCTCGCGAACGCGCTCGGGCTCGAGACGTTCGGCAACGTCGAGCGGCGCGTCGACGACAGCGCGTTCGCGGCTGCCGGCGTCGTCCCCCGCGGCGAGCTCTGGGTCGCGATGCTCGACACGAAGCAGTCGTGGGACGACCTCGTGCGCCGGCACGCGCCCGACGACGCGACCCGAGACGCGATCCTCGCCAACCCGCTCTACGAGAACATCACCACTCGCTTCGTGCACAGCCACGACTACATCGCGATGGAGCGGCTGTACGACATCCATGCGACGGGGGCCTACGACCTCCTCGTCGTCGACACGCCTCCCTCGCGCAACGCGCTCGACTTCCTCGACGCGCCGGCCCGCATGGCCGAGTTCTTCAGCAGTCGCCTCTTGCGATGGCTGACCGTGCCCTACCGGTCTCGGGTGATGACCGCGGCCTCGAGGCCCTTCTACCAGCTCGCCGACCGCATCCTCGGCTCGCAGTTCCTCCAAGACATCGCCGAGTTCTTCATCCTCTTCCAGACGATGCACGACGGGTTCGTCGAGCGTGCGCGCGCCGTGCAACGCGTGCTCTCCGACACCCGCACCACGTTCGTCGTCGTGAGCACGCTCGAGCCGTCCCCGCTCCACGAGGCCGAGTTCTTCATCGACGCCCTCCGTGATCGCAAGCTGCATCTCGGTGCAGTGGTCCTGAACAAGGTGCTCCCCAGCTATCTGCGCGACCCTGCCGTCGCTCGTGCCGCCGCAGCGATGGCGACGCGGGCAGAGCCGCTCGGCGCCGCGCTCGCTCCCGAAGTTGGCAGCCCGGCGGAGGACGTGGCCCGCCTGCTCGAGAACGTCGCGGCGAGCTTCCACGACTATTCCCTCACCGCTGCCCGCGAGGCGGAGCAGCGCGGGGAGCTGTCGAGCTCGCCCGAGGTCATCGTGTCGGTGCCTCAGCTCGGCAACGACCTCACCGACCTGACGAGCGTCCTCGACCTCGGCCGCTACCTCTGGGGCTCGCGCTCTGAAGTTGATTGACCACTGTGCGCGCGCAGCACGGCGGATGTGGGTACAGTGGGCGGCAGCGGGTGCAGCGGGCGAAGAAGCAGCACCAACTGAGGGAGGAAGTGATGTCCTGGCTCAAGAAGGACAAGGCGGCGGCAGCACCGGCTGAGCCGGTCGAGGAAGCTCCTCCGCCCGCGCCGAAGATGATCTGGGGCAAGCCCACGCGCTGTCCCGAGTGCGGAGGCCCCGGCTTCCTCGAGCACATCGACCTCCGCAAGGGCGTCATGTACCAGCACGGCCGCGAGTGCGGGCACAAGTGGGAGATCAGCGAGGCCGAGATCCTCGCCTCGCAGGACGGCTAGATCCGGGCGACAGCCGCCCATCCATAGGGATTCGTCCGCACCTCGACCTCCGCGAACCCCGCCGCGCGCAGGCGCCCCTCGAGCGACTCGGGGTCGACGGGGTTGTACGTGTCGTCCTCGTGGTGGGCCTTGAGCTCGTCGCTGCCCAGGCTGTCGCTGGCAACGAGCGCGGCGCCCGGCTTGAGCACGCGAGCGACCTCTGCGAAGAGGCGGTCTTGCAGCTCGGTCGTCGGGACGTGGTGCAACATCGTGAAGCACGCGGCACCCGTGAATCGATCGTCGGGGTAGGGCAGCGCGGTGGCGTCGCCGAGCACGATCTCGACGTTGTCGGCCTGCGCGAAGCGCTCGGTCAGCATCGAGGCGAGCTGCTCGTCGATCTCGACCGAGGTGATGTGGCCGACCTTGTCGCAGAGCACATCGGTCGTCGCGCCGTAGCCAGGTCCGACCTCGAGCACGTCGTCGCCCAAGTCGATCTCACCAACGGCCCAGGGGAGGATGACGTCGCGCATCATCCCCCTCCACTCGTCACCGCCACACGCCTGGTGCGCTTCGTTCATCGCGCCAGGCTAGGAGCGTTCACCCTCCCGCTGCAGCGTTCCGGGAGTCGATCGCGAACGGTGTCGGATGCGGCGCGGCGCCGAGCGCCGAGATGTCGACCGGGCCCATGTCCTTGCCGCTCGTATCCCACGCGTGCAGCGTCGTCGCAGTGCGACCGTCGGGGATGTGTACGACGACCGCCGTCGAGCCTGAGCCCGACCCGGTGCTCACGACGTTGGCGCCCACGCTCGAGCCGTCGTCGAGGTCGACGACGACCTTTGCAACACCCGTGTCGAGGTGTGCCAGCAGGAACGTCCGCTTGCGCAGCACCGCCACGGTCGCATCGATGATCCCGTTGCCGTTGACCCCGCCGACGGAGACGACCGGGCATGTCATCGCGGATTCGGACGCGAAGGTCAGCGTGACGCACGCGACCGGACCGCTGCCGTCGCTGAGGGGCGCGTCGGCCGCCACGAGCGTCCACGGCGCGCCGTCGATGGTGCCCGACGCGACCTCGCGCTTCGGTGCTTTGTCGAGCGCGTCGTAATCGGGGTAGGGAGGTCCGAGCGGCTGCGAGACCCGCATCATCTCGTGGCCGGCCTCGTCGGTGCCGGTGATCGCCGTGACCCGCTTCGCGTCGGCGACCTCGACCACGAACCACCGCATCGGGTAGGAGGCGTCGCGCGATGCGACGGTGGGCACGGTGAGGGGATCGGCGCCCGATTGCTCGATCGACACGTTCGTCACCGCGCTCGGGGTCGCGCCGAACAGCAACGTCGTGCCGTCGGTGCCGATCGACGTGCCCGGACGCGGCGAGCCATCGGCGCTCGCGCACGCGCCGGCGACGCTGCTGTCCGATCCTGCGAACGTCAGGTCGCCGCACACGAGGTTGTCATCGGGAGCATCGCGGTACTGCGTGCCGTTGATCGTCCACGCGCGCCCGTCGGGCAACGTGCCCGCTGCGAGGTTCGGGATGGCGATCGGCTGGGTGGGCACCGGCGGCTCGACAGGCCCAGTGGGCTCGTCGGGCTTGGGCAGCACGGGTGCCACGGTCTTCTGCCAGTCGCCGTCGCTGACCGAGTGCAAGCTCGAAGCGAACGAGAGCAGGTCGTCCGCGCTGATGCCCGACGCATTGACGGTGAGGACGAGGCCGGTCTTCGCGTCGAACCACAGGAGCGTGCGGTACGGCGGCGAGTCGGACGACGAGATCATCACGCCGGGGTTGCCGCCGACCTCGACCGAGACGGGGCGATCCGACGGACTCGGGAAGACGGTGAGGGCGTCTGCCGTCCCCTGCGACGCCGACACCGCGATCGAAGGATCCTGCGGCTGGCTGAGATCCTCGGGACCGTGGTAGCCGAGCTGCCACGAGGGGCCGCCGTACCCCATGGGGGTGTTCGGGTCACCGCTGTAGAGCAGGGACACGTTCTGCGGAAGCGCTGTCGCGCTCCATCCCTCGGCCGCGGGCTGCAGGCTCTCGGCGAACGCGAGCAGCTCCTGCTGTGACACGCCGTTCGACGTGAGTGCCACCATCGTGTTCGCGCTCTCGGCCCACATGAGGACGTCGACGCCGACACCCTTCGGGTCGACAGTGAGCTGCGCGGGTTGACTGTGGACCTGGACCACCGAGGTGTTGGGGTCGCCAGTCGACGCGGTCGGATCGAAGCCGGAGCTGTTCGGGTCGGTGCTGATGTCGACGCGAATCGCATGTGCGCCATCCGGGCTGCGGTAGAGCAGCATCGCCCCGGGAGGCGGTGGTGGAGTCGACGAGTCGGGTGCGTAGTCGCCCGCGCTCTCCAGCGTCCATCCGCCCGGCAAGGCCGGAAGCAGCTTGGGCAGACCCGACGGTGCGCTCGACACCCGGATCTTCAGGCTGTCAGCAGCAGCGCCCGACGGCGATGGTGACGGCGGACGCGACGCGGCCGCGACCGTCTGAGGCGTCGAGTGCGAATCGCGGCCGGCGGCAAACGCGATCGCTCCGGCGCCGACTGCGGCGATGGCGACGACGCCGAGCACCGACATCGTGACGTGGCGGCGGTGACGATGCCGGGCGTCGGCGGCGAGGTGCTCGTCGAACCGCTCGCGGCCGTCGGCGGTCATCACGCTGACGCCCGCGGCACGCCGTTGCAGCGCATCGGTGAGCGCGCGGTCGAATTCGTCATCGGCGTCATGGGGGGCGGAGCTCATCGTTCGATCACCTCGCGGAGCTGGGAGAGCCCTCGATGGAGCAGCGACTTGACTGTCCCGGGTCGGCAGCCGAGCGCGACGGCGATGTCGGCTTCGGACAAGTCCTCGTAGTAGCGGAGCACGACTGCGACTCGCTGACGTTCGTTGAGCGTTGCGAGCGCGTCGACGAGCGGCTCCTGGGGCGGCGCGACGGCCGGGGCGTCACTGCGCGCGTGGGTTCGTTCGAGTCGGGCGCGGCGCCGATCGTTGCGACATGCGTTCACGACCGCGGTGCGGAGGTAGGCGCTGGGGTGCTCGACAGTCGCCCACTTGTGGTGCACGCGCACGAACGCGTCCTGCACGAGCTCTTCGGCGACGGCCTCAGTGCCGACGATCAGCGTCGCGAGGCGCACCATCGGCTGGTACCGGTCGGCGAACAGATCGTCGAAGGTCATGGGCGCGCGTGTGCCCACGACTGCACGCGCGTCACTGTCGACGGGTTCGGTGCTCACGAGCTCGGCCACCATCCTGTCCTTGAGACACCCAAGCGCCCGACGCGGTTCCCAGAAGCGTGGCTCGTAGCATCGTGGCTGATGGCGACCCTCGCCGAGCTCGCACGGCACCAGACGTCGCTCGGACGCGTGCAGATCGCGCACCTCCAGCGCCTTGTCGCCGAGTGGGGGATGCTCGCCGACTTCTGCTTCGCCGACCTGCTGCTCCTGGCGCCCGAAGCCGCGGGCGACGGGTGGCTCGTCCTCGGCCAGATCCGACCCACGACCGGCCAGACGATGTACCGGGCGGACTGGGTCGGCGAGGTGCTCCCCGGAGCCGAGCGTCCCCTCGTCGGCGAGGCGTGGGCCACCGGGCAGATCGTCGTCGGCGAGATGCTGCAGACGCACGGCGCCGAAAGGGTGCGCGTCACCGCGATCCCCGTGCGTCACGACGGCGCGCTGCTCGGTGTGCTCACCCGAGAGTGGTCACCCACGGTCGGGCGCCAGCCGGGCGAGCTCGAGCGCACCTACCTCGAGATCTTCGAGCGGTTCGCTCGGATGATCAGCGATGGCGAGTTCCCGATGGCCGACGAACGTTCGAGCACATCGGCGATGCCACGCGTCGGCGACGGCGTGATGCTCCTCGATGCCAGCCAGCGGGTCGAGTACGCGTCACCGAACGCCGTGTCAGCGCTCCATCGCGTCGGCGTGCAGGGGAACGCGGTCGGCATGCGCCTCGGTGAGCTCGGCGTCGACGATCACATCGTGCGGTTCGCGTTCGAGTCCGGGGCACCGGCGACCGATGAGCTCGAGCAGCTGCCCGAGGTCGTGGTGCTGGTGCGATGCCTCCCATTGCTCAAAGACCACAAGGTCAGCGGGGGAGTCGTTCTCGTGCGCGACATCTCCGAGCTTCGCCGTCGTGACCGCATGCTCCTCAGCAAGGACGCGACGATCCGCGAGATCCATCATCGGGTGAAGAACAACCTGCAGACGATCTCGTCGCTGCTGCGCCTCCAAGGTCGCCGGCTCGAGTCAGCGGAGGCGAAGGCCGCGGTCGAGGAGTCGGTGCGGCGCATTCGCACGATCGCGCTCGTGCACGAGACGCTGTCGCGCGACGTGGGCGACGACATCGACTTCAAGGAGATCCTGTTGCCGCTGGCGGCGATGGTCGAGGAAGGGCTGCAGTCGCCCGATCGTCCCGTGCGCTTGAACATCGAAGGCGATGCCGGTCGCTTGCCAGCGAGCGTGGCGACGCCCCTCGCAGTCGTGCTCACCGAGCTGCTGCAGAACGCGGTCGAGCACGCGTTCGTCGACGGGCGGCCCGGCACGATCTCGGTCGCGATGGCCAATGACGGCTCCGTGCTCGAGGTGACGGTCAGCGACGACGGCGTCGGGTTGCCCGAAGGGTTCCGCATCGAAGACGTGACCGGGCTCGGTCTCTCGATCGTGCGGACGCTGGTGACGAGCGAGCTGCTCGGGACGATCGAGATGCGCGACGCGGCGCCGGGCACCGAGGTGAAGCTGCGCCTCTTGATCCCCGAGGCCTACGGGTGACGGGGGCGGCGCAATGCGCCGCCCCGCGGGTCGCCCTCAGCTAGCGCGGCGCTGGCGGGCGAGCCACTGGCGGCGCAGCCGGCGACGCTCGTCCTCGGAGGTGCCGCCCCACACGCCCGAGTCTTGGTTGGTCGCGAGCGCGAACTCGAGGCACTGCGACTGCACAGGGCAGATCCCGCACACCGCCTTGGCGGCCTCGATCTGCTCGATGGCCGGGCCCGTGGTGCCCACGGGGAAGAAGAGGTCCGGATCGGTGTCCTTGCAGGACGACTCGACTCTCCACTCACCCCGATCTAGGGCGAGCGCAATCCCCGTGGCGACCGACACGCATCCTCCAGCCAAACCGACGTCGGCGACTGCGCGCCGACGGATCTCCCACTACACAGGTGTGTGAAACCGTTCACATGCCGCTCACCCAACACGAAGAACAGGGACGATGCGGCGTGCCGAGAGTACACCAGAGGTCACGAACCGGCAAGGGCCTCTTCAGGGACTCGACACGCGATCGTCATGTGGGAAGGTGCGCCCGATGGTGACCCGATGACGACCGTGATCGCGCATCGCGGCGCTTCGCAGGCGTTCCCCGAGAACACCGTGGCTGCGTTCAGAGGCGCCCTCGAGATGGGGGCCGACATGGTCGAGCTCGACGTGCGCCGCACCGCCGACGGTCAGCTCGCGATCCACCACGACGCCCATCTGCCCGACGGGCGCGCGGTCTGCGACGTGGCGTCGTCGGACCTCCCGTCCCACATCCCGAGCCTCGCCGAGGCGATCGACGCGTGTGAAGCGATGGGGGTGAACGTCGAGGTGAAGAGCTCGGCTCGTGACCCCGACTTCGACCCCACTCGCTCGGTCGCCGCGGATGTCGCCGCCATCGTCGGCTCGCGTGGCCTCTACGACCGCATCATCGTCTCGTCGTTCGACGTTGGCAGCATCAGCCGGGTGCGCGAGGTCGATGCGAGCGTCGCGACCGCCTGGCTGACGATGGTCGTTCCCGACACGGCCGCGGTCGTGGCGAGCCTCGTCGACGCGGGCCACCGTGCGCTGCACCCGTACGACCCGATCGTCGACGCGGCCCTCGTCGACGTGTGCCACGCGGCGGGCCTCCAGGTGAACGTGTGGACGGTGGACGATCCCGCCCGCATGGCCGAGCTCGTCGCACTCGGTGTCGACGGCATCTGCACGAACTCGCCCGACGTCGCGCTACGCGTGCTGGGCCGGTCCTGAAGCCGAAGAGGCGGGGTCGGGCACGACGAGCGAGAGCGTGTCGGGCTCGTGGCGGAAGCGGAGCCGATCGATCTCGCCCAGGTAGTCGCCGTCGACCTGGTAGGGGAACGGTGCGTGCCCGATCACCTCGAACTGCTCGAGGTCCGTGCGGAAGTCGACCGACCGCGATTCACGCACCGCCTTGGGGCTCACGAACGCGGTGCGAGCGAGCGTCCAGGCCATGCCGAGGCCCAGCGACCGCACGGTCACCGCGACGAGGCCTCGATCGAAGGTGGCCTCGGGTGCGATGTCGAACGGCCTGTTGCCGAGGAACGTGTAGGGCGAGGTGTTCATCACGATCGTGAAGTAGCCGTCGTCGACGAGGTCGTGCTCGGAGAACCGCACCGCGAAGTGGGGATGTCGGCGGTCGTAGTGCCGCAGCCACGTGACGACGGTCGCGTAGATGAAGAGCGGATGGCCGAACCAGCGCTTGAACGTGTCGCGGCGCTCGACCTGTCGAACGACCGCGGCGTCGAACCCGACGCCAGTGTGGAAGAGGAAGTACCGATCGTTCACGCTGCCGAGCCCGATGCGGCGGATCGACTTCTTCGCCAGTGCGTCGAGCAGCACACCCGTCGCCTCGATCGGGTCGTTCGGCAGGCCGATCGTGCGAGCGAAGACGTTCGTGGACCCGCCGGGGAGGCTCGCGAGCGCAGTTTGCGTGCCGGCGAGGCCGTTGGCCGCCTCGTTCTGGGTGCCGTCACCACCGAGCACGGCCACGACGTCGACCCCGTCCGCGGCGGCGCCCTGCGCGAGCCGGGTCGCGTGTCCTCTCCGGTTCGTCTCGGCGAGAGTCACCTCGTGGTCGGCGGAGAGCGCCTTTTGGATGACCACGCGGCTTCGCGCGGTCACCGACGAAGCAGCCGAATTGACGATCAGAAGCAGGCGCAGAACGGCCCCCGGCAGTCTCGCGTGTGCCCACGGCTCCGATTTGTGGCCGTTCGGCTCCCGGCGCAGACTACGACGCCATGGACGTTGTCGTCTGCGTCAAGCAGATCCCCGACCCGGCGGTGCCGGGGTCGCTCGACCCCTCGACGCACACGCTGAAGCGCGAAGGCAAGCTCATCCTCGACGAGTCCGACTCGTACGGGGTCGAGATGGCGCTGCAGCTCGTCACCGCTGCGGGCGGTGGTGAGGTCTCGCTGGTGTCGATGGCGCCCAACAATGAAGTGTCGGGGCTGCGCACCGCGCTGGCGATGGGTGCCGCCAAGGCAGTCCTCGTGTCCGATCCCGCGCTGCAGGGCTCTGACGCGCTGTCCACAGCGAAGATCCTGGCGAAAGCGATCGGCCGGATCGGCACACCCGACCTCATCCTCACGGCGACCGAATCGACCGACGGGTACACAGGCACCGTTCCCGAGCAGATCGCCGAGCTCCTCGGCCTGCCGTCGGTGACCTTCGCGAAGCACGTCGAGGTCGCGGGCGGCACGGTGAAGGTGCGGCGCCAGACCGAGGCGGGTTACGACGAGGTCGAGTGCCCGCTTCCCGCGGTGGTCAGCGTGACTGCCGGCGTCGTCGAGCCTCGCTACCCGTCGTTCAAGGGGATCATGGCGGCGAAGAACAAGCCCGTCGACGAGGTCTCGGTCGCCGACCTCGGGCTCGACGCGTCGTCGGTCGGCTGGGCAGGTGCCCGCCAAGAGGTCGTCGAGGTCGCGGCCGCCGAGGCTCGGCAGGCCGGCGAGATCATCGAGGACGACGGCGAGGGCTACCTGAAGATCGTCGCCTTCCTCGAAGGCCTCAAGGTCATCTGAGCCAGGGTCGCAGAGGAGAGATGAGATGAGCCTGTCGAAGGTGTGGGTGTATGCAGAGGCGTCCGAGGGCAAGCCGACGTCGCTGACGCTCGAGCTGCTGACCAAAGCGCGTGAGCTCGCCGACTCGGTCGAGGCGTTCTACGCGGGCGCCGACACGGCTGCGGTCGCACCGGCGCTCGGCGCGTACGGTGCCGCGAAGGTGTACGCGACGGGCGATCTGAACGGTGCGCTTCCGGGGCCCGCGGTCGCGGCAGCGCTCGCCGAGCAGATCGGCGCGCAGTCGCCCGACCTCGTGATGTTCGGGATGACCTACGAAGCGCGTGACGTGATGGGACGCCTGTCGGTGAAGCTCGACCGTCCGGTGCTCACGAACAGCATCGACGTGTCGGTCGACGGCTCCTCGGTGCGTTGCACCACGGCGATCTTCGGCGGCAACACGCTCGTCACGACGAGCTTCTCGGGTGGTGGGCCAGCGCTGGCCGCATTCCGTCCGAAGTCGTTCGCAGCCGAGGAGGGTGGCGCCGCGGCCGGTGAGGTCGTGTCGGTCACGCTGCCCGAAGTCGGCGCCGCAGGGGCGGCACGCGTGCTCGCCCGTCACGTCGAAGAGTCGACGGGCCCGAAGCTCGACGAAGCGAACATCGTCGTGTCGGGGGGCCGCGGCCTCGGCGAGGCCGGCAACTACCACCTGATCGAGGAGCTGGCGAAGCTGCTGAAGGGCGCGCCGGGCGCATCGCGAGCGATCGTCGACGCGGGCTGGGTGCCCTACTCGTACCAGGTGGGCCAGACCGGGAAGGTCGTGAAGCCGACCGTCTACATCGCGGCCGGCATCTCGGGTGCGACACAGCACATGGTCGGCATGAAGGGCTCGAAGAACATCGTCGCGATCAACAAGGACAAGGAAGCGCCGATCTTCTCGATCTCCGACCTCGGCATCGTGGGCGACGTCCACAAGGTCCTGCCGAAGCTCATCGAAGCCCTCCAAGCGCGCGGCTGACGGGCACGCCCGTGGCCGGCGAAAGCTGGACGAACTGGGCGGGCAACCAGACACACGACGTCGTCGCGGTCGAGCATCCCGCGTCGGTGGAGGAGCTGACCGCGGTGATCGCGTCAGCAGCCGTGAGCGACGAGCGGGTGAAGGCGGTCGGGTCAGGTCACTCGTTCACCGGCATCGCCCTCACCGACGGACGCTGCCTCGTGCTCGATCGGCTGAACCGGGTCCTCGACGTCGACCCGTCGACTGGCATCGTCACGGTCGAAGCCGGCATCACGCTCGCGGCGCTCAACGACGTGCTCGCCGAGGCCGGGCTCGCGTTCCCGAACCTGGGTGACATCGACCGGCAGACGATCTCCGGCGCGATCGCCACGTCCACACACGGCACCGGCGCGGAGTGGGGAGGGCTCGCGACGTTCGTCGATGGGCTGACGCTGGTGACTGCCGACGGTGCCGCGCGCCACATCGACGCGAGCGACGCCGAGCTGCTGTCGGTCGCACGCGTCGGGCTCGGCGCGCTCGGGATCGTGGCGGACGTGACGTTGCGGTGCGTCCCCGCGTTCGAGCTGCACTGCACCGAGGCGCCCGTCGTGCTCGAGCAGATGATCGAAGCGTGGGACGACGCAGTTGCCGCGCACGACCACTTCGAGTTCTGGTGGGTGCCCTCGACCGAGTGGGTGCTGACGAAGGCGAACCTCCGTGAGGGCTCGACCAAGCCCGGCTGGCATCCTCCGATGGACAACCGGGTGATCAGCCGCCGAGGGCTCACGGTGCTCGGCCTGCTCGGGAGGTGGCAGCCGGAGGGCGAGCGTCCGCATGCGATCACGTTCAGCGATCGCAGCGACCGCATCTTCTGCTCGCCGCGTGAGACTCCGTTCTACGAGATGGAGTACGCGATCCCGGCCGAGCAGGGCATGCATGCGCTGCGAGAGGTCCGGCACCAGATCGAGACGCACGACTGGGGCATCCGCTTCCCCGTCGAGGTGCGCGTGACTGCTCCCGATGACGTCGCGCTCTCGACCGCCGCCGGACGTCCGACCGTGTACATCGCGGTGCACGAGTGGGACGATCGGCCGTATCTCGAGTACTTCCGGGAGGTCGAGGCGATCATGCGTGAGCTCGACGGCCGTCCTCACTGGGGAAAGCTGCACACCCGCACTGCCGAGCACCTCGCGCCCCTCTATCCCAAGTGGGACCAGTTCCAAGCAGTGCGCCGCGCGTTCGACCCTGCCGGGATGTTCTCGAACGACTATCTCGACCGGGTGCTGGGGGTGATCGCCGAATGACCCAATGGCGCAACTGGGCGGGCAACCAGGTGTGCGCGCCGGGTGCCGTCGCGCATCCGAGCGATGTGCACGAGCTCGCTCAGATCGTGAAGGACGCCGCCGCGGCGGGATCGACGGTGAAGGTCGTCGGCGCGGGGCACTCGTTCACCGACATCGCGTGCACGACGGGCACACAGGTCGTGCTCGACCGGTACGCAGGCTTGGTGTCCGCGGACGTCGCGGCCGGTCTCGTCACCGTGCAGGCCGGGATGACCCTCGGCGCACTGAACGAGGCGCTCGACGCGCTCGGGCTCGCGCTCGCGAACCTTGGCGACATCGCGTATCAGACGGTGTCGGGAGCTCTGTCGACCGGCACTCACGGCACGGGTGCGAAGCTCGGCGCGCTCTCGACGTTCGTCGAGGCGATGGAGCTCGTGACCGGTGACGGCTCGGTGCTCACGTGCTCCAGGGCTGACAACCCCGAGGTGTTCGCTGCGGCCCGCGTCGGGCTCGGCGCGCTGGGCGTCGTGTCGAGGGTCACGCTGAGGTGCGTCCCTGCGTTCACGTTGCGCGCGGTCAACGAGCCGATGCGGCTCGACGACGTCCTCGAGGTGCTCGACGAGCACGTCGAGGGCAACGATCACTTCGAGTTCAACTGGTTCCCGCACACCGAATGGGTGCAGGCCAAGCAGAACAACCGAGTCGCGAGCCCTCCCGAACCGCGCGCGCGGGCGAAGGAGTGGTTCGACGAGGTCTTCCTCGAGAACGTCGCGCTCAAGGCCGCCTGGCGCGTCGGGCGGCGCGTCCCGTCGACGATCCCGAGCATCTCGCGTCAGCTGACGAAGGCAATCACGCACGTCGAGTCGATCGAGAAGTCGTACAAGGTGTTCACCACGCCGCGGCTCGTGCGCTTCTACGAGATGGAGTACGGCGTGCCCCGCGCTGCGGTCTCCGGTTGCCTCCGCGAGCTGCGTTCATTCATCGATTCGAGTGGTCTGTTGATCCAGGTGCCCGTCGAGGTGCGCTTCGTCGCTGCCGACGACATCCCCTTGTCGATGGCGTCCGGCCGCGACAGCGCGTTCGTCGCGTGCCACGTCTTCGAGGGTCGGGGGTACGAGCAGTACTTCCGCGGCGTTGAGCGCATCATGGCCGGCGCAGCTGGACGTCCCCATTGGGGCAAGCTCCACTTCCAGACCGCCGAGACGCTCGCGCCGCGCTATCCCGAGTGGTCGCGGTTCCGCGCCGTCCGCGACCAGATCGACCCCCAGCGCGTCTTCACGAACGCGTACCTCGACCGCGTCCTCGGCTGACGGCCTCAGAGGCTCTGGTCGGTCGCGACGATCGCCCAGGCGAGGCCCTCGTCCGGGTCGTCGACGGCGAGGCGCAGCCACCATCCGGTCTTGGGCTCGTAGGCGTCCCACAGCCACCAGCGCAATGACGAGGCGATCTCACCGACCTCGTCCGCAGGCAGCGGCCACTCGTCCTGCGCGCCTCCGAGTGTGACCACGGCCCACCACGCGTCGAACCGTCCGGAGGCCATGCCCCGGCGCCGGCCGTGCGCGCCACCACTCGCCGCCGCCCATGCCATGTGGGCCATCGCCATCGCGCCGTCGACCTCGACTCGCCCGGGCGCGCCGCACACCGAGCGCGGCGATGGCCGCCGACGCATCACCTCGCACTGCGATCGCGTCGGCGCGGCCGTCGGACTCGACGGTCCACCGAGAGGTGAGCGCGAGCAACGCGTCGTTCGTAGGTCGGTCGTCGACGACCTGTCCGTCGTGCAGCCTCACCGGCGCGAGCTCGACCTCGGTGGGCATCGGGAACTCGGCCTTGTCGGCGTGATACTGCGCGACGGTGTAGGCGGGCTCCCACGCGCACACGGCGAGCGGCACCTCGAGCACCGCGCGATCGATCGACGTGTCCGCAACGAGGTCTTCGCCTCGGATGACGCACTCGTGCGCGGTGATCGCACGCAACGGCCCGGGGACGAGGTGCGGCTCGAGCTCCGCCCACCGGTGCGTGCTCGCGACCACTTCCGGCAACGGCCCGAGGGCGAAGCGGCCCGCGCCTTCGGCGACCACGGACGCAGCCCACTCAGCAGGTGCCTCGAGCGCGACTCGGTACTCGGCGAGCGATGCGGCGGGCCAGAGCTGCTTGCCTCGCTCGAGCGCCCAGCGGCAACGGTCGCGGAGCTCGATCAGTCCATCCCAGTCGCGCTGATCGCAGAGCCGGTCGATCAGTCGGACGAGCTCGTCGAGGTCGCCCTCCTCGACGAGGCGCTCGATCACACCATCGGCCACGGGTACCGACGACCGGAGGTGTCGACCGGGAAGACCGGCCTCGCGACCACGGCCTTTGCTCGCTTCTTCACCGCGTCGACCTCGTCGGGGTCGAGAAGCGCGCGCAGCCCAGGCGGCACCTCACGCGCCACGCGAGCGACGTCCTCGACGAGATCGTCGGGGATCGACTCGCCACCGAACTCCCAGATCACGGTGCGCAGCTTCGGGTCGACCGAGAAGCAGAGGCCGTTGTCGATCGCGTAGATGCGACCGTCGAGGCCGAGGAGGCAGTGCCCGCTCTTGCGGTCAGTGTTGTTCACGAGGAGGTCGAAGGTCGCGATCGTCATGAGCGCGGGATGGGTCTCCTCGCGGTCGTGGAGCGTGAAGTAGTGCTGCTCGAAGTCGGCTGGGACGAAGAGCTGCAGCGACCCCTCACCGAGCGGCGCGTCGTCGCGGAGAACTGTGGGAGGGACGATGCCCCAGCCGAGCGCCTCGGACAGCACATACGCGGCGACCTCGCGCTTGTGCAGGCCACTCGGGAAGTCCCACAGGGGACGCTCGCCCCGTACCGGCTTGTACACCGCTTGCGCTTCGTCACCGTCGTGGCACAGCTCGGCGAGGTAGGTCGCGTTCGAGCTCCAGGGCATGCGCCCCACCAGCGACACCTCGCCTTCGGTGAGGAGTGTCAGGGGGTCGGCCGGTGGCCAGCTCGCGGCCATTGCGGTCAGTGCACTCCGTGACCGTTTGTGCGCGGGCAGATGTGCCCGTCGGGGTTCAGCGGGCGTCCGCACAGGGGGCAGGGAGGTCGACCACCTTCGATCAACCGCTCCGCCGTCGCGGCGAATGCGAGTGCCTGGCCACGTGTGATGCGCACACGCGCGGTCGCCTGGTCGACGCCCGGCGCTGCGTTGCCCTCCTCGTCGGTCTCGACGAGCTCGTCGGCCGCCACGAGGATGCGGTCTTCGTCGTTGTCGTACGCGACACCGAGCGCGCCAACCGCCCATTGGGCCTCGACGGGCTCGACGAGTGCGACTGCGTGCTCGTCCGGGATGTCGTCGGGCTGGGGGAGGTCGGCCAGCATCCGCTGCAGGAACTCACCCAGGGCGGCGACCTGTTGCTTCTCGACCTTCCAGGCCACGGACGAATCGGCGGTTCGCGCCTGCAGATAGAAGATGCGCTGCCCAGGCGGCCCGATGGCGCCCGCGGTGAACACGCCCACGTCGCGCAGGTCGAATGACTCGCTCATCAGCTGACTTTCATGTCGCCGAGCGTGCCGTTCGCCGAGTTGACCGTGAGCACCGCCGGACCACCCGGGCCATAGGCGATCGCGGTGACCGAGCACGGGGAGATCACGATCCGCTGGAACAGGTCGAGGTGCGTGCCGAGCGCCTGCGCAACTGCGGCCTTGATCGGATCCGCGTGCGACACGGCCACGATGACGCCGCCCTTGTGGCGGGCGACGAGCTTGTCGATCGTGCCCGTGATGCGCGTCTGCATCTCTGCGAACGACTCGCCGCTCGGGAAGCGGAAGCCGCTCGGATACCGCTGCACGGTCTGCCACTCCGGCTGCTTGAAAAGCGTCTTGAGCTCTTGGCCGGTCCACTCTCCGAAGTCGGCTTCGACCAGCCCCTTCTCGACCTTCACTCGCAGGTGTCGCTTCTTCGCGATCGGCGCCGCGGTCTCTCGGGTGCGTTCGAGCGGCGACGCATACACCGCGTCGACCTTCGGGAGGGCCTCGATGCGCGTCGCCACCGCCTCCGCCTGTTCGCGGCCCTTGTCGGAGAGGTGGAGGCCCGGCGCGCGGCCCGGGAGGATGTTGCCGGTCGTCGGCGTCTGCCCGTGGCGGACGAGCAAGACGAGCGTCGGAGGAGGGGGCTTGGAACGGCTCATGGAGTGAAGGGTCAACCTACCCTGACCCCGATGGACTCCCTCGCGGCGCTGAGCGCAGAGATCACGACTTGCCGCACGTGCCCGCGACTCGTGGCTTGGCGTGAGGAAGTCGCGTCGGAGAAGCGAGCGTCGTACCGAGATGAGGAGTACTGGGGCAAGCCCGTCCCCGGCTTCGGCGACCCGCGGCCGCGTGTCGTGGTCGTCGGTCTCGCGCCCGCCGCGCACGGAGCGAACCGCACTGGTCGCATGTTCACCGGTGATCGCTCGGGCGAGTGGCTGTACGGAGCGATGCACCGCGCGGGCCTCGCCTCGCAGCCGACGTCGACGAGCAGAGACGACGGGCTCCGCCTCATCGACGCCTACCTCTCCGCAGCAGTGCGGTGCGCGCCGCCGGCGAACAAGCCCACGATCGACGAGCGCGACGCGTGCGAGCCCTACCTCCGCCGCGAGCTCGCGCTCCTCGTCGACGCCCGTGTGTACGTCGCCCTCGGAGCATTCGCGTACGAGGTTCTGTGTCGCGTCTTCGCGGTCAGGCCCCGTCCGAAGTTCGGGCACGGCGTCGAGGTCGACGTTGGCGCGGCGGACGGCCGGACGATCCTCTGCTCGTTCCACCCGAGCCAGCAGAACACATTCACCGGCAAGCTCACCCGCGAGATGCTCGACGCGGTGTTCACCCGTGCCGTCGCCCTCGCCGCTCGGGATTGATGATTGAACGAACTCTGTGACCGCCCAATCGTCAATCCCGGCGACGCAGATTCAGAAGAGGGCGGCGATCTCGCCGACGGCGTAGATCACGGCGAGGATGCCGAGGAAGATCGCGACGGCGTTGCGAAGCCGACGGTCGTTCGCGGCGAGCGTCATCGCGGAGCCGATGCGAGCGCCGGGGATCACGCCGAGCGTGAGGAAGAAGGCGATGCGCCAGTCGATGTCCCCGATCGCTGCGTGGGTGATCGTGCTCGGGATCGCGAAGATCCCGACGCACACGAGTGACGTCGCGATCGACTGGCGGAGCGTCATCTTCATGAGCTGGTTGAACGCGGGCACCATCACGATTCCGCCGCCCACACCGAGCAACCCCGAGAGGGCGCCTGCGCCGATGCCGATCGACACGAAGCCGATCTTGTCGGCCCTCGTGCTGCCGATCTCCTCCGTCGGCCGGGGAACGACGGGCGTCTTCTCCTGCGCCCGCCCGACTGCGTAGGTGCGCCACGCGGTGAAGGCGACGAACCCTGCCGTCACGATCTGCTGGACGTGTCCTTCGCCGGGGATGATCTTGGTGGCGAGTGCGCCTCCGACCGCGCAGACAATGCCGATTGGGACCGTCCACGCGACGGCCAACCAGGCGATGAGGTGCTCGCGGCCGTAGCGCAGCGAGCCACTGATCGAGCTCGGGATGACCGAGGGCAACGTCGTGCCGATTGCAATCGTGGCGGATGCGCCGAGCCCTCTGATGAGCGGCGTCGACACGACCGCGCCGCCGACGCCGAACGCTCCCGAGAGCACGCCGGTGAGGACCCCGGCGCCGACGGTCAGAACGTCACGAAGCGGCCCAGGATCCACGCCGCGTCAGACCACGTCAATGCGCGGCGGGAGCGGAGCCGTCGGCCTTCTTCTTCGGCGGCGGCACACCGACGATCGGCGAAGGCTCGGCGAACCCTGGCCACCGTCGCCGGCTCACGATCGAGAGCGTGCGCAGCAGCTTCATCGCCTTCTCGTCGGTGTCGGCGGGCCTGCTCTCGATGCAGCCCGCAGCGATCATCCGGCCGACGATCTCGCGACCGAGATCTGTGCGCACCAGGACGAGCGTCCAGTCGTTGTCCTCACCGATGCCTCCGGTCGAGATGTCCGCGTGCTCGGCCGCGAAGTCGGGGCACATCTTGCAGCCCTCGCGCGTCCACTGGTGGCATTCCTTCAGGTCGATCTCGTGGTACGAGCCGTCCTTCATCCAGATCTGGAAGACGCCCTTGATGTTCATCTTGACCATCTCCTCCTTGCGGAGGCCGTACTTCGCGAGGAAGAGCTCCTCGAAGATGGCGTCGTCGAACGTCTTCGAGCACAGGAGGCCGATGTTGAAGAGGAACGGCTTGCCCGCCTTGCCGACCTTGCGTGACCACATGATCGGGAGCGCCGAGCTCTGGCAGCTCATGCCGACGAGGGCGAGCTTCGAGTAGCCCTCCTCCACCGCCTGCTTCACCGCGAGGGTGTTCGCCGAGTACGTGTAGCGGGAGCCCGCCGAGGCGAGGATCTCGTCCTTGTTGCGGGCGAGGCCCGGGATCGCCTTCCACGAGGTGCCGTCGCCCTCGAGGAACGACGTGAGCGCGCAGTCGATGTAGCCCTCGTCCATCGCCCAGATGAGCAGTGCCGACACGAAGCCGCCGTCCTGGCCGATCTTGTGGACGTAGGCGTCGCTCGCCCGGCAGAGCAGCAGGTCCTTCGTGATGCCGTACATCTCGTTCGGCTCGCGCACCCGACCGAAGAGGTGCATGTCGGCCTCGGGCTCCCACGTGCGAAAGCGAGGGCAGGCCCGGGTGCAGGAGGTGCAGCCCTTCTCGCCGTGCAGGCAGTTGTCGGGCCCGAGCTCGTCTTCGAGGTGGTAGGGGCGGTAGCCCTTCTCGACGTGGTCGTAGCCGATGACGTCGTGCGGGCAGGCCACGACGCAGCCCGCGCAGCCGGTGCAGAGGCCCGACTGGATGACCTCGGAGTAGAGCTCCTTCCACTGGTAAGTCCATCGCCCGGTCGGAAGCTCCGCGGGCGTGTTCGGTGTGGGGGCGCTCTCGGTCACAGCCACGGCGGGCACTCTATGCCGCGTCTTTCGTTGCCTGACCCGACGGTCAAGAATGGGGGCATGGATCTGACCTATCCGCCCGAGGCCGAAGCATTCCGCAAAGAGATCCGCACCTGGCTCGAGGACAACCTCCCCGAGGGCTGGTTCGACGAGGGCTTCGAGCTGAAGGGTGACGAACGCAAGCAGTTCAACCTCGACTGGGTGAAGAAGCTCCAAGAGGGCGGCTGGATCTGCGCGTCGTGGCCGAAGGAGTACGGCGGCAAGGGACTCTCCGTGATGGAGAACGTGGTGCTCAACGAAGAGTTCGCGCGGGCCGGTGCGCCGATGCGTGCGGACTTCTTCGGTGACACGTTGGTCGGTCCGACGATCCTGCGGTGGGGAAGCGAGGAGCAGAAGCAGCAGTTCCTTCCGCAGATCATGAAGGGCGAGATCGCGTGGTGTCAGGGCTTCAGCGAGCCGAACTCGGGCTCCGACCTCGCATCGCTGAAGACGAGCGCGGTGCTCGACGGCGACGAATGGGTGATCAACGGGCAGAAGGTCTGGACGACGCAGGCGCAGTACGCGGACTACATCTTCCTGCTCGCCCGCACCGACCCCGACGCGACGAAGCACAAGGGGATCTCGTACCTGCTCGTGCCGATGAAGCAGCCGGGCCTCATCGAGGTGCGCCCGATCACGCAGCCCGATGGCTCCTCCGAGTTCAACGAGGTGTTCTTCGACAACGCGCGCTGCCCGCGGGAGAACGTGGTCGGCGGTGTGAACAATGGTTGGGAGGTGGCGAACACGACGCTCGGCTTCGAGCGCGGCTCGTCGGCCACGACGTCGTACCGCCGGTTCGAGCGCGAGCTCGAGCACCTCTTCGAGCTCGCCGAGGCGAACGGAAAGATCGACGACGCGACGATCCGTCAGCGGCTGATGAAGGCCTGGACCCGCGTCCAGATCATGAAGGTGAACGGGTGGCGCACGCTGACCGCGACGCTGTCGGGTGCGCGTGACTTCGGCGTCGCCACGCTCGGCGCAACCAACAAGATGTTCTGGTCCGAGCACCACCGAGACGTCATGGAGCTCGCGCTCGACATCGTCGGGATGGACGCGCAGATCCTCGGTGGCGACGGCGACGACGAGTCGTGGCCCGGCGTGATGCGTCAACGTGGCCGCGACGGCTACTCCGTCAGCCCGATGCAGGCCTCGTTCTTCTTCTCGCGATCCGAGACGATCTGGGGTGGCACGGCCGAGATCCAGCGCAACATCGTGGGCGAGCGCGTGCTCGGCCTGCCTCGTGAGCCGAAGGTCTGAGTCTTCCTCGCCGGCGTCCGCGGCGCTTCCGCCGGCTCGGGTCGCTGCGCTCCACAATCGGTGCGTCGCGCGCCCGGGCGGCGCATTGCGCCGCCCCCTCACGCCCGCGCGAACTAGTTGCACTCTGCAATTGTCGGACTAATGTGCAAACGCGATGGCGGACGCAAAGCGGGCCTCTGACCTGGCCGTGCTCTTTCGCATCGGGGCCGCCTGGAGAGAGCTCCGTCGTGGCGCGTCGATGCAGGCGTTCAGGCCGATCGTCTACGGAGAGGGTGACGACGCGCTCGACCTCGGACAGGTCGACGCGCTCGACATGCTCGTGTTCCACGGCTCGGTGCGGATGGGCGAGCTCGCCGAAGCGCTGCGCGTCGACGCCTCGACGGCGACGCGCGCCGTGAATCGACTCGTCGATGCCGACCTCGCCTCTCGCGAGCGATCCGACGACGACGGCCGGGTGATGGTCGTCGTGATCACCGAGCACGGCAAGGAAGTGCACCGGGCGATGATGGTGCGGCGGCGCGAGGCCCTCCAAGGCATCCTCGCCGACCTCGACCCGAAGGAGCGGCTCCAGCTCGCGACGCTTCTCGAGCGGTTCATCGCTGGGCTCGACTCGTACGTCGCGACTGATACGTGAGGTCGATCCACCGTTACGGCGAACTCCCGAGCCAGTTCGCCGAGCTGTACGCGCCCGACGACGCCATCCCCACGGCGATCGCGATCGTCATCCACGGCGGCTTTTGGCGCGACCGTTACGACCTGCACTTGATGGACGGCCTCTGCGCGGATCTCGCCGCTCGGGGCTGGGCGGCGTGCAACCTCGAGTACCGGCGCGTCGGCGCTGACGGCGGGGGATGGCCGATGACGTTCGACGATGTGCGCGCCGGAATCGACGCGGTCACGACGTTGCCCGCGCTCCCCATTGACAGAGTCGTGACGATCGGCCACTCGGCCGGCGGTCACCTCGCCCTTTGGGCCGCAGCGGCGCACGGAGCGGTCACCGACGCGGTCTCCCTCGCCGGCGTCACCGACCTCGACGAAGCGTGGGTTCGCGGGCTGTCGTCCGACGCGACGGGTGGCTTCATGGGCGGCAGCCCCGCCGAGGTGCCCGAGCGCTACGCCGAGGCGTCACCGATGGCGTGGCTGCCGATCGGCGTGCCGATGCTGCTCGTCCATGGTGATCGGGACGAGAACGTGCCGATCGACCTCAGCGTTGCCTTCGCCGAAGCGGCGCGCGCCGCGGGTGACGACGTCGAGCTCGTCGTCCGTGCGGGGGTCGACCACTTCGAGGTCATCGACCCCGGCGGACAGTCGTGGGCGAGAGTGATGGACTGGCTTGCGTGACTGACCTGACTCGTGCCGGAGCGGAGAAGCTCGACGCCGCCGATCCCCTCGCGCACTTCCGCGATCGGTTCGTCATCGACGACCCGTCGGTGATCTACATGGACGGCAACTCCCTCGGCCGGCTCCCGATCGCGACCGAGCGGCGGCTCGCGCGGCTCGTCCGTGAGGAGTGGGGTGGCGAGCTGATCAGAGGGTGGGATCACTGGCTCACGCTGCCGACCGAAGTCGGTGACCGGCTCGGTGCCGCGCTGCTGGGCGCCGCCGCCGGTCAGGTGGTCGTGAGCGACTCGACCACGGTGAACCTCTACAAGTGCGCGGTCGCCGCGCTCGACGCGCGTCCCGGTCGCCGGGTCATCGTCACCGACAAGGAGAACTTCCCGACCGACCGCTACGTGTTCGAGGGTCTCGTGGCCCAGCGGGGCCTGTCGCTGCGGATGGTCGAGTCCGATCCGGTCGACGGTCTCACGGCGGCGGTCGCCGCCGACGCGATCGACGACGACGTCGCGTTGGTGAGCTTCTCGCATGTCGCATACGCGTCCGGCGCGATCGCGGACATGGGACCGATCACCGAGGCGACGCACCGAGCGGGTGCCCTCGCGCTGTGGGACCTGTCGCACACCGTCGGGTCGTTCCCCGCGGAGCTCGACGCCAACGACGTCGACCTCGCGGTCGGGTGCACCTACAAGTACGTCAACGGCGGGCCGGGCGCACCGGCGTTCCTCTACGTGAGCCGCGCGCGGCAGCCCGAGCTGCGGCAGCCGATCTGGGGATGGTTCGGACAGCGCGAGCAGTTCGAGATGGGCCCGGCGTACGACCCCGTCCCCGACGTGACGCAGTTCCTCGTCGGCACTCCACCTGTGCCCGGGCTCGTCGCGGTGGATGAGGGCGTGAAGCTGCTCGCGGAGGCCGGCATCCACGCATTGCGCGCCAAGGGCCTCGCGCTCACGTCGTACCTCATCGACCTCCACGACGACTGGCTCGCGCCCCTCGGCTTCCAGGTTGGCTCACCACGCGAAGCGGCACACCGTGGGTCGCACGTCTCGCTCCGCCATCCCGATGCTCGAGCGCTCTGCCCCGCGCTCATCTCGCACGGCGTGATCCCGGACTTCCGCACGCCCGATCGCGTGCGCTTCGGCCCCGCGCCGATCACGACGCGCTACGTGGACGTGTGGGATGCGATGGACTGTCTCCGGACGCTCGTCGCCCAGTAGCGGCTCAGTACGTCTGGTTCCAGTACGGGATGCTCTCGCGGTTGCGCCACGCGTTCTCGCCCCAGCTGCTCAGGTCAGCCAGCACGCCGAGGATCACGAAGAACCAGCCCCACCCGGTGACCCCGACGCGAGGCGCGTACGCGAGTGCGTAGATGAGCGTCGTCCACGGCATCACGAGCAGCCCGAGGAACGGGACGATGAACGAGTCGTAGGCACGGTCGACGAAGTCGCTGAAGATCCACACCAGCCCGAGCGCGAGTCGCGGCGAGATCATCGAAGCCAGGAGGACGAGGCAACCCATCGCCGCAGGCTACGCCCAGGTGGCCCAGGCGCGTACGCTGACCCCCGTGGCGGTCACCGCACAGCAGCCTGAAGTCGCTGCGCCCGACGCCTCTTCCCGCCACGGTCGGCTCGAGTTTCTCGATGCTCTGCGGGGCATCGCGGCCATGATGGTCGTGGCCACCCACTTCGCCGAGCGCCTCTGGCCCGAAGCGCTTCGGTTCACGACCGAGACCTTCCGCGTCGGCGAGTGCGGCGTGATGATCTTCTTCCTCTGCAGCGGGTTCATCATCCCGGCCTCGCTCGAGCGGCGGGGATCGATGCGGCAGTTCTGGATCGGTCGTGGCTTCCGCCTGCTGCCCGCGTACCTCGCTGCACTAGGCGCGGCGCTCGCGTTGCATCTGGTCCATCGCTACCCGCTCGCGCCGGGCCTGACCCGGCACCCGGTCGAGGGATTGGCCGCGAACGCAACGATGGCGCAGCACCTCCTCGGGCAGCCCCTCATCCTCGGGCAGTCGTGGACGCTCGGATACGAGCTCGTGTTCTACGGGATCGTGTCGGTGCTCTTCGTCGCCGGCCTGCACCGCCGATCGGTCGCGATCTCGCTGGTGCTCCTCGCGGGCGCCCTGATCGCCGGCAACTCGCTCGCGCCGCTCGCGCTCACCTCTCCGACCGGTTCGTCGCGTGCGGTGGTGCTCGCCATCACCGGCGTCGCCGTCCTCGTCGCGGTCTCGCTCGCGCGGTCGACCGGCGGGCGGGTGCTCGCGGGTGCTCTCACCGCGCTGGCCGTGCCGCTGGTGCTCAACCGTCCCGAGCCGATCTGGTTCGCCTTCCTCGTGCTGGCGACGATGTTCGTCGGCACCGTGCTCTACCGCTCGACTTCGGGCCAGATCGCGGCGTGGATAGGCCCGGTCGTGTTCGGGTCCGCGATCGTCGTCATCGTGATCGTCGAGAAGGTGCGTGAGGTGAGGTTCGTCGAGCCCACCACGGGAGCGATCACGAACTGGCGCGCCGAGTCACTCACCTTCGTCGTGGCCTACTTGGTGTTCGGCGGCGCACTTCTGCTTCGCCGCTACAAGTTCCCCCGCATCCTGGTGTGGCTCGGCGCGATCAGCTACTCGCTCTACCTCTGGCATGCGGTCGTGCTGCGCGCGATCTCGGCGACGCCCTACCGCCCACTCACGTTCTCGGTGTGGCTCGCCGCGACGATCGTCGTGTCGTGGCTGTCGTACCGGTACATCGAGCAGCCGTGCATCAAGCTAGGCCGCAAGGTCTCGCGATGAGGGTCTCGCGATGAGTGTGTCGCGATGACTGCGCGCCGCAAGTCCGACGCGCACAAGGTCGCGGACGCGGTCAAGGCGTTCGCACTCGGGATGCCCGGCGCCTGGGAGGACTCGCCCTGGGAGAGCGACCATGTCGCGAAGGTCGGCAAGAAGATCTTCGTGTTCATGGGCGACCCGACGTCGACCGACCCGGGCATCGCGGTGAAGCTGCCGGACTCGCACGCGCAGGCCTTGAGCCTCGACTGTGCGAAGCCGAGTGGGTACGGGCTCGGCAAGGCGGGCTGGGTGAACATCCAGCTCACGGCGCCCGACCGTCCCTCGGCCGACGTGCTCTGCGACTGGGTCGAGGAGAGCTATCGCGCGGTGGCGCCGAAGAAGCTGATCGCCGAGCTCGACGCGTGATCGACGCGCTCGCCGAGCTCGACCACCATCTGCGGTCGCTCGCGGCCAACGACGAGCTGTCGGGCGTCGTCGTCCTCGCTCAGGGCACGTCACGCGTGTTCGAGGGCGCCTACGGGTGGGCGAACCGTGCGTGGCGCATGCCCATGACGACGGATCTGCGGTTCGACTGCGCGTCGGTCACGAAGGCGTTCACCGCGGTCGCCACCCTGCAGCTCGTGAGCCAGGGCGAGTTCGACCTCGAGACCTCGGCGATCGACTTCCTCGGTCTCGAGGGCACCGCGATCTCTCCCGCTGTCACAGTGCGCCACCTCCTGACGCATACCTCCGGCATCGCCGACGACGCCGACGAGGAGGCGGGGGAGCGTTACGAGGACTTGTTCGTCGACAAGCCGAACTACTCCGAGATCGAGACCGCGCACCACCTGCCGGACTTTGCCTACAAGCCGCCGAACTTCGCTCCGGGTGAGGGCTGTCGGTACTGCAACTGCGGCTTCATCCTGCTCGGCCTCATGATCGAGAAGGCGACCAGCACGACCTATCGCGATTACGTGCGATCTCACGTGTTCGTTCCGGCGGGAATGACGCGCTCGGGGTTCTTCCGCATGGACGAGGTGGTGTCTGGTGTCGCCGAGCCGTGCGAGCCGGTTCGCGACCAGGCGGGCGCGATCACGGGTTGGAGGCGGAACATCTACTCGTACCCGCCGATCGGCTCTCCGGACGGAGGCGCCCACGTGACGGCAGGCGACCTGATCCGGTTCGTCCGCGCCTGTCGGGATCACACGCTGTTGCCGAGTCCCTTGGCCGAGGAGATGGTCGCTCCCCAGGTCGAGTGGTATCGCTCTCCGAGGACGGGCGCGATGCACATGAACGGCTTCGGCGTCCGCATGCAGGTGGACGACGACGGCGAGGTCGTGTGGTGGGGCAAGGAGGGCATCAACGTCGGCGTGAGCGCCGAAGTGGCGTACTACCCGAAGGACGACGTCACAACGGTCGTGCTGTGCAGCTCCGAGCACGGGGCTTGGGGTCCGATCGAGACGATCGAAGCTCTGGTCCTGTCGGGCGCCCTTGACAATCAGTAACGCTGTTGTTATCTATTTGTCCAGTGGCGAATGATCTTGCACCGGTTGACGTGACGCTCGCGGCGCTCGCGGATCCGACCCGGCGGGCGGTCGTCGACCTCCTCGGGACTGGGCCGAAGCGGGCAGGCGAGCTGGCCGCGAGCGTGGGCATGAGCGGTCCGGCGATGAGCCGCCACCTGCGGGTGCTGCGCGAGAGCGGGCTCGTCGAGGCCGAGCTCGTCGATGAAGACGCCCGGCTTCGGATGTACCGGTTGCGTCCGCAGTCGCTCGTGGCCTTGCAGGCGTGGCTTGATCAGGTCGAGGCGTTCTGGTCAGAGCAGCTCGGGTCGTTCAAGGCGCACGCCGAGCGCACGCGGAAGCGGGCGCGATGAGCCCCGATGTCGCGACGGCGTATCGATGACCGCCTCGGTCGACACGGTTCGCACGATCGCGATGGGTCTGCCCGCGACGACCGAGAAGCCCTGTTGGGGCACGCCGGCCTGGTACGTGAAGGGCAAGATCTTTGCCCGCATCCTCGAAGACGCGACCTCGGTCGTCGTGAAGGTCGACTTCGACGAGCGCGCCGCCCTCGTGCAGGAAGACCCGACGGTGTATGCCGTCACACCTCACTACGAGGGGTACCCGATGGTGATCGTTCGGCTCGGCAAGGTCACCAAGGCCGAGCTCGAGGAGCGACTCGTCGAGGCGTGGCGCTATTCGGCTCCGGCGAAGATGCTGAAGGAGTTCGACGCCGAGAATTGACGGCGCCCAAGACTCGAAAGGACCGTGATGCCCGAGACCAAGCCTGCCCACGTGCCTCCACGGCTTCACGCCGTCACGCCCTACCTCGCTGTCAGCGACGCCAGAGCTGCGATCGTGTGGTACAAGCAGATCTTCGACGCAGTGGATGTGTCCGAGCCGATCGTCATGGATGACGGACGTGTCGGCCACGCCGAGATCGCGATCGGCGACGCGGTGCTGATGATCTCGGACGAGTGGCCCGAGCTCGACGTGCTCGGCCCGACGTCACGTGGAGGACCGACCTCCTCGTTCGTGATCTACGTGCCGGATGTCGACGCGACCTTCGCGGCGGCACTCGAGGCCGGAGCGCGGATGGAGCGTCCCGTCGAAGACCAGTTCCACGGCTCGCGTGCCGGCTGGTTGGCCGATCCGTGGGGCCACCGCTGGAACGTCGGAACGCCCATCAGCTGACCGACCAGCTGGGCCGCTCGTTGAGGGCGGCCGCGTCGAAGCCCGCCATCCGCTTGTACGACGACGAGATCTCGACCATCTCCTCTTCGGTCACGACGTCGTGGATGTCATCGAACCCATCGGGTGCGCGCTGCTCGGCGAGCTCCATCATCCGCTCAGGGCCGACGTTGCGGTTCGCGAGCACGATCTGGGACGTCAGCGGGCGCCTGATCTCCTCGTAGCGCTCGAGGCCCTCGTCGACGTCGGCGGCGGTCGCGAGATGATGGGCGAGCACGCGGGCGTCGACGATTGCCTGCGACGCGCCGTTCGACCCGACGGGGTACATCGGGTGCGCCGCGTCGCCGAGCAGGGTGATGTGCTCGAACGTCCAGCGCGGCAGGGGATCACGGTCGACCATCGGGTACTGGAAGACCTCGCGTGCGCCGCGGATGAGCGCGGGCACGTCGAGCCAGTCGAACTGGTAGTCGGCGAACGCGTGTGCCGCTTCCTCGGGATCGGCGCGGAACTCCCAGTCCTGCTTCGGCATGGGCTGCCCTGGCGCGGTCTTCAGCTCGGCGACCCAGTTCACGAGCGACCGCCCCTCGTCGGCCAGCTTCCGGGAGATCGGGTAGATCACCATGCGGCGTTCCATGTGCCCCACGAGCATCATCGTGCGACCGTCGAAGAGCGGCTCGCGCTCGGTGACGGCGCGCCACATGGTGATGCCGTTCCAGAGTGGTGGCCCTTCGTCGGGTTGCAGCTGGGCCCGCACGACCGAGTGGATCCCGTCGCAAGCGACGACGACCTCGCCTTCGGCGCGTCCGAGCGCCGAGCCGGTGCTCCGCTGCTCCAGGTCGACCCACGCGCGCGACTCGGTGCCGCCGACGCGCACTGCGGCGTGGCCGGTGTGATAGCGCTCGGCGCCGAGTCGATCGCGTACCGCGCGGTGCAAGATGCCGAGCAGCTCGCCTCGATGGATCGAGTACTGCGGCCAGCGGTAGCCCGCCGCGATGCCCCGGTCCTCGCTGAACACGCGTTGGCCGTGACGGTTGAAGAACACGAGCGCCGCGGTAGGGATCGCACTCGCCGCAAGATCGTCACCGAGCCCGAGCTCGATCAGCTCGCGCGCTGCGTGCGGGAGGATGTTGACTCCGACGCCTAGCTCGCGTACCTCGCTCACAGCCTCGTACACGTCGACGTCGGTGATGCCCGCGTCGTGAAGGCTCAGCGCGAGCGCGCACCCCCCGATGCCCCCGCCGACGACCACGACCTTCATCGGCGAGAGGCTGCCACAAGCTCCCGAGCTGGGGTCGCCGACGAGGCAACCGCTTGGCGCACACGGATCGCGATCATCGCCAGCACCACGAGCGTGACGCCGAGGACGCCACTCAGCACGAGCATGCTGCGGGCGTCGGTGCCTGCAGTCACGAAGTGCAAGGTCGCCAGGGCGAACAGCGGCATCGAGAGCACGTGGACCCGGCGCCAGACGCGGTGGGGGAGCCGGCGTTTGGCGAGCGAGGTCGCCTCGACTGCGATCAGGAGGTACAGCGCGAGCACGCCGAGCGTGACTGCCACGGGCTTCCAAGACGACGCGAACGGCACGAGGAAGGCGGCCGGGCCGAAATGCACGTACGAGTCGAGGAAGATCGAGGTCAGGTGGAGCCCGGTGAAGATCGTGGCGACGCCTCCGAGGAACCGATGGAGGTCGAGCGTCCACGCGGGGCGGACTCGTGGCGGCCGGACCTTCGTCGACAGCATGAGCCCCCACAGCACCGAGGCCGTGAGCATTGCCCACGCGACGATCCCGCTGGCCCACGCGACGTACCACCAGAGGTGCGACATCAGCTGCCCTGCGTCTGCGTGTGGGCCGCGACGGTCGTCGTGGTCGACGTCGCGGTGACCGGGGTCGCGGCCCACGTCGAGTTGGTCGCGGAGCCCGATGTCTCGTCCGCGACCGTCGTCTCGTCTCCGCTCTTCGGTTGCGCTGCAGCATGGGCCATGCCCGCGCCCATCGCGACGAACGCGGCAGCGCTCGCGGCCGCCGTGATCCGCCGGGCCCGCTTGGCCGGGTGAGGTCGCCGCTTCCGGGTTGTCCGAGGTTTCTCTTCCATGCCGCACACAATGGGCGCCTACTGCAAGGACGGCCCCAACTTCATGTGAGAGCAGTGCAAGAACGCTTTACAGCCGCAGCCCCCCGGCCTCGAGGCGAGCCAGCACCTCGGCCACCGTCTCTTCGACAGAGTGCCCGGTGGTGTCGACGACATGGTGCTCGTGGGCGCCGAGCCGTTCGAACTCGCGGTACATCTTCTCGATCGGCTCAGGATCGACGAGCGCGGGCGCTTCGCGGGCGACCGCCCTCGTCATCGCCGTGTCGGCCGACGGGCGGATCACGACGTAGTGCACCGGCACGTCCCCGGCGACGGGCACGAACGTGTCGAGGAACCACGGGCCGATGATGCCCTCCAGCACGACCGCGTACCCGCCCTGCGCGAACTCGCGCGCCGAGGCCGCCATCGACCGTGTCACGACCGCGTTCTGATGGTGCGACGGCGGCTTCCAGGGCTCGATCCATCCTCGTACGACTCGGTCGAAGTACCAGTCGCCTTGCAGCAGGACCGCGAGGTCGAAGTGCTCGACGAGCGCGCGGGCCATCGTCGACTTCCCGGCGCCGGGCGGTCCGGTCACGATGAGGATCTCGCCCTCGAGGCTCAGTGCGTCGCCTTCTTTGCACTCTTCCTGGCGAGGAGCCAGAACCGCGTCGCGCGGATGACCAGCGGCGTGCTCCGTTCGTGGAGCTCGAGGAGCCGGGGCAGGTAACCGTCGATGGTGAAGCCCGGCACGATCCACGGGATCACACTCAGGTACCAGGCGAAGGCCCCGATGTCACCGAAGGTCATCGACTCGACGGCGCTGTCGCCGTCGACGATCTCGAACTCGGCTTCACGCAGCTGCTCGACGGCAAACGCGCGGTCGAACGACTCGTGCGGGCGCGGCAAGCCCAGCAGTGCAACAGCGTCCGCGCCTCCCGAGCCTGCTTGTTGCGTCAGGAACGAGCCGTCGCGGCGCAGCACTCGCCGCACCTCGGTGGGGTTGTACGCCTCGTGGCGGCTGTGCACGAGGTCGAAGCTCTCGTCGCGGAACGCGAGCCGTCCTCGAGGGTCGCGCTGTCGCTGATCGAGGTTGTCGGTGGCCCCCTCGTCGTGCACGACAGGGACGTGGATGGCGCTGAGGCGCTGTGCGGCTACCCGCACGTTCGGAGCCCATCCCTCGGTCGCGACGGTGCGCGCAGGCAGGCGGCGCGCACCCGAGAGGAACTCGCCGCCTCCCGTGCCCAGGTCCAACACGCTCGTGCTCCTCGACACCCACTCGTCGACGATCGCTGGGTAGTCCCACGGCAACCCGCTCGATGTCATCCGGCCGTCGAGCCAACCGAAGTCCCAGCCCGACATGTCGCGCGCGTCAGCCTCGGCGAGCAGCGTCGCGGCACGGTCCACGGCGGCAAGGTACGCGTGCGCCCGACTGCGCGCGGCATAGTTCCTGCAGTGGACACGCCGCTGTGGACGCCGAGCGCAGAGCGGATCGAGGCCTCGGCCATGCGTCGCTTCCGCCGGCGGGCCGGCTTCGACGACTTCGAGTCACTGCACTCCTGGAGCGTGCACGATCCGGGCGCGTTCTGGCGCGACGTGTGGGACGCGGGCGGGGTCGTGAGCCCGCCCGGCGCGACGGCGTTCGATCCCGGCGACGGCCGCATCGTCGGTGCCCGCTTCTTCCCCGACGCCGCGCTGAACCTGGCCGAGAACCTTCTCGTCGGCCCCGGTGACGACTCCTTGCCCGCGATCGTGTTCGAGCGCGAAGACGGCCAGCGCCGCACGCTCACCTGGGGACAGCTCCGCGTGTCGGTGTCCGCCGTCGTCGCAGGCCTGCGCGGCGCCGGCGTCCATCCGGGTGATCGCGTCGCGGCGTGGATGCCCAACGTTCCCGAGACCGTGATCGCGTTCCTCGCGACCAACGCGATCGGCGCGATCTTCTCATCGACGTCCGCGGACTTCGGCACCGCGGGCGTGATCGATCGCTTCGGCCAGATCGACCCCGTCGTGCTCTTCGCCGCGGATGGCTACATGTACGGAGGCAAACGCTTCGACTGCCTCGACCGGCTCACCGAGATCAGCGCCGCGCTCCCGACGGTGCGGCGCGTCGTGGTGGCGGGGAACCTCCGTGACGACCCAGATCTGCGCTCTTCGCCGGGTGCGATCTCATTCGCAGAATTCGCGTCGAGCGGCGGGATCGTCCTCGAGTACATGCGCACGTCGTTCGACCACCCGGCCGCGATCCTCTATTCGTCCGGAACGACCGGGCCGCCGAAGTGCATCGTCCATCGCGCCGGAGGGCTGCTGCTGAAGCACCTCAGTGAGCAGCAGCTGCACTGCGACGTGCAGGAAGGCGATCGGGTCTTCTACTTCACGACCTGCGGTTGGATGATGTGGAACTGGCTCGTCTCGGTGCTCGCCTCGAAGGCCACGATCGTGCTGTACGACGGCAACCCCATGCACCCGTCGCCCGCCGCGCTCTTCGACCTCGCCGACCGTCATGACCTGACGCTCCTCGGCGTGTCCGCGAAGTACATCGACGGCGTTGCGAAGGCGGGCCTGCGTCCTCGTGACACGCACCGTCTCACCTCGCTTCGCACGATCTGCTCGACCGGCTCGCCGCTCGCGGCCGAGGGGTTCGAGTACGTGTACGACGCGGTGAAGTCCGATGTGCATCTCGCCTCGATCTCAGGTGGCACCGACCTCTGCGGGTGCTTCGTCGCCGGTGACCCGACGCGTCCGGTGTGGGCGGGCGAGATCCAGGGGCCCGTCCTCGGGATGGCCGTTGACGTCTGGACCGAGCAGGGCTCGAAGGCACCGGCGGGCATGAAGGGTGAGCTCGTCTGCACTCGGCCCTTCCCCACGACCCCGATCGGGTTCTGGGGCGACACCGACGGCGGCGCGTACCAGCGCGCCTACTTCGAACGGTTCCCTGAGGTCTGGGCGCACGGCGACTACGCGGCGTGGACCGAGCACGGCGGCATGGTCATCTACGGACGCAGCGATGCCACGCTCAACGCGGCGGGTGTGCGCATCGGCACCGCCGAGATCTATCGGCAGGTCGAGCAGCTCCCGCAGGTCGCCGAGTCGGTCGCGGTCGCCCAGGAGTGGGACGGGGACACCCGCATCGTCCTCTTCGTGCGCCTGGCCGAAGGTGCGGTGCTCGACGATGCGCTCAGAGACACGATCAGGCGCACGCTGCGCGAGCGATGCTCGCCTCGCCACGTGCCCGCGGTGATCGAGGCCGTGACCGACATCCCGCGCACGCGCAGCGGGAAGATCACCGAGCTCGCCGTCGCGGACGTCGTCAACGGTCGCCCGGTGCGCAACACCGAGGCGCTGGCGAACCCCGAGGCGCTCGCTCAATTCCGCCTTTCTTAAGGGCGCAAAGGCCTGAGCACTGCGGCCATCTTCACGAGCTCGTCGAACATCGCGCTCGCGCTCGCATCCAAGGCGTCTGTCGACGTGAAGGCTCCCTGCTCGTCGATCTGCTGCGCGATCCATGGGATGTACACCGAGTCGAACAGCGGGACCATGCGCACCGCGATGCACACGGGCTTGATCGCTTGCACGGCACGAGTGCCGCCCGCGACCCCGCCGTAGCCGACGTACCCCACCGGTTTGTAGGCCCACTCGCGGTTCAGGAAGTCGACGGCATTCTTGATGGGTGCTGTGAAGCTGTGGTTGTACTCCGCCATCACGAACACGAACGCATCGGCCGCATCGACACGAGCGCTCCACTCCTTCGTGTGGTCGTGCACGTACTCGGCAAACCGTGGGTGCTTCGGTTCGTCGAGGAAGGGCAGATCGAGGTCGACGAGGTCGACGAGGTCGACCTCGAAGCCGCCGTGTGCCTCGGCGCGGCCGACGACCCAGGCACCGACCTTGTGGCCCACGCGACTGGGCCGCGTGCTCGAGACGATGACCATCAGCCGAGGTCGATCCGTCATGGCATCACCACTTCCTCCCGTTCCTCGATCGCGAGATGTTGACATGTCAACCAAGAGCGTACACTCGCGACGTGGCTGATGTGCAGTGGTTGAACGAGTCGGAGGCCCGGGCATGGCGGGGGTTCCAGCGGATGCGGACGCTGCTCCTCGCGCAGCTCGCCCGCGATCTCGCGCACGACTCCGATCTCTCCGAGCCCGACTACACGGTGCTCTCGAACCTGTCTGAGGCCGACGACCACCGGTGGCGTCTCAACGAGCTCGCCGCAAGGATGCTCTGGTCGAAGAGCCGGCTCTCGCATCACATCGCTCGGATGCAAGAGCGCGGCCTCGTCACGAGAGAGGAGTGCGCGACCGATGGTCGCGGCGCGTTCGTGGTGCTCACGCGGCAAGGCATGCGCGCGATCGAGAGGGCGGCGCCTTCACATGTCGCGTCGGTGCGACGCAACCTCATCGACTTGCTGACCCCCGAGGAGATCGACGCCCTCGCCGCGATCAGCCAGAAGGTCGTCGCGCACCTCAGCCTCCAGACAGCGCCTGCATGATCGTGATCTCGTCCGTGGGCGCGATCGCGGTCGAGAGGTCGCGCACCGCGTCGGCGTTCACCCACACCTTCATGTGCGTGCGCAACCGCCCTTGCTCGTCGACGATGCGGAAGCGCATCCCGGGGTAAGAACGGTCGAGGTCGCGCAGCAGCTCGTCCACGGTCGTGCCCTCACCGTCGACCCATGCACGCTGGTCGGTGTACGAGCGCAGCGGCGATGGGATCCGCACCCTCATACGTCGGCGTGCTCGAGCGAGTAGATCTCGGGGAGGTGCTCCGCGATCGGGCTCCACGACGATCCCTCGTCGGCGCTGGCCCACACCTCGCCGCTGGTGGTGCCGAAGTAGACGCCGACGGGATCAGCAGTGTCGACGGTCATGGCCTGACGCTTCACTGTGTACCAAGCGGTGGCAGGTAAGCCCCGGTCGCACCGTGTCCACGACGCACCCGCATCGCGGGTCATGTACACGGACGGCTTGCCGTCGGGACTTGTCCGCGGCCACACGTCGGTGCCGTCCATCGGGAACACCCACGCGGTGTCGGGATCGCGAGGGTGGAGCTCGATCGGGAAGCCGATGTCGCCCACCTCGCGCGGCATGTTGTCGCCGATGCGCTCCCATCGACCCTCAGGTCGCTCCATCTTGTAGATGCCGCAGTGGTTCTGTTGGTAGAGCCGGTCTGGTCGCAGCGGATGGAGCCGCACGGTGTGCGGGTCGTGGCCGTACTCGACGTCCGGGTCGGGGAAGAAGTCGGCGACCGAGCCTGCGTTCAGTGGCTTCCAGTCGGCGCCACCGTCGACGCTCTCGAAGACGCCGCCACCTGACAATCCGACGTAGAGATGTTGCGCGTCGCGTGGGTCCACGATCACCGAGTGGAGCATCGAGCCGTCGGGAGTTTGATCCTCCGGGTAGTTCGCCCACGTCTTCCACATGTCGTGGTCGTTGAACCCGGTGACCGGTGCCCACGTGTCGCCACCGTCGTCGCTGCGGAAAAGGCACTGCGGCGACGCGCCCGCGTACCAGACGCCGGGTTCGTCGGCGTGACCCGGACTCAGCCAGACCACGGAGTGGACGCTGCGCTCGAGCGCGTCACCCTTGACGAAGGCCGGAGGGCTCGTCGCTTCGTTCCATGTCTCGCCGAGATCGGTCGACCGGAAGACCGTCGGCCCGAGGTGTCCGGTCCGAGACGCCATGAGGAGCGTCCGCCGATCCCGGGGGTCCTGGACGACGTGTTGGATGATCTGACCCAGGAAGATCGGGCCTTTGCAGGCCCAGGAACGCCGTTCGGAATCGGGCCTGAGCAGCCACGCTCCCTTGCGAGTGCCGATCAAAAGCATGACCCCATCGTCGCGCTGCAAGACTTGGGAGGTGCGGCCAAACCTTTGGGCAGGCCTGCAGCGTGTGGTGCCCGGTGAATGATGCCCGCGCGCCCGCCGGTCGCCGCAACAACGGTCCCGGGGTTCGACGATACGTTCAGGCGTCACTATCCGTCACTCGTCCGCGCCCTGACGGCCGCGTGCGGTGACGCTGAGGTTGCCGCCGACTGCGTGCAGGACGCGTGGGTGAAGGCGCATCTCAGGTGGCGGCGGATCTCTCGCTACGACAATCCCGTCGCCTGGGTGCGGCGGGTCGCGTGATCCACAAGATGCGGGACCACTTCCGACGAGAGGCGCGGGCGTCGAGGGCGCGGCAGCTTCTCGCGGTGGAAGTGGGTTTGACCGACGAGGCCACCTCGCGGAGACGCGATCGAGCTGCTCGCGACACTGCCGCCACAACAGCGATTGGCGATGTCGCTGTACTACGTCGAAGGGCTCTCGGTCCGGAGGTCGCGAGTGGCGATGTGCTGTCCGGTCGGGGCAGTGAAGTTCCACATGAATCAGGGGAGAGCCCGGCTGCGGCCGACGCGCGGTGGGGGCGGATTGATGTGGACGACGCAATGTCAACCGAGCTGTTTCGAGCGAGCCGCCGGCGACGAGCCGTCGGCGCCCGAGGCTCTCGCGGCCCTGCGCCCGCGGATCCGGCGCGCGCAGCGTCGTCGCGCCGCGTTCCGGGGCGGGGCCGGTCTCGTCGTGCTCGTCGTGCTCGGGGGCCTGATCTCGTCGACCACGAGTGATCAGTCGAGAGACGTCCGCGTCGGCGGCTCAGGCACGACTGCGGTCGTCGAGTCGACCACGACGAGCGTCTCTGCGCCGACCTCGGTCGCCGCCGAAGGGGTCGTCCCGGGCGGCGAGTCCCAGGCGTCCCCTACGACGACGATCGCGCGGCCGGGGCCGGGTGGCGGAGGCACCGGCGGAAGCGCGGCTGCCCCGCAGTCGCCGGCGGCAGCGCCCCAGACGCATACGGCGAGCAAGGTCATCACGGCGTCGAAGGGTGCAGGCCCGGGCCAGGCCTCGTCGGTGGGCGCGATGTCGTCGCCGACGTCGGTCACGCAGGGCTCGTCGTCCGGTGGCGGCGCGCCCCAAGTCACCTCCTTTGATGCCCAGGGTGGCAAGGTCGAGGTGAGCTACACCGACTCGTCGATGAGCCTCGGCGTGGTGTCGCCGTCGCCGGGGTGGTCGATCGCGAACACCCAGTCCGACGGAGAGAGCATCCAGGTGACGTTCGCGCAGGAGTCGGGCGGCGATCCCGTCGCCGTCGATGTCCACCTCGATGGCGGCAAGCCGGTCGCCGACACTGGCGACACCGCAAGCACCGACGTGTCGACCCCGGCAGGGGGCTAGGAAAACGAGCCCCAGCACGCGTCGATACCCCGGCCTTCCCGCCAGGCCGGGGTTGATCGACGCCCGAGTGGTTCCCGCCAACGCCGCAACACTCGCTCGCGACACGCTCTTCACGCCTCAGGCGTCGAGAAGGTTTGGTCTCGTTGCCATGATGGTGCATGCGCATCCCTGCTGCTCCGCCTCGCCTTGCCCTCGGCGTCGGGCTCGGCGCGGCGGGAGTCGCGGTCATCACGATCGTGCTCGTGCCCTTCCACTCGACAGTGCCGAGGGCGGTTCCGGCGCTCCTCTCCGTGATGCCGGTGCTCGTCGCTGCCTTCTTCGGGGGACGTGTCGCGTACCTCGTGACGACGGTGCTCGCAGTGCTCGCGTTCGCGTCGGGCTTCATCCCGCCGGTGGGCACGCTGCGGATCCACCTGTCGGAAGACATCGCGGCCCTCGTCGTGTTCGCAGCGGTCGCGCTCGAGGACGTCGACAAGCAGCGCGCGATGTTGTTGCGCTCTGTGTCGCACGACCTGCGCACGCCGTTGTCGACGATCCGCGCCGTCGCCTCCGACCTTCGCGGCAGCGCCGTGTACACGCCCGCGACGAGTGGATCGGCGATCTGCGCGTCGACGTCGACGCGCATGTCGCGATGGTGAACGACGCCGTGCTCGATCTCACGCCGAAGGAGTTCGCTCTGCTCGTGCTGTTCGCTCGCAACGCGGGCAAGGTGCTGACACATCGCCGCGTGCTCGACGTCGTGTGGGGCCCTGGCCAAGGTCTCGACACGCTGCGCACGCACGTCAGCCATCTGCGACGCAAGCTCGCAGAGGCGCTCTCGGTGGTCACGATCTCGAGCGAACCGGGCGTCGGATGTCTACGGCGTGGACCTCATCGAACACCTTCGAATCGACGACCCGATCGGTGCCGTCGCGGTCCACGGGTTTGCGGGCATATGGGGCACGCTCAGTCTCGGGTTGTTCGCCACCGGCCAATACGGCGCTCCAGGCAGCGACAGGTGCGGACACCTCGGCGGTGGTCACAGGTCTGTTCTGGGGCGGCGGCTGGGACCAGCTGAAGGCGCAGTTCATCGGGTCGGCGAGTGTCACCGTGATCACACTCGTCGTCGGGCTTGGACTGATGTACGCGGTCAAGCTCACCAAGACGCTCCGCATCTCTGCGGAAGGCGAGCGTCAGGGCATCGACATCCACGAGCACGGCGCTCCCGCCTACCACCCGGAGATGGCGTACATGGGCGCCTCGTTCAGCGGGGGCAGCGTGTCGGCTCCCGTGTCTGCGATGTCCTCGACCAAGGTCGAGTCGTAGCCGGATGTCTGTCATCGAGACGGCGCCTGCGACCACAGCGGTGTGGCTCGACGACGACGGACTCCTTCGTGCGGGGAGGGCCTGGGTGGCCCTCCCCGACCACGAGTGGAAGCTCGTCGCAAAGCTGCTCGAGCGTCCCGGTGAGATCGTGTGGCGAGAGGAGATCGCCCAATGCGTCTGGCCAGGTAAAGATGTGAGTGCAGGGGCGCTTCGCGCGGCGATGATCCGTCTCCGTCGACGGGTTGCCGCAGTGGGGGTGCGCATCCTGACCGTGCGCGGCCGCGGTTTCATCCTGACCATCGATCAGAGAGGATCGGAATGAAGCTCATCACGGCGATCGTGAAGCCGTTCAAGCTCGACGACGTCAAGGAAGCGCTGCACGAGGTCGGATTGGCCGGCATGACGGTGTCGGAAGTTCGAGGCTTCGGCCGCCAACGCGGGCACACCGAGGTCTACAGAGGTGCGGAGTACACAGTCGACTTCGTGCCGAAGGTGCGCATTGAGATCCTCGCCGACGATGCCGACGCAAAGCGGATGGTCGACACCATCGTCGAGGCCGCCAAGACGGGGCAGATCGGCGACGGCAAGGTGTGGGTCACCGACTGCGACTCCGTCGTCCGCGTCCGCACCGGGGAGATGGGAAGCGACGCAATCTGAGACGTTTGGCGAGCGGCGCGCTGCGCTGCTCGCCGACGAGTCCCTGCAAGGAAGCGAGTTCACCAGAGCGTTCTCCGCGCTCGTCGACGAGTACCTCGTTGGCCTCTTTGCCGACGCCCCCGACTGCGCGCTCGTCGCGGTCGGGGGCTACGGCCGAGGTGAGCTCGCTCCTGGCAGCGACATCGACGTGATCCTGGTGCATCGAGGCCGGCGGAGCGTCGCGAACATCGCCGAGATCGCGAACCAGATCTGGTATCCGATCTGGGACGCCGGCATCCCACTCGACCACGGCGTGAAGACCGTCACCGAAGCGCTCGGGGTGGCCGCGCGCGACCTCAAGGCCGCGATGGGGCTGCTCAGCGCACGTTGCGTCGCGGGAGATGCCGAGCTGGCCGACGACCTCGCGCGCCGCTCGCTCGACCAGTGGAAGTCGGGCGCCAAGAAGTGGCTGCGAGTGCTCGGCGAGAACATCGAGCAGCGCCACGAGCGCATGGGCGACATCGCGTTCTTGCTCGAACCCGACTTGAAGGAGGGCCGAGGCGGGCTGCGCGACGTGCACGCGTTGCACGCCGCCGCGATCGCGAGCCCCGTCGTCACTGACGAGCACCTTGCACGGCTCGACGTCGCCGAGACGCTGATCCGCGCTCGGGTCGCGATGCAGCGGCTCAACGGGCGCAGCGAGCGGCTGGTGCTGCAGTCTCACGACGGCGTCGCGAGTGCACTCGGCGTCGCGAGCGCCGATGCGCTGATGCAAGGCGTCTCCGCCGCAGCGCGCACGATCGCGTGGACGAGTGACGACGCGTGGCGACGGATGGACGTGTGGCTCGACAAGCGCAGCAGCCGGAGCGTCATGCCCGATCGCATCGAGAGCGTCGGGGTCGTCATGCGTGGCGGCGAGACATCGGTCGACGGCAATGCCGACTTCCGCGACGGCTCGCTCATCTTGCGTGTCGCGGCAGCCGCCGCCTCGACCGACACGCCGATCGCGACGGCGACCCTCGAGCGTTTGCGCGCCGAGGCAGCGGCCCCGGGCGACCACTGGAGCCCCGAATCCCGCAACGCGCTCTTCGATCTCATGGCGGCGGGGCCTCCGGCCATCGCGGCGTTCGAGGCGCTCGACCAGTACGACTTGCTCACTCGCGTGTTGCCCGAGTGGGAGCCGGTGCGCAGCAAGCCGCAGCACAACCCATACCACCGGTACACCGTCGATCGGCACCTGATCGAAGCGGCCGTCGAAGCCGCTGCCCTGCGCCATCGCGTCGCGCGGCCCGACCTGTTGCTGCTCGGTGCGTGGCTCCACGACCTGGGCAAGGGCTATCCCGGCGATCACTCCGAGGTCGGCGCAGAGCTCATGGAGACGATCGCGACGCGCATGGGCTTCCCGCCTCACGAGCGAGCGATCCTCGTCACCCTCGCGCGCGATCACCTGCTGTTGCCCGACGCGGCGACACGCCGCGACGTGCGTGATCCCGCGACGGTGACCCGCGTCGCGGAGGCCGTCGGCGACCTCCAGACGCTCGAGCTGCTGCACGCGCTGTCAGAGGCCGATGGCAAGGCGACGGGACCGACCGCGTGGAGCCCGTGGAAGGCAGCGCTCGTGGACGAGCTCGTCGCTGCGGTTGCCGCGCGCCTTGCGGGCTGGCCGGAGGAGCGTGCGTACGGACTCGACCCCACGCTCGAGCGCATGGTCGACGAGGCGGGTGGCGGGCTGCTCGTCCACGTCGACGGCTCGACGTTGGTCGTCGTGAGCCCGGACCGCCTCGGGCTCTTCTGCGAGCTGACCGGGGTCTTGTGCCTTCATGGGCTGGAGGTCGTCGCGGCGGACCTGTGGTCAGCGCCGGGAGTCGGTGTCGGCATGGCGGTCGATACGTTCGTGTTTCACCGCATCGGGGGAGGCGAGCCCGATTGGGCCCGGTTCCGCGCGGACCTCGAGCGGGCGATCGAAGGCGGGCTCGCCCTCGAAGCCCGCATCGCGGCCCGCGCGCGGGACTACGGGTCACTGCTCCACGGCATCAGGCGCCCGATCGCACCGACGGTCGTCGTCGACAACAACGCATCGGCGGAGGCCTCGGTCGTCGAGGTGCGAGGCCCCGACGCCGTGGGCGCGCTCTACCGCATCGCACGAGCGTTCAGCGAGATGCGTCTCGACATCCGTCACGCCAAGGTGCTCACGCTCGGCCACGAGATCGTCGACAGCTTCTACGTCGTCGACATGCACGGCAAGAAGCTCACCGACCCCGAGCGCATCAGCGAGCTCGAGCGTGCAGTGCTCTTCGAGCTCTCGCGCTTGCACTGAGCCGGCTCGAGTGACGCTGGCGTCCCGGCGGTAGGTTCCGGCCATGACGCAGATCAGTGACCGCTACCGCCGACTCGCCGCGGGGGTCACCGACAAGATCTCGCAGGTTCCTGTTGACAAGTGGGCCGCGCAGAGCCCGTGCCCAGAGTGGACCGCGCTCGACGTGGTGCGACACCTCACGCAGATCCCGGGCATCTTCTTCGGGCTGATCGGCGAGGCCGGTCCCGAGGTGCCGCCTGTGGAGGACGACCCTCTCGCCGCGTGGGTCGTCGCCCGCGACGCGGTGCAATCAGCGCTCGACGATCCGGCGATCGCGACTCGGGAGTACGACGGGTTCGCGGGGAAGGCGACGTTCGAGAAGGGCGTCGACCAGTTCATCTGCACCGACCTCATCGTGCACGGATGGGATCTCGCGCGTGCGACTGGCCTCGACGAGCGCATCGATCCGCAAGACCTCGCGGACGTGCGAGCGGCCATGGCGCCGCTCGCTGATCAGATGCGTAGCCCGCGTGCGTTCGGTCCCGAGGTCGACGTGCCGGCCGGGGCCGACGAGCAGACCGAGCTGCTCGCCTTCCTCGGCCGGCGGGCGTGAGGGTCACGCAGCGATCTCGAGCCGGGCGCCCAGCGCCGTGAAGTCGGGCGGGGCGAGCACCGAGCCCGCGAGGCCCCACACACCTTCGAACACCGGAGCGGGGGCGTTCGCCCGGATGCCGCCGAGCAGCTCGGTGCGATCGTCGATGTTGAGCGCCGGCAGCATGAGCGCGAGCGCCTTTGCCATCTGGTCGGGCGGGATGCTCCCGACGATCGCACCGTGGATCCCGAGCACCGCCTCGGCACCGACGGCCTGCTCGAGTGCCGGCATCACGAGGCGCTCTTCGAGGTCCTGGTGGGCCAGGTACTCGCTCGTGAACGAGGCGAGCTCGATGTAGAGGCGGTGCACCGAGAAGCGCTGCGCGCTCTGCATCGCGTTGATGGCGTCGTAGGCCATCTCCTGCAAGCGGACCATCCGACCCTCGATCCGCTCGTGGTCGCCCTCGATCTCTGCGGCGAGGTCGGGCAGGAACTTCTCGATGGAGGGCTGCGCGTGGGTGTCTTCGTGGTGGGCGTGACTGATCAAGATCTCGACCGTCCGGTCGAGCTGCTCGGCGAGGTCGACTCGGCCACTGCGGACCGAGGGATCGACGCTGCCCGCGCGTTCGGTCAGAGCGAAGAGCTCACGCCGGATGCCCTTGTGGATGTCGAGGTAGAGGTTGTGACTCACTTGCTGCAGCTCGGTCATCGGAGCTCCTTTCGGGACGTCGTTGTCGTGGAGGCCATGGTGCGGGAACCCCACGAACGGCGCTCCGAAAAGGCTCGTAACCGAATGCTAAGAACTTGCTTAGTGCTCGACGAAGAGATGGTGGGCTTCCTGCAGGGCGGGTGCGCGCTCACCGTCTGCACGTTCGACGACGAGGGCGCGCCGTACGCGTCGAGGGCGTGGGGTCTCACTGTGCTGTGCGCCGAGGGAGGCGAGGGAGCAGTGCGGGTGCGGCTGCTCGTCACTCCTGACGTGCTCACCGAGGGCCGGATCGCCATCACGGCGACCGATGTGCCGACGCTACGGTCGTTGCAGCTCAAAGGCCGCATCGCCGACGTCGAGCCGATGACCGACGATGACGTCGCGAAGTCCGAGCAGTACACCAACGACTTCTACGACGACATCGTGAGCACCGATCACATCCCGCGCGACCTGCTCGAGCGGGTTCGGCCGAGAGAGTTCGTCCCGTGCACCGTGGTGGTCGAGGAGCTCTACGACCAGACTCCCGGTCCTCGCGTGGGCACGTCGGTGCGATGACACAGGACGAGGGCATCGTGCTCTCGTCGTTGCGCGAGTGCTTCGAGGGAGCGATCCCTGCGATCATCGCGACGGCGTCGGCTGCGGGCATCCCGAACGTCACCTACCTGTCGCGCGTCCGGTACGTCGACGAGGAGCACATCGCGCTCTCCAACCAGTTCTTCTCGAAGACGGCGCGCAACCTGGCCGAGAATCCCGTGGCCTCGCTCGTGCTGGTCGACCCCACGTCGTACGACGAGTACCGGCTCAAAGTGGTGTTCGAGCGCACCGTGCGCCGCGGAGCGATCTTCGACAGGCTGCGCGAAGACGTTGACGAGGCGGCTGCCTTCCACAACATGCAGGGCGTCTTCAAGCTCAAGGCGGCCGACGTGTTCCGAGTCATCGACGTCCAGCTGCTCAACGAGCCCTATGGCTTGCATCCCCTGCGTGGATCGCAGGCAAGGCCCGAGGCACTGGGCGAGCTCGTCGCCCGGCTGAGCCGTTGTCCGGACCTCGACACGCTGGTCGGTGCGACTGTCGACGGGCTGCATGACCTGCTCGGCTACTCGTACTCGCTCCTCCTGCTCCTCGACGAGTCGGGCGAGCGCCTCTTCACGATCGCGAGCCACGGGTACACCGCGGAGGGCGTCGGATCAGAGGTGCGGGTGGGAGAGGGGACGATCGGGATGGCCGCCGCGCGCGCGGCCGCGATGCGAATCGGCAACCTGCGCCAGATGCGCAAGTACTCGACGAGTGTGCGCAAGTCGTTCGCAGAGGAGGGGATCGGGCCAGGGCGCGACGTGCCGCTGCCGGGGCTTGACGGTGTCGAGAGCCGACTCGCGGTGCCGGCGATCGCGCTGGGCGAGCTCGTCGGCGTGCTCGTCGTCGAGAGCGACCGAGCAGTGGCTTTCAACCACGACGACGAATCGCTGTTGAGTGTCGTGGCGTCCTTCGTCGCGAGCGCGATCGAGATCGACCGGGCTCGAGAGCGCGAGTCGCCCGAGGCCGCCGGCGTCGCGGCGGGGGCCGTCGCCATTCACGAGGGCGCCGCTACGCGGGTCCGGTACTTCGCGGTCGACGGCAGCATCTTCCTCGACGGCGACTACCTCATCCGCGGCGTCGCGGGACGCATCCTCTGGTCGCTGCTCGAGCAGCACCTCGCCGACGGACGGATCGACTTCACGAACAAGGAGATCCGGCTCGACCAACGCCTCGAGCTTCCGGGCTTCCGCGACAACCTCGATACGCGCCTCATCCTCCTGAAGCGCAGGCTCGACGAGCGCGGCGCGTCGATCCGCCTCGAGAAGACCGGCCGCGGCCGCTTCCGGTTGGTCGTCGAAGGCGACGTCCGCCTCGAACAAGCCTGACGCCACGCCGCCGCCATCGGCGCGTCACGCCTTTCTGCGGCGCGTTTTGTGCGGCGGTTTCAATCGGTGGGCGCAACGAGCTCGGCGAGGCGTTGGGATGGTTTCATCCATCCGAGGGTCTGTCGAGGCCGGTTGTTGAGCTTGTGGGCGATGGTGTCGAGGTCGGCTTCGGTGAGCCCGGAGAGGTCGGTGCCTTTGGGCATCCATTGGCGTAGGAGCCCGTTGGTGTTCTCGTTGCTGCCGCGCTGCCAGGGGGAGTGCGGGTCGCAGAAGTAGATCTGGATGCCGGTGTCGATGGTGAATCGGCCGTGTTGAGCGAGCTCTTTGCCCTGGTCCCAGGTGATGGATCGGAGCAGGTGCTCGGGCAGGGTGGCGATCTTGGCGGTCATCGCGGCGCGCACGGTTTCGGCGCGATGGTCGCCGGGTAGGTGGAGCAGCATCACGTAGCGGGTCGAGCGTTCGACCAGCGTGCCGACCGCGGAGTGCCCGGACTTGCCGATGATCAGATCGCCTTCCCAGTGTCCGGGCACGGCCCGGTCGGCGACCTCAGCGGGCCGCTCGGAGATCATGACCATGTCGGGGATCTGGCCGCGCAGCTCGAGGCGGGACCGGTGCCGGCGGACCGCTCGACCGGTGCGCAGACATGCGGCGAGCTCTTTGCGCAGCGCGCCACGGCCTTGCACATACAGCGACTGGTAGATCGTCTCGGGCGACACCCGCATCATCGGATCGTCGGGGAACTCGATCTGCAACTGGGCCGAGATCTGAGTCGGCGACCACAGCTCGTCCTCGAGCCAGGCTTCGACCTGGGCGCGCAGCCGAGGGCAGGCGGCCAGCTTGGCGACCTTGGGGCGACGAGCCAGATCGGCCGCCCGGCGATGCGCTCGCCAACCCCGGTATCGGCGCCGACCGCCGTTAGCTCGCACTTCTCGGCTCACTGTTGACGGCGCCCGCCCGATTCGCCTCGCGATCGCCCGCAACGATGCTCCTTCGTCGAGCCCGCAGCGGATCTCCTCGCGTTCACCGGCCGACAGACCGCGCCGGCGAAGGATCCCAGTCCAGCCGGCGAGCCACCCCGCCCGTGTCGTGGATCACCCGTCGAACAAAGCCCGCCGACCGTGCTACTTCGCGAGCCACATCCACCGCCCGCATCCCGTCTGCCACCAAGGCAATGATCCGCTTGCGCTCCTCAGGCGTCAGCCTCGGATAACGGCCACTATTCGCGTTCCCCACGACAACCTCCTCGACAGGCCCAAGCGTCTATGCCTCGCCAAGGTGTTGCCGTGATCGTTAGAAACCGCCGCCATCTGTGGCACATTTCGCGCCCCAGAAGCAACGCCTCCGTGTCCTAGTGCAGGTGCTGGCCGAACCAATCGAGCGTGCGGTTCCACGCGTCGCGCGCAGACGCGGCGTGATAGCTCGAGCGCTGGTCGCAGTGGAAGCCGTGGCCGGCGTCGGGGTAGCGCACGATCTCGGTCGGCACCGCAGCGGTCGCCGCCGCCGCGCGCAGGTGCTCGACGTCGTCCACCGGGATGCCCTGGTCGAGGTCACCGAACAGGCCGAGCCACGGCGCGCGCAGCTGTGGTGCGAGCTCGACGAGCGCGGGGAAGCCGAAGCGTCCGGCGGTGACGCCGCCGCCGTAGAACGTGACGCCCGCGCCGACGTCGCGCATCGCCGCGACGGCAAGGGTCACCGTGCCACCCATGCAGAACCCCACCACTCCGGTGTTCGAGCCGGCGATCCCGGCCTCGCTGAGGTGGGCAAGTGCTTCGTCGACGTCGGTGAGGATGTTGTCGGCGGTGAGCGCGCCCATGTGCTCCATCACCTCGGCGCGCACAGCCTCGTCGTACGACAGCTTCGGGTCGCCGGTTCGGTGGAAGAGGTGCGGCGCGACGGCGAGATAGCCCTCGTCCGCGAACCGTCTGCACACGTCTTCGATGTGGTCGTTCACCCCGAAGGCTTCTTGAATCACGACGACGCCGGCCTTCGGCGCGCTGCTCGGCTCGTGGACGGAAAGGGGCGTGGGGTCGGCCATGAGCCGCACGCTATGACGGCGCCGGTCGCCGCGTGGTACGCACTCGGTGTTGTCTGACGCACTCCCGAACGACCGCGCCCGCCTGATGCGGCTGATCGACGGCTTCGTCACCACCCAGCTCGTCTACGTCGTGGAGAAGCTGGGCATCCCGGAGCTGCTCGAAGCAGGCCCGAAGACGTCGTCTGAGCTCGCGGCAGCGGTCGGGGCGAACCCGGCCCGCCTCCATCGAGTCCTCCGCGATCTTGTCGTGCAGGAGGTCTTCGACGAGCTCGACGACGGACGGTTCGCGCTCACCTCAGTGGGGCGTCACCTCAAAGAGCTTCGGGCGCTCACCATTGTGAGGGCAGAGGTGTACTACGCGGCCGCGGGTCGGTTGCTCGATGGAGTGATGGGGGAGGAGGTCCCGTTCGACGCGGCGCACGGGGAGCGCTTCTTCGACTACCTCGGCCACAGTGCCGACACCGAGGCGACGTTCCAGGCGGCGATGGCCGATCGCAGCGCGCAAGAGGCGGCGGACGTCGTCGCGGCGTACGACTTCGCGTCGTTCGAGCGCCTCGTCGATGTCGGTGGCGGCCGCGGCGTGCTGCTCGCGGCGATCCTCGACTCGGCGCCGGGCCTTCGCGGTGTGCTGTTCGACCGCGAGGCCGCGATCCCCGCCGCCCGGCAGTTCCTCGGTGACCGCGGGCTGACGGATCGTGCTGAGTGCATCGGCGGCGACTTCTTCACTCACCTGCCGAGCGGCGCGGACGCGTACGTGTTGTCGCGCATCCTCCACGATTGGGACGACCAGGACGCGGAGCGCATCCTCCGCTCGTGTCATCACTCGATGCGTCCTGACAGCCGGTTGCTCGTGGTCGATGCCGTGCTGCCCGAGCGCGCCGTCGAGAGCCCACTCGCGATCCGGATGGACGTCCTCATGCTCATCCTGTTCGGCGCGCGCGAGCGGAGCGAGGCCGAGTTTCGACAGCTCTTCGAAAGATCCGGGTTCGCGTTCGAGGGCGTCGTGATGACGCAGTCACCGACGAACCTCGGCGTGGTGCAGGGACGTCCCCTGTAAGAAGTTGTAAAAGACTGACGCTTTGCGACCAACACGGAGCCGAGTTTCCGACATGCTTGCCTCCCGTGAGCGAAGTGGGGATGAGCAGGAAGCGCGTGATTCTCTGGACCGGCCTCGGGCTGGTCGGGCTGTTCGTGGCAATGCAGCTCGTGCCGTATGGATGGCGGCACTCCAATCCGCCGGTCGTGGCTGACGCACCGTGGCCCTCCGCAGCCACCGAGAAGCTCGCTCGGGAGGCGTGCTACGACTGCCACAGCAACGAGACGAAGTGGCCCAAGTACTCCTATGTAGCGCCCCTGTCGTGGTGGGTACGCAACCACGTCGACGAAGGACGGGCGAGCCTCAACTTCTCAGAGTGGCGTGGGCGGAGCGGAGACGCCGCCGAGACCATCCGAGAGGGATCGATGCCACCTAGCTACTACACCCTGTTGCACCCGTCGGCGCGGCTGAGCAGCTCGGAGAAGCAGCAGCTCATTGACGCGCTGAAGAAGATGAGTCAGTAGTGGATCGACCGCGGTGCCCCACCCCCGCAGGCGATCGCGTCGCCGGTGATCGCCACGCTCTTCGGTGAGGCGAGGAACGCGACCACATACGCGACTTCTTCCGCGTCGACGATGCGCCCGATCGTGTTTCCGGTCGCGCGGAGCCGCGAACTCCTCGGTCGTGCGCTCGGTGCGCGTGATGCCCGGGTGCACGACGGTCACGTTGATGCCGTGCGGGCCGAGCTCGTCGGCGAGGTTCTTGGTCATCGCGGACACCGCGACGTTGCGGATGGAGCCGATCGTCGATCCTGACTGACGGGCCGCGAGCCCGCTGATGTTGATGATGCGACCCCATCGGTGGTGGATCATGTGAGGCGCCGCCTCGCGAGCGCAGCGGAGGTAGCCCATCACCTTCGTGTTGATCTCCTCCCAGAGCGCGTCGGTGGTCATGTCCGGGAGCTTGGGCGGTGGGATCACGCCGCCCGGCATGGCCGCGCAGTTCACCAGGATGTCGACGCCCTCGAGCTCGCGGGCCAGGCCGGCGACCATGCCACGCACCGAGTCGTCATCGCCCGTGTCGCAGGCCCACGGGAGGATGCGCCGTCCCGTCTCGGCCGCGAGCTCTGCGGCGGCCGCGTCGACGCGAGCTTGGTCACGTGCCGCAATCCCGAGGTCGACGCCCTCCAGCGCGAGCTGACGAGCGATGGCCTTCCCGATGCCGCGACTGCCGCCGGTGACGATCGCCTTCTTGCCTGTGAGCTCCAAATCCATGGGGCGGACTGTAGGGGTAGCGTCCGCGGCCGGGGACGAGAAGGAGGAGCGCATGCTGCAGCTCACTGGGCTCGACGCCTCGTTCGTGTACAGCGAATCGGCTCACGCGCCGACGCACGTGACGAGCATCATGATCTACGACCAGTCGACCGCACCGAAGGGTGAGGTCACGTTCAAGGGGATCCTCGAGTACCTGCAGGAGCGTGTGCACCTCGCCCACGCGTTCCGCCGGAGGCTCGTGCGGGTGCCCCTCGACCTCGATCATCCGTACTGGATCGAGGACGGCGACTTCGACCTCGAATACCACGTCCGCCACATCGCATTGCCCAAGCCAGGCGATTGGCGCCAGTTCTGCATCCAGGCCGCGCGCCTGCATGCTCGCCCGCTCGATCTCGCGAGGCCGCTCTGGGAGATGTACATCATCGAAGGGCTCGACGGGATCGAGGGGTTCCCGAAGGGCTGCTTCGGGATGGTGCTGAAGGTGCACCACGCCGCGATCGACGGGATGGCCGGCGTCGAGATGATCACGGCGATCCACGAGCAGACGCCGGACCTCACACCACCTCCGCCGCCGTTGGAGCAGTGGGTGCCGGAGAGCGTGCCGTCGACGGCCGAGCTCCTGTCACGTGCAAGTGTCAACAGCTTGTCGCGGCCCGCGCACTTCGCTCGCGTGATGGGGCGTGCCGTACCCGGCATGAGCCGCGCTGCCGCGCAGATGACCCGTCAGGGCGCGTCGTCGAGGCCGACGGCAGCGCCGCGGCACGCGCTTCAACGGACCCGTCACGCCGCATCGCGTCATCGACGCGTTCACGACGTCGATCACCTCGGCGAAGGGCATCAAGTCCGCCGTGTCGGGGGCGACGATCAACGATGTCGTGCTCGCCGTCTACGGCGGCGGGCTGCGCACGTACCTCACGGCGAAGGGGGAGCTTCCCGAGACTTCGTTGCTCGCGATGTGCCCGATCTCGCTGCGGAGCGCGGAGCAGGCCAAGGCCGGCGGCAACTCGGTGTCGGCGATGGTGGTCCCGCTTGGCACGCAGATCGGCGACTCGCTCGAGCGCCTGAAGTTCGTGCAGTCGTCGAGCCACGCGTCGAAGGAGTTCGCAGAGGCCTCTGATGCACGCTCGCTCAGCGAGATGAGCCAGTTCCTGCCGGGCGGGCTCATCGGCATCGGGATGCGCTTCTCGTCGCGCTTCGCTCGCATCGCGCCGGCGATGGTGAACACGACGTGCACGAACGTGCCGGGTGCTCGTGAGCCGATCTACTTCGCGGGAGCGAAGTGCGAGTCGTCGTTCGGCGCCGGCCCCGTTGTCGATGGCATGGGGCTCATCAACGTGATCACGAGCTACGTCGACGACCTCGTGCTTGCGTTCACCGCCTGCCGCGAGATGATGCCCGACCCCGCGTTCTACCGCGAATGCATCGCCGAGTCATGGCACACGCTGGAGGAAGCGGTGGGTTAGGCAGGCTGGGTCAGGGTTCGACGCCGTGCCACTGCGACGCAATGCTGAGGAAGCCGTCGGCACACCCCTGCGCCGCGTGGACGAGATCCCTGAGACCGTCGGCCAGCGACGGGTCGACCGCGCCGATCCTCTCAACCTGTGCTTCGACCTCCGGTAGGAGGTCAGCGATCGCGTTGCCGGCGCTGAACAGAGTCTGCTCGATGTCGTCCATGCGGGTGAGTCTGTCCGTGACGGCGTCCCGTTTCAGTATCCGAAGAGCAGCACGCCCTCGAATGGCAACTCGAGCCGACCACTCGCGTAGACCGCATCGAGTAGGTCGTGAACGTCGCGGTAGCTGGGCGCGGCGCCAGTCGCATAGCGGTACTCCAGCATCACACCCAGGGCGAGAAATCGAGCACCGACTATCAGCGACGAGCGGATGAGATTTCGGTATACGGCGTTGCTCATGGCGCCCCGTCCCGCTTCTACCTCGAGCAACACACCCAGCTGGTCGTTCACCCCATCGACCTCGTAGGCGACTCGTTCGCTGGCGCCGTCACCGAAGAGGACCGGGCGCCGGATGCGGTCGGCCTGCTTCTTGCTCGCTTCGACGGTGAATCCCTGATCCTGCAAGCCGGGCCGGAGCTCCCGGAGCACGGCGTCGCTCGACAGTCCCGTGTGCGTTGCCGAGTCGATTCGATCGCGGGCAGACGCGACGACCGCGACGAGGCCGTGAACCCAGGACGGCGGCGCGGTCGATGGGGGGTAGTACATCCAGCTCGGGTAGGTCACCGACCGCAGAGCTCATCGCACTCCGGCCAGACACGCAACCTCGCTGTTTAGGTCTCGTCCTCATCCTCGTCATCGCGCGGCTCGGGTGGCGGCCGGCGCATCGGTGCTGCCGCGTAGTCGGCGCCGAACTCGAACTGCTGCGCGGGCTTGCCCCCCACCCTCCCTGGCGGCACCACGCTTCCCGTCGGCTTCACCAACCCCGCTGATCGCGTCATCGTGCGATGGAAGTTCGCCGCGTCGAGCTCGGTCTCCCACACGGCCTCGAACACGTTGCGAAGGCTCTTCAGCGTGAACGTCGGTCCGACGAACGCCTTCGCCAGGCTCGTCGTCTCGAGGTCGCGGCGAGCGCGCTCGACTGCGTCTCGCAAGATCTGCGCATGATCGAAGGCGAGCCCCACCTCTCCGTCGATCGCCTCGGCGACCGGCACCAACCGAGCATCCGCGGCGTCGCTTCCTCCCGCGAGCTCGCCCACGTCGCGCAGCACAGCGAGGAAGCCGACGGTCACGACGTTCATGCGAGGGTCGCGCCCCGGGTCGCCGTACGCGCCGAACTCGCTGAGGTAGTCGGCCGCCTCGACACCCGTCTCCTCCAACAGCTCCCGTGCGGCCGCGTCCTTGAGCGTCTCGTCGGGTCGCTTGAAGCCGCCGGGCAACGCCCACATCCCCTTGTAGGGGTCGTCACGGCGTCTCACCAAGACCACCTGCAGGTGCTCTTCGACGATCGTGAGGATCACGACGTCGACCGTCACCGCGAACTGCGGGTGGTCGCTCGGGTCGTAGCCCTTCGGGGCCTTGTGCCCTCGACGTCTCGCGGTCACAGCTCGACCCTACAAAGAAAATGTCGATTTGACAAAAACCGGCTATAGTCATTTCGACAAGATCCCCGAGGAGGATGCGCATGACCGACGACGTGTTTGCCGAGCTGGACAGGGCCGTGGGCCCGGTCGCCATGATGAGCCTGCAGAGCCGCGGGCTGTTGCCCGCCGCGGGCGTCGCGGGCGACGAAGCGTTGCCCGAGCGTGACCTTCTCATGGACCGCGTCGCCGGTGCACTGCTCGGCGCTGCGATCGGCAACGCGCTCGGCCGCGTCGCTGAGAGGAAGCAGCGTCAGCGCGGCGCGGCGGGGTTCGTGTCGACCGAGTGGCTCGAAGGCAAGCGCCTCGACGGCTCGACCGGCAAGGTGCGCGCCGGAGTTCAACAGCTCGTCATCTCGGGGGAGGCGCTCCTCACCAATGGAGTCGGCGCAGCTCCGGTCGTCAGCGACGAGCTCGTTCGCCGCGTGCGCAGGCTCCGCGTGCCCGGCCGAGCGATCGTCGCGACGGTCGAGCAGCGGCGCGCTGGTCTGCCGTGGTTCGAGGCGGGAGCCGGGTCGTTCGGCGAAGGCGCGCTCTGCCGCGCCGTCGCCGCCGGCCTTGTCTTCGCGAACGACCCGGTGCGGCGCCCCGTGATCGCTGCGCTCGACGCGGCCGTCACCCACGCCTCGACGCAAGCGATCCAGGCGGCGACGGTCGTCGCCGACACGATCGCGTCGCTGATCCGTGGCGTCGACCTGGCGCGCTCGACGCTCGATCTCGACGCGATGCTCGCGACGGTCTCACTCGACCAGCAGGCCGAGTCGACCATTGCCGCCGCCCTTGCGGTCGTCGGTGCCTTCCCCGGTGAGCCTGTGCGCGCCATCACGGCTGCGGCCTCGGTGCCAGGCAACGCCGACACGGTTCGCCGCGGTCACCGGTGCGCTCGCAGGCGCCGCATCCGGAGCGAGCGCGCTGCCCGATCGATGGACGTCCGGCGTCGAGCTCGCCTCCGAGCTCCGTTCGCTCGCCGCGCGCATCGTCGCTCATCTTCTCCACGAACCGACGACCGCGGGCGAGGCTCGCATCTGGTTCCTTCTCGATCGATCGGGCTCGATGGAGTCGATCGCCGAGGCAGTCGTCGGCGGATGCAACGCGTTCTTCTCCGAGCAGCGTGCGGTCGCCGGCACCGCGAAGGTGACCTTCGTGCAATTCGACGATCGTGATCCGCACGAGGTGCTCCTCGACGACGTCGACCTCGCGTCCGTGGTGCCGCTCGGCGAGCACGAGTTCATCCCTCGCGGCAACACGCCGCTCCTCGACGCCACCGCGCTGCTGCTCGATCGCGCCGAGGCGCGAGGGGGCGCTCCGACCGACAACCTCGTCGTCGTCTTCACCGACGGCCAGGAGAACGCAAGTCGTCGTTGGGACCGGAGCCGTCTGTTCCGCCGCATCTCCGACCTCCAGGACCGAGGGTGGACGTTCGTGTTCCTCGGCGCCAACCAGGACAGCTATGCCGAGGGCGGCGCGCTCGGGTTCGCTACGGGAAGCACCTCGAACTTCGCGCCGACCGCGCCGAGTGTCGCTGCTGCCTACGCCGGGCTCAACCGAGCCACGCGTGAGTGGCGGGGAAAGTCGGCTCGGCTGCGGATGGTCGACAAGGAGCGCTTCTGGGGCGACCGCAAGGAGGCCGAGGAGCACCTCGAGGACAAGTGACCCGCCGGGAATGTCACACCCCCGCGGTACAAACAGGATGGAGGAGGAGGGCGACATGGCGAGGGCATTGCACTTGGTCGACATCGACAACCTGTTGGGCAATCCGGCGACTGACGACGAGGACGAGATCGGCTGGACCATCCGCACCTACCAGCGCGTCGCCTCCTTCAGGCCGGGTGATCACGTGGTCGTCGCGACGTCACCCTTCGGTCGTCACGCGCTCGCGATCGGCACCGCGTGGCCCGGGGTCGGGCACGTGTGGCGCAAGGGAGCTGACGGGGCCGACATGGCTCTCCTCGAAGAGGCCGAGTGGGCGGTCGAGATCGGAGCCTTCACGCGAGTCGTGATCGGTTCCGGCGACCGCATCTTCCTCGTCGCCCTCGAGCTGTTCGAGGGTATCGGCGTGCCCGTCGAGGTGGTCACCCGTCGCCGCTCGGCTGCCCGCGCACTGTGCACTCGAGCGAGGTCGGTCAGCTTCCTCCCCGAGCGCGCCGTCGCGTGACCGAGGTCGACTTCGCCGGCGCGAGTTCGCGGCTGCCTGCTCGGCGGCGCCGTCGGCGACGCGCTCGGCGCACCGATCGAGTTCATGACCTCGGGCACCATCGCGAGTCGTTACGGCTTCCCCCTGATCGAGATGCTCCGGCCGGGACGTTTCACCGACGACACGCAGATGACGCTGTTCACGTGTGAAGGGCTCATCCGCGCCAACGTCCGCGGCCGATCAAAGGGGATCTGTCACCCGCCGTCGGTGGTGCACCACGCGTATCTGCGGTGGTTGCACACGCAAGGCCGAGTGGTCGACAAGGAGCTGCTCGACGGCTGGCTCGTGCGAGAGAGACGGCTCCACCGTCAGCAGATGCCCGGCATCACGTGTCTTTCGGCTCTCGAGAGTGGCGACTTCGGCACGACCACTGAGCCGATCAACGACTCGAAGGGATGCGGAGGAGTGATGCGCGCGGCGCCTGCTGGCCTGGTGACGTGGGCGTCCGAAGACACGTACAAGCTCGGATGCGACATCGCCGCGCTGACGCACGGTCATCCGTTGGGTTGGCAGTCGGCGGGTGTTCTCGCCGTGATCATCCGATCGCTTGTCGACGGACAACCGCTGCGGAGAGCAGTCGGCGCCGCCGTGCGTGAGGCCGACGACGAGATGCGCGGGGTGATGGAACACGCACTCGCGGTCGCTGACGCGGGGGTGCCTGACGCGACGACGATCGAACGGGAGCTCGGCGCCGGCTGGGTGGGCGAGGAAGCCCTTGCGATCGCTGTGGCGTGCGCGCTCGCCGCGCCCGACTTCGCCAGCGGCGTGATCGCCGCTGTGAACCACTCAGGCGACAGTGACTCGACGGGATCGATCTGCGGCAACCTCCTCGGCGCGCTGCACGGCGAGACCGCGATTCCGACCGAGTGGCTCGACGCGCTCCACGCCCGTGACCTCGTCGAGACCGTCGCCGGCGACTTCGTGCGCGAGATGACCGACCCGCCGATCGAGGATCCCGATGGCTATGACGATCCGCCCAGGTGGTGGTGGGAGCGCTACCCGGGTTGGTGAGGCCTGGGAGCGCGGCGGAGGCCGAGAGGACCTCCGCCGCGGAGTGAGCGACTAGGCCCAGTTGCCGATCGCGGTTTGCATGGACTTCATCCATGCTTCGTCCATCGCGACGACAGGAATCACCGTCGTCGACTCGAAGAACGGCGCGTACGTGGCCGCGACCGTCATGTCTTCCGAGTCGCTGTCCACAATGGTGATGAACGTCTTGCCGTCACTCCCGGCATACGACCCGATGGTGCCTTCTTCGAGCCCGACCTTGCCGAACACTGCGAACGCGTGCTTGGCGGTATCCACACCGGGAAGCAGCTTGCTGATCACTACGTACTTCATGTTCTTCCCTCCACACCTGACGGGAGAGTCCCGTCACGCGGGACCGTACTCGTCGGAGTCATCCGCTGCGTAGGGCCGTAGCGTCGTCACATGGGCGGAATGCTCGCGGGCATCGGCAACACCCCAATCGTGCGCCTCACACGCATCGTCGAACCGGGCATGGCCGACGTCTGGGTGAAGCTCGAGGCAGCCAACCCGACTGGCTCGTACAAGGACCGCATGGCCCTTGCGATGATCGAGGGGGCCGAGCGAGCGGGTCGTCTGAAGCCAGGTCAGCCCGTCGTCGAGTACACGGGCGGCAGCACCGGCAGCTCGCTTGCCTTCGTTTGCGCGGTGAAGGGGTATCCGCTCCACATCGTGACGTCCGACGCGTTCGCTGAGGAGAAGATCCGCACGATGGAGGCGTTCGGCGCGCAGCTCGAGGTGCTGCCGAGCCCCGCAGGCATCACGCCTGAGCTGATCCCGCGCATGCGAGCGCGTGCCGCTGAGGTCGCCAGCGAGCTCGACGCCTACCAAACGGATCAGTTCCGCAACACAGACATGGTCGACGGGTACCGACAGCTCGGCGCCGAGATCCTCGAGCAGCTAGGCGATCCCATCGACGCGTTCTGTGTGTACGTCGGCACCGCCGGCTGCTTCCTCGGCGTGAGCCAGACGTTGCGAGGCCGCGACGCCGAGATGCATCGAGTCGCCGTCGAGCCGGCGGAGTCCGCGGTGCTGTCGGGCGGTGCGCCGGGAACGCATCGCATCGAAGGGGGCGGCACGGGCTTCTTGCCCGACCTGCTGACCACCGCTGACTTCGACGAGGTGATCGCGGTCTCGACCGTCGACGCGTTCGCGATGGCTCGCCGCGCGACTCGCGAAGAGGGCTTGTTCTCGGGACCGTCCACGGGCGCGAACCTCACCGCGGCCATCGCACTCGCGCGCCGCCTCGGCGAGGGCCGCCGCGTCGTGACGATTCAGGTCGACTCTGGTCTCAAGTACCTCGGGGGACCGGTCTACCGGGGCGACTGATTCACACCCTCCGACCGAGCACCGCGGCGAGTCGATCGGCAGCCGACGCGCCGGGAGGCGCAACCTGCTCGTCGTCGAACATGCCCGGCCCGCGGTGGCGCGTGGAGTACTCCCGAGCGAAGGGCATGAGGATCTCTGCGAGCTCGGGGTCGAGGTCGGTGCTTTGACCCGTTGCCTTCGCGACATCCCAGGCGTGAGCGAAGTGGTCGCCCATGAACATGGTCGCCACCGTCGCGCCCGTCTCCGGGCCCCACGGCATGGGAATCGTGCGGTCCACGAGACCCGGGTCGGCGCGGAAGACGTCCACGGCCTCGGCCGCTGCCGCCCGGTATGCGTCGACTGGATCGAGCCCGCGCAGGTGGTTCACGTAGTAGTTCACACCTTCGCCGCGTCCAGACAGCTCGATCGACACGATCTTGGCACCACCCACCATGTGGTTCACGACGTCGCGAACCGTCCATCCTTCACACGGCGAGGGGGAGTCCCACTGGTCTTCGCCGACGCGGCCCAACACGTCAGTCGCAAGCGCGAACGCCCGTTCCATCTCGTCGACGACGTTCTCCATCAGGCGATCCTCGTCGTGTGCCCTTCCCAATAGCGATCCCGCAGCAACCGCTTGTAGAGCTTGCCGGTCGGCAGGCGTGGCAGCTCGTCCTCGAAGTCGATCGTCCGCGGGCACTTGAAGTGGGCGAGGTTCTCGCGGCAGAACGCGATGAGCTCACGCTCGATCTCGGGACCCGGGTCGACGCCGTCGATGAGCTGCACGACCGCCTTCACCTCCTCCCCGAGGTCCTCGTTGGGAACGCCGAACACCGCGGCGTCCATGACCTTCGGATGAGTGATGAGGAGGTTCTCGGTCTCTTGCGGGTAGATGTTCACGCCGCCCGAGATGATCATGTAGCTCTTGCGGTCCGTGAGGTAGAGGTAGCCGTCTTCGTCGACGTACCCGACGTCGCCGACGGTGCTGGTGTCGCCAGCCTCGTTGCGCGACTCACGTGTCTTGTCGGGCGCATGGAAGTACTCGAATGCCGTGGCGCCCTTGAACCACACGGTGCCCGGCGTGCCGGTCGGTTGCCGGTTGCCGTCCTCGTCGAGGATGAGCAGCTCGCCGAGGATGCATTTGCCGACCGTGCCCGGATGGGCGAGCCATTCGTGCGAATCGCAGAAAGTGAAGCCGTTCGCCTCGGTCGCGCCGTAGTACTCGATGATGACCGGGCCCCACCACTCGATCATCTCCTGCTTCACCGGCACCGGACACGGGGCTGCCGCATGGATGATGACCTCGAGCGACGACGTGTCTGCCGCGGTGCGCACTTCGTCGGGCAGCTTGAGCAGCCGGGAGAACATCGTCGGCACCATCTGCGAATGCGTGATGCGGTACTCCGCGACGAGATCGAGGAACTGCGCGGGATCGAACTTCTCCATGATCACCGCAGTGCCGCCGAGCCTCAGCGTGCCCGAGATGCTCGCCTGCGGAGCAGAGTGATAGAGCGGTGCCGGCGAGAGGTAGGTCTGCCCCACCCGGAACCGGAACATCCCCTGCACGAATTGCATCACCGCCATCGCTGCATCGGGATGCACGTCGGGTAGCGCACGCAGGATGCCCTTCGGCTGTCCGGTCGTGCCGGACGAGTAGAGCATCGCCGCGCCGAGCTGCTCGTCGTCGATCGGATCGGTGGGGAACTCCGAGCGCGCAGCCGAGAGGCTCTCGAAGGGCGCGTCGGCGCTGTCGATGTCGGCCATGAGCCACCGCTCGACGTTTGGACACAGCGCCGGCAGCTGCATCGCGATCTCGCGCTTCGCGGCTGACGTCACCACGATGCGCGCCTCGCTGTCGTTGATGATGTACGCGGCCTCGTCGGCCGCGAGGTACGAGTTGATGCACGTGTAGTAGATGCCGGAGCGCTCCGCGCCGCCCTCGCACTCGAGCATGCGCGGGTTGTTCTCGAAGAACAGCGCGACATGGTCGAGACGCTTCAGGCCTTGTGCGCGATACAGGTGGGCCATCTGATTGGCGGCTGCCTCGAACTGGCGGAAGGTCACGACCTCGCCGCTGTTCGCCATGATCAGCGCGGGCTCGTCGGCCCGCCTGCTTTGCGTGCTCCCCCGGGTACATGCGGGGGACAGTACCGCCGCGCCCCGTCCCTCAGTCAGGTAGACTGAAAGAACCTGAAAAGGGTCTTGATTCTCGAACATATGTTCGATACAATGGCCTTGTGATCCAGTCGGAGCGGGCGGAAGAGCTCAACGAGCGCCTGGGCATCCTCATCGCGCAGCACCACGCGATCGGGGCCGAGATCGTCGGCTGCCTCACCGAGCTCGACGAGATCGAAGGCTGGCAGGGCGAGGGTTATCGCTCGCAGGCCCACTGGTTGTCGATACGCGGCGGGTTCACGATGACAGAGGCCAGCCGGTTCGCAACGGTCGCAGCCCGCGCCGCCAACGTCTCGACCATCCTCGCCGACGCACACGAGGGCCGGTTCTCGGTCGGTGTGGTCGCGATGGCGGCTCGAGTCGCAACGCCCAAGAACGAGCATCTGATCGCGCAGATCCTGCGCGACGCGACGCCGAGCCAGGCCGCTCGCATCTTCCGGAAGTACCGCGATTGCCAGGGCGAGAACGGTGGCGCCAAGCCCGATCCCGAGGTCGACTTCTGGGCGCGGCGATGGAGCGATGGTCTCGGGCGCGACCGCTTCGACATCGCAACCGACAGCGCGAACAGGCGCGCTGTTCTGGGAGGCGTGGCAGGCGATGCGCGCCGCAGGCGAGAAAGACGTCGACCCGACCGACGCCGAGCAGCGTCGTCGCCTCAATGCGAGCGAGATCGCGCGTCGCATGGCCCAGGTCGTGCTCGACGCGGCGAACGCGTCCGGCATGCGGGCTCCTGGCGACGAGAACTTCTGTGTCCAGGTGTCGGTCGACCTGGTGACCCTCGCAAAGATCCTGGGCCTCGACTTCGATCCCATGCGGCCGGTCGGCTTGGGCAGCCACGCCTTCATCCCGGCGACCGGCGAGCGGCTGTCCGACGATGAGCTCGACGCCATCCTGTGCGGCTCCAAGCTCCAGCTGCTCGTCCATCACGACGGTGTTCCGCTGTGGCTGGGCCACGAAGTGCGCACGGCGAGCCGGCACCAGCGGCGGGCGCTGCGCTTCCGTGCCGGTGTGACGGGCTGTGAGTTCCCCGGCTGCACGCAGACACGGTTCGTCGACGCCCATCACGTGTGGTGGCACAGCCGAGGCGGGCCGACCGATCTCGACAACCTCGTGCTGCTCTGCAGCCACCACCACACGCTGATCCACGAGAAGACCTGCGCGATCACCACCGACGGTGATCAACGCTTCACCTTCTGGCGAGGCCAGCGTTGCCTCGGCACGACGACGCGAGGCGACTCGACCGGCGGTCGACCACCCGACATCGTCGAGCTTCCGACCATCGACAGCCTGCCGAGTCCGCCTCCCGAATTCGGGCGAGACACTCCCCGCTGCACCGGCGGCGGCGAGCCGCTCTCGACCTACGGGTTGAGCGTCTTCATCGACCACCTGCTCGCGGCTTAGCTCGGGTCGCCCTCGCTCGCCTTCAGGCCGAGCACGTGGTCGAAGAGCAGTGCGGTCTTGAGCGTGATCTCGCGCACGCCCTGCAGAGCCAGCACGTCGGGCTGCCCAGTGCGGTTGAGCTTCGGCGGAACCACCTCGCCGTCGGGGCCGACGAACTCGACCTCGCCCAGGCGTTGCGGCGCAAGGTAGGCGTCGGTGCGGCGCGGCGTGCCCGAACCGGGCCTCGCGACGATGTGCTCGGCGCCGTCGCGCATCGGTCGACCGAAGAGCTCGTTGACCCGCTGCTGCGTGACGATGTCCTCGACGTCGAGGCGACCGACGATGCGGAGCCGGCCGCCCGAGATCGAGATCACGTAGAGGCGGTCACCCGCGGCGACGCCCCGTTGCCGGAACCCGTTCGAGGTCGTGTGGCCGACGAAGGTGCCCTCGCCGTGCTCGACCATCTCCCGCTTCCAGTACTGGGTCCAGATGGCCACGGGCGCGATCATGCCTCGTGGCGTCAGTGACCGGTGTGAAGCGTCGAGGGCGGCGCGCCTTCCACAAGGCGCTCGGTCACGAGCGGACGAACGAGCTCGGTGCGCGCCCCGACCAGCGTGGAGCGCCAGAGTTCGCCCGTCCCGCCTCGCAAGCGTGCACCGCAGCGCAGATCGCGGACGCCAAGTTCGTCGAGTGGTGCGAGCGCATCGGCAGCCCGGTGTTGATGCACCGCAAGCTGTGGGAGTGGTGCTACATCCTCGAAGCGCTCGAGTCGTCCGGCGCGATCGTCGACGGCGCGCGAGGGGTGGGGTTTGGTGTGGGCCGAGAACCGATCGCCTCCTACCTCGTGAGCAAGGGGTGCCGCGTGACGGTGACCGATCTGCCGTCCGGCGCCGCGGAAGCCGACCATTGGTCGGGTGCCGCGCAGTGGGCAGCCGATCTCGACGCCACTCGCGACGACAAGCTCTGCACGGCTGAGGAGTACGCCGAGCGCGCCGAGTTCCGTCCTGTCGACATGCGGTCGATCCCCTCGGACTTCGAGGGCTACGACTTCAGCTGGTCGTCGTGCGCCTTCGAGCACCTCGGCACGCTCGGCGCGGGGCTCGACTTCATCCACGAGCAGATGCGAGTGCTGCGTCCCGGGGGAGTGGCGGTGCACACGACCGAGCTCAACGTGTGCTGCAACCTCGCGACGATCGACGAAGGCGAGACTGTGCTCTACCGGCGCCGCGACCTCCAGCGGCTGCAGCGCGACCTCGCCGCGGCCGGCCACTCGATGACCCTCAACTTCACTCTCGGCGACGAGCCCGCCGACCGCCACGTCGACACCGTCCCGTGGACGAACGTGCACCTGAACAGGCGGATGGACGGCTACGTCATCACTTCGTTCGGGATGACGATCCGGAAGGGCATGCAATGATCCTCGGGTGGCGCTGACGTTGGGGGGTCTGGGCGACCTGGGGTCGGGTGGCGCAGCGCGTGGCGTCCTGCCATCGCAGCTGATCCGCGAGGCGATCGCACTCGGGTACATCCACGCCGACGGCGAGAAGGTGCCTGAAGACCGCGTGCAGCCGGCGAGCCTCGACTTGCGGCTCGGGCCGCGCGCCTACCGGTTGCGCTGCAGCTTCTTGCCCGGCGCCGAGACTGTCGACCGCAAGATGCGGCCGCTGGTGATCGACGAGCTCGACCTGCGCGGGGGTGCGGTGCTCGAGCCGAACCGGCCCTACCTGATCCCTCTGGCCGAGCACCTCGCGCTGCCCGACGGGCTGCGAGCGAAGACGAACCCGAAGAGCTCGACTGGTCGCCTCGACGTGTTCACCCGTGTGGTCACCGACGGCAGCTATCGATTCGACGAGATCGCCGACGGGTACCGCGGCCCCTTGTACCTCGAGGTCGTGCCGCTGTCGTTCGCGGTGCAAGTGGAAGAAGGCCTCTCGCTCAACCAGCTGCGTCTCATCATGGGGCGGTCGCCGCTGACCGACGCGGAGCTGCTCGCCGAGCACCGAGACAGCCCGCTGCTGTTCCGCGACGGGCAGCCCGTGCCCGTGTCTGATCTCGCGCTCGCCGATGGGCTCTTCTTGAGCCTCGATCTGCGAGGCGACAAGCGCGGCCACGTCGGGTTCCGAGCGAAGCTGAACACCCCTGGCCTCGACATGTCCGCGATTGGTTCGCACCGAGTGGACGACTACTGGGAGCGAGTGACGAGCGAGGAGCGAGCGCGAATCGTGCTCGACCCCGAGCGCTTCTACCTCCTGCTCTCGGAGGAGAGCGTGCGCGTGCCGCCGACGCTCGCGGCGGAGATGACGGCATTCGACCCGACGAGCGGTGAGTTGCGCACGCACTACGCGGGGTTCTTCGATCCGGGGTTCGGCTACTCGCGTGACGGCCAGCTGCTCGGCTCGCGGGCCGCGCTCGAGGTGCGCGCGCACGATGTGCCGTTCATGATCGAGCAGGGCCAGGGTGTGTGCAAGCTCACCTTCGAGCGCATGCTGGGTGAGCCCGAAGAGCTCTACGGCGACGACGTCGGGTCGAACTACCAAGGCCAGATGCAGACGTTGAGCAAGCACTTCCGCGTCGACCGGCCTGCGTCCGCACGCGCCGACGACGATCCGCAGCTCGACCTCTTCGGCGCGGAGGCCTAGCTCTCCGGTACGGTCCGCGCATGACGACGATGGTCGGGCCGTTGCGGCGAGCGACCCAGATCGCTGCAGACCAGACCGCGATCGCGTGCGGCGAAGTCGAGCTCACCTACACGCAGACGTGGGAGCGGTGCCGTCGCCTCCTCGGCGCGCTCCGCGCACTCGGGATGAAGCCGGGCGATCGCATCGGCATCGTGGGAGCGAACTGCCATCGCTACGTCGAGCTGTACCAGGCGGTGCCCGGCGGCGCGATGGCCCTCGTGCCCCTCAACCAGCGCCACACCGATGCGGAGCTGAACTACGCGCTCGCGGATTCCCAGACGCGCGTGCTCTTCACGAACCGTGTGATCGACGGCCTGCCGTCGTGCGTCGAGCACGTCGTCGATCTCGAGGACGGCTACGAGAAGCTGCTGAGTGAGGCCGACCCCGGTGACTTCCCCGACGACGTGCTCGACACCACGATCGCGGGCCTCTTCTACACAGGCGGCACGACGGGAGCGGCGAAGGGCGTGATGCTCACCCATCGCAACCTGATCGCCAACGCGTTGCACTATCAGGCCTTCTACCCGTTCCGTCCCGAGATGTGCTGGCTCATCGCCGCGCCGCTCTTCCATGCCGCGGGGTCGATCGCCGTGCTCCCGACCGTGTGGGCGGGCGGACGTCAGGTCGTGCTGCCCGCGTTCGACGCCGCGCATGCGCTCGACCTCATCGAACGCCACGGCGTGACCGGCACGTTGCTGGTCCCCACGATGCTCGCGGCGCTCAACGAGGAGCAGCTGGCTCGGCCTCGCGACGCCGTGAGCCTCAAGGCGATCTTCCACGGCGGCTCGCCCGTCGCGACCGAGACGCTGCGCCGCGCTCATGCCGCGTTCCCGACGACCGAGCTGCTCGAGATGTACGGCGCGACCGAGACGGCCCCGATCGCGACGACGTTCCGCAACGAGGAGCAGTGCCTCGACTCTCCCCGCGCCCGATCGTGTGGGCAGCCGGCCGTCGGCGTCGACATCCGCATCCTCGACGCAGACGGCGTCGAGGTGCCGGTCGGCGAGGTCGGCGAGGTCGTGATCCGAGGCGACAACGTCATGATCGGCTACTGGAACAAGCCCGAGCAGACCGCGGCTGCGCTCGTCGACGGCTGGTACCACTCGGGTGACCTCGGCTACCTCGACGATGAGGGTTACGTGTACCTCGTCGACCGGGCGAAGGACATGATCGTGAGTGGTGGTGAGAACGTCTACAGCGTGGAAGTCGAGGATGTGCTCTACCGCCATCCCGCGGTGCTCGAAGCGGCGGTCTTCGGAGTCCCCGACCCGAAATGGGGCGAAGCCGTCTTCGCAGTCGTGATCCCGCGCACCGAGGTGAGCGAGCGTGAGCTCATCGAGCACTGCCGAGCTGCCATCGCGGCATACAAGGTGCCGAAGCAGATCGAGCTGCGCACCGATCCGCTGCCGAAGTCAGGCGCGGGCAAGGTGCTCAAGCGTGAGCTGCGTGAGCCGTACTGGTCCGGCTCCGAGTCGCAGGTCGGCGGTTCGTGACGACGAAGGCCGGGCACAAGGCCGCGGCCATCTACGAGGAGCTGACCGACGGCCTGCGCCTGGACCTGAGGGTCAGCGACCTCGTCTACCAAGCGGCGGAGCGCTATCCCGACGTGCTCCCGACGCGAGCAGAGGTCGATCGCGAGCGCGAGCACATCCAGAGCGAGAAGCAGGGCCTCGAGATCCGCCAGGGCGAGTTCGTCGCCGACGTGCTCGCCGATCCGCAGCTCGGCTTCCACTTGATGCACGCGATGTCGCAGCCGCGGGCCGAAGCGCTGGCTCACATCGACGCGTTCCGCAAGACGGGCACGGTCGACCTCGGCCCGATCCTCGTCGAGCGTGACGGTGCGATCGGCAGGGTCACGATCCAGAACCACGCGTTCCTGAACTCGGAGGACGACGTCTCGACCGCGGCGTTCGAGACGGCGGTCGATCTGGTGCTGCTCGACGACGCGATCGACATCGGCGTCGTGCGCGGCGCACCGGCGACGCACCCCAAGTACGAAGGCCGGCGCATCTTCGGGTCGGGCATCAACCTGACGCACCTGTACTACGGGAAGATCTCGCTGGTCGAGTTCATGATCGAGCGCGAGCTCGGCGGCGTCAGCAAGATGTACCGCGGTCACAGCACAGGGCACTTCGAGGCCACCGACCTCGAGGAGCGTCGCGAGAAGCCGTGGATCGCGGCCGTCGACTCCTTCGCGATCGGCGGCGCGTGCCAGTGGCTGCTCGTGATGGATCGTGTCGTCGCCGAGACGGGGTCGTACTTCAACCTTCCCGCTCGGAAGGAGGGGATCATCCCCGGGTCGGCGAACCTACGGCTGCCCCGGTTCGTCGGCGAGGGCCTGACGCGGCAGGCGATCTTCTTCGGGTACGTGTTCGAAGCCGACTCGCCCGAGGGTCGGATGATCGCCGCTGACGTGGTGCCGAGCGCCGAGATCGACGAGGCAGTCACGCGAGCGGCCGACGAGCTCACGAGCGCGGGAACGACGAGCCTGCTCGCGAACCGCAAGGCGATGCGGGTCGGCCACGAGCCCCTCGACGTGTTCCGCCGCTACATGGCCACGTACGCGCGTGAGCAAGCGCACTGCCTCTACAGCCCAGCGCTCATCGCGAACCTCGAGCGAAACTGGAACGCAAGGAGCCGGCGACTGTGAGCGACACCGTCCGATCGGCGACCCACGCGTTGATCCGCGCGCTCGGGATGACGACGATCTTCGGCAACCCGGGTTCGACCGAGTTGCGCTTCTTCAAAGACGCGCCCCCTGACTTCCGATACGTGCTCGCGTTGCAGGAGTCGTCCGCCGTTGCGATGGCGGACGGCTACGCGCAGGCGACCCGCAACGCCGGGTTCGTGAACCTGCACTCGGCGGTGGGCGTCGGCCATGCGCTCGGCAGCATCTTCACGGCGATGCGCAACCAGACGCCGCTCGTGATCACCGCGGGCCAGCAGTCGCGCGAGCTGCTCACCGGCGAGCCGTTCCTCTTCTCCGAGCAGGCGACCGAGCTGCCCAAGCCGTATGTGAAGTGGAGCGTCGAGCCCGCTCGCCCTGCGGATGTCCCCGCGGCGATCGCCCGGGCGTACTACACGGCGATGCAGCCCCCGCAGGGACCGACGTTCGTGTCGATCCCCGAGGACGATTGGGACGCGGAGGCGAATGAGGTCACGCGGCGTGAGGTGCGCGGCGACTTCGTCGGTGAACCCGAGGCGCTCGGGGCAGTGGCGGCGGCGCTGAACGACAGCACGACCCCAGCCTTGGTGGTGGGCGCTGGAGTCGACCGTGACCAAGCGTGGGACGCCGTCGTCGCGCTCGCCGAGCGCACCGGAGCGACGGTGTGGGTGAGCCCCCTGTCGGCGCGCTGCAGCTTTCCCGAAGACCATCCGGCGTTCGCCGGCTTCCTCACGCCGGCGCGAGCCCGTCTCTCCGAGCAGCTCGCGCCGCACGACGTCGTCGTCGTGCTCGGCGCACCGGTGTTCACCTATCACGTGCGGTCCGAGGGCACAGCGGTCTCCCCAGGCACAGTCGTCACCGACGGCACCTCGGTCTTCCTCCTCACCGATGATCCCGACGCGGCGGCCTTCGCTCCCGTCGGCGCCGCGATCCTCACGACGCTCCGGCGAGCCATCATCGATCTGCTCGGCCGCGTCACGCAGTCCGACCGCACGCCGGCTGGGCGCGCGGCCCGACCCGTGCCGCAGGCGAGCGATCCGATCTCGGGCGCGTTCGTGATGCAGGTCGTGAGCGAGGTGATGCCCGCGAGCGCGGTGATCGTCGAGGAGGCCCCGTCACACCGCAATGCGATGCACGACCACCTCCCCATCCGCCACAGCGACGGCTTCTACTGCGGCGCCAGCGGAGGGCTCGGGTGGGCGCTCCCCGCAGCAGTGGGCATCGCTCTCGGTGATCCGTCGCGCCGCGTCGTGTGCCTGCTCGGTGACGGCTCGAGCCTCTACTCGATCCAAGCGCTCTGGACCGCGGCCGAGCACGCGCTCCCGATCACGTTCGTGATCCTCAACAACCGCGGATACAGCGCGCTGAAGGCGTTCGGCCTCGCAATGGGCATCGAGACGCTTCCCGGCGTCAACCTGCCCGGCATCGAGCTCGTGAACCTGGCGATCGGGTTCGGCGTGTCGGCCGAGCGCATCGTGCACGCCAACCGGCTGGCTCCCGCGCTGCGCGAGTCGTTCGTAGCCGCCGCGCCGACACTGCTCGACGTGTGGGTGGATCCCACCGTCGAGCGGCTCTACTGATCAGCCGAGACGGCCCGATGCGGCGTGTGCCGCGGCCACCACTGCGTCGTGCTGAGTCTCGGCGCCCTTTGCTGACAGGTCGATGCTCACGAGATACGGGCCCTGGATCCAGGTGACCGTGGCGATTCCGTCGATCGTTGACTTGACGTTGGCGGCATCGCCGAGACCTTCCACCACTTGGCCGTGGTTCTGTGCGTCGGGCTCGAGTCGGAGACTTTGCTTCGCCTGGTCGAGCGGGAAGTCCTTCGGCAGCGAGCGGACGTCGAGAACCAGATCGGGCGGCACGCTCGACGGGTCGGCGCCGCCCTCCCACCGGCACGTGCTCTCTCCCGGCTGAGATTCCGTGACGGGCTTCGAGGTCGGCTGCGGGAAGAGCTTCGCGACCTCGTCGTTCGTGAGGAGCGTGCAGGCATCGACAGGGCCAGCAGCTGCTGCGGCCGGGGCGGGAGCACTCTGAGCCGCAGCTGCGTCAGTGGGCGCCGGCGCCACGGCATCGCTGGCTGCTGGCGCCGCCGCGGGCGATCCGCTGCCATTTGAACCGCCGCAGCCCGCGATCACTGACGTTGCTGAGATCACAGTCGCAACAAGGAAGAGTCGGTGGTTGTGCATCAGTCCTCCGTCGATTGGTCGAGCATCAGCTCGTCGAGCTTGGAGTGGGCCACGCGCAGCAGAGGTCCGACGCCGGTGGGCTCGATGCCCACCGCTCGGGCGATCACCGGCTCGGTGACGCCATCGTCAGCAAGCCGCAACGCGGTCGCGTACGGGAAGGGCAGCAGCGACATCGCTTCCTCGCGGTCCACGATCGCACCGTGCGCCCTCACCGTTCGGGGCGCATCCGCAGTCGGCTACGTAGCCTTCCCTCCCGGTGGACCGGGACTGGCCGATCGCCGGCCGCGCCGCAGAGGTGTCGTTCGTCGTCGACGCCGTTCGGGCCGGTCGCGGTGTCGTCATCGCTGGCGCGACCGGCGTCGGCAAGACACGCCTCGCCCGCGAAGCAAGCGGCGAGCTCGCGGGCGAGCTTGCGATCGAGTCGATCTCGGCGACTCGCGCTTCGGCGAGCATCCCGCTCGGTGTCTTCGCTCATCTCGATGAAGGCCGCACTTCCGCTTTCCTCACTCCACTCGGAGCCATCCGCCACGCCCTGATCGCGCGTGCGAGCGGCCGTCCGCTGTTGCTCGTCGTAGACGATGCCCACGCGTTGGATCCGGCGTCGGCCGCCCTCGTCCATCACCTCGCGGCATCGCGGGACGCAGTCGTGCTCGCGACCGTGCGTTCGCGCGAGACGAGCCCCGACGCGGTGACCTCACTCTGGAAGGACGAGCTGTGCGATCGACTCGACCTGCAGCCGCTGTCGGATCGCGAGACCGGTGACCTCCTCCGCCAGGTGCTCGAAGGGGAGGTCGACGCTCGGACTCGGCACGATCTGTGGGAGGCGACACAGGGAAACCTGCTGTTTCTCCGTGAGCTGGTGGGCGATGGGTTGGACTCCGGAGCATTCGCGTTGGAGGACGGGCTGTGGCGTTGGGTCGGCGCGATCCACGCACCCGCAAGGGTCGCCGAGCTCGTCGCCGCACAGCTCGACTCGGTGGACGACACCCAGCGCGACGCCCTCGAGCTGGTCGCACTGGGTGAGCCGCTGGAGTGGGACCTCCTTTGCTCGTTGACGTCCGGTGCCGGCGGGGCAGTCGAAGGCGGGCTGCTCCTCGTCGAGCGTGAGGGTGGTCGGCTTCGCGCTCGCGTCACGCACCCGCTCATCGCAGATGTCGTTCGCAGCCGCATCACCGCGCCTCGACGCCAGGATCATCTGCGTCACCTCGCCTCGCGAGTCGAGAGCTCGGGAGCCCGACGACGCCACGACGTCTTGCGCATCGTGAGCTGGCGGCGCGCGGCCGGCGACGCCGTCGATGCCGATGCTCTCACCGAGGCTGCCCGCCGGTGTGTGGCCGTCGACCCGGATGAGGCTGAAGCACTCGCCCGGCTGGCGATCGACGCCGGGGCGGGTCTTGACGCCGTGATCGTCCTGGCCCAGCAGCTGATGTTCAGTCGGCGTGTCGACGACGCTGCGGCGCTGCTCGCCGATCCACCCATTGCCCCCGCTTCACTCGAGGACGAGGTGGCGCTCGTCGTCATGCGCGCGAACAACCTCACGTTCGGGCTCGGTCGCGGGCACGAGGCGGCTGCCCTGCTGGACGATCTCGCGGCCCGGGTCGACGACCCGGCAGTGCGTGCGGAGCTCGCGTCGCAGACAGTGCCGATGTTGCTCTTCGCCGGCGAGGTCGAAGAGAGCAACGCTCGAGCCGGCCTCCTGATCGATGACCTTCGCGTCGCGGAGGTCGACCGCCTTCGCGCGCGCATCACGCGGGTCGCGGGGTTTGCGGTGACGGCGCGGCCGGTGACCGCGCAACGCGAAGCTGCGCTCGCGTTCGAGGCCATCGGTGGCGGTCTCGAAGGATTGCCGATGGCGGCGGGCCAAGTCGCGGCCGGGCTCGTGCTCGCGTTGCAGTGGACAGGTGACCTCGATGGAGCGGACCGCCTTTCGCAGCTGGGCTACGAGGACGGCACGCGTCGGGGGGCGGACTTGTTGCGCGGCGTCTCCGCGGTCCACCTGGGGGTCGGCGCGTTGTGGCGGGGGCGGGTGAGGACCGCGGCGACGCTGCTCGGCGAGGCCGTCGTCGCCCTCCGTGGGAACGACATCGGGATGCTCGGATGGGCGATCGACAACCTGAGGGCTGCCACCGCGCTCGCCGGGGTGCCGAATCTCGACATCGGTGAGCCGACATGCCGCCACGGCCTCTACGAGACCGAACGACTTCGCCTCGAAGCCTGCGTTCGAGCTGCGAGCAGCGACACCCGCGGCGCCGTCGAGATGGCGCTCCGCGCTGCCGACCTCGCGAGAGCCGGTGGGCTGCGGACCCAGCTGGCGTTCGCGCTCTTCGACGTCGCCCGCTATGGCGGCAGGGCATCGTTGCTCGTCGATGTCGAGACTCTCGCCGACACCGGCGAGGGCCCACTCTTGCCGGCGCTCGCCGCCGGAGCGTTGGCGCTCGCGCGTGGTGACTCGGGTTCGCTCGTTGCCGCGTCGCTCGAGCTCGAGCGGATGGGGTTCGTCCTCTTTGCTGCAGAGATGGCCCGTGCCGCGGCCGGGTCGCTCGCGCACGACGGCCTTCGCGCTCGCGCCGTGGCGGCCGAGCGCCGCGCCCTCGCGCTGGAGACGAAGTGCGAGGGCGCGCGGACCCCGCTTCTGCGCCGAGCTCCCGGTGTGGCAACCGACGTGCTCACCTCTCGCGAGCGCGATGTCGCGACCCTTGCCGCACACGGAGTCTCGAACGCGGAGATCGCCCAACGCTTGGGCCTCTCCATCCGCACCGTGGAGACGCACTTGCAGCGCGTCTACACAAAGCTGGGAATCCACGGACGCGCCGAGCTTGCCGGCACTGTCTAGCGTCGCCGCGCGATCGCGATGAACGCCCGCGCGGCGGGGGAGAGCGTCGCGTCGCGGTGGATCAGGCCGAGATCCCGCCACAAGGCAGGCCGCAGATGCGCGACGACCGCGCCTTGAAGACGTGCCACGTCGGCCATCGGGGCGGGCACGACCGCCGCACCCGCGCCGGCGAGCACGAGTGGGACGACCGCCTCGCGCTGGTCGGTCTCGACGGCGATCGTGGGATGGGCGCCTGCTGATTCGAACGCGACGTCGAGCGTGTTGCGCGTCGAGGTGCCCGCGGGCAACGTGACGAGCGGGTGGCGTGCCAAGGCATCGACGGCGATCCGTTGGGGGGTGTCGGTGCCGGGCGGGAGGATCGCGACGAGCTCCTGGCGTCCGAGCGGGATGGCGTGCAGCCGAGCCGCGTCGACCGGCAGCTCGGTGATGCCGACCTCGCTCTCACCGGACCGCACCGAGTCGACCAGCGCCGCAACGCTCTCGGGATGGGCGAGGCGGACCGTGACATCGGGATGCGCCGTGCGGAACGCGCCCACGAGTGGCGTGACCGGATCGACGGCCAGGGTCGGCAGCGTGACCAGGTCGAGATGACCCGCAACGATGCCAGCGACCGCGTCGACCTCGGCGCGCACAGTGTCGAGCGCCCGCATCACCTCGCGAGCCGCGGGCACGAACGCCTCGCCGGCCGCGGTGAGCCTCGGGCGCCGTCCGACGCGCTGGAACAGGTCGACACCGAGCTCGCGCTCGAGCGTGTGGATCGCATGCGAGAGCGATGGCTGCGCGACGAAGCACGCTGCCGCAGCGGCCGTGAACGTGCCCTCGTCGACGACCGCGAGCGCGTAGCGCAACTGGTGGATTTCCATAGAGTGAGTCTATGGGTACGAGAGAAACATCGTCTTGGACCGCAGGGTCGAAAGATGGTCCCATTGAGACGTGCAGTGGGTGCTCATCGCGCTGATCGGCGCCGGAGTCGGGTACCTCGGAGGCCTCTTCGGCAAGGGCGGGTCGGCGATCGCGACTCCGCTGCTCGCGGCGATCGGCGTGCCTCCCCTGATCGCCGTCGCCTCTCCACTGCCCGCCACCATCCCGGGCACCCTCGTGGCATACAACCGGTATCGCCGGTTTGGGATCTCGGACGGTCGGGTCGTGCGGTGGAGCATCGCGTTCGGTGTTCCGGCGACGATCCTCGGCGCGTACCTCACCCGCTGGATCGACGGAGGCGCGCTGGTGAAGATCACCGACGTCACCATCGCCCTCATCGGCTTGAAGGTGTTGCTGTGGCCAGACGACAGCGAGGTCGTCCGCGACGACGTCCCGTCTCGCCGCGCTGCGCATGGCCTTGGTTGCCATTGCGGTCGGCTTCCTCGCCGGATTGCTCGCCAACGCGGGGGGCTTTCTGCTCGTGCCGCTCTACCTCGCTGCGCTGAAGCTCCCGATCAAGACTGCCCTGTCGTGCTCGCTCGCGGTCGCCGCGGTGCTCGCGATCCCCGGCACGCTGGTGCACGCCGCGCTCGGGCACATCGACTGGACCGTGACGCTCGTGTTCGGTGCCGCGTCGGTGCCGCTCTCGAGCCTGGGTGCGAAGACCGCGCTGCGCATGCGCGCCGCGACGCTCGAGCGGCTGTACGGCGGCGGGCTGCTCGTGCTCGGTGCCGCCCTGTTCTTCGTCTGACCCCTTCGTCTGACCTGGCGGTCAGAGCTCGAGCCTGTCGAGCCAACCGTTGACCGCAGCGAAGAACGCCTCGGGCTCGTCGAGCCATGGCATGTGACCACTCTCGCCGAAGACGATCCGCTCGGACTGCGGGATGCGGTCGGCGATCCGATCGGCCTGCGGTGCGGACGTGAACAAGTCGTGGCGACCGGCGGTGACGAGCGTCGGCACGGCGATGGTCGCCAGGCGATCGACCGAGCTCCACGACGCAAGCGCGACGAACCCTTGCACCATTGCATCGCGCGAATAGATCGTCTGGTCGAGCAACGTGATCGTCCCGTCGACGTCGGCGCGATGCAAATACCAGTGGAAGAGCGCGGGCATGCCGATCGCGAGCTGCTCGTCCGTCTCGGGCAGCTGCGACATCGCCTCGATCATCTCGGGCGGAGGCGGCGCGCCTCGGAAGTCGTCTTCCGACTCGCCCGTGCCGAGCTGGCCCGGCGTGGTGTCGATGAGCATCAGCGCACGGACGAGATCGGGATGGCGCAGGGTCAGCTCCTGGGCGACGAAGCCTCCGTACGAGTGGCCGAACACCAGGGTCTGCTCGATGCCGAGCTCGCGCGCCACCGCGGCCGCGTCGTCGGCGAGCTGCTCGATCGTGATCGTGTCGGTCGCAGGACGGCCGGACCGTCCGTTGCCGCGGTGGTCGAGGAAGATCAGGTCGAGGCGCCCCGCCAGCGGCTGGAGGGTGCGGCGATAGAGGGTGTGATCGACGCCGAGGCCACCGTGCAGGACGAGGCACGGCGCACCCACGCCGTCCCGCTCGTACCAGATGGTGGTCCCGTTCACGGCGAGCTCGGGCACGAGGCCTCCTCAGATGGGTAGCCCCACGTAATTCTCGGCCATCAGCCGTTGTGCCGTCTCGGAGCGAGCCAGGTTCGACAGCTCGGCTTGCTGCATCTTCAGCCCGAACGGACCGGTGTCGGGGAAGCGGTGAAGCTGGGTCGTCATCCACCATGAGAACCGCACCGCCTGCCAGACGCGCCGGAGCGCGCGGTCCGAGTAGGCGTCGAGGCCCGCGGTGGTGCGCCCCGACAACGCGTCGTCGAGACCTTCGAACAAGTAGTGCACGTCCGAGAACGCGAGGTTCAGGCCCTTCGCTCCGGTAGGCGGCACGATGTGGCCCGCATCGCCCGCGAGGAAGAGACGGCCGTGCTGCAACGGCTCGGCGACGAAGCTGCGCAACGGTGCGATCGACTTCTCGATCGACGGACCGGTCACGAGCCTCGCGGCGACGTCTTTGGGAAGGCGGAGCTTCAGCTCGTCCCAGAAGCGGTCGTCGGGCCAGTCGTCCACTTCGTCGTCGAGGGAGCACTGCACGTAGTAGCGGCTCAACATCCTGTGTCGCATCGAGCAGAGCGCGAAGCCGCGCTCGTGGTGCGCGTAGATCAGCTCTTCGTCGACAGGAGGCGTCTCGGAGAGGACACCCAACCAGCCGAACGGGTACTCGCGCTCGTACTCGCGGAGGATGCTGGTGGGGATCGTCGGACGGCTCACGCCGTGATAGCCATCGCAGCCTGCGATGTACTCGCAGTCGAGGCGATGCGTCTCGCCGTCCTTCGTGTACGTGACGTGAGGCGCGTCGGTGGTGACATCGCGCGGCGTCACGTCCTCGGCTTCGTCGATGATCGTCACGCCTTCCGCGTCGAGCGCGGTGTAGAGATCCTTCGTCACCTCGGTCTGCCCGTAGATCATCACGGCCTTGCCGGTGAAGCGCTTGAAGTCGATCCGCAACAGCTGCCCGAGGAACGACATGCCCACGCCGTCGTGGACGAAGCCCTCCTTCAGCATGCGATCGCCGAGCCCGGCGTCTCGCAGCATGTCGACCGAGCCCCACTCGAGGACTCCGGCTCTGATGCGGGCCATGACGTAGTCGCGCGTCTGGCGTTCGAGGATGATCGCCTCGTGGCCGGCGAGGTGGAGGCGGTGGCCGAGCATCAGCCCTGCCGGACCGCCTCCGATGATCACCACCCTCGTGCGGGTCACGACACGAACTCGGTGATCGCGGCCGTGAACGCATCGGGTTGCTCGACGTTGCTGAGGTGCCCGGCTTCGAGCACCGTGAGCGCGCTGTCCTTGATCTGTGCGTGGAGGAAGTCAGACAGCTCCGCCGGGGTCGCGACGTCACGGCTGCCGGCGACGATGAGGGTCCGGGCGGTGATCGCATGCACGTCGTCTCGGAGGTCGGCATCGCGGATCGCCGCGCAGCACCCCGCGTAGCCCCCCGGGTCGGTGACGAGCAGCTGCGCGCGAGCGCGCTCGATCTCCTCGGGATGCGCGTCTGCGAACTCCGACGTGAACCAGCGCTCGATGACCCCATCGACGAGGGCGGGCATGCCGGCCGAGCCGGCCACCTCGATGCGCTCGTTCCATCGCTCGACGTCGCTGATCTTGGCGCCCGTGTTGCTGAGCGTCAGCGAGCGGAGCCGGCCACCCGTGTTCAGTCCGAGCCACAAGCCGATGAGGCCGCCTACCGACAGCCCGCAGTAGTGGAACGTCTCGACGCCGAGGTTGTCCACCACGTCGACGACGTCGCGGCCGAGGCGCTCGAGCGTGTAGTCGCCACGCGGCGCGTCGCTCGCGCCGTGCCCGCGGATGTCGAGCACGACGACGCGGTGCGTCTGGCTCAGCGTGCCGACCTGGTGGTCCCACATGTGGTGGTCACAGCCGAGGGAGTGGACCAGCACGAGCGGGGGAGCGGACCTATCTCCACTGAGGTCGAACGCGATCTGGGCACCGTCACTGACCGCGAGCAATTCGGTCACGACACGACCTCCAGCGACGAGAGCGAGTCACGGATGGCCTCCATCGCGGCGCCCACGGTCATGAACACGAGCGGGAGCGCGAACCACTCGGCGTGCCACGCGCCGAGGCCGCGTTCGAGCTCGTGGGGCTTCGCGAGCAGGATGATCGACGCCACGCCGCTGCACGACTCCGCGGCCGCCATCGCTCGCATCGCGTCGATCGGGTTCTGCTTGCCCACAGCTGCGCTCGATCCTCCGCCAGCGCGTCTTCACCTCACCGAGCACGCTGAGGATGGCGATGTCGCCGGCCACCTTCTCGGCCCACTGGGCGTAGCGCAGCGCGTGCGTGACGATGTCGAGCACGGGCGTGCGATCGGTGTGCCACGACCGGGGAGCGGGATCGAGGTCGAGTGCGTGCGCGACGAGGTCGACGACCCCGTCGCTGATGCCCTTGCGCTCACCGCTGAGTCCGCCGAGCTGCACCGGGAAGGCGACCTGCACGCGGCCGAGTGTGTCGAGCGGCGCAGACCAGCGCGCGAAGCGAGCGGCGAACGTCGTTGGCTCCGCCGGTTGCAGGAACGAACGGGCCTCGGTTGCCACCGAGCCGAAGCGGTCGGTCGCCGAGCGCAGCGCTGTCCAGCACGCCTCTCCGAGGTCGCGGAGCGCAGCGGTGGCATCGCGCGCCATGACCATCGTCGCGGTGTCGACGACGTCCTGCGTGGTGAGCGCGTGGTGGAGGTGCGGCGTGCTGTCGGTGTCGAGCCGCGACTTGAGCACGTCGAGGAGGGGCAGCACCGGCGTCCCTCCGCGCCAGCCCTCGGCGAGCACGGTCTCGGGGACGGGGTCGCTCGTCGCCAGCGTGATCGCAGTGGCCGCATCACGCGGGATGTCGCCGACCTCGGCCTGGGCTACGGCGACCGCGGCCTCGAAGTCGACCATCGCGGCCACCCGCGACTCGTCGCTCCAGATCTCGCTCATGGCTTCGGTCGAGAAGCCCGGGTAGATGCCCATCGCTAGACGTCGAGGAAGACGGTCTCGTCGTCACCTTGGTAGCGGATGTCGAACCGGTACACCGCGATCGCGCCGTCGTCCACGCGCGGAGCGATCAACGTGCCTCGCCTCTCCGCGGGGACGCTGGTGAGCACCGGGTCGACCGCGTTCGCCTCTTCCTCGTCGGCGAAGTACACGCGGGTGTAGGTCGGATCGAGCATGCCGCGCGCCTGGACGATGAGCGACACGTGCGGAGCCTGCAGCACCCCACTCGGGTGCGGCACGGGGCCGGGCTTGATCGTCAGGAACGAGTACGCGCCGGTCTTGAAGTCGCTCGCGCATCGTCCGAACCCGGAGAAGGCTGGATCCAGGGGCACGTCGTCGCGATCATCCGCAGGGTGGTCGTAGCGGCCCGCCGCGTTCGCCTGCCAGAGCTCCAACAGCGCGTCCTCGATGTGGTTGCGGTCGCCGTCGTACACGAACCCTTCGATGCGGATGCGTTCGCCGACTGTCTCAGGCGAGGTGAGCACGTTCTCGCCTTCGCCAGTGATCCTCATCGTGAAGTAGGGCCCGACGGTCTGGCTCGGTGTCGGGCCGTACTTGCGCGCCGCGGTCACTCCGTGCCCCGCAGCACGATGTTCCAGCGATAGCCGAGCGCCCAGCTCGGCACTGTCACCTCATGGTCGTAGGTCGACACCAAGCGCGCCACCGCGTGCTCGGGCACCGACTGGAAGATCGGGTCGAACTCGAAGAGCGGGTCGTCGGGGAAGTACATCTGCGTGACGAGCCGGGTCGTGAGCGCGGGCCCGAGCAGGGAGAAGTGGATGTCCGCGGGCCTCCACGCGTTGTAGTGGTTCCCCCAGGGATAGGGCCCGGGCTTCACAGTGAGGAAGCGGTACTCGCCCTCGTCGTTCGTGTGGCATTGGCCGACCCCGAGGAAGTTCGGGTCGAGCGGCGCGGGGAAGTCGACCTCGCGCCAGTGCATGTAACGGCCGCACACGTTCGCCTGCCAGATCTCGATCAACACATTCGGCATCGGCTCGCCGTGCTCGTCGAGGACGTGACCGGTGATGATCGAGCGCTGCCCGATCGCCTCGCCTCCCGTGCCGGCGTTCGTGGTCAGGTCCGCGTCGTCGTCACTGAGCTCGGCCCACGCCGGGCCCGGACCCGTGACCTCCGACAGCGACTGCACGATCGGGATGAGCGCCATCTCGGGCGAGCGCTTCCGCGTGCCCTTGTAGTCCGAGTAGAGGAAGGGCGGATGGTCTTCGTGGGTGCGAGGTGTATAGGTGAGGGTCATCGTGGCCTCATGTCGCTCGGGCGGTCTTCGCGATCTGGAACGCGTGGTTCGCCGCGGGAACGCCCGCGTACACGCTGACGTGCTGCAACACCTGCGCCAGCTCCGCGTCGCTCACGCCAGTCGTCACTGACGCACGGAGGTGCAACGCCAGCTCGTCGCGACCGAGCGCCGCCAGGATCGCGATCGTGACCATGCTGCGGGTCTTGCGGTCGAGCGTCGAGTCGGCCCACAGGTCGCCCCAGACGTTCGTGGTGATCCACTCGAGGAACGGTCGGTCGAGATCGGTCACGTTGGCGTTCGACCGCTCGACATGATCCGCGCCGAGCACCTCGGTGCGGATGCGCATGCCCTCTTCGAAGGTGCCCACGAGGCGCACCGTAACCTGGCCGGACACTGCGTGGCTTCTGTGACTTCAGTGACGAAGCGTCGCTTCGCGTTCGCGCCGCGGCCGCGGCGGGTACCCGGGGGCCATGCGAATGAACCCTCGGTACCTGCTCGCCGCCCCCGCTCTCGCGCTCGTGCTCACGATGATCCCCGCGTGCGGCGATGACTCCGGCAACAACTCACCCGGGTCGACGCTGCCGGCGATCACCGACAGCACGCCGGTGGAGCCGAGCTCCGGCGCGCCGACCTCGGCCTCGGCGGAGACGACCGCGCCGGTCGACACCTCGTCGGCGGCCACAACGGGGAGCTGACCTTCCAGACCGGTAGCGTCGCCGCGGTGGACGCGAGCGACATCGACCTGGTCTCGACGGCTGCCTTCGCGGACGGTCACCCATGGGAGCAGTACGCATGGCTGCGTGCCAACGCGCCAGTGTTCCGCCACCCGTATGCGGAGGGTGAGGACTTCTGGGCCCTGACCAAGTACGAGGACATCCGCAGGGTCAGCCGCCAGCCGCGGCTGTTCAGCTCGTACGCCAAAGGCACGATGGTCGCGGACCCCGACGAGATGGGTCTCATGGCGACGCGTCAGATGATGCTCAACATGGACCCACCACAGCACGACCGGTTCAAGATGCTCGTCAGCCGCGGGTTCACGCCGAAGAACGCGGAGCTCCTCCGGGCGCGCATCGAGGAGCTCGCCGCGAGATCGTGGACGACGTCGTCGACCGCGACGAGTGCGACCTCGTGACCGACATCGCCGGGCGCCTGCCGTCGGGTCTCATCGCCGAGCTCATGGGCATCCCCAGAGCCGACGGCGAGCACCTGTACGACCTCACCGAGCTCATGCACACGACCGACGATGGGGTCGCGCCACCCGAGCGCCACGCGGCCGCGATGATCGAGATGCTCAACTACGCGGACGGCGTCGCGCGGGCGAAGCGAGACAAACCCGGCGACGACATCGCGTCGACGCTCGTGCAAGCCGAGGTCGACGGTGATCGTCTCACCGATGCCGAGCTCAACTGGTTCTTCCTGCTGTTGGTGAACGCGGGCGGTGACACGACGCGCAACCTCGTCGCGGCCGGAGTGCAGCTCCTCTTCGACAATCCCGACGAACGGGCGCGGCTGCAGGCCGACGTCGACGGACTGCTGCCGACGGCGGTCGACGAGATGCTGCGGTGCACGTCTCCGGTCGCGCACTTCCGCCGCACCGCGATGGAGGACACCGAGATCAGAGGCCAGGCGATCGCGGCAGGCGACAAGGTCATGGTGTTCTACGGCTCGGGCAATCGTGACGAGGATGTCTTCGCCGATCCTGACCAATTCGATGTCGGTCGCAACCCGAACCCGCACATGGCGTTCGGCGGGGGCGGCCCGCACCTCTGCCTCGGCATGCATGTCGCCCGCATCGAGATCGCGGCGTTGCTGCGTCAGCTGCTCACGCGGTGTCCGGACCTCTCACCCGCCGGCGAGCCCCAGCGCATGGCGTCGAGCTTCATCGCCGGCGTGCGTCACATGCCCGTGAAGCTCACTCCTGAACGCCCGTGAGACGCGTTCATTCCTGAACGCCGGTGAGATAGGCCCGCTCGATTCGGTCGAACGAGTCGCGCAGCTCGGCGGCCGACCCCGACAGCTCGACACGGCCTCGACGCAGCACGACGACGTGGTCGGCGATGTCGAGGGCACGGCGCGCGCGTTGCTCGACCACGACGACGGCCATGCCGCGGTCGGCGGCATCGCGGAGCGCGGTGAGCAGCCGATCGACGACGAGCGGCGCGAGGCCGAGCGACACCTCGTCCGCGAGCACGACCTGAGGCTTGCGCCCCAGCGCACGCGCGAGCGTGAGCATCTGCTGCTCTCCGCCCGAGATCAGTCCGGCGCTGCGGCCGAGCAACGGCTCGAGCTCGGGGAAGAGTCCGATCGCGTCGTCGACTCGCACGCCGCCGAGACGCAGGTTGTCCGCGACGGAGAGAGAGCGCACCGCAGACCGCTCCTCGGGGACGAGCGCCGTGCCTCTCGCAGCCCGACGATGCAGTGGCTGGTCAATCCGCTCGCCGTGCCATTGCACTTCGCCGGCGAGCGGCTTCAACTCTCCGGCGAGGGCGAGGAGAGTTGTGCTCTTGCCGGCGCCGTTCGCGCCGAGGACGAGCAGCACCTCGCCCGGTCTGACCTCGAGGTCGACGTCGTGGACCGCAGGCTGGTCGTTGTAGCCAGCGGAGAGCCCCGCGCGCTGAGCAGAGGCGCGCTCGCCGAGCTCGCCACCGCGACGCGAGGAGCGGCTGCAGCCGTCTCGTCCCCGAGGTAGGCCTCGACGACGGAGCGGTCGCGCGCAATCGACTCGGGGTCGCCGTGCGCGATCACGCGGCCGAAGTCGAGCACCGACACCCGATCGCAAACACCGAGCACCATCGACACGTCGTGCTCGACGAGGAGGACGGCCATGCCCCAGTCGTCGGCGAGCTGGCGCACGAGACGCGCGAGCTCGGCGGTCTCGTGCTCACCGAGTCCGGCGGCGGGCTCGTCGAGCAGCAGCACTGATGGCTCGGTCGCGACGGCGCGTGCGAGCGCGACGAGCCGGCGCTTCCCGAACGACAGCTCCTCGGGACGGCGGTCGAGGTCCTCTTCGAGACCGAACTCGCGCACGACCGCGGAGGCGGCGGGGCTGAGCGGAGCTTTGCCCGGATGCACGAGGTCCGTGAAGTACGCCAGCCAGTCGCGCTTGTCCGCTGCCGTGCGCAGGTTCTCGCGCACCGTCATGCTGTCGAACAGCTCGAGGTTCTGAAACGAGCGGCCGACTCCCGCGACGGCGCGTTTGCGGGCGGACCACGTCGTGACGTCGTCTGCGTCGAGCAGCACTCGCCCCGCAGTGGGCTTTGCGAAACCGGTAAGCGCGTCGATCAGCGTCGACTTGCCGGCCCCGTTCGGCCCGATCAAGCCCAGCACCTCGTTCGGTCGCACCGTGATCGACACGCCGTCGAGCGCGTCGACGACGCCGAACCGCACCCTGACTCCCTCGGCCTCGAGGGTCTTCGGCGCGATGGTCGGCCGACCGCTCTCCTCGAGCGCGGCACCCTTCGTCACCTGCTTCAGCACCCTCGTGACGAGGCTCGCGAGGCCGTTCGGCACCGCGAGGAGCACAACGAAGACGAGGATCCCGAGCGTGAGCTGCACGGCGGCATCGCTCTTGAAGAGGTCGCCGAACGCGTACGGCACGATCGCGCTCGGCGCGAGTGCGGCCCCGATGACCGCACCGGCGACGTAGCCGATTCCGCCGATCACCGCGTAGAGCACGACGAGGATCGACTGGAACACCGAGAACGTCGGGTAGAAGACGACGCTCGGCCGTCGGAACCCGATGAGCACGCCGCCCACAGCAGCGATCGCGGCCCCGAGCCCGAACGCGTAGAGCTTGGCTCCGACGACGCTGATGCCGAGCGAGGCGGCGGCTCGCTCGTTCGTGCGCACCGCGACGAGCCGTCTTCCGGCGCGTCCTCTCCGCAGGTTGGCGACGCCGAACGCGAGCACGACGAAGCACACGAACGCGAGCACCGCGTAGCGCGCGGGATGGGAGGCGGTGTCGAAGTCGACCCCGAAGAACGAGACCGAGCCGATCTGCGTGCCGGTGATGCCGCCGGTGCGCCGCGGGTTGTTGAGGATCAGGCTCTCGACGACGAGCGAGAGGCCGAGTGTCGCGACGGCGAGGTTCACCCCTCGAGAGCGGAGCGCAGGTAAGCCGACCAGGAGGCCAACGGGAACGGTGCCCGCGATCCCGATCACGGCAGCCAGCTCGAAGGGGAAGTCGTAGTTCACGACGAGGCGCGCCGCGATCCAGGCGCCCGTGCCCGCGAGCGCGAACTGCGCGAGCGAGAGCTGCCCCGCGTAGCCGGTCACGACGACGAGGGAGAGCACGACGATCGCCGTCGTCGCCGTCGTCGTCGCAGCCTCGACGCCGTTCGTCGGCAGACCGAAGCCGATGACGGCGATGCCGAGCGCGGCGAGCGGGAGCGCGAACGCGGGACGCACACGTCCGCTGCCGACTTCGGGCGGTCGTTCTGATGCCTCGCTGCGCAGGGGGAGGGCACGCCCTCGCACCATGAGCACGACGATGATGACGACGAACGGCACTGACCGGCCCCACCCTTGCAGCGCGGCGGGGTCGGACACCTTCGTCTGCAGGAACGCGACCTCGCTCTCGAGCACGCCGATGAGCAGACCGCCCGCGAGTGTCAGCCAGTACGAGCGAAACGCGCCGACCAGTGCCGCCGCCATGCCCGGGACGACCAGGAGTGCGAGGTTCGTGACGTTGAGCCCGCTGACGTTCACAACGAGGATCGCGGCGACGACGGCGAGGCCGCCTCCGAGCCCCCAGTTCGCGCCAGCGACGATGTCGGGCGAGATGCCCAGCATCGCGGGGACGCGCCGGTTCTCGGCCACGGCGCTGGTCGCCATCCCGAAGCGGGTGCGCCGCGACAGGAACGTGAGCGCGATGGTCAGCACGATCGCGACCCCGAGCAGGATCAGGCGATCGACGCCCAGATCGACGCCGGGGAAGACGGTGACGGTGCTGATCGGGAGGATGTGCGAGACGATGCGAGGGTTGTCACCCCAGAGCTCGAGGCCGAGCGCAATGAGGACGGTGAGCAGTGCGAGCGTCGCGATCAGTCTCGAGATGCCCGGTGCGCGACGCAGCGGTCGCATGATGAGGACGTGGGTGGCGACGCCGATCGCGATCCCGAGTGCGACCGAGAGGGCGAACGCGAGCACGGTGGGCATGCCGTCGTCGCGCCATATGTAGAACGTGAAGGCGCCGATCATCCCCATCGCGCCTTGCGCGAAGTTCAGGACACCGGAGCCTCGATAGACGAGGACGAGGCCCAGCGCCATGAGCGCGTAGACCGAGCCGGCTCCCAACCCGAGGAGCGCGAAGCGGACTACGTCCATATGGCGAGAGGATCTAGCAGGGCTTGCCCGTGAACATGTCGACGAAGCCCGTGCTCAACGTCTTGATCTCGCCGCCTTGCAGCTGCTGGAAGAGGCCGCACACATTGAACACCCGCGGGATCGCGCCGGCGGGCTTGGCGAACTGCAGTGGCGGTAGGAGGTCGACCTTGAGCCCGGTCACCGTCGGCAACTTGGCGTAGAGGGCCGGAGCCGTCTTGTCGGGGAGACCCGTCAGCACTTCGGCGACGACCTGCACTGCAGAGTACGAGTTCGACCGGAAGCCGGTGAGGTCCTTGAACCCCGCTGCCTCCATCGCTGCTTGGTACTTGCCGAATCCCGTGGGGTCGGTCGTGGCGTTGTTGAAGAAGCCTGTCACGTAGAGGCCATCAGCAGCGGCGCCGAGGGCCTTCATCACGCCTGCAAAGTCCGTCGTGGTCGCCGAGATCGGGATCTTCGGGTTCGCTTGCCGCAACGCGATGATGAAGTTGGTGGCGTCCTGGCCGCTGAGGCCGACGAGCACGCCGTCGGTGCCGCCCTGCAGCACCGAAGCCACGTAGGTCGACATGTCAGGCGCCCCGACCGGGATGCTGACGTCGTTGATCACCTTCAGCCCGAGAGGCGCGAGGGCCTGATTGGCGAAGATCGCGATGGCTGATGCCGCGGCGAGGTCGATGCGGGCGAGGCTCACCGCCTTCGCGCCGGCGAGCGTCACGAGCTCGTTGGCCAGGCCGGCCGACGCACTGACGATGCCGCCGTACAGCGGGAACGAATCCACCGACGTGAAGTCGGCGGCCGCGGCCGGCACGTTGCCGACGACCGGGATCTGGGCCTTCTCGAGGATCGGGAAGTACTGCCCGGCGTTGGCGCTGACCGGGCTCACGACGGCCACGACGCCGTCAGACACCGCCTGGTTGCCGCACGCGGTGGCGGCGTTCGGGTCGTTCTTCAGGTCGCAGTTCTCGAGGACGATCGGCGAGCCATCGACGCCGCCCGCAGCATTGATCGCGTCGGCCGCGGCCTTGGCCCCCTCTGCGACCTCCGGCGTGGCGACCGCGCCGGTGCCCTCGAACATGACCATGAGCTTGATCGGCGGACCGGTGAGAGCGACCGTGGTCGTCGTCTCGGCGGCCGCAGATGTCGCGGCCCCTGTCGTGGCCGAGCCCGCGCCGGTGGTGGCGGCGCCGCCCGTGGTGTTGGCCGAGCTGCCCGAGTCGTCGCCGCATGCAGCGGCGACAAACGTGAGCGTCAGAGCCAAAGCGAGTGCAGTCCTGAATGCGGGCCGTCCCCCGTGTCGCATCATCTGGCGAATGCTAGGCACCGTTCACACAAAGTCAAGCGAGGGGTACTGTCGGTTGACATGGCAACCGACGATCTCGCGTTCACATCGGCGATCGATCAGGCCGCGATGTTGCGAAAGCGTGACGTGTCTCCCGTCGAGCTCGCGGAGCTGTACCTCGACCGAATCGAGCGCATCAACCCTCGTCTCGGCGCGTACATCACGGTGAGCGGTGAGCACGCACTCGACGCCGCGCGCGCGGCCGAGAGGGCGCTGACGAGCGGCGAGGACGTTCCCGACTTCTGCGGTGTCCCGATCTCGATCAAGGACTTGAACGACACCGCGGGCATCCGCTCGACGCATGGCACCGCGCTCTGGGCCGACCGCATCCCCGAGCGCGATGACGAGCTCGTGGCCCGCATCCGCCGTGCCGGGTTCACGATTCTCGGCAAGACCGTGGTCCCGGAGTTCGGTCCGCTCAATGTGAGCGAGCCGCCTGCCTACCCGCCAGGTCGGAACCCGTGGAACCTCGAACGCAGCTGCGGCGGCTCGTCCGGGGGTGCGGCGTCGGCGATCGTCGCCGGCCTCTGCCCCGTGTCGCAGGGCTCGGACGGCGGAGGATCGATCCGCAACCCGTCTTCGTGGTGCGGCACCTTCGGGCTGAAGCCCTCGCGCGGACGAGTGTCTGCGTCGCCGCGCCCCGAGCAGTTCTTCTCCATCAACGGGCCGATCGGCCGCACCGTCGCCGACACTGCTGCGCTGCTCGACGTGATGCAGGGCTACGCGAAGGGTGACGCGCACTGGGAGATCCCGCCGGCTCGTCCGTACCGCGAGGAGGCCGGAGCCGACCCCGGGAAGCTGCGCATCGCGTTCCATCCGCATCCTGGATTCGAGGCGGGGGAGATCGCGCCGGCAAACCGCCAGGCTGTGCTCGACACCGCGAAGCTGCTGAGCGAGATGGGCCACGAGCTCGTCGAGGCCGCGCCCCCGTCGTTCGACGGGGGCTTTCTCGCTCAGTCGGCCATCATCTTCGCCGGCAACTTCGCAGCGCGTGAGGCAGATCTGCCCGATCCGGCGACGTTCGATCCGTGGAACCGGATGCTCCTCGAGATGGGCAGAGGCGTGTCAGCGGCCGACTACGTGCGGGGAATGGGCGACCTCCAGCAGCGTTCGCGTGAGGTCGTTGCGTTCTTCGACGACTACGACCTGTTGCTCACCCCGACGGTCGGCAAGCCTCCGCCGCTCGTCGGCGCGCTCAAGGACTTCGACTTCACGAAGCTCCAAGAGGTCTTCATGCTCACGCCGTTCACGAGCATGTGGAACACGACGGGCCAGCCCGCGTCGTCGGTGCCGTCCGGCTTCGACGAGCTCGGCCTCCCGGTCGGTGTGCAGCTCGTCGGCCGGCCTTGGGACGAAGCGACCGTGATCCGGGTGAGCGCGCAGCTCGAGGCCGCGCGCCCATGGGCGCATCTGCGCCCGGATCTATGACGCATCTGCGCCCGGATCTATGACGCATCTGCGCCCGGAGCTCTAGTACCCGTTCGCGAGCAGCTGCCAGGGCCGCGCGTGCTCGTAGCGCGCCGCGACCTGCATGGCGAGGCCGTCCTCGTGGCGCCGGGCGATGATCTGCATCCCGACCGGCACTCCGTCGACCAATCCGGCGGGCACGCAGACGACGGGGTTGCCCGAGAGGTTGAACGGTGCAGTGAAGAGCGCCGGCGCCGCGGGGCCGATGTCCTTGCCCGCGACGACCGTCGGGATCGGGCCCTCGACGCCGAACGCCGGTACCGGCGACGCAGGCACGAGGAGGATGTCGACGTCGGCGAACAGCTCGGCGAGCTGCATGTCGATGAGGTGGCGCATCTGGTTCGTCTTCGCCACGCCCTCGAGCGTGAGGTCGGGATCGGTGAACGCCAGCTCCATGAGCGGCGCAGCGCCGGGTGTCTTCATGAGATTCATGAGGATCGTGCCCGCGTGCTCTGCGCCGGCCGGATCCGCGTCGGCATAGAGGACCGCGGCGCCGACGGTGACGAGGTCGGGGAACGTGAGCGTGCCGTCTGACTGCGTCATGCCGCACGCGTCGATCAGCACCGCGGCGGCGTTGTGCAGCGCGGCCGCGACCTCCGGATCGCTGGGCGACATGCCGAGGTCATCGACGACCGCGACTCGCAGGCCCGAGGGCAGCGGCTCGGCGATCTGGCGCTCGTAGGGAACCGCGGGGGGCGGCAACGAGTAGGGATCGCGTTGGTCGACGCCGACCGTGACGTCGAGGTAGCGGGCGCAGTCGCGCACCGAGCGGGCGAGCGGCCCGTAGTGGACCATGTTGGCGTGGCCCAGGTAGCCGGGGCTGCGAGGCACGCGCCCGTACGTGCCCTTCACGCCGACCACGCCGCACCAACCTGCCGGCAGCCGGATCGAGCCCCCCATGTCCGAGCCCGTCGCGAGGGGCACGAGGCCGGCCGAGAGCGCCGCACCCGACCCACCTGAAGACCCACCCGGCGCCTTCGTGAGATCCCACGGGTTGTGCGTGGGACCGTGCAGCACCGAGGTCGTGTAGAAGAGCCGACCCACCTCGGGTGATGCGGTCTGACCGACGGGTACCGCGCCGGCGCCGAGCAAGCGCGTGCTCATCGTCGTTGTGGTTGTCGCAATGCAGTCCTTGTACGCGGTCGACGCATGCGTCTCGGGCCAGCCCTCGACCGACTCGAGCTCCTTGATGCCGAGTGGGACGCCACCGAGCGGACCGGGATCGTCGCCCGCGGCGACTCGACGATCGATCTCGGTCGCCGTGGCCATCGCGCGATCGGGGTCGAGGTGCACGAACGCGTTGAGTGCAGGGTTGAACCGGTCGATTCGCTCGAGGTGGTGCTGGAGGACTTCGATCGCCCTGAGCTCGCCGCCGCGCACCCCAGTCGCGATCGCCGTCGCGTCCATCTCGTGAAGCTCCATCGTCCGGTTAGATTAGCCGTCGTTCACATTCAGCCTGACTCCGCCAGGTCGGCCTGTCTCCGTGAAGAGGAGTGTCGCGTGAAGTCCTACGAACACCTGCTGGTCGACGTCGATGCCGGAGTCGCGACGGTGACGCTGAACCGGCCCGAGGCGCTGAACGCCTTCAACTTCACGATGACCGCGGAGTTCGACGACGCGATCTGGTCGCTCGAGCGTGACGACGCCGTGCGCGTGATCGTGCTCACAGGCGCGGGCAAGGCGTTCAGCACGGGCATCGACTTGGCCACCGGTGGCGATGCGTTCGGCTCCGACGCCCACGAGCGGCACAACGAGGAGGTCGGGGCTTCCGACTCGCAGATCACCGATCGGTACTCGTTCTGGACGATGCGCACGCCGATGATCGCAGCGATCAACGGCATGGCGATCGGCGCCGGGCTCACGACGACGTTCCTCGCGGACATCCGCATCGTCGCCGAGGATGCTCGGTTGCGGTTGCCGTTCGTGCGGCTCAACGTCATCCCCGACGCGAACTCGACTTGGCTGCTCCCGCGGCTCGTGGGCCTCTCTCGGGCCATGGAGCTGCTGCTCACCGGCCGGTGGTTCACCGGACAAGAGGCCGCTGACATGGGCCTCGCCTCGAAGGCCCTGCCCGCCGCAGAGGTGCTGCCCGCGGCACAGGAGATGGCCCGCGACATCGCGGCCAACACCGGGCCTGTCGCCCTGGGCGTCACGAAGCAGCTGGTGTACAAGAACCTCATGGAGACCGATCGGGTCGCCGCGTTCACCGAGGAGACGAAGCTCACCTGGTGGGCGGGCTCGCAGCCCGACACGATGGAGGGCGTCACCGCGCTCATGAGCAAGCGCACGCCGCAATGGACCCAGTCGAAGCACCTGCCGATCCCGGACGACCTTCCGGAGCAGTAACGCACGACGCCGCCTCGCGGCTTCGCCGGTGGGGGCCATACGGCCTCGCGCCGGTGCTCGTGCTCGTCGCGGCCAGCTTCATCGACGGGATGGAGTCGAACTTCATCCCGGGCGTTCTGTCGCTCCTGCAGAAGGAGTTCCACTTCGGCGACACGGCCGCGGGCGCGATCCCCGCCGCGATGGCGATCGCGGGGCTGATCGTGACCTTGCCGGCCGGGTACCTCGCCGACCGGACGAACCGGAAGCGACTTCTGGCCATCGTCGTCGCGTCGTGGTCGGTGTTCACGCTGGCGTCCGGCCTCGCCACCACCTTCCTGATGTTCTTCGTCATCCGCGTGATCCTCGGAGCGGCGGCGAACATCAACAACCCCCTGTCGGCGAGCCTCGTCACCGACTTCTACCCGGCGAGCTCGCGTGCACGGGTGTTCGCGTTCATCCGCGCCGGCGGCTACGTCGGTCTGGCGTTGGGCATCGCGATCGGCGGCGCGCTCGGCCAGGCGTTCGGATGGCGCGCGCCCTTCTTCGTGATGGTGATCCCGGGCCTGGTGATCGCGTTCTTCGTCTTCCGGCTCACCGAGCCTCCGCGAGGCGGGTTCGACGCAGAGCCGGTGCACGAGGAAATGCTCGGTCGGGGGGCCGGCGCGCTCTGGGCGGACTGCCGCGCGGTGCTCGCCGTGCCGACGCTGAAGTTCTTGTTCGTCGGTGTCGCCGTCGCGTTCGCGGGCTTCAACGGGCTCGGATACTGGCTGCCGAGCTTCTGGGAGCGCCAGTTCGACCTGAGCGAGGGCGAGGCCGCCGCGCTCACCGGCGTGCTCGCGCTCGATGGCGACGCTGGTCGGCTTCTGGATCGGCGGCGTGCTGGGCGACCGCTGGCACCGCGAACGTCCGAGTGGCCGCATCGATCTCGCGGCGATCACGCTCCTCTTCGGTGGCGCGCTGCTCGCAGCGTCGCTCGCGGTCGGAGTGCTCGCGCTCCAGCTGCCGCTGATGTTGTGCGCGGCGGTCTTGATCATCGTCGGCATACCGAGCCAGACGGCGGCGGTCGCCGACGTGCTCCCCGCCGCGCGGCGCGGCATCGGCTACGCGCTCTTCAGCTTCCTCGTCGCCGTCAGCGCGTCGCTCGGCCCGCTCGTCGTCGGGATCGTCTCGGACGTCACCGGCTCGTTGCGCACGGCCCTCATCGTGATGGCCTTGCCGTGCATCCCCGGCGCGCTCGTGCTCTCGCGGGCGAGGCACACCTACGTGCGAGACAGCGCGGCGATCACCGTCACGAAGTGACGGCAGGTCGCACGCCGTCACTGGGTGACGGCCGGTTCTCGCGGCAGGCCGAGCACGACCTCGCCGATGATGTTGCGCTGGATCTCGTCGGTGCCGCCGCCGATGTGCATCGCGATCGAGCCGAGCAGGGCCGCGGGCCAGCGTCCCGCCTCGGGGCCATCGGCACCGGTGAGCACGCCGGCGGGTCCGAGCACCTCGCATCCCGTCTCGGTCAACGCGGTGCCGACCTGCGAGGCGAACAGCTTGAGGATCGAACCCTCGACGCCGGGGATCATCCCCCGGGCGAGGCTGGTGCGCACCCGTGCGGTGGTGAGGTCGAACAGCAGCGACAACGTGTAGACGCGCGCGAGCGCTTGGCGCGTGCGTGGGTCCGCGGCGGCGCCCGTCTCGGCCGCGAGGTGGGCGAGCGCACGGTAGGGCCCGAGTGCGCCCCCCATCGCGCCGGCCGCGTAGCGCTCGTTCATCATCGTGGTGCGCCCGACTCGCCAGCCCTCGTGCTCCTCGCCGACTTTGTTCTCGACCGGCACGCGGACCTCGTCGAAGAACACCTCGTTGAAGTGCGCGTCGCCGGTGATCTGCCGCAGCGGGCGGATGTCGATGCCGGGGGAGCGCATGTCGACGATGAGCGCGGTGATGCCGTGGTGCTTCGGTGCGCTCGGATCGCTGCGGAAGAGCCCGAGGCCGAAGTCGCAGTAGTGCGCGCCGCTCGTCCAGACCTTCTGGCCGCTGAGCACGTAGTGGTCGCCGTCGCGCACGGCCTTCGACGAGAGCGAGGCGAGGTCGCTGCCGGCGCCGGGCTCGCTCCAGAGCTGGCACCACACCTCGCGGCCCTCCACCATGGGCTTGAGGTAGCGAGCCTGCTGCTCGGGCGTGCCGTGGGCGATGATCGTCGGCCCGATCATCGCGATGCCGATGCTGAAGATGTTCGTCGGCAGCTCGAAGCGGTTGAGCTCCTCGGCCCACACCAGCGCCTCGAGTGGCCCGGCGTCTCGGCCGCCGAGCGCCGCGGGCCACGTGATCGCGGCCCAGCCTCCGGCCGCGAGCAGGCGCTGCCACTCCTTCGCCTCGGTGAGCGCCTCAGCACTGTCATCGAAGCCGGAGAGCACGGTGATCTTCTCGGTTTCGTCGGTGCGGAGCCGCGCGTGCTCCTCGAGCCACGCCCGTGCCTCGGCGCGGAACTCGGCTTCACGGGGGGAGTCGTCGAAGTCCATCAGCTCTCCGTCAGGTCAAGTTGCTGGTCCGGCGAAGCATTGGGCGATCGCCATCCACCCCGCCGCGCTCTCGCCGGTGACGTGCAGCGCGGTCGCCTCGATGCCGCGCCGTTGGGTCACGACGAGGCAGAAGTCGAGCGCATCGCCCTCGACCCGCTCGGCGGAGCCGTCCGGCCCCCAAGTCCACGTGTCCCCATCGGGGCCGCGCAGCTCGACGCGGGGCTCGACCGCGGGCAACGGCAGGCCGCGGTTGCGGAACGAGAAGCCACGAGTGCGCACGCCGAGGTCGGCGATGTGCCGAAGCCGGTTGGTGGGGGCAGGTTCGACACCGAGCGCGGCCGCGATGTCGTGGCCGTGTGCCCACGTCTCCATCAGACGTGCGGTCGCGAACGACGTCGCGCTCATCGGCCCCGTGATCCAGGCGATGCGCTCGCCCTCGCCTCGGTCGCGGATCGCGGCGACTGTCGCACCCGCTGCCCGCCGCCACCACGAGAGGAGGTCGCTGGGCGAGTGCGCTCGGGCCTGCGCCGCATGATCCTCCTCGACCGCCCCGAGATCGCTCATCAGCGTCGTGAGATGCGTGACGAACGCGTCGGGATCGGTCGCCGCGAGCGTCGCCAGGTCCTCCGCGATCGCGAGGTGCGCGACTTGGTCGCGGACGGCCCATCCCGTCCGCCGGTGTGGGCAGGTCCCACTGGTCTGGGCTGAGCGGGGTGAGAAGGGCGTCGAGCGCGGCCTCTTCTGCGAGCAGGTCGTCGACGACGCGCGCGAGCACGTCACGGGTCTAGCCGATCCTTTGACGCGTGTGCGAGCCATCGTTAACGTCCGATGCATGTCGGATGAAGTGCTGTACGACGTGGACGCCCAAGTCGCGACGATCACCCTCAACCGTCCTGACCGGTTGAACGCCGCGACGTTCGAGCTCGGTGAGCAGCTGCAGGCCGCGTTTCGAGAGGCCGACGGCTCGAAGGACGTGCGAGCGGTGATCCTGACTGGCGCCGGCCGCGGGTTCTGCTCGGGCGACGACGTCGAGGCCGCGTGGGGCGACCCTCGCATGGAGGCGACGATCGCCGAGCTCAGCTCGGCTCGTCCGCCGATGACACCAGAGGTCGAGGTGATCCTCGCCTGCCGCAAGCCCACGATCGCTGCGGTGAACGGCGTCGCGCTCGGCATCGGGATGGACCTCGCGCTGCTGTGCGACATGCGGATCGCGTCCGAGCACGCGAAGTTCGGGCAGCTGTTCGTCAAGATGGGCCTGATGGCCGACGTCACCGGCTACTGGGTGCTGCCCCGACTCGTCGGGCAAGAGATGGCGACCCGCTTGTTGCTCACTGGCGACATCATCAACGCGGAAGAGGCGCTGCGGATCGGCCTCGTGTCGGAGGTGGTCCCGGCCGGAGACTTGATCCCTCAGGCGCGGGCTCTCGCCGACCGCATCGCGGCGAATCCGCCCGAAGCCGTCGAGCACATCAAGGAGGGTCTCCGCCGCGCCGCCGGGATGGACCGCAACGGGCTGCCCGACCTCGCCGCGTTCGTGGGAAACGGCCTCGCCCGGCTCTTTGCCAGTGAGGGCCACAAGGAGGCGGTCGCCGCGTTCATGAGCAAGCGTTCGTGAGGAGCGCCGGCTGATGCTCGACCGCGATCTGGTCCTTCCGCACATGCTCGCCAAGTGGGCGCGCGAGACGCCTGACCGCGTGGCTATGAAGGACGTCGAGGGCCGCTCGATGACGTACGGCGAGCTCGACAGCGAGCTGCGGCGCTGGGCCGGCGCGCTTCGCAACGTCGGGGTCAGAGCCGGCGAGAACGTCGTCACGATGGTGCCGAACTCGTTCGAGTCGTACCTCGTGTGGCTGGGTGTCGCCTGGCTGCGCGCGGTCGAGGTGCCGACCAACAACATGTACCTCGGCGAGATGCTGCGCTACCTGATCACCAACTCGGGTGCGCGCTACGCGGTCATCTCGCAGCGGTACCTCGACCGGCTCGTCGAGATCGCCCCGAGCCTCACCGGCCTCGAGGCCGTGATCGTCCCCGACTCGGACGACCTGCCCGATTGCTCGATCCGTCTCATCGGTGCCACCGAGCTCTTCGACGGAGCAGTGCCTGTCACCGACGAGCCGGGACCCGACTACTTCGACCTGTGCTCGATGATCTACACGTCCGGCACCACGGGGCCGTCGAAGGGCGTGCTCGTGCCGTGGGCGCTGCTGTTCGAGTTCGTCCGCATCCAGCCGCCCGACTTCCTCCCGCCCGGCGGTGCGTACTACGCGATGTTCCCGGCGTTCCACGTGTCGGGGAAGGCGTCGCTCTACATCGCCGCGCGGGCGCATGGTCATGTCGTGCTCCGCGAGACGTTCAGCTTGTCCGAGTTCTGGAACGACATCCGCGCCAACAACGTCGAGGCGGCGGGGCTCGTGGGGCCGATGGCGGGACTGCTGATGCTCGCGCCCGAGCAGCCCGACGACGCGGACAACCCCCTCGATCGCATCTACGTCGGGCCGATCATCCCCCAGATCGAGCAATTCATGAAGCGGTTCGGCATCACGCGGATCGGCACCGGGTTCGGCATGACGGAGATCGGCGCGCCGATCGCGTCCGACGGCCTCTCGCTCGTCAACTTCACGAGCTGTGGCAAGCCGCGCGTCGGGCCGCCGCACTACGAGGTCCGTGTCGTCGACGAGCACGACGAGCCGGTCGGTCCGAACGTCGTGGGTGAGCTCGTCGTTCGTGCGGGTGACCCCTGGGTGCTGAACTCGGGATACTTCGGCATGCCCGACGTGACCGCGCGCGCGTGGCGCAACGGCTGGTTCCACACCGGCGACGGCTTCAAGTACGACGAAGACGGCAACTACTACTTCGTCGACCGCATGAAGGATGCGATCCGCCGAAGGGGAGAGAACGTCTCGTCGTTCGAGGTCGAGTCGTTCGTCAACCAGCACCCGAAGGTGGCGGAGTCCGCCGCGGTCGCGGTGCCCTCTGAAGTCAGCGAAGACGAGATCAAGATCTGCGTCGTGGTCAGGGTGGGCGAGGAGCTCGCGCCCGCCGAGCTGATCGAGTTCCTCACGCCGCTCATGCCGCGCTTCATGATCCCTCGGTACGTCGAGCTCGTCGACGCGCTGCCGAAGACGCAAGGCACCCTGCGCACTCGCAAGGTCGAGCTGCGCGACTCCGTGCTGAACGGCAAGACCTGGGACGGGGAGGCGCCATGACCTTCCTGAGCCGATGACGACAGGCACGAAGCGACGTCCGTATCGGCGGGACGAGATCCTGGCCGCGGCGGTGAAGCTCTTCCACGAGCGCGGCTACCACGCGACCGGCATGGACGACATCGGCGCGGAGGCGGGCATCAGCGGCCCCGCGATCTACCGCCACTTCAAAGGCAAGGAAGAGATCCTCGAGGTCGTGCTGCTCGACGCCGCGCAGACAGGGCTCGAGGCCGCGCACGCCGTGGTGAGCGCGGCGCCGTCGCCGCGGCAGGCGCTCGAGCGGCTCGCTCGCCACTATGTCGACAGCATCGCTGCCAACCCGGCTCTCGCGTTCGTGGGCGTCTATGAGCGCCGCACCTTGAGCGCCGAGACGCGGGCGAAGATGGATCGGCTCGAGCGGCTCCACCTCGAGGAGTGGCTGCACGCGCTGCTCCAGCTGCGACCGCAGCTCCATGACGGCGAGGCACGCATCATGATCCGCGCCGTGCACGGCATGGCCGTCGCCGCGATCGTCTATCGCAGTGGGGTGGAGCGGCAGGCGCTCGTCGACCTCGTCACCGACATGACGATGAAGGCCCTGCTCGTCAAGCGCCCGTAGTCGCTCACTCGTACTCGGGCGAGCGCTTCTCCAAGAACGCGCTGATCCCCTCGCGCGCGTCCGCGCGCTCGGCGGAGCGGACTATCGCCGCGGCCTCGGCCTCGAGATGGAGTGCGAGCGATTCGTCGAGGCTGGTGCGCAGCAGTCGTTTGGCCTCGCCCTGCGCGTGCTTCGCGCCGGCGGCGAGGGTGCGAGCGGTCGCCGCGACCTCAGCGTCGAGCTCGGAGTCGGCGACGACGCGCGTCACGAGACCGATCTCGTGCGCGCTCGCCGCGTCGACCGGGGTGTTGAGGAGCGTGAGCTCCTGCGCGCGCCGGAGACCGATGAGGCGAGGGAGCAGGAACGAGGTGCCACCGTCCGGGTTGAGCCCGATCTTCGTGTAGGCGACGACGAACCGAGCGTTCTCGGCTGCGATCACGATGTCGCCGCCGGCCGCGAGACCGAGACCGGCGCCTGCCGCGCTGCCCTGCACACCGACGACGACGGGTGCGTCCATGCGGGCGAGCGCCACGATCGCGGCGTGGAGGTGCGAGGTCACCTCGCGGAGATGCCTGGGCAGGTCGGGGCGCGCCGCGAACGCCTTCAGATCGCCACCGACGCAGAAGCTGCGTCCCGCGCCGCGGATCACGACGACCTTCACGGTCTCGTCAGCCTCTGCCGCGAGGACAGCGCTGTGGAGGTCCTGCGCGAGCGTGAGGTTCACCGCGTTGCCGGCGTCGGGCCGGTCGAGCGTGAGGGTGCCGACGCCGTGGTCGGCTTCGAAGGAGACCGTGGTCACTCGTCGGCCATCCTCTCGCCTGCCATCCACTCGTCCGTCGTCATCATGTCGACCCCGATGAGGCCGAGCGGCGCGAGCGCGGCGCGTTGCAGCGTCTCGGGATCGACCACACCGCCATCGACGGCGGGCATGGGCGGAACGCCGACCGCGTCGTGGAGGATCGACGCGCCCATCCCCATGTGCAGCGCCTGGCGCGCCGTGGTGTCGCAGCACACGTTCGTCATGTAGCCCACGATCGTGACGTGGTTGATGTCGCGATCGCGGAGCCACTGCTCGAGGTCGGTGCCCGTGAAGCTGCCGGGCAGCTGCTTGTCGATCAGGTGGTCGTGGGGACGCGAGGTGATCTCAGGACGGAGCTCTTGCGCGGGTGTGCCGGGCTGGAACGTCGAGCCACCGGGCTCGCCGACGTGGCGCACGACGACGACCGGTACACCGGTCGCGGTCGCGTGGTCCATCGCGGCACCGATGCGCTCGAGGCTGCCGTCGCGGGGCGGGTACCCGATCGGTAGGCGGCCGGAGAAGTACTCCTCTTGCACGTCGATCACAATCAGTGCGGTGTCGCGGAACGCGGCGTCGCGCGGCTCGGTCATGTGGCGAGACTAGACACCGTCCTCTTCTGCATCCGCCTGCTCGACGTTCCTAGGACGACGCTCGCCGCGACGAGCCACACCAGGAAGCCCTGGAAGACGACCTGCTGCTGGACGTCCGGGGAGAAGAATCCCCTGGCCGCGAACGACGCGGACGAGATGACCATGAGCGCGGCGAGCACCAGGCTCGCGACGCCGAACCGACGGTGCGCGGCGAACGCGGCAAGCCCTGCCGAGGCGACGAGCAGCGCGAGCGGGAGTGCGAGCACCGGCGTGGCGGCGAGCGTGATCTCGAACAGTGGCTTCGCCGCGTCGCTCGCTTCCGCCCCGACCACGTAGGCAAGCGCGACGTACGGGAGGACCAAAGCGGTGAGGATGACCGTTGCGACGACGGTCGCGGCACTCTGTGACACACGGTTGCCGAGCGAGGCGGCGAACACGACGGAGTGCCGCGACGGCGACTCCGAGGAGCACTGCAGCGGCGAGCACCGACGTGGAGTGGGCCACGAAGTAGGACGCGACCTGTCCGGTGGAGTCACGCGTGTCGGGGGTGTCGCCGAGCAACCCGAGACCGACGAAGAGCGCGACGGCGGCGACGAGAGCAGACCATCGAGTGACCATGAGCTCATCGTCCGCGCGCGACGGGGTCGCCGTCGTCGGTCCCGAGGTTGACCGCGCGACTGTCGCGTCCGTCTCGAGTCGTACGCCCTGCGCACGCGCGCGCGGCTTCCATGAACCCGGGGTTACAGTCCGCCTCGAGCGATGCGCACGGGGGGTGGATGTCTTGGCGGTCGAGTCGTCGGGCCACAGTCAGGGAAACCCGCGCCTGTACGAGGTGATCGAGCACGCGCCCAAGACGGGGAAGAGCCCAACGGTCTGGGCGTGGCCTCAGCTCATCGACTACCTCAAGGTGGCGGGCCAGCCGGTGCAAGGTCCGTGGCCTCCGCATCAACAGAAGCGACCCGATCCCGACTACGAGTCCATGCCGGTCGCGGTGCCCGATCCCGCATCGACACCAGAGAGCTGAGCGCGCGGTGTACCCGTCCCGGTTCCGCTACGAAGCGCCGCGCACGCTCGACGATGCGATCGGCTTGCTGCACGAGGGCGGCGGTGAGGCCAAGGTGCTGGCCGGCGGCCAGAGCCTGATCCCTCTCATGAAGCTGCGGTTCGCGTCCCCCGAGCTCCTCGTCGACATCAACGAGATCGCCGAGCTGGCCTACGCCCAAGTGGGTGCGGACGGCGCGATGCACGTCGGTGCGCTGTGCCGGCACACCCACCTCGAGCACGCGGGCGCCCTGCTGGCGAGCTACCCGACGATGGCTGCGGCGGCTCCGCTCATCGCCGATCCGATCGTGCGCAACCGCGGCACGCTGGTCGGGTCGTTGTGCCACGCCGACCCGCAGGGCGACTGGGCCTCGGTGGTCACCGCGCTCGGCGGCCACGTGATCGCCCGAGGCCCGAGCGGGCAGCGCTCCATCCCCATGACTGACCTCGTGAGCGGGCCGTTCCAGAACGTGCTCGCCTACGACGAGATCGCGATCGAGGCTGTGATCCCCGCGCCGAAAGACGAGCCCGCCGGCGGCTACCTCAAGCTCGAACGCCGTGTGGGCGACTTCGCAACCGCCGGTGTCGCGGTCGCACTCGAACGCAGCGGAGGGTCGATCACCCGTGCGGGCATCGCGCTCACTGGGGTCGGCTCGTCGACGATCGACGCAACCGACGCCGGGCAGGCGCTCGTCGGCTCGTCGCTCACGGCCGACCGCATCGCTCAGGCGGCAGACCTGGCCGCGCAAGCGGCACGACCTCGCACCGATCATCGCGGCAGCGCGGAGTTCAAGCGGCACATCGTGCACACGTTCGTGACCCGCATCCTGAGTCGGGTGGCCGAGTCGGCAGACAGGGCGGCCTGAGATGACGAGCCTCTTCGAAGAGATCAGCCCCGAGCCTGCCGGCGACATCCCGGTGCGGCGCGTCACGCTCACGCTGAACGGTGTGCGCCGCGCTGCGGAGATCGAACCCCGGCTGCTGCTCGCGCACCTCCTGCGCAACGGCTTCCGCCTCACCGGCACGCACACCGGATGCGACACGACGAACTGTGGCGCGTGCACGGTGCTGTTCGACGGCGTGCCGGTGAAGAGCTGCACGATGCTCGCGGTGCAGGCCGACGGCCACGACGTCACCACGGTCGAGGGTCTCGCGACCGCGAGTGAGCTCGACCCGATCCAAGAAGGGTTCAAGGACGCGCACGGCCTGCAATGCGGCTTCTGCACGCCCGGGATGATGCTGACCGCGAAGGCCCTCCTCGACGAGAACGCGAACCCGAGCGAGGACGAGGTGCGGTGGGCGCTGTCGGGAAACCTCTGCCGCTGCACCGGGTACCAGAACATCGTGAAAGCCGTGCTGTGGGCCGCCGCGAAGCGGCGAGGAGAGTGACCGTGAGAGTGACGCGATGACCGCGCTCGACGAGATCAAGATCGGCGGGCTCGGCTCGAGCCGCAAGCGAGTCGAGGACAACCGCTTCATCCGTGGCAAGGGCAACTACGTCGACGACGTGGTGCTGCCCGGGATGCTGCACATGGAGATCCTGCGCAGCCCCCTCGCGCATGCACGGATCCGCTCGATCGACACGAGCAAGGCGTGGGACACCCCCGGCGTCCGCCTCGTGCTGACCGGCGAGATGATGGCTGCCCGCAACCTCGCCTGGATGCCGACGCTGTCGTACGACACGCAGGCCGTGCTCGCCACCGACAAGGTGCGGTTCCAAGGGCAGGAGGTCGCGGCGGTGATCGCCGACGACCCCTACATCGCCAAGGACGCGTGCGAGGCGATCGTCGTCGACTACGAGCCGCTCCCCGCGATCGTGAACCCGACGCAGGCGCTCGCGCCCGGCGCGCCCCTCATCCGTGACGACAAGGAGAACCAGCACGACAACGTCGTCTTCGACTGGGAGGTCGGCGACAAGAGCGGCACCGACCGCGCGTTCGAGCAGGCCGACGTCGTGTCGAAGCTCGACTTGCACTACCCGAGGTCGCATCCGTCGCCGCTCGAGTGCTGTGGTTCGATCGCCGACTTCAACCGGGCGACGTCGAAGCTGACCGTCTACATGACAACCCAAGCACCACACATCATCCGCGCGGCCGTTGCGCTCGTGGCCGAGCTGCCCGAGCACATGATCCGCATCATCTCGCCCGACCTCGGCGGTGGCTTCGGCAACAAGGTGCCGGTGTACCCGGGCTACGTGGTGTCGATCCTGGCGTCGATCCTGCTCGAGCGGCCTGTGAAGTGGATCGAGGACCGAAGCGGGAACCTCATCTCGACCGGGTTCGCGCGTGACATCTACTTGCACGGTGAGATGGCGTTGCGGCGCGACGGCAAGATCCTCGGTGTCCGGATGCACACGATCTCCGACCACGGTGCGTTCTTCTCCGATGCGCAGCCGAGCAAGTTCAAGATCGGCCTCATGCACTCGGCGTTCGCGTGCTACGACATCCCCGCCGCGCATCTCACCGCGCGCGGCACCTACACGAACAAGGCGCCAGGCGGCGTCGCGTACCGGTGCTCGTTCCGCGTGACCGAGGCGATGTTCTTCCAGGAACGGATGGTGCAGGCCGCGGCCGACGACCTGGGCATGGACCAGGCCGAGTTCCGCCGCGCGAACTTCGTGCGCGACGACGACTTTCCACACCGCACCGCGTTCGGGTTCCTCACCGACTCGGGCCAGTACGGCAAGTGCCTCGACGTCGGCCTCGAGGCAGTCGGCTACCAAGACTTCCTGAAGCAGAAGGAAGAGGCCAAGGCGCGCGGGCGGTTGCTCGGTATCGGCATCTCGACGATGACCGAACCGCTCGGAGCGGGCAACAGCCGTGAGTACGACATCCTCGGCATCAAGATGTTCGACTCGGCCGAGCTCAGGGTCCACATGACGGGGAAGGCTCTTCTGCGCACCGGAGCCAAGTCGCAGGGCCAGGGTCACGAGACGACCTGGGCCCAGATCGTTGCGCACGAGCTGGGCATCCCGGCCGAGGACGTGGTCGTCGAGGAAGGCGACACCGACACCGCGCCCTTCGGCATGGGCACTTATGCGTCGCGGTCGACGCCGGTCGCGGGTGCGGCCGTCGCGATGGTGTCGCGCAAGATCCGCGCGAAGGCGCGCAAGCTCGCCGCCCACCTCCTCGAGGTGTCCGAGGAAGACATCGACTGGGAGCTGGGCCGCTTCTACGTGCGCAGCGCGCCCGATCGGGGCGTGACGATCCAAGAGTGCGCGATGGCGGCGTACAGCAACATGCCCGACGGCATGGAGCCAGGGCTCGAGAACAACGCGTACTACGACCCGCCCAACCTCACGTGGCCGTTCGCCTGCTACATCGCGACCGTCGAGGTCGATCCCGAGACCGGCGTGTGGGATGTGCTCCACGTCGTCGCGGTCGACGACTGCGGCGTGCGGATCAACCCGATGATCGTCGAGGGTCAGATCATGGGTGGGCTCACCGAGGCCTACGCGATGGCGAGCATGCAATTCATCACGTTCGACGCGGACGGCAACTGCATCGGTGCGAACTTCATGGACTACCTCCTGCCGACTGCGTGGGAGACGCCCGGGTTCGAGCTACACGAGGTCGTCACGCCGTGCCCGCATCACCCCATCGGGGCGAAGGGCATCGGCGAGTGCGCGACAGTGGGTGGGCCCGCCGCGTTCGTCAACGCGGTGATGGACGCCATCAAGGACACCGGCGTGCGCAACATCGACATGCCGCTGCTCCCGGACCGCGTCTACGAGGCGCTGTCCGAGCGTCACGACGTGTCGGGTGCGCCCCCCGTCCGGTCGGACGACTGAGGAGCCGGATGACCGACAGCTGGGAGGTCGTGGCGCGGGCCGCTGAGCTCGCTCAGCGCGGGGACGACTGCGCCCTCGCGACCGTTGTCTGGCGACAGGGCCCCTCGTCGGGGCAGCAAGGCTCGCGTGCGCTCGTCACCGCCGATGGGCAGATCTTCGGTTGGATCGGCGGTGCGTGCGCGGAGCCGACCGTGATCCGAGAGGCGCAGCGCGCGATCGTCGACGGCGAGCCGCGCCTGCTGCTCCTCGGCGACCCCGCGCTGTTCGGACACGTGCCCGAGGGCATGGCCGTCATCCCCCTCACGTGCCAGAGCGACGGGGCACTCGAGGTCTACATCGAGCCGGTGGTCTCGACGCCCCACCTCGTGGTCGTCGGTCGCTCGCCGATGTCGCACACGTTGCGCGACCTCGCCCAGGTGCTCGGGTGGAGGGCGGAGCTGGACGATGGTCCTGAGTTCTCTGGGACAGAGGTCGACGCCCGCGCGGTCGTGGTGGTCGCGACGCAGGGCCACGGCGATGAAGACGCGGTCGAGCACGCGGTGAACGGTTCGCCTGCCTACGTCGGCCTCGTGGCGTCGAAGAAGCGCGGCGAAGCGGTGCTCGAAGTCCTCGCCGAACGGGGAGTGCCGCAGCACCTGCTCGATCGAGTGCGGGTGCCCGTCGGCCTCGATCTCGGCCACACGACGCACAGCGAGATCGCGGTGTCGATCTTGGCCGAGCTCGTGCAGCTGCGGGCATCAGGGGCGCTCGCCTCCGATCACGTCGACACTGCTCGGTCGTTGCCCGAGACCGCGGTCGACCCTGTGTGTGGCATGACCGTCACGATCTCGTCAGATGCGCTCTCGCTCGATCGTGAGGGAGTCACCTACTACTTCTGCTGCGAGGGCTGTCGCACGTCGTTCGCCAAGGAGGCGCGGTGCTGATCAAGACCGACTTCGACGTGGCGCAGCCCGTCGACAAGGTGTGGCACTTCTTCGACGACATCCCGCAGGTCGCGGCGTGCCTGCCCGGCGCTGAGCTCACCGAAGACCTGGGCAACGACAAGTACAAGGGCAAGGTCGCGGTGCGGATGGGGCCGGTGAAGCTCCAGTTCGCAGGCACCGCCGAGATCAAGGAACGTGACGACGCCGGCAAGCGCATCGTCGTCGACGCGGCCGGGGCGGACGAGAAGGGCCGCGGGCAGGCCGCGATGCTTCTCACCGCGCGGCTCACACAGGTCGCCGGCGGTACGAAGGTCTCGGTCGACCAGGATCTGCAGCTCCAGGGTGCTGCCGCGCAATACGGCCGCGGGATGATCACCGATGTGTCGACCGTGCTGATGCGCGACTTCGCCGCGAACATGCAACGTCGCAATCGCGGCGATCGAGCGAGGCGAGTCCGTCGAGACAAAGAGCGCCGAGGCCGCAGGTGGTGTCGGCATCGGTCTGCGTGCGCTGGTCATGGCGCTGAGCCGTCTTTTCCGGCGTCTGTTCCTGCCCTATCGACCCGCAGCGAGCTGAGGAGACATCTGATGATGGTGCTGTGGTGGATCGGGAACATCGTGCTGCTGCTCGTCGTGGTGCCGGTGCTCCTCGGCTTGCTCAACCGAGTGCTCGCCGCCCTTGAACGCATCCGAGGCGCGTCTGACTCGATCCTCGGTCACGGCGTGGGGCTCATCGGCAATGTCGACCAAGCGCCCGCGCTGCTCGCCGAGACCGACGAGACGATCAAAGAAGTCCAGGTCGGCGCAGTGCGCTACGCCGGCTCCGTCGCCAAGCTGCTGCCGTAAGGGGGAACGACATGCCCATCGCTGCCTGGGTCACCATCGTGCTCATCGGCTTGATCGTCGCCGCTGCCGCGCTCGGCCTCGTACGAGTGATCGGCCATCTCGTTGCCGTGCACCGCACGCTCGCCGCGCTGCTCGGCGGTGTGCGGGTCGTCGCCGACAAGACGAGACCCGTGCCTGCCGCGCTCGAGTCGGTGAACGCGAACTTGAAGCCGGTCCGCGACTTCTGCGAGTCGATCTGACATGCACGTGCTCGCGCAGGACACTGCCGGTTGGCAAGCCGGGTACACGATCGGGGTCATCGTCGTGATCGCCGTCGTCGCACTGGTCGTGCCGATCCTCGTGCTCGCCCACCTCATCGGCAAGCAGGCGAAGGACATCAACGACAGCCTTGCGGAGTCGGTCACGAACACGGCCGCGCTCGCGGGGCTGCACACGACGATCGAGTCGGCCGAGGCCATCACCGCCGGGCTCCGGCGCGGACGCATCAAGCTGGGGGGCTGACCATGCTCTTTGCGCTGTCCGACACGACCAAGAACTGGTGGTGGGGAGCACTCGCCGCGGGGGCGGTCGTGCTGCTCGCGGTCGTCGCGTTGCTCACGATCCTCGTGCTGCTCGTCAACACGATCGACAAGCGCACGATCCAGATCCGCGACACGCTCAAGCAAGCCGCCGACAACACGGCCGACACGGCGCTCATCGGTGAGACGGCCAAGCAGGTCGAAGCGGTGCTCGCCGAGGGCCTCGAGCACCATCTGTTCCTCGGCCGAGTGCTCGACAAGGTGCGGTCATGACGACGTTGGTGGTGCTCACCGTCGTCGAGCTCGTGTTGCTCGTCGCGGGCCTCGCCGCGTACCTCTGGATCGTCGGAGGCCAGCTCACCACGGTCGCGGGCACCCTCGAGGAGTGCGACGAGCTCGTCGCGACGATCGAGCGGAACGCCGCCGTGATCACGCCCGGCGTCGAGCACATCAACCGCACCGGGGCTGTCATCGCTGGCGCGCTGCCGTTGCTGTACGGCATGGCCGAGGGCATCGTTGCCGGCGCGACCTACCAGGCGCCGGCGCCCGACGCCGAGCGTCCCCCGGCCACGCCGGCCGCAGGCACCCGCCGCTCGCGCTTCCACGAAGCGGTCGGCTACTCACCCCGCTGACCCCACCGAGATTGATGATTGAAGGGCGGCATATGCCCCGCCAATCATCAATCCCGAGGCGCTTCAGGGGTCGCGCGGCGTGCTGAGTGGGCCGGCGGTGGGCGCTTGGTACTCGCCTATCCACTCGTCCCTCCACGCGGGGTCGTACTGATCCGCGTTGCAGCTCGGGTGATAGATCGCCACGAGCTCGCGGACGATCTGCTCGCGGTGTGACAGGAGCCCGCCGGGCACCTCGTACGTACAGATCGAGAGCTTGTAACGATCGCCCGCCCGCTTGATCCAGCAAGCGGCGCGTCGGTGGTTGAACGGGAAGTGCTCGCTCGACAGGTCGGCGGACTCGCCCACGAAGATGACTGCGTACTGCTCGCCGCCCGAGTCCTTGCTGAGGATCGCGTAGACGGCGGCAATCGCGGGCGGAGTCCAGCCCGCGAGGACGCGCGGACCTTCGAACGGATACCCCGCGAGCGAGCCGAGGCGGATCACTCGTCAGTCTCCTCGGCGATCGTCTCGACGCGCGGCGACGGGCCAGTCGGGGAGGCCGGCACGCTTCGCGGCCGCGACGAACTCCGCGATAGCGACTTCGACGGCGTCGTCGCTCGTCGGTGCCTCGACGACGATCTGTGCGCCATAGCTCGTGCTGCCGATGCCGGATGCGATCCCGCCGTGCGTCGCGACCGCGTCGGCGAGCTCGACGATCTCGTCGATCGTCATCTCGCGGTCGCCGTCGGCGACGAGCGACACGCTGAACTTCATCCCAGCTCGGGCAGCAGCTCGGCGAGCTCTTCGAGGCTGGCGAGGTCGTGTCCTGACAACAGCAGGTCGACGTGCGGCGCCGCGACCATCATCCCGAGCGTGCTGGGGCGGAAGTCGGTGGCCGTGCCCTTGTGTGGGTTCATCCACACGATCCGGTGGCTCAGCCTCGAGAGTCGCTCCATCGCCGCCGCGAGCACCGCGGGGTCACCCCGGTCGAGCCCGTCGGAGCAGATCACGACGATCGCCCCTCGGCTCACGCCTCGCCGCCCCCATCCCCGCACGAACGCGTCGAGGGAGTCGCCGATCCGGGTGCCTCCCTCCCAGTCGAAGACGAGCTTGGCCGCCTCGTCGAGTGCGTCGTCCGGGCGGCGTCGTTCGAGCGCCTTCGTGATCCGAGTGAGGCGGGTGCCGAAGCAGAACACCTCGACGCGCGACGTGGCGCGGCGTGTCGAGTACGCGAATTGCAGCAGCGCTCGCGAGTAGTCGGACATCGATCCGGACACGTCGAGGATCAGGATGACGGGGCGGGGCCGCCTTCGTCGTTGCCGCCAGAAGAGCTCCGCGGGCTCACCGTGCATCCGCATGGTCTCTCGCACTGTCCTGCGGATGTCGTTTTGGCCGGCGACCTGCGTGGGCTGGCGCGGTGCGTCGAGTGCGACGCCGCGGTGGCACCAGGCGGATGCGGTGGGCGATGCGCCGCAGCGCGGCGAGCTCCTCCGGGGTGCACGTCGGCGAACGACTTGGTGCGGAAGAGCTCGACGTCGGATGCCACGAGGCCGAGGCGCGCCGGCCGATCGTCGGCATCGTCGTCCGCGCCAGGCTCGGTGGCGGGGATCTCGAGCACCGCGTTCGGCGTGTGCGGCCGGGCTGATCGCGACTCTGAACGGCTCAGGCAGCCCGTCGTGCTCGTCGAGGAAGAACGGCGGAACACCCGGTCGTAGGTCGGGATCTGCTCACGCCGGCGCGACGAGTGTCGTGCGCCCGGCCCAGTAGAGGTCGACGAGGTCGGTCGGGATCGAGCGCCGCCATCGCCTCGCAGTACGTGACCACGTCTCCTGATCCGACCGCGATGCCGTCGGCGCGGCAGCTCGTTGCCGAACGCGACGAAGAGGTCGACGTAGGGCGACTCAGCCACCAGAGATGACGTTCTCGAGGTTCTCGCGCACGAGCTCGAGGTCGTCGCGCTCCTTCACGACCGCGCCGAGCGTGTCGTCCGCCGAGCGCGCGTCGAGGTCGGTCTCGCCGAGCACCGTGAGGGTGTTCACCCAGTCGATCGTCTCCGCGACGCCCGGGGGCTTCGCCAGGTCGAGCTCGCGCAGGCGGTGCACGGCGGCCACGACCTTGCGTGCGAGCACGTCGGACACGGCGGGAGCGCGCACGAGCACGATCTCGACTTCACGCTCGGGCGCTCGGGTAGCCGACCCAGTGATAGAGGCAGCGGCGCTTCAACGCGTCGTGCAGCTCACGGGTGCGGTTCGAGGTCAGCACGACGAGCGGTGGCCGGTCGGCCGTGATCGTGCCGATCTCGGGGATCGTGATCTGGAAGTCGGAGAGCAGCTCGAGCAGGAACGCCTCGAACTCGTCGTCGGCCCGGTCGATCTCGTCGATGAGCAGCACCGCGCGGTCGCCGGTGCGCAGCGCGTCGAGCAACGGTCGCTCGAGGAGGAACTTCGGCCCGAAGAGCTTGTCGACTTGCTCGTCGTCGGCGACCTGCTGCTCGGACAGGGCGCGGATCTGCAGCATCTGGCGCGCGTAGTCCCATTCGTAGAGGGCCTGGTTCGTGTCGATGCCCTCGTAGCACTGCAGAGCGGATGAGACGACGATCGAGCACCGAGGCCATCGCCTTCGCGACCTCGGTCTTTCCGACGCCTACCTCTCCTTCGAGCAAGAGCGGGCGGCCGAGCGACAGCGCGACGTAGACCGCAGTGGCCAGTCCGCGGTCGGCCAGGTACCCACCTCCTCGAAGGAGGTCAGTGAGCTCGCCGACGTTGTTCAGCGGGACTCGGGCGGGCCGAGGACGAGGTCGCGGATGCTGCCGCCCGAGGTGCTGAGCTTCCCCTCGCGGGCGAGACTTCTCGCCAGGCGCTCGTGAGGTCGCTGCCCGAGTCGGCGTACCCGTCGAAGGTGATGTCACGCATGTTCTTGCAGTTCTTCGTCGGGCTGCAGTCGTCGTCGAGGTCGGAGCCGGTCTCGTCTTGCGCGGCCCACACTGCCCGCAGCACCTCGAGCGGCATCATCGGACTGGTTGCGTCATCGGTATCCAGTGTACGCGGGACCGGTCTCTGCCTGCCTCGACGGCGATCGCTTCGGCCAGGATCGAGATGGCGACCTTCGCGGGAGTGTCCGCACCGATGTCGAGGCCTGCGGGCCCGTGGATGCGGTCGATATCGGTGACGCCGCGGTAGGCGAGCCAGTCGGCGCGTGACTTGGCGCATCCGTTGCGACCGCCGATCGCACCGATGTAGCCGACGTCGCTGTCGAGCGCAGCCGACGAGCGCCGGTGCCGGCGAGCTCGATGTCGTGCGCGGCGACCACGAGCTTGTCGAGCGGAGCCAGCGCCGCGATGAGGCCGGTGGCGGTCGACACGTCGTTGGTGTCTGCGTCTGCCAGCCGAGCAGGGCAGCCGCGGCGCCGAGGCGTCGGCGATCGGGCCAGTCCCCACGATGACGACCTTCGTCACGGGGAACAGGATGGTGACGACACGATCGCTGGCGACGACGGTGTGGCTCGGGCTTGTCGGTGGACCGACCTCGAGCAGCTCGGTCCCGGTCACGTCCTCGCCGTCCAGATGAGTGACGAGGCCGATGGGCTTGGCCGAGCGAGCAGCAGCGCTCCAGAGGTCCGTTGGGAGGTCGGTTGCCGGGATCACGAGGCATCGGACCGTGCCGCCGCGGGGAAGCCCGGCGACGAGTGCATCGACGTCGGTGATGGTCACGTCGACGAGCCGGTTGCGGGGGAGGTCCGGCTCGGCCGTCGAGTGCTCCGCCGAGCAGTGAGCCAACGCGCCCACCACCGGGGGTGATCGCGATCGCGTCGGTCGCGTCCCGATCAGGAAAGTCGTCGCTCTCGACGATCCAGGCGACGTCGACCTTGGTGCCGGCGCGCAAGCAGGCGGCGACGCTCAGGGCGATCCCGTACACGGCCTGAGCCTAAGAGCGTGCGGGCGAGAACAAGTACCGGAGCATCGGCCCCGACTCGGTGTGCTCCCACGCCTCGGCCTCGCTGTCGAGCACGAAGCCAGCGCGTTCGGCCACGCGGCAGCGACGCGATGTTGCGTTCATCGACGATCGCGACGAACCCGTCGACCGGGAGGTGTGTGACGCCCCACGCGACGGCGAGCTGCACGGCTGCGGTCGCATGCCCGCAGCGGCGGAAGGCGGGGAACACGACGTACGACACGTTTGCGCGACTGTCCTCCCGCACGCGGAGCTCGACGCCGCCGGCAAGGGCCCCGTCGACCCAGATGCCCCACTGCCGAACCGGCCCCTCGTCGCGCCATCCCGCGCTCCATCGTTCGATCGCCCGCTCGACGTCCGCCAGCGAGGCGGCGGGCATCTGGAACCAGCGCAGCTGCTCTGCGTCCTCACCCGCCAGCCACGCCGGCGCATCCGACAGCTGGAGCGCTCGGAGGTTCACGCGGGCGGCGCTGGCGCGGGCTCGGTTCTCGGACAATGTGCGCTCAGCGTCGTTGCTTGCGAGCACGGCGGCGCGCGCGAAGGCGTCAGCGGCTTCGGCATCGCGACCGAGCCTCTCGAGGAGGTCGCCGCGCACGCTGTGGAACAGGTGATAGCGATCGAGCGTGCCGGCTTCGGCGAGCGCGTCGACGAGTCGCAAGCCCTCTGCAGGCCCCGAGGCCATCGAGACAGCAACCGCACGGTTGAGCTCGATGATGGGGGAGCCGGTCGCGTCCATGAGTCGCTCGTACAGCAGCACGACGCGCGGCCAGTCGGTGGCTTCGACGCTGCTGGCGCGTGAGTGGCACGCCGCGATCGCTGCTTGCAGCGTGTACGGACCGGGCTCGGGCTGCAGCGCTTCGGCGCGCTCCAGCGCGGCGAGGCCGAGGTGGATGTGCAGGCGGTCCCAACGTCGCCGGTCTTGGTCCGCGAGCAGCACGACCTCGCCCGAGGGCCCGAGCCGAGCGCCGAGCCGGGACGACTGCAGCTCCATGAGCGCGACGAGCCCGTGGACTTCGGCCTCGTCGGGCGACAGGCGCGCGAGCTGGCGCCCGAGGCGCAGCGCCTCATGACACAGATCAGGGCGAGTCCATTGCGCTCCCGACGTCGCGGTGTAGCCCTCGTTGAAGATGACGTAGATCACCTCGAGCACCGATTTCAGCCGCGTCGAGCGCTCCTCGCCCTCGGGCACCTCGAACGGCACGCCCGCCGCGGCGATCGTCTTCTTCGCTCGCACGATCCGCTGGGCGACAGTGCTCTCGGGCTGGAGGTAGGCCCGGGCGATCTCCGCTGTCGAGAGGCCGCCGACCAGCCGGAGCGTCAACGCAGCTCTCGACGCCATCGGCAGCACGGGATGACACGCGACGAACATCATCCGCAGCCGGTCGTCCTCGATCGCGCCGTCGTCGACGTCGGGCTCGAGCGCGGTCTCGACCGTCAGCGGAGCGAGCTTCTGGTACTTGGCGCTCAGCGTCCGGTCACGCCGGAACCGGTCGACCGCCTTTCGCTTCGCGACCGCCATCAACCACGCCCCGGGGTTTCGAGGCACCCCGTCGCGCGGCCACTGCACCATCGCGTCGGTGAGAGCGTCTTGTGCGAGGTCCTCAGCGAGGCCGACGTCGTCCACCTGGCGAGCGAGGCCCGCGACGAGACGGGGAAACTCGATGCGAAACACCGTCTCGATCGCGCGGCCCGTGGAATTGTCAGCGTCCGCGTCGCCGGTCACTCCACCGATTGAACCACCAGCGCGGTCGACGACGAGAAGGGTCACTCCGGACCGAACACCGGCCGCACCCGGACCTCGCCCTCGCCGAGCACCCCGAGGAACCGCTTCGACCACTCGATCGCCTCGGCGAGGTCGCGGCACTCCATCAACGCCCAGCCCCCGATGAGCTCCTTCGCTTCGGTGAACGGGCCGTCGACAACGGTGTACTCGCCGTTGCTCAGCGAGATCTTCGCCCCCATCGCCGTCGGGCCGATGCCGCCGGTCGCGACGAGCACGCCCGCATCGATCGCCCCTTTGGCGAAGACGTCCATGCGCGCCATCAGGTCCGGGTCCGGCGGGGGCATGGGCACCGACTCGTCACCGAGTGTGTAGCCGAGGAAACGCATGAGATCCTCCTGGGGGTCTCCGGAGGCGGTCCCAGCGACTGCCTCTCACCAGTGCGTCGAACGACACCGGCGAAGATCGACAACTGAGCGCCCTCGGCAGGATTCGAACCTGCGCACCCGGCTCCGGAGGCCGATGCTCTATCCCCTGAGCTACGAGGGCGGGGAGTTCGAGGGTAGTCGCGCGAGACTCCCGCGATGTCGGGTCCGCCTGTCGACGTGATCATCGTGGGAGGCGGCTCAGCCGGATGCGTGCTCGCGGCACGGTTGAGTGAGGATCCCCATCGGTCCGTCCTCCTCCTGGAGTCCGGTCCAGACTGGAGGCCGGCCGATGCGGCCTCAGAGATCCGGTCGCTGAACCCTGGGCTCGTCATCGGCGAAGCGAAGTTCGACGACTTGCAGTACCCCGCGTTGCTCGCCCGGCGCACGCGCCACCAAGAGCCCGAGCTGTTCTGGCGCGGACGCGGCGTCGGCGGCTCGTCGACGATCAACGGGATCCTCGCGATCCGCCCGCTGCCCGAAGACCACGACGGCTGGTCGCTGCCGGGCTGGGCGTGGGACGACGTGCTGCCCGCGTACCGACGGCTCGAGACCGAGCACGACTTCGGCGCCGACCCCTGGCACGGCACCGACGGGCCGATGCCGATCTTCCGCATCCCGCGGGAACGGTGGGGTGCTGTCGATCGGGCGCTCTGCGACGCGGCCCTCGCCGCCGGCTACGGATGGTGTGCGGATCACAACGCGCCCACCGGAGAGGGCGTGTCGCCATACGCGATCAACGGTGACCCGGTCCGCGAGGAGCGCGTCACCACGAACGACGCGTACCTCGAGGCCGCTCGCGACCGGCCGAACCTGCGCATCGTCGGCGACGCGTTGGTCGATCGGGTGCTCATCGAGGACTTGCGTGCCGTCGGCGTGCGCGTGCGTCTCGACGGGGAGTGGACGACGATCGAGGGCGGTCAGGTCGTCCTCAGCGCGGGGGCCGTGCACTCGCCTGCGATCCTCCTGCGCTCCGGGATCGGGCCAGGGCTGTCGATCGACCTGCCGGTCGGCGAGCATCTGCAGGACCATCCCGTCGTCTACGCCGTGGTGCCACTGCGCACCGAGGCGCAGCCCGCGACGCCGTTCGACCGTCACACCAACGTGTGCCTGCGCTACTCGTCAGGGCTCGCCGGCGCGGGACGCAACGACATGATGATCGTCGGGATGAACCGCACGCCGGTCGGTCCGGTCGGTCTCGTCGGTGTGTGGATCAACGAGTGCTTCTCGGAGGGAAGGCTGCGGCTCGCGTCGCCTGATCCGACCGTCGACCCGTTGATCGACGAGGACATGGTCAGCGACGAGCGCGATCGAGTGCGCATGGTCGACGGGGTGCGCCGCATCATCGAGCTCGTGGCGTCCGGCGCCGTGCAGGACCTCGCCGCCGCCCCCATGTTCGATCGGCTCGGCGGTGCGATGCCCACGGCCGACTTCACCGACGGCGAGCTGGCCGACTGGGCCGATCGCGCTTCGAGCGACGCGCAGCACATCTGCGGCACCGCGCGGATGGGGCTCGGCGACGACGCGGTGGTCGATCCCCTTTGTCAGGTGCGCGGTGTCGATGCGCTGAAGGTCGTCGACGCGTCGGTGTTCCCGCGAGTGCCGCGCGCGAACACCCACCTGATGGTGCTCGCGACTGCGGAGGTCATCGCTCGCTCAGGAACGTGGTGAGGTGTGTGAGGTAGGCCGCGAGCGTGGGTGACGCGTGCACCGTGTGCGTTGCGCCTTCGACCTCGTAGATGCGAGCGTGCGGATTGCCCTTGGCGAATCGCTCGGCATCGTCGGGCGTGAAGACCGCCCCTACCTTCGGATCGGCGCGCACGATCGTGACGGGGCACCCGAGAGGCGCGTCGGGATCGAACTCGCGCCAGACGATCCCCTCGATCGCGGCGTCCATCGTCGTCGGATCCCACAGCACGAGGGACTGACAGCGCACCTCCACCTCGTCGGCGGCAGTCTCGACGACGAGCGAGCGATAGTCGTCGGCTCTGGCCCCGTGCGCTTGTCGCTCGCGCACGGCGGCGACGAGCGCGGGGAAGAACTTCGCGGTGGGGCTCGCCGCACGGCGGGCGTCGTCGCCCTCGTAGAGCGGCGGGTCCTCGAGGAAGAGAGCAGTCACGAGGTCGGGTCGGCCTGCGCGAGCGCGACGGCGACGACGCCGCCGAGGGAGTGGCCGACGACGGTCGTGGGGCGGCCGATCTCTGAGTCGATGAGCGCGGCGATGTCGGATGCGTAGCTGTCGGCGTCGTAGGTCTCGAGAGTCGCACGAGTCGACTCGCCATGGCCGCGCAGGTCGACGTTCCAGACGTCCCCGGCGATCTCACCGACCACGCTCCGATAGGCGAGCCGGCTCCCCGAGAGCCCGTGCAAGAGCACCACGGCCGGGAGGTCGGGGTCACCGACGCGGTCGTAGGCAAGGGTCTGGCCGGTGACGACTGAGGCGCGCACGAAGGGCAACGTTACGATCAGCCAATGATCCGGGACGACCTCGCCGCCGCGGTGCGCGCCTCGCTCGCCGCGCTCGGGGTCGAGGCCCCCGGTGAGATCGTGCTCGAGCGCCCGAGGGTCCCCGAGCACGGCGACTGGTCGACGAACGTCGCGCTGGCTTCCGCAAAGGCCGCGAGTCGCAACCCCCGTGAGCTGGCGACGCAGCTGGCCGACTCTTTGAACCGCGCGCACATCCCTCACGTCGAGAGCGTCGAGGTCGCCGGGCCGGGCTTCGTGAACTTCCGCCTTCACGACACGTGGCTGCACGAGGTGCTCCGCGAGGTGGTCGAGAGCGGCGTCGACGGCTACGCGAAGCCCGACATCGGGCAGGGCGAGCGGGTGATGATCGAGTTCGTCTCGGCCAACCCCACCGGACCGCTGCACGTCGGCAACGGCTGGTTCGCTTCCTACGGCGACGCGCTCGCGCGGCTTTTCGAGCGCACGGGTCACGAGGTCACCCGCGAGTACTACGTGAACGACACCGGCGGCCAAGTGCGGCGCTTCGGTGCGAGCATCCTGGCTCGCAAGCACGGCCAGCCCGTTCCCGAGGACGGCTATCCCGGACAGTTCGTCGCCGATCTCGGCGAGCGGTACGACGGGCCCGACGACGTCGCTGAGGCAGGGCGGTGGGGCGGCGAGCGCGTGCTCGAAGACATCCGCACGACACTCGAGTCGATCAACATCCGCTACGACGAGTGGTACAGCCAAGCCTCGATCGAGGAGAGCGGCGCGGTCGCAGAGACGATCGAGGTGCTGCGGGGCAAGGGGCTGATCTTCGACCGCGAGGGTGCGACCTGGCTGCGTACCGAAGACTTCGGCGACCCGCGCAAGGAGCGCGTGCTGATCAAGTCGAACGGCGACGTCACCTATCTCGGTGGCGACATCGCGTATCACCGCAACAAGTTCGAGATCCGTCGCTACGACCGTGTGATCGACGTGTGGGGTGCGGACCACCAGGCGCAGGTGCCGAGCCTGCTCGCCGCGGTCGAGGCGCTCGGCGTCCCCCGCGGGCAGCTCGAGGTGAAGATCGGGCAGATGGTGTCGTTGGCGTCGGGTCGCATGTCGAAGCGACTCGGCAACACGGTCGACCTCAGCGAGCTCATCGCCGACATCGGGCCCGACGCGACCCGGCTGCTCACGCTGCTGTCGTCCGTCGACTCGCCGACGACGGTCGACCTCGACGCGATCCGCAACGACTCGCGGGAGAGCCCCGTGTACTACGTGCAGTACGCGCACGCCCGCATCGCGTCGATCAACCGGGTCGCGGCCGAACGCGGGGTGGCTCGGCTCCCGCTCGCGAGCGCCGACGTGGCCCTTCTCGCACACGAGCGCGAGCTCGACGTGCTCCGTTCGCTCTTCGAGCTGCCCGACGTGATGGTCGCCGCGCTCGACGAGCGGGCGCCGCACAAGGTGACCACCTGGGTCCGCGAGCTCGCGGACCGGTTTCACGGCTTCTACCACGACTGCTATGTGATGGGAGAAGGCGTGAGCGCCGATCTCACCCAGGCGCGGCTGTGGCTCGTCGAGGCCGTGCGCATCGGGCTCGCCATCGGTCTCGACGTGCTCGGCGTGCACGCACCCGACGTGATGTGAGCGGCCAGTGAGCGCGATCCCGCGCCACCTCCTGCCCGACACCGCGACGGTCGACGCCCAGGGGAGGCTCTCCATCGGCGGCGTCGATCTCGTCGACCTCGCGTCCGAGCACGGCACCCCGCTCTTCGTCTACGACGAGGACCACATGCGGGCGCGGTGCCGCGAGGCCGTCACCGCGTTCGGCGCCGACCTCGCGATCTACGCCTCGAAGGCGTTCTTGTGCCGAGCGATGGTGCGGTTGGTCGACGAGGAGGGGTTGCGCCTCGACGTCGCGACCGGCGGCGAGCTGCACGTCGCGCTCGCCGCGGGCTTCCCGCCCGAGCGGCTCGTCTTCCACGGCAACAACAAGAGCCTCGTCGAGCTGCGGGCGGCTCGGGCCGCGGGTGTGGGTCGCACCGTTGTCGACTCGTTCGACGAGCTCGATCGGCTCGACGCGCTCCATGCCGAGGACGGTCTCACTCCGGCGGTGCTCCTCCGTGTCACTCCCGGCATCGAGGCCCACACCCACGAGTACGTGAAGACCGGGCAGGACGACTCGAAGTTCGGGTTCGGCCTCTCGGCGGGCGACGCGCAGCGCGCCGTCGACCGGGCAACCGGATCACCGTCCGTCGAGCTCGTCGGGCTGCACGCGCACATCGGCAGCCAGGTGTTTGCCGTCGAGTCGTTTCGTGCCGCGATCGAGGTGCTCGCGCCGTTCGTGCGCACGAGCGGGCTTCCCGAGCTCATCGTCGGGGGCGGTCTCGGCGTCGCGTACGTCGAGGGCGAGGAGGCGGCGACGTTGTCGCAGTGGGCGCACGTGCTCCACGCGGCTGCGGAGCAGCACGGCGTGCCCGTGCCGCTCGCCGTCGAGCCGGGCCGGTCGATCGTCGCCTCTGCCGCCGTCACGCTCTACACGGTGGGCACGATCAAGGGACTTCCGGGTCTGCGCACCTACCTCGCGGTCGACGGGGGGATGAGCGACAACCCTCGCCCCGTGCTCTACGGCAGCGGCTACGAGGCGTTCCTGCCCCGCGAGACGAACGCTGGGCGGCCGAAGTCGGTGCGCATCGTCGGCAAGCACTGCGAGTCGGGCGATGTGCTCGTGCACAGCGCAAGAGTCCCCGACGACATCGCCGTCGGGGACATCTTGTGCACCCCGGTCACGGGTGCGTATGGGCACTCGATGGGGTCGAACTACAACAAGGTCCCCCGTCCCGCGGTGGTCTTCGTGCAAGGACGGCGACGCGAAGGTCGTCATACGCCGTGAGACGTATGACGACCTGCTGCGTTATGACGTTTGACGCTGCGTTATGACGCCTGATCGAGCATCACGACGTTGCCGCTCGGTGCGCGAAGTACCGATTGTCGAGCGTCAGCGAGCAGGAGCCGCCGAAGCGCAGCGGCGGCGGCGACGAGGAGTATCAGTCGACGCGCGCCTTGGCCGTGCCGGTGACGACGGGCTCGCCGGCCTGGTTCACGGTCTCGACGGTGAGCTCGGCGACGCCATCGTTCACGGACGTGACGGTCGCGGTCGTGGTCAGGGCGTCACCGGGAAACACCTGCTTCACGAACCGCACCCCGTACGAGAGCAGACCTTCGGCGCCGAACCAGTCGGTGAGGACGCGGCCCGTCATGCCCATGGTGAGCATGCCGTGCGCGAACACTCCGGGATAGCCGGCGATCTCCTTCGTGAACTTGTCGTCGGTGTGCAGCGGGTTGTAGTCGCCCGATGCCCCGGCGTACTGCACGATCTGCGTGCGGGTGAGGTCGTCGGTGAGCACGAGGCTGCGGGTGTCGCCTACTGCCACGCCCACCTTTCAGGCACAGTTGCCATGTCACGCCTCCTGCTGCACGACGGTCTCGGTGCGCACGCCGACGCCGCGCGCAGTGACGACGAGCTCGCCCTTCTGATCGCGGTACTCGGTCACCGACTCGGAGAAGATGAGCTTGCCGCCCCGGCGGCCTTGCTTCTCCCAGGTGTTGCCCGGCTGCGTCGTGCCCGTCAGCACGTCGCCGGCGCGCAGCGGGCGGTGGTACTCGAAGTGCTGCTCGGCGTGGAGACCGCCGCCACCACCACCCCCTCCGCCCCCGCCGCCGCCACTGTCGCGCTTGATGCCGGTGGCCTCGCGGCCCGAGCCGAACCACGGCTGGCCGATCTTCGGCCGCAGGAAGTAGTCGGGATCGAACTGGGCGCTCGCCTGAGCGAACGTCGGCGGTGCGGGCACCGGCTCGTCGCCGGTCAGCGCGCCGTAGTAGGCGGGGTTCGGGTCGCCGATCGCACGCGCGAAGAGCGCGATGTGGCCGGCCTCGACAGGGAATCGATCGATGCTCACGGCGGGGGAGCATACGTCGGCCGCCTAGGCTGACGTCCATGTCCGCACGCACTCGTGAGCTGCCGCGCCGCTCGTGTCTGTCCGTCCCCGGGTCGAGCGAGAAGATGCTCGGCAAGGCCCCCGGCCTCCCCGCCGACATGGTGTTCCTCGACCTCGAAGACTCGGTGTCGCCGCTCGAGAAGGAGGCCGCGCGGACCAAGGTCGTCCACGCGATCAAGACCCAGGACTGGGGCGACAAGGTGCTGTGCGTCCGCATCAACGCGTGGGACACCGAGTGGACGGTGTTCGACGTGATCGAGGTCGTCGGCCAGGCCGGCATCCGCCTCGAAGAGGTGATGCTCCCGAAGGTGCAGTCGGCAGCCGAGGTGATCGCGCTCGACCTGCTGCTGTCGCAGGTCGAGACCAAGGCCGGCCTCCCCGCGGGCCACATCGGCATCGAGGCACAGATCGAGACGACCCGCGGCCTCATCAACGTCGAGGAGATCTGCGCCGCGTCGCCCCGTCTCGAGACCATCATCTTCGGCCCCGCCGACTTCGCCGCGTCCATGGAGATGCCGGTGCTCACCGGGCGGCGTGCAGATCCCCGAGTACCCGGGTGACCACTTCCACTACGTGTTCTCGAAGATCTTGATGGCCGGGCGGGCCAACGGCCTCCAGGTGATCGACGGCCCGTTCCTGAAGATCCGCGAGCCCGAGGCGTTCCGTGACTACTGCCAGCGCACCAAGGTGCTCGGCTACGACGGCAAGTGGGCGTTGCACCCCGACCAGGTCGACATCCTCAACGAGCTCTTCTCGCCGACGCAGGAGCAGTTCGACCGGGCGTGGGACATCCTCGACGCCTACGAGAAGGCGACCACCGAGGGCGAGCGCAAGGGTGCCGTGATGTTCGGCGACGAGATGATCGACGAGGCGTCGCGGAAGATGGCGACCAAGTTCGTCCGTCGAGGAGAGCGAGCAGGCTTCCGCCGGTCTGCGAGTTGAGCGCCATCGAGGCCGTCCTGTTCGACGCAGGCGGCGTGCTCCTGCTCCCCGACCCGACGGTCATCGGCCCGTTGCTCGCCCCCTATGGGGCAGACACCTCGACCGAATCGCTCATCCGCGCGCACTACGCGGCGATGCGGTCGCAAGACGTCGACGGTCAGGTCCACGACGACTGGCACGTCTACGACGCGGCCTACGTGCGAGCGTGTGGCGTCCCGGAGCACGAGCGGGCCGAAGCCGCGGTGATCCTGGGTGCGACCCGCACCGCGCACCTCTGGCGGTGGCCGATCGTCGAGTCGGTCGTCGCGCTGCGCTCGCTGCATGAGTCGGGAGTGCCGATCGGAGTGGTCAGCAACGCGGCCGGGCAGATCGAATCAGTGCTGGGGCGGTTCGGTGTCTGCCAGGTCGGCGAGGGCGAGGGCGTCCCGGTGGTGATCATCGTCGACTCGACCATCGTCGGCGTCTCGAAGCCCGATCCCGCGATCTTCTCGTTCGCACTCGACGTGCTCGACGTGAAGCCCGAGAGCATCGCGTACGTCGGCGACTCCTACGCGAACGACGTCGTCGGGGCGCGGGCTGCCGGCATGCGACCCTTCCTGCTCGACCCGTACGACGATCACGCCGGCGCGGACTACGACCGCATCAAGGCGGTGGCCGAGCTTCTCGACCTCGTCGGCTAGCGCGCTTGCTCGAGCAGGCGCCGGGCGATCACCTTGAGCGCCAGGGTCTCGTCGGCCCCCTCGAAGATCGAGAGCACCCGCGCGTCGACGAACAGCCGGCTCACCGTGTACTCCTCGGCGTAGCCGTAGCCGCCGTGGATCTGCATCGCCTCGCGGGTGACCCACTCCGCGGCGCGGCAGACATATGCCTTCACCATCGAAGCTTCGAGGGCACCCTCGCCCTTCGCCATCATCCGAGCGACGGTGTACGCGAACTGTCGAGCCGCCTGGATGATCGACGCCATGCGAGCGAGCTTCACCTTCGTGAGCTGGTAGTCGCCGACCGGCCGCCCGAACACCGAGCGATCGAGCGCGTATTGCGCGGCCGCCTCGTAGGCGGCCTGCATGACTCCGACGGCCCGCGCTGCGGTCTGCAGCCGGCCGTTCTCGAAGCCCTCCATCTGGTAGTAGAAGCCGCGGCCGAGGCCCGCCTCGCCGCCGATGAGGCAGTCGTCCGGCACCCACCAGCCGTCGAACGCGACCTCGTAGGAGTGCATGCCGCGGTAGCCGAGCGTGTCGATGGCCCGGCCTTCCATCTTCCCGCCCGTGCCCTCTTGCGTGAACTCGAAGCCATGGCCGTCGGCACGCGGCTTCGGCACGACGAACAGCGAGAGGCCGCGGTGGGTCTTGGTGCGGTCGGGATCGGTGCGGGCGAGGAGCATCAGCACGTCGGCGCGGGCCACCGAACGTGCACCACGTCTTGACGCCGTTGATCTTCCACCCGACCGCGCCGTCGGCCCCCCTGGGCCTTCGTTGCGGTTGCCTTGATCGCCGGCGACGTCTGACCCGAAGTCGGGCTCGGTGACCGCGACCGCGACCATCACCGATCCGTCCGCGAGCTGCGGCAGCCAGTGCCGCTTCTGCTCCTCGGTGCCCCCGCGTACGAGCGCGCGGGTGAGGATCTCGGGCCGGGTGATGAGGGAACCGCCGATGCCGAGCGAGCCCGCGGCTCAGCTCCTCGGTGGCGACGACCATTCCCATGTAGTCGCTCTCACCGCCCGCGGCGAAGCCGCCGTACTCCTCGGGCACCGAGAGTCCGAAGCCGCCCATCTCCGCGAGCCCCGCGATGATGTCCTCGGGCACATCGCGGTTCTCCCGGTGGACGTGCTCGGCGACGGGCTTGATGCGCTCCTCGGCGAAGCGCCGGAACGTGTCGGTGACGAGCTCGAAGTCCGCGTCGAGGTGGCGCGGCCCCTCTGCGCCCGCGAGGCCGGCGAGGAGCTGGGGGTCGCGGTAGGTCGGTGAGGAACGGTCGCGCGCCGTCGAGCGCCCCGGGCTCGATGCCCCACTGCGTCTTCGCGTCCCAACGTGCGCGAGGCCAGGTCGTGGGCCACATCGGCCACGAACGCACACGTGATCTGGCCCTCGACGTCGCCCTTCGCTCCGTAGTCGAGCAGGGCGCGGGCGGTCTCCACGCCGGCCGCTGCGTGCGCGAGGTCGTAGAGCGCGACCTGTTGCGTCTCGTCGTTCGTCGTCGCGAGGTGTCGAGCGGCCCGCTCGACGAGGTCCGTGCGCGAGATCGACGACGGACGCGGCAGCAGAGAGATCGGCGGCGGTCACGCCGGCGAGGCTAGTGACGAGCGTTCGACTCGGTCAGATCGATGACCAGGTTGGGGCCGGCTGCCCACGCGGGAAGGTCCTCCGGCGCGAGCGCGGCCGAGAGCAGGAACCCCTGCACCCGGTCGCACCCCATGTCGATCAGGGCGCCGAGCGTCGCGGAGTCCTCGACTCCCTCGGCGACGACCTCGAGGCCGAGGTTGTGCCCGAGCTCGATGATCGACCGCACGATCGCTCGGTCGCTCTCGTTTCGCGTCATGTCGAGCACGAACGACTGGTCGATCTTGATCTCGTTGATGGGCAGTCGGCGCAGATGCGACATCGACGAGTAGCCGGTGCCGAAGTCGTCGACGCTCGTGCGCACGCCCAGCGCGGTCATGCGCTCCATCGCCTCGAGCGCGGCGACCGGGTCGGACATGAGCTGGCTCTCGGTGATCTCGAGCACGAGGCGATCTGCCGGCACGTTGGCTTGCGCGAGCGCGGTCGCGATCGTCTGGATGAGCTCATCGTCCGCGAAGTTGCGGGCTGAGATGTTCACCGACACGGTGATGTCGAGGCCGGCCGAGCGCCACCGCCCGCACTGGGTGACCGCGGTGGTGACGACCCAGCGCGTCAACGGGTGGATCAACCCCGACACCTCGGCGAGCTCGATGAACTCGTCCGGGCCGACCACCTCCATGGACGGATGGTGCCAACGCACCAGCGCCTCGACGCCGAGGCGGGAGTTGCGTCCGATCGGCACGTTGGGCTGGTACTGCAGGACGAGCTCTTCGCGGTCGAGTGCGCCGCGCAGCTCGGCGATGAGCGTGAGCCGGCGCAGGCTGAACCGGTCGTGCTCGGGCCGGTACGTCGCGCGGGCACGCCCGCGCGGTCGGCCTCGATGAGCGCCATGATCGCCCGCTTCAGCAGCGTGTCGGCGTCGTCGCCGTGGTCGGGGTAGATGGCGATGCCCGCGGTGCAACGCGTGTCGACGGGAACGCCGTCGAGCGAGATCGGCCGGTCGAGCGAGTCGGTGAGCCGTTCGGCCGCTTCGAGCACGCTCGCCTCGTCGCCGACGTCGGGGAGCACGACCGCGAACTCGTCGCTGCCGACGCGCGCCACCGTGGTCGAGTCGGGCACGACGATCGAGAGCCGCCGCGCGACCTGCTCGAGCAGGAGGTCGCCGTGATGGTGCCCGAGCGTCGCGTTGACCTCCTTGAACCGATCGATGTCGAGGACGACGACCGCGACGCGCGGCGACACGTCGATTGCCGCCTGCAGACGGTCGACCAGCAGCACGCGGTTCGGGAGCCCCGTGAGGCCGTCGTGCAGCGCTTGGTGGCGAGCGCGCTTCTCGGCGAGGGTGCGGTCGGTGATGTCCTCGATCGTGAGCCCGACGCCTTGGTCGGGCAGCGGGAACGCGTGGACCGCGTAGGCGGTGTCGCGGGTGACGACGTTGTCGAGCGTCACCTGCACGCCCGACCGCACGACCTCGGCGAGCGTTCCCGACAGGTCGAGGTGGCTGAGGGCGGGGAACGCCTCCTCGGGACGACGACCGATCGCGTCGCTGTCGCGGACGCCGGTGACCTGTGACGCGGCGGGGTTCGCGGCGACGAGCCGCAGGCTCTTCGCGTCCCGGGGGTCGTCGAGCCGGGCGACGTAGACCCCGATCTGCATGTGGTCGAGGACGTTCGCCGCTTGGCGCAGCGACGGTGCGCTCACTCAGGTTCTCGTGGAGCACGGCCGCGATCTTGCGACGCTGGCTCTTCTCGCGGCGCCACCCGATGACTCCGACCACTCCGAAGGCAAGCGCGACCGCGGTGATGACGAGGACGAGCGCGCCCATCTGCTGAGCATTGTCGGCACGCGGCGCAGGATCGGGGATGCTGGGCTCATCGGCGAAATCGGCTGGTGGCTAGCCTCGCCGGCATGACGACGTACGAGCGGCCGTTCGGTCGCTACCTCGAGGACTTCACCGTCGGCGACATCTACCGGCACTGGCCGGGCAAGACGATCACCGAGTACGACGATCACCTGTTCTGCATGATCACGATGAACCACCATCCGCTGCACACGAACGAGTGGTTCGCCGAGCACGAGACGGTGCACGGCAAGAACGTCGTCGTCGGCAACCTCGTCTACTCGCTGGTGCTCGGCATGAGCGTGCCCGACGTGAGCGGTGCGGCGATCGCCAACCTCGAGGTCGAGTCGCTCACCCACAAGAAGCCGACGTTCCACGGCGACACCATCTACGCGGAGACGCGGGTGCTCGACGTGACCGAGTCGTCGTCGAAGCCCGACCGCGGCATCGTGACCGTCGAGACGAAGGGCATCAACCAGCGCGGCGAAGAGGTCTGCTACTTCCGCCGCAAGGTGATGGTGTGGAAGCGCGACGCTGCGCCGGTGCGGCGTAGGCCGTACGACGAGACGGAGATCTGGACGTGACGGAGGTCTGGACGTGACCGTGAACCCGACCGCGGCTTCCGGGTTCGACTCGGGCGCCGAGGCGTACGAGCGTGGGAGGCCTTCCTACCCGGAAGCGGCGATCGCGTACGTCGCCCGCGTGCTCGGGCTCGGGCCCGGCAAGCGGGTGCTCGACCTGGCAGCAGGCACGGGCAAGATGACCCGCCTCCTCGTGCCGACCGGGGTCGAGCTCGTTGCGGTCGAGCCCGTCGCGGGCATGCGCACCGCGTTCGCGGCGGCGGTGCCGGGCGTCGAGATCCTCGACGGGACCGCGGAGGCGCTTCCGTTGCCCGATGGCTCGGTCGACGCGGTCGTCGTGGCGCAAGCGTTTCACTGGTTCGACCAGCAGCAAGCGCTCGCCGAGATCGACCGCGTGCTGAAGCCGGGTGGGGGAGTGGCCCTCGTCTGGAATCGCCGCGACGAATCGGTGCCCTGGGTCGCGGACATGTCGCGGATCATCCACTGGAACCGCGGCCTCAACCCTCAGTACGACGGCTTCGCCCTCGACGGCTTCACGAAGTGGAGCTGCTCGTACGTGCAGTCGCTGTCGCACGACGGGCTCCTCGATCGTGTGGCGTCGGTCAGCTACATCGCTGCGATGGGCGAGCGCGAGCGGGCCGGCGTGCTCGCACAGGTGAGCGAGCTCGTCCGGGGGTTCACCGAACCGATCCCGCTGCCCTACGTCACCGAAGTGTTCACCCGCACCTGATGCGCGACCTGCCGTGGCGTCGCACCCGCGACCCGTGGGCGGTGCTCGTCTCAGAGGTGATGCTCCAGCAGACGCAGGTGCCGCGGGTCGTGACGATCTGGCATGCGTTCATGGCGCGCTTCCCGACGGTGAGGGAGTGCGCAGAAGCGTCACAGGCCGACGTGGTGCGCGGCGTGGGCGGGGCTCGGCTACAACCGCCGTGCGGTCAACCTCCATCGCGCTGCGGTGCTCATGGGCGACGCAGTGCCGCGTGACCTCGACGCGCTCCTCGCCCTGCCCGGCATCGGCGCGTACACGGCCAGGGCCGTGCTCGCGTTCGCGTTCGAAGAAGACGTCGCGGTCGTCGACACGAACATCGCACGAGTGCTCTCGCGTCGCGCCGGCCGGCGGCTGTCACCGACCGAGCTGCAGCGCGAGGCCGACGCGCTCGTGCCGGCAGGTCGGGCGTGGGAGTGGAACCAGCGCCTGATGGATCTCGGCGCCCTCGTCTGCACCGCTCGCGATCCGTCGTGCGATCGCTGCGGGATGCGTGAGGGGTGTGCATGGGACGGCGAGCTCTGGCCGACTCGCCGGCAGTCGACGTTCGTCGGGGTCAGATCGGCAGGGCCGCGGGCGGCTCGTCGCTGCGCTCCGCGTCGGAGATGTGCCCGTGCGCGAGCTCGGTGTCGTGATGGGCTGGCCCGACGATCGGTCGCGCGCAGAGCGCGTTGCCGCACGGCTCGTCGACGAGGGGATCGTCGAGATCAGTCAGGCCGTGATGAGGCTGACGATCTCGTCGTAGGCGGCGTCTGCGTACGCCACCATCTCGTCGTCGGTGCGGTCTTGGATCGGGTGGGGCACGAAGACACGCGCGACGGCAGAGAAGCCGAGGGCCTTCGACTGCGCGGCGGCCGCTTCGACGAACTCGCTCGATGCGACGAACATCGACGGCACTCCCCGGCGCTCGAGATCAGTGATGTCGTGCACACTGCACGACGTGCACGACCCTCAATCGGCCAACGCTTCGATCACGAGGTCGCACTTCGTCGCGATCTCGTGGCGCAGGTCGACCGGCGCGGGCTTCGTGAACGTGGGCTTCTTGAACCGCTCGACGCGCGCGCCCGCGGCTTCGAGCCGTTGCTGCAGCCGGTCGAGGAAGATGTTGCCGCGGGGCTTGGAGATGTCGAGCAAGCCGATCGTGCGTCCTTCGATCGACGGTGGCCGCTGCAGCAGCGCGCGCTCGGCAGGGATCTGCTCGCCAGTGGGATCGAGGACGATGGTCATGCGATCACCCTTTTCATCCAATCAGACGCGTCGTGGGCTGGCTTCCGGTCTCGCCGTTGGCCCAGCCACCGATGATGGCAGAGAACAGGCCCGCGCCGCCGCCGGCGTGCACGAGCAGCAGCCCGCCCGGCCGGAACTTCGGGAGGGTGAGGTCGCGCAGGTGCTCGGGGATGCCCTTCGGTGATGCCATCGGCGCCCCGCACGATCTCGCTCCCGGCGAGCTGCAGGTGGCTCATGATCGCGTCCTTCACCCGCTGCTTCGACCAGCCCGCGTCCTTGCGAAGACGCGGGCGTGCTCGGGGCCGAGCACCAGGATGGCGTCGAAGCCGAGCGGCAGCTTCGGGTGCTGCACGGTGCGAAGGCACGCGGCGAGCGAGCGAGCGAGCGGCTCGGGCTCGCGGGCGAGCTGGTCGACCACGCACCGCGGGCCCTCACCCGGGAACAGCGTGACGGTCGACGCGCCGGGTGCGTACCCGCGCTCGACCGAGAGCGACTCCCAGGGCGAGCCCTCTTCGTCCTCGGCGAAGCAGAACGAGAGCTTGCCGGGGTTGCCGTGCGCAGCGCGGTCGACGCCGCCCGGGCGCCCGCCGCCGACGTTGCGGATGATGAGCTGCAGCGCTCGCCCGATCGCGAGGTTCGCTCGGTTGCCCTGGCCGAGCACGTTTCCGCCCGAGTTCATCCCGATCGCCCGGCGGATCGGCCCGTTGACGATCAGCACCGGCCCGACGGGCATCGTGGTGGCGAGCACGCCGTGGATGTTGAACTCGTCGGTGCACGCGGCCTCGAGCGCCGCCAGGATCACCGGCAGGTACTCGGGCTTCGCGCCCGCCATGCACCGCGTTGATCGCGACCTTCTCGACGGTGCACTCGACGAGGTCGGGCGGCACGACCGCGACGATGTCGTCCGGTGCGCGGGTCGTGCCCTGGAGCATCCGCAGCACGCGCGCCTCGGTCGGCGCCACGACGGGCAGGCCGTCGGTCCAGCCGCGGTCGAAGAGCGCCTCGGCTTCGTCTTCGAGCGCGGCGATCTCGACCCGGCGGCTCCGCAGGACCGAGCCTCCGAACCGGACCGCGAGCACGTCGACCATGTCGGGATCGACCGACAGCGATCCGCACCCGGGCCGCTGTTCGGGCAGATCGGGACCCAGGCCGGCGACGCCCGGTGAGCGCCTCCCACGAGGGTCGCGAGCCAGCCGACGGTGCGGTCGACCTCGGCGCCGTCCTCGACCCGGATCAGGGTCGGGACGGTCTCGATGTCGTGGTGGTACGAGACGGAGAGGTCGTCGTCGTAGCATGCGGCTCGAGGCCCTCGGGGAAGGTCGGGTCGTCCTGGGTGTAGACGGTCAGAGCGGCACCCGACTTCACGAAGCTGGCGAAGCACGGGCGCGACGACCACGCAGGTGGCGCACTCGGCCTTGACGACGGCGACGATGCCTTCGGGCAGTGGCACGCTTTGGACGTTATCCCTGGTGTGAGACATAGGTCACCCGGGGAACATTGAACCTTTACCGTTCTGTACCCTTGCCGACCCAAGGGGGACCTGTGATCAACATCACCTTCTTCGGGGTGCGAGGGTCGACACCGTGCTCGAGTGATCGAACTCGACGTTATGGCGGCAACACGTCGTGCGTTGCGGTTGAGTCGCCCGGGCCACGATCCGGTCATCCTCGACATGGGCACGGGCCTGCGCTACTTCGGCGAGACCCAGCCCCTCGACGGCACGTTCAACGGCACGGCGCTGGTCACCCACCTGCACTGGGACCACGTGCAGGGGCTCCCGTTCTTCGTGCCCGTCCTCAAGGGCGGCCACCTCGAGATCAACGCTCCGGCGCAGGACAACGGCCTCAGCCTGTTCGAGTCGTTCGACCTCTGCATCCGGCCACCGTTCTTCCCGGTCGCGATGGACGCGTTCCCTGGCACCATCGAGTTCCACGAGCGCCGACGAAGAGACCGTTCATGGTCGGCAACGCCAAGGTGATGGCGCGCACGATGCCGCACGTCGGACCGACGAACGGTTACCGCATCGAGTGGGAGGGCGCCACGATCGCGTACATCTCCGATCACCAGCAGCCCTCCGACGGCGGCAGTTCGATCGCTCGATGGGGCGCTCGAGCTCTGCGACGGCGCCGACCTCGTGATCCACGACGCGCAGTACACGGTGCCCGAGTTCGCCATGAAGTCGACGTGGGGCCACTGCACCGTCGAGTACGCGGTGATGGTCGCGAAGGAGGCCGGGGCGAAGTCGGTCGCGCTGTTCCATCACGACCCGACCCGTCACGACGAAGCGCTCGACGAGCTGTCCGCGTGCGCTCGCGAGTTCGCCGACCGTGCCGGAATCGAGCTGATCACCGCCGCGGAGGGGTTGACCGTCTCCTTTGGCTGAAGCGCCCGACATCGATCCCGCCGTCTTCCGTCAGGTGCTCGGTCACTTCCCCACCGGAGTGACGATCGTGACCGCAGCACCCGACCACAAGCCGGTCGGGCTCGCGGTCGGGTTCGTTCACGTCGGTGTCGCTCGAGCCGCCGCTCGTCGCGTTCTGCCCCGTCGAACACGTCGTCGAGCTGGCCGCACATCGAAGCAGCCGGGCACGTTCTGCGTGAACATCCTCTCCGAGGACCAAGAAGGGCTGTGTCGCCACTTCGCAGGGCAAGAGCGACGACAAGTTCGCGGGCATCGGTTGGAAGACGAGCCCGCTCGGTTCGCCGATCCTCGACGGTGTCCTCGCCTGGATCGACTGCACGATCGACATGGTGCATCCGGGCGGTGACCACGTGATCGTCGTCGGTCGGGTGCACGACCTCGAGGTCGCGCACGGCGGCGGTCCGCTTGTGTTCTTCCGCGGCGGGTACGGGCGCTTCGAGGTCTGACCGATGCGCGTGGGCTGCCGGCGCGCTCGTCGGGGATCGTGCTTCTCGCCGCGGGCGTCGCCAAGCTGACCAGTCGCGGCTGGCCCGGCTCAAGCCCGATGCGCTCGGCGCACCGACGTGGACGATGCCGGTCGAGCCCGTTTGTCGAGATCGTGATCGGCGCCGCGCTCGTCGCCGGAGTCGACTATGCGGCGGTCGCCGCGATCGTCCTCTTGCTCGTCGCGTTCACCGTGCTGTTGGTCCGTGCGCTGCGCGCGGGGTCGACGGCGCCTTGCGCGTGCTTCGGCTCGTTGCGGACGCGGCCGGTGACGTGGTGGTCGGTTGCGCGCAACGTGGCGTTGATCGTGCTCGCGCTCGTCAGCCTGACCTGACGCCGAGCGTCGTGAGGATGAACGCGAGCACTTCGGCTTCCTCGCGCCACGCGTCGTAGCGCCCGGACTTGCCGCCGTGCCCGGCGACCATCTCGGTCTTCAGCAGCAGCGGCCTCGACCCGGTGGTGGTCGCGCGGAGACGGGCCATCCACTTCGCCGGCTCGTGATAGCTCACACGGGGGTCGTTGAAGCCCGCGGTGGCGTAGATGGCCGGGTAGGGGACCGCGGCGACGTTCTCGTAGGGCGCGTACGACGACATGTAAGGCCTCGTACTCCTGGTCGTTCGGGTTGCCCCACTCCTCCCACTCCGCGACGGTGAGCGGCAGCGTCTCGTCGAGCATCGAGTTCACGACGTCGACGAACGGCACCTCGGCCACGACCGAGGCGAAGAGGTCGGGCCGGAGGTTCAGTCGCCGCACCGACCAGCAGCCCGCCCGCGCTGCCGCCCCGGATCGCCAGGCGGTCCGGCGCTGGTCCAGCCCTCCGCGACGAGGTGCTCGGCGCACGTCGATGAAGTCGGTGAACGTGTTGCGCTTGTGCAGCAGCTTGCCGTCCAGGTACCAGCGCCGGCCGAGCTCGCCGCCCCCGCGCACGTGGGCGACGGCGAACACCACGCCGCGGTCGAGCAGGCTGATGCGCGGCCACGAGAACCACGGCGCGAGCGAGCGACTCGTACGAGCCGTAGCCGTAGAGCACTGCAGGGTTGCTGCCGTCGCGGGTCAAGCCCTTCTTCGCGACGAGTGAGATCGGCACCTTGGTGCCGTCGCTCGCGGTGGCCCACGTGCGGGCGGTCTCGTACTGGTCGGCGTCGAAGCCGCCGAGCACGGGCTGCTGCTTGAGCAGTGTCCGCTCGCCGGTGACGCAGGTCGACGTCGAAGATCGACGGCGGCGTGACGAGCGACTGGTAGTTGAACCGGTACGCGATGGTGTCGTACTCGAGGTTCGTGCCGCCCGACAGCGCGAACGCCGCCTCGGGCTGATCGATCACGAACTGCGTGCCGTCGTTGCGGATCACCCGCAGGGTCGGCAGCGCGTCGGCCCATTCGTAGGCGACGAGGTGATCGGCGAACGCGTCGATCCCGAACAGCCGCGTGCCGGGCCGGTGGGGCAGAAGGTCTTGCCACGAGGCCGTGCTGGGGTTGTCGATCGGGGCTTCGACCAGTCGGAAGTCGACCGCGTCGAGGTTCGTCACGATCAGCAGCCGGTCGCCTTGGTGGTCGACGCTGTACTCGAGGCCGGGCGAGCGCGGCTCGACGACCCGAGGAGCGGCGAGCGGATCGGTCGCGTCGAGCAGCCTGCACCTCGCTCGTCGTCCGGCTCTCGGTCGCGATCACGATGAACCGATCGCTGCGCGTGCTGTAGAGGCCGACGTCGAAGTGGGTGTCGTCCTCCTGGTAGACGAGCACGTCGTCGTTGGCGTCTGTGCCGACCTCGTGACGCCAGATCTGGTACGACCGCCACGCGTCGTCGGGCCGTGTGTAGAAGAGGTAAGCGGTCGTCGGCCGACCAGGCGGTGCCGTATTGGGTGCCTTCGATGGTGTCGGGCAGGTCGGTGCCGGTGTCGAGGTCGCGGATGCGGATGGTGAAGACCTCGGCTCCGGTGACGTCGGTCGAGTACGCGAGCAGGCGATGGCTCGGGCTCACGTCGAGCGCGCCGAGCTCGAAGTACTCGTGACCGGCTGCGAGCACGTTGCTGTCGATCAGCACCTGTTCGCCCTCGACGGTGTCGCGCTCGGGCCGGCGGCAGAAGATCGAGTACTGCTTGCCCTCCTCGGTTCGCGTGACATACCACCACGGTCCTCGCCGCGCCGGCACCGACATGTCGGTCTCGAGGACGCGGCCTTTGATCTCCTCGAAGAGCTGTTCCTGGAGGTCGGCCAGCGGCGCGAACCACTCCTCAGTGTGCGCGTTCTCGGCCTCGAGGTAGGCCACGGTGTCGGGGTCGTCGCGGTCGCGCAGCCACGCGTACTCGTCGACGACTTCGCGGCCGTGACGCACGCTCGTGACGGGTACCCGCTTCGCGATCGGCGGCTTGTGCATCAGCGGAACCTAGCGGCGCGTTGCGCCCGTCACTGCCCAGCGATTGCTCGCCGTCCTGAGCCCGAGCACGACGACACGGGCCGCCATGAACAGGGTGAAGACCGCCCACAGCCATCCGATGCCGCCGTCGAGCCAGAGCACGATCGGCTCGCCCACGATCACGATGAGCGAGATCGCGGCCATGGCGCGCGCGAGGAACTTGAGGTCGCCCGAGCCCACGAGGATGCCGTCGAGGACGAACGCCGGTCCTCCGAGCGGCTGGCTGATCGCGACCCACAAGAGCAGGAAGCTGGCGAGCGAGATGACGGCGGGGTCGTCGGTGAAGATGTACGGCAGCACGTTGTGAAGCGCGAGCACGAGCAGCGCGGCGGCGAAGCCGACTCCCGTGCCCCAGCGCAGCGTGCGGCGCGCCGCGAGGTGCGCACGGGCGGCGAGACCGCCGCCGAGCGCCTCGCCGACGAGCGTCTGCGCGGCCACCTCGAGCGAGTCGAGTGAGAGCGCGAGCAGCGTCCAGATCTGCATCGCGATCTGCTGCGCGGCGAGCTCGATCTCGCCGAGGCGCGCGGTCGCCGCGGTGAGGACGAAGAATGCGCCGCGCAGGAACAGCGTGCGCAGGAAGAGCAGCCAGCCGTCGCTGCCCGCCGAGCGGATGGCATGCCGGTCAGGGCGCATCCCGGCGCCCTGCACGACCGCCGCGCGGACGACGACCACGGCGTAGACGGCTGCCGCCCCGAGCTGCACGACGACCGTGGCGAGCGCAGAGGCGCCCACTCCGTAGCCCGAGCCCGTAGATGAGCACGAGCTCGAGGGTGAGGTTGATGATGTTCGACGTGACCGCGACCGTGAGCGGGATCCAGACGCGCTTGCTGCCGCGCAGGTACCCGACCGACGCGAGCGACACGAGCAGGGCCGGGACGCCGAGCAGGCTGATCCGGAAGTACTCGTGGGCGTACGCCCGCGCCGTGTCCTCCACGCCGATGAGCGACAGGAGCGGCTCGGTGAACGCGAACCCGAGCAGGGCGAGAGGGATGCCGATCGCGACGCCCAGCCACAACGCTTGGACCGCGGCGTGGGCGGCGGCCTCTCGCTGGCCGGCTCCGAGGAGTCGTGCGACGGCCGCGGTCGTGCCCATCGCGAGGAAGATGCAGAGCGAGTAGCCGGTCACCAGGATCGTGGTTGCCGCTGCCACGCCGGCGAGCTGGGGAGTGCCGAGGTGGCCGACGACCGCGGTGTCGGCGAGGACGTAGAGCGGTTCGGCGATCAGCGTGAAGAACGCGGGGACCGCCAGGGCGAGGATCTCCCGGTCGAGACGCCGGTGGTCGACGGTCCGGCGGTCGACCTCATCATGGCGCACCGTAGGCTCGTCGGCATGGCGAACGAGATGAAGCCCCGCAGCCATGAGGTCACCGACGGCAACGAGCGGGCGCCGGCCCGCGCCATGCTCCGAGCGGTCGGCATGCGCGACGACGACTGGGGCAAGACCCAGGTCGGCGTCGCGTCGTCGTGGAACGAGGTGACGCCGTGCAACATGCCGTTGTCGCGGCTCGCTCAGCGAGCGAAGGACGGCATCCGCAGCTCGGGCGGCTTCCCGCTCGAGTTCGTGACGATCGCGGTGAGCGACGGCATCTCGATGGGCCACGAGGGCATGCACGCGTCACTGGTGAGCCGCGAGGTGATCGCCGACTCGGTCGAGACGGTCATGCACGCGGAGCGGTTCGACGCGCTGGTCGCGCTCGCCGGCTGCGACAAGAGCCTGCCCGGAATGCTGATGGCCGCGGCACGGCTCAACCTGCCCTCGGTCTTCGTCTACGCCGGGTCGATCATGCCGGGGCACCACAACGGGGTGGCCCTCGACATCGTCAGCGTGTTCGAGGCCGTCGGCGCCTGCGCGGCGGGCACCATCACGGTCGACGAGCTCGGTCAGATCGAGCGTAAGGCGTGCCCGACCGAGGGGTCGTGCGCGGGGATGTTCACCGCGAACACGATGGCCGCGATCGGGGAGGCGATCGGGATGTCGCTGCCCGGCAGCGCATCGCCGCCCGCCGTCGACCGGCGCCGCGACGACGACGCGTATGCCGCGGGCGAAGCGGTGATGAACCTCGTGCGGCTCGGCATCCGCCCCCGTCAGATCATGACCAAGGAGGCGTTCGAGAACGCGATCGCAGTCACCAACGCGCTCGGCGGATCGACGAACGCGGTGCTGCACCTCCTCGCGATGGCGAACGAGGCCAAGGTCGAGCTCACGCTCGAGGACTTCAACCGAGTGGGTGCTCGCGTCGCGCACATCGCCGACCTGAAGCCCGGCGGTCGCTTCCACATGGCCGACCTCGACGCGGTCGGCGGCGTGCCCGTCGTGATGAAGCACCTGCTCGACGCGGGGCTGCTCCACGGAGACTGCCTCACCGTCACCGGCAAGACGATGGCCGAGAACCTCGAGGCGCTCGCGCCGCCCGCGCCTGATGGGCGCGTCGTGCATCCCCTCACCGCGCCGATCCACACCGAGGGAGGCCTCGTGATCTTGCGGGGCTCGCTCGCGCCGAACGGGTCGGTCGTGAAGGTTGCGGGCCTCACACAAGACCAGCTGCACTTCGACGGCACTGCTCGCGTGTTCGACGGTGAGGACGGCGCGATGGAGGCGATCCTCAACGGCAAGATCGAGCCCGGCACCGTGCTGGTCATCCGTTACGAAGGGCCGAAGGGCGGGCCGGGCATGCGCGAGATGCTCGCGGTCACCGGCGCGCTGAAGGGTGCGGGCCGCGGCGCGGACTGCGCCCTCGTCACCGATGGCCGCTTCTCGGGTGGCACATGGGGCTTCTCCATCGGCCACGTCGCACCCGAGGCCGTGGACGGCGGGCCGATCGCGTTCGTCCGTGACGGTGACCGCATCGTCGTCGACGTGCACAACAAGACGCTCGACCTCATGGTCGACGACGTCGAGCTGGCCCGCCGTCGCGAGGAGTGGAAGCTGCCCGAGCCGCGCTACACGACAGGTGTGCTGGCGAAGTTCGCACGGTTGGTCGCCGGAGCCGACAAGGGAGCGATCACCGAGGCGTGAACCAGTGTGGGCTCAGGGCCGTTTGCCGTCGCGGCGTTCGGCCTCGACCGCCGACACCTGGCGGATCGAGCGGGAGCTGACATAGAGGCGGTGCTCGCCCAGCTGCAGCTGCAGCCAGAGGCCCTTCAACGGCCGCAGCGGCGTGTTGGCCGGAAGGCGCTCGACGAGCGCCTTGGGCTTGAACGAGATGCGGTTCCCCGAGACGAGCACGACGGCGCGATCGGTGATCAGGATCAGGTGCCGCACGTACAGGCAGGTGAACACCAGGTAGAGCGCGATCAGTCCGAGGAACACGCTGCCGCTGAGGCCGCCGAGCGCGAGCGCCACGGCAAGACCCACGAGGGTGGCGATGCCGAGGCCGAGCCAGCGGTTCGGGCCCGCGAACGCCTTGACGACGTGATCGACCTGTTCGCCGTCCTCGAGGAAGGGCGTGTACTCGCCTGACACGGGGAGGCAGTGTTACACTCGATCCCGATGCAGTCCCACCTCGGCCTCATCCTCGTAGTCATGTAGCGCACGCCTCACATATCCGCGTGCGCTCTCCGACCTCCCCGACGGGAGGTCGTTTCAGTTTTCGGGCCGGTTTTTCGCAAGGAGAATTCGATGCAGCTGACCGGGGCGCAAGCCCTCATCAAGTCCCTCGAGATGGAAGGCGTCGAGGTCATGTTCGGTCTGCCGGGCGGGTGCATCCTGCCGGCGTACGACCCCATCCTCGACTCCTCGATCCGCCACATCCTCGTGCGCCACGAGCAGGGCGCCGGGCACATGGCAGAGGGATATGCCCACGTCACCGGGCGTCCCGGTGTGGCGATGGTGACGAGCGGCCCCGCTGCCACGAACCTCGTGACGCCGCTGTGCGATGCCTACATGGACTCGATCCCGATGGTGGCGATCACGGGTCAGGTGCCAACCGCGGCGATCGGCACCGACGCGTTCCAGGAGTGCGACACGGTCGGCATCACTCGCTCCGTGACGAAGCACAACGAGCTCGTGATGGACGCGGAGGACATCCCGCGCGTGATCCGCGAGGCGTTCCACATCGCGACCACCGGTCGGCCCGGGCCGGTGCTCGTCGACGTGCCGAAGGACGTGCTGCAGGCCTCGATGGACTGGTGGTGGCCCGAGACGCTCGACCTCCCGGGTTACAAGCCGACGACGAAGGGCCATCCGCGCATGATCCGCGAGGCGGCGCGCCTCATCCTCGAGGCCGAGCGGCCGGTCATCTACGCGGGCGGCGGCATCTTGAAGGCACGCGCGGCCGACGCGCTGCGCGAGCTCGCCGAGCTCACGGGCATCCACGTGGTCACGACGCTGATGGCGCGGGGTGCGTTCCCCGACGACCATCCGCTGTGCTTGGGCATGCCCGGCATGCACGGAAACGCGACTGCGGTGACCGCGATGCAGAAGGCCGATCTGCTGATCGCGTTGGGCTCGCGGTTCGACGACCGCGTCACGGGCAAGGTGGCGACGTTCGCGCCCGAGGCGAAGATCATCCACGTCGACATCGACCCGGCTGAGCAGGGAAAGGTTCGACGTCCCGACGTGCCGATCGTCGGCGACTGCCGCCTCGTCATCGAGGAGCTCGTCCGCAACATCAGGGCGATGCTCGACAACGGCACCGTCCAGGCCGACATCGGCGCGTGGAAGAGCAAGATCAGCGGTTGGCGCGAGACGTTCCCGCTCACCTACGAGCCGAGCGAGCCGGGCGAGGCGTTGAAGCCGCAGTACTGCCTCGAGGTGCTGCGCGACTCCGCTCCTGAGGACTGCATCGTCGTCTCTGGCGTCGGTCAGCACCAGATGTGGGCGTCGCAGTATTGGAAGTTCCGCCATCCCTACACGTGGGTGAACTCGGGCGGCCTCGGCACGATGGGCTTTGCGGTGCCCGCGGCGATCGGTGCGAAGGTCGGGCGGCCCGATCGCATGGTGTGGGCTGTCGACGGAGACGGGTGCTTCCAGATGACCGCGCAGGAGCTCGTCACGGCGTCGACCGAGCGCATCCCTATCAAGGTCGCGATCCTGAACAACGCGTACCTCGGGATGGTCCGGCAGTGGCAGGAGATGTTCTACGACGAGCGCTACTCCGAGGTGTACCTGTCGCCCGACCTGCCCGACTACGTGGGTTGGGCCGAGGCCATGGGGTGCATCGGCATCCGCGTCGAGTCTCCCGAGGAGGTGCAGCCCGCGATCGACAAGGCGAATGAGATCGACGACCGGCCGGTCGTGGTCGAGTTCCGCACCGACTCCGGCGAGAAGGTGTTCCCGATGGTGCCCGCGGGCCTCTCGAACGACGACATCGTCCTCTCGCCCGGTCAGGACAAGGGGATGCTGCGATGAGCGGAGCGCCGCAGCACCACATCTTGTCCGTCCTCGTCGAGAACAAGTCGGGCGTGCTCGCACGTGTCGCGAGCTTGTTCGCGCGGCGGGGCTACAACATCTTCTCGTTGGCAGTCGCGCCAACCGAGGACGAGCGGTTCAGCCGCATCACGATCGTCGTCGATGTCGAGTCGGCACCGCTCGAGCAGATCGTGAAGCAGCTGTTCAAGATCATCAGCGTCGTCCGCATCCAGGAGCTCGACCCGCGCCGCGCCGTCGAGCGCGAGCTGCTGCTCGCGACCGTGCGCGCCGAGGCTTCGCAGCGCACGCAGATCCTCGAGCTCGTGCGCATCTTCGAGGGCAAGATCCTGGCCGTCGGGCCAGAAGCGCTGACCGTGTCGCTCGAAGGCCATCCCGACAAGGTCGATGACTTCGAAGAGATGTTGAGGCCGTACGGCTTCGTCGAGCTGCAGCGCACCGGCCGGGTGGCGCTGCCCAAATTGGAGCGCGAGGCTTCCCGTCTCCGCGCGTTGAAGGGAAAGGCAAGCTGATGGCAGCGAACGTGTACTACGAGCGCGACGCCGACCACTCACTGATCGCCGGGCGCAAGGTCGCGATCATCGGGTACGGCTCGCAGGGTCACGCCCACACGCTCAACCTCAAGGACTCGGGGGTCGACGTGCGGGTCGGCCTGCGTCCGGGCTCGGGGTCCGCGGCGAAGGCCGAGGCCGCAGGGCTCCGCGTCGTGTCGATCGACCAGGCCGCAGCCGAGGCCGACGTGATCATGTTGCTGCTGCCCGACACCGAGCAGAAGAGGGTGTACGAGGAGTCGATCGCACCGCACCTCCAGGCCGGAGACGCCGTTGCTCTTCGCGCACGGCTTCAACATCCGCTTCGGGCGCATCGCCCCGCCTGAGGGCGTCGACGTCGCGATGGTCGCGCCGAAGGGCCCCGGCCACCTCGTGCGCCGCACCTACACCGAGGGCGGTGGCGTGCCCGCGCTGATCGCCGTCGAGCAGGACGCGACCGGGCAAGGCGCGCGACCTCGCACTCGCCTACGCAGACTGCGATCGGTGGCACCCGGGCGGGTGTCATCGAGACGACCTTCGCGGAGGAGACCGAGACGGATCTCTTCGGCGAGCAGGTCGTGCTGTGCGGCGGGCTCACCTCGCTCGTGCAGGCCGGCTTCGAGACGTTGGTCGCCGCCGGCTACCAGCCCGAGATGGCGTACTTCGAGTGCCTCCACGAGGTGAAGCTCATCGTCGACCTCATGTACGAGGAGGGCATCGCCGGCATGCGGTACTCGATCTCCGACACGGCCGAGTACGGCGACCTCACCCGCGGCCCCCGCATCATCACTCGACACGACTCGGCCGAGATGAAGAAGATCCTCGACGAGATCACCTCGGGCGAGTTCGCCGAGGAGTGGGTCGCCGAGAGCGAGTCGGGGCGGGCCAAGTTCAACGCGCTGCGCGAGGCCGGCCGGCAGCACCCGATCGAGAAGACCGGCGCCGAGCTCCGGGCGATGATGCCGTGGATCTCGGCCGGCAAGCAGAAGGTGAGCGACGCCTCCGGCGGCTGATCCCACCAACCGGTTTTCTTGGTGATTCTCATCCTCGACGAGTGAGAATCACCAGAATTCAGGTCAGGTGTTCGACGACCCAGTCGATGCACTGGGTGAGCGCATCGACGTCCGACGGGTCGACGGAAGGGAACATGCCGATCCGCAGCTGGTTGCGGCCGAGCTTGCGGTACGAGTCGGTGTCGACGATGCCGTTGTCGCGCAGCACCGCCGAGACCGTCGGCGCGTCGACTCCAGTCGAGGTCGATCGTGCCGACGACGGCCGACCGCTGCGCGGCGTCGGCGACGAACGGGCGTCGCGTACGACGCCTTCTCGGCCCAGCCGTAGAGCGATCGACGGCCGACTCGTCGGATCGCGACGCGGCGAACTCGAGGCCGCCACAGCGTTCATCCAACGGATCTGCTGGTCGAGGAGGAACAGCGTGGCGAGCGCGGGAGTGTTGTAGGTCTGGTCCAGGCGGCTGTTCTCCAGCGCGATGGTGAGGTCGAGCGACGCGGGGCACCACCGGCCTGAGGTCTTGATGTGCTCGATGCGAGCGAGTCGCGGCCGGCGAGCACGCCGCGATCCAGAGACCGCCGTCGGACGAGAAGCACTTCTGCGGAGCGAAGTAGTACACGTCGACTTCGGCCGGATCCCAGCGGAGGCCGCCGGCGGCCGACGTCGCGTCGACGACGACGAGGCCGTCGCCGCCGGGGGACGCGTCAGGGTCATCGCGACACCAGTGGATGTCTCGTTGTGCGTGAGCGCGTAGACGTCGACCTCGTCGCGAGCGACGGGCTGCGGATGCGTGCCCGGCGCCGACTCGATCAGCTCGGGCGCGTCGATCTGCGGCGCGGCCGCGGCCGCAGCGGCGAACTTCGACGAGAACTCGCCGAACACGAGGTGCTGGCTCTGTCGTTCGATGAGCCCGAACGTCGCGATGTCCCAGAACGCTGTCGATCCACCGTTGCCGAGCACGATCTCCCATCCGTCGGGGAGGCCGAAGAGCGACGTGAGGCCGTCGCGCACCGATCGCACGACGGCCCGCACGGGCTCCTGCCGATGGGACGTGCCGAGCCAGCTCTTGCTCACGTCGGCGAGGGCTTGCACCACCTCGGGACGCACTTTCGACGGCCCACATCCGAAGCGGCCGTCGGCGGGCAGGAGCGATGCGGGGATCGAAATGTCGCGTCGGGTCGACGAGGTCACTGTGTCAGCATGGCAGCCGTGGAGCGCATCTCACGTCGCATTGCCGCAATCGCCGAATCGGCCACGCTGGCCGTCGACGCCAAGGCCAAGGCGCTCAAAGCCGCAGGTGAGGACGTCATCGGCTTCGGCGCGGGCGAGCCCGACTTCCCGACTCCCGACGCGATCGTCGAGGCCGCCGCGGCGGCCTGCCACGACCCGGCGAACCATCGCTACACGCCGACGGGTGGCCTGCCGGAGCTGCGCGCCGCGATCGTCGCGAAGTCCAAGCGCGACTCGGGCCTCGTGTGCGCAGAGTCGCAGATCCTCGTCACGAACGGCGGGAAGCAGGCGCTGTACAACACGTTCGCGACGCTCCTCGATCCGGGCGACGAGGTGCTGCTGCCGGCGCCCTACTGGACGACGTATCCCGAGTCGATCACGCTCGGCGGTGGGGTGCCCGTGGTGGTGCCGACAACCGTCGCCGCCGGCTTCAGGGTGACGCTCGACCAGCTCGAGGCAGCGGTCACGCCGCGCACGAAGGCGTTGGTGTTCGTGTCGCCGTCGAACCCGAGCGGCGCCGTCTACCCGCCTGCTGAGGTCGAAGCGATCGGGCGCTGGGCCGCGGAGAAGGGGATCTGGGTCGTCACCGACGAGATCTACGAACACCTCACGTTCGGCGAGCACGTGTTCTCGTCGATGCCGGTGCTCGTGCCCGAGCTCGCCGATCAGTGCGTGATCGTCAACGGGGTCGCGAAGACGTACGCGATGACGGGTTGGCGCGTCGGCTGGATGATCGGCCCGAACGACGTCGTGAAGGCGGCGACGAACCTGCAGAGCCACAGCACGTCGAACGTGGCGGACGTTTCGCAGCGCGCCGCGTCGCGGCGCTGAACGGCGACCTGAGCGCGGTCGCGATGATGCGAGAGGCCTTCGCTCGCCGCGGTCGCACGATGTACGAGATGCTCAACGCGATCCCGGGCGTCACCGCGATCGAGCCGCAGGGCGCGTTCTACGGGTTCCCGTCGTTCGAGGGCGTGCTCGGGCGCCCGATCCGCGGGCGCACGCCGCAGATCACGGCCGAGCTGCGCCGAGCTGCTGCTCGACGAGGTGAAGGTCGCGATCGTGCCGGGGGAGGCGTTCGGCGCGCCGGGCTACGCGCGGCTGTCGTTCGCCATGGGCGACGACGACATCGTCGAGGGCATCACCCGCATCGACAAGCTGCTAGCCGAGTAGGCGAGCGAGCACCGCGTCTGCAGCTGCCCACCCGGACAGCGCCGCGCCTTCGACTCGGCTCGGGGTTCCCCCATGCCGATCGCCGGCGAGGATCGTGAGGCGGGCTGCGTCGGTGACCGAGCAGCCGGGCCCGGTGATCGTCCGCGGCCGACGCGTGACGCCACCGCAGCACCCGTGACTCGACGACCGTCGCCGCGCCGATGAAGCGCTCAGCGTCGTCGAACGTGGCTTCACACCCCGGTCGCGAGTGGACGGTCAGCGCCGGCACCGGTGAGATGCCCTTCTGCTGGTTGTCGCCGACGAAGCTCAGCAGCGGATCGTCGGTGAGCTGCACGCCTCCCGGCGATGGCACCGCCGACGGCCGATCGAGCACGCAGAGCAGCGCGACCATCTCGTCGTAGTCGTCGCTCGGCGTGGTGACGACGACGGCTTCGGCATCGAGCGCGTCGACGTCGCCAACCGTGACCTCGCGCCGTACGTCCAGACCCTCGGCAGCGGCCTCCGCGATCGCAGGCCATGCCCTCGACGCCGACGTACCGCGGGAAGCCGTCGGGTTCGGGTCCGAAGCCGCGACACCATTCGCGCGCGATGCCGCGCGTGATCCACGCGTCGACCTGGGCTTGGAACTCGGCCGTGCGGACGGTCAAGAACTGGGCGCCGGTGTCGAACACCGCTTCACCCACGCGTTCGGTCGCCATGCGGCCGCCGACCCTGGTCGACTGCTCGAGCACCTGCACCTCGACGCCATTGTCGACCAGACGGCGAGCGCAGAGGAGGCCGCTGATGCCCGCGCCGACCACGACAACGCCCATCAGCGGCGAAGTTACCGGTTCGCTTCGACGCGACCGGCTCGACAAGGATGGTTCCCCGTGGCTCGAGTCCTCGTCACCGAAGAGATCGCCGATGGCGGGCTCCAGCTGCTGCGCGACAAGGGCCACGTCGTGGACGTGCAGCTCGGGCTGTCACCCTCAGAGCTGCTCGAGGTCGTGCCAGGCGCGCATGCGCTGGTGATTCGCTCTGCGACCAAGGTCACCGCGGAGGTGCTCCAGGCCGGCGCCGACCTCATCGTGGTCGGCCGCGCCGGCATCGGCCTCGACAACGTGGACGTCGAGGCGGCGACGCGCCGCGGCGTGATGGTGGTGAACGCGCCGCAGTCCAACGTGCTGTCCGCGGCCGAGCACACTCTGGCGCTGCTGCTCGCGCAGGCTCGCAACATCCCGCAGGCGCACGCCGCGCTCAAAGCGGGTCGCTGGGAGCGCTCCCGTTGGGAGGGCGTCGAGCTCAACGACAAGGTGCTCGGAGTCGTCGGCCTCGGCCGGGTGGGCAAGCTCGTCGCTCAGCGTGCCCTCTCGTTCGGGATGCGCCTGCTCGCCTACGACCCGTTCGTCTCTCCCGATCGTGGGCGTCAGATGAGCGTCGATCTCGTGCCCCTCGCGAAGCTCATGGCCGAGAGCGACTTCATCACGATCCACCTCCCGAAGACCGCCGAGACGGTCGGCCTGCTCGACCGCGAGATGCTCGGGCTCGCGAAGCGAGGCGTCCGCATCGTCAACACCGCGCGCGGAGGGATCATCGACGAGGAGGCTCTCGCGTGGGCGATCACCGAGGGCATCGTCGGCGGCGCGGCGCTCGACGTCTTCGCCGAAGAGCCCACGACGAGCTCGCCGCTGTTCGAGCTCGACAGCGTCGTCGTGACCCCTCACCTCGGGGCGAGCACACGCGAGGCCCAAGACAAGGCCGGTGACACGATCGCCGAGCAGGTGATGCTCGCCCTCGCGCGGTGAGTTCGTGCCGTTCGCGGTCAACGTGAGCGCGGCCGAAGCCTCCGAGACCGTGCGCCCTTACCTGCCACTTGTCGAGCGGCTCGGTCAGCTGTTCGCCGAGCTCGAGGAGGGCGCGCCCACCGCGCTCGACGTCGAGTACCAGGGCGCGCTCGCCGACTACGACACGCGCATCCTCACGCTCTCGGCGCTCAAGGGCATGTTCTCTGGAGCGCTCGACGAGCCGGTCACGTACGTCAACGCTCCGCAGATCGCGAAGGATCGTGGCGTCGAGGTCCGCGAGGTGTCGACACCGCTCACGACCGACTACGTGAACCTCATCACGCTCCGCAGTCAGCAACACTCGATCGCGGGCACGCTCGTCGGTCTCCGCGGCGAGCCGCGGCTCGTGATGATCGACGACCACAAGGTCTACGTGCCGCCAGCGCGTCACATGCTCATCGTCCGCAACGACGACCGCCCGGGCATGATCGGCCTCGTCGGCACCGTGCTCGGCAAGGCCGGAGTGAACATCGCCGACATGGACGTCGGTCAGTCACCCCGCGGCACCGCGCTCATGCTGATCGCGACCCCTGACGCGGTGCCGGCCGACGTGATCGACGGGCTGCGAGGTGCGCCCGGCATCTTGTCGGTGCACTCGCTGAGCAGCTAGCCCGCGACGGTCACCCTTCGACGGTGATCGCCGCGGTGGGGCACATGTCGGCGGCGGTCTCGACCTTCGACCGCAGCTCCTCGGCTGGCTCGTCCGTCAGGAGATAGAGGAACCCATCGCTGCGCACCTCGAACACCTCCGGGCACGTCTGCATGCAGGCTCCGGTGCTCGCGCACACGTCGTAGTCGATGGTCACCTTCATGAACGGGCTCCCTTGGTGTCAGCGTGGATGTCAGCGCTTGGCGGGTCGCAAGCCGTCGGCGACTGCGGCATCGGCCGAGGCGTAGCAACGGTCTGGCGTCGTGCGGGCATAGTTCACCATGCCCGGCTCGTGGAAGATGCCACTCGACAGCTTGGCCTTGATCTCGTAGCCCGGCGGGCACGCGCCGTCGACGGGATCGCGCCACGGCGCGGGCGTCGTCGGCGGAGTCATGGGATCGACGAGGGGCACGTCGGGCAACGCGACATCGATCGCGCCGCCGCGGCTCCGTCGGGTCCATGCCATGACGATCGCGACCAGCACCCCGAGCACGATCACGACCCGCAGCAGCCTGCGCATCACGGCGCCAACCTAGACGCAGCGACTCATCAGGGGTAAGATCCCGACTCGATGCAGCCCCGCCTGACCTCCGGCCTCCTCCTCATGTAGGCGAGCACTCCCCACGGTGCTCGCCGAACCTCCTGTGCCCGAAGGGCCAGGGGGTTCTTTCGTTTTCGAGCTCTTGCGACTTCCGACCCGGATCACCCGAAAGGTTCCCGTCATGCCTCCCGCTCCCAAGCAGCCCCGGAAGATGCCCTATGAGAAGTACCAGCGCGTCCTCCCGCTCCAGCTGCACGACCGGACGTGGCCCGACAAGACCATCGACAAGGCCCCGCTCTGGTGCTCGGTCGATCTCCGCGACGGCAACCAGGCCCTCATCGACCCGATGGACCCGGCTCGCAAGCTGCGGATGTTCAACGCCCTCGTCGACATGGGGTTCAAGGAGATCGAGGTCGGCTTCCCGTCGGCGTCGCAGCCCGACTTCGACTTCATCCGGTCGCTGATCGAGACCGACGTGATCCCCGACGACGTCACGATCCAGGTGCTGGTGCAATGCCGGCCCGAGCTGATCGAGCGCACGTACGAGTGCATCAAGGGCGCGCCGCGGGCGATCGTGCACTTCTACAACTCGACCTCCGAGCTGCAGCGTCGCGTCGTGTTCGGGCTCGACAAGCAGGGCATCACAGACATCGCCGTCAACGCGGCCAAGCTCTGCCGCAAGCTGGAAGACACCGTGCCGACGACCGCGGTGCGCTACGAGTACTCGCCCGAGAGCTTCACCGGCACCGAGCCTGACTTCGCCATCGAGATCTGCGAGGCCGTGATGGACGTGGTCGAGCCGACCGTCGACCGCAGGATCGTGCTGAACCTGCCGGCGACGGTCGAGTGCTACACGCCGAACATCTATGGGGACGTCATCGAGTGGTTCGGCCGCAACATCAAGGACCGCGAGAAGGTCTGCCTCAGCCTGCACCCACACAACGACCGCGGCTGCGGCGTCGCCGCCGCTGAGTTCGGCGTGATGGCGGGCGCTGATCGCGTCGAGGGGACGTTGTTCGGCAACGGTGAGCGTCCGGGCAACGTCGACATCGTCAACTTGGCGATGAACTTGTTCAGTCAGGGCGTCGATCCCGAGCTCGACATCAGCGACATCGACGCGCTTCGCCGCACCGCGGTCTACTGCAACCGGCTGCCCGTGCACGAGCGCCATCCCTACGCAGGTGACCTCGTCTACACGTCGTTCTCCGGCTCACACCAAGACGCCATCAAGAAGGGCCTCGCCGCGCTGGCTCCCGACTACGACAGGTGGGAGGTGCCATACCTGCCGATCGACCCGCATCACGTCGGCCGCACCTACGAAGCCGTGATCCGCGTGAACAGCCAGTCCGGCAAGGGCGGTGTCGCGTACATCATGGAGTACGAGCACGGCATGACCTTGCCGCGGCGTCTGCAGATCGAGTTCTCGAAGGCGATCCAGACCGTCACCGAGGACACGGGCACCGAGATCAGCCCGGCCGCTATGTGGGCGGTGTTCAGCGACGAGTACCTGCCCGAGGAACAGGCAGTGAAGCTCCTTTCGCACGAGACCACGACGGTGTCGACGCCCGAGGGCGACCGCGCCCGGGTCGTCGCGCAGATGCTCGTCGACGAGGAGCATCACACCGTGCAAGGCGAGGGCAACGGCCCGATCGACGCATTCGTGCACGGCCTGCGCCAGCTGCTCGGCGTGCAGCTCGATGTCGTCGACTACTCCGAGCACGCGGTGAGCGCCGGCGCCGACGCGCTCGCAGCCGCGTACGTCGAGACCGTCTGGCCCAACGGTCAGACTCGCTGGGGTGTCGGCATGGACTCGAGCATCCTCACGGCGTCGTTGAAGGCCGTGGTGAGCGCGGTCAACGCCATGCGTTAAGACGATGCAGCGGTAGGCAGCCAGTCGGGACGCTCCGCCTCGAACGACGTGATGTCGTCCGCGTAGCGCAGCGTGATGCCGATGTCGTCGAGCCCTTCGAGGAAGCGCTGCTGGGTCGCGTGATCGAGCGGGAACGTCGTCTCGAGCCCGATCGCAGGCGCCGACACGGTGAGCCGCTCGACGTCGACCGTGACGCTGAGAGTCGGATCGGCCTCGACGGCGGCGAGCAGTGTCGCCCCGAAGTCGGCTGGCACCTGCACCGGCACGAGGCCGTTCTTCGTGCAGTTGTTGCGGAAGATGTCGGCGAAGCGGGGCGAGATGACGGCCTCGAACCCGTAGTCCATGATCGCCCAGACCGCGTGCTCGCGCGACGAGCCCGTGCCGAAGTTGGGGCCCGCGACGAGGATCGCTGCGCCCGCGAACCTCTCGTCGTTGAGGACGAACGACCGGTCGTCGCGCCACTCGGAGAAGAGGCCCTTGCCGAAGCCAGTGCGCTCGACCCTCTTCAGCCAGTCGCTTGGGATGATCTGGTCGGTGTCGACGTCACTGCGGTCGAGCGGCACCGCGGTGCCCGTGATCGCTCGAACGGCCTTCATCGCAGGTCCTCCGGAGTGGCGAACGTGCCGGCGACCGCGGTAGCTGCCGCGACGGCGGGGGATACGAGGTGGGTGCGGCCGCCGCGGCCCTGGCGCCCCTCGAAATTGCGGTTCGAGGTCGACGCACAGCGCTCCTGCGGCGCCAGCTTGTCGGGGTTCATCGCGAGGCACATCGAACACCCCGCCTCGCGCCAGTCGAACCCCGCAGCGCGGAAGACCTTGTCGAGGCCTTCCTGCTCGGCTTGCAGCTTCACGGCGACGGAGCCGGGGACGACCATCGCCCGCTTCACCGTCACGTGCCTGCCGTCGACGACGGCTGCTGCGGCCCTCAGGTCCTCGATGCGACTGTTCGTGCAAGAGCCGATGAACACGGTGTCGACCGCGATCGCTCGCATCGCCGTGCCCGCCTCGAGGCCCATGTAGGCGAGGGCCCGCTCGGCGGTCTCCCGATCGTTCGCGTTCGCGAAGGACGATGGATCGGGCACGGACCCGTCGATCGGGATCACCTGCGACGGGTTCGTTCCCCACGTCACGTGTGGCACCAACGTTGCCGCGTCGATGACGACGTCCTTGTCGAACGTCGCCCCGTCTTCGGTGACGAGGCCGCGCCAGTCGTCGAGCGCCTGCTCCCACGCCTTGCCCTTGGGTGCGTGCTCACGCCCGTCGAGGTAGGCGAAGGTCGTCTCGTCCGGAGCGATGAGGCCGGCGCGCGCCCCCGCCTCGATCGACATGTTGCACACCGTCATCCGGCCTTCCATCGAGAGCGAGCGGAAGACCGAGCCCCGATACTCGATCACGCTGCCGATGCCGCCGCCCGTGCCGATCCGGCCGATGACGCCGAGGATGACGTCCTTCGCGGTCGAGCCCGCCGGAAGCTCGCCGTCGATCGTGACCGCCATCCACTGGGGACGGGTCTGGGGGAGCGTCTGAGTCGCGAGCACGTGTTCGACCTCGCTCGTGCCGATGCCGAACGCCAGGGCTCCGAACGCGCCGTGGGTGCTCGTGTGGCTGTCGCCGCACACGACTGTCATGCCCGGCTGCGTGAGCCCCTGCTCGGGGCCGATGACGTGGACGATCCCCTGTCCGATCTGCCCCATGGCGAAGTGGCGGATGCCGAACTCCGCGCAGTTGCGCCGCAGCACCTCGATCTGGGTGCGCGACACGGGGTCCGCGATCGGCTGATCGATGTGCTCGGTCGGGACGTTGTGATCCTCGGTCGCGACCGTGAGGTCGGGCCGGCGCACCGTGCGGCCGTTCAACCGGAGGCCGTCGAACGCTTGGGGCGAGGTCACCTCGTGCACGAGGTGGAGGTCGATGTACAGCAGATCGGGCTCGTCGGCGCCGGAGTGCACGACGTGGCGGTCCCACACCTTTTCGGCCAGCGTGGTGGGCATATCTCACATCCTGGTACTAGAGTCTCGCGTTGTGAGCAGCAGCATAAGCGGCGTCGGAGTGCTCGACAAGGCGATGACGGTGCTCGGCGCCCTCGAGCGCGAGCCTCGATCGCTCGCCGAGCTCATGCTGGTGAGCGGCCTGCCGCGTGCGACCACGTACCGACTTGCGACCGCGCTCGAAGCGCACGGCCTCGTTCGGCGTGATCTGGACGGTCGCTTCGCGCTCGGGCTCGGCCTCGTCGCGCTCGGGCGCGCGGCGGCGCACGGGTTGGGCTTGCCCGCGGTCGCCCGACCGGCGCTCGAAGCGCTGCGCGACGCGACAGGGGAGAGCGCGCAGCTCTACGTCCGCGACGGCGATCGCCGCGTCTGCGTCGAGGCGCTCGAGTCGCCCCACGGCCTGCGGACGATCGTGCCGCTAGGCGCCGCGCTGCCCCTCGACGTCGGCTCCGCGGGACGCATCCTGCGCGGCGACCCCGAGTCCTTGAAGCGGGGGTGGGCCGAGAGCGTGGCGGAGCGCGAAGCGGGCGTCGCTTCGGTGAGCGCGCCGGTGCGCGGGCACGATGGGTCGGTGATCGCGGCGGTCAGCGTGAGCGGCCCGATCGAGCGGACGACTCGCCAGCCCGGCAAGAAGTACTCGGCCGCCGTCGTCGAGGCGGCGGCGCGCATTGCGCGCGGCCTCACGGGCGACGAGTGACGAAGACGTACTCCCGGCTGCTCTCCGTGTAGGGCTCGTGGGCGAAGCCGCCGTACAGCGTCTCGACTTCGAGCCCCGCGACATCAACGAGACCGAGCCACTCGTTCTTCGTCGCCCACCACAACGTGCTCGTGCCCCCCTCGTCGAGAACGATGTCGATGCGGTTGTCGCCCACCCCATAGCGGATCGTGTGCGGCACCGGAGTCTCCTGGTGCGCGCTCTCGTAGCCCACCGCCGCTCGGTGATCGAACGCGAACGCGTTCCACGCGAACCGTCCGCCAGGCCTCAGCGAGGCTGCGACGCGCTCGAACACCCGCCGGCGATCGGCCCAGGTCGCCAGGTGCAGCAGCGCTCGGTACGGGCAGTAGATCAACGCCGCCGGCTCGTCGAGGGCGAGGTCACGCATGTCGCCCTCATGCAGCTCGAGCTCGACGCCCGCTGCCGTCGCATTCGCCCTCGCCTGCGCCAGCATCGCCGGGGACGAGTCGACGCCGGCGACGCGCTGACCGGTGGCGAGCGCGACCGGGATCGCGACCCGGCCGTTGCCGATCGCCAGCTCGAAGAGCGGCCCGTTCGCCTCGCGCGCGAGCTCGACGTAGAACGGGACGTCGGCCGTCATCCGCGCTGACCACGTCTCGTAATGGTCGGACATCCCCTCGGGCCAGCTGCTCATGCTGCGCATGATCCCGCGACGACGCTTCCCCCGCCGCGGGATTCGCGGGTCGCCACTTCGCACCCGAAGTCGAGTGCTCAGCAACTTCGGCCCCCGGCAGGCGCCGCCCTCCTGGCCGATCCGGCAACTGGCGCCCCAGTCGGGTGCGAGTGACGCTACGGCTCGAGGTCGTATGGCCACCCGATGGTTTCGGCCTCGCTCACCCGCGCACGAGGGCGCGCGACGCCACCGACGCGCAGGCGTCGAGCAGGGCAGGCACGAAGCGGTCGGCAGCGAAGACCGCGGCGTCGTGACCCGCGTCGACCGGGTGCACCGTCGCGCCCTCGATCGCCGACGCGAGCACCCTCTGACGGCGTGGCGACACCAAGCTGTCGCGCGTCGTCACCACGACAGCGGACGGCACGTCGACCGAACCGATCCACTCTGTCGACGAGAACCGGCCCACCGCGCGTCCCGCCTCCAACACCGCGGTGAGGTCGTGCCGTCGCACTTGCTCGCGCGCCCACTGCTCGGGGCCGGTCGCGTCGCGCCGCGAGACCATCTCATTCACGAGCCGCCGCCGCATCGCTGGAGGTGTCAGGCGAGACGCCATCGCGAGGCCGCCGAGGCTCATCGAGCCGATGCGCTGCTCACTGCCGGAAGCGAACCGAGCCGCCGTCGCACACAGCACCAAGCCGTCGACGCGCGAGCGATGCTTCCTCCACACGAGCTGGGCGATCGGGCCGCCCATCGAGTATCCGACCGCGATGAACGTCTGCACGCCGAGGGCATCGGCCAGCCCGACGACGTCGTCGGCGCAATCCTCGAGCCGGAAGACGCGGTGTGAGCGCTTCCCTCCGCCGTGGCCCCGATGGTCCATCGCGATCACGCGGTAGTGCGCGGAGAGCGGGCGGTAGGACGGGAACCAGTTGAGGTCGGCGGTCGCCCCGAGGCCGTGCAGCAGGAACACCACAGGCGCGCCCGGCGGACCCAGTAGGTCACGCACTAGCGCTCGACCGCCACCACGGTGACTCGCAGCGTCGCGCCGGTCGGCGCCTGGTATGCGACCGTGTTGCCTTGCACGGCACCGATCAGCGCCTCGCCGAGTGGCGACGCGGGCGAGATGACGTCGAGACCCTCGACGCGCTCCTCGATGCTGCCGACGAGGTAGCGCTCGGCGTCGTCCGGCGAGTCGCCCTCGTACACGATCGTCACGATCGATCCTGCCTGCACCGCACCGCTGCCGTCGTCTTCGGCGATGACCGCGTCGCGCAGCATCGACTCGATCTTGCGGATGCGCGCTTCCATCATTCCCTGCTTGTCCTTCGCAGCGTGGTAGTCGCCGTTCTCGGACAGATCGCCATGGGCGCGGGCGACCTCGATCTCTTGCGCCACCTCGGTGCGGCCGCGGGTGGTGAGGTCTTCGAGCTCGGCCTTGAGGCGGGCGTGCGCCGACGGGGTCAGCTGGGTCTGGCTCACGCGCGTCAAGTTACCCGTGGTACCGTTCGACGATGCACTTCGTGTTGCATTCGTTCGCAATCATCATCATTCCGTAGCGCACGCCCCGATCTGGCGTGCGCTTCCGACCGTCCCTCCGGGGGCGGTTTTCTGATTTTCGGGAGCGAGTTCCGCTATGGCCACCACCTCACATCGCATCGCCGTGATCGGCGGAGACGGCATCGGGCCCGATGTTGTCTCCGAGGCGATCAAGGTCGCTCGCGCGGCCGGGGCGACGCTAGAGACGAGCGAGTACGACCTGGGCGGCGCCCGCTACTTGAAGACCGGCGAGGTGCTGACCGACGCGACCGTCACCGAGCTGCGCGACTACGACGCGATCCTCCTCGGCGCCGTCGGCACGCCCGACGTGCCGCCGGGGGTGCTCGAGCGCGGATTGCTCCTGAAGCTGCGCTTCGACCTCGATCTGTACGTCAACCTGCGTCCGTTCCTCTTGCCGCCGAACGTCGACTTCATGGTGGTGCGCGAGAACACCGAGGGCACCTACGCGGGGGAGGGTGGCTTCCTGCGCAAGGGCACGCCACACGAGATCGCCACGCAGGGATCGGTGAACACTCGGATGGGGGTCGAGCGCTGCATCCGCTTCTCGTTCGACCTGGCGCGCAGCCGCCCTCGTAGGCACCTCACTCTCGTGCACAAGACGAACGTGCTCACGTTCTCGGGCGACCTGTGGCAGCGCACCTTCGACGCGGTGCACGCGGACTATCCCGACGTCGACATCGCCTACAACCACGTCGACGCGGCATGCATCTACTTCGTGCAAGATCCGCAGCGCTACGACGTGATCGTGACCGACAACCTGTTCGGCGACATCCTCACCGATCTGGGTGGTGCCGTGTCGGGCGGCATCGGCTTCGCCGCGTCGGCGAACCTCAACCCCGCGCGCACGGGTCCTTCTCTCTTCGAGCCGGTGCACGGCTCTGCGCCCGACATCGCCGGACAGAACAAGGCGAACCCGATCGCCGCGATCCTGTCGGGGGCGATGATGCTCGAGTTCTTGGGCGAGGGTGACGCCGCCGCCCGCATCCGCAAGGCATGTGCCGACCCGTCACTCTCAGGGTCGACAACCGAGATCGGCGACCTCGTCGCAGAAAGGGTCTGAGATGCCCATCATCCCCACCGAGAAGATCTGGATGAATGGCGAGCTCGTCGACTGGGCTGACGCCAAGATCCACATCCTCACGCACACGCTTCACTATGGGATGGGCGTGTTCGAGGGCATGCGCGCGTACGAGACCGATCGCGGTCCCGCGATCTTCCGCCTCACCGATCACATCAACCGCATGCGCGACTCCGCCCGCATCCTCGGGATGCCGCAGCCGTACTCGGTCGAAGAGATCGTCGAAGCGTCGAAGGCAGTCGTGCGGGCCTCGGGCCTTCCCGCCTGCTACGTGCGTCCGATCGCGTACTACGGCTACGGCGAGATGGGCCTCAGCACGAAGCCGTGCAGCGTCGACGTGGCCGTGGCTTGCTGGCCGTGGGGCGCGTACCTCGGCGACGACGCGGTGACGAAGGGCGTGCGGATGAAGGTCAGCTCGTGGGTGCGCCACGACCACAACACGATGCCGCCCGCCGCGAAGACCACCGGCAACTACGTCAACTCATCGCTCGCCAAGGTCGAGGCGCTCGATGCGGGCTACGACGAGGCCGTCATGCTCAACCCACACGGCCTCGTCGCCGAGTGCACCGGCGAGAATGTGTTCGTCGTGCGGCACGGCACGATCATCACCCCGCCGCTCACCTCGGGCGCGCTCGAAGGGATCACGCAGAGCAGCGTCATGGCGATCGCCCGCGACTTCGGCTTCGAGTGCAAGGTCGGTGAGCTCGCTCGCAGCGACCTGTACATCGCCGAGGAGATGTTCGTGTGCGGCACCGCGGCCGAGGTCAGCGCCGTGAACTCGGTGGACGACCGCGCCATCCCGTGCCCGGGTCCGATCACCACGGCGATCGCCGACGAGTACGCGAAGGCCGTCCGGGGCCAGGTCGATCGCTACAAGGAGTGGGTCGAACATGTCGGCTGAAGTACGCGCTGTCGAGATCTTCGACACGACCCTCCGTGATGGCGCGCAGCTCGAAGGCATCTCGCTCACCGTCGACGACAAGCTGCGCATCGCCGAGCAGCTCGACCACCTGGGCATCACGTGGATCGAGGGTGGTTGGCCCGGAGCGAACCCGAAGGACGAAGAGTTCTTCCGTCGTGCTGCGACCGAGCTGAAGCTCACCACCTCGACCCTCGTCGCGTTCGGCTCGACCCGCCGGGTCAAGGGAAAAGTCGACGACGACCCCACGCTCGCGAACCTCGTCGCCGCCGGTACGTCGGCGGTGTGCATCGTCGGCAAGTCGTGGGACTACCACGTGACCGAGGCACTCACGACGACGCTGGAGGAGGGCGTCGCGATGGTGGCCGACTCAGTCGAGTACCTGCGCGGCCACGGCCTCGGCGTGATGTTCGACGCGGAGCACTTCTTCGACGGCTACAAGCGCAACCCTGAGTTCGCACTGCGCGTGCTCGAGGCCGCGGCCGAGAAGGGCGCTTCGACGCTCGTGCTGTGCGACACGAACGGCGGATCGTTGCCGTTCGAGGTCGAGCAGATCGTCGGCGACGTCGTCTCGCACTTCCGCAACGACGTGATCGTCGCGATCCACACGCACGACGACACCGGTTGCGCGGTCGCCAACGCGATCGCTGCAGTGCGGGCGGGCGCGCGGCAGGTGCAGGGCACGATCAACGGCATCGGCGAGCGCACCGGCAACTGCAACCTCACCACGGTCATCCCGAACCTCACGCTGAAGATGGGGATCGAGACGATCCCGGCCGACCGCATGGAACGGCTGACGTCGGTGGCGCACCACATCGCCGAGCTCGTCAACGTGACTCCGAACCCGCAGGCGCCCTACGTCGGATCGTCGGCGTTCGCGCACAAGGCAGGCCTCCACGTGAGCGCGATCGCGAAGCGGCCCGATGCGTACGAGCACATCCCCCCCGACACCGTGGGCAACGGCACTCGCTTCGTCGTCTCCGAGCTCGCCGGCAAGGCGACCCTCAAGTTCAAGGCAGAGGAGCTCGGGCTCGACCTTGACGGCAAGGCGCTCGGCGACGTCGTCGATACGTTGAAGCGACTCGAGCACGAGGGCTACCACTTCGAAGCCGCGGACGGCTCCCTCGAGCTCTTGATGCGGCGAGCCGCTGGGTGGGAGCAGGAGTACTTCGAGGTCGAGTCGTTCCGGGTCACGACCGACGAGCTCCCCAGCGGCTCGTTCACGACCGAGGCGACCGTGAAGGTGCACGTCGCAGGCCAGCGCGTCATTCGCACCGCGGAAGGGAACGGCCCCGTCAACGCCCTCGACCAGGCGCTGCGCCTCGCGATCGCGTCGTGCTACCCGGCGCTCGACCGCGTGCACCTCACCGACTACAAGGTGCGAGTGCTCGACACCGACAAGGGCACGGGCGCCGTCACCCGTGTGCTCATCGACTCGACGAACGGCGACCTGTCGTGGTCGACGATCGGCGTCTCCGAGAACATCATCGAGGCGTCGTGGCTGGCGCTGTTCGACTCGATCGTCTTCGGCTTGTTGCACACGTCAGACTGAGCAGATGGCCGCGCCCGAGTACGTCCCCGTCAAGGTCACCGATCGTCCGCGCGCCTACGAGTCGCCAGACCACGTGCCCGACGGCTGGACTGCGGACCGCCCAGGCGACCTCGATGCGCTCCGCCAGCCCGAAGGTCGCTACCACGGCGACATCGGTCCCGACCAGGGCTTCGCGCTCGTACTCGCCAAGCGCTTTCACGATCGGCTCGAGCTCGTCGACCACGAGCACACGGAAGACGTGATCGCCGGATGTGTCGCCGTCGCGACGCGCAGAGCGTCGATGTTCCGGCGCGCACCGGTCATCCATGACCTCGACATCGCGTTCACGGTGTGGGGCTACCTCGATCCGTCGGCCCCCGCCGACCTCATCGGCTTCCGCCGGCCGCTCTTCCAGTCGGTGTCGCTGCCCATCCACTACCTCGGCCAGCGCGCCATCGCGTCGCAGGTGCCCGAGCAGACGTTGCGGATGACGCCTCAGGCCGTGCGAGCCGCCTACCCCGCTCGCTGGTCCGAGCTGATCGGCCTCGTGGCTTCGAACCAGCCGTAGCCGCCGAGCACGCCGAGCGCGATCACCGCGACGAGGTAGATCCAACCGCTCGCGCGGTTCCAGTCGATGTCGTCGCGGAAGCGGATGAGGGAGTACAGCTCGAGGACGCCGAGCGCGAAGTTCGCGGCCATCGCGGGCTCGATGCGCTCCCAGTCGGCCTCCCACGCGGCGTGTGCCGACGCGATGCCGATGCCGACGAGCCACGCCGCGACTGCTTGCGCGGTGAGCGTCGTCAGGGCCCACGGCCAGGACGATGCGACCGCGCTCGGCCTGACGAACATGACCGCGCCGTAGACGATCAGCGCGGCGCCGACGACGACGCCGGCGACCCTGAACCACCCGGGTGTCGGACGGATCCGCGGGCCGTCGATGCCTGGCTCGCGCGTCTGGCGCACCCACACGATGACCATGATGATCGGCACGATCGCGTAGACGAGGAGCCAGCCCCAGGTCACGATCGCGACGATCACGCCGGGGTCACCGAAGTGGAACTTCTCGAGGTTGTTCAGCGTCGCGATCAGCGTCAGCACCGTGAACGCGAAGACCGCCGGCACCGCGATGCGGGCGTAGTCCCACGTGAGGCGGCGCGACGCCTCGAACTCGAGCAGGAAGCTCGCCCAGTAGGCCGACCCGAGGAACGCGGCCGTGAGCGGGGGTTGAATCGTCCAGGAGAAGTAGTCGGCCGTCTCGGCGGGCTTGAGCATCAGCGGGATGCCGACGGCGAGCACGAGCAGGCTCGCGACGACCAGGAGCCGTCTCATCGCGGGGATCAAGGGCCGGTCGACCATCCGATGGTTCTATCCCAGAGCCGCGTTCGGTGGCGCGACACTTGGTGCATGCAGCCCATCACGCTCACCGACGAGCAGCGCCAGTTCCGTGAGGTCATGCGGCAGTTCAGCGAGGACAAGATCGCGCCGCGGGCCGCGGAGACCGATCACCTCGCCCGATACGACTGGGACGCATTCCACGCGCTGGTGTCGATGGAGCTGCCTGCGCTGGGCCTGCCGGTCGAGTACGGAGGCGCGGGGGCCGACCTGGTGACGCAGGCGATCGCGGCAGAGGAGCTCGCGCGGGTGTGCGCGTCGACGAGCCTGATGCTCCTGATCTCGAAGCTGTCGACGCTGCCCATCACCAACTTCGCGAGCGAGGAGCTGAAGCGCGAGTACCTCCCACGCGTCGCGAGCGGCGAGTCGCAGGGTTCGTACTGCCTGTCCGAGGCCGATGCCGGCAGCGACGTCGCATCAATGACCACACGCGTGGTTCGCGATGGCGACTCCTACGTCCTCACCGGCAACAAGGTGTGGATCACGAACGCAGGCATATCGGACATCTACGTGGTGTTCGCGAAGACCGATCCGAGCGCGGGCCATCGAGGCGTCTCGGCGTTCGTCGTCGAGAAGGAGTGGGGGATCCAGGTCACCAAGCTCGAAGAGAAGATGGGCATCAAGGGAAGCCCCACCGGTCAGCTCGTGTTCGACGAGGTCCGTGTGCCCGCGACGCACCTCATCGGGGCCGAGGGTGAGGGGTTCAAGATCGCGATGCACACGCTCGACAGGTCGCGGCCCACGATCGGCGCGCAGGCCGTGGGCATCGCGCAGGGCGCCCTCGACTACGCCGTCGGGTACATGAAGGAGCGCAAGGCGTTCGGCCGGCCCATCGCCGAGCTGCAGGGCCTCCAATTCATGGTTGCCGACGCCGCCATGCGGATCGAGGCCGCGCGGGGGCTCGTGTACCAAGCGTGTGCGGTTGTCGACGAGGGTGACCCCCACGGCGAACTGTCAAAGCTGGGTGCGATGGCCAAGTGCTTCGCCGCGGATGTCGCGATGCAGGTGACCGTCGACGCTGTGCAGCTGCTCGGCGGTTACGGCTACACGCGTGACTTCCCCGTCGAGCGCATGATGCGCGACGCGAAGATCACGCAGATCTACGAGGGCACCAACCAGATCCAGCGCGTCGTCATTGCGAAGCGCTTGCTGGGCTGACTTCGCTGACTCGGAGGCGCAGGTCGTCGAGGAGGCCCTTCGACTCTTTCAGGCCGGTGCGGGTCGCACCGCTGAGGGCCCAAAGATGCAGTCGATCGAGCGCTGATGCGACGGCCTCCGTTCCCACACCTGCGTTGGCCAGCGCGACGGCCCGCTCCGGGCCGATCTTCAGCGACGACGAGGAGATGAACTCCGCGATGTCGTTGGCGAGCAGCAGGTCCGAGGCGGCGAGCTCGCTGAACCCGAAGTCGATCATCCACACCTCGCCGTCAGCCCCGAGGAAGATGTTCGCGAGGCGCATGTCGCGATGTGCGATGCGGTGCTTTCGCATGAGCGTGACCTGACTCCACACCGCGCCGAGCACCCCGTCGGTCATGTCGGCAGGGTCCACGCCATCGAGTGATTTGCCCTCGACGGCTTCGTACGCGAGGACGAACGAATTCGGTTCGCACGACGCGAACGCGACGAGCCGCGGCGTGTGTATCCCGAGGTCGCGCGCAGCCAACGCAACCATCGCCTCGTGCTCGACCGCGCGACGCAGAGAAGAGAACGGCCTCTCGTCGCCGAGGTCGCGGCGGTCGATCATGCGGTAGATCCGGAAGAGGAGGTCGGCGCTGCGCTGGTCTTCACCCAGCGCCTTCACGAAGAGAGGCTGTCCGTCGGTCGACTTCCCGAAGTACGGCGTCGAGCCCCGGGCATCGACGCTCGCCTGCTTGAGCTCGGCGAGCGGCATGCCGACCGCGGCCAAGCCATCTGCGATCGCCTGTCCGGTCGGCCGCCTCGCTGGGGCGCCGAGGAACACCAGCGCCATGGCGCCTGCAAGCCAACCGCACGCGAGCGTGCGCAATGCGTCGAACGAGACTGCGGTGGTCATGAGGTAGACGACGCCCACCGCGATCGTGACGATCCAGCCGAAGCGTCGCGCTCGCCGGCTGAGCCACGGCGCCGCCGCAGTGAGGGCGGCCGCGAGGCCGCCGAGTACGCCGATCGTCGCCCATCCCGAGGCCGTCAACGGGCCCAGATCGTCGAGGTTCACCACGGGACCCGCCGAGCCGGGTGTCACCGACCTCGAGGATCGCGAACAGTCCCCACGCGATCACGATCGCGAGGACGACCGTGCCGATGAGGCGTATTCCACCGTCGCGGGCGAGCGTGACGACGCCGAGGACGATCGAGCGCGATCGCGGCGATGCGGGTGCCGATCACGAAGGCGTCGAGGATCCATGTGGGCATCGCGCCCAGACCGCTGAGGAGGTCGTGCACGAACTTCACGAGCGTGTTGCCGGCGAGCCAGTCGAGCAGCATCAGCCCGAGCAGCACGAAGAAGGCGACGATGAGGCGCAGAACGTCGGATGGCGACCGCTCGATCCCGTTGCCGGGCGCGGCCTCGATCACCTGGGTCATCGACGAGGGAGCGTACGCACGACAGGTCGGCAACCACGCGATGCACAGATCTCGGTGGCTCCGCTCCGACCGACTAAGCAATTGACCCTTCCGCAACGGAGGTCTTCCATGCCCGTCCCGCCGCCCAGCCTCAACTCCGAGCAGCTCGTCGAGCTCCTGGCGCTGCTCAAGAAGGTCGACACCGTCGAGCTGAAGCTCACCGTGCCGGCCGACGCGGGGCGCCGGACCATGGACAGCCTGGGCATCGATCCCCTCGAGGCGCAGATCCGTCAAGTCGTGTTCTTCGACACTCCCGATCTCACGCTCGACAAGGCGGGGGTCGTGGTGCGAGCGCGGCGAGTGCAGGTCGGCCTCGACGACGCGACGGTCAAGCTGCGGCCCATCCAGCCCGACGAGCTGCCGGCCGAGCTGCGGAAGAACCCGAGCTTCGGGGTCGAGGTCGACGCCATCCCCGGCGGCTTCGTCTGCTCAGGATCGATGAAGGCAGCGGGTCCGCTCGGCGTGCGCGACGTCCTGCACGGCGACAAGCCGATCAAGAAGCTGTTCACGAAGGAGCAGCGCCAGTTCTACGCACGAGCACGCGCCGGAGGGTCTCGACATCAACGACCTGTCGATCCTCGGGCCCATCAACGTCTTCAAGCTCAAGTGGAAGCCCGTGGACTTCCCCCGCAAGGTCGTCGGCGAGCTGTGGAATTACCCCGACGGGTCGCGCATCCTCGAGCTGTCGACGAAGTGCCTGCCCGCCGACGCCTTCCAAGCGGCGGCCGAGGGCCGCGCCTTCCTCGGCTCGAAGGGAATCGAGACCGGCGGCGAGCAGACCACCAAGACCCGCACCGCGCTCGAGTTCTTCGCGAACGAGCTCAAGTCACTGGGTCAATAGGCGTCGCGAGGCCGAGCGCAGCCTCGACGGCTTCGGCCGCGTCGAGCGTCTTGTCGTCGGCAAAGCGGTCGCCCGTCAAGAGCACGCCGACTGGCACGCCCTCGACCAAGCCGGCGGGCACACACGCCGACGGCAAGCCGCTTCACGGTGAGAGGCACGCCGTGAAGGGGGCCGAGCGTGTCGCCCGACGCGAGCGCCGCGTCCGCTGCCTTCGCGCCGGCGCGCGCTTCGTCAGCGAGGACCCTCGTGATCGCGTTGAGATGAGGGTTGACTTGCTCGATGCGGGCGAGGTGCGCGTCGATCACCTCGACGGACGACACCTCCTTGCCCGCGATCATCGCCGCCAGCTCGGATCCGGACTGCTGCCACAGCTCGGTCATCGCGGCAGCGTAGGTTCCGCCTGGCTACGCGACCACTGCGACGCCCGAGATCGGCACGACCGGCGGGTGGGCGCCGAGCGACCCGACGAACGCGAGGTTGCTGAAGGTGAAGATGCCGCCGTCAGAGCCGACCATCAGGTAGCCGTTGCCGTAGCGCACCATCCCGACGACTGGCTTGTTCAACGGCGTGCCACCCATCGACCCCAGGAATGGCGCGTCGCCGAAGGTGAAGATGCCGCCGTCGGACGCCACGAGCCAGTACCCGGAACCGGTTGCCGTCGGCACCAGGCCGTGCACCGGCTGATTGAGCCTCTTGCCTCCCATCGAGCCGCGGAAAACCGCGTCGCCGAAGGTGAAGATGCCGCCATCTGACGCGACCATGTAGTAGCCCTGGCCGCTCGGCGTGACGATGCCGCCGAGCACCGGCCCGTTGAGGGCCGTGGCGGTCATGTCACCGGCGCTGGGCGCGTCGCCGAACGGGACCGCACGGCCCTTCGTGGTGAAGACGATGTAGCCCTTGCCTGTGGGAGTCGCCGCGAGGCCAGTCACCAGCTCACCAGGGATGAGCAGGCCCGCGGTGACCGAGCCGAGCGCCGGTGCGGTGCCGAACGGGAACACCTGACCCGTCGACGTCACGGTCCAGTAGCCCTTGTTGTCGGGCGTCGGCGCGATGCCGACCGCGGAGCCGCTGATGTGACCGCTCGCGTCACCGAGCCCCGGCGCGGAGCCGAACGGGTACACCTTGGCGTCGGCGCCGAGCATCCAGTAGCCGGCGCCGGTCGCGCTCGGCGGAGTTATGGGAGGAGGCGGCGGGGGAGGCGTGGGAGGCGGTGCGGCCCCGATCACGCCCTGTATGAACTGCAGGTTCGCGGAGACCTGCGCGAATCCGCCCGGCGTCCCATTGCACGGGTTGCTTCCGTAGCTCACCACCCCCGCGAGACGAACCACGCCCTGCTTGTCGGCCACGAAGAGCGGGCCGCCACTGTCGCCCGTGCACGGGCCGATGGCGCTGTTGCCCGCGGAGATCTGGTTGTCGCCCAGGAACGTCGCGATGACCGCTGAGCACTGCGTGTCGTTCAGCACCGGAACCGTTCCCTCTTGGCGGTCGAGCGGGTCGTCACCGCCGATCGGGTTCGTGGCACCCCATCCGACGAGGAGCCCGGTCGTCGTCGCAGCGTCGTAGGCCGGTTCGACCCCGGTCGACATCAGGGATGCGGGTGGGACTGTCGTCGCGGAGGCGAGGTTCAGCAGCGCGAGGTCGTTGCGTCGCGCTGGCCGATCGAATGCGGGATGGATCACGATGCTCGCGACGGGGATCTCGACGCGGGAGGCCGACTTCCAGTTCGTGGTCCCCAGGATGACGTGGATGGTCCCGGGCGAGGAGGTGTAGCTCACCGCGCAGTGGGCCGCGGTGAGGATCCACTGTGGCGCGACGACGGTGCCCCCGCAGTACTGGATCTCGAACCGTGAGTCGACCAGCGCGACGGTCGCCGGAGCCGACCCGGGGGGCGAAGGCGACCCACCGATGATCGCTCCTGCGCTCGTCGGCGCGACGAGGTTCGTCGCGGTGACGATGATGGCGAGCAGGAGCGCGACGGACAGACCTCGGCGGCGCGACATGGCTGACAATGGTGCCAGGGCTGGCGCCGAAGTTGGATTCATGCCGATCAGGGCGGGGGCGCAGCGATGACGCTCTGGATCCATCCCAAGTTGGCCGAGACCTGCACGAAGCCACCCGGGAACAGGTTGCAGGGGTCGCTGCCGTAGCTGATCACTCCTGCAACTCGGGTCGTCCCCTTCGTATCGACGACGTACAGCGGCCCGCCGCTGTCACCGATGCACGGTCCGACCGCCGGTGTTCCTGCACAGATCTGGCCCGCAGGTCGGAACGTCGAGATCGTTGCGCTGCACTGTTCGTCGCTCAGGACCGGGACGGTCGCGATGCGCAGCTTGACGCTGTCGGTCGTGCCCGCCGGGTCGACCGTGCCCCAGCCGGCGATCGTCCCCATGGTCGTGGTGCCGTCGTAGTGCGGCTCGACGTCGGCGCTCATCAGCGCAGCGACGGGCGCGTTCGCGAGCGGCGCGATCTGGAGGAGCGCCAGGTCGGGGCGGTGTTCGGGGCCATCGACAGGAGGGCTGTACACCACGCGCTGCACGCCGACCTCCTGCCCACCCGCCGCGAGCAGGTCTTCGCGACCCGAGACGACGTGGAGGACAGTCGGCTCGAACGTGTAGCCGAGCACGCAGTGCGCTGCTGTCAGCACCCACTGGGGCGCGACGACGATCCCACCGCAGAACTGGAAGTGAAGGACGGGATCGACGATCGCGACGATCGACGGCGCCGCCCCCGGAGGGGCGTCGGCACCGCCCACGATCGCGGCGGCGGGCTCGGGCGTGACGGGGCCGATCAGCGCGACGACGATCGCAAGGGTCGCGGCGCAGATGGCGGCGCAGGTGGCGGCGGTGCGCCGGCGAGCCATGAGATTGATCTTGCCAGCAGGTGGCCCAGCCGGGAAGAATTGTTACTATCTAGGTAGTGCTATTTCCTGATCGGCTTCTTCAACGGCTTCTTGATCGGAGTGAGCCCTCATGGCCGTGACCGACCTCGACCTGGGCCGCTACAAGCTCGGCTGGTCCGACGACGAGGAGTACGTCTTCCGGCCCGAGAAGGGCCTCAACGCCGACGTCGTCGACGACATGTCGTGGTGGAAGGGCGAGCCGGAGTGGATGCGCGAAGATCCGCCTGCAAGGCGCTGCGCACCTTCGAGCGCAAGCCGATGGCGCCGTGGTTCGCGGTCAACATGCCCGACATCGACTTCCACGACATCTACTACTACATCAAGCCCACGCGAGGGGCAGGTCGACGAGTGGGACGAGCTGCCCGAGCAGATGAAGGCCACCTACGAGAAGCTCGGCATCCCCGAGGCCGAGCGCAAGTACCTCGCCGGCGTCACCGCTCAGTACGAAAGCGAAGTCGTCTACCACCGCAACCGGGACGAGCTGGCGGCCCAGGGGATCCTGTTCTGCGACATGGACACGGCGCTGCGGGAGTACCCCGACCTCGTCAAGCGCTACTTCGGCACGGTGATCCCGCCGGGCGACAACAAGTTCGCGGCGCTGAACTCGGCGGTGTGGTCGGGCGGCTCGTTCATCTACGTGCCGCCGGGCGTCGAGTGCGAGATGCCGCTGCAGGCCTACTTCCGCATCAACAGCGAGAACGCCGGGCAGTTCGAGCGCACGCTGATCATCGCCGACGAGGGCTCGAAGGTGCACTACATCGAGGGCTGCTCGGCGCCGGTGTACACGAGCGACTCGCTGCACTCGGCCGTCGTCGAGATCGTCGTGAAGCCCGAGCGCCCGCGTGACCTACACGACGATCCAGAACTGGTCGCCCGAACGTCTACAACCTGGTCACCAAGCGGGCCCGGGTCGAGACCGAGGGCCACATGGAGTGGATCGACGGCAACATCGGCTAGCCGCTCACGATGAAGTACCCGTCGGTGTACCTGGTCGGCCCCAAGGCCACCGGTGAGGTGCTGTCGGTCGCCTACGCCGGCGCGGGCCAGCACCAGGACGCCGGCGCCAAGATGGTCCACGCCGCGCCCGAGACGACGTCGAAGATCGTGTCGAAGTCGATCTCCAAGGACGGCGGCATCACCACCTACCGCGGGCTCGTCCGGGTCGACGAGGGCGCCTACGGCTGCAAGAGCCACGTCCAGTGCGACGCGCTCGATCCTCGACGAGGAGTCCGTGAGCCGCACGCTGCCCGTACATGGAGGTCGGCGAGCGCGACGCCGAGATCGGCCACGAGGCCACCGTGTCGAAGGTCGCCGACGAGCAGCTCTTCTACCTCATGAGCCGTGGCCTCTCGCAGGAGCAGGCGATGGGCATGATCGTGAACGGCTTCATCGAGCCGGTCACCCGCACGCTCCCGATGGAGTACGCGGTCGAGTGGAGCCGCCTCATCGAGCTGCAGATGGACGGCAGCGTCGGTTAACCGTCTTCGCCGTCGGCGGTCTCGCGAGGGGCATCGGCCGCGTCGGTCTCGTTGAGCGCTTCGAGGCGCTTCTGCACGCGGGACTGCACGTCGTCGGGCGCGGCATCGACCTCTCGGAGCAGAGGCTCGGTCCTCACGGTCGTCGTCGCCCTTCTTCCCGGCCAACGTCGCGACCACCAGCCAGCACGCGATGAAGCCGAACACGATGATGACGAGGCCGACGAACAGGCCGGCGATGACCGCGACGAGGAAGCCGATCCACGCGATCGCGATCGAGCGCGATCGTGACGGCCCGCTTGGCCGCAGGCGAAACCCCGGCGAGCAGCCGTTCGAGCACGAGGAAAAGGTACCCGACCGCGACCGCCGCCAACTCGGGAGGCTGCAGTCGAAGTGATGTCTGTCCGGCTCGCGACGGCTGGCAAACTTCCGTCGTGCCGATGCGGGAGGAGTGCAAGAACTACGAGAGCCGGACCTACCCGAACGGCGAGACCGTGCGGAAGTGCAACCTCGACCTCGCGCCCGACGCGCCCTGGCGCTGCCCTGACCCGTGCCCCAGGTACGAGCGCCGCCTGGCCGACGTGAACTGGGCCCACGGCACCTTGATCGCTCCGCCGACTCCGCAGGAGCCGCCCGGCCTCGATGACGGGATCGGCGGCCGCCGTGCTCGACGAGGCCGAGGACATCATCAACACTGTCGGGCCGCGAGATCCTCGCCGAGGTGCAGGCCGAGCAAGGCCGGCGCCCGTTCTGGAGGCGTCTTCCGCCGCAAGCGCATAGCCTCGGACCGTGAGCCTCTTCACCGCTCGACTGACGCGGTCGCGCCTTGCCCGGTCCGCCCTGGCTGCGCGCATTCCGCGGGGCTGCCGCCGAGCGAGCCCTCGCCAGCCCGAGCCCGACCGAGCCGAGGAGATCTGGCGCTACAGCCGCATCGGCGAGCTCGACCTCGATCGGTCTGTGCTCGCCCAACCCGGCTCGCGCCCGGCGCGCCACCGACGCGATCGCTGCTGCGGTCGCGGCGACCCGGGCGGCGATCCCTTCACGAGCGGCGTTCGTCATGCTGATCGACGGCCAAGTGGTGCATCACGAGCTCGACGAGGCGCTCGCGACGCCGGGCTCAGGTGTCGGAGCCTGGTGACGACCCTTCGGTCGGCGAGGTGATGACCGACGCCGACCGACGTCTTCGCCGAGCTCAACACCGCGTTCGCCGCGACGCCGATCGTGATCGAGGTCCCGGACGGGCTCGTGGTCGAGGCTCCCGATCGTGGTCGCCAGCTTCACCGGCGACCGACGGGATCGTGACCCTTCCCGCGCCTGGTCGTTCGAGGCGGGCGCCGACTCGCGAGCTCACCGTCGTCGAGCGCTTCACGCTCCGGCCGACGTCGAGGCTCTCACGCTCCCCGTGGCCGAGATGCGATGCCGGGCACGGGCGGCCGTCTGCGCTACCTCGCAGTGAACCAGCTCGGCCATCGGGTGTGGCAGATCGGCGTCGCAGGTCGCCCGCGCCGACCGCGGCCTCGTCCACGCTCCTCGCCACCGTGGCGCTCGGCGGCGACTACGCCCGGGTGCGCACCGACGCCCGCCTCGAGGGCCAGGGCGCCGTCGGGCAATCAGATCGCCGCGTACTTCGGCGAGGCGCGAGCAGATGCACGACTTCCGCACCCTGCAGGACCATGCCGCACCGAAGACCACGTCCGACCTCCTCTTCAAGGGCGCGGTCGGAGGGCCACTCCCGCAGCGTGTACACGCGGGCTGATCCGGGTGCGCAAAGAAGCGCCGGGCACCACCGCCTTCCAGACCAACCGCAACCTCAAGCTGAGCGAAGGTGCGTGGGCCGACAGCGTGCCCAACCTCGAGATCGAGACCAACGACGTCCGCTGCAGTCACGCGTCAGCGGTCGGCCCCGATCGACGAGGAGCAGCGCTTCTACCTCGAGAGCCGCGGCGTGCCCCCGAGCGAGCGCCGAGCGGCTCATCGTGCTCGGCTTCTTCGACGAGGTCCTCGAGCGGCTGCCGGTTCCCGACCTCGCCGGTCCGGCTGCGTCGCGCAGATCGCGGCCAAGCTCGAGTCGGAGGGACGTCGATGACCGCGCGAGCACCTGTGCTCGATCCGTGACGACTGCGCGCCAGGCACGGCACGCCTGTTCGACGTCGGTGGCGTGCCCATCTGCGTCGTGCGCATCGGCGACGACGTCTACGCCATCGGCGACACCTGCAGCCACGCCAACGTGTCGCTGTCCGAGGGCGAGGTGCTCGTGCGACGACTGCGAGATCGAGTGCTGGAAGCACGGCAGCACGTTCTCGCTGGCGACGGGTGAGCCGCAGACACTGCCCGCCACGCACCCGGTGCCCGTCTACGCCGGTCTTCGTCGACGACGCAGATCGTCGTGACGTCGACCTCGATCAGAGCGACACGTGAGCGTGCTCGAGATCCGGGGCTCCGGGCCGCAGTCGGCGGCAAGCGAGATCCTGCACGGCATCGACCTCGCGGTTGCGAGCGGCGAGGTGCACGCCGTCATGGGTCCGAACGGCGCCGGCAAGTCGACGCTGTCCCGTGGTGATGGGGCGACCCGGGTACGAGGTGCTCGGTGGCTCGGTCACGCTCGACGGCGTCGACGTGCTCGCCCTCGAGCCGTTCGAGCGGGCGCACGCGGGTCTGTTCCTCGCGCATGCAGTACCCCACCGAGGTGCCCGGCGTGAGCCTCGACGGCGATGCTGACCGAGGCGCTGCTCGCTCAGGGTCGATCGATCGAGGGCCTCGAGGAGCGCGTCGTCGCCGAGGCGCGCTCGCATCGGCTTCGACGAGCGCTTCCTCGTATCGGCCGCTCAACGTCGACCTGTCGGGCGGCGAGAAGAAGCGCAACGAGACGCTGCAGCTCGCGGTGCTCGAGCCGGCGATCGCGATCCTCGACGAGCTCGACTCTGGCCTCGACGTCGACGCGCTCCGCGCCTGCGCCCGACGGGTCGAGGCCGCGACGAAGGAAGGCGACCTCGGCGTGCTCGCCATCACCCACTACATCCGTCTGCTCCACGAGCTGCACGCCGACCGCGTCCACATCCTGGTGAAGGGCCGGATCGTCCGCACCGGCGACGCCTCCCTCGCGGCCGAGCTCGAAGAGCAGGGCTACGGCCCCTATCTCGACTGAGACGTGGCCTTGACTGACATCGACACCCCGCTCGTCGCCATCGTCATGGGCTCGCGCTCGGACTGGGACACCATGAAGGCGGCCGCCGAGGTGCTTGCCGCGCTCGACATCGCCCACGAGGTGAAGGTCGTCTCCGCGCATCGCACCCCTGCGCTGCTGCAGGAGTTCGCGACCGACGCCGAGGCCCACGGCATCGAGGCGATCATCGCGGGCGCGGGCGGAGCAGCCCACCTTCCTGGGATGGTCGCGGCGAACACGGTGGTGCCCGTCCTCGGTGTGCCGGTGCAGTCCAAGGCGCTCAACGGCCTCGACTCGTTGCTGTCGATCGTCCAGATGCCCGGCGGGGTGCCCGTCGGCACGATGGCGATCGGGACGGCCGGTGCGCTGAACGCGGGGCTGCTCGCGGCGGCGATCGTGTCGCGGGGTCGCCCAGAGATGCGCGAGCGGCTGCGCGCGTGGCGCGAGGCCCGAACGGCCGAGGTGCTCGCGCACCCCGACCCCCGCGAATGAGGGTCGGCGTCCTCGGGGGTGGGCAGCTCGGGTTGATGCTGTCGCAGGCTGCGGCGGCGCTCGACATCGACATCGTGCTGGTCGACGCTGCGACCGACCTGCCGCCACTCGACCACGGTGAGCGGGTCGCCACCGCCTTCGACGACCCGCTCGCCTTCGAAGTATTGGGTCGCTGTGACGTCGTGACCGTCGAGCTCGAAGGAGTGCCGGTCGCGGTGCTCGATCGCCTCGCGGCCGTCACGCGGGTCGCGCCACCGACCGTCGCCGTGGCGGTGAGCCAGGACCGGCTCGTCGAGAAGCGGCACTTCACGTCGATCGGGATCCCGACCGCGCCATTCGTCGACATCGCCGCGGCGGCGCGCATCGCCGATCACCCGGTCATCGTGAAGTCGCGTCGCGGCGGCTACGACGGCCGCGGCCAGGTCGTGGTCGCTGCGGGCGGCGAGATCGCCGGCTCCGACGCGATCGTCGAGGACCGCATCGAGTTCGACCGGGAGCTGTCGATCGTCGCCGCTCGAGATCGGGACGGGCAGGTGGTCTGCTATCCCCTCGTCGAGAACCGGCACGCAGACGGCATCCTGCGCGTCACGACCGCGCCCGCGACCGACACGCCGGCCGCGCTGCAGGCGCTCGCGGACGACTACGTCACCCGGCTCGCGGAGTCACTCGACTACGTCGGCGTGCTCGCGCTCGAGCTCTTCCAGGTCGGCGACGCGCTGCTCGCGAACGAGATGGCGCCGCGGGTGCACAACACGGGGCACTGGACGATCGAGGGTTCGGCGACGAGTCAGTTCACGCAGCACCTGCTCGCGATCACCGGAGCGCCGCTGGGGTCGGCCGCACTGCTCGCGCCGGCGACGATGACGAACCTGATCGGCGAGCTGCCCGACCCGTTGCCCTCGGGGTCGAACGTGTTCGTGCACCTGTACGGCAAGGAACCGCGGGCGGGCCGGAAGCTCGGCCACGTGACACGGCTCGACTAGGCGGAGAGCTCTTCCAGGCCCTGCGTGAGGGTGTTCCACGCCAGGGTGGCGCACTTGATCCGGACGGGGAACTTCACGACGCCGCGCAGCGCCTCGAGGTCGCCGAGCTTCACGTCGACGCCGTTCTCGTCCTCGCCCTCGTCGCCGTCGAGCGTGTGCTCGTGGATCGACATCATCGCCTTGAACGCTCGGATGACGTCGCGCGCCTCGGCGACGGTCTTTCCCTTGACCGCCGTGGACATCATCGAGGCCGACGACTGGCTGATCGAGCAGCCCTGCCCGGCGATGCGCAGGTCCTTCACGACGCCGTCGTCGACGTCGAGGAACACGACGACCTCGTCGCCACACAGCGGGTTGAAGCCCTCGGTGCGGTGCGCCGGGGGAGTGGGGAGCTCGCCACGGTTCCGCGGGTTGCGGTAGTGGTCGAGGATGATCTCGCGGTAGAGGTCTTCGAGTCCGGGCATGGTTGTCAGTGTCCTCAGGAGTGGCTCAGAGCGAGAAGAAGTCGGTGGCTGCGTCGAGGCCGTTTGCGAGTGCGTCGACGTCGGCGTCGTCGTTGTACACGTAGAACGAGGCGCGAGCGGTGGCATTCACCCCGAGCTCACGCATCAGCGGCTTGGCACAGTGGTGGCCCGCCCGCACGCACACGTTCGTCTGGTCGAGGACCTGCGAGATGTCGTGCGGGTGGAGGTCGCGGAACGCGATCGACAGCGCGCCGCCGCGCACCTCGATGTTGCGAGGGCCGAAGATCGTGATGTCGTCGCCGAACCGCTCGGTCAGCGAGTCGATCGCGTAGCCCGTGACCTGCATCTCGTGCTGGCGCACGTTGGTCATGCCGAGCTCGTCGAGGTAGTCGACCGCGGCTCCGAACCCGATCGCCTCTGCGATCGGGGGGGTGCCCGCCTCGAACTTCACCGGGAGCTCGTTCGGTGTGAACCCATCGAGGCGCACGTCGCGGATCATGTCACCGCCGCCCAGGAAGGGAGGCATGGCGTCGAGCAGCTCCTCGCGTCCCCACAGCACGCCGATGCCCGTGGGCCCGCACATCTTGTGCGCTGAGAACGCAATGAAGTCGGCGTCGAGCGCGACGACGTCGGTCGGCACGTGAGGCACGTACTGACACGCGTCGACGATCGCGAGCGCGCCGTGCGCGTGCGCAGCGTCCGCGAGCTGGCGGACGGGGTTGATCGTGCCGAGGACGTTCGACATCGCGGCGAAGCCGAACGCCTTGGCCCCGTCGAGCAGCGAGTCGAGGTCGGTGAGGTCCAGCAGGCCCTCGGGCGTAATTGGCACCCAGCGCAGAACGATGCCGCGCTCGGCGGCGAGGATGTGCCAGGGGACGATGTTCGCGTGGTGCTCCATGTGGGTGAGCACGACGACGTCACCCTCACGGAGGTTCGCGCGTCCCCACGAGTAGGCGACGAGATTGATGCCCTCGGTCGCGTTCTTCGTGAAGACGACTTCGCGTTCGCTCGGAGCGTTGATGAACCGCTTCACCTTCAGCCGCGCGGTCTCGTAGGCCTCGGTCGCCTCCCCGGCGATGTGGTACACGCTGCGGTGCACGTTCGCGTTGCACGTCTCGTAGTAGCGCTCCATCGCGTCGAGCACTTGCCGGGGCTTTTGCGAGGTCGCCGCCGAGTCGAGGTAGACGAGACGAGTGCCGTTGATCACGCGATCGAGGATCGGGAAGTCCTTCTTGATGCGCGCGACATCGAGCCCTGCGTTCACAGCCATGGTCTCACCGCCATGCGTCGTACCCCTCTCGATCGAGTCGCTCGGCGAGCTCGGGGCCCCCGCTGTCGACGACGCGCCCATCGACGAGGATGTGCACTCGGTCGGGCTCGAGGTAGTCGAGAAGGCGCCGGTAGTGCGTTATCAGCACCACGCCGAGCGCGGGACGATCGGTGCGCACCTCTTGCACGCCGCGCGCCACGACTTTCAGCGCGTCGATGTCGAGACCGGAGTCGGTCTCGTCGAGCACCGCGAGCTCGGGTTCGAGGATCGCCATCTGAAGGACCTCGTTGCGCTTCTTCTCTCCACCGGAGAAGCCCTCGTTCAGGTACCGATCGGCGAACGACGGGTCCATGTCGAGGCGCTTCATCCAATCCATGATCGCCAAGCGCAGCTCGAGCACCGACAGGTCGATGCCCTTGCGCGCTGAGAGCGCCTGGCGCAGGAACTGGATCACCGACACGCCGGCGATCTCCTGCGGGTACTGGAAAGCGAGGAACATGCCGCTCTTCGCACGCACGTCGGTCGGCCAGTCGGTGACGTCGTCGCCCTTGAACCAGATGTGACCGTTGGTCACCTCGTAGCCCGGATCGGCGAGCAGCGCGCTGGCCAGGGTGGACTTGCCCGATCCGTTCGGCCCCATGAGCGCGTGGACCTCCCCCGGCCGAACCACGAGGTCGACGCCCTGCAGGATCTCGGCCAAAGCGACCTCGTCGGAGGCCGGGCGCACGTGCAATCCCTCGACGCGCAGGAGCTCTGCAGTCACGGTCCCAAGTGTAATAACCACTACGGCGATAGGGGAAATATGGAGGCCGGAAATCCGGGCCAAACGGCCCAGAAAGGGGTCGACTGGCCCACTCAGCCACCCCCCGTGGCCGCCGATGGAGATACATCGTGAAGCGCGCGCCCGCTAGTCCTCTCGACGCGGCCGGGCCCCCGGTGCGGGGCCTGGCGGCCTTGGCGTCGCTGGCTCGCGCCGTCGCGGCTGCCGACGACCTCATGCAGACGCTCGAGATGGCGGCCGAGGAAGCGCGTGCCGCACTCGGTGCATCTGCCGTCTCGATCGCACGCGCCGAGCTCGACCGCTGCTCGCTGAAGGTGCTGGTGAACGTGGGCGCGCTCGCCGAAGGTGAGGTGCGGTTCCCGACGGACGAGGTGTACCCGTTCGATCAGTTCCCCGCCGTCGAGACGCTGCTGCTGAAAGGCCAGCCGTACCGCTCGTGCGTCGACGACCCCGACGAGGTGCCATTCATCACCGAGTGGCTGCGCGAGCGTGGCCGCAGCTCCGAGCTCGGCGTGCCGATCGTGGTCGACGGCGAGGTGTGGGGAGAGCTGTGGGCTGCGACCGCGCCAGGCGACTCACCGCTCAGCACCGACGACACCGAGTTCTTGCAGGCGGCAGCGCTGTACGTCGCGGCTGCGGTCGGCCATGCGGAGCACATGGCTCGGCTCGAGCGCCTTGCGTTCGAGGACTCGCTGACCGGCCTCGCGAACCGCCGCGCGCTCGACGAGAGGCTCGAAGCCGCGCTCGAGCGGGCGGCGATCACCGGTCGGCCCGTGTCGCTGCTCGTGTTCGACATCGATGGCATGAAGGAAGTGAACGACCGCTTCGGTCACGACACCGGCGACGAGGCGCTCATCGCGGTCGCGGATGGCCTGCGTGCTGCGATCGCCGACGTCGAGGGCGCGTTCGCGTTCCGGCTCGGGGGAGACGAGTTCTGCATCCTGCTCTCGGGGCACGACGGCGCCGAGGCCGCGCTCGTCGCGCAGGACGCGCTCGGAAGGCTTCAAGCATCGTCGGGCCGCCGGCTGTCTGCCTCGTGCGGTGTCGCGACGACCGGCCCCGGAGTCTCGCGAGCGAAGGAGCTGTTTCGCTCGGCGGACGCGGCGCAATACGCGGCGAAGCGCGCCGGCCGCGGCCGTGTGCGCGTGTCGCGTCCCGCGGCGGACACTCACATCGAAGGAGTGCGAGCGCCTTGGCGGTTCTTCCGCGATCGCACTGACGGCATGCACGGCTTGCTCGACTCGTCGCTCGCCTTGCTCGACGGCCCGCTCGCCGATGCGGACGAGGAGGATCGGCTCGAGGCGGTCGCCGCGACGGCGGCTGCCGCGCTCGACGTCGTGTCGTGGACGATCTCGGTGTCAGATGGCCTGGGGTCAGGTGGGAGCGGTGAGGTTCGTGCAGTGCTCGTCGGGATGGCCCGAGTCGACGGCACCGGCGGGTCGGACGCGTTCACGTTCGACGATGCGGTGAGCTACGTCGTCGCCGACTACCCCGTGACCGACAAGGCGCTCCGTGAGGAGTCGTCGTTCCTCGTGGACGTCGACGATCCGGAGGCTGATCCGGGGGAAGTCGCGATCTTGCGCAAGCTGCGGGCAACCGAAGTGCTCGGTGCGGCGGCAAAGGGTCGCGACGCGACCTACCTGCTCGAGCTCTACGGGGACGGGCAGACCGCCTCGCTCGAGCACGCTCGCGCCGAGATCAGGCTGCTCGTGCTCGAAGCTGTACACGGCGCCGGTCGGCGCCGTCCACTCGCCTAGCTCGTCGAGCTCAGCTCGTGGCGCTGTCGGAAGGCTTGTCCGAGGGAGTCGCCTTCTGGGCCGGCGCCTCGTCGTCCATCTTGACGCCCTCCTTCAGGCCTTCCTTGAACTCCTTCTGCGCCTGACCGAGCGAACGGGCGAGCTTGGGCAGCTTCGTGCCGCCGAAGACAAGCAGGACGATCAGCAAGATGATGATCAGCTCAGCAGGACCGAGATCCATGACGGTTCCCCTTCGTGGGTGTCTGCGGGAAGTGTACGCACCACCGCGCCGCCTTGGATCAGCGCGGCACAGTCATCAGGCCGATCTCACCAACCCCTGTCGATCCACTCCTGGAGGTGAGGGCGTTCGGTGCCGATCGTCGTGTCGTCGCCGTGACCGGGCAGGACCAGCGTCTCCACGGGCAGCGTGAGGAGCCTGCGATCGATCGACTCGATGATCGTCGGGAAGCTGCTGCCCTCGAACTTCGTGGCGCCGGGCCCGCCCGGGAACAGCGTGTCGCCCGAGAAGAGCACCGGTGACCCCTCGACCAGGAAGCACATCGACCCGGGGGTGTGGCCCGGAGTGTGGATCGTGTGAAGCCGGACGTTGCCCACCTGGATGACCGAGTCGTCCTCGATCACCTCGTCGTAGGACGGCAGCATCGCGGCGTCTTCGGCCGTGACCCCCACGGAGTATCCGGCGTCGCGAAGCTGTGGGACGGCCTGGATGTGATCCCAGTGGCCGTGCGTCTCGAGCACTCTGCGGACGTTGAGCCGCTGGCACAGCTCGAGCAGCTTCTCGTGCTCGTTGGCCGCGTCGAGCAGCACGGCATCGCCGGTGGCAACGCACCGCATGACGAACACGTTGTTGTCGTAGGGCCCGACGACGAGCTTGTGGATCTCGATCTGGTCGTCGCTGTAGTGCATGGGGAGGACCTCCATGACCGCGTCGGTGGCTCGGTCTTTGGCCTGCATGTGCGGCTTGACCCGCGGGTCTAGTAGAAAAGCCGGGCCGCTTGTACCCAGTCTCGCCGTCCCAGGGGGAATGCCGTGAACTTCGCCTTCAGCGAGGAGCAGGAAGAGCTTCGCCGCACCGTGCGGGCCTTCCTCGACCAGAAGTCGCCCGAATCCGAGGTGCGCCGCCTGATGGACACCGAGCAGGGCTACGACGACGCCGTGTGGCGTCAGATGGGCGAGCAGATGGGCCTCCAGGGCCTCATCGTCCCCGAGGAGTACGGCGGCTCGGGCTACAGCTACGTCGAGCTCATCGTCGTGCTCGAAGAGATGGGCCGCTCCCTGCTGTGTGCGCCCTACTTCTCGACCGTCGCGCTGGCAGCGAACACGCTCATCCACTCCGCGGACGATCAGGCGAAGAAGGAGCTCCTCCCCGGCATCGCGTCGGGCGAGACGATCGCGACGCTCGCGTTCACCGAGCCGTCGGGCAAGTGGGACGAAGCGGGCATCACGACGCCGGCCACGAAGTCTGGCGACTCGTGGACGATCAGCGGCACGAAGATGTTCGTGCTCGACGGCCACACCGCCGACCTCATCCTCGTCGCCGCGCGCACGTCGGCTGGCGTGTCGCTGTTCGCGGTCGAGGGCGGCGCATCGGGTCTCACCCGTACGGCGCTGTCGACCATGGACCAGACCCGCAAGCAAGCCAAGGTCGAGTTCGACAACACTCCGGCGCGGCTCATCGGCACCGACGGCGCAGGCTGGAAGCGTGCTGTCGACAGTGCTCGACCTCGCTGCGGTCGCGCTCGCGGCCGAACAGGTCGGCGGCGCGCAGAAGTGCCTCGACATGGCCGTCGAGTACGCCAAGGTCCGCGTGCAGTTCGGTCGCCCGATCGGTTCGTTCCAGGCGATCAAGCACAAGTGCGCCGACATGCTGCTCGAGGTCGAGTCGGCGAAGTCCGCCGCGTACTACGCCGGTTGGTGTGCGGCAGAGATGAACGAAGAGCTTCCGTCGGTCGCATCGCTCGCGAAGGCGTACTGCTCCGAGGCGTACTTCCACGCGGCCGCCGAGAACATCCAGATCCATGGTGGCATCGGGTTCACGTGGGAGCACCCCGCGCACCTGTACTTCAAGCGGGCCAAGTCGTCCGAGCTGCTGTTCGGTGACCCGACGTACCACCGCGAGCTGCTCGCGCAGCGCATCGGCATCTGAACGTCCTCATCCTCATCGCCGCCGCGGCGATCGTCTTCATCATCGCAGCGGTCGTCATCGGGCGTGAGGCTCATCGCCTCGATGCGATGTCACCGCGCGTGGTCTTCGACCTCGACGAGGCCGTGCTGTCGGTCAGCGAACGGCTCCCGCAGGAGGTCACGTCCGAGCTGAGCTACGCCGACGTCCGCGACTTGGTGCGCTGGCACATGGCCGACCTCCGCGCGCAGGGCCTGAAGCCGCCAGCCGCGGTTGACGAGCCGCAGGACCCGTCGAGGCTCACCGTCGTCGACGAGGACGCGAGCGTGTCGTCGCTCGTTGCGCGGGTGGCTTCGGAAGGACGTACCTACCGCCGTGAGGAGATCGGAGCCGTCGTCGAGGCGCACTTCGAGTACCTCCGCGAGATCGGCGCAGTGGGGCCGCCCGCAGGCGACGCGGAGCTGTGACGCCCGACATACGTAGACGCGAGGCAGCGGCGCGAAATACGTAGGTGTGCCGATGCGCCCGGCTGCTTCAGGGGCGCATCCTGGCCGCATGATGTTGCACCCGACCTTCGGGCAAGAGATCCACTCACAGCGGAAGGTCACCTTCGAGAAGGCCGCGCATCGGCGACGTTGGCTGAAACGAGGGAAGCGGATCAGACCCTGATCCGTATGCTCGACCGCATGCTTGCCGGCCGCACCGGTCTCAGCCCGGTGATGGTGGGACGTACCTCCCCGTTGTCTCGCCTCACCGGGCTGATGGCTTCCGCGCCGCACGATCCCGCCGTCGCGCTGGTCGTGGGCGAAGCCGGCGTCGGCAAGACCCGTCTGCTGCGCGAGCTGGTCGCGTCGCTGCCACCTGAGGTCCGCGTGCTCGCCGGCCAGGCCGAGCCGGGGTCGCTCGGCCGGCCCTTCGAGCTCGCGCTCGACGCACTCGGCCTCGACGCGGTGCCCGAGGCCGACGACCGCCTCGAAGTTGTCGTGCGAGCGTCGTTGGAGCGCGTCGGCAGCGGTCCCGCCGTGATCGTCTTCGAGGACTTGCACTGGGCGGACGCCGAGAGCCTCGGTGTGTTCGAGCGGCTCGCGTCCGGTACACCGCCGGGAACGCTGCTGATCGGGTCGTATCGGTCGGACGAGCTCACGCGCATGTTGCCCGCAGCTGATCTGCTCGTGCGCCTCGATCGCCGGCGCACCGTGCATCACCTGTCGCTCGACCGGCTGACAGTGGCCGAAGTCGCGAGCTTCCTCGCCTCGGTGTACGGACGCCCTTTGCCGTCGCGCACCGCCGACATGCTCCATGCGCGAACGGGCGGCAACCCGTTCTTCCTCGAGGAGATCTTGAGCGTGGCGGGTGATGCCGATCCTGATGCGCTCGCGACGCAGCCGCTGCCGTTCACGCTCGCGGAGATCGTGCGGCGCCAGCTCGACGGCCTGACCGGCGACGAGCGACGGGTGATCGACGCGGCCGCGGTGCTCGGCCGCGGCGCCTCGTTCGACGTGCTCGCCACGGTGACGCACATGACCGAGGCCGAGCTCATCGGCCACCTTCGTGAGCTCGTCGATCGCGGCCTCATCACCGAGGACCGACCGGACGAGTTCACGTTCCGCCACGCCCTCGTGCGCGACGCGGTGGAAGACCAGCTTCTGGGACGGGAACGGCGGCGCTTGCACGAGGCAGCGCTCGCTGCGCTCAAGGGGTCACCGGGCGCCGACCTCGCGGGCCTCGCGAAGCACGCGCAGGGCGCCGGTCGATTCGACGAGTTCCTCGACCTCGCGGAAGAAGGCGCCACCTACTACCTCGAGCGAGGCTCCTCATATCAAGCGCTTCGACTCGCGACCGACGCGCTCACCGAAGATCCCGACTGCCTGACGCTGCTCGAGACCGCGACTCGTGCCGCCTGGCTGGTCGGCCTCAACGACGAGTCGCTCGGCCACGCGCGACGGTGGCGCGAGCGCGCCGAGGCCCGCAATGACCTCGAGGCCGAGGCCGCCGCTGCGCACATGGTCGCCCGCGTGGTGTGGGACTCCGGTCGTTACGACGAGATCGATGCGGCCGTCGCCGACATCGAGCGCCTCTCGAGCCAGCTGCCACCGGGCCCACAGCGCGCTCGCCTACGCGGCGGTGGCACAGGCCCACATGCTGGCGCACCGCAGTGAGCTCGCAGTCGAGTGGTCGGATCGCGCGATCGACGAGGCCGACGCATGGGGCGCGAAAAACGTGCGTGCCCTCGCGATGGTCGAGAAGGGATCCGCGCTCGCCGACTGGCCCGGCCGGCGTGAGGAGGCGGTGGTCAGCATCCGCCAGGCGATCGCGGAAGCCGAGGCCGTCGGCGACCACGTGGCCGTCGCGCGCGGCTACAACAACATGCTCGGCTGCATCTCCCTCCACACCCAGGAGGGGAAGGGGATCATCGCGGCCATCGATGCGGCGGCCGCTCGTGGCGGCTACGACGCCATGGCGCGCGCGAAGCACTCGCTCCTGAGCGTCGAGCTCGCGATCAGCGAAGGCGACATGGCACTCGCGCAAGAGCGTCTCGACGGATGGGTGCTGCGCATCGGCGAGATCAGTCCGAGCGAGGGGCAGTGGCCCGCGCTCAACCAGATCTTGATCTGGTTGGAAGCCGGGCGAATCGCGGAGGCCGCGGCGCTCGCGGACAAGAGCCTCGACCTCTCGACCACCGAGCACCCGTGGGACCTCGCGGTCGCGGTGCAGATCGCCGAGCGCCAGGGGGATCGAGCGCGCGTGGAGCAGCTGTTCCGCCGCCTCTGCGAGGTCGCGCCGCGCAAGCGCTACGCGCCCGGCGCGGACTCGGTCGTGCTGCCGGTCGAGTCGGCGTTGAAGGCGGGGCTGCCCGTCGACATGGTGCGAGAGCTGAGCGTCCCTCTGGGCGAGCTGGCGGCCGACATGCCGTGGGTGCCACTGCTCGATGCGCTGCTCCTCGCTGCGGACGGGCAGCACGAAGCCGCGCTCGTGCTCTACGACTCAGTGCTCGACCTTCCCGAGCCCGAGCTGCCCGTGCCGTTGCTCGCGTCGGCGTTGCTCGGCGCGGCTCGGTGCCGCTTCGCCCTCGGCGATCGCGCCGAAGCCGTTGAGCGAGCCGCGCACGCTCGCGACCTCCTCGACCGGTGGCCGGGGTATCGCCGCGACGACATCGACGCCTTCCTCCGACGCGCCGGACGGGTCGCGACCCAGGACGACGGCGACCTCACTGCCCGGGAGAAGGAGGTGGCTGCGCTGGTCGCGCAAGGGCTCACGAACGCGGCGATCGCCAAGCAGCTCTACATCTCGCCGCGCACGGCCGCAGTCCACGTCTCGAACGTCCTGGCCAAGCTCGGTCTGAGCAACCGCTCCGAGCTCACCGCTTGGGCGCTTCGGTCGGGGCTCGTCGCAGGAGGCGAGCCGCGGGGCGAATAGCGCGCACACCCCTTCCCGGATGTGGTTTGCTGGTGCTACCGAGGAAAGGAGGTGGTCCAGCTGAGTAGTCAAAGATCTGGGACCTCGGAGGTGGCTGGCCGCTAGGCGGCCCGCTGGACCACCAGGCGAATCCACGCCAGCAACCTACGGACCGGCGGCTGGGAAATGGTCCCGCCCGGCACGAGCTCTCGCAGAGCTCGAAACGTCGTCCGGAATCCTCTACTGAAGTGCCATCAGGGGCGCCACGCGGCGCCCCTGATGCGCGTCACCGGGCCCGCTCGCGGGCCCGCGCGTCGCGGCCAGTAGCGTGCGCCCGATGGAGCGTCCGATCCGGTTCGAGCACTTTCGCTACCTCGGCGACAAGCGCAACCAGGTCGTCCATGACGTCGATCTGTGCGATCACCCGGAGGTGATCGACGACCTGATGACGTCGGAGAAGTTCCTGTGCTTCGGCCCGGACACGCTCGCCGAGGCGCGCAACCGGGGGTATCACCTCTGCCGGCGGTGCGCGAAGGCACAGCCCGCGTCGGCGTGAATGGCTGGTTCGACTCCGCAGGACTGAAGCTCGCGCGCTACCTGGCATCACCGGGTGGCCGAGCGACAGCCGCGACGCCCGGGCTCGTCCTCTGCCACGGCTTCCCGGTCGGGCCGCTCGACGCCCGTCAGTCGGCGGGCACGTTCCCCGAGCTCATCGATCGCATCGCCCAAGAGATGGGCTGGGCGGCGATGACCTTCACGTTTCGCGGCTGCGGGCAGAGCGAGGGTGACTTCTCGTTGCTCGGCTGGCTCGATGACCTCAGGGCCGCCGTCGACCATCTCGTCGACGAGACCGGGATCACAAATGTGTGGCTTGCCGGCACGAGCACCGGAGGCTCACTCGTCGTGTGCGAGGGCGCGGTCAGATGAGCGAGTGCGAGGCGTGGCTGCCCTCGCGGCACGGGCAGACTTCGACGACTGGGCCGGGCAGCCCCGCCGGTTCCTCGAGCACGCTCGCGAGATCGGGGCCGTGCGCAGCCCGAGCTTCCCGCCCTCGTTCGAGGCGTGGGCCCGCGAGCTTCGGGCGCTGCGCCCACTCGACGCAGCGCGGCGGCTGGCTCCCAAGCCGTTGCTGATCGTGCACGGTGACGACGACGAGTACGTGCCGACCGTCGACCCCCGATTGCTCGCCGAAGCGCACGGCGCCGCGGAGCTGCGCATCGTCACCGGAGCAGGGCACCGGCTGCGGCACGACCCTCGTGCGGTCGCGATCCTGCTCGGCTGGCTCGACCGCGAGCGCAACCGCGTGGCAACGTCGCGGCGCGTGAAGGTCGGAGTCTTCCCCCCATTTGCAAACCCGCTCTGCACCCCTGAGCACATCGCGGCCGTCGGTCGCGCGGTTGACGAGCGAGGTTTCTCGTCGCTGTGGGTCGCCGAGCACGTCGTGCTCTTCGATGAGTACGCGTCGCAGTACCCGTACCTCGAGAGCGGGCGGTTCCCGGCGCGGCCCGACGTGGGCTTGATCGAGCCCTTCGCCGCGATGGCATTCCTCGCCGCGGTCACGACGAACGTGAGGCTCGGCACTGGCGTGTTGCTCGTGCCGCAACGCAACCCGGTGTACACCGCGAAGTCGGTGACGACGATCGACTGGCTGTCGAACGGGCGGGTCGACCTCGGGATCGGCGTCGGATGGCTCGCCGAGGAGTTCGCCGCGTTGGGCGTGCCGTTCGACCGTCGCGGCGAGCGGTGCGACGAGTACCTCGCCGTGATGCGCACGCTGTGGCTCGACGATGTCTCGAGCTTCCACGGGGAGTTCTACGACCTTCCGTCGGCGCGCCAGTTCCCGAAGCCGGTGCAACAGCCGCATCCGCCGATCCATGTGGGTGGCGAGAGCAACGCAGCGCTGCGTCGAGCCGCGCGTCTGTGCGAAGGCTGGTACGGCTACAACCTCGATCCTGCCGGCGCAGCCGAGCGCGTCGCGAAGCTGCGGTCGCTGGTCGCCGATGCGGGGCGCAAGCCGAGCGATGTGATGGTCAGCGTGTGTCCGTACCTGCGGCCGATCGGCCCCGAGGAGATCGACGGGTACGCCGAGGCCGGCGTCGATCAGCTCGTGCTCTTGGCCTCGATCCGGTCCACCGACGACATCGAGCGCGTCCTCGACCCGCTCGCTGCGGTCATGAGCCGAGCACTCTGAAGCCGAGCGAGCGCGCGGCCTCGGCCTGCCGCACGTCGAAGGTGAGAAACGAGATGCCGGCGCCGAGCCGGCGAGCCGCGCCGAGATGGAGCGCGTCGAGCGTGCGCACGCCGGTTTGCTCGGCGACCGTCGCGGCGAGCTCACACGTCGCCGCGTCGAGCTCGACAATGCGAGACGTGCGCGAGCTCAGCCGAGAACGAGGCACGAGCAGCGGTCGCTTCCGCCGGCGTGAGCAGACGAGCGAGGTTGCGTCGCACTTCGACGACTGTGTGTGCGCGAGTGACCAGATCGGAATCGGATCGAGAGGAGCTCGTCCACTCGGTCGGAGTCCGGTTCTTCGACGTAGCGCTTCAGCAACGCGCTGCTGTCGACGTACAGGGTCATTCGCCTCGGTCCTCGTCGATCACGTCGAGCACTCGTAGCGGTGAACGGAAGCGTCTCGGCGCCTTGCCCAGTCCACGCTCTGGTCGGCGCCGTCACCCAGCCCTCGGCGATCGCTTGGTCGAGGCTCGACGGCGAGGGAAGCGGCGAGAGGACGGCGATCGGACGCCCGCGGTCGGTGACGGTGATGACCTCGCCGGCGGCGGCTCGGTCGAGGTACTCGGAGAGATGGGCTTTGAGCTCTCGCACGCCAACGTCCATGTAGTCACATTACATCGCAGATGTGACTACAGACGGCTCAATCCTGCTTGGTCTTGCCCTTCGCCTTCATCATCTTCTTCCACTCGCGCACCTTCGCGAGCGCCGCCTCGCTGTCGATGTCGGCGACCGAGCGGGGAGTGGGGTCGGCGAACGGACCCGCGACTTCTTCCCAGCCTTTCGGCTTCACGTTCATCCGCTTCGCGAGGATGGCGACGAAGATCTTTGACTTCTCCTCGCCGTAGCCCGGGAGCGCGTGGAGGCGTGTGAACAGATCCTCCCCGGACTTCGCGTCCTTCCAGATCTTCTCGGCGCTGCCGTCGTAGGTCTTCGCCACGACGACACAGAGGTCGTGTGCGCGTCGGGCCATGCTCGCGGGGAAGCGGTGGAGTGCCGGCTTCGCGCAAAAGATCGCGACCAGCTCTTCGGAGTCCATCGCGGCGATCTCGGCCGCGTCGAGCTTGCCGCCGAGGCGCTGCTTCAGGACAGCCGGGCTCTTGAACGCCCACTCCATGGGCACCTGCTGGTCCAGCAGCATCCCGATGAGGAGTGCGAGCGGATCGGTGTTCAGCAACCGATCCGCGTCGCGATCTCCGGTGATTGCGAGCGTGCCCTTCATCAGCACGGAGCCTAGGTCCGGGCAGCGTACGGCTCGGTGTCGAACTCATCCATCAGGACGCCGATGGATGCGGGGTCGAGACGACCTTCGGGGCTCTTCGGAAGCGCCGACAGCTCGCGGAAGTACTTGATGTAGCGAGCCGGCGAGACCGTGCCGAGCAGGCGTGCGCGATCGTCGGCGCTTGCGTTCTCGAAGGTGTGCGGGGTGCCGAGCGGGATGGTGGTCGACTGGCCTGCCGTCAGCACGAAGGTCTCGTCGCCCGCGTGGAAGCGGACAGTGCCTTCGAGCACGTAGAACGTCTCGTCGTGCTGACGGTGGGTGTGCTGCGGGGGGCCGGCCCAGCCCGGATCGAGCTCGCACTCGACGACGCCGATGCGGCCCGCGGTCGCCTCGCCGTCCTCGATGATCTTGAAGGTGTTGCCCGGGATCGAGAGGGTCTCGACGTCGGTGGTGGCAGAGCGTGCAGTCATGACGTGGTCCTTTCGTCGACGATGTCATAGAGGGCAGGGATGGAAGTGAAGAACGCCCACTCGGGGCGACTGACCTTGGCGATGAACTCGGGGCCGTGCGCGGCCTTGCAATGCTCGGCGGACTCCCACTCGACGTAGTTGATGAAGCGGTACTTGGCGTCGGTGCCGAGCGACTGGTGCAGTCGATGGCCGATGTAGCCGGGCTGGCCGACCATGAAGCGCGTTGATCTCGGGAACATCGTCCAGGAAGTCGTCCTCGCGGCCTTCGGGCACTTCGAAGCAGTTGATGAACCGAACCATGGGTTGCCTCGCTGATTGCACATGTGTGTAATGACTGCACATGGTTATACTCAGGACGTGGAAGCGAGTCAAGAGCGTGATGCGCCACCTTCCGGCCGCGAAGCACAGAAGCGCAGGACCCGCGCTGCGATCGTCGCAGCCACCCGGCAGCTCGTCAGCGGGGGGAAGACCCCCTCGATCGATGACATCGCCGAGGCCGCCGACGTGTCGCGCCGGACGATCTACCTGTACTTCCCGACGCTCGATCAGCTGGTGCTCGACGCCTCCGTCGCGCTGCTCAGCGAAGCGACTGTCGATGCCGCGCTCGACACCGACCGGTTCGGCGATGACCCCCTGGCTCGCATCGACGCGCTCGTCAGCGCCTTCGTCCAGACCGCGAACGAAGCATTGCCGCTCGGCCGCAAGATCATTCGGTTGACGGTGGACGCACCGCCCGCGGTCGACGGCGCGCGCCGCGGCTATCGGCGCATCGAGTGGATCGAGCGCGCGGTCGAACCGCTTCGATCGCGCCTCACCGACGAGCAGCACGAGCGTCTCGTGTCCTCGCTCGCGGTGGTGCTCGGCTGGGAAGCGATGATCGTGCTGCGCGACGTGCGCGGCCTCGACACCGTGCAGGAAGAAGCCTCGATGCGCTGGGCGGCGCGCGCGTTGGTCGAAGCGATGATCAGCGAAGCCGGCTAGGCGCGCGCCGGGTCGATTGCCTCGGGGTCGATGTCGTAGTGAGCGATCGCGTCGCGCACGGTCTCGGGCTTCACGTCGCCCGTTGCCGCAAGAGAGGCGAGCACCGCCACGACGACGTTGGGCGCGTCGACCTCGAAGTGGCGGCGAAGCGACTCGCGGGTGTCGGATCGGCCGAACCCGTCGGTGCCGAGCGGGACGAACGACCGTCCGATGAACCGCGCGACCTGCTCGGGCACGACCTTCATGAAGTCGGTGACCGCGACGATCGGCCCCTCGGCATCTGCGAGCACCCGACCCACGAGCGGCGTGCGCGGCGGCTGCGACGGATGCAACCGGTTCCAGCGTTCGGTCGTGAGGGCCTCGTCGCGCAGCGCCTTGTACGACGTCGCTGACCACAGCTCGACGCCGACGTCCCACTGCTCGGCCAGCTCGGTCGCCGCGGCGCGCGCCGCACCGTTGGCCGAGCCCGAGAACAGGACCGTCGCACGCTGGGCGGGCCCGTCTGGCGCATCGGCCCACTTGTAGAGGCCCGCCATGATGCCGTCCTCGACTCCCGGGGGCATCGCTGGCATCTGGTAGTTCTCGTTGTAGAGGGTGAGGTAGAAGAAGACGTCCTCGGGCTGCGGCCCGTACATGCGGCGCAGGCCGTGCTTCACGATCGTCGCCATCTCGTACGCGAACGCGGGGTCGTAGGCCTGGCACGGCGGCACGGCAGACGCGAGCAGCAAGCTCTGGCCGTCCTGATGCTGTAGCCCTTCACCGAGCAGCGTCGTGCGTCCTGCCGTCGCGCCGAGCAAGAAGCCGCGGGTGCGGGCGTCGGCCGCGAGCCAGATCAGGTCGCCGACGCGCTGGAAGCCGAACATCGAATAGAAGATGTAGAACGGCACCATGGGCACGCCGCGATGTGCGTAGCTCGTGCCCGCGGCGATGAAGCTCGACAGGGCACCCGCTTCGGTGATGCCCTCCTCGAGGATCTGACCGTCCTTCGCTTCGCTGTAGGAGAGCAGCAGGTCGGCGTCGACGGGCTCGTAGCGCTGGCCCTGCGATGCGTAGATCTTCACCTCGCGGAAGAGGGCGTCCATGCCGAACGTGCGGGCTTCGTCCGGGATGATGGGCACGACGCGTGGCCCGAAGCGCTCGTCGCGAGTCAGGTTCCGCACGAGCCGGGTGAAGGCCATCGTCGTCGACACGGCTTGGTTGCCCGAGCCTGCGGTGACCTCGTTGAAAGTCGTATCCGCGGGGAGCTCGAGCGGTCGGCGAGCCCGAACCACTCGACGGGGGATCGCGCCGTCGAGCACGCGCCGCCGCTCGGCCATGTACTGGTACTCGACCGAGTCCACCGGCGGCCGGTAGTAGGGCGGGTCGCCCGCGTCGAGTGACTCCTCGGGGATCTCGGTGTGCAGCATCAGGCGGTCGCGCAGGATCCGCAGCTGCTCGGTCGTCATCTTCTTGATCTGGTGCGTCGCGTTCCGTCCTTCGACGTCCGGGCCGAGCGTCCACCCCTTGATCGTCTTCGCGAGGATGACCGTCGGCGCGCCGGACCCCTCGTTCTCGACTGCGGCCTTGTACGCCGCGTACAGCTTGCGGTAGTCGTGCCCGCCGCGTGGGAGGAGGCGCAGCTCGTCGTCGGAGAGGTGCTCGACGAGGCGGCGCAGGCGTGGGTCGGGCCCGAAGAAGTGCTCACGGATGTACGCGCCGGACTCGACGGTGTAGCGCTGGAACTCGCCGTCGACCGTCGTGTTCATCTTGTTGAGGAGGACGCCGTCGACGTCGCGCGCGAGCAGCGCGTCCCACTTCGATCCCCAGATCACCTTGATCACGTTCCAGCCCGCGCCCGCGGAACTGGGCCTCGAGCTCCTGGATGATCTTGCCGTTGCCGCGCACCGGGCCGTCGAGGCGCTGGAGGTTGCAGTTGACGACGAAGAAGAGGTTGTCGAGTCGCTCGCGCGAAGCGAGCGAGAGCGCGCCGAGCGTCTCGGGCTCGTCGCACTCGCCGTCGCCCACGAAGCACCAGACGCGCGTGTTGCTGGTGTCGTCGAGGCGGCGGTTCTGGAGGTACCGGTTGAAGCGGGCGTGGTACACGGCGTTGATCGGGCCGAGGCCCATCGACACCGTCGGGTACTCCCAGAAGTCGGGCATCAAGCGAGGGTGGGGGTACGACGACAGGCCGCTGCGGCCGATCTCGCGACGGAAGTGGTCGAGGTCGTCCTCGCTGAGCCGCCCTTCGAGGTACGCGCGGGCGTAGATGCCGGGCGCCGCGTGGCCCTGGATGTAGATCGCGTCGCCGGGCTGGCCGTCGTCCTTGCCCCGGAAGAAGTGGTTGAAGCCGACCTCGTAGAGGCTCGCGCTCGAGGCGAAGGTCGAGAGATGCCCCCCGATCCCGTCGGCGTGCTTGTTCGCCCTGATGACCATGACGGCGGCGTTCCAGCGGATGAACGCTCGGATGCGGCGCTCGATCAGCTCATCGCCGGGGAACCAGGGCTCACGCTCGGCGGGGATCGTGTTGACGTAGGGCGTGCTCACCGTCGCGGGGAAGCCGACCTGCAGCTCGCGGGCCCGCTCGAGGAGCTTGCTGACGAGGAACCGCGCCCGGGTCTTGCCGTGGACGTCGACGACGCCGTCGAGGCTGTCGAGCCACTCCTGCGTCTCTTCGGGGTCGATGTCGGGAAGCTGGTTCACGAACCCGTCGAAGATCATGGGCCCCATTCTCCACCCGCACCCATCGTTTCGGGTGCCCCATGCCAGAAAGCTTCGAGCGCGTACATTCAGGCCATGCGGCCCGAGCTCGTCGACTTCCTGCGCGCCCACGGGCTCTCCGACGACGAGATCGCCGAGGCCGGCGAGGGACGCGAGCTCATCGATCTGACGCTCAGCATGGCGATCCTCCCGAGCCGGCGTGCGTACACGTTGGCCGAGGCCGCCGAGCGCGCCGGTGCCGATCCCGAGGCCGCGACGAGGCTCTGGCGCGCGATGGGGTTCCCGGATCCGGAGCCCGACGACCGCGTCGCGACCGACATCGACGTGATGGCCCTGCAGGGTGCCCTCGAGTCCGTGCACAACGACGAGGAGCTCGAGAAGTCGGTCGAGCAGACGCGGATCATCGCCGGTGCCGTGTCGGTCGTGGCCGAGGTCTGGACCGACAGCCTCACGAAGGCCGCCGAGGAGATGGCCGACGCAGGCGTGGGCGCCGACGATGTCGCGCTGCGCTTCCGCGACTCACTCGAGCTCGAGCGGCTGAGCTTCCTGCTCGACTACCTCCATCGCCGCCAGCTGATCGCCGCGCTCGAACGGCGCCTCTACTGGAGTCCCGACAGCGCGCTGTCAGACCAGGTGTTGACGGTCGGGTTCGCCGACCTCACCGGGTACACCTCGCTGACGCAGCAGCTGACGGGCCCGGAGCTCGACATTCTGGTCGCGCGGTTCGAGTCGCTCACGCGCGATGTGATCGCGGAGTACGGGGGCCGCGTGGTCAAGACGATCGGCGATGAGGTCATGTTCCTCTGCGCGAACCCGATCGCCGGTGCCGACCTCGCGCTTCGCCTCGTCGAGGCGCACACCGAAGACGACATCCTTCCGCCGGTGAAGGTCGGCCTCGACTGCGGACCCATACTCCTCCGCGACGGCGACGCGTTCGGCCCGACCGTGAACCGCGCCAGCCGGCTGGTCGACCTCGCCAAGCCGGCGACGGTCGTGGTGCCCTCCGCGGTTCGCGATGTGCTCGACGGCGAGCCCGGCTTCCGTCTGCGACCGCTCGGCGTGCGCAGGCTGAAGGACATCGGCTCGACGTGGCTGTGGGCGGTTGCGCGCAGCGAGCAAGTCGCGTGAGCCGCGCGTGAGCGCACCTCGAGTCGTCTACACGGACGGCGCGTGCAGTGGGAACCCAGGACCAGGCGGATGGGCGTGGGCGGTCGACGGCGGCCGCCCGCACGCCAGCGGGTTCGAGGCGATGACGACGAACCAGCGCATGGAGGTGATGGCTGCGGCCAAGGCCGTCGAGGCGCTCGCCGGGCCGCTCGAAGTGCGTTCCGACTCGATCTACGTCGTCAACTGCTTCAACAAGCGTTGGTACGCGAAGTGGCTCGTCAACGGGTGGAAGAACAGTGCCAAGCAACCGGTCGCGAACCGCGACCTCTGGGAGCCGTTCATCAAGATCGTGCTCGAGCGGGGCGACGTGACGTTCCAGTGGGTGAAGGGCCACAGCGACGACACGATGAACGACCTCGTCGACGCGATGGCCGTCGAAGCCGGCCAGACCCAGACGGCGCGAACTGGTTGATGGGCGGCGCAGTGCGCGGCCCGGGTGCGCGCAGCACCGATTGTCGAGCGAAGCGAGCAGGAGCCGCCCGAAGCGCGGCGGAGGACGGCGACGAGGACCTAACGGCGGGGGCCGACGACGCCAGCGGTGCGTAGCGCCGCGATCTCGTCGGCGTCGAGGCCGAGCTCGGCGAGGATCTCGTCGGTGTGCTCGTCGAGCTTCGGAGCATGCCGGCCGAGTGCGGCGGGGGTGCGTTCGAACTTCATCGGAGGGAGCGGTTCGCGGACCGGGCCGATCCACGGGCGCTCGTGCTCGACGAGGTTGCGATTGTGGACGACCTGCGGATCACGATGGACATCGGCGACAGGGGTCGTCGCCGCGCAGGGAACGTCCTCGGCGTGCAGGCGGTCGACGAGATCCTTGGTGGTGTAGCGCGAGAACTCCTCGCCGATGAGCGGTGAGAGCGCGTCCATGTTCCTCTCGCGCTCGGCCATCGTGGCGAACCGAGGATCGTCGAGCCAGCGCTCGGTGCCGAGCGCCCGGCAAAGCAAGGGGAACTGCCGATCCGAGATGGCCATGCTCGCGATGTGACCGTCTTTCGTCGCTCGCACCATGTAGTTGTCAGCAAGGTGCGCACCCTCGGTCACGCCGTCGCCCAGAAGCGTGTGCTGCATCATCCCGTCGGGCCAGAAGAACGCGAGCGCGGTGTCGAGCATCGACAGCCGCACGTGCTGGCCGCGCCCGTCGGCGGATCGCTCGCGCTCCAGCAGCGCGGCCGTGATGGCGTGGGCGGCCACATAGGCAGTGACCTTGTCGACGAGCGCGTTGCGGATGAGGGCAGGCTCGCCGGTGCTCGGATCAGCCTGGAGCGTCGCCATCCCCGAGAGCGCCTGGATCACGTAGTCGTACGACTTCTGGTCGACGTACGGACCGGTCTCACCGAAGCCGGAGATGCTGACGTACACGAGGCGTTCGTTCAGCGCACGCAGCTGAGGCTCGTCGATGCCGAGCCGCTCGGCAACGCCAGGTCGGAAGTTCTGCACGAAGACGTCGGCCGATGTCACCAGCTGCATCAGCAGCGCGCGGCCGCGGTCGTGGGTCAGGTCGACCGCGATCGTGCGCTTCCCTCGGTTCACGTTCGCGAACAGCGCGCCGATGCTCCCCACGCGGTGCCCGAGGTAGCGCATGCGGTCGCCGCCCGCGGGGTTCTCGACCTTCACGACGTCGGCGCCGAGGTCGGCGAGCACCATCGAGGCGAGCGGGCCGGCGATCATCTGCGTCGCGTCGATGATGGTGAAACCATTGAGCGGTCCGGCCACGCGGCGACGTTAGACGTTGCGGTTCGACGTTGGTGGTGTGACTAGGTTCGCCGTCCATGCGCGTCGGGGTCGACACGGGCGGCACGTTCACCGACGTGGTCGACGAGACGGGGGTCGATCGTCAAGGTGCTTTCGACACGCGCCGATCCCGCGGAAGCGGTGAGCAGGGGAATGGCTCGGGTGGGTCGCGCCGACGTGCTCGCTCACGGCACGACCGTCGCGACGAACACGTTGCTCGAACGTCGAGGAGCGGTCGTCGCGCTGCTGACGAACGAGGGCTTCGAGGACCTGATCGAGATCGCGAGGCAGGACCGCCCGTCGCTCTACGACCAGTGGGTCGACCGACCCGAACCGCTCGTCGCCCGTGCGCTGAGGCTGACGATGCCGGGCCGTATCGCGGCCGACGGCACCGAGCTCGTGCCGCTCGACGTCACGCGGCTCCCGTCGATCCCCGACGGAGTCGAGACCGTGGCGGTGTGCTTCCTCCACGCGGATCGCTGGCCTGACCACGAGGACGTCGTTGCTCGGGAGCTCGCACGGCGACGCATCGACGTGGTGACGTCGCACGAGGTCTCGCCCGAGCACCGCGAGTACGAGCGCCTTGTCACCACCGTCGTCAATGCGTACGTGAAGCCGTCGTGTCGCACCTACCTCGGCCGGCTCGCCGACCTCGCGCCCACGGTGCTCGTGATGACGTCTGCCGGCGGGCTCGTGCCACTCGCCCAGGCGACCGATCGCCCCGCGTCGTTGCTGCTGTCCGGACCAGCGGCGGGCGTGCGGGCCGCGGCGGCGCCGTGTCACGCGCGAACGGCTGGCCTGACGCAGTGAGCTTCGACATGGGCGGCACGTCGACCGACGTGTGCCTCATCGCCGGCGGCGTGCCGGCCCCGGCGCCCTCGCGCGAGATCGGCGGCTTCCCGGTGCGGCTGCCGGCGCTCGACATCCACACCATCGGCGCCGGCGGCGGTTCGATCGCGCACATCGACGCCGGTGGCAGCGCTTCGAGTCGGGCCCCGCTCGGCCGGCGCCGATCCCGGCCCGGCGTGCTACGGGCGAGGTGGTGAAGAGCCGACCGTGACCGATGCCGATCTCGTGCTCGGGCACATCGCGCAGGGCAGCCCGCTGCCCGGGCCTCGGGGTCCTCGACGTCGAAGCCGCGCGACGCCGCGCTCGACCGTGCGGGTGTGAGCGCCGAGGGCGTCGTCGCCGTCGTCGACGCGGCGATGGCGCAGGCCGTGCGCAAGGTCACCGTCGAGCGGGGCGTCGACCCTCGGGAGCTCGCGCTGGTCGCGTTCGGCGGCGCGGGCCCGATGCACGCCTGCGCGCTCGCGGACCTGGTCGGGATCTCGACCGTGATCGTGCCGGCGCGGGCGGGCGTGCTCTGTGCGGTTGGCCTTCTCGGCGCGCCCGTGCAACACGACGTCGTGCGCTCGGTCGCCGCGGGAGCCGACCCCGATCTCGCGCTCGCCGAGGTGGTCGCGGTCGCCCGGGGGCTGGTCGACAGACGAGGCGACGTCGAGGTCGTCACGGCGGTCGATTGCCGCTACCCGGGCCAGAGCCACGAGCTGACGGTGCCGAGCGTCGTGGACTTCCATGCCGAGCACGAACGCCGCAACGGCTATGCCCGCGTTGATGCTCCCGTCGAGGTCGTCGCGGTGCGAGCCTCGGCTCGCGTCGCGTCGCCGATCCGCATCGAAGACCTGCCGACAGCGCAGCGATCAGCGGTGGTCGGACCCGCGCTCGTGTCCGAGGCTGACTGCACGACATGGGTGCCCGAGGGATGGCGAGGCGATCCCGGCCGCGACGGCGCGCTCGTGCTGACGAAGACTTAGGTTGGCCCGGTGGACACGCAAGAGCTCAAGTCGTTGCAGGCGCCCCTGAAGCAGCAGTACCGCGACGACCCGAGCGCGGCAGTGATCACGCTGCACGCGCAGGGCTCATTGACCGAGGGCATCAGCTGCTCGGTCGAGACCGGCCAGGCCCTGGTGCGGGCCGGCTTGCATCCGGCGACCGGCGGAGACGGGTCCTTCGCGTGCTCGGGGGACATGCTGTTGCAGGCACTCGCCGCGTGCGCAGGTGTGACGATGTGCTCGGTCGCGACTGCACGCGGCATCACGCTTCGTAGCGGCACGGTGTTCGCGGACGGCGACCTCGACTTCAAGGGAACGTTGGGCGTCGACCGCGAGGCGCCGGTGGGCTTCACGGCCATCCGACTGCGCTTCGAGCTCGACACCGACGCCACCGACGAGCAGATCGCCGACCTGCTCGCGACGACCGAGCGCTACTGCGTCGTGTTGCAGACGCTTCGCACGTCACCGGTTGTCGAGTCGAGCGTCGCTCGTGGCTGAGCCGTGACGCTCGACCCCGTGACGCTCGACGCGGCCGGTCTCGCCGTGCTGATCGGCCGGCTCGAGGGCATCGCAGACGAGATGGGGGCCGTCCTGCGGCGGGCGGCGTTCAGCCCCAACATCAAGGAGCGTGCCGACTGCTCAGCGGCGCTCTTCAACGCCGCAGGCGAGCAGCTCGTGCAGGCCGAGCACATCCCGGTGCACCTCGGCGCGATGCCGGCTTCGGTGCGCGCCGTCCTCGACGTCTTCCCCGGCGGACAGGGTCTCGGCCCCGGCGAGCAGGTGGTCGTCAACGATCCGTTCGCGGGTGGGACGCATCTCAACGACGTCACGTTCGTGGCGCCGGCGTTCGTTGGTGGCGAGATCGTCGGATGGGCGGCGAACCGAGCCCATCACGCGGACCTCGGTGGTGGCGCGCCGGGGTCGATGCCCGCGGGCGCGACCGAGATCTATCAGGAGGGCTTGCGCATCCCGCCTGTGCTGTGGTCGCCGGCGCTCCGCGCGCTGATCCTCGCGAACTCGCGGACTCCCGAGGAGCGTGGCGGCGACCTCGACGCGCAGCTCGGCGCGAACGTGCTCGGCGTCGCGCCGTCTCGCGGAGCTCATCGAGCGAGATGAGCCCGTCGACGAGGTGCTCGCGTACGGCGAGCGCCGAATGCGGGCCGCGCTCCGCGCGATGGACGACGGCACCTGGACGTTCGAGGACGTGCTCGACTCGACGGGCGAGGCGGCCGATCAGCAGCGACCTGCCCGCATCGTCGTCACCGTGACCGTCGACGGCGATCAGATCACGTTCGACTTCACCGGCACGGATCGGCAACGAGCCGGCAACGTGAACGCGGTCGAGGCGGTGACCGTGTCTTCCGTCGCGTTCGCGCTCCGGGTCGCGACCGACCCGACGATCCCAGCGAACGCGGGAGCACTTCGACCAGTGACGGTGATCGCTCCGGCGGGGACGATCGTGGCTGCCCGACCGCCTGCCGCCGTTGGCGCCGGCAACGTCGAGGTGAGCCAGCGCGTCGCCGACGTCTGCCTCGGCGCGCTCGCGCTCGCACGACCGGGCACGCTCGGCGCGGCGTCGCAGGGCACGATGAACAACCTCATCGTCGGTGGCGACGGCTGGGTGTACTACGAGACGCTCGCCGGCGGGCAGGGCGCGAGGCCAGGCCGCGACGGCATGAGCGGCGTGCACACCGGCATGACGAACACGCGCAACACGCCGATCGAGGCGCTCGAGCAGGCGTATCCGATGCGCGTGCTGCGGTGTCGCTTGCGGCGAGGCTCGGGGGGCGTCGGCGCGGCGCGCGGCGGCGACGGCATCGAGCGCGACCTCGAGGTGCTCGAGGACGCGACCGTCTCGTTGATCACCGAGCGGCGTGTGTCGAGGCCGTGGGGTGTCGACGGTGGCGAGGCTGGGGCGGCCGGTCAGAACTGGCTCCTGCAGGGCGGTGACGAAGTCGCATGCGATCGCGCTCGCCGACAAGTGCACAGTGCGCGTCCGCGCAGGTGATGTGATCCGGGTGCTCACACCGGGCGGCGGAGGGTGGGGGCGCCGTGATCGCGACTGACCGGCTGCTCATGCGGAGCTGGCGCGAGGAGGACCTCGCGCCATTCGCCGCGCTCAACGCGGACCCGGTCGTCATGGAGCACTTCCCGAGCACGTTGACTCGGCAAGAGAGCGACGCGCTCGTCGTCCGGATCGTCAACCAGCTCGACACGCTCGGCTTCGGCCTGTGGGCGCTCGAGGTGAAGGGAACGGGTGAGTTCGTCGGGTTCACCGGGCTCGCGGTGCAGACGTTCCCGGCGCCTTTCAATCCGTCGGTCGAGGTCGGATGGCGACTGCAGCGATCGGCCTGGGGTCACGGCTACGCGACGGAGGCCGCCTTCGCCGCGCTCGACTACGGCTTCACCGTTGCCGAGCTCGACGAGATCGTGTCGATGACCGCGGTGACGAACCTCCGGTCGCAGGCAGTGATGCAGCGCCTCGGGATGACGAACGATCCCGCGGACGACTTCCTCCATCCGAACGTCCCGGACGGGCATCGCGTGCAACCCCACGTGCTGTATCGCATTCGCCGCCCCTGAGCACCACGCCCGCCAGCGAACTCGTGTGGAAATTCCGCCATCGGTGGCGGGTTATGCGCACCAGAACGCGAAGGGGCCGGGAAGGGGAACGGGAAGAGGGCCAGGGTGCGCCCCTAGGCTGCCCGCTCATGGAGATCAAGGGAGCAGCAGCGATCGTCAGCGGGGGAGCGTCCGGCCTCGGCGAGGCCACAGTCCGCCGGCTCGTGGCGGGGGGTGCCGAGGTCACGATCCTCGACTTCAACGCCGAGAAGGGTGAGGCGCTCGCCAAGGAGCTCGGTGGCGCGACGAAGTTCTTCAAGGCCGACGTCACGAACGCGGAGCAGGTCGCCGAGGGTGTCGCGATGGCAGCCGAGTCGGCGCCGCTGCGCATCGGCATCAACTGCGCGGGCACGGGCACCGCGGTGCGAACGATCAGCAAAGACGGCGCGCCGCACATCCGCAGCGAGTGGGATCGCGTCGTCGGCATCAACCTGGTCGGCACGTTCCTGTGCCTGACCCACGAAGCCGCGGAGATATCGAAGGCCGCTCCGCTCGCCGACGGGCTCCGCGGCGTGATCGTGAACACCGCGTCGGTCGCGGCGTTCGACGGTCAGATCGGCCAGCTCGCCTACAGCGCGTCGAAGGGTGGAGTCGTCGGCATGACGCTGCCTGCCGCGCGCGACCTCGCGGTCACCGGCATCCGCGTGTGCACGATCGCTCCCGGCCTGATGGACACGCCGCTGCTCGGCATGCTCCCCGACGCAGCGAAGGAGTCGCTCGGCGCGAGCGTCGTCTTCCCGCGTCGACTCGGCACCGCGGACGAGTTCGCCAAGATGGCGCTGGCCATCGTCGAGAACGACTACCTCAACGGCGAGACGATCCGCCTCGACGGCGCGATCCGGATGGCGCCCAAGTAGCTCAGCTCTGGACGACCGCGGCGAGCCGAACAAGCGTCGACTCCATCGCCTTGCGGTTGCGCTCCGGCACCCGCATCATCTCGAGCGCCCACGGCGCTCGCGCGTGCGCCCACTCGAACGTCTCGGTGACGCGCGTGCCCTCGGCGACCGGCTCGAGCTCGTAGCGCCACACGTGGTGGCCCATGTGGCGCCACGCGATCTTGCGGTCCTCTTCGAACTCGACCACCTCGTTCTGCACGCGGTACGGCATGCCGAGCTTCATGTCCATGCCGAAGTGCGCGCCGAGCGCGAGGCGCTCAGGCGTGCCCTCACGCACCTTCTTCACCGAGCCCGACCCGTCGATCTCCGGATGGCGGCGCGGGTCCGCGAGCACCTCGAAGATCGCGTCGGGCGACGCGGTGATCACCCGCTCGACGCTCACTGCTCGCTTCTCGGTCATGAAGAGCCTCCTGTGCGTCAGCCGGCGAGGTCGGCGAGCACGGCTTCCGCGGCATCGCCGTCCTGAGTAGAGCGCGCCCTGGATGGACGCGGTGTCGCGGTGGTCGCCCGCAACGTATCGGCCTTCGCCCAGGCGCACGGACTGCTTGGGGTGGAACGGCGGCCGCTGGTCGGGCTGGGCGTGGTCGATGAGGTACGTGCGGAGGTGCTGCCAACGCTCGACCGGCGGGCCGAACCATCCGATCATCTGACTGCGCACCGCGACCTCGATGCCCGGTGCCGACGTGCCAGGGCATGCTGCCGCGATGAGGCACTGGCCCTCGGGGGCGTAGGTCGGTGCGACCGAGCTGACGACCGCGAGGTTGGCGACCGGTCCGCTGGCCTCGCCGTCGAGCACGATCATCCGTCCTTCGATGGGTGCGACCGGTGCCGCGTACCAGACGCACGCGGCCTGCTTCGAGCGCACCGAGGGCAGCCCCAAGAGCCGCGATGCCTCCGGGCCTTCTGTCGCCACGACGACGCACGAGGCTTCGAGGTGGACCCCCCCGTGCAGCCACACGGTCGTGCCTTCGACCGCGCCGACGCGACAATCAAGCCGTATCGCGGACTTGGGCAGTCGCTCGGCAAGCTGCGCCGGGATCGCGCCCATCCCCTTCGCGGGGAGCGCCGCGTCGCTCGACGCGAGCGTGCGGAACATCACGTCGAACATGCGGCTCGAGGTCGTGAGCGACTGGTCGAGCTGGATCCCACCGAACAGCGGTCGGAAGAAGCGATCGATCGTCGAGTCCGAGAACCCACGCTCGCGCAGGGATGCCGCGGTCGATACGTCGGGGCCGCGGAGCAGGTCGGCGGCGGACTTGCCCAGCAGCTCCCGGCGGAGCCGAGCCATGCGGATCTTGTCGGGCAGCGTGCCGAAGGGCGCACGGGTGGCACCGAGCGCGCCAGTCGCCACGCCGCGCACGCCGGCTCCGCTGAACGGGTCGGCAAGGCGATGAAACCGACCGCCCACCCGCACCAGCGCGCCCCGGTCGAACCGCTGCAGCGAGAGCGCGGCGAGATCGAGTTGACGTTGCGCTTCCGGGTAGGCGGTGAAGAGCACCTGGAAGCCACGGTCGAGCTGGAAGCCGTCGACCACGTCAGTGCGCACGCGCCCACCGATGCCGTCGGATGCCTCGAGGACGACCACGTCTCGGCCAGCCTCGTGCAGTGTTCGCGCGCAGGCGAGTCCGGCCAGGCCGGCTCCGATCACGACTACGTCTACACGTTCGGCCTGCTCGGCGGCGTCAGTCACGTGAGACGAGCATGCTCCGAAGAGCAGCCTCGAGCGAGGGATGGGCGAACGAGAACCCTGATTCTTGGAGCTTCGTGGGCAGCACCCGCTGGCTGAAGTACAGCAGGCTCTCGGTCAGCTCGCCGCCGAGGAGCAGCGAAGGACCGAGCTTCGGCACTGGCAGCAGAGCGGGTCTGTGCAGCACACGGCCGAGTGTCTTCGCGAGCTCGCCGTTCCGTACCGGGTTCGGCGCGGTGAGGTTCACCGGGCCCGACACGTTCGCCGTGAGCAGGTGGAGGATCGCCGCGATCTCGTCGTCCAGCGCGATCCAGCTCTGCCATTGACGGCCCGAGCCGAAGTGCCCGCCGAGCCCGATTCGGAAGAGGGGAAGCTGCTTGGCGAGCGCGCCGCCCTCTGGCGTCAGCACGATGCCGCTGCGGATGTGCGCGACGCGCGTACCCGCTTGCTCTGCCGGTGCGGTCGCGGTCTCCCACGTCTTGCACAGATCGGCGAGGAAGCCCTCGCCCGGCGCGCTCTTCTCGGTGAGGATCTCGTCGCCGCGGTCGCCGTACCACCCGATCGCCGACGCGCTCACGAGCACGGGCGGCGGCTGACGCGCCTCCGCGATCGCGCGCGCCAACAGCCCAGTGCTCTGGACGCGGCTGTCGCGGAGCACGCGCCTCTGCTCGTCGGACCATCGCTTGTCCGCGATGCCCACGCCCGCGAGGTGGATCGCCGCGCCCATGCCTTCGATCGCCGCGCGGTCGAGCCGGCCGGTCGCCGGATCCCACGTGATCTCATCCGCACCGCGCGCCGGGCGGCGCACGAGGGCAACCGGTCGATGGCCTGCGGCGACGAGGGCAGGTCGGAGCGCAGTCCCGAGCAGCCCACTCGCGCCGCTGATGAGGACGTCCATCCGGTCAACGTTCCCCGTGAACGCTCGCGTCAGTCATTCGACGAGCGTGGGCACCGACGTGACGACGGTGTTCGGACGGAACAGGAGTCGAGCCTTCAGCGCGAGCGCGCTCTGGTTGTGCAGCGGCTGCGCGTACCAATGCGAGACGACGACCTCGGGGATCACCACGGTGATGATCTCGTCGGGGTTCTCGGCGTCGAGCTCGTCGAGGTAGCTGAGGACGGGGCCAGTGAGCTCCCGGTACGGAGAGTGCAGGAACTGGAGCGGGATCGGTGGCGCCAACTCGTCCCATGTCTTCTGCAGCTCCTGCTGCTCCTCGGGGCTCGCGACGACCGTCACGGCGCTGAGCCGGTCGGGCGCGAGCGAGCGCGCGTACGTGAGCGCTTGGAGGGTGGGCTTGTTGAGCCGGCCTACGAGCACGACGACGTTGTGCGTGTAGCGACGCGGCTTCCACTCGGGCTCGATCGTCGTCTCTCGCTCGACGTGCTTGTAGTGCCGCCCGATCGCCTTGAGCGCCATGACGATCAGCGGGATCAGCACGACCGGGATCCAGGCGCCGATCGTGAACTTCGAAACGACGACGACCGTGAGGACGATGCCGGTCGCGGCCGCGCCGACCGCGTTGACCACGAGCTTCGACTTCCATCGTGGCTCTCTGAGCTTGTGATGGTGGACGACCATGCCGGTCTGCGACAGCGTGAACCCGGTGAACACACCGACCGCATAGAGCGGGATCAGGGCGGAGGTCTTGCCCCCGAAGACGATGATCAGCAAGGTCGCGACGCCCGCCAGCACCAGAACGCCGTTCGAGAAGACGAGGCGGTCGCCTCGGTTCGCGAGCTGACGCGGCAGGAACCCGTCTCTCGCGATGATCGACGAGAGCCGTGGGAAGTCGGCGTAGGCGGTGTTCGCCGCGAGGATCAAGATCGCGAACGTCGAGAACTGGAGGACGAAGTAGAAGACGGAGCCCGAGCCGAAGACGGCCTTGCCCATGATCGACAGCAGCGTCTCGTTCTCGGACACGGTCGGGCGCAAGCGGTGCGCGAGCACCGAGATGCCGAAGAACGTGCTGCCGAGGATCGTCGCCATCCACATGAGCGTCCGCGCCGCGTTCCGCGGCTCGGGCGAGCGGAACGCCGGCACGCCGTTCGAGATGGCTTCTACACCCGAGAGCGCGACAGCACCAGATGAGAAGGCGCGGAGCAACGCGAAGAGCGTGATGCCTGTGAGCAACGAGCCGTTCTTGCGTGACCTGATCGAGCGCCTCCTGGTTGACGGGCAGGGCGCCGAGGTTCCCGAAGTACGAGCGGAAGAGCCCGACGAGGATGAGCGAGCTCGAGCGCGAACACGTACACGTACGTCGGTCCCGCGAACAGACGCCCGGACTCCTTCACGCCGCGCAGGTTCCCAACCGTCATCAACGCGACGAAGAAGATGCACATCGGGACGCGCAGCCCTTGGGTCGATGGGAACGCGGATGTGATCGCGGCCACTCCTGCCGACACCGACACGGCGACCGTGAGCACGTAGTCGACGAGCAGCGAGCCACCGGCGACGAGCGCGGGCGTGATCCCGAGGTTCTCCCTCGACACGATGTAGGAGCCGCCGCCGCTCGGATAGGCGAAGAGCGTCTGGCGGTAGCTCGTCGTGACGATGGCGAGCAGGACAACGACGATCAGCGACAGCGGCACGAGGTGGTTGAGCGCCGCCATCCCCGCGACGGGCACGAGGACGAGGAGGATCTCCTCAGTCGCGTACGCCGTGGAGGAGATCGCGTCCGAGGCGAAGACGGCCAGGGCGATGACCTTGCTGAGCCTCTGGTGGTGCTCTTCGCTCGACGGGATCGGGCGGCCAACGAAGATCCGCTTGAGCGTCGAGTACACCGCTCGCCGACGATAACGGGAACCGAGGTCACGACGGGATTTGACGTCGCGTACACGGCGACGAGGGGCGCTCGCGCTGGTGTTGCCTAGGATCTCCCCCTTCTGCCGCGCAGCGCCCTAGTCGAGTGGAGGTCGAGATCGTGCACGTGGTCGTCGTGGGGTGCGGGAGAGTGGGGTCGGCCCTCGCCACCGGGCTCCTCGACGCGGGTCATTCCGTCGCGATCATTGACAAGCGTCCGGAGGCGTTCGACCGTCTCGGCACCGCGTTCGGCGGCCAGATGATCGGTGGCATCGGGTTCGACCGCGATCGTCTCAAGGAAGCGGGCATCGAGACCGCCACCGCCGTCGCGGCCGTGACCAACGGTGACAACTCGAACATCATGATCGCCCGCGTCGCGCGCGAGACGTTCAACGTCGAGCGGGTCGTCGCCCGCATCTACGACCCCCGGCGAGCTGCCATCTACCAGCGCCTCGGCATCCCGACGGTCGCGACCGTGTCGTGGGCGTCCGAGCGCGTGCTGCGCCACATCCTCCCCGAGCTCTCCGCTGTCGACTGGGTCGATCCGAGCGCCAAGGTGTGCCTGATCGAGCGGGCGATCCCGGCCGCGTGGGCGGGCAAGCTGGTGTCCGACCTCGAGCAGGTCGGCCAGGTGCGAGTGGTCGCGGTGGGTCGCCTTGGGGTCGCGCAGATCCCGAAGCCCGACCTCGTCGCTCAGGAAGGGGACGTCGCGTACGTCGTGGTGTCGGGAGATTCGATCGCGGCCTTCGACGAGCGTCTGGTCCAGGGCGCAACGGGACGGCACTGATGCGAGTGGTGATCGCGGGCGGCGGCAGCGTCGGGAAGTTCATCGCCGAGTCGCTGCACAAGGGTGGGCACGAGGTGCTGATCATCGACAACGACGCCGCGGTGGTGCGGCGGGCCGTGGCGGCGAACGAGCCGCCCGGCGTTCCGTGGATGAAGGCCGACGCATGCGAGGTCAGCCGGCTGGCCGAGGCCGGCGTCGACAAGGCCGACGTCGTCGCGGCCGTCACCGGGGACGACGAGGACAACCTCGTCGTGTCGCTCCTCGCGAAGCAGGAGTTCGGCGTCCCTCGCGTCGTCGCCCGGGTGAACAACCCGAAGAACGAGTGGATGTTCAACGAGAGCTGGGGTGTCGACGTCGCGGTGTCGACGCCTCACCTGCTCACTGCCCTCGTCGAGGAAGCGGTCTCGGTGGGCACGCTGGTGCGGATCCTGTCGTTCGAGGGCGGGCGAGCTCGGCTCGCCGAGGTCACTCTCGCGGACACGTCGCCGGCGGCCGACAAGGAGATCGTCGACCTCGGGCTGCCGCGTGACTCGACCGTCGTCGCGGTGCTCCGTCGCGACCGGCTCGTCGTCCCTCGAGGCGACACCGTGCTCAGGGTCGGCGACGAGGTGCTGGTGCTCGTCACCGACGACTCCGAGGGCGAAGTCCGCACCGTGCTCACCGGCGCCTGACCCGAGTCAGGCGCCCGCTCGCGTCACAGGGTCACGAGTCGAGCAGCGTGTACGCGGGGTTCAGGATCACGAGACGCCCGTGCTCGGCGTGCGCGACGCCTTCGACGAGCACACCGCGTCCCGGGTTGAGCCCACCGATCGACCTGCGGCCGGTGAACACGACCATCACCTCGCCGGTGCCGTCCGACAGCACCGCTTCGATCGACGGGGAGCCCGCCCGAGGTACGACTCTGAGGCGCTGGACCTCGCCACCGACGCGGACCGGAGCCCGCACGGCCATCGCTCCGATCTCGGTGATGCCGAGACCCGAGTAACGATCGTGCAGGCGCGCGTCGTCGAGCTCCTCGACCGAAGCCGTGAGACGGCGCTTGAGGTCCTTCAGGCCCACGGGGTTCAGCCTGACACAGGACGAGCGCCACTACCCTCCCTCGCGTGGCGACGCGGAAGCTGATCATCGCCGCGTTGTGCTGTGGCTTGGCGATCCTCCTCGCCGGCGGCCTGTGGCTCGTCGCGTCGGGCAAGGACGACGCGAAGACGTCGCCGTTGCTCGAAGCCGGCCAGACCGGCGAAGGTCGACGGACTCGACGTGACCGTGCTGGGAGGCGCGCTCGACGGACAGGAGCTGGTGCTGACCGTCGAGGGCGGCGTGCCCGAGGGAGGCTCGACCGTGGACGACTTCGCGTCGGGCTGGTCGGTCCTCAGCCCGACGAACGCCAAGCTGGTCCGGGCGGCCGACCGTGAGGTCGCCCTCGACGTGCCGCCGTGCTCGACCGAGCGCATCGAGCCCGGGGCGACGGCGCAGTGCTTCATTCTGTTCACGCTCGACAGCCCGCAGTCGTCGGTGGCGGGCTTCACGACGGTCTACTCACGAGACCATGACATCGCCGCCTGGCTCCTCCAATGACGCTGCTCCTGCACTGAGAGTTGCGTAACGAGCAGGAAACAACCGCGACCTAACCTGCCGAGTCGTGACCTCGTCGCTGTTCGAGGGGTATCAGCACGAGGGGTTCTTCGACGAGTTCGTCGACGAGCTCGGCGAAGTGCGGCCGCACTACCGCCAGCTCGCGCTGCGGCTCGGCGCCCTCACACCCGAGGAGCTCGCTCGCCGCGAGCGGCTCCGCGACGCCGCGTTCCGATCTGCGGGCATCACGTTCACGGTCTACGGAGAGGACGCCGGGCTCGAGCGCACGTTCCCTATGGACCTGATCCCGCGCATCATCCCGGCCGTCGAGTGGGCACACGTCGAGCAAGGCCTCGGACAGCGAGTGACGGCCCTCAACATGTTCCTCGACGACCTCTATGTCGGTGAGCGAGCCGCCGTGAAAGACGGCATCGTGCCGATGAGCCTCGTGACGTCGAGTGAAGGCTTCGAGCGCGAGGCCTTCGGCATCCCGGTGCCGCGTGGCGCTCGTTGCTTGGTCGCAGGCATCGACCTCGTCCGCGACGTCGACGGCACGTATCGGGTGCTCGAGGACAACCTGCGCAACCCGAGCGGCATCTCCTACGTCCTCGAGAACCGCGCGGCGATGACCCGTGTGCTGCCGAGCGTCTTCGGCACCCATCGGGTGCAAGCGGTCGACCACTACGGCGCGTCGCTGCTCGCCGCGCTGCGGCAGGTCGCGCCCGCGGCCGCGGGCGACCCGTGTGTCGTCGTCCTCACGCCCGGCGTCTTCAACTCTGCGTACTTCGAGCACGCGTTCCTCGCTCGCCAGATGGGCGTCGAGCTCGTCGAGGGCCCGGACCTCATCGTCGACGAGCACGTCGTGAAGATGCGGACGACGCGCGGGCTCCAGCGCGTCGACGTCATCTACCGCCGCATCGACGACCACTTCCTCGATCCCGTCACCTTCCGTCGCGACTCGACGCTCGGTGTGCCCGGTCTCATCGCTGCCGCGCGTGCCGGAAACGTGACGATCGCGAACGCGGTCGGCAACGGCGTCGCCGACGACAAGGCGATGTACGCGTTCGTGCCCGATCTGATCCGCTACTACCTGAACGAGGAGCCGCTGCTCCCGAACGTCGAGACCTACCTGCTGTGGGATCCCGATCAGCGGGCGCAGGTGATCGACCGGCTCGACGAGCTCGTCGTGAAGCCGGTCGCCGGCTCGGGGGGCTACGGCATGCTCATCGGCCCGCACGCGTCGGACGAGGAGCTCGCGACCTTCCGCAAGCACATCGAGGAGGACCCCCGGGGATACATCGCGCAGGAGATCGTGCAGCTTTCGCGGCATCCAACCCTCGTCGGCGATCACCTCGAAGGCCGGCACGTGGACCTGCGCCCGTTCGTGCTCTCGGGCGAGAGCATCGAAGTGATCCCGGGCGGCCTCACTCGCGTCGCGTTGCGCAGAGGGTCGCTCGTCGTGAATTCGTCGCAAGGCGGCGGATCGAAGGACACGTGGGTGCTGTCCGGAGACGCGGACTGATGCTCGCCCGGCACGCGGAGTCGCTCTTCTGGATGGGTCGCTACATGGAGCGCGCCGAGGACACCGCCCGCATGCTCGACGTGACCTACCACGGCCTGTTGGAGTCGCCACCCGGGGAGGCCACGCGGTCGTGGCTCGACCTGCTCTCGGTGCTGAACCTCGACCAGGTCTTCGCCGAGCGAAACGACGAGGCCACTGCCGGCCTCGTCAGCGAGTTCCTCGTGCTCGACGAGAAGAACGCTGGAGCGATCGTGAGCGCCGTCGGACGTGCTCGCGAGAACGCCCGGAGCGTCCGCGAGCTGATCTCGACCGAGCTGTGGGAGGCGGTGAACACGTTCTGGCTCGAGCTGCTGGCGCGCAACCTCCGGGCCGACCTCGAGGAGCAGCCGTACGAGCTCTACGGGCTCGTGAAGCGCCGATGCCAGATGGTGAACGGCGTCGCGGCCGAGACGATGTCGCGTGACGACGGCTGGCGGTTCCTGATGCTCGGCTGGATGCTCGAGCGGGCAGAGATGACGTGCCGGCTGCTGAACGTCCGCTACGGCGAGCTCGCCGGGGTGACCGACCTCGCGGGTTTTCATCTGCTCTCTGGCGTGCTCAAGTCCGCGTCGGCGTCCGAGGCGTACCGCAAGACGTACGGCGCGGCGATGGACCCGGCGCGCGTCGTCGAGTTCTTGCTGCTCTCGCGCACGTTTCCTCGCAGCGTCCTCTACTGCTTGCGCCAAGCCGAGCGTGACCTCGCTCGCCTCACTGCCGGCGACGCGCTCACGCGTCCCGAGCGGATCGTCGGTCGCATCCGGTCCGAGCTCGAGTTCTGTGACGTCGCTGAGCTCCTCGCCGGCGGACTGCAAGGGAACCTCGACCGGGTGCAGGAGGGCGTCCGCGAGGGCTCCGAGGCGATCGCCGCGCAGTACTTCCGGAACCTCCAGGTCGATCTCCACTCGATCGAGTCGCAGCCGTCCGCGGGTGGAGGCTGACATGCGGCTCGACATCCGCTACCGCACCCGGTTCGAGTACGACGCGCCCGTGCGCGAGTCGCAGAACGAGCTGCGAGCGGCGCCGGTGAGCGACCCGCGCCAGCAGCTCATCTCGTATCGGGTCACCACGACGCCGGCTTCGCGCGTCTTCTCGTTCACCGACTACTGGGGGACACGTGTCGACGCGTTCGGCGTGCGCGAGGCGCACGAGGCGCTGGACGTGGTCGCCGAGGCAGCTGTGGAGACTCGGCGGACGCCGCTCTTCACTGCGTCGCCGCACGTCGACAGCCTGCACGGCGAGCCATTCCGGGAGGAGCACCTCGAGTACCTCCTTCCGACGCCGCACGCGGATTGGGGCGCGGGGGTCGCCGAGGAGGCCCGCCGCGAGCTCGCGGCCGCCGGCCCGGACCTCGTGAGCGTCGTGCTGGCGTTGCATCGGCGGGTCGGGAGCTCGATGAGCTACGAGCCCGGCTCGACGTACGTCGGTGTCGAGGTCGAGGAGGTGCTCGCGCCGGCGCGTCGGGGTGTGCCAGGACTTCGCGCACCTTGCGATCGCGATGTGCCGCAGCATCGGCGTGCCCGCCCGGTATGTGTCGGGCTACCTGTTCACCACGGACGACGCAACCGGCGAGGACCCTGACGCCGAGGCAGTGCGCGTGCAGACTCACGCATGGTTCGAGGCCGCGATGCCCGGGAGGCGGATGGCTCGCGCTCGACCCGACGAACGCGACCGAGGTCGGCTTGCGGCACGTGAAGATCGGGCACGGTCGTGACTACAACGACGTCCCGCCGCTTCGCGGCGTGTTCGGCGGCACGGCAGTGCCGAGCCTCGGCGTCACCGTCGACATCCGCCGTCTCGCGGGCGCGGGCGCCGCGGATGCCGGGCGCGCCGCGGCGGCCGCTCAGCAGCGGCTCGACGAGGCGCGCGCGCGTCGGGCGCGGCTCGCTCAGCAGTCGGCCCAGCAACAGCAGCAATAGCCGGCGGTAGCCTGCAGCCGTGGCTGAATCGTTCGATCTCGTCATCATCGGCGGCGGTCCGGGCGGCTACGCAGCAGCGCTCTACGGCAGCGAGCGCGGGCCTCACGGTCGCCATGATCGAGAAGGACAAGGTCGGTGGCACGTGCCTGCACCGCGGGTGCATCCCGGCGAAGGAGTTCCTCGAGACGGCCGCGACGTTCCGGCACGTCGCCGGCGCGAAGGAGTTCGGTGTCGAAGCCGGTCAGCCGATCGTCGACTTCGCCGTCAGCCAGGCGCGCAAGCAGAAGGTCGTCGAGACCCTCTACAAGGGCCTGACGGGGCTCGTGAAGGGCCGCAAGATCGTCACCTACAACGGCACCGGCTCGCTGGGCCCTGGCCATGTGGTGACTGTGAAGGGCGATGACGGGGCGACGGTCGAGCTGCAGGGCACCCATGTCGTGCTCGCGTCGGGCTCCGTGCCCCGCACGATCCCCGGCTTCGACGTCGACGGCCGCATCGTGCTCACGAGTGACGAAGTGCTCATGCTCGACAAGCTCCCGAGCTCCGCGGTCGTCATCGGTGGCGGCGCGATCGGCTGCGAGTTCGCGTCGATGATGTCCGACCTCGGTGTGCAGGTCACGATCCTCGAGGCGCTGCCGAAGGTCCTTCCCGGATGCGATGGCGATGTGGCGAACGTCGTCGTGCGCTCGTTCCAGAAGCGCGGCATCCAGATCCGCACAGGTGTGCCCGTGACCGGACACGAGCCCCAGAGCGACGGCGGCACGATCGTGCGCTTCGGCGAGGGCGAAGAGGTCCGCGTCGACCAGGTGGTCGTGTCGGTGGGCCGCCGCCCCTACGCCGACCTGCTCGGGCTCGACGGAACAGCGGTCCAGGTCGACCGGGGCTTCGTGCAGGTCGACCAGTGGTGCCGCACCGCGGAGCCCGGCGTCTACGCCATCGGCGACCTCATCGCGACCCCGCAGCTCGCGCACGTCGGCTTCGCCGAGGCGATCATGGTCGTGAAGGACATCCTCGGCGAGAGCCCGGTGCCGGTCGACTACGGGAAGGTGCCGTGGGCGATCTACTGCTTCCCCGAGGTCGCGTTCGCGGGCTACTCCGAAGATGCAGCGAAGGAGGCGGGCTACGACGTCGTGACGTCGAAGCATCAGTACCGAGGCAACAGCCGCGCGCAGATCATCGGGGAGATCGAGGGGCTCGTGAAGATCATCGCTGAGAAGCGCCCCGACGGAAGCGCCGGCACCGTCCTCGGGGTCCACATGGTCGGCCCTTGGGTCACCGAGCAGCTCGGCGCGGGCTACCTCGCGGTGAACTGGGAAGCGACGGTCGACGAGGTCGCGCACTACATCCAGCCGCACCCGTCGCTCTCCGAGCTCTTCGGCGAGAGCGTGCTGGCGATGACCGGAAGGAGCCTCCACGGCTGATGGCCGACGTCACGATGCCCCAGCTCGGTGAGACAGTCACCGAGGGCACGATCACCAAGTGGTTCAAGAAGGTCGGTGACCCGGTCGCGGTCGACGAGCCGTTGTTCGAGGTCTCGACCGACAAGGTCGACACCGAGGTGCCCTCGCCGATGGCCGGGTTCATCGCCGAGATCAAGGTCAACGAGGGCGACACCGTCGACGTAGGCGCATTGATCGCGGTCATCTCGTCCGACGCCGGCGCGCAACCGGCGACGCCCGAGCCGCCCGCCGCTGCACCTGCTCCGGTCGCCGAGGCGCCGCCCACGGTTGTCGAAGCGCCCCCGCCGCCGGCTGCCGCGCCCGAGCCCGCGCCGGCTCCGCGCCGCCGCCGCACCGGCTCCGTTGCTCCCGCGCAGGCGCCCGCAGCCGCCGCAGCTCCGGCAGCGACGGGTGAGGCCGGCAACAAGCTGCTCTCGCCGGTGGTGCGCCGGCTCGTCGCCGAGCACGGGCTCGATCCCGCCGCCATCCGCGGTACGGGCGCCGGTGGTCGCATCACTCGCGAAGACGTGCTCGATCACATCGACAAGCACGTCGACGACGGCGGCGTGGCTCCGGCAGCCGCGGTACCTGTCGCACCCGTTGCACCTGCCGCACCGGCAGCACCGGCAGCCGCAGCGCCTGCGCCCGCGGTCTCCCGGCCAGCGGCCGTGGTGCCCACTGCCGCACCGGGACAACGCGAAGAGGTCGTCACCCTTCCGAAGATCCGCAAGCTGACGGGCGATCACATGGTGATGTCGCTCGCGACGTCGCCGCATGCGTTCAGCGTCGTCGAGATCGACTACGAGAACGTCGACCGCGTGCGCCGCGCGCACATGGACGCGTGGCATGCGCAAGAGGGGTTCACCCTGACGTACCTGCCGTTCGTGTCACGGGCGATCATCGACGCGATCGCCGAGTTCCCGCGCATGAACGCGACAGTGGGCGACGGCGAGCTCACGGTGCACCACTACGTCGACCTCGGCATCGCGGTCGACCTGAGCTACGAGGGACTGCTCGTACCGGTGATCCGCGATGCGGACGCGAAGCGCCTCCGCGCGATCGCTCGCGAGATCTACGACCTCGCGACTCGCGCACGCTCCCGGAAGCTCTCGCCCGACGAGATCCGCGGCGGCACCTTCACGATCTCGAACAACGGCTCGGCCGGAAGTGTGCTCACCGCGGCGATCATCGGCCAGCCGCAAGTCGCGATCATCTCGACCGACGCCGTCAAGCGTCGCCCCGTCGTCGTCGAGGCGACGGGTGGCGGCGAGGCGATCGTCATCCACTCCGTCGGCAACCTGGCGATGAGCTGGGATCACCGCGCCTTCGACGGTGTCTACGCCGCGCACTTCCTCGTGAAGGTGAAGGACATCCTCGAGACGCGGGACTGGGAAGCCGAGCTGTGACGCTGAGAGTGCGGTGGTTGGGCCGCGTGCCCTACCGCGAGGCACTCGACGTGCAGCACGCGCTCTTCGACTCGGCGACCGACTGACCATCTGCTCCTGCTCGAGCACCCTCACGTCTACACGCTCGGCGTCAGGGCTTCGACCGAGCACATCCTCACACCGCCGGCGAGCGTCGGTGCCGACCTCGTGCGGGTCGATCGCGGCGGCGATGTCACGTATCACGGGCCGGGCCAGCTCGTCGGCTATCCCATCCTCACGCTGCCCGGCAAGCGTGGGCCCGCGACCGGCATGGCCGACACGGTCGCGTACGTCGAGAGCATCGAGCAGCTGCTCATCGACGCTCTGGCCGAGCTCGGCGTGCCCGAGCGCCGGCGCGGCTGCGGCGGTATCCCGGGGTGTGGCTCGACGCGGACACTGATGCACCGCGCAAGATCGCGGCGATCGGCGTGCGCCTGTCGCGTGGGCGCACGATGCACGGCTTCGCGCTCAACGTCAGCACCGACCTCTCGATGTTCGGACACATCGTGCCGTGCGGCATCGCGGACATGGGCGTGACGTCGCTCGCCGCCGAAGGCGTCGATGTCTCGATGCAAGCGGCGGTCGATGTCGTCAGCGGGCTCGCGGTCCAACGGTGGGGTCGTGACGGATGGGAGCGGCAGGACGTCGCGTGGCGTGACCGCCCGGAGGATCTGTCGCTCTTCAGCCGAGGTCATGGGGCCGGCGAGCCGGTGCGGCTCACGGGCCGGCTCGCACAGGCAGGCGTGACCGAGGGGCTTCAGATCTCGACGCGAAAGCCCGAGTGGCTGCGCGCGCAGGTGCACCACGATCGCCGCGTGCTCACGTTGCGGCACACGATGCGCGACCTCGGTCTCGCAACTGTCTGCGAAGAGGCAGGATGCCCGAACCTCTCCGAGTGCTGGGCTGACGGCACCGCGACGTTCATGATCAACGGCTCCTCGTGTACACGTGCGTGCGGCTTCTGCCTCGTCGACACGAGCCATCCGGTCGCCGCTCGACCCCGACGAGCCGTCGCGCGTCGCGGAGGCAGTGCGCCGGATGGGTGTCGCCCACGCGGTCGTCACTGCAGTCGCGCGTGACGATCTGCCCGACGGCGGCGCGAGCGGCGTTCGTCGAGACGATCGATGCGATCCGCCGTGCGTCTCCCGACGTCGCGGTCGAGGTGCTCATCCCGGACTGCAAGGGCGACGTCGCCGCGCTCGATGCGATCTTCGCTGCACGTCCGGACGTGCTGAACCACAACGTCGAGACCGTCCCGCGGCTCCAGCGGGCGGTGCGGCCCTCGGCCGGCTACGCCCGCAGCCTCGCGGTGCTCGCCCGCGCCAAGGCCGCGGGGCTCGTCACGAAGTCCGGGCTGATCGTGGGGATGGGGGAGACCGACGACGAGGTCGTCGCCACGCTCGCGGATCTCCGCGCGGTGGCCGTCGACATCGTGACGATCGGGCAGTACCTCCGGCCGACGAGCCATCACCTCCCGGTCGCGCGATGGGTGCCGCCCGAGTCGTTCGACGCGTTTCGCCGCGAGGGTGAGGCGATGGGGATCGCCCATGTCGAGTCGTCGCCGTTGACTCGCTCGAGCTACCACGCCCGCAGTGCGGCAGAGGCGGCGCGACCGGGGGTCGAGCGCCGTACCGTGTCGGCATGACCGCGCCGACGGCTGCCTACGCCGATCGCCTGAGCTCGCGTCCGGCGGGCGATGAGCCGAGAAGGGAATCGACGTGCTCCTCCTGTCGGTGGGCGCGGACCTGCCCTGGCTGACGGGCTACGAGGCGATGCCGCTCGAGCGGCTCACGATGCTCGTCGCGCACCGCGACGGTGAGGCCACGTTGGTCGTGCCGACGCTCGAAGCGCCGCGGGTGGTCGAGCAGCCCGGAGTGTTCGCGATCCGGCGTTGGGACGAGACCGACGATCCGGTCGCGATCGTCGCCGAGATCGCCGGGAAGGCGTCGACCGCCGCGATCGGCGACACGACGTGGGCGAGGTTCCTGCTCGCCCTGCAGAGCGAGATGCCGTCGACGTCCTTCTCGCGCGCGGTCGAGGTCACGGGAGCGCTGCGGGCACAGAAGGACGCTTCCGAGATCGACGCACTGCGACGCGCGGGCGCGGCGGCCGACCGAGTGGCGACGGCTCTCCAGTCAGGCGAGATCGCGCTCGTCGGGCGCACCGAGGCGGCGGTCTCGGCCGAGATCTCGGCGCGGCTTCTCGCCGAGGGCCACCATCAGGTCAACTTCGCGATCGTCGCCGCGGGCGAGAACGCGGCGAGTCCGCACCACGACGCGAGTGACCGGATCATCCGCAGTGGCGAGGTCGTCCTCTGCGACTTCGGCGGCACGCTCGACGGCTACTGCAGCGACATCACTCGTTGCGTGTCACTGGGCACGCCGTCGACCGAGGTCCGCGACGCGTACGACGTGCTCTTCGAAGCACAGGCTTCCGCGGTGAAGGCCGCGGTCGTGGGCACGCCGTGCGAGGACGTCGACGCGGCGGCACGGTCGATCATCGCTGGGGCCGGCTACGGCCCTCAGTTCATCCATCGCACGGGCCACGGCATCGGCGTCGAAGCCCACGAGGATCCGTACATCGTCGAGGGCAACACCCAGCTTGAAAGTCAAAGAAGCAATGCACAAGGGCGTCGAGTGGGTCGGCCCGGAAACTCCTGTCACTGAAGTCGCCAAATTGATGTGTACACGCAACATCGGCGCCATCCCGATCGGAGAGAACGACCGGTTGATCGGCATGGTCACCGACCGCGACATCGTTTGCAAAGGATTGGCGCATGATAGTTTTGATGTGCGCCGCACGACCGCGCGAGATGTGATGACCCCAGGCATCCATTGCTGCCGCGAGGATGACGATCTCGCCAAGGCGGTGCGGCACATGGAGACGCTTGAGGTCCGCAGGTTGCCGGTGATCAATAAAGCTAATCGGATGGTCGGTATGCTTGCGCTAGGCGACGTCAGTGATTTGGCGCCAAGCGATTTGCTGTCGGAGTACGTCCAGAGTGTCTCGGCTCACCACTGACTGCGCGACTGCCGATGTCGGTTCCGGGTCATTAAGGACGTCGCGACAACCCGCGCAATGTCCGCTCTAACCCCTAAGAGCGGACACACGCAGGCGCTTACGGTAACGGCTCGACGAATGTCATGTCGTTCATCTGCTGCGGTGGTAGATTGTTCCTATTCGGATGATCGGTGTGCATTTGAAGGATGTTCATGCTGGCGCTCGGGACGGGGCGTGACGTGCCCGACGGCAAGCGTGAAATTTTCCAAGCGGGCCGCGATGTCCGCGAATGCCGTATAGCGCATCAGTCGCGTCCATCGGCTTGGCTCGTGTATTGCTCGTCACCATGCCAAGTGGGGGCGTGGCCGGGCCCCGTGAAACGTCCAGCGCGGCTTTCCGCGATAGCCTGTGCAAGGGCGTTTTCTTCGGCCGTTGCCAGCGGATCGTGGACGCCGATGTGGAACCAGAGGTCGGTGGTTCAAGTCCACCCGCCTGTACCACTCGAATTCCGTTATCAATCCGGCGTCAACAGCGACACCCCGAGCAACGCGCGCCGGCGCAGCCAGGCGGTGGCGCGGTATTTCGGGTCGCGCGTGACCGCGTGCATGCCGTCGAGCACCGCCAACACGCGGCGTCCGCCCAGCAGGTCGCCGAGCGCCAGCGGCCCCTTCGGATAATTGAGTCCGAGCTCGACCGCGGTGTCGATATCGCCCGGCGCTGTGATGCGCAGTTCGGCGATGCGCGTGCCGATATTGACGATCATGGCGAGCAGCCGCTGCACCACGAAGCCCGGGCTGTCGTTGATGACCGTCACCGGCACAGCCGTCGACAGCGCCGCGACCGCGGCGCCTAACGTTTCCAGCGTCGTGAGCGGCGTTTTCATCACCGTGCAGCGGCCCTTGAACCCGCCCAGCATGTCGACCGCGACCGTTCGCGCCGGGTCGAGTTTGAGCCGGACGGCCGCGCCGGTGGCGTCCTCGCCGAGCGGCGTCACGAAACAGAGCGCACCCGCGTCCGGCGCGCCACCGACTTGGCATTTGACGCCGGCGCCCGCCAGCCATTCCGCCAACTCGCGCCCGCCGTCCTCATCAGCGATCCAGGCCGACATCGGCTTAGGCTGCGCCGGCACCGACACCGTCGGCGTACTCGCTTGCGGCGGGCCGTCGTAGTTATAAAAGCCCTGCTTGGTCTTGCGCCCGAGCAAGCCGCCGGCCACCCGCACGGCCAATTGCGCCGACGGCTGATACATCGGCTCGCCGAAATATTGATCGTAGATACTCACCATCACCGCGTAAGTGACGTCGGCGCCGATCAGATCGAGCAACTCGAATGGCCCCATGCGGAAACCGGCGGCCTCCTTCATCAGCGAATCGACCTCGCGCGGGCTGGCAATGCCTTGCGCGACGATACGCAACGCCTCCGGCCCGTAGGCGCGGCCGGCGTGATTGACCACGAAGCCGGGCGTGTCGGTCGCCACCACGGGATGCTTGCCGATGCGGCGCACGAAGGCGGTGAGCGCCTCGACCAAAGCGGGATCGCTGCGCAATCCGCCAATCACCTCGACCAGCCGCATCAGCGGCGGCGGATTGAAGAAATGCAGGCCGCCGACGCGGCCCGGGTCACCGCAACCGGCGGCGATCTCGGTGACCGAGAGCGAGGAGGTATTGGTGGCGATCACCGCGTCTGCCGCGATGCGTTGCTCCAGCGCGCGAACCAGCTCGCGCTTGACCGCGAGATCTTCCACGATCGCCTCGATCACGATGCCGGCGGGGGCCACCTCATCGAGCGAGCCGATCGCACGCAGGCGGCCCATGACGCCCTGCTTGACGTCCGCAATCATGCGGCCCTTCGTCACCAGCTCATCAAGTGCCTTGTCGATCGCCGCCACGGCCTCGGCCGCCGCGCCTGGCCGCGAGTCGAACAGCAGCGCGGCCATGCCGGCTTGCGCGCAAACCTGCGCGATGCCGCGCCCCATGGTGCCGGCGCCGATCACCGCGACGATCAGATCGCCCCGCTGCAGGTCGCGCGCCACGTTCACTTTCCTTCAAACCTCGGTTTGCGTTTTTCTATGAAGGCCCGCATGCCTTCCTTTTGATCGCGGGTGGCGAATTGTAGTTGGAACGCCTTGCGCTCCAGCATCAGCGCGGTGTCAAGCGGCGCGTTCAAACCGGCATTGACGATTTCCTTGATCTGCATGACCGCGATCGGCGGCATCGCCGCGATCTCGGTCGCGATCTCGATTGCGCGGGCCAGCGCCTGGCCGGTAGGCGCCACTTCGCTGGCCACGCCCATGGCATGCGCCTCGGCGGCGCCGAACATTTTGCCGGTCAGCAGCAACAGCATGGCGCGCTTGCTTCCGACCAGCCGCGCCAGCTTCTGCGTGCCGCCGCCGCCGGCCAGGATGCCGAGTTTGACCTCGGGCAGACCGAGGCGGGCGCCTTCGCCGGCGATGATGATGTCGGCGCACAAGGCCAATTCAAGTCCGCCGCCGAGCGCGAAGCCTTCGATGGCGGCGATTACCGGCTTCGGGCAGTCCATGATCGTGCGCCAGTATTTCTGCACGTTGCGCGCCATGACCTCGACCGGGCCGGCCTCCGCCATTTCGGAGATGTCGGCACCGGCCGCGAACATGGTATCCGAGCCGGTCACGATTAGGCAGCGGATCGCCGGGTCGGCGGCGTGGCGAGTGACCTCGTCGGCGAGCCGCGTGCGCACTTCGAGATTGAGCGCGTTGCGCACTTGCGGCCGATTGAGGCGGAACACCACAATGGCGTCCGACGGACGTTCGATGAGGAGGGGATCAGGCGATGTCATGATGGTTCACCGATGGCATGGCGTCTGGGAGGTGCCCATTATCAATGATGTTTGTTCGAGTTGCGCTGCAGGCTGGTTCTCCGCGCCCGACCAACAATAAAGCCCGCGATACTGCACATAATTGGGTCCAAAGTCGTCATCAGGTGTGCATAGCGTTCTGCTCAATATTCAGCAATCCCGCCGACGGGGACGCAAAAACGCCGGCGATGGTCTCGCCGGCGTTTTTCTTCGCGAAACGATTAAGCGCTCAGCGGATCGTATAGCGTCCGTTGTTGCCGACGCGTGGGCCGACGGGACGCGGCGGTCGATAGGTCGGCACCGGGGCCGAATGCGGTCCGCCGAACAGAAAGCCGAAGAAGCCATCGCCGTTGCTATAGCCGCCGCTGCCGCCATACATGCCGACCGGCGCGCGCACCGGCTTGGACGACGGATCCGGCTTACGCTCGATCCCGATGTCGGCGACCTTGCGCTCGCTGCCCTTGAGGATGGCGATCATCCGGGCGTCGCGGCCGTAAACGTCCTCGCGCAGCTGCAGCTTGCCGTCCTCGTCAACGAAGGCGGTCTGATAGGTCAGGTGGACCCAGATGTTCTTCGGGAAATTGATGTTGATCTCGCTGCCGCCAAACATCTTCTCCAGCCGCGCTTCAGTGTAGTGCTCGCTCGGCAACACCAGCGACAACAGCTTTTCGCCATAGGTAAGCGGGTTCTGCACGCGCATGCAGCCGTGGCTGTAGGCGCGCTTTTCCTTGGCGAACAAATATTTGTCCGGCGTGTCGTGCTGGTAGACCAGGAACTTGTTGGGGAAGTTGAAACGGATGCGGCCGAGCGCATTGCCGGCGCCCGGCGGCTGCGAAATGTGGATGGTGCCGTCCGCGTCTTGCGTCAATTGCAGACCGATGCGATCGAGCGCCTGCGGGTCTTGCTGCAGCGCCGGCAGGTACTCGTTCTCGATGATCGATGGCGGCACGTTCCAGGTTGGGTTGACGGTGATGAATTTCATCTCTGCGCTGACCATCGGCGTCGCCTTGCCCGGCTTTCCGGCGACGATCTTGGTGTGCCAGTAGACCTTGTCGTTGTTCCAAAGCGTCAGCGTGTAATCCGGCACGTTGACGATCACGTGCGGATTGCCGAGGTCGCGCGGCAGCCAGCGCCAGCGCTCCATGTTGACGATGACAGTGTCGATCGGATTGGCAGATGGCCCGCGCGCGACCTTCTTCTCGCCGTTGAGCGCGCGCACGGTATTGGGGCCGAGATTGCCGTCGACGTCGATGTCGGTTTCGGTCTGGAACGTCTTCACCGCGTCGCGCACCGCGTCGTCATAAAGCGGGCTGTCCTTGTCGCCGGCAATGTTGAGGCGCTTGCGCAGCGCCGCCACGCGTTGATCCTTCATGCCGACGTGCAAAGTCTTGCCTTCGCCGATTTTCACAAGGTCAGGTTTTTTTTCTTCTTCGGCTTTGGGTGCCAGCGCGCCCTTGCGCAGTTCGGCGAGTTTGGCCTTGAGCGCCTTGAATTCCGGCTGCGGCGGATTGTAGCCGTCGAGCGCGGCGCCTACGTCTCTTGCGTCGGCGAGCTTGGCCAGCACCTCGGCCGGCTCCGGCGCGACCGGTTTGAATTCGATATCGGCGCCGACGCGGCTGAAGTGGATACGGCCGGCCTGCGCCTGGCGCGCATACGTGAGGACCGAAGCGGTGAGCTTGAGCTCGTCTTCGGCTTGAGTCTCGGCGCTCGCCGCCGATTTGAAACCGGGGGTCGGATAATCGCTCGGATCGAGGCCGACGCTGTCGACCTGGGCGAGATAGGCGATAGCGGACTTGGCGCGCGCGCCGGCGGCGCCATCGCTCACCCACAGCGGTTTGTAGTCGCGCGCCTTGTAGAACGACTCCACGCCATCGCGGTCGGCCTTGCGGCTGACGATGCGGTCGAGCTTGCTGGCAATCATCTGGCGCAGCTGGTCGGCAAGCGCGCTGTCGGCCGTGGCGGGCGCTGGTGTGGCGGCCGGCACGGCCGCGGCTTTTGCCGGCTCGGCCACCGGTGCGGCGACGTCCTGCTTGGACTCAGCCTTGGTGTCGGCAAATGGTGTGCTGGGAGGGCTCGCGACGTCCTTCGCCGTCAGCGGAGGCGGCAGGTCGGTGTTCGGCATCGGGACCGCCGCACCGATCTGCTGATCGGATTGCTGCGCCAAGGCTTTCTGAGGCTTGCAGGGATAGCATCCCAACACGAGCACGAGCGCGAGGGCGGTCGAAGCCAACAAACTGTTAAAGCGGGCACTTTTCACCAGAACGTCTCCTAAAGACTATGCGGGGGGCCAGGCCCCCCAATTTCCGCGGCATCCTACTCTATAGTCCTGCGGTAGTTACGCTTTTCCGAATGGCCGAGAGCGAAAGAGCAGCCGACTGTGGCTATTTTGCACACGGCTTGAAACCCCCGAATTGGCGGCATTTTCTGACTGATTTTCCGGTTCAGCCTAGTGCAACGGCTGGCCACCGGGTCGGTTCCTCAACCGGTTTTGGGAGTTTTCCCCCGATGACTTCTTTGTGATGGCAAGCTTGTTCGTGAAGGCAGGATTGGCAGAACGCCCAGCATAGAGCGGCCGCGTGACAGGCAAATGATGGCGTGCCCTGGACGGGCAGGGCGTGCATTAACCCGCTGACAGCGGCCGGCAATTGCGCTAGTATTTATAAATCGCCGCCGGTGAATGAGCGGTCGAAAGGGAAACGCCAATGGCCTGGACCACCCCGACTCTCGTCGAAATCTGCATCGGACTTGAGATCAACGGCTATCTGCCGGCCGAGTTCTGACGTTAGCCTTCCTGGTACTGGGCCCGAGTCCCGCCTGAGGGGCTGATGGGGCATCTCACCGCCATCGTGCTTGGTTCGGCGGCCGGAGGCGCTTTTCCGCAATGGAATTGCCGCTGCCCCGTCTGCGCGTTGGCGTGGGCAGGTGACGCGCGCGTGCGTGCGCGCACGCAGGCCGGCATCGCGGTTTCCGCCGGCGACGGCCGCTGGACGCTAATCAACGCCTCGCCGGATCTCGGCGCGCAAATCCGCGCGACGCAAGCTTTGCATCCGCAAGGCGCGCTGCGCGGCAGCCCGATCGATGCGGTGGTGCTCACCGGCGCCGAGATCGATCAGATTGCCGGCATATTATCGCTGCGCGAGAGCGCGCCTTTCACGCTGTATGCGACGCCGGCGAGTCACGCGGCGGTCGCCGCCAACGCCATGTTCGGCGCGCTCTCGGCGATGACGCGGCGCGCGGTCAATCCGGGCGAGCGTTTCATGCTGGCGGGAGACATCGAGGCGAGCCTGTTCATGGTGCCCGGCAAGCAGCCGCTTTATCTCGAGGGCGACGATCCCGAGACCGATGCCGAGAGCGCCGCCAATGTCGGCATCGAATTGCAACGCGCGGGCGCGCGGCTCGTGTTCGTGCCGGGCGCCGCGGCGGTGACGCCCGCCATGCGCGAGCGCTTCGCGCGCGCGGACGCCGTGCTATTCGACGGCACGCTGTTCACCGACGACGAAATGCTGCGCAGCGGAACAGGGCAGAAAACCGGCCGCCGCATGGGCCACATGCCGATCGACGGCGAGGGCGGTGCATTACAGGCGCTCGGCGGGCTTACCGCGCGGCTTATTTTCGTCCATATCAACAATACCAATCCGATCCTGATCGACGGCTCGTCCGAGCGTACCAAAGTCGAGGCCGCCGGCTGGCAGGTGGCCCAGGACGGCATGGAGATCGCGTTGTGAAATTGCTCTCGCCCGACAAGCTGGAAGCCGCGCTTCGCGAGATCGGCGAGCGGCGCTACCACCGCCTGCATCCGTTCCACGCGCTGTTGCACGGCGGCAAATGCTCAAAGGGTCAGGTGCAGGCCTGGGCGCTCAATCGCTATTACTATCAGGCCATGATCCCGATCAAGGACGCCGGCCTGATCGCGCGCTGCGAGGATTCTGCGGTGCGCCGCGAGTGGCGCTCGCGCCTGGTCGATCACGACGGCGCTCATGAAGGCGATGGCGGCATTGCGCGCTGGCTCAAACTCACCGACCGCCTCGGGCTCGACCGCGACTATGTCACTTCGCTGCGCGGCCTGCTGCCCGGCACGCGTTTTGCCGTCGAGGCGTATGTGCGCTTCGTGCGCGAAAAGACGTTGCTAGAGGCGGTAGCATCCTCGCTGACGGAAATGTTCTCGCCCGGCATCATCAGCGAGCGCATGGCCGGGATGCTGGCGAATTACCCATTCGTCACCCGCGAAACGCTGAGTTATTTCGACAAGCGCCCGCCGCAGGCCCAGCGCGACGCCGATTTCGCCCTCAATTACGTCAAGCAAAATGCCAAGACGCCCGAGCAGCAGCAGGCGGTGCTAGCAGCGCTCGAATTCAAATGCGGCGTGCTGTGGGCCATGCTGGACGCGCTGTCTTACGCCTACGTGTCGCCAGGCCATGTGCCGCCGGGCGCATTTACTCCGGACAACAAATGAGCGAACAGAGCGCAACCCAGGTCCCGGACGGCGTGCAGCCGCGCCTGCCGCGCGGCGTGCGGCTCACGCACAACGAGGCGCAGGGCGGCTGGATATTGTTGGCGCCGGAGCGCGTGTTCAAGGCCGATGCGATCGCGCACGAAATTCTCAAGCGCTGCTCCGGCGAGGCGACGGTGACGCAAATTGTCGACGATCTCGCCAAGACCTTTAACGCGCCGCGCGAGCGCATCCATGCCGACGTGGTGAAACTGCTCGCCTCGCTGGCAGACAAGAAATTGCTGGAGCTTTAGCGTGGCGACGCAAGACACGCTGCCCGCCCCCCTCGGCCTGCTGGCCGAGCTGACGCATCGCTGTCCCTTGGGGTGTCCTTATTGCTCGAACCCGCTCGCGCTCGACAATCGCGCCGACGAACTCGACACCGCGACTTGGGCCCGCGTGTTCCGCGAAGCGGCGGCCTTGGGCGTTCTACAAGTTCATTTGTCCGGTGGCGAGCCGGCGGCGCGGCGCGACCTCGCCGACATCGTCAAGGCCGCGCGCGAGGCCAGTCTCTACACCAATCTAATCACCTCAGCGGTCGGCCTGACGCCGCAGACCTTGGCGGCGCTCGCCGATGCCGGCCTCGATCACGTGCAGATCTCCATCCAGGACAGCGAGCAAAAATCCGCCGATCATATTGCCGGTTATGACGGCGCCTCGGCGCGCAAGCGGGCGCTCGCGGCCGAGGTCGTCAAGCTCGGTCTGCCGCTCACGGTCAACATGGTGGTGCATCGCGGCAATATCGTTCGCATCGAGCCGATGGTGGAACTGGCGCTAAGCCTTGGCGCCACGCGCGTCGAGATCGCGCATGTGCAATATTACGGTTGGGCGCTGAAGAACCGCGCCACGCTGATGCCGTCGCGCGAACAGGTCGATGTGGCGGTGCGCCAGGTCGAGGAACTGCGCCGACGCCACCACGGCAAGATCGTCATCGACGCGGTGGTGCCGGATTATTACGCGCGCTTCCCCAAGCCCTGCGTCGGCGGCTGGGGCCGCCGCTCGCTCAATGTCACGCCGGCCGGCCGCGTGCTGCCCTGCCATGCCGCCGAGGTGATCCCTGAGCTCCAATTCTGGACCGTGCGCGAGCACTCGCTGGCCGATATCTGGCGGTCCTCGCCGGCCTTCATGGCGTTCCGCGGCACCGGCTGGATGCAGGAGCCGTGCAAGAGCTGCGAGCGCCGCGAGCAGGATTTCGGCGGTTGCCGTTGCCAGGCATTTCTGATCGCGGGCGATGTCCGCGCCGCCGACC
>CAVZAF010000003.1:0-409370 GCA_963773315.1 uncultured Acidimicrobiales bacterium
CCTACGCGCAAGTAGCCCCCCTCACGGGGGGCTCTTCGTCGTTTTCGGAAGCTCTAGGTGCCGCTGACTATGTCGACGGAGATCTCCACTGCTTGAACCGTTCCTCTGTTCTCGAGCCAGTGGAGGGTGTTCCTGTCCTCGGGCCAGCCCACCCCCGGCCCGTAATCAGTAGCGACTCCGTTTCGATGGTCGGTGATGGTTCCTTGCAGCACGTAGACCGTCCCCGGCCTGTCTTTGTGGTCGTGAATCGGACCAAAGACACCTCCCGGCTCGATGGTCACCATGCGCATTCGAAGCTGGCGCCCTGCCATGCCCTCGATCTCCGCGCCGAGGTCAACCGTCGCAAGTAGCTCCACCGTGACCCCTTTCGTGTCCGGTGCCACCTGTTCGGAGCTCATCTGCGTGCCTTCCGGACCTGAGCGCTACTCGACGATCTCGCTCGTCTGCAGCACCGGCTGGATCGTCGTGTAGTTGGCGACGTCGCCCATGATGTCGGCCATCCCGGGCGAGCTCATCGCTGCGCCGAGCGCCTCCATCGAGTCGAACTTGAAGTGCACCGCGGCCTCGTTCGGGCCGTCGAGGCCCTTGTCGATCTCAGCGCCCTTGAGGCCCCAGGTCTCGACGCAGAGAGGGACATGCTTCTCGCGGTAGTACTCGTGGTCGAAGGATGCGCCTTCGGTCTTCGGATAGAACACGCTGACTCTGATCATGCCGAGATCCTTTCAGAGTCGCCCGAGCACGGCGCCACACGAGCTCTGGTCGACACCGCCCGTCTCGTCGACGTCGATGCGGGTGAGCGTGCCGTCGTCGATGATCGCCGCATAGCGCTTCGACCGGGCGCCGAGCCCGAACGCCGAGCCGTCGAGCTCGAGGCCCATCGCCTTGGTGAAGTCGCCGTTGCCGTCGGCGAGCATCACGATCTTGTCTCCGACGTTGTGGGCCTTGCCCCAGGCGTCCATCACGAACGCGTCGTTCACCGCGACGCACACGACTCGGTCGACGCCCTTCGCGAACAGGTCATCTGCCTGCTCGACGAAGCCGGGCAGGTGGATGCGGTCGCACCCAGGGGTGAAGGCGCCGGGCACACCGAAGAGCACCGTCCGGCCCTTGGCGAACAGCTCACCTGTCTTCACCGGCTCGGGCATCCCGTTTGCCCCCGGCTGCTTGATCTCGACATCGGGGATTGCATCTCCAGCAGCGATCACAGCGTCTCCTCCATCGCACAGTGACTGTGCGGCCGACGATACGACCCCGATGCACCGACCGCCGCATCGTCTTATGGTGCGCGCCCGTGCGTTTGACGACGAGCTCGGACGTGCCGGCCATCCGCAAGGTGCTCGGCGAGGCCTTCGCCCCCGATCCGCTCTTCCAATGGCTGTTCCCGGACGACGCGACGCGGCTCGACGCCGCCGCAGCGTGGCTCGGCCTGTTCGTCGAGCGCTACGTGAGCCGCAATCCGATCCACGTGATCGCAGGGGACAAGGTCGAGGCCGTCGCCGTGTGGCAGGCGCCGGGTGAGACAGCGCTGCCCGTCGCGGTGGGGCCACCGTCGATCGGCGGGTTGCTCGGCGCGCTGCTGGGACCCGACCGCACCGCCGAGCTCGGGGACGCGCTCCGGGCGATCGGCTCGGTCCGTCCGACGCGTCGCCACTCGTACTTGCAGTTCCTCGCGGTCAGCCCGGAGCACCAGGGCCACGGCATGGGGCGCCGCGTGATCATGCCGGGGATGGCGGCGGCCGATGCCGAGGGTGTCGGTGTGCATCTCGAGACGACGAACCCGAAGAACCTCGCGTTCTACGGCTCGCTCGGCTTCGAGGTCTCGCACGAGATCCGCCTCGAGCCCGGTGGCCCCGAGCTGTGGGCCATGTGGAAGGCGCCCAAGTGAGCGAGTCCCTCCTCGACCCCGACAAGAGCGGGCTCGAGCAGCTCCGCAGCCTCTTCGGCATCGACGGCCCCGGCGTGGGCATCACGAGGCTCCTCGGCATCACGACCGAGGTGTTGGCGGAAGGGCACGTCGGCTTCGGGATCGACACGCGGGCAGAGATGTGCAACCCGGCCGGCACCGTCCATGGAGGCATCGCGGCGACGCTGCTCGACAGCGCGATGTCGTGCGCCGTGCACTCGACGTTGGCGCCCGGCGAGCGCTACACGACGGTGGACATCCACCTGCACTACACACGGCCGATCCGGGCCGACCACGGGCACATCGTCGCAACCGGGGACGTCGTCCACCGGGGCTCGCGCATAGCGACAGCGGAGGGCCGTCTCGTCGACGCCGAGGGCAAGGTGCTGGCGCACGGCACGACGACCTGCCTCGTCATGGCCGCCGTCTCCTAGGCTGCGCGCCATGCCTGGCAAGCGTCCACCCCCTCGCGGCGCGCCCAAGGGCAAGCCAGAGCCGAAGTCGAAGTCAGGGCCGAAGGCCGCCCCGAAGGCCGCCCCGAAGTCCAGGTCGTCGACCGGCATCCCGCAGGCGGCGATCGACGCGTCGATCGCAGCCCGTCGCGCGGGCCTGGGGGGAGTGGCCCGCAAGGGTGCGAGCGAGGTCATGTCGCCGCGGAAAGGCGACGCACCGGCGCGCAACGCCCCGCAGAAGTGGACCGCCGACGACTGGACCGATGAGGGCGACGTCCGCGACCAGGCCCGCGGCGCGGTGGCGCGGGGGAGCACCAAGCGGCCGTCGCGGACCGTCAACCGCGACACCGACAGCAAGGCGCCCGTCGCGAACCTGCCGTCCGACGTCGTCAGCGACTTCGAGGATGCCGGAGGAGCCCAAGGCGGGCCGAAGCTGCAGCAGCGCTTCGCGAACGCTCGGCGGGCGTACGAGCGCGACCGCTTCCCCGAGGCCCGACGGCTCCTTGAGCCATTGGTGCGCGACGCGCCCGCGTCGTCGGGTGTGCGAGAGCTCTACGGCCTGACGCTCTACCGACTCGGCGAGTACCGCAAGGCGTCGCGCGAGCTCGAGGAGTTCCGCACGCTCAGCGGCTCGACCGAGCTCAACGCCGTGCTCGCGGACTGCTACCGGGCGCTGCATCGGTGGACCGCAGTCGCCGAGCTCTGGGACGAGCTGCGGGCGGCCTCACCCGATCCCGCAGTGGTCGCCGACGGTCGCATCGTCATGGCAGGCGCGCTGGCCGATCAGGGCAAGCTCACACAGGCGATCGCGCTGCTCGAGCGCTCGGGCACCCACCCGCGCAAGCCGCAGCTGCACCACTTGAAGCAGTGGTACGCGCTCGCCGACCTCTACGACCGCGCGGGCGACGTGCCGCGGGCCCGCACGCTGTTCACGCGCATCCGTCAAGCCGATCCGACCTTCGCAGACGTGAGCCAGAGGTTGCGCTCGCTCGACTGAATGTCCCACCCCCTCCCTAAGGTGCGGACACTTCCCTTCGATCGTCCTCGCGATGGTTGTCGCAGTGTGAAGGGAAGTCCCATGAACATCGTCTTGCTGCACGGCGTGCTCACCCGCGAGCCCGACGTCCGCGAGCTCCCCTCGGGCGACCATGTCGCCTCGTTCGACCTGACGATTCGTGACGACGGGTACGAGACCGAAGTCGTGCCCGTGGCCTGGCCGAGCGCCCCGCTCGGGTCAGTCGACAAGCTCGAGCCGGGCAGCGACGTGATCGTCACCGGCAGGGTCCGACGCCGGTTCTTCCGGGCCGGGGGCGCCACGCAGAGCCGCACCGAAGTGGTGGCTGCCGCGGTGGTGCCGAGTCGCCAGGCCAAAGGCGCCCACCGGGCGATCGACACGGCGCTCGCGACCGGCGATGAGTGGCTCCCCAGTTGACCCCCAGGGGTACGCTCGCGACATGCCCGACATCTCTGCACTGCTCGGTGACGAGGCTGAGTCGTTGCTCGGCCACACCGCGAAGGCGATCCCGCGCGAGGAGCTCTCGCTCCCGGGGCCCGACTACATCGATCGCGTCTTCCTCGAGACCGACCGCAACCCCATGGTCGTCCGCAACCTGTCCTCGCTCCTCGATCACGGGCGGCTCGCCGGCACGGGCTACGTCTCGATCTTGCCGGTTGATCAGGGCATCGAGCATTCTGCCGCGGCGTCGTTCGCTCCCAACCCCGCGTACTTCGACCCCATCAACATCGTGAAGCTCGCGATCGAGGGTGGCTGCAACGGCGTCGCGAGCACGTTCGGCGTGCTCGCGCAGGCGTCCCGTCGGTACGCGCACAAGATCCCCTTCATCGTGAAGCTCAACCACAACGAGCTCCTCACCTACCCGAACAAGTTCGACCAAGTCATGTTCGGCAACGTGCAGCAGGCGTGGGACCTCGGGGCCGCCGGCGTCGGCGCGACCATCTACTTCGGGTCCGAGGAGTCGACGCGTCAGCTGCAGGAGGTGAGCGAGGCGTTCGCCGAAGCGCACCAGCTCGGCATGTTCACGGTGCTGTGGTGCTATCTGCGCAACAACGCATTCAAGAAGGACGGCGTCGACTACGCGGTGTCGGCCGACCTCACCGGTCAGGCCAACCACCTCGGTGTCACGATCGAGGCGGACATCATCAAGCAGAAGGCGCCCGAGAACAACGGCGGCTTCACCGCGCTCAACTTCGGCAAGACGTCCCCCCTCGTGTACGACGAGCTGACCACCGACCACCCGATCGACCTGTGCCGGTGGCAAGTGGCCAACTGCTACATGGGTCGCGTCGGGCTCATCAACTCGGGCGGCGAGTCGAAGGGCGCAGCCGACATGGCCCAGGCCGTGCGCACCGCCGTCATCAACAAGCGGGCCGGCGGGATGGGTCTGATCTGCGGCCGGAAGTCGTTCCAGCGGCCCATGGCTGACGGCGTCACGCTCCTGAACGCGATCCAGGACGTGTACCTCGATCAGGGCATCACCGTCGCCTGATCTGTCGCGCCTGGATCTCATCAAGCGGCATGCGTTGAGTGCCGTTGACGTGCCGGTAGTCTCGACTTCAGGTTGAACTTACCGCGCGTCCCAGGGGGGATCGTGACCGACACAGCACGTCCGGAGGCGCCCGAGGAGCTGCATCGGGTCGTCATTCGCTTCGCCGGTGACTCCGGCGATGGCATGCAGCTCACCGGCGATCGATTCACGAGCGCCAGCGCCCTGTTCGGCAACGACCTGTCGACATTGCCCGAGTTTCCCGCTGAGATCCGCGCTCCTGCCGGCACCCTCGCGGGCGTCTCGTCGTTCCAGGTCCACATCTCCGACCACGAGATCACGACGCCCGGCGACGCGCCGAGTGTGCTCGTCGCGATGAACCCCGCGGCGCTCAAGGCCGACCTCGACCGGCTCGAGCCAGGCGGCACGCTCATCCTGAACACCGACACGTTCGACGAGCGCAACCTCGCGAAGGCCGGGTACACGGCGAGCCCCCTCGATGACGGCAGCCTCAAGGGCTACACGCTGTACGAGGTGCCCATGACCTCGCTCACCAAAGAGGCCGTGACCCCGCTCGGCGTGAAGCCGCGTGACGCCGACCGGTCGAAGAACTTCTTCGCTCTCGGTCTCGTGTCGTGGATGTACACGCGGCCCGTCGAGCCGACCCTCAAGTGGATCGAGGAGAAGTTCAAGAAGAACGAGCAGGTGTTCGCGTCGAACACCGCTGCGTTCAAGGCCGGCTACCACTTCGGTGAGACCGCCGAGCTCTTCGGTCAGTCCTACCAGGTCAAGCCCGCGAAGCTCCCGGCCGGCACGTACACGAACATCACCGGTAACACCGCGCTCGCGTGGGGAGTGGTCGCTGCCGGCCAGCTCGCCAAGCTGCCCGTGTTCCTCGGGTCCTATCCGATCACGCCGGCCTCCGACATCCTCCACGAGCTCTCCAAGCACAAGAACTTCGGCATCCGCACCTTCCAAGCCGAGGACGAGATCGCGGCCGCGGGCTCCGCCCTCGGCGCCGCGTTCGCCGGCCATCTCGGTGTCACCACGACGAGCGGTCCCGGCGTCGCGTTGAAGTCAGAGACGATCAGCCTCGGAGTGAGCCTCGAGCTGCCGTTGCTCATCATCGACATCCAGCGCGGCGGTCCTTCGACGGGGCTGCCCACCAAGACCGAGGCCGCCGACCTGCTGATGGCCATGTACGGGCGCCACGGCGAGGCGCCGTTGCCGATCGTCGCCGCGATGAGCCCGTCGCACTGCTTCTTCGCCGCGATCGAGGCCGTCCGCATCGCGATCAAGTACCGCACCCCGGTGATCCTGCTGTCCGACGGCTACCTCGCGAACGGCGCCGAGCCATGGCTGCTGCCCGACGTGAGCACGCTCCCCGACATCTCAGTCCCGTTCGCCGACAAGCCGAACCACGTGCGCGAAGACGGCACCGAAGTGTTCTGGCCCTACCTGCCGCGACCCCGAGACGCTCGCCCGGCCGTGGGCAGTGCCCGGCACGCCCGGTCTGATGCACCGCGTCGGCGGGCTCGAGAAAGAGGACGGATCGGGCGACATCTCTTACACGCCCGAGAACCACGGTCGGATGGTCGACCTACGTGCAGCCAAGATCAAGGGCATCGCGAAGGACATCCCGCCCGTCGAGGTGCACGGTGACGACGACGCCGAGGTGCTCGTGCTCGGATGGGGCTCGACGTGGGGCACCATCGACGCCGCGGTCGGTCGGGCTCGGGCCGGCGGCAAGAAGGTCGCCCACGCGCACCTCGTGCACCTCAACCCGTTCCCGGCGAACCTGGGCGATGTGGTGCGGCGGCACCGCCGCGTGGTCATCCCCGAGATGAACTCGGGGCATCTGTGGCGCATGGTCCGCGCCGAGTTCCTCGTTGACGCTCGCGCGGTGAACAAGGTGCAGGGCACTCCCTTCACGGCCCGCGAGCTCGAGACCGCCATCCTGGAGGCCTGCAATGACTGACACGGTGCCGGTGACGACGAAGAAGGACTGGACCAGCGACCAAGAGGTTCGTTGGTGCCCCGGCTGCGGCGACTACTCGATCCTCACCGCGGTGCAGATGCTCATGCCCGAGCTCAACGTGAAGCCTGAGAACACCGTGTTCGTCTCGGGCATCGGGTGCTCGAGCAGGTTCCCGTACTACATGAACACCTACGGCGTGCACGGCATCCATGGCCGGGCGCCGGCGATCGCGACGGGCGTTGCGATGGCCCGCCCCGATCTCGACGTCTGGGTGATCACCGGCGACGGTGACGGGCTGTCGATCGGCGGCAACCACCTCATCCACGCGCTGCGTCGAAACGTGAACCTCACGATCCTGTTGTTCAACAACCAGATCTACGGTCTCACCAAGGGCCAGTACTCACCGACGAGTGAGGTCGGCAAGGTCACGAAGTCGACGCCGTTCGGCTCGCTCGACTACCCGTTCAGCCCGGTCAGCCTCGCGCTCGGAGCCGAGGCCGGGTTCGTCGCTCGCACCCACGACATGGACCGCAAGCACATGATGGAGACGTTCCGGCGCGCGCACGACCACAAGGGCGCTGCCTTCGTCGAGATCTACCAGAACTGCAACGTCTTCAACGACGGCGCGTTCGAGACGATCCTGTCGCGTGAGAACCGCGCCGCGATGCTCATCAACCTCGTCCACGGCGAGCCGATCCGTTTCGGTGCCGACAACGAGAAGGGCGTCGTCATGGGCACCGACGGTCAGCTCCGCATCGTCGACGTCGCCGAGGTCGGCGAAGCCGCGCTGCTCGTCCATGACGAGCACCACGCCGACCCGGGCCTCGCGTTCGCGCTGTCGCGGCTGAGCCACAGCCCGACGACTCCGACACCCATCGGCGTCTTCCGTGACGTCGACCGGGCCGAATTCGCGAGCGAGACGTCGCGACAGCTCATGCTCGCGAGCGAGAAGGGCCCTGGCGACCTGTCCGCCCTGCTCGCCTCCGGCGGCACCTGGGACGTCAACTAGTCGAGCATCCGGAAGACCGTGCCGGTCTTCGGCTTCGGTGCGAAGAACGTCGTCTTCGGGGGCATGAGCTTGCCCGCGTGCGCGGTCGCCGCGATCTGATCGACGGTCGCGGGCCGCAACAGCACACCGAGCGTGTCGGACGCGGTGCTCACGCGACTCACGACGTTGCCGACTCCGTGCTGGTACGCGATCTCGTGCGGTCCGAGCGCGCCGCGGGCGGCCTCGAGCCGGCTCGAGTCGAGATCGTCGACACCGTCGAACGCGCCCGCACGAGGTCGCAGCAACCAGAAGCCGTCGGCTCGCACGAGCGCGAGCGCCCCGGCGTCGGCCATCCGCGCCGTGATCGTCGACGCGCCATCGAGAGGGCCGGCATCGAACGACTCGAACCACGGCTCGAGCGCGGCGAGCACGTCGACACCGGCTTCGATGCCAGACAGAAGGCGGTGGATCGGGAGGACGTTGAGCTGCTCGGGCGCGAGCTCGACGAGGAACGCCATCACGAAGTCGGGCGGCGCGTCCGGCTCGTTGCGCTCACCCTTGTACGCGAGGGAGGTGGAGTAACGGTGGTGGCCGTCAGCGATGACGACCGGTGACGCGGCGACGGCATCGCGGATGGCAGCAATGACTCCGGGCTCGCGCACTCGGTAGAGCCGGTGGTGCACCCCGTCGTCATCGGTCCAGCGAGCATCGGGCGGACCGGGCAGCTCGCACAGCGCCCCGAGCCCGGGCGTCAGCGACAGCCCCCAGACGGCGGAGAGGTTCGCCCGGCACGAGCGCAACATCTCGAGCCGATCGCTGTGCGCCTTGGGCGTCGTCTGCTCGTGGGGGAAGACGCCCTTGGTGCCGGGCTCACTGAGCTCGAGTGCGCCGATCACGCCCGCGGTCTGCAGGGCGTGGCCGGCCTCGTCGTGATACCCCATCCGGTACACGTAGAACGCGGGCTCGTCGTCGGTGCGGAGCACATCCACGTCCAGCCAGTGATGGAGGAGGTAGCACGCGTTCTCGTACCGGTCGCGGCCGTCGGCCTCGGCGGGCAGGTCGATGTGCACCACGTTCCATGGCGAACGAGCGCCGAGCAGCTCGCGCTCGGCGTCGTCGATCACATCGTACGGAGGAGCCGTCACCTCGCCGAGATCGAACCGCTCGATGTCGTAGAGCACACCGGGAAAGGGCTCGAAGCGGGGCACGCCTCGAATGACTACCAGATGCAAAGATGCAGCCATGCCGCGTGCCAACAACAACGGGATCGAGATCGAGTACGACACCGTCGGCGACCCGAGCGATGAGCCGTTGCTGCTCGTGATGGGCTTCACCGCTCAGCTCATCGCCTGGGACGACAAGCTCTGCCAAGCCCTGGCTGACAAGGGCTACTTCGTCATCCGCTACGACAACCGCGACTGTGGCCTCTCGACCCACCTCGACGGCGCCACGTTCGACATGGCCGAGCTCTTCAACGCGATGATGGCGGGCGGCGAGGCGCCTGCGGTGCCTTACACGCTGTCCGACATGGCTGGCGACGGCATCGCCGTGCTCGACTCGCTCGGCATCGACCGTGCCCACGTCGTCGGCGCGTCGATGGGCGGGATGATCGTGCAGACGATGGCGATCGAGCATCCGCAACGCCTGCGCACCGTCACGTCGATCATGTCGACGACGGGCGAGCCCGACTACGGCCAGGCGGCTCCCGAGGCGATGGCCGCGCTGATGCGTCCGCCTCCCGAGGGTCGCGCACAGGCGATCGAGGCATCCGTCGAGGGCTCGAAGATCTTCAGCAGCCCGCGGTACTTCGACGCGACGGGCGCTCGAGAGCGGGCTGCTGCGTCGTACGACCGCGCCTTCTATCCCGAGGGTGCCGGTCGGCAGATGGGCGCCATCGTCGCAAGCGGTGATCGAGCCGACGGCCTTCGCAACGTCAAGCTGCCGTTCCTCGTGATCCACGGCCGGGCCGACACGCTCATCAGCCTGAGTGGCGGTGAGCGCACTGCCGAGCTCGTGCCCGGCGCGAACCTCGTCGTGCTGAACGACATGGGCCACGACCTGCCCGAGCCGCTGTGGCCGTTCATCGTCGACCTGATCGCGAGCCACGCCAGCCACGCCATCAGGTGAGCGCCCCGAGCTCGGGCCTCGACGCGCACACGGTCGTCTGCGACCTCGACGGGGTCATCTGGCTCGCGGACCACGCCATTGCGGGCTCTGCCGACGCGATCGCCCGTCTGCGAGCGAGCGGACGGCGCGTGCTGTTCGTCACGAACAACTCGTCCGTGCCCGTCGGCGCGGTGGTCGCGAAGCTCGAGGGCTTCGGCATCCCGGCGAAGGGCGAGGTGCTGACGTCTGCCATGGCGGCGGCTCGGCTGATCGAGCCCGGCAAGAAGGCGGTCGTGCTCGGCGGTCCGGGCGTCGTCGAGGCGCTCGAGGCCCGCGGTGTGCAGCCGCTGCGCGAAGGGCCCGCCGACGCCGTGGTCGTCGGCTTCCACCGCGACTTCGACTACGAGCGGATGAAGGTCGCGTCCGACACGATCCGCGGCGGCGCGGTGCTGATCGGCACGAACGACGACGCGACCTACCCGACGCCGAGCGGCCCGATCCCCGGTGGCGGCGCGATCCTCGCCGCGGTCGCGACTGGCTCCGAAGCGGTCCCCGTCGTTGCCGGCAAGCCGCATCCCGCGATGGCCGCGCTCGTACGCGAGGCGGTCGGCGATGTGCACCTGCTCATGGTCGGCGATCGCCCCGACACCGACGGGCTGTTCGCCGTCCGTCTCGGATGCGACTTCGGTCTCGTGCTCTCGGGGATCGTCGGGCCCGGTGCCGACGCCTCGAAGATCGAGCCGCGTCCGTCGATCGTCACGAACGACCTCGCCGCGCTCGCCGACGCGATCCTCACCGACGGGGGCCTCACTGGTACGGGCTCGGCGGTGGGCTCCACGGATCGCTGAGCGCGGCCGGTCTCGCTCGGGGCCGCAGCAGCCACACGACCATCATCCCGAACCCGAACCCCGCGACGTGCGCCATCCACGCGACGTTGCCGCCGCGGTTGAAGAGGAACTGCAGCGCCAGCCACACGAGGAGCACGACGCGCGCCTCTATCTCACGGAACCACACGAGGATCGCGAAGAACAGCGTGAAGATCTTCGCGCGCGGGAACCACACGAGGTACGCGCCCATCACCCCCGCGATCGCGCCAGACGCGCCGATGACCGGCACGGTGCTGCTGGGGTTCAGCAAGACCTGCCCCGCGGTGGCGAAGATGCCGGCGAGCACGTAGAAGAGCAGGTACAGCGCCCAGCCGAGACGATCCTCGACGTTGTTCCCGAAGACCCAGAGGAACAGCATGTTGAAGCCGAGGTGCAGCCATCCGCCGTGCAAGAACATCGACGTGATCACCGCGAGGTAGACGTTCTTGTCCGGGAAGAGCGGCGGGCTCTGGGGGTGGTGATCGCAGGCCGACGAGTCGCCCTGCAGGTAGGTCTTGCCGATCTCGTCGATCGTGAGCGGTCGACCCTGGGTGAGCTCGCATGGGATCGCGGCGTACTCGAGGTCGAAGCGGAGCTGGCTGTCGATCCGGACGGTCCCCGTCTGGATCCGCACGACATCAGTGCCGTGCAGTGGCAGCTGGACCAAGAGGAACACCGCGACGTTGATCGCGATGAGCAGGATCGTGGCGACCGGCCGCCGCCGCGTCGGGAGGTTGTCCCGGAGGGGGATCACTGCGAGCGACCCTACCGAGGCCAGTGGTCGGTAGCGTGTTGCCCCATGGCACAGCTCGATGCGATCCGGAAGTACCTCGAGGCCGGCATGGCCTTCACCCACACCACCCGGGCCAAGGCCGAGGAGGTCGTCGGCAACCTCGTTCGAGCGGGCGAGCTCCAGACCGAGCAGACCCAGCAGCAAGTGCAGGAGCTCGTCGAGCGCAGCCGTGAGAACACCGAGCGCGTCGTCAAGGCGATGCGCGAGGAGGTCGTGTCCCAGATGGCTTCCCTGGGGTTCGCGACGAAGAAGGATCTCGCCCGCCTCGAGCGCAAGGTCGACACGATGAAGTCCTCGTCGGGCGCGAAGAAGGCTGCGAAGAAGGCTCCCGCGAAGAAGGCCGCCAAGAAGTCCGCCGCGAAGAAGACGACGGCCAAGAAGGCGCCCGCGAAGAAGGCAGCAGCCAAGAAGTCGTGACCACGCGCCGGCGGCTCGATGCGGAGCTCGTGCGCCGCGGGCTTGCCGCGAGCCGTGAGGCCGCGCAGCGGGCCATCGACGCTGGCCTCGTCACGGTCGGGGGCGCGCCTGCGGAGAAGGCCAGTCGCATGGTCGGCACGGGCGAGCCCGTCGAGGTCCTCGCTCCGCCGAGGTTCGTGGGGCGCGGCGGAGACAAGCTCGCCGAGGCGATCCTGGCGTTCGGCATCAACGTGACCGGACGCCGTGCGCTTGACGCCGGCACGTCGACGGGAGGCTTCACCGACTGTCTCCTCCAGGAGGGCGCTGCGCAGGTCGTTGCGGTTGACGTCGGTCACGGGCAGATCCACCCCGTCCTGCGTGACGAGTCCCGCGTCGAGGTGCACGAGCGGGTCAACGTCCGCACCATGACCCGAGCCGAGTTTGGCCTCTTCGACCTCGTGGTCGCTGATCTCTCGTTCATCTCGATCCGGTCCGTGCTCGATGCGCTCATCGGCGTGAGCGACGAAGGCGCCGACCTCGTGCTCCTCGTGAAGCCTCAGTTCGAGGCCGGGAGGGTCGAGGCCGACCGGGGTCGGGGCGTGATCAGGGACCCCGCGGTCTGGCGCTCGGTCCTCGAGGCGGTACAGGGCGCGCTCGTGGCTCGCGAAGCGGTCATCATTGGGTGGATGGTGTCGCCTGTGCGGGGAGCGAAGGGAAACGTCGAGTTCTTCGTGCATGCCGCCGCGCCCCCAGCAGTGTCGCACCGACTCCCGGAGCCGGCGATCGACTTCGTCGTTGCGCAGGCGGCACTGCTATGAGCACGGTGACACTCGTCGTGCACAACCAGCGGGCCAACGCGGCCGAGCTCGCGCGCGAGGCCGTGCACTGGCTGCATGAGCGCGGCCACGAGGTGCGCATGCCGCTGGGCGACGCCGAGGCCGTCGACCTCCTCGACCTCGCGGTCCCCGACGAGAAGCTGGCGCAGGACGTCGTGCTCGCGGTGAGCCTCGGCGGCGACGGCACGATGCTGCGGACCGTCGACCTCGTGGAGGAGGCAGAGGTCCCTGTCCTCGGGGTGAACGTCGGCCTCCTCGGCTATCTGACTGAAGTCGAGCCGAACGCCATGACGTCGGCGCTCGAGCGCTTCTTTGCCGGCGACTACGGCATCGAAGACCGCATGATGCTCTCTGTCACCATCCGGTCGAAGCGCTCTCTCCTCGACGGATGGAGCTTTCGCGCCCTCAACGAGGCCGTCGTCGAGAAGACCCAATCGGGCCACACGGTCCGCATGCTCGTGCGGATCGGCGGGGAGGTCTTCACGTCCTACGCGGCCGATGGCCTCATCGTCGCGACCCCGACCGGTTCGACGGCATACTCGCTGTCGGCCCGTGGGCCGATCGTGTCCCCTCGTCATCGCGCGCTGCTGCTCACGCCAGTGTCGCCGCACATGCTCTTCGACCGGTCGCTGATCCTCGATCCCGGCGAGACGCTCAGCCTCGAGGTGATCGGTCATCGCCCAGCGACCCTGTCGGTAGACGGCACGAGCGTCGGCGAGCTCGAGGAGGGCGACATCGTCGACTGCTCGCCCGCGGACCGCAGCGCCCGGCTCGTCACGTTCGGGAAGCGCAACTTCCATCGCATCCTCAAGGCGAAGTTCGGCCTGAGCGACCGCTGACGGTGCGACCGCTGAGCCGTGCTGACCACTGACCTGTGCTGACTGAGCTCGCCGTCCGCAACCTCGGGGTCATCGACGAGCTGGTGCTCGTGCTCGGCCCCGGCATGACCGCGCTCACGGGCGAGACCGGTGCGGGCAAGACGCTGCTCGTCGACGCGATCGAGCTGCTCGTCGGTGGGCGGGCCGACAGTGGCGCCGTGCGACACGGCGCGGCGGAGTGCTCGATCGAGGGGCGATTCGTGGTCGGCGAGGACGAGGTCGTGCTGAGCCGCGTGATCCCTCGGGACGGCCGATCGCGGGCCTATCGCAACGGCCGCCTCGCGACGGTCACGCAGCTGGCCGAAGAAGGTCGGCGCCTCGTCGACCTCCATGGTCAGCACAGCCACCAGTCCCTGCTCGGCGTCGCGGAGCAGCGCAGCGCGCTCGACCGGTTCGGCGGCGTCGACCTGTCCGCGTTGCGCGAGGCGCGCGCTCGCGTCGCCGAGATAGAGGCCGAGCTCGCGGCGCTCGGCGGCGACGAACGCGCGCGAGCGCGCGAGATCGACCTCCTCAGGTATCAGGTCGACGAGCTCGACCGCGCCCAGCTCGATGACGCACACGAAGACCGAACGCTCGAACTCGAGGAGGATCGGCTCGCCGACGCAGTTGCACACCGCGAAGCTGCGGCCCAAGCAAGCGACGCGCTCACTGGCGAGGGCGGGGCCGTCGACGCGCTCGGAGTCGCGCGGGCCACGCTCGTGGGGCGCGCCCCGTTCGCGGAGCTCGAGCAACGGCTGCACGGGCTCGAGGCGGAGGCCTCCGACATCGCCGCCGACCTCCGTCACACTGCCGATGGCATCGCGGACGATCCCGAGCGGCTCGACGAGGTGCGGGCCCGCAGGCACCTCCTGCGCGAGCTCACCCGCAAGTACGGCGAGACCCTCGAAGAAGTGATCGCCTACCGCAACGAGGCCCGTGAGCGGCTCGCGGTGCTTTTGTCCCACGACGCACGTGCCGCCGCGCTCGACGAGCAACGCACGGCCGCTCTGGCCGCCGCCGACGCGGAAGCGCGCCGGGTGGGCGACGCTCGCCGGGCGGCCGCGCCGAAGCTCGCGAGCGCCGTCCGCTCGCATCTCACCGAGCTCGCGCTTCCCCGGGCGCGGCTCGACGTCGCGGTCGACGGGGAGGCAGGCGACGCGGTCACGTACCTCTTGGCGGCGAATCCCGGTGAGGACCTCGCGCCGCTTGCCCGAGTGGCCTCAGGCGGTGAGCTCGCTCGCACGATGCTCGCGTTGCGCCTCGTGGTCACCGAGGCCCCGCCTACGCTCGTCTTCGACGAGGTCGACGCCGGCATCGGAGGTCAGGCCGCGCTCGCGGTCGGCCGATCGCTCGCATCGCTCGGCGCGACGCACCAGGTGCTCGTCGTCACGCACCTCGCGCAGGTCGCCGCGTATGCCGACGCGCAGGTCGCGGTCGACAAGCGCGAGGCGAACGGGCGCACGACGGTCAGTGCTTCTGCCGTCGACGGCGACGCGCGCGCGGTCGAGCTGTCGCGGATGCTGTCGGGCATGCCCTCGAGCGCGACCGCCCGCGATCATGCCGAAGAGCTGCTCGCCGCCGCCGCCCGCGAGCGCGGCCGCTGACCGCCACCATCGGCCGGGTGTTCACGCTCGGGGCACCATGCCGCGCTTCAGCGTGAACACTCGAGGTAGGTAGTGGGGTCAGAAGAAGGTGCCGCACCAGGGGAGCGGATGGTGCGCGAACAGCTGGTCGGCGCGGGCGAGGGCGCCGGCGCGCTGTTCGATCACCCGCCCCGCGGCGGCCAGCGCAGCGAACGACACACCTCCGAGGTACGCAGCGCCGAGGTCGGCGATCGTCATCTCGAGGTCGGCTGACCGGCGGCTCGGCTTGCAGGTGGCCTGTCCCGATTCCGCCGAATCGATCTCGAATCTGCCCCCACGGCCGAGGAACGGGTCGGCGACGTCGAGCACGAGCTTGCCTGGACGCCCGTAGGTGCGGCTCGCCAAGGCGCCGGGCACGTCGAGCATCCGCAGCCAGAGCTGGTCCTCGAGCCTCATCTCGAGCCGCCGAGGGTCGGCGAGCATCCACCGCAAGGGCTCGTCGGGCATCCGCATGTGGAACTTCACGCCGTGCGCAAGGTCGAGGTCGAGCGCGTAGCGCCACAACGAGACGTAGGCGGTGGGCGACCCGAACAGGTCGTGCAGCTCGATGTAGCCCGGCTTGCCCCACCACGAGTCGCGGTCGAGGACCTCGTAGGCCATCGCCCCGTCGAGCTTGCCCTTGGCGTCCTCGTGGACGACGTAGACCTCTTGCGGCGTCGGCTCACCCTCGGGCACCGGGCCGTACATGAATGGGTGTGCCCACCTCGCGATGGCACGGCTGATCGAGCCCGGGCGATCGCGGTCGAACTCCTCGAAGATGCTGGGGAACAGCTGCAGCGCGTCGGCACGCGTCACCAAGCGGAGGCGCCCCGGGTCGTCGAACGGCTCGAGGAACCGGCCATGTCGCGTCTCGAGCGAGAGCGACGCGCCGCTCGTCGCGATGCCGTATCCGAAGCGGCCATAGATGATGCTCTCGCTCGCGTGGAGGATCGCGACCGGCTGCCCCTGATCGGCCACGTCTTCGAGCTGGGAGCGCATGAGGTTCGTGAGGATGCCGCGCCGCGTGTGCGTGGGCAGCACGCCGACGCCGGTGACCGCGGCCGCATCGACTCGCCCGCCGCCGGGTACGACCATGTCGCACGGCCAGGCCGCGGCGGTGCCGACCACCTCCTTGCCCTCGCACGCCCCGAACGACCGCGACATGAGGTACAGGGGACGGCGCGCGTCGAGGTGGGCCTGGTTCGCCACGGGAAACACCATCGCCGTGCGAAACGTGCGCGTGAACGCATCGCTGTCGTCGGGACCGAGGAGTCTGACCTTGGGCTTCACGCCGGGCAGTCTGTCAATCGCCCTCCACCTCGTCGGGGAATTCCCGCGCTACCCTCGACCGGGTTGTCGGCGGGGCCGCCACTGCCACATCGAGCGAGCCACAAATCGAGAAGGAGCGTCGTGACGAAGCACATCTTCGTGACCGGAGGCGTGGCCAGCTCCCTCGGCAAGGGACTCACCGCCTCGTCGATCGGACGGCTCCTGAAGGCCCGAGGGCTGAGGGTCACGATGCAGAAGCTCGACCCTTACATCAACGTTGACCCCGGCACGATGAACCCGTTCGAGCACGGCGAGGTCTTCGTCACCGACGACGGGGGCGAGACCGATCTCGACCTCGGCCACTACGAGCGCTTCATCGACGAGTCGCTCTCCCGCAACTCGAACGCCACGACGGGCTCCATCTATCAGGCCGTGCTCGCCGCCGAACGACGCGGCGACTACCTGGGTCGCACGGTGCAGGTGATCCCGCACATCACCGACGAGATCAAGCGGCGCATCCGCCGCCTCGCGACCGACGACGTCGACGTGGTCATCACCGAGGTGGGCGGCACTGTCGGCGACATCGAGATCCTCCCGTTCCTCGAGGCGATCCGGCAGTTCCGCAAGGACGCGGGCCGCGACAACGTCGCCTACGTCCACGTGACGCTCGTGCCGTTCATCGGGCCGTCCGGCGAGCAGAAGACCAAGCCCTCGCAGCACTCCGTGACCGAGCTGCGCAGCCGAGGCATCCAGCCCGACGCGATCGTGTGCCGCAGCGAGCGCCCGGTGTCCGACGCCCTGAAGCGCAAGATCTCGAACCTGTGCGACGTCCCGGTCGAGGCGGTGGTGAACGCCGCCGATGCCCGCAACCTCTACGAGATCCCCCTCGTGCTGCACGCCGAGGGCCTCGATGACTACCTCTGCGGGCTCCTCGGCTTCGAGGAGCGCGAGGTCGACCTCACGTCCTGGGAGGCACTGGTCGACCGCATCGAGACGTCGGTGCGTCCGGTGCGCATCGGCCTCATCGGCAAGTACATCGACCTTCCCGACGCGTACCTCTCGGTCGTCGAGGCGCTCAAGCACGGTGGCTTCCATCACGGCGCCGACGTCCAGGTCGACTGGATCCAGGCCGAGGACGTCGAGGGCCTGCTCGCGGAGGGCCGCTTCCGCGACCTCGACGGCATCGTGATCCCCGCGGGGTTCGGTGTGCGGGGGATCGAGGGCAAGATCGCCGCGGCCAACTACGCCCGCGTGAACCTCATGCCGTGCCTCGGCATCTGCCTCGGGATGCAGGTGATGTGCATCGAGTTCGCGCGCAACGTCGTCGGGCTCGACGGAGCCAACTCGAGCGAGTTCGACGCCACGTCCCCCCACCCGGTCATCGACCTCATGGACTCGCAGCGCGAGGTCGTGGACATGGGCGGCACGATGCGTCTCGGTGCGTACTTCGCGGTGCTGCAGCCGGGTTCGAAGGCGATGGCTGCGTACGGCGAGCCGATCGTCTCCGAGCGCCATCGCCATCGGTACGAGTTCAACCCCGCGTACCGCACCCGCATGGAAGAGGCGGGCCTGATCTGCTCGGGCACCTCGCCCGATGGCCGGCTCGTCGAGTTCGTCGAGCTCGCCGACCATCCGTGGTGGGTCGGCACGCAAGCCCATCCCGAGTTCAAGAGCCGCCCCGATCGTCCCGGACCGCTGTTCCGCGACTTCATCGGTGCTGCCGTCGCGCGTGCCGAGGGTCGCAACCCGCACCTGCTCTCCGTCGAGGCGTGAGCTCGTTCCGTCGCCTCGAAGAACGCGAGATCTACCAGGGCTTCGTCATCCGGGTCACGAACGAGATCTTCGAGAGCCCGACCGGCGAGATCTTCGATCGCGATGTGGTGCACACGCTGCCCGCGGTCGCCGTGGTGCCGGTCCTTCCGAGCAACGAGGTCGTGTGCGTGCGCCAGTATCGACCGGCGCTGCAGCACGACCTGCTCGAGATCCCCGCTGGGATGTGCGACGTCGAGGGCGAGGCGCTCGTCGAGACCGCCCAGCGTGAGCTCGGGGAGGAGGCCGGCTACCGCGCCGGACGCATCGAGCATCTCTGCACCTACCACGGGTCAGCCGGGTTCTCCGATCCGCGGCTCGACATCTTCCTCGGCCTCGACCTCACGCCCGTCGCGACGCACTCGCAGAGCGAGGAAGAGCACCACATGACGGTCGAGCTGATCGCTCTCGAACACACGCTCGAGCTCGTGGCCAGCAAGGCGATCATCGACGCGAAGACCATCATCGGCCTGCTGCTCGCGCGGGAGCGGCTCGGGATCCGGTGAGCGCGCACCGCACGTCGCCACACCCTGCGTTGCCGCTCGACGCGGAGGAGTTCTTGTCGTGGCTGACGGTCGAACGGGGACGCTCGGCCAACACCATCGCTGCATACCGACGGGACCTGAACGCGTACTGCGCGTACCTCGCCCGCCATCACCGCACGCTCGACGCGGTGACCGAGGCCGACATCGAGCAGTACGTGCAGAGCCAGCAGCGCGAGGGGAAGGCGGCGACCTCGGTCGCTCGATCGCTGGTCGCCGTGCGGTCACTGCACCGGTTCCTCGCGGAGGAGGGCCGCATGGCGCGCAACCCCGCCGCGGCAGTCGAGTCGCCGAAGGTGCCGCAGGGCCTCCCGAAGCCGCTCAGCGAAGCCGAGGTCGAGTCACTCCTCGCGTCGGTCGTCGGCCATGGCCCGCTCGAGCGCCGTGACCGGGCCATCCTCGAGGTGCTGTACGGCACGGGCATCCGCATCTCCGAGCTCGTGGGCCTCTCGATGGGCGACGTCGACCTCGCCGATCGGGTCATCGCGCGTGTTCGGCAAGGGCAGCCATGAGCGCGTCGTGCCGATCGGCAGGTTCGCGGCCGATGCCCTGACCGACTGGCTCGCAACCAGCGGCCGCGGAGCTCTCGTACCCGACCGGTGGGCGAGGCGCGGGGACGCCGAGGCGGTGTTCTTGAACGCGCGCGGTGGTCGGCTCTCACGGCAGGGCGCGTGGGGGATCGTGCGCGCGTACGCCGATCGCGTCGGACTCGGTGATCGACTCAGCCCGCACGTCCTCCGCCACTCGTGCGCGACCCACATGCTCGATCACGGGGCGGACATCCGGGTGGTGCAAGAGCTGCTCGGCCACGCGTCGGTCGCGACCACACAGGTGTACACCCTGGTCAGCGCCGAGCGGCTGCGCGCGGTGTATGAGAACGCCCACCCGAGGGCGAAGCGAAGCCGTTAGCCTTGGGGGGTGCCTCCCACCGAGCTCCTCGCGACGAACCGCGCCGCCCTCGAGGCTGAGAAGGACCGGCTGAGCCGTCAGCTCGCCGCGCTCGGCGGCGGCACCAACGGTTCTGATCTCGACCACAACTTTGCCGATTCGGGGCAGGTGGCCGCCGAAGTCGGCGAGGCTCGTTCGCTCGCCGGCTCACTCGAAGACCAGCTGGCCGCCGTGCAAGAGGCGCTCGACCGCATCGACGACGGCACCTACGGGCTTTGCCAGAACTGCGGCCAGCCGATCGGCGACGCCCGGCTCGAGGCGATGCCCGAGACGCGCTGGTGCATCAACTGTGCAGGGCGCGCCTGACCGTTGTCTTTCGACCTTCAGTCCACCCTGATCTTCCTCGGGGTGCTGATCCCTTCGGTCATCCTGCACGAGCTCTCGCACGGCGTCGTTGCGTACTGGTGTGGTGACGACACCGCGAAGCGGGCCGGTCGCCTGACGCTGAACCCGATCCCTCACATCGACCCGTTCGGCTCGCTCCTGCTGCCGTTCCTGCTCTCGCTGACGTCGTTCGGCGTCTTCGGCTACGCGAAGCCCGTGCCGGTGAACATCGGCAAGCTCCGCCATCCCCGCAACCAGGCGCTGCTCGTGTCGCTCGCAGGGCCGATGACGAACATCATCATCGCGGTGCTCGCCGCGTGGGTGCTCCGCACCTGGCGGCCCCACGGCACCGTCGCCCGGGTGATCATCGACCTCGGCGTCACCAACGTCGTGCTGGCGGCTTTCAACCTGATCCCGCTCCCGCCCCTCGACGGCTCAGCCGTCATCGAGCGGTTCATGCCCCGGTCGTGGTACCCCCAGTGGCTGCGGATCCGCCAGTACACGATGGGTGTGCTGATCATCGTCGTGCTGGCTCTGCCCCGAGTCCTCAACTCGATCTTCTCTCGGGCGATCGATTTGTGGGCACATCTGCTGTAGCCGACGCCTTGTCAAGAGCGGAGTCACGAGTGGGGTTCGGCCATCTGAGCAAGCGCTTCTTCGGGTCGCTGTGGCCCGCTGGTCCCGCGCAGGACGACACGGCGTGGGCGCGCGCGCAGCTCCTCCCGAACGAGCGCGACCTCTGGCAGCAGATGAACAGCGCGGATCGCCGCCACTCGATCGCCGTCGCGCAGCGAGTCGAGCGAGCACTCGGCCACGAGGCGAGCCGTCCAGTGCTGGCCGCCGCCCTGCTGCACGACGTCGGCAAGATCGATGCGCGTCTCGGCGCCTACGGCCGTGTCGTCGCCACGCTGTCAGTGGGGATCGCGGGCCGAACGGCGGCCGAGGAATGGTCCGAGGCACGCGGCTTCACGCGCAAGATCGGGCTCTATGTGCGCCACCCTCAGATCGGCGCTGACCGCCTCGCCCTCGCGGGGAGCGACCCCCTCACGATCGCGTGGGCCCGCGAGCATCACCGGCCCGAAGAGGACTGGACGCTCCCGCCCCACCTCGCCCACGCGCTCAAGGAAGCCGACGACGATTGAGCCTCGCTGGTTTGTTTGTCGTTTCGCCGTTGTGGAACCGGCGAATCGACAAGAAGTTCAGCTTTCGAGCAGGCCGACCCCGGCGCGGGCGCGGGCGTAGGTGACGGCGGCGACGTCACGGGCTTTGCCCGCACCCTTGCGCAGCACCTCGGTCATCGCGCCGCGATCCGCCGCGAGCGACTCGTAGCGCTCGCGGATCGGGCGCAGGGCTTCGATCAGGGCTGCGGCGGTGTCCTTCTTCAACGGCCCGTACTGGCTGTAACGGTCGGCAAGTGCCTCGGGTGACTCGCCGGTGCTCGCCGCCAGGATCGAGAGCAGATTCGAGACCCCGGGCTTCCCGGCCACGTCGAAGCGCACCACGCCGTCGGAGTCGGTGACCGCGCGGCTCACCTTGCGCTCGATGACGTCAGGCGGGTCGAGCACCAGCACCGTGCCCTGCGGCGACTCGACGGACTTCGACATCTTGTTCGTCGGCTCTTGGAGGTCCATCACGCGGGCGCCGGCGCGCGGGATCGCGGCCTCGGGCACGACGAACGTGTCGCCGTAGCGCGAGTTGAACCGGATCGCCACGTCGCGGGCGAGCTCGATGTGCTGGCGTTGGTCGTCGCCCACCGGCACGCGGTTGGTGTCGTAGAGGAGGATGTCGGCCGCCATCAGCGTCGGGTAGGTGAGCAAGCCCGCGGAGATGAACTCGCCGGTCTTGCGGCTCGACTTGTCCTTGAACTGCGTCATGCGTTGCAGCTCGCCGATCGACGCTGTGCACTCGAGCAGCCAGGCGAGCCGGGTGTGCTCGGCCACGTGGCTCTGGACGAACAGCGTGCAGACGTCAGGATCGAGCCCGCACGCGACGAGCAACGTGGCCATCGCGAGCGTCTTGTTCCGCAGCTCGACCGGGTCGTGGGGGAGCGTCAACGAGTGGAGGTCGACGACGCAGTAGTACGACCGGTGCTCGTGCTGGTCGACCGCCCAGTGCCGGATCGCGCCCAGGTAGTTGCCGATGTGCGTCTCACCGCTCGGCTGGATGCCCGAGAACACGACCGTCATGGCCCGGAGATTAGAGGCGCCCGGCCCAAATCACGCTGGTGTAACTCCCGCTGCTAGCCTGCCCGCGTGCCCTACGAGGTGCAGACCCCGGTCTTCGAGGGGCCCTTCGATCTCCTGCTCCACCTGATCGTGCGCGAGCAGGTCGACCTCTACGAGGTGTCGCTCAGCACGATCGTCGACGCGTACCTCACCGAGCTCGATCGCATCACCGCCGACGCCGAGCGACTCGACCTCGACATCGCGACCGAGTTCCTCCTCATCGCCGCGACGCTCGTCGAGCTGAAGGCACGCCGCCTGCTTCCCGGTCGCGACGACATCGACCTCGACGAGGAGCTCGCGCTCTGGGAAGAGCGTGATCTGCTGCTCGCCCGCCTGCTCGAGTGCAAGACGTTCAAGGACGTCGCCACGGTCCTCCACCGCCTCGCCTCCGAGGCGGGAAGGTCGTACCCACGCACTGCCGGGCTCGAGGAGCGCTTCATCGGCCTCGCGCCCGACCTGCTCGCGGGCGTCACGCCCGACCGGCTGCGGGCCGGATTCCTCACCGCCGCGGCGCCGAAGCCGGTGCCCCGTGTCGACCTCGAGCATGTGGCGCCCATCCGGGCGAGTGTCGCCGACGCGGTCGCCACGCTCGTCACCGAGCTCCCGAAGCTCGGGCGCACGACCTTCCGAGAGCTCACCCACGGCATCGACGAGCGACTCGAGTGCATCGTCCGGTTCCTCGGCATCCTCGAGCTGTGCAAGCAGGGCCTCGTCGACCTCGACCAGCTCGCGACGTTCGGCGACATCGTCGTCACGTGGCGCGGTCCTGCGCACGTCGACGCCGACACCCTCGCCGACATCGACGTCTACGAAGGATGAGCGCACATGGCTGAAGACGCCCATGGTTGAGGACACGGCGCGCGCCATCGAGGCGATCGTCATGGTCGCCGAGGAGCCAGTGCCGCCGAACCTCCTCGCGCAGCTCCTCGAGGTGCCGGTGACGAGCGTCGAAGAGGCGTGCAACTCGCTCGTCGAGGCGTACGACAACGAGGGTCGCGGCTTCGTGCTGGCAAGGGTGGCCGGCGGCTATCGCTTTCAGAGCCACCCCGACCTCGCGCCCTACGTCGAACGGTTCGTGCTCGAAGGGCAGTCGTCACGGCTCTCGAACGCGGCGCTCGAGACGCTCGCGATCATCGCCTACAAGCAGCCGATCTCCCGCGCGCAGGCGGCATCGATCCGTGGTGTCGACGTCGAGGCGGTCGTGCGCACGCTGCAGCTGCGTGGCTACATCGAACCGGTCGGGCGCGATCCCGGTCCGGGTCAGGCGGTGCTGTGGGGCACGACGCCGCTGTTCCTCGAGAAGCTCGGCCTCGACTCACTCGATGACCTTCCTCCGCTCGGCGACTTCGTGCCGGGCGCCGATGTCGTCGAAGCGCTGGAGACGACGTTGCGCCCTGCGGGGCCCGATGAGCCAGCCACCTCTGCCTGAGCCGAACGGGGACCGACTGCAGAAGGTGCTCGCACAACGAGGCCTGGGCAGCCGTCGTCACTGCGAGGAGCTCATTGCCGACGGCCGGGTGACGGTCAACGGTGATGTCGCGATTCTGGGTCGGCGCGTCGACGTGCTCGTCGATCTCATCCAGGTGGACGGCACGCCGCTCGCCGTGCGGCCGGGGCTCGTCTACTACCTGTTCAACAAGCCGCGCGGTGTCGTGACGACGCTCGCCGATCCGCAGCGGCGCCAGATCGTCACCGACTTCGTGCCGACCGAGCCGCGCGTGTTCCCGATCGGCCGTCTCGACGCGGACACCGAGGGCTTGCTCCTCCTCACCAACGATGGCGACCTCGCACACCGCCTCACGCATCCCTCCTTCGGCGTCGAGAAGGAGTACCTCGCCGAAGTCGCGGGTCGCCCATCTGCTGCGGCAGTGCGCCAGCTTCGGGAGGGGGTCGAGCTCGAGGACGGCATGACCGCGCCGGCGAAGGTCGCGCTGTCACCGCCGAACCTGCTGCGCATCACGATCCACGAAGGACGCAACCGCCAGGTGCGCCGCATGTGCGAGGCCGTGGGCCATCCGGTGCGCCGTCTCGTGCGCGTGCGCATCGGGTCGATCACCGATCGGCGGCTCAAGCCCGGCACGTGGCGAGAGCTCACGCTCACCGAGGTCAGGGCTTTGGAATCCGTAGGTGCAGCGGACGACGGCTAGCCTGCCCGGCCGTGCCCGCAGAAGTTCGTGCTCTTCGCGGCGCGACCACCCTCGATCGCGACGACATTGACCACATGCGGGAGCGGGTGCACGCGCTGCTCGACGAGCTCTTCTCGCGCAACTCGCTGACGAACGACGACGTCATCAGCATCCTTCTCACGGCGACTCCCGACATCCGCTCGGGGTACCCGGCGACGGCGGCTCGGCTGTGGGGACTGTCCGATGTGCCCTTGATCGGCGCGCAGGAGATCGACGTGCCGAGCGGGTTGAAGCTGTGCATCCGCCTCATGGCTCACGTGAGCACCGACCGTCCACGGTCAGAGATGCGTCACGTGTTCCTCGAAGGTGCCAAGGTGCTGCGCAGTGACCTGGACGACTGACCCCGGCGCCCCTGCCAACGTCATCGGCGTCGGCCTCATCGGCGGCTCGATCGGGATGGCGCTGCGCCAGCGAGGGTGGCGCGTCTTCGGATCCGACGCGAGCGACGCGACGCTCGCCAAGGCGCTTGCTCTCGGTGCGATCGACGAGATCGGGCTCGAGCCGTCGGCGGCGATCACGTTCGTCGCGACGCCCGTGACCACGATCGCGGAGCACGCGCGTCGTGCGCTCGCGGCCGGATGCGCGGTGGTCACCGACGCGGGCAGTGTGAAGGCTCCCGTCGTCGACGCGGTTGGCGACTCGAGGTTCGTCGGTGGCCACCCGATGGCGGGCTCTGAGCAGGACGGCATCGACGGCGCTGATCCCGAGCTCTTCGAGGGCGCGGTGTGGGTGCTCACCCCGACGAGCGACACGGCCGACAGTGCGTACACGCAAGTCGCGTCAGTGGTGTCGTCGTTCGGCGCCGAAGTGATGGCCGTTGCGCCCGACCGGCACGACGCGCTCGTGGCGGTCGTGTCGCACGTGCCCCACCTCACGGCGGCGACGTTGATGGGTGTCGCCGAGATGCGCGCCGAGGAGCACGCCGCGCTGCTGCGGCTCGCTGCCGGCGGCTTCCGGGACATGACCCGCATCGCCTCTGGCCATCCCGCGATCTGGCAGGACATCTGCCGCGAGAACCGCGGCGCGATCATCGAGGGGCTCGACGCCCTGATCGACGGGCTCGCCGAGATGCGCGACCTCGTCGACAAGGGGGATGGCGCTGCGTTGCTCGACCGGCTCGAGCGGGCGCGAGCAGCACGGGCGAACCTGCCGAGCCGGGTCGCGCGCCCGTCCGACCTCGCCGAAGTGCGCATCCCCGTGCCCGACCGTCCGGGCGTGCTGGCCGAGGTGACGACGCTCGCCGCGGAGCTCGGCGTGAACACCGCGGACATCGAGATCGCGCACTCGGCCGAGGGCAACCGAGGCGTGGTCATCATGCTCGTCGAGGCGGCCAACGCCGACCTCTTCCGCGGCGGGTTGATGGCCCGCGGCTACCGGCCGTCGGTGCAGCGCCTCGGATGAGCGGCGCGCTCGCGATCCAGCCGCTGTCGGCTCCGCCCGACGTCGACATCCGAGTGCCCGGCTCGAAGAGCATCACGAACCGCGCGCTCGTGGCTGCCGCCCTGGCCGATGGCGTGAGCACACTGCGCGGCGTGCTGTTCGCCGACGACACCGAGGCGATGCTCGACTCGTTGCAGCGCCTCGGCGTGTGGCTCGAGATCGACCGCGACGCCGAGCTCGTCGTCGTGCATGGCACCGGCGGCGAGATCTCCGCGACTGAGGCTGATCTCGACGCTCGGCAATCAGGCACGACGGCGCGGTTCCTGCTGTCTGTGCTCGCGCTCGGCCATGGGCGCTTCCGGCTCGACGGCGACCGGCAGCTGCGGGCTCGGCCGCTCGGCCCAGGCATCGACGCCCTGCGGCAGCTCGGCGTGCGGATCGTCGAGGAGGGCGAGCCCGGTCATCTCCCTGTTGTCGTCGAGGCGGATGGCTTGCCTGGCGGCTCAGTCGCAATCGACGGGGAGGTGTCCAGCCAGTTCCTCTCGGGCCTGATGCTCGCGGCGCCGTGCGCGCGAGGTGATCTGACGATCGAGGTGACGGGCCGGCAGGTGTCTCGTCCCTACGTCGAGATGACCACCGCGGTAGCCCGCCAGTTCGGCTCCACCGGTGGTGCGGGCGGCTACCGCGCCGCGGACCTCACGATCGAGCCCGATGCGAGCGCTGCGTCTTACTTCTTCGCCGCTGCCGCGATCACTGGCGGACGCGTGACCGTGCCCGACCTCGGATCCGCCTCGGTGCAGGGCGACCTGAAGTTCGTCGATGTGCTCTGGCGAATGGGTGCCGAAGTCGACCGCGCGCGTGACTCGACAACGGTGCGCGGGCGTCCGCTGTCGGGTGGGCTCATCGACCTCGCCGATCTTTCCGACACAGCGCCGACGCTCGCGGTCGTCGCGCCGTTCGCATCGTCGCCGACCGAGGCGACCGGCATCGGTTTCATCCGCTCGAAGGAGTCCGACCGCATCGCGGCGGTCGTCAGCGAGTTGGGCCGCTGCGGCATCTCCGCCGAGGACCGGCCGGACGGCTTCGTCGTGAGGCCGGGTGTGCCGCATGGGGCGACGATCGAGACGTACGGCGACCACCGGATCGCGATGAGCTTCGCGTTGGTCGGCTTGGTGACACCGGGGATCACGATCACCGATCCCGACTGCGTCGCGAAGACGTTCCCCGACTACTGGACCCGGCTTGACGGGCTCCGCGCAGCGGCCGGGTAGGGTCACGCCCCGATGCGCGTGATCGCCATCGACGGCCCGGCGGGAGCCGGTAAGTCGACCGTCGCGAAGGCCCTGGCCCGACGACTCGGCCTCGAGTACCTCGACACCGGTGCGATGTACCGGGGGGTCGCGTTCGCCGCGCTCAGGCGCGGCATCGACCCGAGCGAGGAGATTGCGGTGGCACGGGTCGCGAATGACGTCGAGCTCGACGTCAGTGAGAAGGGTGTGCTCGTCGACGGCGTCGACGCGAGCATCGAGATCCGGGGGCCCGAGGTGACTCGTGCCGTGAGCGTCGTCGCCGCCAACCCCGACGTCCGCGTCGAGATGCGACGCCGTCAGCGCGCGTGGGCAGAGTCGCGGGGCGGGGGCGTCATCGAAGGTCGCGACATCGGGTCGGTCGTCTTCCCCGACGCCGAGCTCAAGGTGTACCTGACCGCCGATCCCGAGGTGCGCGCGCAGCGGCGCCACAAAGAGGTCTCCGATCTGCGCTACGAGGAGGTCGCGGCCTCGATCGCGGAGCGTGATGCGCGCGACGAGCGTCGGGCCCACGGGCCGCTCGTCGAATCGGAGGACGCGGTCACGCTCGATACGACGGGTCGCTCGGTCGACGACGTGGTCGCGGAGATCGTGGGGATGCTGGCGTGACCGACCGCATCGTCAAGCAACCCCCGCGCTGGTTCTACCAAGTGGCCCGTGCGGTCGTGATCACCTTCTGCAAGATCTGGTTCCGAGTGTCGTACGAGGGTACCGACAGGCTCCCCGAGACTGGGCCCTACGTCGTCGCGCCGATCCATCGCTCGAACATCGACACGTTCGTCGTGGGGTGCATGACGCGCCGCCGCCTGCGGTTCATGGCGAAGGACTCACTCTGGAAGGTGAAGCCGCTCGGTCTGTTCATCGAGACGGTCGGTGGCTTCCCGGTGCACCGCGGCACGGCAGACGTCGACGCGATCAAGACCGCGTTGCGCATCCTCGAAGACGAGCCTGTGGTGCTCTTTCCCGAGGGCGCCCGGCAGTCCGGTCCGATCGTGCAGCCGTTGTTCGACGGCGCGGTGTACGTCGCAGCGAAAGCCGGAGTGCCGATCGTTCCCGTTGGAGTCGGCGGCTCCGAGCGCTGCATGCCCAAGGGCAGCAAGCTCATCTACCCGCGCAAGATCCACGTGCTCGTCGGCGACCCGATCGCGCCGCCCGCGATCGTCGGTCGCAGGGTCGACCGCGCCGAGCTGGCGAAGACGACCGAGGAGCTGTCGAACATCCTGCAGGCGTTGTTCGACGCCGCGCAGATCCGCGCTGGCGTCCGCTGACCGAGCGCCCCCGTCAGCGCCCGGCGATGCCGGCGGTCGCGTCGGTGAGCCGCTGCGCGAGCCAGACCGGGATGATCGACAGGATGATCACGACGACCGCGACGACGTTGACGATCGGCACCTGATTCGGACGCACGATGTTGTTGAAGATCCACTGAGGCAGGGTCTCGATCCCGACTCCCGCCGTGAACGTCGTGACGACGATCTCGTCGAAGCTCAGCGCGAACGCGAGCAGCGCCCCGGCAAACAGCGCGGAGCGGATCAGCGGGAACGTCACGTACCGATAGGCCTGGAAGGTGTCGGCGCCGAGGTCGGCCGCCGCCTCGTCGAGGTTGGGGGAGAGGCGGCGCAGACGAGCGAGGACGTTGTTGTAGACGACGACGACGCAGAACGTCGCGTGGGCGACGATCAGCGTGAGGAGGCTGAGCGTGACCCCTGCTTGGCTGAACCCTCGATTCAGCGCGATGCCGCTCACGATGCCGGGCAGCGCGATCGGCAGGACGATCAGGAACGAGATCGAGTTGCGTCCGAAGAACTTGAAGCGATGCACGGCGAGGCTCGCCATCGTGCCGAGCACGAGCGCGACCGCCGTGGCGCAGAGCGCGACCTTCACCGAGGTCCACAGCGCGTCGCGCACTCCTTGGTTGTGCACCGCGGTGTGCCACCAGTGAAGCGTGTAGCCGGCCGGGGGCCACACGAGGTTGCCCGCCTTGTTGAACGAGAGGACCGCGATCAAGAAGATCGGCGCGTACAGGAAGAGCAGCCCGAGGCCTGTGAGCACCCGGAGCACGATGCGGGCGACAGGGGACAGGACCATCAGCCGACCATCAGAGGTTGTCCAGCGCGCCCGTGCGGCGGACGGCGGTGAGGTAGATGACCATGACGGCGACGGGGATCGTCGCCAGCGCGGCTGCGAACGGGATGTTGTTGGCGCCGAAGTTCCGCAGTACCACGTTGCCGATCATCTGCGTCGTGCCGCCGACGATGCCCACGCTGATGTAGTCGCCGAGGCTGAGCGAGAACGTGAAGATGCTCCCCGCGATGATCGCCGGCTTCAGCAGCGGCACGACCACGCTGAAGAACGTGCGACCCGACTTCGCGCCGAGATCGCTCGCCGCCTCGAGCATCGAGTTCGGCAGCCGCTCGAGGCCCGCGTAGATCGGGATGATCATGTACGGCAGCCACAGGTAGCTGAGGGTGATGATCGTCGCGGTGAGGCCGTAGCCCGGTGTGTGACCGAACACCTCGTGGACGATGCCGTTCGGGGCCAGCATCGCCCTCCACGAGTAGGCCTTGACGAGATAGCTCGCCCACAGGGGCATCAGCACGAGCACGAGGAGGATGCGACGCGCTCTGTCCGACACGACCTTCGCGAGGGTGAATGCCATCGGCAGCGCGATGAGGAAGTCGATGACGGTCACCGTCGCGGCCACGAGGATCGTGCGGATGGCGACCGTACGGTACGCCGGATCGAAGAGGTCGGAGAAGTTCTGGAGGGTGAACTCCTTCACGATCTGCGTCGTGAAGGGGTCGGTCTTGTAGAACGCGGTGATCAGGAGCGCGGTGAGCGACCCGATGTAGGCGAGCGCCAGCCACACGAGCGGCGCGGACAGGAGCGCGAGGAGCTTGCCCCTCGGTGCGCGTCGAGCGCGCGCGATGCCCGCCGGGACGGGGTCGATGAGCGCGGGGTCGACGAGCGCGGGGTCGACGAGCGCGGAGGCGGTGCGTTCGGCTCGTCGACCCCGAGTTCCGTGGCTATGCCTTCACCTCGTCCCAGGCCTTCGTCCACTCTTGGTAATCGGTGCAGTTGTCGCCGCTGCCGTCGAGGCACTTCTTCGTCGGCGTGGTCCAGTAATGGATGGCTTCGGCGTACTCGAGGTCGTCCGCGTGAAAGATCTTGCAGTGATCCGCGTTCGCAGTCTCCGCGCACGCCTTCACGTTCGCGGGAGCCTCACCGAACCACTCGGCCACCTCGGCGTTCACCTTCGGCGAGATGATGTAGTTCATCCACATGTACATGCAGTTCGGGTGCTTGGCCTTGGTGGAGATCATCCACGTGTCTGACCACCCCGTCGAGCCCTCCTTGGGCACCACGGCCTTCACCTTCGTGCCGTCGGCCTCGATCAGGTTCGTGATCACCTGCCACGTCGTGCCGACGACGCTCGTGCCGTTGTCGAACGCGGCCTGCTCGTCGGTGTAGAGCGACCAGTACTCGGAGAGCTGGCTCTTCTGCTGCTTGAGCAAAGCGACGGAGGCGTCGAGCTGGTCCTTCGTCAGCGCGAACGGGTTCTTGATGCCGAGGTCGGGTTGCGTCTTCGAGAGGTAGAGCGCGGCGTCAGCGATGTAGATCGGGCTGTCGTAGGCCGTGATCTTCCCGGCGTACGGCGAGTTGGCGTCGAACACCGCGCCCCACGAGTCGAGGTCTTCCTTCACGACGTCGGTGTTCCACATCAAGATGTTGGCGCCCCAACCGTGCGGGATGCCGTACATCTGGCCGTCGACGGAGTTCCACGGCTTGTCCTTCAGATAGTCGTAGACATCCGCGTAGTTGGGCACCAGATCGGTGTTCACCGGGGCGACCTGATCAGCCGCGATGAGGCGGAGTGTCGCGTCGCCTGATGCCGACACGCCGTCGTACTCACCGGTGCTCATCAGCTGCACCATCTCGTCGCTCGTGTTGCCGATCTTCACGTTGGTCTTGCAGCCGGTCTGCTCTTCGAACGGATGGACCCAGTCGACTGATGGGTCGGTCGACCCGTCTTCCGCGTAGCCGGCCCACGCGATGATGTTCAGCGCGCCTTCGCCCGCGCCGAGCTTGTCGAGTGGCGCGGCCGAGCTACCCCCTCCGCTGTCGTCCCCACACGCGGCGGCCACCAGCGCGGCGGCAACTGCCACTGCCGCGATGGCGATCTTTCCTCTTCTCATGTGCTCCCCTTTGTCAATGGTTCGGTTGTGAGACTCGGCAGCATCTGATCGGCGTCGCGCTCCCAGCAGAGCTGTGCGGGTGTGCCAGGCAGCGCCCAACTCGAAGCCGAGCGGCTGCTCGCGTTCTGCTCGACGACGGTGAGCTGCCCGCCGCCGTCGAGATCGACGACGAACCGGGTGCGCTCGCCGAGGTAGAGCGCCTCGCGGACGGTGCCCGTGGCACGCCGCTCTCCGTTCAGCGCCGACGCGTCCGCGGAGCTCGGCACGAGCACGATGCGCTCCGGCCGCACGGTGAACGGGTCGGGCGCGCCGCGCAACCGCATGGCCAGGTCGCCCGAGACGACGTTCGACGTGCCGACGAAACCTGCGACGAACGACGATGCCGGGTGTCGGTAGATCTCTGCGGGGGTGCCGATCTGCTCGATGCGACCGAGGTTGAACACCGCGACGTGGTCGCTCATCGCGAGCGCTTCGTCCTGATCGTGCGTCACATAGATGAACGTGATGCCGACCTCGATCTGGATCCGCTTGAGCTCGACCTGCATCTCCTGGCGCAGCTTCAGGTCGAGCGCGCCGAGTGGCTCGTCGAGCAGAAGGACCCTCGGTCGGTTGACGAGCGCACGAGCAAGCGCGACCCGCTGACGTTGCCCGCCCGACAGCTGGGTGACGCGCCGGTCGCGGTAGCCGTCGAGGTGCACGAGCCCGAGCGCCTCCTCAGCTCGTGGGCGACGATCGGCCTTTGGCACCCGCCGCACCTTGAGCCCGAACTCGATGTTCTCGCCGACGGTCATGTGCGGGAACAGGGCGTAGTCCTGAAAGACCGTGTTCACGTCACGGTCGTACGGCGGGACGCGCGACACGTCTTCACCGTGGAGGAGCACTCGCCCGGACGTCGGATGCTCGAAGCCGGCGATCATGCGCAGGCACGTGGTCTTACCCGATCCCGACGGGCCCAAGAACGTGAAGAACTCACCCGCGCCGACGTCGAGCGAGACACCATCGACGGCGACGACCTCGCCGAAGCTCTTCGTGACGCCGTCGAAGACGACGTCACTGCCGACGTCGCCCGGCCCCTCGCCCCTCATTCGCCGCGACGCTACACGCGCGGATTCCACGGCGCGAGCGTCAGATCACGACGGAAACCGTGTCAGGCGCGCAGTGCTTCGAGCACATCGCTTGCCGCGATCGCTCGGTCGTCGACCGTGGGCCGGGCTGCCAGCGACCCTCCCGCGACGACGGTTGCGGCGACCTCGATCGCGGCCTGCAGGTCGCGGATGTTGCGAGGGGGCGGGAAGTACTCGTCCTCGTCGGTGATGCGGACCTCCTCGACGCCCTGCACGGGGTCGAGACGCGCGATCACGGCTTCGATGAGCTCCTCGGGAGCCGGACGCGCCGGCGGTGACGCCCACGACGCCGTACAGATGGGGGAGCTCGTCGACCGAGTTCACGCGGTGGACCGACGGACATCCGGCTTCGATCGCGAGCTTCTCGAGCGCACGCGTGTTGGACGAGTTCGCCGAACCGATCACGACGATCGCGTCGCATCGTGGCGCCATCGCCATCAGCGCCGACTGGCGGTTCGTCGTCGCGAAGCAGAGGTCGCTGCGGCCGGGCACCCAGAGGTTCGGCCACCTGTCGCGTGCCGTCTCGAGAGCGCCGGCCCAGTCGCGATGCGAGAGCGTCGTCTGCGCGAGGACCGCGATGGGCTCGGGAAGGTCGGGAAGGGCGAGCACGTCTTCGGCCGACTCGACGCGGTACATGGCGTCGGGAGCGACAGCCATCGTGCCGACTGCTTCCTCGTGGCCTTGATGGCCGACGTAGACGATGCGGTAGCCCTTGCCGGCGCGCACGCGCACCTCGTGATGCACCTTGGTGACGAGCGGACAGACCGAGTCGACGACGTAGCCGCCCGTCTTGCGCGCCTCGGCGACGACCTCAGGGGCCGAGCCGTGCGCGGACAGCATCAGCGGCGCGCCCTCGGGCACCTCGCTCACATCGTCGACGAAGACCACGCCGAGAGCGGTGAACCGATCGACGACCAGCTTGTTGTGGACGATCTCGTGGTAGCAGTACACCGGCGGCTCGAAGGCCCGCACCATCCACGCGAGTGCCTTGATCGCCATCTCGACCCCGGCGCAGAAGCCTCGGGGCGAGGCGAGGAGCACGCGATCCACGACCATTGAGATGCACGGTATCGGCCCTATCCTTGGGAGATGTCCTCGCCTCGAGTCGTCGCTGTCGCGCCCGGCTCGCCGGCCGAGGTCGCAGGGATCGTGCCCGGCGACCGCATAGAGGTCGTCAACGGCCAGGCGCCGCGTGACGTGATCCAGTGGCAGCTGCTCACCGACGAGGCCGACATCGAGCTCGAGGTCGTGCGAGGCGGGCTCCATCTCACACTCGAAGTCTCGAAGCGCGCCGGCCAGCCGCTCGGCATCGAGGTGCACTCTGCGCTCTTCGATCAGGTGCGCACGTGCGACAACCACTGCGAGTTCTGCTTCATCTACCAGCTGCCGCCCGGCCTGCGCCGCAGCCTCTACGTGAAGGACGACGACTACCGGCTGTCGTTCCTCTACGGCAACTACACGACGCTCACGCGGTTCACCGAGGCCGACCTCGAGCGCGTCATCACCGAGAAGCTGAGCCCGCTGAACGTGAGCATCCACACGACCGATCCCGAGCTGCGGTCGCGGATGCTGCGCAACCGGCGTGGCGCGACGAGCCTGCGGTGGCTGCGCGCGTTGCTCGACGCGGGCATCACCGTGCACGGGCAGGTCGTCGTGTGCCCGGGAGTGAACGACGGCGACGAGCTCGATCGCACGCTCGCCGGAGTGCTCGATCGGTATCCCGAGCTCGCGTCGCTGTGCATCGTGCCGCTCGGCGTGAGCCGCTGGTCGACCGAGCCAGCGCTGCGCTCACACACGGCCGACGAAGCGCGGGCCGTCGTCGACACCGTCGAGCGGTGGCAGCGCGCCTTCCTCGGTGTGCTCGGCCGCCGCGTCGCGTTCCTCGCTGACGAGTACTACCTGCTCGCAGACCGGCCCTTCCCCGAGGCTGACGCGTACGAGGGCTTCCCGATGCACGAAGACGGCATCGGGATGGCGCGCACCCTCGAGCTCGAGATGCACGGTCTCGTCGACGAGGCGACTGGCGTCGCTCCGGGCTTCTTCGCGTGGGTCGACGGCGCCCCGGCTGAGGGCTACCGCGCGCCTCGGGTCGTGCAGCCGGCTGGCACCGTCGCGCTCCTGCCGCGGCGAGGCGCGCCGATCGCGATCCTGACGGGGGAGTACGGCGCGCGGATCCTCACGCCGCTCGTCGACGAGCTCGGCCGCGACGACGTGCGCGTGGTGCCGGTGCGCAACGAGTTCTTCGGCGGCAACGTCGGCGTCGCCGGTCTGCTCGTGGGTTCCGACCTCGCTCGCGTGCTCGCAGGACGAGCCTCACGGCCACCGCTACCTCCTGCCGGACGTGTGCCTGTCGGAAGGCAAGTTCCTCGACGGTTCGACGCCTGCGGATCTCCCTCGCCCGGTCGAAGTCATCGCGACCGACGGCGTCGCGCTCCGCGCCGCATTGGGCGTGCCGGTAGGAGCGCCCGCATGAGCGCCAGCGTGGGCCTCCCCGTCGTCGCCGTCGTCGGACGACCGAACGTCGGCAAGTCGACGCTCGTGAACCGGATGGTCGGTCGCCGCGACGCGATCGTCGAGGAGCTTCCGGGTGTCACCCGCGATCGCAAGTCGTTCGACGCGGAGTGGCAGGGGACCGAGTTCAGCGTCGTCGACACGGGTGGGTGGCTCCCAGGCGGATCCACGCTCGACGAGAAGGTGAGCGCGCAATCGGAGCGCGCCGTGCGCGAGGCCGACGCGGTGATCCTCGTCGTCGACGCCACTGTCGGTGTCACCGAAGAGGATGCGAGCGTCGCGGAGTGGTTGCGGCGAGCGAAGCGCCCGGTGCTGCTCGTCGCGAACAAGGTCGACAGCGAAGCGCGGCGCGGCGACATCTGGGCGTTCGTGTCGCTCGGCTTGGGCGAGCCCTTCGCGGTGACGGCGCTGCACGGTCTCGGCACCGGCGATCTGCTCGACGAGCTCGTGAAGCTCTTTCCCGAGGTCGAGCCGCGCGAGGAGGTCGAGGACGGGCCCGCCATTCCCGGCGTCGCGATCGTCGGTCGCCCGAACGTCGGCAAGTCGACGCTCTTCAACCGCTTGATCGGCGACGAGCGTGCGGTCGTCCACGACATGCCGGGCACGACGCGCGACGCGATCGACACTGTCGTCGAGACCGAAGACGGACCGATTCGGTTCATCGACACCGCCGGCATGCGACGCAGGTCGAAGGTGGACGACGGCACCGAGTACTACTCGGTGGTCCGGGCGTTGCGCGCGGTCGACGACGCGGACATCGCGCTTCTCGTCATCGACGCGACCGAAGGCGTGACGCATCAGGATCAACGCCTCGCCGAGCGTGTCGACGCGTCGGGATGCCCGATCGTGGTGCTGCTCAACAAGTGGGAGCTGCTCGACACCGAGCAGCGGCTCGACACGGCGAACCAGATCGAGGACCGCCTGCACTTCATCGGGAACTCTCCGGTGCTGCGCATCAGCGCGAAGAGCGGCAAGGGCGTGCACAAGCTGCTGCCCTTGCTGTCGGAGGCAATCGAGGACTACCACCGGCGCGTGCCGACCCGTGAGGTGAACAAGGTCATCCAGGCGGCCCAATCGGCGCAGCCCGCGCCCGGGGGCGCGCGAGTGCTCTATGCGACACAGGGCGCGGCCGACCCGCCGACGTTCACACTGTTCGTGAACCGCGAGCTGCCGCCGACCTACCTCCGCTACCTGGAAGGACGGCTGCGGGAAGACCTCGATCTGGGCAGCACACCGGTCAAGCTCAGGGTGCGGCGCCGGTCGTGATTCACTCGCGTTGATGGACGACCTCCAGCGGCGCGCTGCCCGAGCCCGCGAGGGCAACCTCGCGACCCAAGCGGAGAAGCTGGCCAAGCAGAACAAGCTGTTCGTGCGTGACCGCCTCGCGCTGCTGCTCGACGAGGGATCGTTCGTGGAGGACGGGCTGCTCGCGAACGCGCTCGCTCCCACCGACGACCTGCCGGCCGACGGCGTCGTCACTGGCATCGGCACGATCGACGGGCGGCCGGTGTGCGTCATGGCCAACGATCCGACGGTGAAGGCGGGCTCGTGGGGTGCGCGGACGGTCGAGAAGATCATCCGGGTGACCGAGCGGGCGCTGGCCGACGAGCTTCCGGTGTTCTGGCTCATCGACTCCGCCGGCGCGCGCATCACCGACCAGGTCGAGCTGTTCCCGGGTCGCCGCGGCGCGGGCCGGATCTTCGCGAATCAGGTGCGGCTGTCGGGCAAGGTGCCTCAAGCGTGCTGCCTGTTCGGCCCGTCGGCCGCGGGCGGCGCGTACATCCCGAGCTTCTGCGACATCGTCGTGATGGTCGAAGGCAACGCGTCGATGTACCTCGGCTCACCACGGATGGCCGAGATGGTGATCGGCGAGACCGCGTCGCTCGAGGAGATGGGCGGCGCGCGGATGCACGCGACCGTGTCGGGATGTGGCGACAACCTCGCGGTCGACGACGCCGACGCGATCGCGCAGGTGAAGCGGTGGTTCTCGTACCTGCCGTCGACATGGCGCGCGGTTTCGTCTCGTGTGGCCCCGGCCGAGCCGGTGCGGCCGCTGATCGCGGATGTCGTGCCCGCGGAGGAGCGGCGGGCGTACGACATGCACCGCGTCATCGAGGGCCTGATCGACGAGGGCTCGTTCTTCGAGGTGAAGCCGCTTTACGCGCGTGAGCTCATCGTCGGATTCGGACGGCTCGACGGGCGCGCTGTTGGGGTCGTCGCCAACAACCCGATGCAGAAGGGCGGTGTGCTCTTCGGTGACTCCGCCGACAAGGCGTCGCGCTTCTTGTGGCTATGCGACGCGTTCAACGTGCCGCTCGTCTTCTTGTCGGATGTGCCCGGCTTCATGGTCGGCACCGCGGTCGAGCGTGAGGGCATCATTCGCCACGGAGCGAAGATGATCACGGCGGTCACCGAGGCGACAGTGCCGAAGATCTGCGTGATCGTCCGCAAGGCGTATGGGGCTGGCTTGTACGCGATGTCGGGGCCGGCGTTCGACCCGATCGCGACGCTGGCGTTGCCGACGGCGAAGATCGCGGTGATGGGTCCCGAGCCCGCGGTGAACGCCGTGTACGCGAACAAGATCGCCGCCATCGAGGACTTGGATGAGCGCGCCGCGTTCGTCGCCGAGCGGCGCGCCGAGTACGAGGAGGACGTGAACCTGCTGCATCTCGCGTCCGAGCTCGTCGTGGATGCGGTGGTCGACTTCGATGGGTTGCGTTCGGAGCTCGTGCGCCGATTCGCGGCGTCGGATGGGCGCGAGCGGTTCTTCGTCGAGAAGCGCCACGGCGTGCCACCGGTGTGAGGGCCACCTGATGCCGTGGTGTGACGACTGCTCGAAGTTCTGGAACCCGAGCTCGGTCGAGGCCGATGGCAAGTGCCCCACGTGTGGACGCCCCCTCGGTGAGCCGCGCAAGATCGATCCTCAGAAGGTCGACCTCAAGGAGCTCGCCGGTGAAGAGAAGATGCCGTGGCACTTCAAGCTCCTCGTGGTCGCGCTCGTGCTGTACCTCGGGTGGCGCGCCTTCCAGGGCGTGGAGTGGCTGATCGGGCGCTTCTAACTCCGATGCGGACTGCCGTCGCCGTCGTGCGCGACTGGCGGGTCTCGTCTGTCGATGGCGAGTCCGGGTTGATGAACGGCGCGTCGCTCGTGAAACCGGTGATCGCCCAAGTCGCGCTCGAGGTCATCGATGATCTCGACGAGCCCGTGCTCGCTGACATCACGGTGCGCCATGTGCTGACCCACACCACGGGGTTACCGAACTGGAGGCCGGCGGGGGAGGACCTGGTTCCTCTTCGGCCGCCGGGTGTGCGGTGGGGCTACTCGGGAGAAGGCTTCGTCCTCTTGATGCAGTGCCTCGAACAGCGAACCGGCCAATCGCTCGACTCGCTGTGCGACGCGCACGTGTTCGGGCCGCTCGGCATGGGTGAGAGCCGTCTCGACGATCCGGAGCCCGGCTATCACGGCTACCGACCGCTCCTCACGACTGCCGCCGATTACGGCGTGTTCCTTGCGCATGTGCTTTCGAGCGACGACGGCCGATGGGATGCGCCATGGCCCATCGACGCAGAGCTCGCGTGGGGGGCGGGCTGGGGGATCGAGGTTGGTCCGCCCGCGTGCATCTGGCAGTGGGGCCTCAACGACGCGGCGAGCAACTTCGTCATCGGGTGCCCGACGACGGGCGCGGGCGTCGTCGTGTTGACAGACGATCCGCGGGGCCGCACCTTCTATCGAGGCGTGGTCGAGCGCGAGCTTCCCGGCGACCACGCGTCCCTCCGCGTCGAGCACAACGCGACCTGGCTCACTCTGGTGACGTGAGGGTCAGGTCGGACCCGTCGGCTAGCCTCGTCCGCCCACGGGCTGTGGCGCAGTTTGGTTAGCGCGCTTGACTGGGGGTCAAGAGGCCGGGAGTTCAAATCTCCCCAGCCCGACTGAGTTTGAGCGCCTCATCGAGCGCACGCTCGGGCTGCCCGCATCCCCACCACTCGCCAGGCTCAAGCGGGAAGTCGTGCGGGCCGACCCTCCACCGCCGCCCGCGGCCCACGCGATGTTGCGGGCAACCCTCTCGAGCCGTCGAGGCCGTCCGACGAGAGTGGCTCGCCGTTCTGCGTTCGCAACAGCGGCGATCCGGTAGACGTTTCGGTGCGCGGACGGGCCACGCAGTGTCAGCTCTTGACCACCATTAGCGCGAGTCGTACTGTCGACGAGGCCCGCGGGGACAACGTTGCGGATGGCTTCTTCCGTGCGCTGTGGGTGATGGCGGCTCGGGAGAGGAAGCCGGCGATGGCTGATCGCAGCGCGCAGGGGCACGATCCGTCGCGACGCAAGTTCTTGGCTGGTTTGGGTGTGACCGCTGCGGGTGTGGCGGCCTCGTCGGTGGGCGGTGTCTCGAGCATCTCCGCGATGACGGACACGGCGACGGGCGCGATTAGCCCGACTGGTCGGCACGCGGGTGCCCCGAGTGACATCGGTTCGTTCGGACGCATGTTTCCGTCGCTTCCTCCCTTTGCGGACGCGAACGACACCGTGCGCGGCGCGCTCGTCGAGTTGGGAAAGCCGGGCGGCATATTGGACGCCCACGATGACCTGTCCGCCGGGCCGAAGCGTCTGATCACGGACCCGAGTGTGAATGGCAACCCGACTGCTGCAAATCCGTACGGCACCAATCCTGACAATCCGACGATGACCGCGGGGTCGACGTTCGTAGGTCAGTTCATTGACCATGACATCACCTTCGACCAGACGTCCCAGCTTGGTGTGCCGCAAGACCCGCTCGCGTCACCCAATACCCGGACACCCGCGCTCGACCTCGATTCGGTGTTCGGCGGTGGTCCTGGTCGACGGCCCGACCTCTACGTGTCGAACCCTGATGGGACGGTTGGGCCCAAGCTCAAGATCGGTACGGGCGGGGTTCACGAGGACGTGCCCCGTGTTGCGAACGGCGACGGCACCTACGGGGCGCTCTTGGGTGATCCCCGCAACGACGAAAACGTGGTGATCGCCGGCCTGCACTGCGCCCACATCCTCTTCTACAACCGCATCATCGACAATCTCGACGAGATCGACCTGCGGGTCTTTCCGTCCGCGAGAGGCGCGCACCATTCGAATGGTTACCTCGCGTTCTTGGTGGCACGCGAGGTCACGCTTTGGCATTACCAATGGTTGCTGGTCAACGAACACCTCCCCCAGATCGTCGGTCAAGCACTCGTCGACGACATCCTCGCCCACGGAAGCCGCTTCTACTCGCCGCCACCCGGTCAAGCGTTCATGCCAATCGAGTTCGGCGCAGCCGCCTACCGCTTCGGGCACAGCATGGTCCGACCCTCATATCGGGCCAACTTCACCAGCGGCACTGGAGACAGCGCCGACCCGACCAAAGCTCCGTTCTTCGGGTTGGTTTTCGATCCGAGCCAGTCCAACTTCAACGGGCCCATCGCCACCGACCGGGATGACCTTCTCGGTGGATACCCCGCCGCGCGCCGCTACATCGGTTGGCAGACGTTCTTCGACTTCGGCGACGGTCAGGTCAAGAACAACAAGAAGATCGACCCGACCATCTCGAGCGTGCTGTTCACTCTGCCGCTCCCAGCGATCGCGCCACACACCCAAACCGCGCCAGTCGTGTTGCCGCAACGCAACCTGCTACGACAACTCACTTGGGGACTGCCATCCGGCCAAGCGATCGCCAGCGCGATGGGCGTCGAGCAACTCAGTGGCGCCGACCTCGCCGACATCACGAGCATCTACACGCCGTTCGGCACCAGCACACCGCTTTGGTACTACGTCCTCGCGGAAGCCAAGACCGTCAACAACGGCGAACATCTCGGACCCGTCGGCGGAAGAATCGTCGCCGAAACCCTCATCGGCCTGCTCCGGGCCGACCCCACCAGCTATCTCCGCGCCCACCGGGAGTTCCAACCGTTCCTCGGCTCCGACCTCGACCTCGGGTCCACGCCGAACCTCAACATCACCGGAAACCGCACCTACACGCGAGCCCACTTCCTCCACTACGCCGACGTTGCCACCCCAGGGACCTACCGGTAACGGGCTCGAGCGCGGTCTAGTCCTCCGCTCCCGCGTCCCATGTCACGAGAACGGCGACGACGGGCTCGGCGATGCCCTTGAGCTCAAGGGTGCGCTCACCTGACAGGGGCACCGCGCGCCGGCAGCCCGCGATGAGGTCGGCACTCGCCAGCACCTCGTCGGCACCGGCAGCCGCGGAGATGCGAGCGGCCCGGGTGACTGCCGAGCCGAAGTAGTCCCCTTCGCGGGAGGTCGCTTCCCCGCCGTGGAGCCCGATGCGGACGTTCGGCGCGAAGCCGTGCTCGGCGCGGTGGCGGGCCAGGGCGCGTTGGATGGCGGCAGCGCACCCGATGCCGTCGTCGGCATCGCGGAACGCGACGAAGAAGCCGTCGCCTCCGTGCTTGATCTCCTCGCCGTTCCACCGCTCGAACTCGGCCCGCAACGTGCGGTCGTGCCACTGCAGCAGCGGTTCCCACGCGGCGTCGCCCATGGCCTCGGACAGTCGCGTCGAGTTCACGATGTCGGAGAACAGGAACGTGCGGATGGTGCGAGCCCCCTCGGACCGTGCGGGAGCGATGTCCAAGTCGACCGCGACGCCGAACTCGTCGACCAGGCGGGCGGCGGCCTTGAGCTCGAGGCGCGCGCCCGCGTCGTCTCCGTCCGCCGTCAAGGCCCGCGCCAGCAGCACGCGCGCCTGAGCGGCTTCGTATGGGGCGTCGACTTCGCTCCAGGTGCGGACCCCCTCCCGCAGGGCGGCGATCGCTTCGTTGGTGTCCCCGCGATGGAGCGACAGATGCCCGCGCGCGACTGCCGCCGCGGCCGCCGGTCCAGAGGTGCCGAGCCTTCGAGCCAGGTCCTCCAGCTCGGCGACGCTCTCGGCCGCCCCTTGCTCGTCGCCCACCGCCACGCACGCCGCGACGTGCACGGGGAGGAGGAACACGCGGCGCTCTCGAGCGAGGTAGCCGGGGTCTTCGAGTGAGCGGCTGAGGCTCCGCGCCGCCGCTCGGGCATCCCCCTGCGCCAGCAGCAAGCGACCCCGCCCCGGCTGGCCGTCATCTCCGAGAGCGACGGCCTCGGCGAGTGCCTCTTCGGCACCGTCGAGGTCGCCGCGACGCACCCGGATCTCCACCAGCTCGCTGTACCCCCAGCCCGCGCTCCACCGGTTGATCTCGCGCAGCTCCTCGCACGCTTGCAGCACCCGCTGCTCTGCCTGAGCAAGCTGGCCGTGGAGCCGGTCGATCTCTCCCTGGTGGAACCGACAGAGCCCTGTGTAGCCCGCGATCGACTCGCGCTCGCAGTAGCGGGTCGACACCTTGGTCCACTCGGTGGCCCGCCCCCAGTCGCAGAGCGCTCGACAGATCGAGATCACTGCGCAGTACACGTAGCCGGCATACACAGGGGCGACCCCAGGTCGCATGGCCAGCGCCGCCGCCTCGTCGAGCAGCGGGAGCACGTCACTGACCTCGCCGGCGGTGACGGTCACGTGGGCCAGCCCCTGAACGGCCATCGCCTCCATGCCCGGGCTGCCCACCCGCCGGGCGATCGCACGCGCTTCAAGGAGCGCGGCCCGCGCCCCATCGGCGTCGCCGGCCTGCATCAGCGCGAAGGCCAGCGACCATCGTTCCTGCGCGTGCTCGGCGCACTCCGGCACGTCGGCCAAGAGCTCGGTGGCTCGGACATAGCATGTGAGGGCGACGGCGCTGTCGAGCATCATCGCGTGGTGGCGGGCCTGCTCCAGGGCCATGCGCGCGGCACCTGCGACCTCACCGGCGTTGGTGAACGCCACCTCCGCCCGTTCGAGGGTGTTCAAGAACCCGGCAGGATCACCGGCCCAGCAGCACGACCAGGCGAGCCGCTCGAGGTCGTCGGCCCCGATCGGCTGATCGGCGTCGGCGTCCCGCAGCGCGGCCCGTGCCGCGGACCACTGGCTCTGGTCGTATGCGGCTCGGGCGTCGTCCAGGAGCGCTTCACGCGTGGACACGCCGCAAGTTTGTCATGCCGCATGTTGGGGGCGACGTTGCCGTCGGGCGTCGAACGCCGCGGCTCGAGACGACTGAGCGCGGGCCGTTCGGCCGCGCGCGCCCGCCAGTCCATCGGGATTGGATGTGGCGCTCCCGAACGGGCAATGTGGCGCGGGAAGCGATCGGGAGGTTGAGGGATGCCGGGTCCGTTGCAAGTGATCGCGGTCAGCTTTGGTCCCAGTGCGGACTTCGAGGGTCGGGTCCTGGCTGAAGTCGATCGGCTCCAAGGCCGAGGGGTGTTGCGACTGCTCGACGTGTTGTTCGTCGCGAAGAGCGAGGACGGCGTGGTCGAGCGGTTGGTCATAGGTGACGATGAGGACTTCGGCGCACTCTTGGCGAGCATCGTTCCTCTTGGCGGCGTTGACCTCGGCCCCGACGGCGCGTCGGGGTTCGATCCGGCTCACGCATGGGCACTGGCAGCGTCCCTCGCGCCCGGGACGGGACTCGCGTTCTTGCTGGTCGAGCACCTCTGGGCGCAGCCATTCTTCGACGCGATCGCTGCGACTGGGGGGATGCTGGTGGGCGAGGGCTTCCTCACGCAGGAGGCCGGGTTGCTGGTTGGTGCGGAGATCGCCGCGATGGAGGAGGCGGCTCAGGTGATCGAAGTGGCGCAGGCCGCCGAAGCCGAGGCCGTGCTCCTGGCCCTCGCCGCCGAAGCCGAAGCTGCCGAGGCGGTCGCTACCTCGGAGGTGATCCGGGCCGCGGCCGCGGCCGACGCCGTCCGAGCGCTCATCAGCGCCGGCATCGTCGAGGAGACTGCCGCGCACGAAGCGATCGAAGCCCTGAGTGCAGCGGGCATCATCGTCACGGACGCGGGCGAAGCCGCGACCGAGGCAGTGGCGGAAGCCGTGAGCAGGATCAAGGCCGCGTCGATCACCATGGAGCAGGCAAGGGTCCTGCGCTATCTGCCCACGCAACTCTCCTTCGCGGTCATTGCCGACAAGCTCGGGATCACCCGAGCGGCAGCGAAGGAGCGGGCGGAGCGCGTTTACAAGAAGTTGGACGTACACAGTCGCGCCGAAGCCGTCACCCGAGCCCGCAACCTCGGGATCATCGACTAGAGAGCGAATCGAACAAGCCTCATCGCTCGGACGAGTAGAGCGGGCCTCGTCCCCTACGTCGTCATCGATCGAGCGTCGGGTTCGCGCTTGCGCGCGCGACAACACATTGACCGGTGCTGCTCGTTCCGGATTGAGCTGACTCCGTCGTCCCCGGCTTCTCGGCGACAGGAACCTCCGTCGAGCGCACCCCGGTGAATGTCCCACCCCCTCGTAGAATGACTTCACCTTCCCCTTGATGTGTCAGTAGCCGAGATGCTCGGGGAGGTGGGGTGGACATCAACGAGGTCGTGCGACTGGTGCGCTCGGTCGCATCGGTCGACGAGTCGAGCAGCCGCGCGATGGTGCTGCAAGGTGTCGCCGACCTCGCTGCGGTGAAGCGGTGGTGTGATGGCCGTGAGGTCGCGCTTGCGGGGTTCATGGCCACGCACAGCCCGATTCCGGAGAAGCCGATGGCCAAGGCGGCGCGGTCGTCGCAGAAGAAGGTCAAGCGGGCATTGCGCCGCAACGAGACGACCAAGGAGACCCCGAAGCTGGGCAAGGCGCTCGAGGAGGGCAACGTCTCGGGCGAGCACGTCGATGCAGCCGGCGCCGCGCTGCGCGGTGTCGACCCCGACAAGCGTCAGGAGCTCGCGAAGCGCATCGACGCGCTGGCGGGTACGGCGTCATCGATGAGCCCGGAGGAGTTCGCGCGCAAGGTCCGAGACGCGCAACGTCGAGTCGAAGACGACGAAGGTCACGATCGGCTCGCCCGCCAGCAGCGAGCGGTTCGCTTCAACCACCGGGTCGATCCGGCGACGGGGATGATCGAGTTCTGGGGGAAGCTCGACCCGCTGCGCGGGATGATGTTCCTCAACCAGCTGAAGGAGCGGGTTGCCCGGCTGTTCGCAGATAAGACGCCCGACAACTGCCCGTCAGACCCGATCGAGAAGAACGCCTACCTCCAAGCGCTCGCGCTGCTCGACCTCTGCGAAGGGCGCGGCCAGCGAAGCGGTCGACCCGAGGTCATCGTCGTCGTCGACACCCGCGACACCGATGGTGACGCGGAGCCGCACGTCGACTGGGGCATCCCCGTCGCGCTCCCCGTCCGAGTGCTCACCAACCTGGTGCGCGACGCCGACGTGCACACCGTCGTCGTGCGCAACGGTGCGATCATCCACGCGCCCGGCCGTCTCGACCTCGGCCGCACCACGCGGCTCGCGAACGTCGCGCAACGAAGGGCGTTGCGCGCGGTCTATCCTCGGTGCGCGATTCCTGACTGCCCGACCCGCTTCGACTATTGCAAGATCCACCACGTCCGGTGGTGGCGCCGCGGTGGTCGCACCGACCTCGAAAATCTCGTGCCCGTGTGCGTTCGACACCACACCGCTATCCACACCGAGGGTTGGGTGATCGAGCTCGGGCCCGATCGCGTGCTCACCCTCACACTCCCGAACGGCGAGGTGATGACGACCGGTCCGCCGAGCCGGCGAGCCGCATGACGTTGGGGAACACGGCCGCCGTCGACGGCTGCGGCGACCCCGGGCGCGCCCACCGTTGCCTCGGTGCGGAGATCGGTGAGATGTACCTGCAAGCGATCGCCGGCTCCGTGAGTCGCGTCGTGCGGGTCACACCGCGCCGGTGGCGAACGGTGGGCTATACACCGCGAGGAGCGAGTGGGTCGATCGTGGTCGGGGATCGCTGGATCGTCCCAGCTGGACTTCGCGTGGCGCAGTCGGTGCAGCGTCCCCACCTCCACCATCCTGCCCGACTGGCATGCAGACGCCTCGCACCGTGGTGGTCAGCGTCACGACTCCGCGAGCTTTGCCTCGGTTGCCTCGTGCGCGTCGAACCACGCGACGGTGTCATGGATGGTCTCGTGGATCGGGCGGCTCACGTATCCGAGCTCAGTCGATGCCTTCCAGTGGCTGACCGTCGGCGAGTACCGGAGCGCGTGCAGGGCGTCCGGGGTGAAGAGCGCAATCTGACGGCTCGGTGCGAAGCGCAGCACGACTCCCGCGAGGGGCTCGACGACTCGGAGTGGGACGTCAAGGCGTGGGGGCGTCACGCCGCTCGCCTCCGAGACGAGCACGCCAAGCTCCTTGACCGACACCCGAGTGCCAGACAGGAGGTAGCTCTCGCCAGTGCGCCCGCGCTCCATGGCGCCGAGCATCCCCGCGGCGACGTCTCGAACATCGACGAAGTCGAATCCGCCGCCGAGGTTCACCGGGATCTTCCTGCTCCGGAGCATCTTGATCGTCAACCCCATTCGGGACGGGCCGTAGTCGAACGGGCCGATCACGCCCGTCGGGTTCACGATCACCGCGTCGAGGCCCCTTGCCACCACGGTGCGCACGGCGACCTCTCCCGCCTGCTTTGACCTGTCGTACGCGGGGCAGTGGTCTGCGACCGACAGTGGTCCTCGTTCGTCGAGCGAAGGGCCACAGCGCTCGAGATCGAACGCGTGCACCGAGCTGCAGTGCACGAAGCGTCGGACGCCCTGCTCCAGCGCTGCCGCGGCCGCGTTGGCAGGTCCCTCGACGTTGACGCGGCGCACGATTCCGGTCGGATCGCCCGATATCGAGATAACCGCGGCGAGGTGGAACACGACGTCGGTGCCGGCAAACGCGGCGCGCAGACTGTCCGGCTCGAGCACATCGAGGGCAACGAACTCGACATCGAGCCCTGCCAGTGCGGGGCCCCGTTCGCGGTCAGCGGCCCGGACGCTGATGCCCCTGGCCAGCAGCTCCCGAACCAGGTTGCCTCCCACGAAGCCGCTGGCTCCGGTGACCGTGGCGAGCCTGCCTCCGGACATCACGTGCTCGGAGGCGCAGGGACGTGAGCGGTTCCCGGCTCGACGGAGCGCTTCTGCGCTGTGTCACCGCGTTCCTCGCCGAGCGAGAGGAAGCTCTCGTCCTCCTGCGCGGTGTGCAACCTGAGCACTGCGTGCAGCCCGTAGAGCGCTCGGCGCAACTCGACGACGTCCTCGGCGTCGGGCCCGTCGGGCCCGAGGTCGTCGAGTAGTTGGCCAAGCCGTCGGATCTGATGGCTGATCTCCACGTGGCCGCGGCTCATGGGACCCATTGCGTCGTTCCCGAGCATCCGGGTGAGCGCCGTGTACAGCTCGGCTTCCTCGGCCCGCTCGTGCGGCTCGACTTCCTCCACCAGCAGCCGGACCACATCGCGGAGCCGAGCTCGTGCTTCTGACGGCGGGACTTGGCCCAGGCAATCGGCGACGACACGAAGCTGCTCCACGTCCGCCCGAATGACCGCGTGCTCGTTCTGGAATCGACGAGCCAGCGCGTTGTCCGTGTCACTCAGGGTCAACGACGTCGCCGGGGAGCGGGCTGCACGGAGCGCGTTCAGGATCACGACGACGTCGATCGCCTCTTGGACGAGAGCGCCCCACACCGCGGGCAGCAGGCCGAACGCGGCGGCGATCATCCCCGCGATCGACATCCCCATCCCTGCCACCACGCTCTGGACCGCGATGCGCCGCGTTCGCCGCGCGAGCACGTGCGCCTCGCCGAGCCGATCGAGGCGATCGACGGTGAGCACGATGTCCGCGGCTTCGGAGGATGCAGTAGCCCCCCGGGCGCCCATAGCGATCCCCACGTCGGCGAGCGCCAACGCGGGCGCGTCGTTGATGCCGTCACCCACCATCATTGTCGGCGCCAACTCCCTCTCGGCGCGGACGACCTCGAGCTTGTCCGCAGGAGAGCGTTCCGCGAGCGTTTCATCGACGCCGATGACCGCCCCGATCGTCTCGGCGACCTCGGCGCGGTCTCCCGTCACCATCACGATCCGCCGGATGCCACTGCCTCGGAGCGAGCGCACGGTTCGGCTCGCATCGGCGCGAATCGGATCGTCGAAGATCAGGACCCCCGCCGGCTCGCCGTCCACCGCAACGAAGACAGTGAGCGATCCGTCGAGTCGAGACCGGCGGCGAGCCGCCTTCGCCCATGCGGGCGCTCCGACGATCCCCACCCAGTCGGCCTTTCCCAACGCGACGCGGTGGCCGTCGACGACACCCCGGATTCCCTGCCCGGCCACCTCTTCCACGTCCTCGGGCAACGAGAGCGCACACCGACGGGCGAGGGCGGCGCTGACCACTGCGCCGGCGAGGACGTGGGGCGAGACCTGGTCCAACGAAGCCGCGAGCGTGAGAACGTCTCCCGCCGACAGCGCTCCGCTCACCACGACCTCGTCGAGTGCGGGATGACCGCTCGTCAGCGTCCCTGTCTTGTCGATGAGCAGCGTGGTGCAGCGGGCAAGCCTCTCGAGCACCGTGCCGCTCTTCACGACGACACCTCTGCGCGCGGCACGCGACAAGCCGGACACGAACGCGATCGGCGGGGCGAGGATCAGCGGACACGGCGTCGCGACCACCAGGACAGCGACTGCCCGGCCGAGGCCAGCGACTGCCCACACCAGTGCTGCCAACCCAAGCGTGATCGCGAGGAACCATGCTGCGTAGTCGTCCGCGAGACGAACGAATGGCGCACGCGAGGCCCCCGCTTCCGCCACCAGCCGCACGATTCCCTCGTAGGTGCTTTGCGCGGCCGAGGTCGTCGCGCGCAGATCCAGAGGGGGCCCCGCGTTGGCCACCCCGCTCCGCACCGCGTCCCCCGGGTGCCGTTCGATCGGAATGGCCTCACCGGTGAGCGACGACTCGTCGAGCACTGCTTCGGTCACGAGCAGGCCATCGACGGGCACGAGCTCCCCGGGTCCGACCATCAGCAGCTCGCCGGGCTCGACCTCGTCGACCGGCACCGTCACCAGTGACGAGTCGACATAGCGGTGAGCGACCCTCGGCGCCTTTTCGAGGAGCGCGTGGAGGTCTCGTCGCGCTCGCCCCTCGGCCCACGTCTCGAGTGCGCGCCCGCTCGCCACCATGACCGCGATGACGGCAGCCGCAAGGAACTCTCCGACGACCAGCGCTCCGGTCACCGCAAGCACTGCGATGGCGTCGACACCGAGTCGCCTGTGCCGGAGCGTGTCGATCATCGCCAGGAGCGCATAGAAGGCGCCCGCAATCCCCGTCACCGCCCAGACCACGTCGGACCCAGTCGTTGCGCCGGCGAACCACAGCATCGAGCCAAGGGCGAGGCCGGCCGCGGTCCCTCCAAGGATCGTCATGGCGGCGCGCTCAACGGGAGCACGTCGCCCCGCGTCAAGACGTCGTCCCACTTCCCGGATCATGCGCCCATCGCACCCCAATGCGCAGGGACCGACGGCGCTGGCATTCGGGACCTTCAGCCCACGCTTCCGGCCGGCTGGAGGGCACCTCGGTCACGGGCGCGCCCCTCCCTGACAGCGTCTCTACTGACAGCGTCCCTCGAGCTTCTCGATCGCTGCCTCTGACTGCCTCACCATCCACGGTGACTGATGCGCCGCGTGGCGTTCGAGTCCCTCCGCCAGCAGCTCTCTCGCTTCGCGCTCGTAACCGCATGCCGTGGCCGCGAGGCCGGCGAAATGCGCGGCCGCACCTCGGTAGATCAGCGCGCCGTCGAGGACCGTCAGCTCGACGAGCGGGCGCAGGCATTCCCACACCGCCGCGGCCGTGGGCGCGTGACTCGCCAGGTGCGCGGCGTCGGCCAGCATCGACAACGTCGCGAGCCAGTAGGTGTCGCGATCGCCGTCGACCACGAAGGTCAGGTCGATGTCGTCCAGCATGGTGACCGCGTCCGCGGTCTGGCCCGCTCGTGCGAGACAGTTCGCGTGCCACGACTTGGCGTTGAGCTCCATGGACGGCATCGGCCATTCGATCGGCGGCAGCGGAGGGACGTCAGTCGGACCGGACAGCAGGGAGATGATGCTGAGCATGCCCATCTCCTGCAGGGCGGCACCCAGCGGGTCGAAGAGGGCGGCCTCGCACGCGTCCCTCACCTGCGACGCGGCACGACTCGCTGCCGCCCAGTCCCCTCGTACCGTCGCCCGCAACAGAGGGAGATATGACGCGTCGAACAGTGCACCTGCATCGCCACACCGCTCGGCGTCGATCGCGAGCTCGTCGAGCGCGTCGGCTGCCCCGGCAAGGTCGCCATCCTCTGCGCGCAGTCGGGCGACGATGGGGAGCGCCCACCGATGCCATGGCTCCTCCGGATGCTGCTTCGAGAGCCTCAGGAGCTCGTCGGTCCAGTCCCAGTGCTGGAGATGGCGCGCCGGATCCCAGACCACGACCGACAGGGCGTGCAGCGCGCCGGCGATCAGCCGTTGGTCGTCGACCGCGCGTGCGATCGCGAGAGCCTTCGTCGCCGCGGCCTCGCACTCGGCCACCGGCTTGTGATGGCTGCACACGACTGCCCATCGCGCGAGCAGACGCGACCGCAGCTGCGTCGGCCCGGACGGCACGTGGTCGAGCGCTTGATCCAGCAGCGTGACGATCTCATCGGTCGCATCGACGCGTGCTCTCCATCCGTCTCCGGCCGCACCGAGTGCTGCTTCAGCGAACCGGCGGACGTCTTCCGCATCTCGGGCCTGAGCTGCCGCGGCGATGAACGCCTTCACGGCGCGCACGTCGTCTCCCTGCGATCGGGCGGCCAGCGCTTCGGCGGTCTGTTGGTCGGCGAGCGACACGAGCGCGAATGATCGCGATCGCTCCGCGCCCGGCGCCCCGGTCGAGCCCGACTCCTCGCGGAGCAGCGACTCGTACGCCCCGACGAGCTCGCGGCCGGGCGACACGCCGAGCTCTTCCGCCAATGTGCGTCGGGCTCGCTCGAAGGCCCGCAGGCCGTCGGGGGTGCGAGCGGCCCGTTGATAGGCCGTGAGCAACAGCGCCCAGCGGCGCTCGCGCAAGGGCTCGTCGGCGACGAAGGCCTCGAGGTCGGGGATCAGGTCGCTCGGCGATCCCTCCTCGAGAGCGGCTTCCCATCTCGCCTCGGTCGCGACGGACCGGAGCTCGTCGAGCTGAGCCCGTCGACCATCGGCCGGACGCCAGTGGTCGAACTCGTCGAGTGCCTCGTCGTCGCACCAGGCGAGCGCCGCGTCCCAGCGAGCAGTGCTAGCACCGGGCGAGGCGAGCGCGTCGCGAACGGCTCGCTCGAAGCGTTCGATGTCCACCTCGACGTGAGCGCCGAGCCGATAGCTCTCGCTCACCGTCTCGATCGCATCGCGGCCGAGCTTGGCGCGCACTCGGAGGACGTTCGTCTGGATCGTCTTCCTCGCCGACGGTGGCGGTTCGTCGCCCCACAACGCGTCGGTGAGCGAGCTGACCGAGACCGGAGCGGGCCGACGGATCGCCAGCGCCGCCACCAGCTTGCGTTCCATCGGGCGCAGGTCTGCCTCGAGGACCCGCACGACCACGATCGCACCGTACCAGTGGCCCGTGCGACCGGGATGCGGCCACCGTGCGACCGAGGGTTGCCACGCTGCGCTCACCGCAACGAAGGGGATGGCAATGAAGGGGATGGCAAGGAAAGGGGCGGCCGTGAAGTCAACTTTTCACCGCATTCGTCAACTGCTCGGAGTGCTCGCCGTCGGAGGCTTCGTGCTCTCGAGCGCCGGCGCGGCGCTCGCCGACGGGGGCGGGGCAGGCGACGCGCGGCGGAGTCTCGTTCGCGTCCACGTTCCGCGTCGTCGGCAGCCAGTCTCCATGCGACCCGACCACGCCGACGCGCTGCATCGGCACGTTCGAGACTGTGCGCACCTACACCGGCGACTTCACGGGCACCTCGTACATCGTCGGCAGCGCAGCCAAGGTTCCCGACGGCACCTACCAGGGGCAGGACCTCGCGCAGTTCAGTGGGACGATCGCGGGTTGCGGCACCGGCACGTTGGTCATGCTCGAGGTCGGCATCCTCGACCCGGCGACCGGCGGGCAGCGCGGCACGTGGACGATCACCGCGGGCCAAGGCACCGGCGACCTCGCCCGCGTCTCAGGCTCGGGCACATCGGATGACGGCAAGGCCACCGGCACGCTGCGCTGCCAGACGCCTGCATCATCGTCGTCGGTCGACCCCCGCGTCTTCACCGTGCGGCTCAATGGCTCCTGAGCCAACGCACGGCGATCTGCGCAGCGTGTCCGCGGCACCTCAGCTGCGCGGCACCTCTGACCACGGCAGTTCCTTGTCGACGCGCACGTCTCCGGGTAGACCCAGGACACGCTCACCGAGCACGTTCTTCGCGATCGCCGACGTGCCGCCACCGATGGTGCCGCCCAGCGAGGTGAGCCACGCCTTCTGCGGGTTCGGCGGGCCTTCGCTGCTGCCGCCCAGCGACGAGCCACCCATGATCGTGGGCCGCACCATCTCGTAGTTGTCGATGAGCATGCCGTAGGGACCCATCAAGTCGACGCCGAGCTCGTACGTGCTGTACGAGGCCCATGTGTACGCGAGCTTGATCACCGAACCCTCCGGACCGGGCGTGCCCTTGTCGCGCAGCTCCTGCGCGCGCAGCGTCGTGAGCCGGACGAGCTCGTTCTCGATCCACTTGCGGGTCACCGCGTCGCGCCGCACGGGATCGTGGTCGCTGTACTGCTCGTACAAGTCGCGCACCATGCGCGACGCGCCGGTGCCGCGGGGCGCCTTGGCGAGATGACCGAACGCAGTACGTTCGTTCATCAGCGTCGTCACGGCAACCCGCCACCCTTCTCCGACGTCGCCGATCCGCAGTGAGTCCGGCGTGCGCGCGTCGGTGAGGAAGACCTCGTTGAACTCGGCCTCGCCGTTGATCTGGCGGAGCGGCCTCACCTCGATGCCGGGCTGTCGCATGTCGATGAGGAAGTAGGTGAGGCCCTTGTGTTTGGGCTGATCGGGGTTGGTGCGGGCAAGCACCATCGCCCAGTCGGCGACATGCGCGAGGGTCGTCCACACCTTCTGGCCGTTGAACACCCACTCGTCGCCATCCCGTTCGGCTCTCGTCGACAGCGAGGCGAGATCTGATCCCGCGCCGGGCTCGGAGAACAGCTGGCACCAGATCTCGTCGCACGCGAAGCCCGGCCGCAGGAAGCGCTGCTTCTGTTCCTCCGAGCCCATGGCCACGATCGTCGGCCCGGCCATGCCGACCAACATGAAGTTGACGTTCGTGTTGCGCGGCGCGCCGGCAGCAGCGAGGCGAGAGTCGAGCCGCTCGGCCAGCTTCGGGTTCAGCCCGAGCCCGCCGTACCCCACCGGGAAGTGCACCCACGCCAGGCCAGCGTCGAACTGCGCTCCCCAGAACTGGTGCTTGTCAGTTGTCGCGGGTGGGTTGTCCTCGAGGAACCTATCGATGGCTTCGTCGAGAAGTGCGATGTCATTCATGTCGTGAGAATCGTGACAGCGCCGACGCCCGGCGCGCCGTACACCTGTGTGTAGCCGACCTTCGGCGAGTTGGGCACCTGTCGAGGCCCTGCGTCACCACGGAGCTGCAGCACGGTCTCGTACACCTGCCGCATGCCCGACGCACCGATCGGCTCGCCGTTCGCGATGAGACCGCCGTCGGTGTTGATCGGGAGGCGCCCGCCGATCTCGGTCTCGCCTGCTTGGATCATCCACTCCTGCTCGCCATCGGCGCACAGCTGGTTCTCGGCCATGTGCATGATCTCCGCGCCGGGCTCGCTGTCTTGGAGCTGAGCGATGTCGATGTCCTCGGGACCGACGCCGGCCATCTCGTACGCCGCGAGCGACGCGTCGACGGTCGGCGCGTGCCGTCGGTCGAGGGCGAGCGAGGGGCTCATCACCTCGAATGCACCGAACTGCCTGGTCTTCAGGCCGACCCCCTTCAGGTAGATCGGGCGGTCCGTGTAGCGGTGCGCGTGGTCGGCCCGACACAGCACCACCGCAGCCGCGCCTTCGTCGGGCGAGCAGAACATGTACTGCGTCAGCGGCCAGTTCAACATCGGCGATTCGAGGATCTGCTCCTCGGTGAACGGCGTACGGCGCCATGCGTTGGGGTTCAGGGAGCCGTTGCGGTACGCCTTTGCCGCGACCTTCGCAAGCGTGTTCTGGGTGATGTCGTGCTCGTGCATGTAGCGCACGAGCTTCATCGCGAAGAACTGCGTGGTGACCATGAAGCCGGCCTCGCCGTACCACGACGGCAGCCCGATGGTCCCGGCATCCGCGTTGAAGTGACCACGAGGATGCTTGTCGAAGCCGACCGCGAGGCCGAGGTCGAACGCGCCGGCACCGATGGTGTGCGCCGCGACAGAGAGGGCCGAACCGGCGGTGGCGCATCCATTCGCCACGTTCACGAACGGAAGGCCCGTCATGCCCAGGTCGTTGACGAGCGTGTCGGCCGAGCCGACGTCTTGGTGGCCGAGCGTCGCACCCATGCTCCCGCCGTACGCGAACTGGATGTCCTTCCATGCGACACCGGCGTCGGCGAGCGCGGCGCGCACCGCGACTGCCCCCATCTGATCGCCGGTGACGCCCGGGAACCGGCCGAAGGGATGGATCCCGATCCCCACGATTGCGACATCCATCAGGAGGCTCCTCCGTTCGCGACTGGCCGGAACGCGTACATCATCACCTCGCGCCCCGCTTCATCGTGGCGAAGCGGGAACAGGGTCAGCTCCATCTCCATGCCGATGTGCACCGAGTCGAGATCACAGTCGATGAGTCGTCCCTCGACCCGCACCTGCTCGGGCAGCTCGACGTACCCGAGGAGATATGGGGCGAATGGCTCGTCCGTCGAATCGACGAGGTAGGGCTCCTTGGGCATGAAGCCTTGCGTGGTCCACGTGTAGAGCGTGCCGCGACGGTGGAGAGGCTCGTCTCGCATGTCCGCCGCGCCACAGCGTGCGCAGCCACCCTGACGAGGGAAGGTGACGACGCCGCAGGCGCCGCAGCGGCTCCCGATGAGGCGAGGCTCTTTGCCCTCGGTGAAGAGGTCGGGTGCGATCGGCACCTGTTCCGTGCCCACGACCGTATCGCTCAAGGACTTCACCTCTCTCGTCGGCTTGGTGAACGCAGGTTCACCCGCGCGATCGTAGGCCCAACTGCGCAGCCATACGGTCAGCCGATGAGTGATCTCGTGCTCTTCGAGACGCCCCTGCCCAAGGTCGCTCGGCTCGTGCTCAATCGGCCCGAAGCGCGCAACGCGCAAGACACGCACCTTCTCTACGAGCTGAACAGCGCGTTCGATCGGGCCGCGCAGGACGACGACATCTCCGTCGTGATCCTGGCAGCGGTGGGTCCCCACTTCTCGGCGGGTCACGACATGAGAGAGCGCGGCCTGCTCGCCAACATGCAGGCTCACCAGACCGTCGGTACCTGGTGCGGCTTCGGATGCGCCGGAGCGGAGCGCCAGTTCGCGCGCGAGCGAGAGAGATCTACCTCGGGCTGTCTGAACGGTGGCGCAACATGCCCAAGCCGACGATCGCGGAGGTGCAGGGCAAGGTCATCGCCGGCGGCCTCATGCTCGTGTGGCCGTGCGACATCATCGTCGCGTCCGACGACGCGACGTTCATGGACAACACGGTCGCGATGGGCGTGTGCGGTGCTGAGTACTTCGGACATCCGTGGGAGCTCGGAGCGCGAAAGGCCAAGGAGCTTCTGTTCACGGCCGACGAGCTGAGCGCGGACGAGGCGTTCCGTCTCGGCATGGTCAACCACGTCGTCTCGCGTGAGCACCTGAGCGCGTTCGTTCTCGACCTTGCGGAGAGGATCGCGCGGAAGCCCCTCTTCGCGTTGAAGATGACAGAGGAAGCAGTCAACGCAGCGGAGGATGGGCAAGGGCGGGCGAGCGCGATGCAGACGGCATTCGCGTTGCACCAGCTGTGCCACAGCCACAACTTCCAGGTGCACGGGATGGCGATCGATCCCTCGTTCCTCGAGACCGATGCCGGGAGGTCTGCGACTCGCCGTTGACCAGCTGACGGCGATTTGCGGCCCGCCCGGCAGAGCGGTCGCGAGACAGCAGATGGAGCCGGGCGGGCCGCACGCTCTAGATCGCTCGTACGACCCGTCGCGTTACACCCGCAGCTCGTTTGTCAGCAGCTCGTCAGGCACACCCCCGGCCGACACGAGCGGCAGCCGCCAGTAGCTCGACCGGACCCACGACCCGCCGCGAAGCACTTCGACGATCGCGGCTCCGAGCCGCCGCTCGCTGAATGTGTCCACCGATGCCCCCTCCTTGATCAGTGGTGCGACCATTCCCAGCGCCTGCGAGCTGCAAACCTGCAAACCCATTTGCTCGCGGTCCCAAGGTCCGCCCCCGCTGAGATGCTTGCGACCATCTCCCCGTTGCTGCGCGCGCTCCTTCTCCTCAGTGGACTCGTGTGGGTGTTCTTCGAGGCTCGACAAGGCATGCGGCGGAGATCGGAGGCCACATCGGCCGATCGAGGAAGCGCGATCGCGATCCGCGTCTCGGTGCTCGTCGCCGGGCTCGGGGCCGCTGCCGTCAAGCGATCTCTTCCGTCAGCGGCGATCGGGACCCAGACGGTGGCCGCATCGATCGGCCTCGTCGTGTTGTGGTGCGGGATCGGGTTGCGTGTGTGGAGCTTCCGGACGCTCGGGCGCTACTTCACGTTCAGGGTGCAGACGAGCCAAGACCAGCCCGTCATCGCCGCAGGTCCGTACCGGGTGATCAGACACCCCGGCTACGCGGGGCTCATCGTCGCCGTCGTCGGCATCGGCTTCGCCATCAACAACTGGGCCTCACTCGTCGTGCTGACCAGCGCGATCACGGCCGGCCTCGTCTACCGCATCAGGGTTGAAGAGCGCGCTCTCTCGCGAGATCTCGGTGGCCGATACCAGCGCTACGCGGCGAGCCGGAAGCGGCTGGTCCCGTTCGTTTGGTAGATGCTCTACAGCGGCGGAGCCGGTATGTCGAAGCCTTCGACGATCCGTCCGTCGCGCACGCGGTATACGAGGACTGCGTCGAGGGGTTCGACGTCGAGCCCCATCGTCACTTTGACGTGAGCCATCACGAGCTCATCACCGGCGGGGAAGATGCTGACTGGGGCGACGGCGAATGCGCCGTCGCTTCTCTCGAACAACTTGCTCCACAGGTCCGTGAAGACGTGGTCGCGTCCGTGGTGGTCCACGTCGATGCCTTCGAGGTTGCCGTAGAAGTGCCAGACGAGGTCGTCGCTCAGCAGGTCAGGCAGCGCGTCGAGATCTGTGAGGGCCCTGCGGACGATCTCGACGTTCTCCGCAGCGAGGCTCACAGCACCGCGCCGACGGCGAGCACGGCGACCGTCATCCCCGCCAGGATCGCCAGCAGCGGCCACACGAAGCGGAGGTACTTGCCGTAGGGGACACGTGCGATCGCGAGTCCGCCCATGACCACGGCCGAGGTCGGTGTCACGAGGTTCACCAAGCCGGAAGCGCTCTGGTACGCGGTGACGACGAGGCTCGTGTCGGCACCGGCGAAGGCGGCGAGCGGAGCCATGATCGGCATCGCCACCGTCGCGAGTCCCGACGACGACGGGATGAGGAACGACAGCGGCAGGAACATGCCGTACATCACGACGGCGAACGCTGCCTCGCCGACGTCGCCGAGGGCCTGCTCGGCCCAGTGCAGCACCGTGTCGGTGATCTGCCCGTTGTTCATGATGACGGTGATGCCGCGCGCGATGCCGATGATGAGGGCGACACCCAGGAGGTCGCGAGCTCCTTCGACGAAGGTCGTCGTCAGCTCGGTCTCGTTCATCTTGCCGACGATGCCGATCAGGATCGCGAAGAGGAGGAACGACGCGGTCATCTCGGGGAACCACCACCACAGCGTCGGCAAGCCGATGTCGAGGTCTTCCCACGGGATGACGCCGAAGATCATGATGGCGAAGGCCAGTCCGAACAGGACCAGGACGACCTTGTGCGTGCCCGTGAGCACGATCGTCACCGGAATCGCGTGTCGCTGCCGACACTGAAGTGCTCCTCGTTCGCCGCTCTCATGTCGTAGACGAGCGACGTCGTCGGATCGTGACGCACCCGCTCCGCGTAGCGGAGCACGAACCAGATGCCCACGACGAGGCCGAGGATCAGGATGACGAGGCGCAGACCGAGGCCCTCGGTCAGCGAGATGTTGGCGAAGCCGGACGCGATGCCCGTCGCGAAGGGGTTGACGGTGGAGCCCATGCACGCCGATGCCGCAGCCGAGGAGGATCGACCGCGGCCCCGACGAGCGCGTCGTAGCCCGCGGCGATCATCACGGTGATGACGAGCGACGTAGAAGGCGAGGCTCTCCTCGGCCATGCCGAACGTCGTGCCGCCGATCGCGAACACGGTCATCAGGATGGGGATCAGCCATCGCTCTCGCCCGTGGAGGCGGCGCACGATCAAGGCGATGCCGGCCTGGATCGCGCCGGTCTTCATCGTGATGCCGATGAAGCCGCCGATGACGAGGATGAACAGCGCGACGTCGATCGCACCGAACAGCTCGCCGCTGTTGAACACGTCGACGTTGCCCGTGGCCGGGTCTTGGATGCCGTAGAGACCGTTGATCGGCGCCTTGAGCGAGTCGACGATGATCCGCGACGGGGTCGACGGCACCTCGTGGTAGGTGCCGGGGATCGGGGAGCCCGTCGGGTCGAGGTCGTATCGGCCGGCCGGGATGATCCAGGTCGCAGATCGCGGTGACGACGATCAGCGCGAAGAGGATCGTGTACGCCGAGGGCAAGCGCGAACCGGGGCTTCGCCGGCGCCTCGGCCGGCGGGGTCAGTCAGAGGGAGCCTCAGTCAGACACGGTGACCCGTGACCAGTGAGCTCGAGCTCGGCGGATCAGGGAACCGCCCGCCGACCCCGGGATCGTTGCGTGCCCAGTGCCAGGAGAGCGACGATCGCCAGCACCACGATCACCCGCCACCACCCAGCGGACCCACCCCACGTCCAGCATCGGTCCCTCCTCGACTGATTTCGGCTCAGATCGGATCTCGCAGGAGCGGGCAGGTCATGCAGTGGCCGCCGCCGCGGCCCTTGCCGAGCTCGAAGCCGGCGATCGCGATCGACCTCGACGCCGGCCTCGCGCATCTTGGCGATCGTGTAGGTGTTGCGCTCGTAGGCGACGACGACGCCCGGCTCGAGCGCGACGACGTTGTTGCCGTCGTCCCACTGCTCGCGCTCCTGCTGGTACTCGTCGCCACCGGTCTCGACGACGTGGAGCTTCGGCACCCCCAGCGCGTCGGCGACCGCGCCGAGGAAGTCTGTCTCGACCGTGACGTGGAAGTCGCCCGTCGTGCGCGCCCGGGCGCAGGCTGATCGCCCGGATCTCGTCGACGACCTTCGGGTAGGCGGTCGCCTTGTCGCGGTCGAGCAGCGTGAAGACCGTGTCGAGGTGCATGTGCGCCCGGTCCTTCGTCATCACGCACGGCGATCACCCGCTCGGCCGCGCCCTTGGCGAACAGCGCCTTGGCGATCTGCTCGATCATGCGGCCCTGGGTGCGCTCGCTCATGCCGATGAGCACGGTGCCGTTGCCGATCGGCATCACGTCGCCGCCCTCGAGCGACGACCGGCCGAAGTCGGCGGTCTCGAATCGGCCGTCGTCGCCTTCGTGCGGGTACCAGAACTCGAAGTCCGCGCCGGCGAACATCGGGTGGGCGCGGTAGATCGCGGCGACGTTGTAGCGCCTCCCGGCGGCGGGCCGGCCAGTACATCGGGTTGACCGAGACGCCGCCGTAGATCCAGCACGACGAGTCGCGGGTGAACAGCGTGTTCGGCAGCGGCGGCAGCACGAACGCGCTCGTGTCGTCGAGGGCGGCGCCGATCAGCGACACCTCGGCGGCCGTCGCCGAGGTCGAGCCCGGCCTCCGCCGACCGTCAGGCCGCCGATGAGGTGGGTGGCCAGCTGCTCCGGCTGCGAGCGCCGCCGAGCAGCGCGCGGACCTCGTCGACGAGCGACCAGCCCACGGTGTACTCCGAGGCGACCAGCTCGATGAGCCGCTGCCGCGCCTCGTCGCTGCGCCGCCAGCGCCTCGGCGAGGAGGTCCGGACAGGAGGAAGACCTCGACGCCCCGCTCGCGCATGCGCGGCGACGAACTGGTCGTGCTCGTACTGGGCCCGCTCGACCCACAGCACGTCGTCGAACAGCAGCTCGTCGTGGTTGGTCGGGCGTGAGCCGCTTCAGGCTGAGGTCCGGCCGGTGGACCATGACCTTGCGCAGCTTGCCCACCTCGGAGTGCACGCCGAACTCAGCTCATCGCGTCTCCTCATCTGTCGTCGCCGCCGCGCTGGCGACGACGTTCGTGCCCGCGCGTCCCGCGACGATCTGCTCGATGTCCTCCAGCGCGCCGATGGCCGCGCGCCTGCCCGTGCGCTCGACGAACTGCGACCGCGCCGTCGACCTTCGGCCCCATCGACCCGGCCGCGAAGTCCATGGCTCGCAGCTCGTCGGGCGTCACCCGCTCGAGCCGCCGCTGCTCCGGCGTGCCCCAATCCGTCGTAGACGCCGTCGACGTCGGTGGCCATGACGAACAGGTCGGCGTCGACCTCGCGTGCCAGCAGCTCGCTGGCGAGGTCCTTGTCGATCACGGCCTCGACGCCGGTGAGCGTGCGCTCGCTGGCCCGGCGACCCACGTGGTCGGGATGCCGCCACCACCGGCGCAGATGACGACGCGTGCCGTGCTCGAGCAGCCACCGGATCGGCCGGATCTCGAAGATGCGCTTCGGCGCGCGGCGACGGCGACGACGCGGCGCAACGTGCTCGCCGTCGCGCTTGAACACCCAGCCCTTCTCGGCGGCCAGCTCGCTCGGCTTCGCGCGTCGTCGTAGATCGGTCCGACGAACTTGGTCGGGATCGTCGAAGGCCGGGTCGTTCGGCGTCGACCTCGATCATCGTCAGGATCGTGGCGAACGGGACCTCGGCGGGCAGCAGGTTGCCGAGCTCCTGCTCGATCAGGTAGCCGATCATCCCCTCGGTCTGCGCGCCGAGCACGTCGAGCGGGTAGGGCTCGACGTCTGTGTAGGCCGCCGCCTGCAGGGCGAGCAGGCCGACCTGTGGGCCGTTGCCGTGCGAGAGCACCAGCTGGTGCGTCGCCGGCGACCGGCGCCAGCGACGCGGCTGCGATCCGGACGTTGGCGCGCTGGACGTCGGCCGTCATCGGCTCGCCCCGCTTCGAGCAGGGCGTTGCCGCCGAGGGCGACGAGGATGCGCATGCCGGGCCTCAGCCGCCGAGCGTGGCCACGAGGAGGGCCTTGATCGTGTGCAGCCGGTTCTCGGCCTGGTCGAACACGATGCTGGCCGGCGACTCGAACACCTCGCCCGTGACCTCGAGCCCCTCGTCATGCCGGTCGTGCTCCATCATCTCGCGGCCGACGACCGTGTTCGGGTCGTGGAACGCGGGAAGGCAGTGCATGAACTTGACCTTCGGGTTGCCGGTCTTCGCGCAGCAGCGCGGCGTTCACCTGGTACGGGCGCCAGGAGCTGCACGCGCTCGTCCCACACGTCCTTCGCCTCACCCATCGACACCCACACGTCGGTGTGGACGAAGTCGACGCCGGAGACGGCCGCGTCGACGTCGTCGGTGATCGTGATCGTCGCGCCCGGTCGCGCGCCGCGATCTCGTGCGGCGATCTCGACGACGTCGTCGGGCGGGCGCGAGTGATCGCGGGCCCGCGAGGCGCACGTCGGCACCCATCAGCGCCCCCATGACCAGCAGCGACCGTCCCATGTTGAAGCGGCAGTCGCCGACGAAGGCATACGCCAACGCGTCGTAGGGCTTCCCGCTCGCCTCGTGCATCGTGAGGAAGTCGGCCAGCATCTGGGTGGGGTGCCACTCGTCGGTGAGCCCGTTGTAGACGGGCACGCCGGCGTACTCGGCCGAGCTCCTCGACGTCGGTCTGGCTGTTGCCGCGGAACTCGATCGCGTCGTACATCCGGCCGAGCACGCGTGCCGTGTCGGCCACCGACTCCTTGTGCCCGAGCTGCGACCCCGACGGATCGAGGTAGGTGACGTGTGCGCCCTGGTCGAACGCAGGCGACCTCGAACGCCGACCGTGTGCGGGTCGACGTCTTCTCGAAGATCAGCGCGATCTCCTTGCCGTCGAGGCGCTTCGTCTCGGTGCCGGCGTACTTGGCGATCTTCAGCGCCTCCGAGAGCTGCAAGCAGGAACCGAAGCTCCTGCGGCTCGAAGTCGATCTCCTTGAGGAAGCTGCGGTTGCGCAGGTTCAGCACTCGACGGCCCTCCTTGCGCGCGTCTTGGCACGCCGGGCGGAATGTAACCCGGCCGGGTGAACAACGGGCGACGATGCCCGGGTTGCAACAACCGTTCCCTTATGGTGCAGCCGTGTCGACGGCAGGTGGCGCGGAAGTGGCGCCAGCGACCGAACGGAGGATGCTCGGGGTTCGCCAGGCCGCGTTCATCGGCGTCGGGGCGATGGTCGGCGCGGGCATCTTCTCGCTGCTCGGAGCCGCCGGCGAGGTCGCCGGCGCCGCGGTGTGGATCTCGTTCCTGATCGCGGGTGCCGTCGCCGGACTCCAGGGGTATTCCTTCGCCAAGTTCGGTGCTCGCTACCCCTCGGCGGGCGGGATGCTCGAGTACGTGTCAAGAGGGTTCGGCGATGGTCACGTCACAGGCGTGATCGCCTGGCTGATCCTCGCCGCCAACGCCATCGTGACTGGGATGGTCGCAGTGTCGTTCGGCAGCTACGCGAGCGAAGCGGTCGCCGACGGAAGCGAGACCTGGCTGAAGGTGTTCGCCGTGTTGGTCGTGGTCGCGATGACGCTCCTCAACGTGGTGGGTTCGCGCGCGGTTGCGCGAGTGCAGACGGTCATCGTCATCGTCGTCATCGGCATCCTGTCGTTGTTCGCGGTGACGACTCTCGCCAACCTCAAGATCGACCTGCTGGCGGTGTCGGGGTATCCGTCTGTGAAGGACATCGTCTCGAGCGTCGCGTTGACGTTCTTCGCGTTCTTGGGATTCGGCGTCGTGACGTTCACCGCGAAGGACCTGAAGCACCCTTCCCGCGAGCTGCCTCGCGCGATCTACCTCGCGCTCGGCATCGCGACCGTCATCTACGTCGCCGTCTCGCTCGGGGTGTTCGGCACGCTCACCGTGCAGGAGGTGATCGACTCCGGCGGCACCGCGCTGGCGGTTGCTGCCGAGCCCACCCTGGGCCGGGCGGGCTACTGGTTGATGACGGTCACGGCCCTGTTCGCGACCTCGGGGGCAACGAACGCCGGCCTCTATCCGGCGGCTGGGCTGTGCGAAGACATGGCGGCGAAGCGACAGTTCCCGCCCGAGCTCGGTCGACGCGTCGCGGGACGGGCGCCGGTGGGCATCCTGGTCACTGCTGTGATCGCGATCGTCCTCGCTGTCGGCTTCGACCTGACCTCCATCGCTTCGATCGGCAGCGCGATCGCGTTGTGCGTGTTCACGTTGATCACCGCGGCTCACCTTCGGGTGCGGCGTGAGACCGGCGCGCACGCCGCGATCCTGTTGCTCGGCATCGCGAGCACCGTGACGGTGCTGGTCACCTTCGCGTTCACCACGCTCGTCGACGAACCGGCGACCGCGGTGACCCTCGTCGCGATCCTTGTGATCAGCATCGTCATCGATCTGCTGTGGAAGCAGACACGAGACCGTCGACTCCCTGCGAGCGCGTAGACCTGGGGGAATGCGCGATGACCGCAGGTCCGCGACTCGGGCCGCATAGCCTCGTTCAGAGCTGAAGAGCACCTGAAGACCGCGCAGTTGGGCCGGCCACGGTCAGCGCCCGACGCGTCCTCACACAAGGAGGAAAGTGATGCGGCAAGCAGGAACGCGTGCGAAGAACTCGCGAGGTTGGATGTTCGTCCGGTGCGCGGCGATCGCGGCAGGTGTCGCAGTTGTGCTCGCGGCATGCGGCGACGACTCGGGGAGCTCGAGCGGGACGACCGCGGCTACGGCGCCGGCAGACCCTGTTGCCGCCGCACAGGCGCAGGTGACGACCGCGCAAGAGCAACCTCGACACGGCCAACGGTTCGCTGACGTCTGCGCAGAAGCAGCTCTGCAGCGACGCTTCGGACTATGTGGCCGTGCTCGATCGCTACGGCAAGCTCTTCACTCCCGACAGCAAGGCCACTGTCGGCGACGTGAAGACCGGCGGTGCCGACCTTCTCGCACCCAAGGACGCGGTGACCACCTCGGTGACCGCGGTCGACGCCGCGCAGAGCGACGTCACGAAGGCCCAGCAGGATCTGGCTGACGCGCAAGCCGCGCTTGCGGCAGCCCAGTCCGCCGCCGGAAACGCCGGTGCGACGACCGCGGCGCCGGCGACCACGACCACGCTCGTACCGCCGGCCACGATCACTCGCGTGAAGCAGGCCGAGTCTGACTTCCACGACCGCGACGGCCGGCATCAACGACTCGACCCCGTTGCTGCAGGCCACTGCCGCGGTCAACTCGGCCGCGTTCGCGCTCGAAGTGGCGTGGTCGAAGCTGCTGCTGGACGCCAATTGCCTCACCGATGCCCAGCAAGCCGAGGCCGTGAAGCAGATCACCGCCTACTCGGTGGAGCTCCAGACCGACCTGGCCACCGCGGGCTACTACACCGGCGCGGTGGACGGCATCTACGGCCCGATCACCCTTGCGGCGGTCGAGAAGCTGCAGACCGACAGCGGCCTCCCTGCGACGGGCTTCGTCGACCAGGCCACCGCCCTCGCGCTCGAGAAGAAGCTCGCGAAGGCGAGCCTGCAGACTGCCGCGCTGCAGAGCGTGCTGAAGCTGCTCGGGTACTACTCCGGTCCGGTCGACGGAAAATGGACTCCTGAGCTCACCGACGCCGTGAAGCAGTTCCAGACCGCCTCTGGGCTCGAGCCGACGGGCACGGTCGACACTGCGACGATGGCGGCCCTGCAGGCAGCAATCGCCGCGCTCCCGCCGTCGGCGACAACCACGACGACGGCACCGACTACCGCGGCGCCTGGCACGACAGCGGCGGCGACCACCACCTCGCCGTCGACCACAACCTTGGCGCCGGCGCACCCGATCGCGACCACTTGACGCACTCTGACCCTGTGGAGGTTGGGCAGCCAAGAGGGTGACGCGCCCGGCTCGGCGTATCCGTGATGCAGCCGTGTGGCCGGGCGGCTGGCGCGCCCGCCTTCTCGCCGCGCCGCTGCTGATCGAGCTCGGCTTGAGGAGACAGATTTTTTGGAGTGAGGTGACGGTCGCGTTACCCTCACGCCTCCACTCGTCGCTCGGGCGAGCCGGCGCGAGGGGAGCTCCATGGCAGAGGACGAGACGCTGAGTTCGCTGTTCGGCAAAGCGAAGCGATGGGCCCGGCAGGAGATCAAGAACGCCACGAACATCGGAAGCGATCCTCGAGACCAGAAGACCGCGGAGGAGCAGAACGAGCGCCTCGGCCGTGAGATCGAGAGCGACGCGAAGCTCATGCGGGACGAGGCGATCATCTCGGCCATCACCCCGCAGTCCATCAAGGACTACCAAGCGATGACCGCGGCGAACAAGAGGGAGCAGGACGCCAAGAGCGAGGCCGAAGCGAGAGCCCGCCGTGTCGCCCGCACGAGCGCGAGCCGAGTCCAGCTGAGTGGCTACGTGACCGGAGCGGCCGAAGGCCTTGCCGTCGAAGCGTGGCGCACGGACGACGGAGCTCTCGCCGTTTCGGTCGAGTGCATCGACCCGGCCCCGATGACGAAGGGGACGGTGTCGGGCTTCTGCTTCGCGATCCCTTCGTTCCACGGCGACGGCACGTATGTCCTCGACGACGACGACGTGAACAGCCTCGCGTACGAGCTGTACCTCTTCGACGACGACGAGTCGGACGGTTGGGGATTCCACCCGAGCTTCGGCCCCGGCGTCATCGTGGTGAGCGAGGGCTCAGCCGACGTGCAACTCGTCCTGGGGAGCTCGGGGAGCGACACCATCGATCTGCACGCCACCGTGGTGCTACCGCCCGTCGCTCCGCCGGCTTAGGCGCTAGAGAATGGCTCGCGATGACGGGCCGTCTCACTCCTCACGCGCAGCACCTGGGCAGCGGGATCGAGCGTCTGTATGTGCGCGACATCGGACGTGGCACGCCGATCATCGTCGTGCACGGTGGGCCCGACTTCGACCATGAGTATCTGCTCCCTGAGATGGATCGGCTCGCGGAGTCGTTTCGGCTCGTGTACTACGACCAACGGGGTCGCGGGAGGTCGTTTGGCGGTCAGCGACCAGACGACGTCAGCATCGCGAGTGAAGTAGCGGACCTCGACCGCGTCCGCGACCACTTCGGACTCGAACGGTTCGCGGTGCTCGGGCACTCGTGGGGAGGGCTCCTGGCCACCGAGTATGGCCTCCAGCATCCCGAGCGGCTCTTGCATCTGATCCTCGTGAACACCGCTCCGCTCTCGCGCAGCGGCGTTGTCGCTCTGCGAGAGGAGCTGGCGCGAACGCGATCCCCTGAAGTGGTGGAGCGCATGGCCGCGTTGCGCTCGAGCCCGGCCTACGAAGCCGGCGACATCGACACCGACCTCGCGTACTACCGACTGCACTTCAGCTCGGCATTGCGCCAACCCGACCTCCTCGAGCGCTTCCTGCCGCGTCTGAGGGCGGCGTTCACCCGCGAGCGCGTCCTGGCCGCGCGAGCGATCGAGAACCGGCTCTACGAGGAGACATGGGACCGCGAGGGCTACGACGTGGTCTCGCGACTCAGCGAGACCGACATCCCCGTAGCGGTCATCCACGGCGAGAACGACCTCATCCCGGTCCAGATCGCCCGAGACATCGCCGACACGATCGCGCGATGCCGCTTCGTCGCGTTGGCCGGTTGCGGCCACTTCGCGTATCTGGAGACGCCCGTGCCGTTTCGGACGAGCGTCGCGGCCCTCTTCGACCCGGACTGAGGTCGGTCTGAGGTCGATCGCCAACCCGCCGGGTGAACCGCATCACCGGCTCCTGAATCTCAGGTCGAAGCGCACCAGCGAATCGTCACCGAATCAGGCGACGGGTGGTGCTGCGAGCTCGAGGCCGCTGAGCGACGTGAGGCCGCAGATATCGAGCACTCGACGCGCGATCGGTGACACCGCGGAGATCCGCATCGTGCCGCCGCCTTGACGCACGACCCGGTGGTGCAGCTGCGCCACCACGCCCGACCAGCCGGCATCGAGGAAGCGCACGCCTGCCATGTCGAGCACCATCTCGGCGGGTGAGGTCGACAGGAGCAAGCCGACCTCACCATGAAGGTCTCGCCGAGCGTCGAGGTCGAACTCGCCGCGCATGAGGACGAGGGTCGAGTCGGGCCGCGGGATGGCCCAGAGGAGCGCGGGGCGTCTTGCCGACCGAGCGAGCCTGATCCTCATTGGACCGCCCGGCCGCCAGGCTTGTGCACACTGAAGGCTCCCGCCACTACCCGCCAGACGGGAGCCTCCAGCGCTCCAACGCGAAGCGGCCCGCCCGCCGTCGCTCGGGCGCGACAGCTTGGCGTAGCACGGGCAAGTCGCATCGCACGGGGTACATCGCACGAAGTGGACGCCGTGTTACAACGTCCCGCTCCGTGCCCAAATCGTGGGGCTACGGTCGGCCGCATGCCGCTCTTCTCGTTCGAAGGAAAGTCGCCCACGATCGCGCCAGACGCGTTCATCGCTCCCACTGCGACGCTCATCGGCGACGTCACGGTCGAGAGCGGCGCCTCGGTCTGGTACGGGGTCGTGATCCGGGCTGACTACTCACCGGTGATCATCCGCCGAGGCGCCAACGTGCAGGACAACTCGCTGCTCCACGGGCCGCCCGACATGCCCACCGAGATCGGCGAGCGGGCGACTGTCGCCCACATCTGCGTCGTGCACGGGGCGACCATCGGGGAGGAGGCACTTATCGCGAACGGCACCACGGTGCTCGACGGTGCGCGGGTCGGCGCTCGCACACTCGTCGCCGCGCACTCGCTCGTCGCCGCGAACGCCGACATCCCTCCGGGTGTGCTCGCGGCGGGATCACCCGCCGTCGTGAAGCGTGAGATCGCTGGCACGCCCGCCGAGTTCTGGGTGCAGACGAACCCGTCGGCGTACGCAGACCTCGCCGTCCGTCACCGCAAGGGCATCGAGCTGATCGGCTGATGCGAAAGCTGGTCTTCATGATGTCGGTGTCGCTCGACGGCTACTTCGAGGGGCCAGACCACGATCTCGGCTGGCACCTCATCAGCGACGAGCTGCACCAGCACTTCAACAACGAGCTGAGGGAGATGAGCGCGTTCATCGAGGGCCGCGTGAACTACGAGCTCATGGAGGGCTTCTGGCCCACCGCCGACGCCGATCCGCAGGCGCCAGCGCCGGTCAGGGAGTTCGCCGCCATTTGGCGTGAGACGCCGAAGATCGCGGTGTCACGAACGCTCGAGCGGGTCGGCCCGAACGCCACACTCATGCGCGAGGTCGATCCTGACGAGATCCGCGACATGAAGTCCGAGCCCGGCGGCGACATGTCCGTGGGTGGCGCCGACCTCGCCGCGACCTTCATCGCGCACGACCTGATCGACGAGTACCGGCTCTACATCCACCCCGTCGTGATCGGAGAAGGGCGGCGCCTCTTCCCCGACGGCGTGCACCTCGACCTCACACTCGTCGAGAGCCGCACGTTCGCGAACGGCGTCGTGCTGCTGAGGCTCAGCCCGGCGGCCGCAGCAGGCTGACCCGCATCGTCGTGCCGCGCGGCGTCGAGTGGATGGAGATCTCGCCGTGATGCATGTCGACGACGATCTTGCGCGAGATGTCGAGCCCGAGCCCGGTGCCCTTCCCGACATCCTTCGTGGTGAACCACGGCTCGAACGCCCGGTTCTGCACGTAGGGAGGCATCCCGGGCCCGCTGTCCGTGACCTCGACGACGAGGCGGTCGGGCTCCGCCCGTGTCGTCAGGCGCAACGTGCCTTCGCCCTCCATCGCGTCGATCGCGTTGGCGATGAGGTTCGTCCACACCTGGTTCAGAGCGCCCGGACTCGCGAAGACCCGCGGCGCGTCGGGCGCATAGTCGCGCTCGACCTTGATGCGGTCCGTGAGCTTGGCCCTGAGGATCACGAGCGTGCTCTCGATGCCTTCGGTCACGTCGGTCGTCTGCATCGACGGACGATCCATCTGCGAGTACGACTTCGCCGCGTCGATGAGCTCGGACACACGTCCGGTCGAGCTCTTCATCTCCGCGAGCAGTGCCTGGCTCGCGAGCGTGTTCGCAAGCCACTCCAGGCCGGGCTCGAGCGTGTCACCCTCGAGGATCGCAGCAGCGCGTTCGCACCACGCGACGTCGACGCCGGCAGCGGCGAGCGGGGGAGCGATGCGCCACCCTGCGCTCACGTCGTGGTCCGACAGCCAATCGGAGAGCTCCTCCTCGGCGTCGGCCAGCGCGCCCGCGTCACGCACGGCCGACGGATCAACTTCTCGTCGCAGCGCGTCGATGGCGACGAAGCGCTCAGACGACAGCGAGAGCTCGGAGAGCTGCACCAAGGAGGCGAGCATCGAGTCGCAGGTGGCGCTGAGCGCGTCGACGGACCGTGCGGCAGCCGAGGCCGGGTTGTTGATCTCGTGCGCGAGTCGGGCCGACATCTCCCCGAGCTTGATGAGCTCCTCACGCTGTCGAGACAGAGTGTCCATGCTGCGCACCGTCTGGAAGAAGCCCTTGATCATGTGCACGCCGAACGGTGTCCACTCGCCAGCGAGCCGACCGAGGTCGGCTGAGGGGACCCTGAGCATGTGACCGGCGTCCTCGCCTCGGCCAGTCGCCAGGTAGCTCGCGTCGGCCCACGCCTGGAAGCCGCCCGCCCATTGCCCGGGCCTCTCCATCGTCATCATCACGACCGGCTCCGACCGCCCCGCCCTGCGCACGATCTGGACCCTGCCGTCGAGCAAGACCCACCAGAAGTCGGCGGGATCACCCTCTTTGAACAGCTCCTCGCTGACCTCGAACGCGACCTTCTCGGCGACCGCAGCGAGATCGGCCACCTGCGCGTCGGTGAGCCCGTCGAAGATGAAGATCGGACGCAGCTCGTCGGCCAGCATCAGATCGTCGCCAGGTAGCGATGCACCAGGTGCACCGACATCGCGCCTTCGCCGACGGCAGACGCAACGCGCTTCATCGAGTCGAATCTGACATCGCCCGCAGCGAACACGCCCGGCACGCTCGTCTCGAGCATGAACGGGATGCGTTCGAGCGGCCATCGCGGAGATCCCTTCCTTCGAGGCAGGTCTCGCCCTGTCATCACGAACCCCTTCTCGTCGCGGGCGACGTCGTCACCCAGCCATTCCGTCCGTGGTGCCGCGCCGATGAACACGAACAGCCAGTTCGTCTCCACGTCGGTCTTCGTGGCCGCGCCGTGATCGGCGAGGGTGAGGCCTTCGAGGTGGTCGCCGCCCTTCCCGCCGACGACTTCGGTCTGCAGGCGCACCTCGACGTTGGGCGTCGCCCTGATCTGCTCGATGAGGTAGTGCGACATGCTCGCCTCGAGCGAGTCGGCCCGCACGAGCAGCACGACACGCCGGGCGAAACGCGCGAGGTTCACCACTGCCTGGCCCGCCGAGTTCGCTGCTCCCACCACGTAGACGTCGTCACCCTCGACGGACGCGAACTGTGATGCGCTCGCCCCGTAATAGACGCCGCGGCCGGTGAGCTCGCCGATCCCCGGCGCCTCGAGCCACCGGTACGAGCAACCTGAGGCGACGAGCAACGCCCGCGCCTCGATCTCGGTGCCGTCGTCGAAGCGCACCGCGCGCACCGGCCCCCGTGCCTCGAACCCCACCACGACGCGCGCGAGGACCACCTCGGCCTCGAACCGGCGGACCTGGTCCATCGCTCGCTGAGCGAGCTCGCTTCCAGAGAGGCCTTTCGGGAATCCGAGGTAGTTCTCGATCGCCGCGCTCTGCCCGGCCTGACCGCCGGGCGCGTGTCCCTCGACGAGCACCACGTCGAGTCCCTCCGACGCTCCGTACACCGCGGCAGCGAGCCCCGCGGGCCCCCCGCCGACGATGCAGAGGTCGTACAGCGGCTTCTCGGCGGTCGTGCGCAAGCCGAGCGCGGACGCGACATCGCGCGTCGTCGGTGACCTCAGAGGATCTCCGTCGGTGACGAGCACGAGCGGAAGATCGTCCGGCAGTGCGTGCGCGAGATCGTGGAGGCGTTGCGCCTCTTCGTCGCGCTCGAGGTCGAGCCATCGGTAGGGGACGTAGTTTCGTGCGAGAAACGTCTTGAGCTCGTGGCTGCGCTCGGACCAACGATGACCGACGATGCGCACTGGTGCGCGATCATCGGGATGGTTGCGCTGCCAATCGTCGAGCAGATCATCGAGCGCGGGATACAGCTTGTGTTCGGGCGGATCCCACGGCTTCATCAAGTAGCGATCGAGCTTGATGTCGTTGATCGCCTTGATCGCGACATCGGTGTCGGCGTACGCCGTGAGCAACACGAGCTTTGCCTCGGGCGCCTCGCGCTTGGCTCGCTCGAGCAGCTCGATGCCGGTCATCGTCGGCATGCGCTGGTCGGAGATGATCACCGCGACCGGCCGGTCCTTGAGGGCATACCCGCCGAGCCGAGCCAACGCCGGAGGCGCCGACGGCATGCTGACGACCTGGTAGTCCTCCGCGTAGCGAGCCTGCAGGTCGCGAGTGATCGCCTTCAGGACGGCAGGGTCATCGTCGACCGCCATGATCACCGGCTTGGGCACCGGGCGAGAGTATTCGCGGCAGCGTCACGAGGACGCGCAACCTCAGGCGTGTCGTGAGCGGAAGACGCTGTAGCCGCCGGGGCCCACGAGGCAGGCGACGACGAGCAGCACCAGCCCGAACAAGATCTGGCCTTGGAACAGCTGGACCACGCCAACGATGGCGATGACGGCGGCAATCAGAAAGAGAAGCATGGTCGGCTTGTACCCCGACGGCGCAGCCGGCACACGCGCACGAGGTCAACTCACTCCCTGACCTACGCTCCCAGCATGTTGCTGAAGGGCATCAACCACGTCGCGACCCTCACGAGTGACACCGATCGTTTGCACGCGTTCTACAGGGATGTGTTCGAGGCGACGGTCGTCAACGACGAGCGCCAACTTCATGGCGAGACCCCCTTCCGCATGTCGATCGTCGACATCGGCGACGGCACGATGCTCAACGTCTTCGACATCGAGGGCAACGTCGAAGCAGCCCGGCAGGTGCCGATGTTCGGCCGTGGGCGCATCGACCACATCGGTCTTCGCGCCAAGGACATAGAAGCGTTCGAGGAGATCCGACGCCGGCTGATGGAGCGCGGGGCCGCTGATGACTTCGTCACGGACTTCGGCGAGGCGTACTCGGTCTTCTTTCGCGACCCCGATGGACTCGAAGGCGAGGTCCTCGTCGACAACCCGGACGCGATTCCAGGCGTCTTCAACCCTCCGGGCACGCGCGCGGCGCGGTTCACCTAGGGCCTCGGCCGAGGTATCGCGCTGGTGCTGCGCACAGGCTGAGGGTCGTCCCACCTGCGCAGCCCGCCTGTCGGGGTGGACAAAGGCGCGGGGCCGGGCGGGCTGCGCGGTTGGGTGGGGACCTGCTTCGCGTCGACCGGTACCCGCGGCGCGCTCGGTTGAGACATACCGACCTAGATCCGCGATCCTGAGCCCGTGGAAGTCGATCTCCCCACCCCGCCACGGCGGTACTACCAGCACGGTTGGCAGTCGTGGAGCGACACGCGGTGGCTCGACCCCAGTCAGGTCCCATTGCGCAATCCCGTCGCGCCGCGGTGGCCGATGGTCGACGACCCCGCGTACGCGACGAGCAATCACCACGGAGGGAGCGCCGTGGGCGCCGTGGATCTTGGGTCGGACGAGGTGGTGCTCCTCGGCGCACTCGACCTCGGCGGGCGGGTCGAGCTCGACGGCGAGCGGCTCATCGGTCGGTACGAGCAGGGCGAGGGGGAGTGGCTCGTCGAGCGAGGCACCGAGAGCGAGGTGTTCGGTCGCTACGCGGAGGCGCTGGGACACCGTCTCGGCCGCCGCGCCGCGCGCCATCCGCGCATCTGGTGCAGCTGGTACTCCTTCTACACCGGCATCACCGAGGCCCGACTCCACGAAGTGCTCGACGACGTCGCCGGGATGCCCTTCGACGTGTTCCAGATCGACGACGGTTGGCAACGAGGCATCGGCGACTGGCGTGCGAACGACGACTTCGCGTCGGGCATGGCGGCGCTCGCGACCAGGATCCGCGAGGCGGGGTTCGAGCCTGGCCTGTGGCTGGCTCCCTTCCTCGCCCGAGCTGACGCTGCGCTGGTCGAGCGCCATCCCGAGGTGCTCGCTCGTGATGACGACGGAGATCCGGTGCTCGCGGGCAACAACTGGGGTGGCCCGTGCTTCTCGCTCGATCTCACCCATCCGATGGCGCTCGAGATCGTCGCGGAGACGATGACGCGGGCAGTGGACGACGGCTTCACCTATCTCAAGCTCGACTTCCTCTACGCGGCGGCGCTGCCCGGCCGTCGACACACCGATGTGCCACGCGAGCAGGTGTACCGGGACGCGGTCGAGCTCATCCGGAGCGTGGTGGGCGACGACGTGTACTTGCTCGCGTGCGGTGCGCCGATCATGCCGTCCGTCGGAGTCTTCGACGCGATCCGGGTCGGCCCGGACGTCGCGCCGTGGTGGGAGATGCCGCTCGTGACGCAGTACCTGCACGACCCGACCGCTCCGAGCACGCGGTTCGCGATCGCGACATCCGCCAACCGGCTCTGGCTCGCGCCGGTGATCGAGCCGGATCCCGACGTCGTCTACTTCCGCCGTCGCTACAACCTGCTCAGCCGCCGGGAACGGGCGGTGCTCCAAGACCTCGCGACCGTGTGCGGCTTTCGCGCGACGTCCGATCCGCCCGCGTGGCTCGACGACCGCGAGCGGGCCGAGATGGTCGAGTGGTTCGCCGCCGAGCCGTCGGTCGTGCCGGGCGGTCGATTGCAGTTTGCGATCGACGGCCGCGACGTCGACCTCCGCCCGATCGCAGACGAGGCGCCGGGCTTCGTGTCGTGGCTGTGAGCCGCTAGTCCGTCGGTGACTAAGAATTCACTACTGACACTTCTCGCTCATACGTCAAATTGCGATGATGTGACGGGCGCGTCATCAACTCTTGACACCTCACGGGGCCTGCGTTTACGGTCGAGCCGCCGTCTCGATTTGCAGCGTTGCAAGTGATGCGGAGCACAGCATTTCGTCGGAATCGCGGCGACCCGATGGATGCAGTGGTGGGTAGTCAACCAGGCCGCGGTGATGGTTTCGGAGCCGGTGACATCGGGGGAAGTCACCGGCTCCGACACATCTCGAGCCTGCTTCCGCGGTGCCTAGGCTCGAGCGCATGACGGTTGCGCTGAACCACACGATCGTCTGGTGCGCCGACAAGCAGCGATCCGCGGCTTTCCTCGCTGAGATCCTCGGTCTGCCCGACCCGAAGCCGTTCTACGGGTTCATGGTCGTCGAGGTCGCACACGGCTTGAGCCTCGACTACCAGACCCGCTCGGGTCCGATCGCCGGCCAGCACTACGCGTTCCTCGTCAGCGAGGACGAGTTCGACGAGATCTTCGGGCGGATCCGCGCTGCAGGCCTCGACTACTGGGCCGATCCCGGGCAGCGGCACCCCGGCGAGATCAACCATGACGACGGCGGGCGCGGCGTGTACTTCCCAGACCCCGACGGGCATCTGCTCGAGATCCTCACCCGTCCGTACGGAAGCGGCAGCTGACCATCCCCCGTTGAGCCGGCGGTGCCGCACATGATGGTCGGCCGTGGCGAGCAGTCCCGCGCCCGCATCTGCCAGCCGCGCTGAGAAGCTCGCGGACCGCGCCCGTTCTGAGGCTGCGCTTCGAAAGCTCGCGCAGTTCGAGGAGCGGACGCGGCTTGTTCTCGTGCTCTCCGCGATCCTGCCGATCGTCGTCGCGTTCTCTCGGGCCACGACCGATTCGCGGCATCTCGATCGCCGTGAACGTCGTCGCCTGGATCGTGTTCGTCGTCGATCTCCTCGTGCACATGCGGTACATCCGCCACTACCTCCGCACCGGGACCGGCGTCTTCGACCTCGTCGTCGTGATCCTCACCGCGCCGTGGTTCCTCATCCCGGGCTTCGGGGGCACGCAGGTCCTCCAGCTCGCGCGGCTCGCACGGCTCCTTCGCATCATCGCGGTGTCGCCCGCCGCAAAGCAGATCGCACAGCGGCTGGGCCAGGTCGGCATCTTCGCCGCGGGCATGCTGCTCTTCTCGTCGTGGGCGGCGTACGTAGCGGAGCACCCCACGAACCCGGGGTTCGCGACCTTCGGCAATTCACTGTGGTGGGGCATCGTCACGCTCACGACGGTGGGGTACGGCGACATCGTGCCGAAGACCACGACCGGCCGCGTGGCCGGCGTCTTCCTCATGCTCACCGGCGTCGCGACCCTGGGCATCATCTCGGGCACGCTCGCGAGCTTCTTCAAGTCCGCCCGCGCCGAGGAGGAGGCTGCCGCCGAGACGGCCGCTTCGGCCGCGTCGCCGGCATCGGCCGCGGACGTGGTCACCGAGCTGAGCGCCGTGCGGGCCCAGCTCGCGGCGCTCGAGTCGCGGCTCGCTCAGGCGCCCGGCACGGGCAGCGTCGACGCGAGCTGACCCAGACGCTCGAGCGCGCCGCGAAACTCGTGCGCGGCGGGTCGGCTGTAGCCGATGACCAACCCCGGACGGCCGGGCGCGTCGCGGTGCGCGCTCAACGGATGGAAGCCGACCGATGACCGTTCGGCCCGCGCGAGCAGGTCGAGCTCCCGACCCGTTGGGCCATCGAGCAGCACCGTCCCGTGCAGGCCCGCCGAGACGCCACTCATGGTCATCCACGGTGCGTGCGCCCGGAGCGTCGCGATGACCTCGTCTCGACGGTGGCGGTACGCGACGCGCATGTGTCGAAGGTGTCGATCGAGGTGACCCGTCGTGATGAAGTCGGCGAGTGCCGCCTGGTCGATCGCCGACACGCCGACGCGCCAGCGGCTCGACTCCGTCACCGGCTCGACGAGGCGGGGCGGCAGCACGAGCCACGCGATGTGCAGACCGGCCGCGAGCGACTTGCTCGCAGTGCCTCCGTAGATGACACGAGTCGGGTCGAGACCCTGCATCGCACCAACGGGTTGGCGGTCGTAGCGGAATTCTCCGTCGTAGTCGTCCTCGACGATCCAGCCGTCGCACTGTCGCGCCCATTCGACGAGCGCGACTCGCCGTGCGGGCGCCAATGCCACTCCGAGGGGATATTGGTGCGCGGGCGTCACGAGCGCCGCGCGCGCTCGAGTGTTGTCGAGGATGTCGACTCGCAGTCCGTCGTCATCGACGGGTACCCGCGTGACCGCGAGGCCGGCACGAGCGCAGAACTCGGGATGGAAGGGGAGCGCGGGGTCTTCGATCGCGATCGTGTCGAGGCCGGTGGTGCGCAACGTCTCCGCGAGCACGCTCAGTGCCTGCGCGAAGCCGCTGAAGATGACGATGTGCTCCGGATCGGCGCGAACCGCGCGGGAACGGCCGAGATACGAGGCAAGCGCGACGCGCAGCTCGCGCAGGCCGCGTGGGTCGCCGTAGCCGAAGAGATCGTCGGGGGCGGTGCTGAGCACGCGACGGATCGATGTCGCCCAGTCGCGTCGAGGGAACGACCCGCGGTCGGGCTCGCCGGGCCGGAAGTCGGCGGCGTAGCGCCGAGCCTCGACCGGCGCGCGCGACGTTTCGGCTCGTGGGGCGAGACCAGGTGCCGCGGCCACGTGGGTGCCGGCCCCGCGGACGGCGACGAGGAGTCCTTCCGCGACGAGCTGCTCGTACGCGCCCACCACCGTCGCCCGGGCACAACCGAGCTCGGACGCGAGTGCACGCGTCGACGGCAGCCGGACACCTCGAGGCAGCTGTCCGGACGCCACGGCGCGGCGGAGGGCGTCTTCGAGCCCGGCCTGGCGTCCGTTGCGGTCAGACGGCATGAGCAGGAGGTCCAGCAAAGTGGTCTGCTCCTCTCGCAGAAGAGTGGACTAGGGGACCAGTCCATTCCCTCCGTACCGTACGACGCCATGGAGTCGACCGTGAAGGCGTGGGTGCGGGTCGGGATGCTGCTGCTCGCGGTGCCGCAGGTAGTGATCGGCATCTGGGCGATGCTCGCCCCGCACAGCTGGTACCAGAGCTTCCCCGGAGTCGAGCCGCACCTGATCTCGGCCGATCCGCCGTACAACGCGCACCTCGCGACCGACGCCGGCATCGGGTTCTTCTGCACGGGGGTCGGCCTGCTTGTCGCTGCCGCGTGGGGACGCCGCTCAGGCGTGTGGGTCGCGCTCGTCACGTTCCTGGCGTTCGCGTTGCCCCATGCCCTCTACCACGCTGGCCACAAGGCACCGGGTCTCAGCGACGCCGACGACGTGCGCGAGGTGCTCTTCCTGTTCTTCGGGGTCGTGTTCGGGGGCGTGCTGGCGTGGGGAGCATGGAGTCGAGAGGAGGCCCCGATCCCATCCTCGGACCCGGAGTCCTTCGTACACTCCGCGCGTGATCCGGCGGGTCCTTGATCAGCTCGTCCTCCGCATCGCGAAGATCGCGACGCGGGGCTTCTATCGAAAGGTCGAGACGGCCGGCTTCGATCGGCTCGACGGCCGGCGGCCGACGCTCGTCGTCGCGAACCACTTCAACGGGTTCGCGGATCCCGTGCTCGTCGTCTCCGCGCTCGGCCGACTTCCCCGGTTCCTGGCGAAGGCGACGCTCTGGAAGGTGATCCTCGTCAGGCCCCTTCTGGCGCTGGCGGGCGTGATCCCGATCCATCGACAGGTCGACGGCGGAGCAGGGGCAGCGAACCGTCGTGCCTTCGAAGATGCGGAGGCCGAGCTGCGCGAGGGCGGCACGATCGCCGTCTTCCCCGAAGGCACGACGCACGACATCCCCCGCCTCGCGCCGATCCGCACCGGCGCCGCGCGGATCGCGCTGGGAGCAAAGGCGCACGGGGTCGACGACATCCAGATCGTGCCCGTCGGCATCTGGTTCGAGGACAAGGTCGCGCTGCGGTCTCGCGTGCTCGTTCGGGCAGGCGAGCCGCTCGACCTCGACCACGAGCTGTGGGCGATCCTGCCCGAAGGCGCGGAGGCAACTGACGAGGACCACGAGTCGGTGCGTGCGCTGACCACGGTGATCACCGAGCGCCTCCGAGCCGTGTCGCCCGACTTCGACACCTTCCTCGACAGCGCTGCGTTCTCGTGGGCCGCGGACATCGCACTTCGCGAGGGCATGGAGCGTCCGCAGCAATCGGTTCCCTTGGCGCAACGCGAGCCCCTCGCGGCGCGGCTCGCACGATCCGACGCGGACGAGCGCGCTCGCCTCAGCGGAGAGCTCGGCCGCTACAGCCTCGCGCTCGACGCGCTCGGCGTCACCGACGAGGAGCTCGTGCCGCAGGCCACGCCGACGAGCCTGTTCAAGCGCGCGGTGTGGCTCGCGATCGGCGTGCTCTTGCTGGCCCCGTTTGCGATCGCCGGGTTCCTCATCAACGCGGTGCCCGCGCTGCTGGTCGTGGTTGCCGGTCTCACCGTGAAGTCGCCCGTCACGAAGGGCACTGTGCGCATCCTCGTCGCGATCATCGTGTTCCCTCTGACATGGCTGTTGGTCGCCTGGTTCGACGTGGGCGGCGCAGCCATCTCCGAAGTGCTCGCCGCGCTCTCGTTCCCGCTCTCGCCGCTGATCGCCGTCGTCTTCGACAGCCGATCCGGCTTCTGGGCCGGTCTGCTCGTCTTCGTGACAGCGCCCCTCTTCGGGCTCTGCGCGATCTGGATCCTCGAGTGGCTCGTCGGGCTCGTGCGCCTCGCCCGCGGGTGGTACGCGGTCTACGCGCGCCGGGCGCAGCTCGAAGAGGTCATGACCCAGCGCGCCGGCCTCGTCGACCAGGTGCGCATCGCTGCAGGTCAGGGCGCGAAGTCCAGGTAGGACTCAGTCAGCCACTCCTTCACCTGATCGTCCACCTCGTCGGGCTCGCGGATGTTCACGACGTGATAGGTGCGCGGGCCGCCCTTCATCTTGCGCGCGATGCGCGGATGGTCGACCGTGCGGGTCAGCCCGAAGGACAGCGCCTCCCACTTCACCATCGGCCGAAGCTCGACGAAGGTTCGTGCTCGCTTGAAGAGGATGCCGACCGACACCGCCTCGTAATGGACGGGACCGAGCGATTCGAGATGGTCGCGTACGACCTCGAAGATGGCGCGCTCACGCTCAGGGCCGGTCGAGAAGTACTCGTCCAGGGTCATCGCGGGTGAGCACTCGTGGGACTGCTTCGCGCGACCGAAGTGCCGCTGACACTTCGGGCAGGTCCACATCACGTGCTGTCGGTCACCACGCAGTGACGGTGGGCAGCACGTGCTCGCCGTAGGCCTCGAGCGTGCCGTCCTTGTCGTCGTGCTGCAGGTAGATGGCGAACTGGTCGACACCGAGCGCGCGCAGCTCGCGCAGACGCTCGAGGTGCGAGTCGACAGGGCCGAGGATGCAGAAACGCTCGACGATCTCGTCGGGCACGAACTCGGCGTGGGTGTTGCCGGCGCGACCGTGCTCGGAGTAGTTGTAGCCCTCGCGGCCTCTGATGTAGTCGGTCAGTGCCTGAGGCACCGAGCTGCCGTCGCCGCCATAGCGACCGACGATCTCGGCGACGTGGTTGCCGACCATCCCACCGAACCAGCGGCACTGCGCTCGCATGTGCTCGTGGTCATCGCCGACGTACGCGGGTGCGGCGACACAGATCGTGATCGAGGCAGGGTCGCGGCCGGCGGCGGCCGCGGCGTCGCGCACGTGGGCGATCATCCACTGCGTGACGTCGACGTCGGCGAGCTGCAGGATGAACCCGTCGGCGACCGACCCGCAGACCTGGAGCGCCTTCGGCCCGTACGCGGCCATCCAGACCTCGAAGTTGCGCGTGCCGTTCCACCACGGGAGCTCGATCAGCTGGCCGTTGACGTCGATCTCCTCGCCGCGCACGAGAGCACGGATCACCTCGATCGAGCGGGAGACGTCGGCGAGGCCGATCGGCTTCTCGCCCTGCACGCGACGCGCCGAATCGCCACGGCCGATGCCGCAGACCGTGCGAGGCCCGAACATCTCGTCGAGCGTCGCGAACAACGAGGCCGTCACCGTCCAGTCGCGCGTGCCCGGGTTCGTGACCATCGGGCCGACCATCACGCGCTCGGTCTGGCCGAGGATCTGGCTGTAGATGACGTAGGGCTCCTGCCAGAGCACGTGCGAGTCGAACGTCCAGACGTGCGAGAAGCCGAGCGCGTCCGCGCGCTTCGCGTACTCGATCACCTGACGCGCGGGTGGATCGGTCTGCAGGACGATCCCGATGTCCATCAGCCGCGCCGCCTCATCACCGCAAGTACGACGACAGGCCGCGCTTCAGGTACTGGCCGTGACCGGGCTTCCCGAGGTACTGACCGTCTTCGATGATGACCTCGCCGCGGCTGAGCACGGTGTCGACCTTCCCCTGGATCACGGTTCCCTCGTAGGCGGAGTGGTCCATGTTCATGTGGTGCGTCTCGACGCTGATGCGGGTCGTGGCGCGCGGGTCGTAGATGACGATGTCCGCGTCGGCCCCGGGGGCGATGATGCCCTTGCGCGGGTAGAGGCCGAACATGCGGGCAGGGGTCGTCGCTGCGACGTCAACCCAGCGTTCGAGCGTGATCTCGCCGTCGACCACGCCCTGGTAGAGCAGGTCCATCCGATGCTCGACCGTGCCGATGCCGTTGGGGATCTTCGAGAAGTCGCCGATGCCGAGCTCCTTCTGCTCCTTGAAGCAGAACGGGCAGTGGTCGGTCGACACCACCTGGAGGTCGTTCTGACGCAGGAACCGCCAGAGGTCCTTCTGATGGTGCTCGTGCTTCGAGCGCAGGGGAGTGGAGCACACGTACTTCGCGCCCTCGAACCCCGGCGCGCCGAGGTGATCCTCGAGGTTCAGGTACAGGTACTGCGGGCAGGTCTCGCCGAACACGTTCGCCCCACGGTCGCGCGCCGCCACCACCTGCTCGACGGCCTCGCGCGCCGACATGTGCACGATGTAGACGGGCGAGCCGGCGACCTCGGCGAGCTTGATGGCGCGATGCGTCGCCTCCTCTTCGAGCGCGACCGGACGGGTGAGGCCGTGGAAGACCGGGTCGACGTCGTGGCGGGCGAGCGCTTGCGCGATGAGGACATCGATCGCGGGCCCGTTCTCGGCGTGCATCATGATCATCGAGCCGTTCGAGGCCGCCTTCTGCATGGCGCGGCAGGATCTGCGCGTCGTCGCTCAGGAAGACACCGGGGTAGGCCATGAACAGCTTGACGCTCGTGATGCCCTCGTCGTTCACGAGCCTGTCCATCGCCGCGAGCGAGTCGTCATCGACGCCACCGACGATCATGTGGAACGCGTAGTCGATCGCGCAGTTGCCATCGGCCTTGCCGTGCCAAGCCTCGAGGCCGTCGAAGACCCGCTCGCCGGCGCGCTGCACCGCGAAGTCGATGATCGTGGTCGTGCCACCCCACGCGGCGGCGCGTGTGCCGGTCTCGAAGGTGTCGGAGGCGAACGTGCCACCGAACGGCAGCTCCATGTGCGTGTGCGCGTCGACTCCGCCGGGGATCACGTACTTGTCACGCGCGTCGATCACGCGTTCCGCCGTGGCGGCGAGATCGCTGCCGAGCGCGTTCGATCCGGGCTGCACGAGCGCCACGACCTGCTCGCCGTCGACAAGCACGTCCATGTCGACGGCGCCACTCGGCGCGACGACCGTGCCGTTGGTGATCAGCGTCGTCATCGGGTCATGCCTCCGTCAGCGGGCCGTACATGTCGGGACGGCGATCTCGGTAGAACTGCCACAGGCCGCGGACCTCGGCGAGCTTGTCGAGGTCGAGGTCGCGGATCACGAGCTCCTCGACCTTGTCGCTCGCGGCCTCACCTACCAGCTGGCCGCGCGGATCGACGAAGTAGGTCGATCCGTAGAAGTCGTTGTCGCCGAGCGGCTCGACCCCCACGCGGTTGATGGCGCCCACGAAGTACTCGTTCGCGACCGCGGACGCGGGCTGCTCGAGGTTCCAGAGGTACATCGACAGGCCGCGGCTCGTCGCCGACGGGTTGAACACGATCTGCGCACCGGCGAGGCCGAGCGCTCGCCAGCCTTCGGGGAAGTGGCGGTCATAGCAGATGTACACGCCGATCCGGCCGACCGCGGTGTCGAACACCGGGTACCCGAGGTTGCCGGGCCGGAAGTAGAACTTCTCCCAGAAGCCCTTGACCTGCGGGATGTGCGTCTTGCGGTACTTGCCGAGGTAGGTGCCGTCTGCGTCGATCACCGCCGCGGTGTTGTAGAGCACGCCCTCTTGCTCGCGCTCGTACACGGGGAGGATGAGCACCATGCGGCTGTCGCGGGCGAGCTGCTGGAAGCGCTCGACCGTTGGGCCCGGCACCGACTCTGCGTACTCGAACCACACCTCGTCCTGCACCTGGCAGAAGTACGGGCCGTAGAACAGCTCCTGGAAGCACATCACCTGCGCTCCGGCCGACGCGGCCTCCCGCACCTTGTCTTCGTGGACGCGGGTCATCGACTCCTTGTCGCCCGTCCACGCCGTCTGCAGCAACGCCGCTCGGACCACCTGTGCCACCGGTGCCTCCTCGATCGCGCCGAGAGCGGACGCTTCGGTTTCGACGCGGAAGCGCCGAAGTTACTCCTCAGGAGGATGGGCGGTGGCCGACCGCCGGAACGTTCGCGGCCACGCGTGATGGCGCAACACGACGTTGATCTCGTTCGCGATGAGCACGACCCGGGCGAGCAACGCGAGCCAGATGAGCAGACCGAAGACCGTCGCGAACGCGCCGTAGATGTCGCTCGCGTCGGCGACGACGCGCTCGACGTAGGTTCCGCCGACCAGCTGCACCGCCCAGAGCCCCATCCCGCCCAGCACGGCGCCGGGAAGCAGCGTGCGGAACCCGAGCGTGGGCTCGGTGAGGAGCTCGAACGACACGCCGAGCAGCACGACGTTGAGCAGGATCGCGATGAGCGCGCCAGTGACTCTCGTCAGGCCAGGGAAGTCCCCGAACGCGGCAAGGCTCGTGACTGCCGTGGCCCCGACGATCGTGAGGCCGATCACCGCGAGCATCGCGAGCCCGCGGATCGACTGCCGGACGACGCCGGGGCGCTCGAGGTAGGGCACGCCCCATTGCTCGTTGAACGCGTTCTGGGCGTTCCGCACGACCTTGAGGCCCGCCCACAGGAGCGTGGCGAGGCCGATCACGACGAGAACTCCGTGCACCTGCACGCTGCTCGCATCGGTCTTGATCTGGGTGCCGATCACGGGGAGCCGGCCGATGAGCCCGTTGATGATCTTGTCGCGGACGGTGGGCTCGTTCTTCAAGACGATGCTCAGGATCGACACGAACGCGATCAGCAGCGGGAACATCGAGATGAACCCGTAGTACGAGAGCAGCGCGGCATATTGCTGGCCGCGGTCGTCGCGGTACTTGGCGCCGACGGCGACGAAGAAACCGGGCACGGTGCGCTTCTGCTGCCACGCGTCGAGCTTCTCGACGAACCCCGACACAGAGCGTGGAGCCATGCCCGCGTCACTGTACGGTCAGTCGCGATGTGCGGAAGGTTTGTGGCGGCGACGCCTCCCGACCAGCTGGCGCGGTACTTCGGCGCCGGCCTCGCCGAGACGCTCCTACCCGAGAACTACAACGTCGCGCCGACGAGCGACATCTACGCAGTGGTCGACGGCCCGAACGGCCGCGAGCTCGCGGTGTTCCACTGGGGCCTCGTGCCGGTGTGGGCGAAGGACATCAAGATCGGCAACCGGATGATCAACGCGCGAGCCGAGACGGTGGCGACCTCGAACGCGTTCAAGCACGCGCTGAAGAAGAAGCGCTGCATCATCCCCGTCGACGGCTTCTACGAGTGGAAGGCCACCCCCGGCGAGAAGCGCAAGCAGCCGTACTTCATCCACCGCCTCGACGGTGAGCCGCTGGCGTTCGCCGGTCTTTGGGAGACGTGGCGCGGCGCCGACCGCCAGGCCGAGCAGACGCTCTACTCGTCGACGATCATCACGACGTCGGCGAACGAGACGATGCAGCCGATCCACGACCGCATGCCGGTGATCCTGCCGGCGAGCAAGTGGGACGAGTGGCTCGACCCCGCGAACGACGACATCGCGTCGCTGCAAGGACTCCTCATCCCCGCTCCCGCGCATCTGTTGACGATGCACCCCGTCAGCACCGACGTGAACAAGGTGAGCAACAAAGGGCCCTCACCTGATCGACCCCACCGACCCCGACGCACCGCCCACAGACCTCGAGTGACCTGAGTGTTCACGCCGGAGCGCGGCATGGTGCCCCGAGCGTGAACACTCGAAAGGGAGCCCCCGTCACGGGGACGCCCACGGCGTCGGACCCTGGTGTTCGTGCTCCCATCGCAGGTCCTCACCGAAGAGACGAGGGAAGCCGCCCATGTAGGGGAACTCGGCTCGCACCTCGTCGTCCGTGAGTCGGATGATGAGACCAGCCGCCAGGTCGCGGGAGCGCGTCGCCGGGATGCGCGATGCAGCGACGAACTCCGCGACGAACGCCTCAACGATCTCGTCCGTCGACGAACCGAGCCGCTCACGCAGCAGGACGAAGTCACTGTCGGGTGTCGAATAGCCAGTCACGGCACCTCCCGAGGGCGAGTTCGAGCTACGCGCTGGCTTCGGGGCGGCCCTGGGCGCGGAGCTGGGTGCGGATCGCCTCGGCGGCGCTCTCGAGGTCGCCGGGATCGGCCGACTTCGCGGCGTTCGCGAAGTTGACATCGCCCATCTGATGGATCGGGACGACGTGGAGGTGGACGTGCGGCACCTCGAGGCCGACGATCATCATCGCGACGCGCGTCGGGTTGAACGCCGCTTGCTGCGCCTTGCCGATGAACTGCGACACGACCATGAGGTGCTGCGCGACGGCGAGGTCGAGGTCGAGCCAGTGGTCGGTCTCGACGCGGGGTACGACGAGGGTGTGGCCGGTGTTGAGCGGGTTGATCGACATGAACCCGACGCACAGGTCGTCGCGCCACACGAACGTGCCCGGGATCTCGCCCTCGATGATCCGGGAGAAGAGGGTCGGCATGGTCAGATCGAGTAGCCGCCGGTGAGGGTCAGCACGTCGCCGAAGCAGTAGCTGGCCTCGTCGCCAGCAAGGAAGCGCACCAGGTTCGCGACCTCGTCGGCCTCGCCGAGGCGTCCGCTCGGGATCTGCATCTCGAGCATCCCGCGCATGTCGGCCATGGGCGCGAGCAGGGGAGTGTCGATGAACCCCGGCGCGACGGCGTTCACCCGGATCCCCAACGGCGCGACTTCTCGGCCCACGGACTTCGTGAACAAGACGATCGCGCCCTTGGCGGCGGAGTAGTCAGAGGTACCCGGTGAGCCGACGATGCCGTAGATCGAGGCGAGGTTCACGATCGCGCCGGCACGAACCGGCTCCATGTGACGCAGCGCGGCCCGGGTGCCGTAGAAGGTGCCGTACAGATGGGTCTTGATCATCAGGTCCCATTGCTCGTCCGTCAGCGTCGAGGTCGCGCTCACTGGCTCGACCTCGCGGCCCTCCATGCGCGCGGCCATGTTGGCCATGCTCCGAGCCCGCACCTCCGGGCGGTCGTGGACGATCCCGGCGTTGTTCACCAGCACGTCGATGCGGCCGTGGCGCTCCACCACGCCGTCGACCGCCGCCGTGAACGAGCGGGAATCGGTGACGTCGAACGGCGCTGCCTCCCCGCCGACGTCGGCTGCCACCTTGGCCGCCGCGTCGGCGTTCAGGTCGTTCACGATGAGGTGCGCGCCGTCGGCAGCGAGCCGGCGAGTGATCGCGGCGCCGAGACCCGAGCCGGCACCTGTCACGAGGGCGATGCGTCCGTTCATGCCGGGATCGTAGGCTGGGCCAGTGACGCCCGCTCCCGCCGCGACCGCACTGTCGCCGCCTTCGCGTGTGCTCACGATCCCGAACGCGATCACGTGCGCGCGGCTGCTCTGCATCCCGCTCTTCCTCTGGCTGCTGTTCGCCGAGGACGACCGAGCATCCGCCGCGTGGCTTCTCGGCCTCGTCGGTGCGACCGACTGGGTCGACGGCTACGCCGCGCGCCATCTGCACCAGGTGTCCGAGCTGGGGAAGGTCCTTGATCCAACGGCGGACCGGCTGGTCTTCATCATCTGTGGCGGCGCGATCCTCATCGACGGATCTGTGCCGACATGGTTCGGCGTCGCCGTGCTCGTGCGCGAGGTCGTCGTCGGCGGCACGCTCGCGCTGCTCACGCTCTTCGGGATGAAGCGGTTCGACGTCAAGTGGGTCGGCAAGGCGGGCACGTTCGCCCTGATGTTCTCGTTCCCCGCGTTCTTGCTCTCGGCGAGCGACTCACAGCTCGCCGATGCGGCTCGCTGGATCGCGTGGGGGACCGGGCTTCCTGGCCTCGTGCTCGCGTACTACTCGGCGGCGACGTATGTGCCGGAGGCCCGCCGGGCGCTCCGCGAAGGGCGACAAGGACGGGAGGGCCGGCACTCGTGAAAGCCGTGATCATGGCTGGAGGCGAGGGCACGCGACTGCGGCCGCTGACCTCGAACGCGCCGAAGCCGATGCTGCCCGTGGCCAACCGGCCGATGATGGAGCACATCGTCGGCCTGCTGCGGACGCACGGTTTCGACGACATCGTCGTGACGGTCGCCTTCCTCGCGCAGGCGATCCAGACCTACTTCGGGGACGGCTCCGAATTCGGCGTGAAGATGACCTATGCGACCGAGAACACGCCGCTCGGCACCGCGGGCTCGGTCGGCAACGCCCGAGAGCTGCTCGACGAGCGCTTCCTGGTGATCTCGGGCGATGTGCTCACCGACATCGACCTCAGCGCGATCCTCGCCTTCCACGACGAGCACGAGGCGATGGCGACGATCGCCCTCGCGCACGTCGAGAACCCGCTCGAGTTCGGCATCGTGATCACCCGCGACGACGGCTCGATCGAGCGATTCCTCGAGAAGCCCACCTGGGGACAGGTGTTCAGCGACACGATCAACACCGGCATCTACGTGCTCGACCCGGAGATCTTCAAGTACATCGACCGCGACAAGCAGGTCGACTTCTCGAGCGATGTCTTCCCCCGGCTGCTCGCTGACGGGCAAGGACTCGTCGGTGCGATCGCATCTGGGTACTGGGAGGACGTCGGCACGCTCGACTCCTACCTCCGCTGTCACATGGACGTCCTCGACGGACGCGTCGCCCTCGATCTGCCAGGATTCAAGATCGCGGAGGCGGTGTGGCTCGGCGAGGGCGCCGAGGTGCATCCCGACGCGCAAGTCGTCGGGCCCGCGGTCATCGGTCCGGGTTGCCGCGTCGAAGCCGGCACGCGTCTCGGCGAGTACACGGTGCTCGGCTCCAACGTGCGGGTGCGCGGCGACGTCGACCTCGAGCGCGTCGTCATCCACGACAACGCGTACATCGGCGAAGGTGCTCGCCTGCGCGGCGCGGTGGTCGGGCGGTCGTGCGACATCCGCGGGCATGCCCGGCTCGAGGAGGGCGTCGTGCTCGGCGACGAGTGCTTCGTCGGTGAGAACTCGGTGCTCGCCGCGGGGGTGAAGGTGTACCCGTTCAAGACCGTCGAGGCGGGCGCCGTCGTCAATTCGTCGATCGTGTGGGAGTCGCGCGGCGCGCGGTCCCTGTTCGGACGCAACGGCGTCGCGGGCCTGGCGAACGTCGACATCACGCCTGAGCTCGCGACCCGTCTCGCGATGGCCTACGGCACCACGCTGCGCAAGGGCGACACCGTCGTCACCTCGCGTGACTCGAGCCGTTCGGCCCGGATGCTCAAGCGGGCGATGATGGCAGGGCTCAACTCGGCAGGCGTGAACGTGATGGACCTCGAGGTCGCGAGCATGCCGGTGACCCGGTTCGTCACGCGTTCTCCCCGGCAGATCGGTGGCCTCTCGGTGCGGCTCGAGCCCGGGGATCCTCAGTCGGTCGTCGTGCGCTTCCTCGACAACGAGGGTGCCGACATCACCGAAGACTCGCAGCGCAAGATCGAGCGCCTGTTCCAGCGTGAGGACTACCGGCGGGTCTTCGCGGCCGAGATCGGCGACATCGGCTTCCTGCCGAGGGCCGTGGAGGACTACGCGATCGCACTGGAGAGCACGGTCGAGATCTCGGCGATCTCGGAGGCTCGCTTCAAGGTCGTGATCGATCACGCGTACGGCTCGACATCCCTGGTCATGCCGAACGTCCTGGCCAAGCTGGGTGCCGACGTGCTGGCAGTCAACCCCTACACGTCCACCATGGGGGCGATCTCGTTCGACCACGAGGCCCACGCCGAGAACGTCGCGAACCTCGTGCGGGCCTCCGGGGCCCATGTCGGGGCGGTCATCGACCCTGACGGCGAGCGCATCACCCTCATCGACGACGAGGGCCACGTCCTGACCGACTCCGAGTCGCTGCTCGCCCTCGTCACGCTCGTGACCGACCACCTGCTGGGCGACAGCATCGCCCTGCCGGTGAACATCACGTCACGTGCGACGGACATCGCCCACTCCAAGGGCATCAAGGTGCTGACGACGAAGCTCTCGGCGCCCGCGCTCATGGATGCGGCGAACGAGCCCGGCGTCGGGTTCGCCGCAAGTGGTGACGGCGGCTTCATCCTCCCGGGCTTCTTGCCCGCGTTCGATGCGGCCGCGACCTTCGTGAAGGTGCTCGACCTCATGGCCCGAAGCTCGGTGCGCCTCTCATCCGTCGTCGCCGCCCTGCCCCGCACGCACATCGCGCACGAGACCCTCGTGACACCGTGGGAGCAGAAGGGCACGGTGATGCGCAGCCTCGTCGAGCACGCGAAGGACCGCGAGCTCGTCCTCGTCGACGGCGTGAAGGTGCTGCACGACGACGGCTGGGTCCTCGCGCTACCCGATCCGGAGGAGCCCATCACCCACGTCTGGGCTGAGGCCGGCTCCGACACCGACGCGCGACGGCTCGCCCAGGAGTACGGGCGACGCATCCGTCAGATGCTCCGCTGACCGGTACTGGGCTAGAAGGCCTCGAGCTGACATCCCTCAACGTCACGTGCAGGTTTCTTGTAGCGTCAGCCTTCGTGAACGTGCCGGAAGATCTCCGTTATTCGGCCGACCACGAGTGGGTGAAGGTCGAGGGTGAGCGTGCGCGCATCGGCATCACCGACTATGCACAAGACGCGCTCGGCGACGTCGTGTACGTGCAGGTGCCCGCGGCCGGTGCGACGGTGAAGGCGGGCGAGTCGTTCAGCGAGATCGAGTCCACGAAGTCGGTGTCCGACATCTACGCGCCCGTCAGCGGCACGGTCGTCGACGTCAACGCCGACTTGGCCGACACGCCGCAGCGGGTGAACGACGACCCTTACGGAGAAGGCTGGCTCTGCGTCATCGAGATGAGCGACCCCACCGAGGTCGACGCGCTGCTCGATGCCGCCGGATACCTGACGCTCGTGGAGAGCTGAGGCGCGGCGTTCATTGGCTGAGAGCATCGTCTGCGCCGAGTGCGGTCACCGCAACCCTGCTGACGCGAACTTCTGCTCGTCCTGCGGGGCGTCCCTCCAGAAGGAGGAGCACACGGGTGTCTTCCATCCCGACGACCTGGTGGTCGACCCGGGCGACGACGACATCCGCATCGACCGCAGCGACCTGCCTCCGGACGTGGGCGTGCTGGTGCTGAAGGCCGGGGCCGAGCCGGGCATCCGCCACCTCCTGAGCGGCCCGCTCACGACGGCGGGTCGGCACCCCCGCAGCGACATCTTCCTCGACGACATCACGGTCTCCCGACGCCACGTCGAGGTGTCCCGAGCCCCGGCGGGCGAGTACGTGCTCCGAGACGTCGGATCGCTGAACGGCACCTACGTGAACCGGCAGCGCATCGACGAGATCACCCTGACGGACGGTGACGAAGTGCAGATCGGCAAGTTCAAGCTGGTGTTCTTCAGCGGGCGGCCAGGCTGATGACCGACCGGGCGTACATGTCGATCGGGGAGGTCCTCGCGCTCCTGCAGAGCGAGTTCCCCGACGTCACCATCTCGAAGATCCGATTCCTCGAGAGTCAGGGCCTGATCGATCCCGAGCGCACGCCGTCGGGCTACCGCAAGTTCTACCCGGCCGACATCGAGCGGCTCCGCTGGATCCTGCGCGAGCAGCGCGAGAACTTCCTCCCGCTCAAGGTGATCAAGGATCGGCTCGACAGCGGCGAGCCGCTCACCGAGTCCGAGCCGACTGTCGCGGTTCCCACCGTGCCGAGCCCCGAGAGCGCGCTGAGCATCGACGCCGAGGAGCCGGTGCCGTCCTGGCTGCCGAAGCCGCCGCGGCCCGGTCCGCCCGCGCCACCGCCCGCCCGTCCCGCGCCGACCGCCGGAGTGGCGGCGCCGCGCCCCGCGGGGGCGGGCTACACGTTCGACGAGATCCTGGCGGAGAGCGGGCTCAACGCCGCGCAGCTCAAGGAGGTCGAGAGCTACGGGCTCCTTGCGGGCCGGGCGGTCGGCCGTGAGACGTACTACGACGACGATGCGCTCGGCGTCGCTCAGCTCGCCGCGCAGTTCCTGCAGTTCGGCGTCGAAGCCCGGCACCTGCGCATGTACCGCACGAGCGCTGAGCGCGAAGCGGGCTTCGTCGAGAGCGTCGTGATGCCGCTCGTGAAGCAACGCAACCCTCGGGCTCGAGAGCAGGCGATCGAGACCGTCGAGACGTTGCTCCAGCTCGGCGACAGCATGAGGGCGACCATGCTCCGGCGCGCGCTCCGCGACTACTCAAGCTCCTGACTCGGTGCGGGCACGCGTCCTCCTCGACCGCGAGGCGCTGCGGACGGTCGTCGGCCGGCTGGGTCGAGAGATCTCCGAGGCGTACGGCGGCGAGCGAACAACGGCGACCGACGTCGTGCTCGTCGCGCTGCTGCGGGGGAGCGTCGTGTTCCTCGCCGACCTCGTGCGCGCGCTCACGATCGATTGCGCCGTGGACTTTCTCGCGGTGTCGTCGTACGCGCGGGGCTCGGGCCGCATCAGGCTGTTGAAGGACCTCGACATCGACATCGCCGGCCGCGACGTGGTGGTCGTAGAGGACGTCGTCGACACCGGGCTGACGCTCGCGTACCTCCTCGGCGAGCTGCGCCAGCGTGAGCCTGCGTCGCTCGAGGTCTGCACCCTGATCGACAAGCAGTCCCGACGCATCGTGCCCGTGCCGCTGCGCTTCGTCGGAACGTCGATCGACGACCCGTTCGTGCTCGGTTACGGACTCGACATGGCCGGCCGCTACCGCAACCTCGACATGATCGCTGCGGCGCCTTTCGACGAGGTGCGAGCCGACCCCGACATGCTCGTCGCCGACCTGTACCCCGGCACCGGAGTGCGGTGACGGCTCCCACGGCCCGGGGGTAGGGTGGCTCCGTGGTCGAGATGGAGCTGCTCGGGGTCCGGGTAGAGCTTCCGGCCAACGCCCCGATCGTGCTCCTGCGTGAGTCGGTCGGCGACCGGCGGGTCCTCCCGATCTACATCGGCACCGCTGAGGCAGCCGCGATCGCGTACGCGCTCGAGCACGTCGAGGTGCCGCGGCCGATGACGCACGACCTGCTGCGCAACATCCTCGAAGAGATCGGCGCCGAGCCAAAGCGCATCGTCGTCACCGAGCTGCGAGAGCACACGTTCTACGCAGAGATCGAGCTCGTCGTCGGCAAGACCACGCACCGGGTGTCGAGCCGTCCGTCTGACGCGATCGCACTCGCGGCCCGCACGGGAACCCCGATCTTCGCCGAGGAGCGGGTGCTCGCCGAGGCAGGGCAGATCGAGACAGAGACCGCCGAAGGCGACCCCGAGGAGCTCGTCGACGAGTTCCGGGAGTTCATCGAGCACGTCAGCCCCGAAGACTTCGGGTAGCGCTCTCGGGCCCGACACAGCCCGCCACCAGGCCTGAAGCGTTCGTTGACGTTGATCTAAGCCTGAGCCTAACCTTGGATCACACCGGCGTAGTTACGCTGCTGTGACCGGTGCTGATGGGTGGAGGGCGGAAGAGTGAGCGACAGCACCGACCAAGGGTTCAGCGGCAAGCGAACCGCGCAGATCGTCGGCATCACCTACCGCCAGCTCGACTACTGGGCGCGCACCGATCTCGTCCGCCCGAGCCTCGCCGACGCTGCGGGCAGCGGGTCACGACGCCGGTACTCGTACCGCGATCTGCTCGAGCTGAAGATCATCAAGAACCTCCTCGATGCGGGCATCCGCCTCGAGTCCGTTCGTCTCGCGTTCACCGAGCTGCGTCAGCACGTCGGCCTCGACATCGCATCCGCCCATCTCGTGATCAACGGGAGCACCGTCGTTTTGTGCCGCGGCGACGAGCTCGTCGACCTCGTCCAGCGCGGGCAGGGCGTGCTGAACATCCTTCCGCTGAGCGGCGTCAAGGAGCAGCTCGACACAGCGATCCTCGACGTCGCGGCCGCGCACGGCGACGGGCAGCTCGCGTTCGGCACAGGAGCCTGACGGCTCTGGACGCGCTCGGGCGAACCCGGTTCGCCCATCACTCCGAGAGGCGCTTCGCCGAGCTCCTCGACTTCTACGGCATCGAGTGGCACTACGAGCCGCGCACGTTCGTGCTCGCCGCCGACGAGCAGGGACGGCCGCTCGAGGCGTTCACGCCCGACTTCTACCTTCCCGCCTTCGACGTGTACCTCGAGCTCACGACGTTGCGCCAGCAGCTGGTCACCCGCAAGAACCGCAAGGTGCGTTTGCTCGAGGCCGGCTACCCCGACGTGCGGGTGAAGATCTTGTACAGGGGGGACTACGCCGCGCTGGTCGAGCGGTTCGGCATGGAGGACACGCCGGCGCGTCCCGGGTCGTGACCGAGCTGCGCCACTCGCCGCTCGACGCTGAGCACCGCGCCCGCGGGGCCAAGATGGTCGACTTCGGCGGGTGGGAGATGCCGCTCGCGTACGGCGCCGGCACGATCGCCGAGCACATGGCCTGCCGCACCGATGCTGTCGCGTTCGACGTGAGCCATCTCGGCACCGTGCGGGTCGAAGGCGACGACGCGCTCGACCGGCTGCAGTCGACGCTCACGAACGACCTCGGCAAGATCGCCGTCGGGCGAGCGCAGTACACGCACCTCCTCGACGACGAGGGCTCCGTGCTCGACGACATCATCGTGTGGTGGGTGCGCGACGGATCGTTCGACGTGATGCCGAACGCGTCGAACACCGCAAGGGTGCGGGGCGCCATCGGTGGCGACGACGTCACGGCAACGAGGGCGATCATCGCGGTGCAAGGTCCCCATGCGCGCGAGCGCCTTGCGACGGTCAGCCCAGAGGCGGCGGCAGTTCCCCGGTTCGGCGTCGCTCGTGTGGCATGGCAGGGCGTCGACATGACCGTCGCCGGCACCGGATACACGGGCGAACACGGCGTCGAGTGCGCCGTACCGGTCGAGGCAGCACCCGACCTGTGGCGAGCGGTGCTCTCGACGGGGGTCGCCCCGGCGGGGCTCGGCGCACGGGACACCCTCCGGCTCGAGGCCGGGTTGCCCCTGCACGGACACGAGCTCGGCCCGGGGATCACTCCACTCCAGGCCGGCCTGGGATGGGTAGTGGCCTGGAGCAAGCCGTCATTCCGAGGTCGTGACGCTCTCGCGGCGGAGAAGGAGCGCGGGGTCTCGCGCCGGCTGCGGGGAATGCGCGTCGAAGGGAGGCGCCCGCCGCGCGCCGAGCAGGCGATCCTCGTCGGCGGTGAGGTGGCCGGAGTCGTGACGAGTGGCAACTTCTCGCCGGTGCTGCAGTGCGGCATCGCACTCGGCTTCGTGCCGCCGACCGTCGAGATCGGAGACACCGTCGAGATCGACGTGCGTGGCGAGCGCGTGCCCGCCGAGGTCGTGAAGACCCCGTTCGTCTCGAGGTGAGAGTCAGGTGGTGCCGCGGGCCTCGCGCTCGGTTTGGTACTCGCCGATCGACTTCATCTGGGCGTTGATCGTCGCCGTGACGAACGTGTCGCCCTCACCCATGACCCAGTCGTACGACGCCTTCACCGGCGCGAGCTGCCCCTGGAAGTGAGGCATGACGTACTGGGCGAAGAGCTCGTAGGAGCGAAGGGTCGCCTTCCAGTCGGCGAGGTCGGCACCGAGGAAGAGATAGCAGCCGAAGCCGCCCGACTCGTCGACGAGCCGCTGGATCTGTGCGATCGCCATGTCGGGCGTGCCGACGATGCCGGATCCGGTCTCGTTGAGCTGCTGCACGAGCTCCTCGTAGCTCGTCGCCTCCATCGGGGGAGTCGGGATGATGTGCGACAGGTAGTCGAACACCCACGCGAGTCCGTAGCGGCAGTTCTCGAGGGCCTGCTCCTCGCTCTCGGCGATGTGCATCGGGCCCATCATTCGCCACTTGCGCCGGTCGACGGTCGTGCCGTAGTACGCGGCCTGCTCCTCCATGACCTTCCAATGGCCGGCGAGCATCTCGAAGCCGAGCGGGTTCGTCGCGGCGATCGAGAGCAGCCCCGCACCGTGCTTGCCGGCGGTCTTGGGCCCGGCCGGCGAGATCGACGCCGCGACAGCGACGTCGAAGAGCGGATCGCTGTAGGGCCGCATCTGCAGCCGTGCACCGTCACATGTGAACCAGTCGGTACGGCTCGTGACGGTCTCGCCCTTGAACAGCGCCATCATCACGTCGAAGCTCTCTTCCATCATCCGGCGCTGCTCGTTCGTGTCGATGCCGAGCATGCGCGCGTCGGTGGTGAGCTGACCGGGGCCGACGCCGAACATCATCCGGCCGCGCGTGAGGTGGTCGAGCATCACGATCCGGTCGGCGAGCACCAGAGGGTGGTGGTAGGGGAGTGAGCTCACTCCCGTGCCGAGCTTGATGTGGTGAGTGCGCTGCGCCGCGGCGGCGATCATCACCTCGGGCGACGCGATGGTCTCGGCGCCGGCGGAGTGGTGCTCCCCGATCCAGGCCTCGTCGAAGCCGAGGCGATCGAGGTGGTCGATCAGCTCGAGGTCACGTTGCAGGTTGAGGGTCGGGTTCGTGCCGACCAGGTGCATCGGCGGCAGGAAGATCCCGAACCGAAGAGGCCATGACTGCATCGTCCGATGATGGCAGACCCGAGTCGTCGCGACCGCCTGCGGGATCGTCTCCGCGGCTACGCCATCTTCGCCACGCTCGCTCGAGGCGCGGCATCGCCACGCAGATCAAGGCCAGGTAGATCCAGCCCGCAAGTGCGTCGACGAAGTAGTGCTCGCCCGTGTACACCAAGGTCAGCGCCATCGCCGCGGGGTACACGTACACGAGCCAGCGAAGGGGGTTCTTGACGCGTCGCCAGACAGCGGTCGCGCAGAGGGCTGCCCATGCCGCGTGCAGCGAGGGGATCGCCGCGTACGCGTTGCCGACGAGCTGGCCCTTGTGGATCAGCGTGGCCGCCGCATGCACGTGGACGATCTCCCAGCCACGTCCCGTCGAGCGCACGACGTGCCCGATCTCACCGATCTGGCTCGCGTACCACGGAGGCGCTGTCGGGATCAGCGCGTAGGTCACACAGCCGAGGAAGCACAGCACCAGGAACCGGCTCGCGAACCACCGCCACTCGCTGCGATTCGTCGCCCAGAGGATGCCGGCCACGACGAACGGGAGGATGAAGTGGCTCGCGTAGATGATGCTCGCGGCAGCGTCCCACCACCGCGGCTGCGGGTGGAGGAAATGAGCCTGCAGCCACACCGTCGGCACGTGCCCGAGGCCGAAGATCCGATCGAGGTCGGCCTGCGGCGTGACCTGGACCGGCGCGTCGACGAACCGAGCGGCGCCGCGGGCGAAGTCGTACAACGTCACGCCGATGATGAAGACCGACCAATCGAGCAGCATCCGCGGCAAGGTGCGCCACGGGCGACCGATCGAGACCACGACGAGGCCGCCGACGATCCACAGCAACAGGCGCTCACGGTCGAACGGGATGCCCGTGCGGCCCGTGAACCAGACGAACACCGCGAAGTACGCGACGAACGCCATCCAGCGCACGATCACCCAAGGCTTGACGCGTCGAGCGGGCGCGTCGGCGTCGACCGAGACGGTCGAGGGCGAGATCGCGGAGGTGCTAATCGAGCAGGTCCGGTTGCTGGGCGACGATCATCTCGTACATGGGCTGGAACGAGAACCAGCCCGCGAGGTGCGTGCCGACCTGGGTGTAGGTGAGGCGCGCGTCGTCCTCGTCGATCAGGATCGGCTTGCCGACTGCCTCGGCGAGCAGCTGAGCCTGACAGCTTCGGTCCATCGTGATGAACCACCACACCGCCTCGTCGACGCTCTCGCCGACGGTGAGCAGGCCGTGGTTGCGCAAGACCGCCGCCTTGGCGTCACCGAGCGCAGTGGCGATCCGCATGCCCTCGTCGGTCGAGAGCACGACACCCGTGTAGTCGTCGAACATCACATGGTCGTCGTAGAACGCACACGCGTCTTGGGTGATGGGATCGAGGAGCCGTCCGAGCGACGACCATGCCTTGCCGTGCATCGAGTGGCAGTGCGCGGCCGAGATCACGTCCGGACGGGCCTGGTGGATCTGGGAATGGATCGCGAACGCAGCCCGGTTCACGACGTCGTTGCCCTCGACGACCTCACCGTGGTGGTTCACGAGCAACAGGTCGGACACGCTGATCAGGCTGAAGTGCCGCCCGAAGGGGTTGACCCAGAAGTGGTCGAGGAGCTCGGGGTCACGAGCGGTGATGTGCCCCGCCGGTCCCTCGTCGTAGCCCAGCTTCGCCCAGAGCCGGAACGCCGCCGCCAGGCGCTGCTTGCGATGCAGGCGCTCCGCCTCGACCGTGGGCTCAGGCGCGGGCTTACGGGTGTTCGTCTGCTGCATGAACGGCGAGTTTACGGCTGACTACTCCGCAGATCCGTACGCGCGGGCGTCGCCTGTGACCTGCTGCTCCCGCGCTTCGGCCGAGGCGTCGCGAAGGTCCGCGACGAACTGCTCCATGACGGCGGCGTGAACGGCGTTCACCGTTGCGTGGAGGCTGGGCGGCGGCCCCTGGCGGTCCAGGTACCACCCTCGCCGCAGCAACCCGTCGCCGATCGCGAACACGTCGAGGGCGTCGTCCTCGGAGCCGAACGCGACGAGGGTGGCAGCAGGCTCACCGCGAACGACCAGCCCCGGGATCGACCGGATCGCGCCGATGAGACGTTCGGTCGCGCCGCGGGCCTCGGCGGTGAGGCGCAGGTATCCGTCCTGGCCGAGGTGCTGCATCACCGCCCAGGCGGCCGCCCACGGACCGACCGACTTCGTGCCGAGGACGGCAGAGGAGCCATACGCGCCGCCCAGCCAGACGTCTGTGAAGAACGTCTGGTAGGCGCGCAGCTCGCGCGTCCGGTGCACGAGCACGGAGGCTCCCTTGGCTGTGTAGCCGTACTTGTGGAGGTCGACCGAGATCGAGGTCACGCCTTCGACGCGGAAGCTCCACGGTGGGATCGCGTACCCGAGTCGCTCGAGCATGGGGAGGGTGACGCCGCCCATGCACGCGTCGACGTGGCAGCTGATGCCACGCTCCGTTGCGATCGCCGCAATCGCTTCGATCGGGTCGATCACTCCCTGCGGATACTGGGGCGCGGAGCCCACGACGAGCACGGTGTTGTCGTTCACCGCGTCGGCCGTCGCGTCGGGGTCCGCGCGGAAGTCCTCCGCGACTGGGATGCGAATGGCCTCGACGCCGAAGTAGTGAGCTGCTTTGTCGAACGCCGCGTGCGCCGAGGTCGGAAGCACCATCTCGGGGTCACTGATGCCGCGCTCTTTGCGTCCCCGCTCGCGCGCCGCCTTCACCGCCATGAGCAGGCTCTCAGTGCCGCCCGTCGTGAGGAAGCCCGCCGCATCGGGCGGAGCGTCGAGCAGCGAGGCGGTCATGGCGACGACCTCGGCCTGCAGCTGCCGGCTGCTCGGGAAGGCATCGGGGTTCAACCCGTTGTCGTCCATGAACCGGACGAACGCATCGGCTTGCAGCTCGAGCACATCGTCGCCGGCGTGATAGGCGAGCGTAAAGGCGCGTCCGCTTCGCCAGTCGACGTCGTGGGCCCGCATCGCATCGAGCCGCGCGAGCACCTCGTCGCGCCCGACGCCGTGCTCGGGAAGGCTCATGGCGATGCCGACAACGTCACATGGAGGTCGGGGAATGCCGCGGCGAGGTCAGCGCCGTCGAAGTCGAGGGCACGCTTGTCGACGCCGAGTGTCGCCTCGAGATGAGCAGTAGTGAGCTCGTCGAGCGCGGGCCACACCGCCTGTGCGGCAGTGTGCTTCGGATCGCATCCGTCTGCGAACACCGCGGCGACGATAGGCGGCACCGCGATCCCCGCGGCCTTCGCGGTGCTGAGCACGTCCGGCGTGCCTGGCGGCGTCAGCGCGCAGATGTCAGTGAACCCGAGGTGGGTCATGCCGCCGATGACGGTGAGGCGCTTGGGGGAAGGGAGGCTGGCGTACGCGGCTTCGACGCGGGGAAGCGGCGCGATCGCGTCGTCCGTGCCCGCGATGAGGAGCGAGGGCTTCGCCGGCGGTGCAGGCCCGCCGATCGTCGTCGCGGTCGTTGGGTCGACGAACGATCCGCCAACGGGAAACGCAAGTGCGACGTAGCTCTCGATGCGGGGATCGCGCGCCGCGGCGAACACTGCGAACCCGCCCAGCGAGTGGCCGACGGCCCCCACGCGCGTCGTGTCGACAGCGAGGCCGTGGATCGCACTGGAGGCGTTGTTGCTCTCGGCCTTCACGATGTCGATCGCGCCGAGCAGCTGCTCGACGTCGGGTGATCGATCAGTGCCGATCGAGCCGGCGAACGCGCTCAGGTCGCCGAACACCGCGGTGAGGTTGCGATAGGGGTGCTCGACGGCGGCGACGACGAAGCCCCACGAGGCGAGGTGCGTCGTCAGGAAGGTCGACTGGAGGCGGTAGCCCGCGAACCCGTGGCTGAAGAGCACGAGCGGGAAGGGGCCACGCTTGGGGTCTGCCGGCGGCAGGTCACGATCCGCCGCCATTTCGAAATCGGGGAGGCCGGAGACCTTTGCGGCATCGGCGCGAGGCAGCCAGTCGCGAAGGTCATAGGTCGCGGGCGCCTTGCCAACTTGGGAGCCGGCGAGTGCCGGATAGAAGACGCTGATGGGCGTGGGGCCAGTGGTGATCTCGGTGACCCCGACGGGAAACGGGCCCGGGCCCGCGTAAGCAGCGGCTTCGTTGCTCGCGACTGACGTCGCGGACGACGCTGGCGACGTCACAGAAGGCTGGACCACTGTCCCCTCGACCGACGGCGCGTTGCCACTCGTCTCGGTCGCGCACGCCGACAGAGCGGCGACGGCGAGCGCGATGAGCAACCCCACCCGAGGCGCCTTCCCCACGGTGGAAAGGTGCCATAGAGGGGTGCCGGCGACCCAATCTCGCGGGTCAGGCGATCACGGTGACCTCGACAGCGTGAGGTCGAGATCGGGGAACGCTGCGTCGAGGTCGGCCTGCGTGAGGGTGACCGGCGGGTCGTCGAGACCGAGCAACCCACGAAGGTGGGCGGTCGTGAGCGCGTTGATCGCGGGCCACGCGCTGCTCGGCGGGGTGTACTTCGGGTCGCATCCGTCGGCGAAGAGACGAAGGACGAGGTCGGGGACCGCGACGCCCGCCGCTTTCGCGACCTGCAGCACGTTTGGTTCACCGGGCGTGGTGATCTCGCAGATGTCCATGAAGCCGAGGTGCGTGACCCCGTCGATCACCGCGAGCGTCTTGGGCGTGGGAAGTGCTTCGTAGGCGGCCTCGACGCGGGGGAGCGGCGCGATCACATCCGCGCTTCCCGCGATCAGCAACGACGGCTTGTCGGGTGGCGGGACTGCCGGCGCAGTTGTCGGCGTCGCGTCGCTGAGCGTGCCGCCGGTCGGCGACGCCAGCGCGACATAGGTGACGATGCGGGGATCCACGGCCGCGGCGCCGTACACCGCGAAGCCTCCCGCGGAGTGGCCGACCGCGCCGACATCGGTCGTCTCGACCCTGAGACCGGCGAGCGGGCCCGTCGGCCGCGAGGCGGCCGCCGCCACCTGGTCGATCGCGGCGACGAGCTGTTCGACGTCAGGAGCGTCCGTCGATCCGAAGCCCGCCACGAGGGTGCCGAGGTCACCGAACGCCGCGGTCAGGTTCCGATACGGATGCTCGACCGCCGCGACCACGAAGCCCCAGGACGCAAGGTGGGTCGTCAGGAACGTCGACTGCAGCCGGTAGCCGGCGAGGCCGGGGCTGAACAGGACCAGCGGATACGGACCACCGTCCGCATCTGCGGGCGTGAGGCCCGAGTATGCGTGCATTTCGACGGTCGCCACCTGCCCGACCTTGGCCGCCTCGGCGGGCGGTAGCCAGGCTCGCAGGTCATAGGTCGCCTCCTGCTTGCCCTGCTCGGCGCCGTCGAGGCCCGGATAGAAGACCGTGACGGGCACCGGCCCGTCCGTGAGCTCGGCCACGCCGACAGGGAACGGGTCCGGGCTCGGAGTACACGACAGCCTGGTTGAGCGCTTCGGCACTGGTCGTCGCGGTGGCCTGCGTCGTCGGCGCGGTGAGCTCGACCTCGGTCGTCGACGTCGCGACATCCGCCGAGGTCACCGCCCCGACCGACGTCGCGGCCGGTGTCGCGGTCGAGCTGTCGTCTCCCGAGCTCCCGCAGGCGACCAGCAGCCATGTGAGGAGCGCAGACACGAGCACGACGCGGGTGCGCACTCGGGCAAGGTGCCACACTCCGTGCTGGCCGACAATCGTGCTGGCCGAGAACCAGCGAACGGGAGGACCGATCCCATGCCGATGCCCGCCGTGTCCCTCGCAGCCGTCCCGGGAAAGCGCGCCCGCGCGTTGGAGATGGCGATCGAGATCGAACGGCGCGGCTTCACGGGGATCTACTGCCCGAGCCTCGGAGATGCCCTGGGCTTGTGCACGTCGCTCGCGCACGTCACGTCGACGATCCGCTTCGGTACGTCGATCGAGCCGATCTACTTCCGCCATCCGAGCTCGATGGCGTCGACCGCGTCGTACATCCACGAGGTCAGTGAAGGCCGGTTCGACCTCGGGCTCGGGGTGAGCCACGGTCCGGTGCACGAGCGACTTCAGCTCGATGTGGGCCGACCGCTGTCAGACATGCGTGAGTACGTCGCCGCGATGCGTTCGGCGGGAGACCGCATCGGCGAGCTGCCGCCGATCGTGCTGGCGACGCTGCGCGCACGCATGGTCGCCCTCGCGGCCGAGGTCGGCGATGGCGCGGTCTGGGCGAACGCCTCGCGCAGCCACATGCAGGTGAGCCTCCGAGACATCCCGAACGAGCGTCTCGCGAGCGAGTTCTTCGTCGGCAACATGATCCCGACGGTGATCGACGACGACCGCGAAGCCGCGGCGGCGATCAACCGGCGCACGCTCAGCGGCTATGTCGCGCTCCCGAACTACCGGAACTACTGGAAGGCCGCGGGCTACGAAGAGGAGATGACCGCGATCGAGGATGCGCTCGCGGCGGGAGAGCGCGAGAAGGTCGCCACGTTCATGACCGACAAGTGGCTTTCGGACTGCACGCTGTACGGGTCCGCGGCCGAGGTGCGCGACGGCGTGGACGCGTGGTTCGACGCAGGGGTGAAGACACCGATCGTCGTGATGTCCTCGACGAAGGGCGGGCAGTTCGTGGCGCTGCAGGAGCTCTTCGACGCCTACTCGTAGGCGCTCAGCGGCGGGCACGAGCACATGAGGTTGCGATCGCCCTGCGCGCCGTCGATGCGGCCGACCGGCGGCCAGTACTTCGTGCGTCGCAACGATGCCACCGGGTAGGCGGCACGCGACCGCGGATACGCGTGCGGCCACTCGTCGGCAGTGACCTCCTCCGCGGTGTGCGGCGCGTTCGTCAGCGGATTGTCCGAACGATCGAGCGCGCCGGTCGCGACCTCGTTGATCTCGTCACGGATCGCGACCATTGCGTCGCAGAACCGGTCGATCTCCTCCAGGTTCTCGCTCTCGGTCGGCTCGACCATGAGCGTGCCGGCCACCGGGAACGACATCGTGGGCGCGTGGATGCCGTAGTCGATGAGGCGCTTGGCGACGTCGTCGACCGTGACCCCGGTCTGCTTGGTGATCGCCCGCAGATCGAGGATGCACTCGTGGGCCACGAGTCCCGAGTCACCCGTGTACAGGATGGGGTAGTGCGGCGAGAGGCGCCGCGCGACGTAGTTCGCGTTCAGGATCGCGACCTGCGTCGCGGTGCGCAGGCCATCGGGCCCCATGGCGCGCACGTAGGCCCAGGGGATCGTGAGGATGAGCGCCGAGCCCCACGGCGCGCCGCTGATCGGGCCGATGCCCGTGACGGGCCCGGCTTCGGCGACGAGCGGATGGTTCGGCAAGAAGGGCGCGAGGTGGGCGCGCACGCCGATCGGGCCCACGCCTGGGCCCCCACCTCCATGCGGGATGCAGAACGTCTTGTGCAGGTTCAGATGCGACACGTCAGCACCGAACTTCCCCGGGCGAGCGAGCCCGACCATCGCATTGAGGTTGGCGCCATCGAGGTACACCTGCCCACCGGCCTCGTGGACGAGCTCGCACATCTCGGTGATCTCATCCTCGAACACCCCGTGCGTGGAGGGGTAGGTGACCATCAGCGCGCCGAGGCGGGCGCGATTCGTGTCGATCTTGGCTCGCAGGTCGTCGAGATCGACGTTGCCCTGCTCGTCGCACGCGACCACGACGACCTCGAATCCGGCCATCACCGCGCTCGCGGGGTTCGTGCCGTGCGCGGATGCCGGGATGAGGCACACCGTGCGGTCGTCGTCACCGCGGCTGCGGTGGTACGCGCGGATGGCGAGCAACCCCGCGTACTCGCCTTGCGAGCCCGCGTTCGGTTGCAACGAGACCGAGTCGTAGCCGGTGATCTCACACAACCACCGCTCGAGATCGGCGAAGAGGTACCGATAGCCATCGGCCTGGCTGATCGGAGCAAAGGGATGGATTGCCGCCCACTCCGGCCAGCTGATCGGTCCCATCTCGGTCGTCGCGTTGAGCTTCATCGTGCACGACCCGAGCGGGATCATCGAGCGGTCGAGCGCGATGTCCTTGTCGCTGAGCACTCGGAGGTAGCGCAGCATCGAGGTCTCGGAGTGATGCGCGTGGAAGACCGGATGAGTCAGGTAGGTCGACGTTCGAGTCAGCGAGCTGGCGAGAGCGGAGTCGGTCTCTGCCGACAGGCGACCGTGGATGCCGAAGGCGGTGGCCACGGCCTGCACGTGGTCGAGGGTGGTCGTCTCGTCGATCGCGATCACGACGCGGTCGCCGTCGACCGCTCGGAGGTTCACGCCTTCGTCGAGCGCTGCGCGACACGATCTCGCGGCGCGGCCCGGCACGAGGGCGGACACCGTGTCGAAGAGGTCGTCGTGTGCGAGGCTCGATCCCACCCCTCTGAAGGTGAGCGGCCAAGGACGTCGCTAGTCCTCGCACCCGCGTCGCGATCCGCTTGAGTCCCTCGGGCCCGTGGTACACCGCGTACATCGAGGCGACGACTGCAAGCAGCACCTGCGCAGTGCAGATGTTGCTCGTCGCCTTCTCACGGCGGATGTGCTGCTCGCGAGTTTGCAGCGCCAGACGGAGCGCGACGCGGCCAGCATCGTCCCGAGAGACGCCCACGAGCCGACCGGGAAGTGAGCGGGCGTTCGCCGACTTCGTGCCGATGAACCCCGCGTGCGGCCCACCGAACCCCATCGGGGACACCGAATCGCTGCGCGGATCCAACGACGATGTCGGCTCCTTGTTCGCCGGGCGGGCTGATGAGGCAGCAAGCGAGGAGATCGGTGGCGACGATCACGAGCGCACCACGGTTGTGCGCGCCTTCGACGAGCGCACGCAGATCTCGGACCTCTCCGGTGGTCGATGGGTTCTGCACGAGCACACCGAAGGGAGCATCACCCTCACCGACGAGCGCGGCCGCGTCGCCGACCTCGACCGTGATGCCGAGCGGCTCGGCTCGGGTCCGCACCACTGCGACGGTGTGCGGGTGGCATCCGTCGTCGATCACGAAGCGAGACGATGCTCCCGCCGGCGCGAGGCGGCGGGCCATCGCCATCGCCTCGGCCGCCGCGGTCGGCTCGTCGAGGAGCGAAGCGTTCGCGAGCTCGGTAGCCGGTCAGCTCACTGACCATCGTCTGGAAGTTGAGAAGCGCTTCGAGCCGGCCCTGCGAGATCTCGGGCTGGTACGGCGTGTACGCCGTGTACCAGCCGGGTCCTCGAGCACGTTCCGCTGGATCACGGGCGGGAGTGATCGTGCCGTGGTATCCGAGCCCGATGAGCGAGGGCACGACGTCGTTCTGCGACGCCATCGCGCGGAGCACCTCCGTCGTCTCCGACTCACCGAGCGCGGCGGGAAGGTCGAGGCGCTCGTGGGATCTGATCGTCGCGGGCACGGCCGCCGCGGTCAGGTCGTCGAGCGTCGCGAAGCCGAGCTCGGAGAGCATCTTGGCTTGCTCGGCGGGAGAGGGACCCAGGTGACGCTCGAGGAACGTGTCGGTCGGGCTCAGATCTGTCGACGTCGGGACTGGCATCGGTGCCTCGCTCTGGTCGCGGACGTGTCGGGGTGACGTTCCCCCTCTGTCGCGGGACCTGAGAGATTCGCCGGAGACCGGCTTTCCCCGTCGGTGAGGCCACCTCGTCGACAACGGGGAAGTGACCTGCTTTCCAGAGTTGCCTCGCCCTCGCGGTCCTTGAGCCTGAGAGATTCCGGGGAGGTTGCTCCTTCGGCGCCTTCTTGAGCGCCAAGGACTCTCCCGCGTGGGTTCGACGGCAGCGCCGACTCTACCGGCGGGGGCTCGAGTCGAGGACTGGGGCGATCCCTCAACCGGCCTGGATATCTGCCGACCGGCAAGATGACGGCGGAACCTATGACGGCGGAACGTCCCCTTGCTCAGGAGCAGTGCCCGACTTGCGGCCAGGCGAGGATCACGATCGTGCTCACCACCAGCCCGGCGCGAATCGAGCGCCACGGGTGCTCGACCGAATCGTGCACGGCGGAGTGGTGGCTCGATGGGCGAGTGGCGGAACGAGCCTTCGCTCTCGCACCTCACCTGACCTCCCTGGCCTCAACCCGGCGCAAGTCTACATAACGATCATTCTGGGCGGAACGCCGAGAGTGGACGAGCCGCGTCGAGCAGCCAGGCAACGCCTCTCTGAGTTCTTTGACCGAGCCCTTGCCGTCGGGCCAGTCCAGGTCTCGCTCGACGTCGTCGATCGCACACCGAAGGACGTAGACGAGGTCGCCGAGTCGTTCGAGCTCACGACGCGCGATCACGACGTCCGATTCGGCGAGCCCGAGCTCGTGCCCGCGCCGACGCGCCTCGTAGTCGCGCTGACGACACGAGCGCCGGCAGTACAGCGGCGGACGCCCGGGACCCGGCGTCGAACGCGAACGGACGTCCGCACCACTGGCAACGCCGGCCTCGGTGGCGGAGCGTGCAGGTTTCGTCACAGTGACGAAACTGTACCGAGGACGTTGGTGCGGCGCCGCGGACCGCCTCGTGCGACGACGACCACTAGGTTTGCGAGCCGATGCCGCGCCGGATGGAGATCGAGCTCACCAGCGCGCGCCCCGACGGCACGTGGACGTGGCGCGCGGCAGGCGCGCGCGAGCCGCGGGGTGTGGTCGAGGGCGGCCTTCTCTCGTCTGGTGCGAAGGTCGGCGATGTGGTGAAGGTCGAAGCCGATGTCGACCTCGAAGGCATCTCGATCTTGCATGTGCTCGCGGACGCCAAGCAGCGGACCGAGCCCGAGCGGCTCGAGCTGCTCGGCTCGCCCAAGCCGTTCGAGCCCGTGGTCACGACGCTCGCGACGAAGTCGCGCACCGATCGTCCTCCGCGTCGTGATCGACCTCCGCGGTCCGGCGACGGCGGTGGTGACGACGCTCGGCGGACTCGCCCACGACGCGAGCCCGGCGGTCGCGGCGACGCCGGCCCCGGCCGGGAGCGGCGCCCCTCGACACCGAGGCCGCCTTCGCCCGAAGGTGAAACGACCTCCGAGCACCGCGCCGCGACAGTCACGGCCTCCGCGCACGCGGACTCCTCGGCCCCCGCGGCCGCCCCGCGAAGTCGTCACTGCCGAGCCGAAGCCGAAGGCGAAGCGACTGCGCGCGGGCCGCACTCACCGCAAGGCGATGCTTGCGAGCCTCCCACCGGAGCAGGTGCCGATCGCCGAGCAGCTGCTCGCCGGAGGACTTCCTGCAGTGCGTCAGGCGATCGCGACACAGAACGAGGCGCTCAAAGCCGAGGGCAAGCCCGAGGTCCCGTCGAAGAGCTTGATCGGCCTCGCGGAGCAGATGCTTCCGCAGGTGCGTTTGGCCGAATGGCGCGACCAGGCCGAAGCGGCACTCACCGACGTCGACGAGATCGACCTCCGCGACCTGCGCTCAGTGGTCGGCGCGGACGACGCCGCACGAGACGAAGAGTCGCGAGCGATCGCAGCGCAGCTTCGCGAGGCGTTGACGACTCGGGTCGAGAAGGAGCACTCGGCCTGGCTCGACGAGATCGGCACTGCGTTGGACGAGTCGCGGATCGTCCGCGCCCTCCGGTTGAGCACACGACCGCCGAAAGCAGGGGCGAGGTTCCCGGCGCCGCTCGCCAGCCGGCTCACCGACGCCGCGGGCGCCGCGTTGAACGCGACCGCGACGACGGATCGATGGGTCGCGGTGCTCGAGGCGATCGCGTTCTCGCCCGTCCGCAGCTCGGTCGTCGCGGTGAGCGTGCCTGATCCCGTGCCCGACGACCTGAAGGCTGTTGTCGCCAAGTCCGCGAGCGCACTCCCCCAGATCGCGGCGCAGTTCGGCATCGAGCCCCCGGCGGTCACGGGGCCGCCGAAGCCGCGCCGACCAATGCCACCTCGTCGGCCTCGCGAAGCCGGCGGCGGCGCCACGGGCGGCTGCGCCCACGCCGCCGGTCGCCGAGGAAGCCGCGCCCACGCGAACGCTTCGGTCGAGGAACCGACACCGGTCGCCGAGGAAGCCGCGCCGGCAGTCGAGGAACCGCGCCGGCAGTCGAGGAAGCGACACCGGTCGCCGAGGAAGCGACACCGGTCGTCGCAGCCGAGCCGGAGACGGCGGCGGCGAACCGGAAACGCCGGAGCGCAGGCGACGCCCGTCGTCGACGCGCCCCCTCCCGACGCGGGGTTCCGCTCCTACCGATCAGCCTGGCTAGCCTGCGCCGCCATGGCGAAGGTCGAGTACGAGACGAGGGGACGCGTCGGCATCTTCACGCTGAACCGTCCCGAAGCACGCAACGCTGTCAACGGCGAGGTCGCGGCTGATTTCGAGGCCGCGCTCGATCGCTTCGAGGAAGACCCCGAGGTGTGGGTCGGCGTGATCACGGCCACGCTCACGGGCGATCGTCCCGTCTTCAGCGCGGGTGCCGACCTCAAGGCGGTGAACACCGCGGCGGGCGCCGGCATCTCGACGCAGGAAGGGCGGATTCGCTGGCTTCGCCTATCGCGAGCGGGAGAAGCCAGTGATCGCAGCGGTCGACGGACTCGCGACTGCGGGAGGATGCGAGATCGTCCTGGCGTGTGACCTCGTGGTCGCCTCGACGCGGTCGTCGTTCGGGCTCGCCGAGGTGAAGCGCAACCTCGTCGCCGGGGCCGGCGGTCTGTTCCGCCTGCCGCGGGCGATCGGTCGCGCCGCCGCCATGGAAGCGATCCTCACCGGCGAGCCGATCTCGGCACAGCGTGCCTATGAGCTCGGCCTCGTCAGCCGGCTGTGCGAGCCCGAGCAGTCTCTCGACACGGCGATCGCGCTCGCCGAGCAGATCTGCCTCTCGGCGCCGATGGCGGTGCGCGAGAGCCGCAAGGTGGTGCTCGCGTCCGACTACGAAGACGACGAGACGCTGAAGAAGATGACGAACGTCGCGATGTCGAAGATCATGAGCTCTGAGGATCTGCGCGAAGGGCTCGCGGCGTTCGTCGAGAAGCGGCCGCCGAACTGGAAGGTCGCTGAGCGACGTACCGCGGTTCGATCACACCGTGGTCGCGGAGGAAGTCGCGAGCAGGCCGTCCACGAGGGCGTGGTCGTCGAGCGCAGCTGATCGCCACCCACCGAGCGTCGTCGGCATCGTCACCGGCGATCGGATCCCCCGCGACGCTCGACCTCGAAGTCGAGGATCACGAAGTGGTGCTCGACGCCGATCCGCTCGACCCAGCCCGACGAACGTTCCACACTCACCGTCGAGGCCCGTCTCCTCGCGGAGCTCGCGAACGACCGCGTCGGCGAGCGTCTCCCCCGGCTCGACTCGGCCACCCGGCACCGACCACAGGCCCCGGCCGGGATCGGTGCCGCGCCGCACGAGGAGCAGCTCGTCACCACGCCGTGCGATCGCACCGACGCAGAGCTCGGGACGCATCGGAGTCACCGTCGAGGGAGCGGTGCACGACGATGGCGCGGGCGACGAGACCGAAGGTCTCGAAGAAGTTCTTCGTCTCTCGGTTGCCTGGAAGGGCAAGCGCCGTCGATCCCGATGCAACCGCGCCCGCGACACCAGGCCTCGACGACGTCCATGAGCGCCTCGCCGACGCCTACCTGCCGCGCTTCCGGCTCGACGTAGAGTCGTCGAGGATGCCGAGACGCTCCCATCGCGCAGCGGCTCGGCGCGCACGACGGCATACCCGACGACGGCACCGACGAACTCGCCGACGGCGACGCAGCGATCCGTGGCTTCGAGGTCGACGCGCAGGGAGCCGACGTACGGCGCGGGGCGCGCCTCCCGACGGGCCCAGACCGCACCACCCTTGTTGCCTCTCAGCTCGGCGACGGCTTGCTCGGCCAGCTCGGCGATCCGCGGGAGGTCTGCGTGGGTCGCCGGCCGAGCCGACTCCATCAGGCGCTCTGCTGCAGCTGTGCGACTCGACCGAGGATCGTGCGCCGCGCCCGGTGCGCCGCTTCGTAGGCTCGCACCGCTTCGAGCTCGTCAGCAGTGAGCCCCGCGAGCCGCGGGACCACCTGCGAAGCGGCCAGCGAGTCGTAGTCAGGGATCGCGAGCAACGCAGCTTCGTCGAGGTCGTACGCGCTGCGCAGGTGACGCACCACGATCGGTTGCTCGACGTCGTCGTCTTCGATGTCAGGCATCACGACGTTCGGCGTCGGGCACGCGTCGACGTCGGTCGCCTCGGCGCACCCGATTCGAAGCACCTGCTCGAACACGCCGGCCAGCTTCTGCTGACCCTTCGCGACCGCGACTTGCCCGACGAGGCGGACGAACCTGACGCTGCTCGCGACCGCGGTTCACGAGACGAGGGAAGGTCTCGAGCATCTCGGTGGCGAGGCCGATCGGCGCGTAGACGAAGACGTCTGCGAGGCGGGAGCGCGGGCGTCTTGTCGTGCTCAGACACAGTCGCGGCAGTACATGTGGACCTCGTCTGCGAGCTGGCTCGGGTGCTTCACGAGGAAGCACGACTGGCACACGAACTCGCCAGGGCGCTTGGGCAGGATGCGATCGACAGGGTCACCACGATCGTCGACTTCGACCTCTTCGTCCTCCTCGTCGCGCCTCCTCTTCGACCGCGACGAGTCGATCCTTCAGGATCGTGTCGAGCGCGGCCTCGACGTCGTCGGGCTCGACGAGGTCTTCGTCGTCGTCCTCTTCTTCCGCCCCCTCCTCAGTCGTCGTGGGGCGGCGGTGGTGCGGCGCACGGGCTCGATCTCGATCTCGTCCGGGTCGATGACGTCGACATCGACGACATCGACGACATCGTCTCTTCGTCGAGGACGTCTTCGTCCAGGGACTCGTCGAGGTCTTCGAGGTCGGGTTCGGCTTCTTCGAGCTCGTCTTCGAGCTCGTCTTCCGGGAACTCGGCGTCTGCGTCCTCAGCGAACTCGTCTGCTTCTGCCATCAGGTCCTTGCGGAGCGGGTTTCGGGGGCCGGGGCCGCTCGCGCGCCGGGGATCATACGCAACGAGACGCCGACTTCCACCCACCCCCTGTGAACTTCCTCAGAACCGGGCCTGGAGCGCCAGGATCACGTTCACGTACGCCGCAGTCGTGGCCTTCATCCCGTCCCGTCGCACCGATGTGAGGCCCTGGTAGTAGCCCGCCAGCGCCATGTTCGCGTCACCGTTCGTGAGGTTCAGCAGCTGAGCGAGGAATCGTGCGCTCATCCGGATGTTGTCGTCGGCCACGTAGGGGTCGAGCGGCACGCCGATGAGTGTCCCGGCGACGAACGCCGCCGTGTCCGGCAGCAGCTGGCCGATGCCGATGGCGCCCGACGGCGAGACGACGCTGGCCTGCCATCCAGACTCCATCCACGCGAGCGCCTTCAGGAGGCTGGGAGGGACGCCGTACTCGGCGGCCCACAGGTCGAACGAGGGCATCAGGGCGAGACGGTCCGGGAAGCTGAGGAGCGCCGCGGGGAGCCGCGCCAGCTGGTCAGCCGTGAGCGTCGGAGCTGCCGCGACCGCGGAGGCCGGCACCGTCGCGGTGGTCGAAGTCACGCCGGCCGAGGTTGAAGTCACCGCGACGTCCGTGGCCGAAGCGACAGGTGTCACTGCGGCGACGATTGGGTCCACGGTCGTCGTGGGCGCGGCCGGATCGACCGGTGGCGCGGCCTTCGGCGCCGCCGGGGCCTGTCCCGGGATCGTGAGATTGAGGCCGACGGGCACACGGTTCGGGTTGCGGATGCCGTTCGCCGCGACGATGGCCGCGACGGTGATCTTGAACCGCGAGCGACGGCGCTGAGGCTGTCACCCCGGCGGAGCACGTAGACGAGCCGGCTCACGCGGGCGGGTGCGGCCGGCAGGGGTCGCGGTCGAGGATCAGGCCAGAGGCGGCGCCGCGCGGGCACGAGGTCCGAGGCCGTGGAGATGACGAGCCACTGGCCGACGACGATCAGGTGGAGGTTCGTGAGGTCGTTCGCCGCCGTCAGTGCTCCGCACGGACACGCCGTTTCGGCGAGCGATCGACGACAGCGAGTCACCCTTGCTTCACCTGGTATCGCACGCTCGTGTCGGTCGCCGGCTGACCCGAGCTCGGTGCTCAGCGCCGAAGGCGGTCCTACGTCGACAGCACGCCATCGAGAGCACGACGGACACGCCGATGGCGACCGAAACGCCGTGGACGAAATCGTGGCGAGCACGGGGCATGAGACCTCCGCCGCCCGCTCGCCGGGCAGTGTACCGACGATCTCGCGCGAGAAGAAAGAGTGCAGATCCGGGAAGGTCAGCGACCGAGCCGCCGGGCCTCTGCCCGTCGTTCGGCGTCGAGACGCTCGAGCTCGGACTCTCGGTGGTCGACGAATCTCATCGTCTCCGCGATCGCCCGGTGGCCCGCTTGCTCCGCGATCAGGCGGTGCATCTCCTGTCCGACGCGTCGATACGCGGGATGACCCTGCGGACCGGTGCGCAGCTCGAGCATGTGCATCGCCTCACGTGCGTTCATCTGCATCGAGAAGCGGATGCGGTACGCCATCGACAGCGCGTAGGGCGCCTGCTGAGGGAACTGCTCGACCAGCGCGCGTAGAGGTTCGCCGACCGTTCCATCGCCGTGTCGAACTCTGCGCCGTGGCCAGCGTCGTCGATCTGTCGGGACGCTCGTACCCATGGCGCGGCGACAGTGGCTGCCATTCGATCGGTGAGCATCCGGTGACGTTGCAGGTCGCGGAATGCGCCGTAGTCGGCGAGGACGTCGAAGCGGTAGTCGACGCGCTCGAAGGCGCGGCCGGGCTTGTGCCGTCGATTCGCGCGCTCACCGACGTACGACGCGGAGCAACGTCATGCGCTCGTCGATGGTGAGGCGCCGCACCCTCGAGAGCAGCTGATGGTCGGGCAGGTCGGAGTGTGGATACAGGATCGCCGCGAGGAGCTTGTCCTCCGCCTCGGGATCGAAGTCGGTGAGCGTCACCGACGGCACCGGTTCCTCGACCTCTCCCGCGAGCAGCTCGTCGGCTCGCCGCTCGGTCGTCGACCCTCGTCTGCTCGAGGTAGGCGCCCACGCTCCCCCACGATCGGCGACGTCGACGCGCTTCAGGAACGACGGGATCACCTTGCGCAGCTCTTCGAGCATCAGCTCGGCGTACGCACGCGCCTCGGGCAGAGGGTGCGCCCGCATCCGCAGCAGGATCATCTCGAACGCCTGGCCGCTCGCGTAGATGCCGACGTTGGAGATCGCGGCAGCGGGAAGCACGCCCCGGGCCGAGTCGAAGGCCTTTGCCCGCACGGCCTGGCGGTAGACGAAGTCGGAGTCGTTCGGATCCTTCGGGTGGACTTCGCGGAACCACTCGGTCATCGAGGTGACGAGCGCTCCGTAGGTGTCGAAGAGCCGATCGACGTCGCCGACGTAGCGGGTGCCGAGCGACGAGGTGAGCACCGCGGGGTCGCGGAAGTACCGATAGCGACCACCGAGGCGGACGTCGTATGCGATGTACCGCGTCGACTGCTCGAGGTACGACGCGATGCGACCCCACTCGAGGACCTTCGTGAGGAGGTTCGACGCCTGCTCGCACGCGAGGTGCACGCCGCCGAGCTGCGCGACCGAGTCGTCGCCGTACTCGAAGAAGACCCGGTCGTAGAGCTCCTCGGCTCGCCGCAGGCCCACGGTGGCGTCGACGGTCGCATCGCCGCTGATGTCGAGGTCGCCGACGAATTCGTCGAGGAAGAGGCGCCGCAGGCTCTTGTTCGACCGCGAGTAGCGAGCGAACAGCGCGCCCTTCACCACCTCGGGCAGATTGACGAGAGCGAAGACCGGTCGATCGAGGTTCGTCACGTATCGCCGAAGGATGTCCTCCTCTTCCGGAGAGAACTCTTCAGCGACGTACACGGACACCGAGCCAGACTACGGCCCCGCCGCGCCCGCACCGGTGAACGAGCACCCCCGCTGACCTGCATGATGCGGTCGGCGGTGCGCTGCACGGTCAGTGTGAGAGCACGATCTTGCCGAGCTGGCTGCCGTCTTCGAGGCGGGCGAGCGCGTCGGGGTAGTCGGTCAGCGGATACACCTCGTCGACGAGCACCGGAAGGCCGTTCGCCACCATCGTCGGTGACCTCGGCGAACTCCTGGTACGAGCCCATCGTCGACCCGATGATCTCTATCTGCTTGAAGAAGAGCCGCGGGAGGTTGAGCTCGACCGACGGACCGGACGTGCCGCCACAGAGCACGAGACGTCCACCGGCCTTCAGTGCGCGCACCGATTGGTCCCACGTCGCCGGGCCGACCGTCTCCACGACGACGTCAGCCGAGATCGGCCACTTCGAGTCGGCGGAGTCGAACGCGGCGATCGCACCGAGCTGACAGGGCGCGATCGCGCTTCGCTCCGTCGCGCGAGGTGACCGACGACGTGCGCGCCGATCGCGTTGCCGAGCGCGAGTGCGGCCGTGGCGACTCCTCCGCCGATGCCGACGACGAGGAGTGTGTCGCCGGCGGCCAGGCGTCGCGCGTCGCAACATGCGCCACACGGTCAGGTAGCAGAGCGGATAGGCCGCGCACTCCTCCCACGTGCGTCCTGCGGGCCGCTCGACGATGTTGCGGGACGGCGCGATGCGCGAGGTTCGCGTGACCTCCGCGGTCATGTTCGCCCCAGATGCCGAAGCCGGCGCCCATCGGGCTGTCGTTGCCGAGGGCGATGATCTCGTCGATGGGCGAGACCCCGGGGTTCACGACGACTTCGTCACCGACCGCGACGTTCGTGACCTCGCTGCCGATGGCATGCACCACGCCGGCGACGTCACAGCCCGGGATGTGAGGGAGCGTGGGCTTGGGCATGCCGCGCGTGAGCCAGAGGTCCATGTGGTTGAGCGCGCTCGCCACCACGCTCACGACCACGTCGTCGGGGCCGGGCTCGGGGTCGGGCATCTCGCCCCACCGATAGGAACCGGGTGACTCGTCGAGGATCCACACGTACATGGGCCGGAACCTAGACGACGACGTCGACCAGCTGTCCCGTGACTCTGACGCTGATCGACCGTCGCGTCGCCGACCTTCACTCCATCGATCCACACGCCGGTCGGCCAGCGCGAACTCGACACGCGCCGCGGCGGTCCGCTTCTGTTCGATCGCGGGATGAGGGAGGTGCGTGCCTGTCGGGAGTCGTCCGCCGCGCCTTCATGCGGTCTCGGACGCTCATCGTGACGTCGAAGACGTCGAAGAGCCCATCGCCGGGGTGCGATCGCGGCGCGACGTCCCAGTCCCCGATCCATTCGGCGTTCATCGCGGCCCAGACCTCGCCGTGCCACCAGGAGCGCCGAGCGACGACGTGCGCGACGAACACCTTCCGTTGCCCGTCGAGCTCGACCTCAGCGACGTCGATGGGCAACGTGACCGCGTCCGATCGCTGCGGAGCCTGGGCTCGTCGCCCGGCCGCCCACGGTCCGGCACAGATCGCCGCCGAGCAGCCCGATGGTCGGAAGCGACGTGGCGCTCTCGAGCCCGCGAGCGACCACGGCGCTCAGCCTCGGCGTCGGTGCGGACGACGACGCCGTCGGTGGGAAGCGGAGCGCGCACTCCCCCACGGCTGCCCCGCGTTCGATCGTCATGTCACCGACCGACGACGCGACGCGACGACGCAGACGACCACTCCCCTGAACAGCCGCGCCGCCGCTTCTCTGGCGGCCGCCGACGTCGCTCCATCGGTGACGTCCGCGATCTGGCCCAACAGGTCGATGATCTGCTTGACGTTGCGCACGAAGTCACCCGCGGCAAGGTCTTCGTCCTCGAGGACCTCGTCCAGCGACTCCCCCGATGCCCACGCGTGCGCGATCGGCACGAACGTCGGCTCGGGTGGTCGGGTCATGTCCAGACCCGCCTCGTCCTCGATCGCGTTGAGCTCGGTCGCCAGCTTGGCGAGCGATCGCCAGCGGTCGCGCACCTTGTTCGACGGGAACGACGGCGCTGGCGGCCCATCGGGGCTGCGGTGCTCGTACGTGAAGCACGACACCACGCCGGCGAGGGAGGCGGGATCGAGGTCGTCGAGCAGCCCCTGCCCGATGGCTTCGGACAGCAGCAGGTCGCTCTCGTGGAAGAGCGCGGCGAGCCGCTCGCCGGCTCGGTGTCAGGGACCAGCCGTCCAGGTATCCCCACGTCTCGAGGATCCGCGACGCACTCGATCGAAGCGCCGCGCGAGCGAGCCGACCCGACTGCCGATTCGGTTCTCGATCTCGCGCACCTCGCGAGCGACGCGCTCGGCTTGCGCGGAGGCCCGCATCCGTTCGTCGAGCTGCGGGTCACGCAGGATCGGGTCGGCAGGTCGCTCGTCCTCAGCGGCTCGGGTGCGGGGAGGAGCGCGCGAGCTCGGGCTGAGCCGCGCTCGTTCGAGCTTGTCGCGCCACCTCTCGCTGATACGACTGGCGGTTCGGAGCGAACGGGGTCGGCAGCTCGATCGAAGGCGACGGCTGGACACGACGTCGTCGAAGTCAGGCTCGGAGAGCGAGACGAGCGATCCGATCCGGCGTGATCACCCGCACGCTGCACGCCGCCACCGCGCCGCTGCGCCACCGTGAGCACGGCGGCTCGGCCGGCGTGCTTGCCCGACTCGTGAGCATGATGACGTCGCCGGGCTTCAGTCGTGCGAGCGACGCAGACGACCTGATCTCGACTGCGCTGCCATCGGGCCTGCGCTCTCGCCGAGGCCGGCTGCGTGCCGGTACTCCTCGATGTCGCCGTAGGGGCTGTGCGCCTCCTCTCGCAATGACGCGAGCACGTCCCGGCGTCCGCTCGAGCCGCGCCTCGAGCCGCACGACGTCGCGGTCGGCCTGGTACTGGCCGAACGAGAGGTTCAGCAGGTGGTGGGCGTGCTCGCGTGGGTACGTGCGCACGAGGTTCGCGGCCATGTTGTAGGTCGGACGGAACGCCGAGGTGAGGCGGAACGTGCGGCTCGAGGCGAGGCCCGCGACCTGGTCGAACGGCACGAACGGTGACCACAGCACGATGGCGTGACCGACGGTGTCGATGCCTCGGCGGCCGGCTCGACCCGTCAGCTGCGTGTACTCACCAGGCGTCAGGAACTGATGTCGTTCGCCGGTGAACTTCGAGAGCTTCTCGATGACGACCGAGCGGGCCGGCATGTTGATCCCGAGCGCGAGGGTCTCGGTCGCGAACACGACCTTGACCAGGCCCTCGACGAAGCACGCCTCGACGGCTTCCTTGAACGGGGGCACGAGCCCCGCGTGGTGCGGCGCGACTCCGGCTTCGAGTCCGGCCATCCACCGCCCGTAGCCGAGCACCGCGAGGTCCGCGTCGTCGATGCCGCCGCAGCCGAGCGCCGACGATCTCGCGGATGCGATCCCGCTCGGCCGCGGTCGTGAGCTCGACGCCCGCATCGAGGCAGGCGGCTGCCGCATCAGAGCACGCGGCGCGGCTGAAGATGAAGTAGATCGCGGGGAGCATCCCCTGGTCCTCGAGCAGCTCGACGACTTCGATGCGCCGGGGCGTGTAGAACCGCCGTCTCGAACGACCCCGACCGGGCCACCCCGAGCGAGCTGCCTCGGCGTCGAGGCGGCTCGCCTCCGGGTTTGGTCGCCCGTCGACGAGCGTGGGCAGCAGGTGCAGACGGTCGGACGTACGGTCGCCGATGAGGTACAGGTTCTGGAGCTCGACCGGTCGGCGCTCTTCGATGATCGTCGCAGTCGTGCCGCGCACGGTGCTCATCCAGTCGGCGAGCTCGTCCGCGTTGCTCACCGTCGCGGACAGGCACACGAGGCGCGCCGACTGCGGCGTGTGGATGATCACCTCTTCCCAGACAGGCCCGCGATAGGCGTCCTGCAGGTAGTGCACCTCGTCCAGGATCACGTAGCGCAGGTCGCGCAGCGCGTCGGATCCTGCGTAGATCATGTTGCGCAGGACCTCGGTCGTCATCACGACGATCGGCGCGTCGCCGTTGATCGCGTTGTCGCCGGTGAGCAGGCCCACTTCGCAGTGCCGTGGCGGCGCACGAGGTCCGTGTACTTCTGGTTCGACAGCGCCTTGATCGGGGCCGTGTAGAAGGCCTTCGTGCCCTCGGCCAGCGCGCGGGCGATCGCGTACTCGGCCACCAGCGGTCTTCCCTGACGACGTCGGCGCGGCGACGAGGACTGATGCGCCCGCGTCGACAGCGTCGAGCGCGCGGAGCTGGAAGTCGTCGAGGCCGAAGCCGTACCCGGCGAGGAACGCGGCGCGGAGCGCTCCCGACGTCGAGCGGCGTCACGCGGGCGCCGGTGCGCTCCGCGTGCGGTGCCGAAGCACCAGCTTCCCGATCACGATCGAGACCTCGTAGAAGATGATGAGCGGGATCGACAGCGCGAGGAGGCTGTAGGGGTCTCCGCTCGGCGTCGCCACCGCGACGACGACGACGATGCCGACGATCGCGAAACGTCGAGCGCCCGCGAGCTGCTGTGGCGACAGCACACCAACGAGCTCGAGCGCGACGAGGAAGACCGGGAACTCGAAGCCGATGCCGAAGCCCAACATCATCAGCATGATGAGGCTCAGGTACGCGCCCGGCGCGAACAAGGGCTGCACGTCACCCGAGAACGAGATCAGGAACTGCAACGCCTTCGGGAAGGTCCAGAGCGCGATGCAGCGCACCCATGATGAAGAGGACCACCGCCGCGAAGACGAAGGGATCGCGTAGCGCTTCTCGTTCTCGTAGAGGCCAGGGGTCACGAACCTCCAGATCTGCCAGAGGATGATCGGAAGCGCGAGCACGACGCCTCCGTACCCCGTGACCTTCATCCGGACCGCGAAGCCCTCGAGAGGGTCGGTGATGACGAGCTTGCCCGGACAGGTCGAGGTGCTTCGCGGCGCACACGTCGCGGTACGGCCCAGTGAGCAAGTTCAGGATCTCGGGATAGAAGATGAACGCGAGCGACCCCACCGAGCGCGATGGCGACGAGGCAGACGATCAGGCGGCGCCGCAGCTCCGCCAGATGCTCGGCCAACGTCATGCGGTCGTGGACGGTCGGTCGGGACTTCGCGCCCCGCCGAAGGATCTTCCCCACCTCAGGCGGCGGTCTCGCCCGAGGACGGCTGCTCCCCCGGGAGCTCGGGTGTGGTCGCCGGCTCGGGTACCGCCGTGGGGTTGGCGGGCGACAGCGGCGACTGGTCGGCCGATTCGGCCGTCGTCGCGGCGTCGTCGGTGGCCGGAGGCGAGGGCGGCTGCGACGCCTCGACGGGGTCGCTGAGCGCGTCGCGGAGCTCCGCTTCGAAACCGGAGGTGATGCGACTTCAGCTCTCTCGTCGCTCGACCGAGCTTGCGCATCGCGTCGGGCAGCTTGTCCGGACCGAGGACGAGCAGCGCCACCACGGCGATGACGAGCAGCTCGGTCGCGGAGATGTTGAACACGGCCGAAGTCTACGGCGCAGGCCCGTCCGGCAGATTGGCGGTCTCGTCTTCTGCGGCCGCCGGGATCAGACCAGGTCGTCGTCCTCGCGACCCTCCGAGACACGGGGCTGAGACAGGCGCAGGAACCAGTCGTCGCGCCGCAGCAGCTCGTGGAACTCGAGGAGGTCGTCGTGGGAGATGGGCGCCCCGGACCGGCGCTCTCGGAGCTCGGCCGGTCGGCTCCAAGTCGACCACGCGACGCCCGCCGCGAGCAGGAGCTCGACGATGTGGGGTTCGGCCGGCTTGGCCACAAGCGTGGAGCACATGGGGCACCGGAAGTGGTAGGTGCCCTCGTCGTCGTCGTCACACAGCCGGACCCAGACGTCCGCAGTGGTCATCTCGACGTCCCCGCATTCCGTGCAGGTGGCTCGGATCGTCGCCATGGTTGGTCGGGTGCCCTCCGGATGCGGCATCGCGCCTGGTGTGTCCCCCACGCGCATCGGTGTCCCTCGCGTCATCGGCCCGCCGAAGGGCCGCCTTGAGCGCCGCCTGGTGGGAGAATTCCCCCGTGCAGCAGCGGCTTCCCTCGCTCAGGGTTCCCCCGATCGGGTTCGCCCATCGGGGGGCCCGGGCTCACGCGCAGGAGAACACGCTCGAGGCGTTTCGCCTGGCGCTGAAGCTGGGCGCCACCGGGCTCGAGAGCGACGTCTGGCTCACGAAGGACGGCGAGGCGGTGCTCGACCACGACGGCGTCGTGCGGGGCCGCTTCTTCGGTGCGCGCCCGATCGGAGGGCATCACCGCACCAAGCTCCCTGTCCACATCCCTACCCTCGGCGAGCTGTACGACGAGTGCGGCACCGACTTCGAGCTGTCACTCGACCTCAAGGACGACGCCGCGATCGATGCCGTGCTGGCGACCGCTCGCAACGCGGGAGGTGACGCGATCGGCCGGCTGTGGGTCTGTCACCCTCAGTGGCAGACCTTGGCCGCGTTCCGTTCGATGGACGCCGACGTGAAGCTCGTCGACTCGACCCGGCTCCGTGCCATCCGCGAGGGGACGGAGCGCAGAGCGGCAAACCTTGCGGACGCTGGGATCGACGCGCTCAACATGCACCACGCCGATTGGAACGGTGGTCTCACGACGTTGCTGCACCGGTTCGCGCGCTTCGCCTTCGCGTGGGATCTGCAACACGAGCACCTGCTGCGCACCGCGCTGCGCATGGGGATGGATGGCGTGTTCAGCGACCACACCGACCGCATGATGGACGCGCTGACGAGAGGAAGCGTGAGGGCGGCGACCAGGCGCTAAAGGAAGCCGAGGTGGCTGAGCGGCCAGATGCGAACGAACGCGCGGCCGACGATCAGGTTCTTGTCGATCGGGCCGAAGAAGCGCGAGTCGCGCGAGTCACCCCTGTTGTCGCCCATCACGAACACCGTGCCGGGTGGCACCTTCGTCGGGGGGAGGTTGTCGGTGACGGTGCCGGCCGGCAGGTACGGCTCGTCGAGCGGGCGCCCGTCGATGTACACCTGCCCGTTCTGGGTCGAGACGGTCTCGCCGGGGAGCGCGATGACGCGCTTGATGAGGTCCTTGATGGCGTCGGGAGGCTCGTCCTTCGGACGCTCGAACACGACGATGTCGCCGCGGTGGATGTCGTGGACCTTGTAGGCGAGCTTGTTCACCAGCACCCGGTCACCGATTCGGAGCGTGGGCTCCATCGAGCGCGACGGGATGTAGAAGGCCTGGAGGAAGAACGTCTTGATGATGAGAGCGACGAGGAGCGCTCCGACGATGACCGCAACCCATTCGAGGATCGACTTCACGTTGGAGCGCGGCGCGACTTCCTCTGGCTGTGGGACGTCGGCGGCGGGGGGTGAATCGGATTCGATCACGGAGATCCGAAGGGTAGCGGGGCGAGGTGGCGTCAGAGCGACGCGATGAGCTTCTCGACACGCTCGTCGCGCGACTTGAAGGGGTCCTTGCAGAGCACGGTGCGCTGGGCCTGGTCGTTCAGCTTCAGGTGCACCCAGTCGACCGTGTAGTCACGCTTGCGCTCCTTCGCACGTCGGATGAATTCGCCCCGCAGGCGGGCACGGGTGGTCTGCGGGGGCGTGTCGACCGCGGTGTCGATGTCGGCGTCGGTGCACATCCGCTCGACGAGATCCTTCTGTTGCATGCGGTAGAAGAGGCTGCGCGACCGATTGACGTCGTGGTACTGCAAGTCCATGAGCGCGACCTTCGGGTGGCTCAAGGGAAGGTCGTGCTTCGCGCGGTACGCCTCGATGAGCCGATGCTTGATCACCCAGTCGCACTCGCGGTCGAGCGAGAGCGGGTCCTCCTCGATCTTGGTGAGGCAGTGCTCCCACATCTTCAGCGCCTGCATCTCGAGCGGGCTGAAGCCCTTCGCGTCGGCGTAGCGGAGCGCGCGGCTCGAGGTACTCGCTCTGGATGTCGAGGGCGCTCGCCTCGCGCCCGTTGGCGAGGCGCACTCGGCGAGTGCAGGTCATGTCGTGGCTGATCTCGCGGATCGCTCGGATCGGGTTCTCGAGCGTCATGTCGCGCAGCACGCACGACGGGTCCTCGAGCATGCGCAGCAGGATGCTCGTCGTGCCGACCTTCAAGAACGTCGCGTACTCGCTCATGTTCGAGTCGCCGACGATCACGTGGAGCCGGCGGAAGCGCTCGGCATCGGCGTGCGGCTCGTCTCGCGTGTTGATGATCGGGCGGCTGCGCGTCGTCGCGCTCGAGACCCCCTCCCAGATGTGCTCGGCCCGCTGGCTCACGCAGTACATCGCTCCCCGCGCGGTCTGCAGCACCTTGCCCGCGCCCGCGAAGATCTGACGGCTCACGAAGAACGGGATGAGCACTTCTGCGTAGTGACCGAAGTCGTCACGGCGGCTCGTGAGGTAGTTCTCGTGGCAGCCGTAGGAGTTGCCCGCGGAGTCGGTGTTGTTCTTGAAGAGGTAGATGACGCCGCGGATGCCCTCTTCTCGAAGACGTTGCTCGGCGCTCGCGAGCAGCTGCTCGAGGATGCGCTCGCCCGCCTTGTCGTGCACGACGAGGTCGTAGATCGAGTCGCACTCGGGCGTCGCGTACTCGGGGTGGCTGCCGACGTCGAGGTAGAGCCGTGCGCCGTTCGCGAGGAACACGTTCGAGCTGCGACCCCACGACACGACGCGACGGAAGAGGTAGCGGGCCACTTCGTCGGGGCTGAGTCGACGTTGGCCGCGCAGGGTGCACGTGACGCCGTACTCGTTCTCGAGGCCGAAGATCCGGCGCTCCACGCCGCCAACCTATCGGGGGCCACCCGGGAGGCAGTCGCACCCCCGGCTACGCTTCCGCTGATGCAGCAGGGCCGAATGGTTCGCCTGGCGACCGTGCAGTCTGGGTTCGAGGCAAAGGTGATGGCCGCCCGTCTTGGGGGCCGAGGGCATCGTCTGGGAGCTGCGAGGCGCGGTCGACGGGCCGTATCCGATGGGTCCGGTCGTCGTGCTCGTGGAAGAGCACGAGCTCGACGTCGCGCGCGAGCTGCTCCTCGTGGACGAGGTCGAGTCGTCTTTCGACGATGCTGACGGTCATCTGGCGCGACCGCCGTTCTTCGTGTGGCTCGCGATCGCCGCGGTGGTCGTGGTGGCCGACGAGCACGCTGTTGCGGGTGCTCGTCGTCTAGCAACCGTCAGCCGACAATGAACTCGCCGCTCACGACTGTCTTGTTGTTCTCGTCGGTGTTGCCGGCCATGAGGTAGCGACCCGATTTCAGATCGACGACGATGTACCCCGTCGCGCCGACCGGCATCGTCTCGCTGAACCCGGCGACGAGCGGCGCGGGAAGAGCGAAGGTCTTCGCCTCGCCCGTGCCGATCGTGCTGAAGTAGTCGTTGACGGCGGCGTCGACATCTGACACGGGGGCGTCGGTGGGCCCGACGACGTTGAAGTCGGACGAGGTGCTTCCCGCCGTTCTTCACGGCGTAGTGCCCGAGTGCACCCCAGGCGGTGCGGTGATCGTCTTGTCGGTGATGTCGATCGTGCCCTGCGACTCGGGGCGGTCGTGTTGCCTTCGCCGACCGTGAGTCCGCGGCCATGCCCAGCGACGCAGTGGGGCGTGCCATCCGGTGAAGGGATGAAGCAGGCGAGCACGTAGCTGCCGGCAGGGAAGTGCGGCATCGTCGTCTCCGATCGCCCGGCGGGAGCAGCCCGGGCGTGCCGTAGAACGAGGTCGTCGGATCGCCGTCGAAGACCGCAGCGATCTGCTCGGGATCGGGCTGACCTGCCGCCTCGAGGATCGGAAGCGCGTCAGCCGACTGTCTTGCCCGGCTTGCAGCTTCAACGGCACGAGGATGTGCGGCTCCTTGCCGTCGTTCTTGAAGGTCACCTGAGCGAAGCCGCCGGTGATGTCGCCGGAGACGTCGAACTTGTACTCGGTGGCGACGGTGATCGTCACGGCGTTGCCGCTCGCTGACGACCCTCTCGCTGCGCGCTGCCGGAGTCGTCACCGCAGGCGGTGAGGACTGCACCCGACAGCAACGCGATCCCGAGGCGAGGACCAACCAGTCGAGGGACATCACGACACCTCGAATTCACCGCTGACGAGCGTCTTGCCGGTGGTGTCGATCGGAGTTGCCGGCCATGAGATAGCGACCCTTCTCGAGGTCGAGGACGATGTAGCCGGACTGGCCGGACGGGAGCGAGTCGCTGAAGCCGCCGAGGAGCGGAGCCGGGAGGCTGAACGGCTGCGTCTCTCCCGTGCCGATCGAGTTGAAGTAGCCGTTGACCGCGGCGTCGAAGTCGCTGACTTGCTTGTCGGTCGGGCCCGCCATGTTGAAGTCGGACGGGTCGGTGCCGGTGTTCGTGACCTCGTACGTCCCCGACTTCATGCCGTCGGGCGCGGTGATCTTGTCGGCGCGTGATGCTGATCGTGCCGTCGGTCTTCGGCGGGGTCGAGGTGCCGCCGCTGTCGGCAACGGTGAAGTCCTTCGCCATGCCGAGCGAGAAGTGCGGCTGACCCTCGGGCGACGGCAGGAAGCACACGAACGCGTAGTTGCCTGCCGGAAGGTCGGCGATCGTCGTCTCGCTGCCGCCCGGAGCCAGAAGGCCCGGCGTGCCGTAGAACGCCGTGTTCGGGTCACCGTCGAACACCGCCGCAGCAACTGCGGGATCGGGCTCGCCCTCCTGCTCGAGCAAGGGCAGCGCGTCGGCGACCGTCTTGCCGGCCTGCAGCTTCAGCGCCACGAGGATGTGCGGCTCCTTGCCGTCGTTCTCGAACGTGACCTTGTTGAAGCCGCCTGCGGCAGTTCCGGAGACGTCGAACTTGTACTCGGTCGCCTTCACGGTGAGGCCGCTCGCGTCGAGCCACCGCCGGCCGTCGTCGCTGCGCTTCCGCCCGTCGTTGCGCTGCTCGATCCGGAGTCGTCGCCGCAGGCCGCCAGCCCTGCTCCCATGAGCAGCGCACCCGTGAGGAGGACGACAGGGAACCTTCGCATCACGACACCTCGATTTTCGCCCGGCGACAAGTCGAGCGACTGTAGGCCGCGACGCCGTCAGCTCAGGTGTTCTGCAACCTGATTGTCATCGAGCCGTCGGAAGGCGCGACGGCCGTTGCTCCGCGGCCAGGAGGGCGACCTCGAGATCGGTGGCGGTCGAGGGTGCGATCAGGACCCGCGAGGGCGCCGACGGCGACGCGCACTGCGTCGCGCAGCGAGAGGTTCTCGGACCATGTCTGCGAGACTCGCTCCAGCGATCACTTCGCTGTCGCCACCCAGGACGCTGTAGTTGTGCTCGTCGACGACGGTGCCGTCGTAGAGGACATGGAACATCTGATCCTCAGCCGAGCTGCCGCGCACCTCGGCGATGAGGATCTCGACCTCCATCGGCTTCACCTCGTGCGTGAAGATCTGACCGAGGATCTGCGAGTACTGGTTCGCGAGTGACCGGGCATCGACGTCGTCACGGCTGTACGAGTAGCCCTTGAGGTCGGCGGCACGCACTCCCGCGACGCGGAGCTGGTCGTACTCGTTGTATCGGCCGACTCCCCCGAACGCGATGCGGTCGTAGATCTCGCTGACCTTGCGCAACGTGTTGCTCGGGTTCTCGGCGACGATCAGGATGCCGTCCTGAAGGTGACCGCAGTGAGGCTGCGCCCGCGAGCGATGCCTTTCCGCGCGTAGTCCGCGCGGTCCTTCATCATCTGCTCGGGGGCGACGTAGAAGGGCATGCTCATTGGGCCGGCCCTCCTGGGTTCGCGGCGAGCGCCTCGAGGAGCGCCCGGAAGCGCCCTGCGAGCTCGTCATCGCTCACTCGCTCGAACCCTCGCCCAGTGATCGTGGCCACGACCGGGAAGATGCCGCGCATCAGGTCGGGGCCGCCCGTGGCGGAGTCCTCGTCCGCGGCCTCGAACAGTGCCCGGAGGCACAGATCGATGCCCTCGTCACGAGTGAGGCCGTCGCGGTACGCGACCTTGATCACCGTGCCGGCATGCAGGCTGCCCGAGCCGGTGGCGCGTGTGATCGCGCTCCTCGTACCGGCCGCCCGTCACGTCGTAGGTGAAGAGGCGCCCCATGTTCCGGCGCAGGTCGAATCCGGCGAAGATCGGCACCACTACGAGGCCTTGCATCGCCGCGGGCAGGTTCGAGCGGACCATCTGGCTGAGCTGGTTGGCCTTGCCGTCGAGGCTGAGCTCGCCTCCCTCGACCTTCTCGTAGTGCTCGAGCTGCAGCTGGAAGAGCTTCACCATCTCCATCGCGGGGCCGGCCGCGCCCGCGATCGCGATGCCCGAGTGGCGGTCGGCGGGGAACACCTTTTCCATCGCGCGGTGGCTGATCAGGTTGCCCGACGTCGCACGGCGGTCGCCGGCCATGACGACGCCGTCGGCGAATCGCATCGCCACGCAGGTCGTTGCGTGGGTGACGGGCACGGCGACGCCGGGATCAGGCAGTGGGTTGTGGCCCATCCGCTGGAGAAGGTTCGAGAAGCTCGGGCCGGGATCGTCCGCCGGCAGGAAGAAGGGCATCGACATAGGTGTCGCCGAGGCTACAGAGGTCGGACCAGAAGGAGAGGCAGGTCGGCTTCCCACCAGCCTGGGAATGTCTTCGCGGGCCGGAACCCGCGTGCGATGTAGAAGCCCCGCGTCGGTTCGTACTCGTCGGCATCGCCGCTTGTCATCACGAGAAGCAGCGCCGTGCCGCGCGCGGCCTGGTCGGTCGCGAAGCGCTCGACGAGCGCAGTGCCGATGCCCGCCCCGCGATGGGTGCGCTCGACGGCCATCCACGAGATCTCGGCACAGGCGGGGAACGGATGCTCGATCGTGAGGAAGCCCACGACCGCGTCGTCCTCGACCGCGACATGGCCCGGCTCGGTGCGCACCGCTTGCGCGCATGCCTCGATGCCGGACTCGAGCCCGAAGAAGTCGGGAAGACCGGCGATGATCGCGTCACACGCGGGCGCGTCGTCGCGCTCGAGCGCCCGGACGATCACTGCCGTCGAAGCCCCGCGACTCGTCACTTGGTGGCCACGTAGGTGAGGGCACGCTCGATGCGTCCGAGGTCGTCGTCGAGCTGGCCGAGTGCGGCGTTGCACTTGAAGCACAGCAGGCCACGGACGTACCCCGTCTCGTGGTCGTGGTCGACGTGGAGCGACTTCCCCGGCTTGGGTGCCCGCCCACACACCGCACACCCGCCTCCCTGCTCGCGCGAGCCGCCGCTCGTAGTCGTCAGGCGTGATGCCGTACTTGCGCTTGAGGTGCGCTGCGCGCATGACCGCCGGGTAGTCGATCGTCGACTTGTAGCGGCGCTGGGTCTCCGACGTAACGCTCGGGGTTCGCGCTCGCTGCCAAGCTTGGCACGCGCTCTATCTGCTCTTCGCGGAGTTGTTCGTGTACCAACGCTTGCGCCGAGCAAGGTTGCATTCCTTGCACTCGTTGCGAAAGCCGTCGCGCATGCCCTTCATCGCGTAGAACGCGTCGAGCGGCTTGGTTTCCTTGCAGATGCGGCAGCGCTTCATGCGCTGAGCGTACGAACAGGGTGGGAGGTCAGAGTCGACCACGACGCGTGGTCACTCGCCTCCCTTCTGCACGTAGGACTTTACGAATTCCTCCGCATTTTCCTCGAGCACGCCGTCGATCTCGTCCAAGAGCTCGTCAAGATCCGCCTTGATCTGCTCACCCGACTTCGAGGTCGCGGGGGCATCTTCGACCACCTCTTCAGTGCGGGCCGGTGCCGCCTTCTTCTTCTCGATCCGCTCTGCCATGTCAGCTCCCCTTCATGACCCCAGCCGATCAAGAAGCTCGGCTGCGGTCTCACACTCTTCGATCAACCTACCCACATGGGCCGCCGTTCCACGCAAGGGTTCCATCATGGGCACCCGCCGCAAGGGATCCGCCCCCACGTCGAACACCAGTGAATCCCAGTTGGCAGCCACGATGTCGGCACCCCACTTCTGCAGGCACTTTCCCCTGAAGAACGCCCGAGTGGTCTCCGGTGGTTCCGTCGTCGCGTGTTCGACCTCGGCGTCGGTCACGAGGCGCTGCATGCCCACTCGGGCGAACAGCGACTTCTCGGGACGCAGGTCGTGGTACTGCAGATCCATGGCGCGCAGGCGAGCGTCGTTCCAGGCCAACCCGTTGCGCTCCCGATACGCGTCGAACAGCCGGTACTTCGCGACCCAATCGAGCTGATCCGCGAGCGACATGAAGTCGCTCTCGAGCGCGGCGAGCACTGCGCCCCAGCGGGCCATCACGTCCGCACCGACCTCTTCGCCGACCGAGGCGAGGCCATGCTCGAGCTCGTACTTCTTCGCTCGGTCGAACAGCTCCCACTGGATGTCGAGCGCAGTGACCTTGCGCCCGTCGGCGAGGTCGAGCGGTCGCTGAAGCGTGAGGTCGTGGGACACCTCGCGCATCGCGAGCACGGGCTTGGCGAGGCTGAGGTCGCCGGGAAGCACGTCGTCCTCGATCATCGACAAGACGATCGCGGTCGTGCCGACCTTGAGGTACGTCGAGATCTCCGAGAGGTTCGCGTCGCCGGTGATCACGTGGAGGCGCCGATACTTCTGCGAGTCGCAATGCGGCTCGTCGCGCGTGTTGACGATCGGCCGCTTCAGCGTGGTCTCGAGACCGACCTCCTCCTCGAAGAAGTCGGCCCGCTGCGTGAGCTGGAACGGCACCTCCGCGGACGTGAGCCCGGGCGCCTCGACGCCCACCTTCCCGGCGCCGGTGAACACCTGCCGGGTCACGAAGTGCGGGATCACCTGGGCCACGATCCGCGAGAACGGCACGGCGCGATCCATCAGGTAGTTCTCGTGGCACCCGTACGAGTTGCCCTTGCCGTCCGAGTTGTTCTTGTAGACGACGATCTCGCCACCCGCGGGCAGCGTGCGCGCGGCAGCCTCCATCGACCGGATCAGGACGAGCTCGGCCGCTTTGTCGTACCGCACGACCTCCATCGCGTCGGCGCACTCGGGCGTCGAGATCTCGGGATGGGCGTGGTCGACGTAGTACCGAGCCCCGTTCGTGAGCACCGCGTTGACGAGGTGCGTCTCGACCTCGGGCGCCATCGTGCCGTCGGGAGAGAAACCTCGCGCATCGCGCCCCGGAGACTCGTCCTCGAAGTCCCATCCGACCTTGCGGTGCTGCTGCGCGACATACGCGTTGATGAGCATCGACGATGCCGCGATCGGGTTCGACTCGCCGGCACCGCGCAACTGGATGCCGTACTCGGTCTCGATGCCCAAGACCTTGCGTATGGCCACGAGCCGACCCTACTGCGCGCTCCGCCGAGCGCAACCGCCGCTCAGAGGTACTGCCCGGTCGCGACCCGCTCGATCGCGCGGCCGCCCTCACCCTCGGCAGCATCGCTCTTCACGAGCGTGCGAATGAACACGATGCGCTCGCCCTTCTTGCCTGAGATCTTCGCCCAATCGTCGGGGTTCGTCGTGTTGGGCAGGTCCTCGTGCTCCTTGTACTCCTGGCGGATCGACACGATCAGGTCGTCGGTGCGGATGCCCTTCGGCCCGCCCGCGATGAGCCGCTTGATCGCCACCTTCTTCGCCCGGCGCACGATGTTCTCGATCATCGCCCCGGACGAGAAGTCCTTGAAGTACATGATCTCCTTGTCACCGTTCTGGTAGGTGACCTCGAGGAACCGGTTCTCGTCGTCGGCCCGGTACATCTCGTCGACCGTGCGCTCGATCATCACGTCAACGGCCTTCTGCCGCGTCGCCTCCGCCGAGGTCACGCACCTCGTCCTCGCTGAGAGGGAGGTCGGCCGTGAGATACCTGCCGAAGATCTGGGCCGCTGCCTTCTTGTCGGGCCGCTCGATCTTGATCTTCACGTCGAGCCGACCCGGACGCAGGATCGCGGGGTCGATCAGGTCTTCCCGGTTCGACGCGCCGATCACGATCACGTTCTTCAGCGACTCGACGCCGTCGATCTCGGCGAGGAGCTGGGGCACGATCGTCGACTCCATGTCGGACGAGATGCCCGAACCGCGGGTGCGGAACATCGAGTCCATCTCGTCGAAGAACACGATGACGGGCCAGCCCTCTTCGCTCTTCTCGCGAGCGCGCTGGAAGACCAACCTGATCTGCCGCTCGGTCTCGCCGACGTACTTGTTGAGGAGCTCGGGCCCCTTGATGTTCAGGAAGTAGCTGCGTGCCTGCTTGTCGCCCGACACCTCGGCGACCTTCGTCGCGAGAGAGTTCGCGACCGCCTTCGCGATCAGCGTCTTGCCGCACCCGGGAGGCCCGTACAGGAGGATGCCCTTCGGCGCGGGGAGCCGGTGCTCGGCGAACAGCTCGTGGTGGACGAACGGCAGCTCGACCGCGTCGGCGATCTGCTCGATCTGCTCGTCGAGGCCGCCCACATCCGCGTAGGAGATGTCGGGCACCTCCTCGAGCACGAGCTCTTCGACCTCGGGCCGCGGGAGCTTCTCGAGGAGCAGCCCCGATCTCGGATCCATCAAGAGGTGGTCGCCCGCCCTGAGCTTCTCGCCGATGAGCACGTCCGCGAGCTCGCAGACCCGCTCCTCGTCGGCCCGGCCGACGATCAGCGCCCGAGTGCCGTCTTCGAGGATGTCTTTGATCGTGACGACCTCGCCCGACACCTCATTGCCCCGGGCGAGCACCACGTTCAACGACTCGTTGAGCACGACCTCCTGCCCCCGCTCGAGCGCGTCGAGATCGACCTCGGGGCTCAGCGCCACCCGCATCTTCCGGCCGCCCGACAGCACGTCGACCGTTCCGTCGTCATTGCGACCCACGACGACGCCGTAGGCGGAGGGCGGCTGTGTGAGCTTGTCGACCTCCTCACGAAGCGCCGCGATGTGCTCGCGCGCTTCGCGCAGGGTGTACGAGAGCTTCTCGTTCTGCGACACCGCCTGGGCGAGCTGTCCCTTCGACTCGAGCAGGCGCTCTTCGAGCGTGCGCACCCGCTTGGGCGCGTCTTGCAGCTTGCGCCGCAGCGACAGGACCTCTTCCTCGAGGAGCTTGGACTGCTCACGCAGCTCCGCGAGCTCGGCGTCATATGCCGAGAGCCGTCGTTCGTACTCGGTCTCCTCCACGAGGGTTCACCTCCCTTTGCAGCCTTTTGCAGCGGCGCCTTGCAAGTGTCGGTGCAGCGACCTGTTTCGGGACGCTACCTCAGGCACCATTGCCCAACGGGACATGCCGACCAACCCGGCGGCCAACCCGGCGGCCAACCCGGAGGCCAACCCCGAGGCCAACTTCAGCATGCGTTGTTTCACCGGCGTTCGCCGTGTAAATTGCGTTCACCGACGCCCGCTCGGCGCCGCCAAAACCGCCCGGTCGGGCGCCACGACACAGGAAGGCTCAACGAGGCCATGAAGGTCTGGATCGATCAGGATCTCTGCACTGGTGACGGGCTCTGCGAAGAGATCTGCCCCGACGTGTTCACCCTGCTCGACGACGGGCTCGCCTACGTGAAGCAGGGCGCCACGATCTTTGCCACCGCGAAGGGCAACCCCCAAGGCGCGGACGGCATGGCCGACATCCCCGACGGGCAGCTCGACGCGGTCATCGAGTCCGCCGAAGAGTGCCCCGGCGAGTGCATCTTCATCGAAGCCTGAAAGGCTGACGGCACAGCCTGACGATCCTCACCCTGCGCTGACCGTCGCTCAGCGCAAGCAACGCCCTGTCGACACGCTCGTCTCGTGCCCACTCGCGAGCACGGCCTGCAGCTCGTCGCTGGTCAAGGCGTAGCCCACTGTCGAGCGATCGGGCGCCACCGCGAACGCGATGCCGATCACCATCCCGTCGTCGCGCACCACCGGCGCTCCTGAGTCACCGGGTCGCAACGACGTCGAGAGGACGAGCACGTCGCGAACGATGCGCTTGTCTCCGAACAGGTCCTTGCCCTCGGCCTGCACGCGCTCAGCGACGGCGAACGGGGCCGCGCGCAGGTCGCCACCCCCTGGATGCCCGAAGACCGCGCCGCGGTCACCGGTCCTCGGCTCGGCGAGCGGCAACGGGGGCACGTCGAGCCCGTCGACTCTCAGCAGCGCGATGTCGCGGAACGGGTCGTAGGCCACCACGGTCGCGGACTTGTCCTGGCCGTGCTCGCCGTGCACTCGCACCTCAGTCGAGCCCGCGACCACATGCGCGTTCGTCGCGATGAGCCCGTGGTCGACTGCGAACCCGCTGCCCTCCTGCACCCGGCCGCACGCCGGAGCCTCGACCCGGAACACCGCATCGGTCGCCTGCTGGTTCACCACTGCGGCGACGACCACCGAGTCCGGAGGTGCAGGCACATCGGGCGCGGGCTTCAGGCCCGCGAACACCTCCGGTGAGTTGTCGTCGACGAGCTGGCGGATCGCGTCCACTGCGTCGGGCGGCGTCGGGAACAGGCCGTCGATCGCCCTCGCGATCGCGGACGTCCGGGCTTGGCGCGCCGGCCAGTCGGGCACCTGTGCGATCGCGGGGAGCAACAGCCACAGCGCGACGAACACGCCGAGCATCCCCGCGAGCGCGCCGCCCGCCCGGTCCGCGCTGCTCACCGAACCCTGGGGCGGTAGCACTCGGCGCAGCCGGGCACCGGCAAACATGCCAAGCGCTTGCCCCGCGAGCCCGCCGATCACGAGGATGCTCGCCGCGGCGAGCAACAACCGGCCCTCGGGCGCGGCCTGGTGACCGTCCAGCACATGAGGGATCAGGCGCGCCGCGAAGAAGAGCCCGAGCGCGAGCCCGAGCCACGAGACCGAGCGGGCCAGCAGGCCCATGCGGTAGCCCGCGGCCCCCGCCATCGCGGCGAGCAAGATGATCAGCACATCGAGCCAGTTCATCGACCAGGCACCGTCACGAGGCGAGGAGACGCGCGGACGTCAGGAAGCCCGTGTGCGCGACCATCCGATGATCGGGTCGCACCGACTGCCCGTCGATGTGCCAGCTGCGATGCAGCACCTCGATCGTCGAGGTCTGCAGGAACGGTCGATCGGCCAACGACTCGCGGAGCTGCGCGGCCTGCACGATCGTCGGCGTGTACGCGACCAGGATGCCGCCGGGGCTGAGCGCGCGCTCGGCATGCTTCACCACCTGCCAGGGCTCGGGCAGGTCCAGGACGATCCGGTCGAGCGCGGTCTCGTCGATGCCCTCGTAGCAGTCACGGATCTCGACGCGGTATCGCTCGAGCACACCTTCTCCCGAGAACGCGACGACGTTCTGCGCGGCCTTCGCTGCGAAGTCCTCACGCAGCTCGTAGCCGACCACGTCCGCGCCAGCTCGGAGCAGCCCGAGCGACAGTGCGCCCGATCCCACACCCGACTCGAGGACGCGCGCGCCGGGATACACGTCGGCGAGCATCAGGATCGGCGCGATGTCCTTCGGGTAGATGACCTGCGCCCCGCGGGGCATCTTGAGCACGAAGTCGCCGAGCGTCGGCCTGAGCGCGGTGTAGGCGAGGCCCTTCGTCGCTTTGACCGTGGTGCCCTCGGAACGGCCGATCAGCTCGTCGTGGGGGATGTACCCGCCGTGCGAGTGGAACTCGCCGCCGATCTTGAGCGTGACCAGGTACCGCCGTCCCTTCGGGTCGATGAGCAGCACCTTGTCGCCCACGGTCAACGGGCCCCTCACGACCGGGCCCTCGTCGCTCGCTCGACGAGCCGGCAGAACGCGGCAAATCTCCCCCGCGCTCGGCGCGTCGCACCTCACACACCGGCCGAGCGACTCCTTCTCGACCTCGGCCTCGGCCTCGAACGCGGGCGCGAGCTTGTCGAGAAAGCCGAAGTAGAACGCGTGCTTCGAGCCGGGTGACTGCACCTCGATCGCGTTGAGCGCGTCCTTGTACCCGAGGTGCCGGTTGCCCGCGGCCATCGGGCACTCCTCGACTTGGTAGTCGATGCCGCGCAGCACGCAGTACGCCGCCATCTCGCGCTCACCCAATCGGACGAGTGGCTTCACCTTGCGGGGGAACCCGTCGCGGGCGGGGAGCACCGGTCGCTGCCGAGCGAGGTACTCGGTGTTCCAGCGCAGCACGTTGCCGAACAGCACCGCGGCCTCGTCGTCGAGGTTGTGCCCCGTCGCGACGACGTCGTATCCACCGTCGAGCGCGGCCTTGTCGAAGAGATGACGCTTCGAGAGACCGCATGCCGAGCACGGCACTCGCTTCGCTGCCCTCGCACCGTTCGGCACATCGAACCCGTAGTCGTCGACGAGATCGACCTCGATCAGCTTCACACCGCGCGCCGCTGCGAACGCGCGCGCGTAGACACCCGACTCGTCGCTGTATCCCTCGATGCCGAGCCCGAGGTACAAGCCATCGGTCGCATACCCCAGGTTCAGCAGAACGTCCCAAAGGCCGAGCGAGTCCTTTCCGCCCGACACCGCGACGAGCACGCGGTCGTTCGCCAGCATCATGTCGAAGTCGGCGATCGTCTTCGCGACCTGCTCCTCGCAGTGATGCAGGAAATGAGACGCGCAGAAGTTCGCGTTGTGCCTGCGCACGTCGATCACCGCGTCACCGCGGCACACCCGGCACTTCATCGCATGCCCCCCGAGATCACGGGGCGGATCTCGACCAGCGCGTCGGCGGGAAGCAGCCCGTCTCCCGGGACCAACGTGCCCTCACTGATCACGAGCACCGACTCGCGGTTGAGCTCGAGACGATCGAGGAGCGCGTGCACGCGGAGAGGTCCGGGCAACTCGATCTCGCGCCGCGGGTTCCGGAGCACCACCTTCACCCGTCAATGATGACCGGTGGGGCCGTCGCGCTCCATCCACTGAGCCAACGGCATGTCAGCGGCGCGGTCAGCGGCGCCGCTTGCCGACCTTCTCCTTGGTCGCGTAGATGGTCACCGACTCGCCAGGCTTCAAGACCTCACGCGCGAGCAGCTCTGGGGAGGGGCGGATCCACTGGAGGAACCGCATCACCATGAGGCCGTACCAGAACGCCCTCCAGAGCACGCTCCGGTCGCGAAAGCCCTTCCGATAGGCGATGCCCGCCAGCCGCCGATTCGTGTACGCGCGGCGTTGGGTCTGTTCCTTCAGGCCGGCCATCTTCAGACCCGACGGATCTCGACGATCGTCGTCTGGCGACGGCCCTTCCGGCGCCCCATGATGAAGGCGCCCACGACGATCACCGCCAACACCCCCACGGCGACCTTCACCGCGGTCGCGCCCGCGGCCTCCGCTCGCTTGGTCGCCCCACCTTGGAGCTCACGGAACTTCGCCTCGATGTCCGCTCGCGTGATCTGCGGAGCGGGCGCTGCTGCGCTCATTTCCGGCCTCCCTTCGGGGTCCTCATGAAGCTGAGGAACAGCGCCGCGACTCCAAGGCTCACCACCAGCACGATCGCGTACGGCGCCCACGACCAGCTGCCGGTGAACGTGGACCCGGTCTCGACTTGAAGCACGCGGAGCCCTGTCAGCATCAGGAAGACGAGGCCGGTCGCGATGAGCACCGAGCCCCCGATGCCGAAGCCGAGGTACCGCCCGAGTCGCTTGAGCGGCCCGAGCGTCTCCTGCTTCGCGTACGCCTTCAGGAGCTCGACGATGTCGCTGACGACTTCGCCGAGGCTCTTCTGCTTCGCGCTCTTCGGGTTCAGTCCGGCTCCAGCCACCCACCCTCCTTGGGAGGCATCTTCCTATCATCACCCGAGACGGAACGACAGAACTTCCTCCTGCTCGGCCAGCATCAGGGCCAGGTCAGCGGCGCGCGCATCAGGTGACGGCGCCTCCAACAGCACCTGCTGGTCCGCGGGCCCGATCGGGGCGATCGCCGCGGCTTGGTAGCCCGCGAGCACCACATCGGTCGACAGCTCGATCGTCGCGGGCGCCGCGAGCTCGCCGAGCTCGGCCTTCATCGCGAGCACGCGACGGAGCAGCACGACGTTCTCCTCGTGGGACGCGACAAGCAGGTCGGTCGGTGGTGGGTCGGCCCACACCTCCACCTCAGCGCGGGGGTACGGGTCGTCGTCGAGCCATGTAACGACGCGGACGCGGTCCACTCCGACCGTGCCGAGTGCGAACCGACCATCGGGGAGCTCCGCGGCCTCGACGATCTGCGCGGCGGTGCCAACCGAGAAGCGCACGTCGCCTCCTCCTACTTCGCTCCCTCTCTCGATGAGGACGACGCCGAAGCGCCTGTCGCCCGCCAGGCAGTCGCGCGTGAGCGCCCGATACCGGGGTTCGAACACGTGGAGGGGCAGCACCATCGAGGGGAACAGCACGGCGCCCAGGGGGAACATCGGGAGCGTGGTCAGCCTCCGGTCGGTGGCAACGGACCGAGGTCGGCGAGCCCCGTGACGTCCGGGTACGCGAGCAGCGTGTTCAGCAGCGACACCCAGATGCCGAACGCCTGCGTCGACTGGTCCCCGTTGAGCAACAGCGCGAACGTGATCTCGGTGCCGTCCTTCGCCTGCGCGAAGCCGGCCAGCCCCGCGACACCGGTCAGCGTGCCGGTCTTCGCTCGCACCTTTCCGGCGATCGCGGTGTTCGCGAACCGTCGCTCGAGCGTGCCCGTCTCGCCTGCGACCGAAAGCTTGCTCGTGAGATCCGCGTGCGGCCCGGCGCGGTCGAGCACGCTCGTGAGCAGGTTGCACGTCGCCCGGTTGCCGCGATCGAGCCCAGAGCCGTCGATCATCGTGAACCCGTCGACGGGCATCCCTTCGTCTTTCAGGTTCGAGCTGACTGCGGCCGTGCCGGCCACGGTCGAGCCCGTCCCCGACGCTTCGTACCCGATCTCCTTCAGCAAGAGCTCGGCGGTGCCGTTGTCGCTGAGCGTCAGGTCCTCGCCGATCACATCGGGCAGCGGTGCACCGTCGATCGCCGCGATCTGCACCGTGCCCGACGGTGCCACGCCCGACCCGACTCCGCCGACCGTCACGCCGCGCGCGATGAGCAGATCGGCCAACGTCTGCGCGCCGGACTCCGCCGGGTTCGCCGCCGCGTGGAACGAGTTGTTGCTCATGAACCCGTCGTTGACCGAGAGCGCGCTCATCGGACCGATCTCCGGCGCGGTGATGTAGCGCTTCGGCCACGAAGGTACGTAACGCTCCGCGTCGTAGCGCGACTCGTCGCCGACGATCCGTCCGGTGATCTGCGTGACGCCCGCGGCGACGATGCTGTCGGCGAGCGACTCGAGTGGCGTCACCGGATCGGGCGGATGACGGAAGAGGCCGAGGTAGTCGTGCGTCGTGAGCAGAGGATCGCCTCCGCCCACGAGCCAGACGTCGCCGTTCACGACGCCTCCGACGGGCGCGGCCGCAGCCTGCACCGTCGTCGTGTACTTGTGGTCCGCGCCGAGCACGTCGAGAGCGACGCTCGCGGTCAACAGCTTCAGCGTCGACGCCGGGATCAAAGGCGTGTCGCCATGCACGTCGACGATCTGCTCGCCGTCCACGGTGACCCGCAGGCAGCTCGAGCCGGTCAGCGATGCGGCGATGGGCTGCAACGCGGCAGCCAGCCGGGCCTCGCCGACGGGGTGCGCGAGCTCGTCCACGACCCGACGGGCCGACAGCACGGGAGTCGCGAGATGCGTCGTGAGTCCGGACTCGGCCGCCGCAGGATCGCTCCCGACGTCGACGACCCGCGCCAGCGCAGCACCGCCGACCGAGACGGCGACGATCGCCGGCAGCACGCGGACGAGCCCGCGCGACGAACGTCCTCATGAGCGCGCTCTGCCTGTGGCGCGGCATATCGCCACAGGTGCTCGAGGGCGCGGACGGCTCGATCCGCGCTCGGGTAGCAGAGCCTCCCGCTGGCCCGCACCGCCGCGGGTCCGGGGTTGTCAGGCGAGGTCACCCCGAGCTCGGTCGCGGTGAGCACAGGCTTGCCGGTCTCTGTCGAGACCGCGGCCGCCGCCTCCGCGTAGCGGGCGTCCTGCCGTTCGTGGAAGCCGACGATCCGCTCGAGCCCGTGATCGGGGTAGAACGCGCCCGTCTTCATGAGCTTCGCCTCGTTCGACTGGATGCCGAGCCCGAGGTACACCACCGCGTCGATCGACGGATGACGCGCGACCAGCTCGAGCACATCGGGGATCGTGTCGCGCGTCTCGGCGCCCGCGAGGTCGACGGGGTTGTTCCGGCTCCACCGCGGCGGGAGCTTCTCGTCGATCGCGGCACGCAAGTCGTCGGCGAGCGGCACGAGCCGAAGCTCGCTGCGCACGATCGCGTCCGCAGTGATGACTCCCCATCCACCCGCAGTGGTCACGACCGCGGTGTTCGGCCCGCGTGGGAGCGGCTGGGTCGCGAACGTCGCCGCGGCTTCGAATGCCTCCTCGATGCCGAGCGCGCGGCGTCACGCCGGCCTGCCGGCACGCTGCCCTCGAAGATCCGGTCGTCGGTCGCGAGCGCACCGGTGTGCGATGCCGCTGCACGCTGCCCTCCGGCGGTCGACCCACCCTTCACGAGCACCACCGGCTTGCGCCTCGCGACTTCGCGCATGCGATCGAAGAAGCCGCGGCCATCCTCGATGCCTTCGACGTACGCGAGGCCGACCGAGGTCTGGTCGTCGTCCGCGAACCACTCGAGATAGTCCGCGACGGAAGCCATCGCAGCGTTGCCGGCCGAGATCGCCCGGCTGATGCCGACGCCACTCAGCACCGACATGTTCATCAGCGCGGACGCGAGGTTCCCGCTCTGGCTCGCAAGACCGATGCGGCCCGCGGGCGGGTACGGACCGACGATCTGCGCGCACAGGCTCGCGGGCGTGGAAACCAGGCCCTGGCCGTTCGGGCCCGCGAGCAGGACGCCGAGGTCGTTCGCCGCGGCGACGAGCTCGCGCTGCGCATCCTCGCCGTCCGGACCCGCTTCTCCGTACCCCGCCGAGGTGACGAACGCGGCGCGCACCCCGCGTGCGGCACATGCCTTGAGCAACGCGACGTTCGCGACGGCAGGCGTGCACACGAACACGAGATCGGCTGCGCCGGCCGGGACGTCCTCGACCGACCGCACCGTGTCGATGCCGAGCACCGAGCCACCTTCGAGGTTCGTGGCGAAGACCTTCCCCGCGTAGCCACAGCGAAGGATGTTGTGGAGTGCGACGAAGCCGAACTTGCCCGGGTGCGCACTCGCACCCGCGACGATGACGCCACGCGGGTCGAAGAGCGCGCGGAAGTGGGCCGCGTCGACAGGCGAGCTCAACGCTCCACCTCGACGAGCGCGTCCACGGCGATCGGCACCCCGTCGACGACGATCAGCGGGTTGAGGTCGATCGACGCGACCATGGGATCCTCGACAGCGACGCGCGACAGGCCGAGCAGCACGTCGGCGAGGCGCCCACGGTCGACTGCGGGTTCACCTCGCATCGGCCCGAGCAACGCCTGGGCACGCAGCTCGTCGATCATCTCGTCGGCATCGACGCGCTCGATCGGAGCGAGCCGGAACGTCACGTCCGCGATCGCCTCGGCCAGCACTGCCGCCGACACCGAGCATCACCGTCATCCCGAATTGGGGGTCGCGGTGCAGCCCAGCGATGAGCTCGCGTCGACCCGAGAGCATCGGAGCGACGAGCAGCTCGACCGGGCCGTCCGCCGCAGTCGCCGCACCGAGCAACGCCGCGGCCGCGGTCGCGACGTCGTCCTCGCTCGTCAGACCGAGGCGCACGAGACCCCGTTCGGTCTTGTGCGCGATCGACTGCCCGCAGAGCTTGAGCACGACGGGGAACCCGATCTCGGTGGCGGCGAGCACGCGCACCTGCCGCCGTCGGGGACCGTCCGCTCCGCGGGCACGGGGATGCCGTAGCGGCGCGACGAGCGCTTTGGACTCTGCCTCGGACAGGGTCGACAGGGCGCCAGCCCCCACATGACCAGCGCTAGCCCCCACGAGACCATCGCTAGTCCCAGGATGACCAGCCCCAATCACGGGTGCCTACCCTACCGATCGTGCCTCTGGCCTCTCAGTGCAGCCTCGCCATGACCGGCATCGTCGAAGGCTTCTACGGCCCACCTTGGTCGTGGGCGGACAGGCTCGAGGTGCTCCGGTGGTCGGCGGCGCGCGGGCTCACCGACTATGTGTACGCACCGAAGGACGACCCAAAGCACCGGCGCGACTGGCGAGTCCTCTACGACGGCACCGAGCTCGCGGGCTTCCGGTCGCTCGTCGACGAGTCGGGTCTCCGCATCGGCATCGCCATCTCGCCGGGTCTGTCGATGGACGAGACATCGGAACGCGACCGCGCCGACCTCCTCGACAAGCTCGCGCCACTCGTCGACCTCGGTGTGGCGCACATCGGGCTGTTCCTCGACGACCTGCCGGCCGACCCGACGCGTACCGCGGCGCAGCGGGGTGAGGCACACGCCGAGCTCACGAGGTGGTTGCACGACCGGCTCGGAGAGGGCGTCGTCGTCTCACTCGTGCCCACCGACTACATCGGCACGCGGCGTTCGCCGTACCTCGACGCCCTCGCTGGCGCGCTGCCCGATGACGTGACGATCGGCTGGACCGGTGCCTCCGTCGTCAACGACGAGATCACCGCGGATGACGCACGAGCCCGCGCCGATGCATTGGGCGGTCGCGCGCCTCTCCTCTGGGACAACGTGCCGGTGAACGACGCGGTGATGAGCGACCGCTTGTTCATGGGCCCGTTGCGAGGTCGATCGCCCGAGCTGCGCGCTCTGTGCAGTGGCTACCTCGCGAACCCGATGGTGCAACCGAAGGCGTCGATGCTGCCTCTCGCGTCGATCGCGGGGTGGTGCGCGGGCGACGACCCGATGACGGCATGGGAGTCGGCGGCCGAGGTGCTCGGCTGGCGCGTGTTCGCAGAGTCATGCGACGGCGACGTCCCGCAACGCCTCGTCGCCGAGCTCATCCGTGAAGCCGACGGGCCGGCGTGGACCGCTCCCGCCGACGCGCTGCAGGCGTGGCTCAACGCCGCAGGCGGGTGCGAAGCGCCGGGGCTCGAAGCCGAAGCGCAGCCCTGGATCGACCAGACGCGCGCCGAGGCAACGCTCGCGATGCACGCCGTGAGCCTCTTTCGGCACACCCGACCTTCGTTCGAGCACCTCGGGAGCAACCGCTGGCGCGCCAAGGCCCTCGACGCCGACAACGTGCTCGCTCGCTCCTTCGGCGTCGCCGCGGCGTGGCCACACGTGAGGCGTGCGGTTCCGTGCGTGTTCGGCCCCCGTCTCGCGGTTCGACCCGCGTTGCGTCAGACCTCGACGGGAGCATGGGCGTGGCGGGCCGACGCGATCGAGGAGGACGCGAACGCGACCGACGACCTCGTGCGACTGGCACTCGACGCGGCGGCGACGATCGACCCGGGCGCACCTCTGGTGGTCTACGTGGACGGGAGCGAGGTTGCCCGCGATCCTGACGATTCCTTCGAGGCCCGACCCGGGAGCGTCGTGCTGGCTCGACAGGGAAGCGTGCTCAATCGACTGCGGATGTGAGCGAGCCGGTCAGTCTCCGGGCCGCGGCTCGAGGGCGGCACGGAAGAACATGCGCACGTGCTGGGCGCGCTCCTCGAGCGCCTCGGGATCGAGCGGGTCACGGTCGATGAGGCCCTCGAGGAAGGAAAGGTCGCTGAAGTAGCTCAACAGCGCCCCGTATCCCGTGATGAGGAGCTGCACCGCGTCGTGACGTCGGAACGTGCCGTTGCCCATCTCGCGTTCGAGGTAGCCGACGGCGCGGTCGAACAGCGGCCGCAACGAAGCGCCGAGGTCGATCCCGAGATGGCCCTCACCGTCGAGGGCCTCACGCCGCATGATGCGCACGAAGTCGGGGTTCTCCTTGAAGAAGAGGAAGCTGACGTCGAGCACGAAGTCGACCTGCTCCCAACCCCCGCGGTCGCGTCCGGCCGCCTGCTCGACCTTCAGGAACCAGTCGGACAGCGCTCGCTCGAACACCTCGCGGTAGAGCGCTTCCTTCGACGGGAAGTGGTGGAGGAGGCTCGGGCGCCGGATGCCCACCCCCGCGGCGATGTCGTTGAGCGAGGTCCCGTCGTAGCCCTGCTCGGCGAAGCAGTGCAGCGCCTCGGCGAGGATCGCGTCACGCGTCGAAGGCACGTGCTCGCTGTCGGGCATGTGCCAGCCAGGCTACTTCTCCGCCGCGCCGGTGCCTACCGACCGGTCGGTAGGCGCGCTAGCCTCCCTCACGCATGTGGGTCAACCTCCTCGTCGCCCTGCTGGTCGGCTTTGCTGTCACGATGCTCGCCAACCTGGCGACCACGATCTACCTCCACCGCACCCTGGCCCACCGGTCGATCACGATGCGGCCCGGTCTGGCCTGGTTCTTCCGGCTCGTGCTCTGGCTGACCGTCGGGATCAAGCCCCGCCAATGGGTGGCAGTGCATCGCAAGCACCACGCGTTCACCGACGTCGAGGGTGATCCCCACTCCCCCGTGCTGCTCGGCTGGGTGCGGGTGCAGCTGACCAACGTCGCGCTCTACCGCAAGGTCGCCAACGATCCCGAGCAAGTCGACCGGTACGCGAAGGACCTCCCGCCCGACAAGTGGGACCGGTACGTGTTCGACCACGCCCTGGTCGGCCTGGCCATCGGCATCGCCTTCCTGTGCGTCGTGCTCGGCCCGGTCTGGGGTCTGGTCGCCGCTGCATTCCACGCGGTCACCTACCTCGCCCTGAGTGGAGCGGTGAACGCCGCGGGCCACCACTTCGGTCGCAAGCCCTACGAGAACTCCGCGACGAACCTGCAGTGGCTCGCCTTCCTGACCGCCGGCGAGGGGCTGCACAACAACCACCACGCCGCGCCGACCTCGGCCAAGCTCGCGCTGCGCCGGCCCGAGATCGATCCCGCGTGGTGGTTCATCTCAGTGTTCCGCCGTCTCGGGTGGGTGACGATCCGGCTCGACAAGGTCGTCCTCGCGCGGGTGCCCGCAAGCCGCACCGCGGCCTGACGGCACCGTGGCTGCGTTCGCAGCGGCGAAGGTCGTCACTCCGAACGGCGTTCTCGAACGCGCCGTCGTCGACGTCGACGACACCACCGGCCTGATCGTCGACGTCGCGCCGACGCGGGGCTCGGTTCCCGATCGCCTGCTCTCCGCAGGCTTCGTCGACATCCAGGTCAACGGGATCGAAAACATCGACGTCGCCCACGCCTCGGGCGCCGATTGGGATCGCCTCGACGCCTTGCTCGCGAGGCAGGGCACGACCACATGGTGCCCGACGCTGGTGACCGCACCTCTCCACTCATACGGCCCGCGCCTCGCCGAGATCGCCAATGCGCAGCAACGGCCACCCGAGCGCGCACAGATCGCCGGTGCGCACCTCGAGGGGCCGTTCCTCGGCGGTGCGCCCGGCGCGCATCGACGCGAGCTCATCATCCCGCCCGACCTCGACTGGATCGCCGCGCTCCCCGATGTGGTCACCCTCACCACTCTCGGCCCCGAGGCGCTTCGCGCGCTCGATGCGGTCGCGGCGTTCCGCGCGAAGGCCATCGTCACGTCGCTCGGCCACTCGAAGGCCACGCTCGCGCAAGCGACCGCGGCGACCGACGCCGGCGCGACCCTCGTCACGCACCTGTTCAACGGGATGGGCGGGCTCCACCATCGGGAGCCCGGTCTGATCGGGGCCGCGTTGACCGATGGCCGCCTGAAGGTGTCGCTGATCGCGGACCTCGTGCACGTGCACGCCGCCGCCATCCGCCTGGCCTTCGCGGCGAAGGGACCGGGCGCCGTCGTCCTTGTCACCGACGCGGTCGCGTGGAGAAGAGGTGAGGTCGGCGGCACAGCGCTCCGCATGGTCGACGGCGCGCCCCGCCTCGAGGACGGCACCCTGGCGGGCAGCGCGCTGACGATGGACCGCGCGGTCGCAAACGTCGTGGGGCATTGCGGTGTCGCGCTCGACGATGCACTGCGCGCGGCGTCGGCCAATCCCGCCCGGCTCATGGGCCTCTCCGACCGGGGCACGATCGAGGTCGGGAAGCGAGCCGACCTGGTCGCGCTCGACTCCGATCTGAGGTGCTCGGGCACGTGGGTGGGAGGCACTGCGGTTCACGGCTGAGGTCGTGTCCCTGTGGCGCGTACGGTGGGCCGATGGACATCGTGTCGGCGCTGTTCGTCGAGTCGTTCAACATGCGCCAAGCGCCCGGGCCGTCGACTCGCATCGACATCACCGGCGCGTTCTTCTCGATGGCGTCGCCGTCGCCCGTTCCGGTGACGCTCGAACCGCACCTCCTCGTCCTCGTGCGCTGCTATCCGGACGAGCCCGGCGAGGGCATCCTCGAGGTCGTGTTCAAGCGCGGCGACGAGCAGGTCGCCCGCAACGTGTCGCCGTTCAACGTCGAGCCCGGCAAGTTCACCTACCGCCTCGTCCGCGCGGAGCTCGAGTTCACCGACTACGACACCGTCGACGCGCACTGCCGGCTCGGCCAGGGCCAAGCCACGATCGTGCCCCTGACTCTTCTCCCTCCGGCCTGAGGGACGCGAGCGTCCCGTGCCCTTCGCCGCGTCGCTGTCGGAGCATCCGCTGGCGACGCACGCGACCGGCGAGGTCGTCGGCGACATCCTCGATCAGCTCAGGCTCGAGGCCGACGAGCACGTCGACCTCGCGACCGTGTTCGTGACCGCGCCTCACGTGGGCGTGCTCGAGGACGTCGCCGCGACGGTCCGCTCGCTGCTCCGACCTCGCTCGCTGCTCGGCGCGTCTGCAGTGTCGGTGCTCGCGGGAGCGCACGAAGCCGAGGAGACCTCGGCAGTGTCGGTGTTCGCGGCGCGTTGGCGTCGTGAGCAGCCGATCGACCTGACGCCCGTCCACATCGACGATCTCTACGACGCGGACGCGTGGCTGGCCGCGTCGCCCCTCGCCCACTGCGCACCTGACAGCACGCTGCTCCTCCTCGCCGACCCGTTCAGCGTGCCGATCCGCGACCTGCTCGACGCGCTCGCCACCCATCGTCCCGACATCGCAGTCGTGGGAGGCATGGCCTCGGCCGCGCAAGGCCCGGGCGGCAATCGCCTCGTGCTCGACGGGCGAGTGACGACCTCGGGGGCCGTCGGGGTCATCGTCGGTCCGGCCGCGCAGGTCGGCACGCGCGTGTCGCAGGGCTGCCGGCCGATCGGCGCGCCGCTCATCGTGACGAAGTCAGAGCGCAACATCCTCTACGAGATCGGTGGCGAGCGCGCCCTCGATCGCCTGATGGAGAGCCTCCATACGCTTCCTCCCGAGGAGATGGCGCTGGCCTCGAACGGCCTCCACCTCGGCCGCGCGGTCGACGAGTCGAGATCCGACTTCCAACGAGGTGACTTCGTCGTCCGGAACGTCATCGGCGTCGACCGCGAGGTGGGCGCCGTGGCCGTCGGCGACGTGGTCGACGTGGGCACCACCGTGCAGTTCCAGATCCGCGACGCGGTCTCTGCGGACGAGGACCTCCGCGAGCTCATCACCGACGTCTCCGCCGATGGCGCGCTCGTCTTCACGTGCAACGGGCGCGGCGTCCGCTTCTTCGGCGAGCCCGACCACGACGCGTCGATCATCGCCGAGGCCCTCGGTCACCGAGCGGTCGCCGGCATGTTCTGCGCGGGCGAGCTCGGGCCCGTCGGCAGGCACAACTTCCTGCACGGCTACACGGCTTCGGTCGCGCTCTTCAGCGAGTGAAGCGAGCCTCAGAGCGAGTGAAGCGCCCGTCGGTAGGGTAGGCCTACTCAGGAAAGGGGACGCCCGTGCCGGTCGCCCGACGTCGAAGAGCTCGGCATCAACGTCATTCGCGGGTTCGCGATGGACGCTCCGCAGCGTGCGAGCTCCGGTCACCCCGGCACGGCGATGGCGCTCGCGCCGCTCGCCCACGTGCTCTGGACGCGGGTGATGAAGTACGACCCGACCGATCCCCTCTGGCCTGACCGCGACCGGTTCATCCTCTCCGCCGGGCACGCGTCGATCCTCCTCTACTCGATGCTCTGCCTCACCGGCTTCGGGCTCGAGGTCGACGATCTCGAGCAGTTCCGCCAGTGGGGCAGCAAGACGCCGGGCCATCCTGAGAACCTCGACACTCGTGGGGTCGAGGTCACCACCGGCCCGCTCGGCCAGGGCTTCGCGAACGGCGTCGGGATGGGCATCGCCGAGCGTTACCTGCGGGCCCGGTTCGGCTCCGACATCGTGAGCCACCACACGTTCGTCATCGCGAGCGACGGCGACCTCGAGGAGGGCATCAGCCACGAGGCGGCCTCACTCGCCGGTCACCTCCAGCTCGGCCGCCTCGTGTACGTGTACGACGACAACCACATCACGATCGACGGCCCGACCGAGCTCTCCTACAGCGACGACGCCGGCAAGCGCTTCGAGGCGTACGGCTGGCACGTCGAGCGGGTGGGTGAGGCGGCCAACGACGTCGACGGGCTCGAGGAAGCCGTGCGGCGAGCGATGGCCGAGGAGGACCGACCCTCGCTCATCATCCTGCGCAGCCACATCGGTTGGCCGTCACCGAACAAGACCGACACTCCCGAGGCGCACGGCAACCCGCTCGGCGCCGAGGAGATCGCGCTCGACCAAAGCGCGGCTCGGCCTGCCGAACGAGGACTTCTACTGCCCGCCCGAGGTGCTCGACTGGTACCGAGGCGTGGGTCTTCGGCAGCGACTGCACCGCGTCGCGTGGGACGAACGGCTCGCCGAGTGGAAGGGCGACCGGGCCGACCTCGACGCGGCCTTCGAGGGTCGAGGCGTCACCGGTTGGGCGGCCAAGCTCCCGAGCTTCAACGTCGGAGAGAAGCTCGCGACGCGACGGGCGTTGTCGACCGCGCTGAACGCGACCCTCGACGTCGTGCCCGGCGTCCTCGCCGGCGGTGCCGACCTCACCGAGAACACGGGCACCGACCTCAAGGACGCGAAGCGCCAGTCGGCCGAGGCGCCCGCGGGCCGTCAGATCCGCTTCGGGATCCGCGAGCACGGCATGGGCGGGATCATGGTCGGGATGGCGCGCCACGGCGGCGTGCTCCCGGTGGGCGGCACGTTCTTCGTGTTCAGCGACTACATGCGCGGCTCGGTGCGGCTCGCCGCGCTGTCGCACGCCAAGTCGTGTTCGTGTGGACGCACGACTCGGTCGGCTTGGGCGAGGACGGGCCGACGCACCAGCCGATCGAGCAGCTGGCGTCGCTGCGGGCCATGCCCGGCCTGCGGCTGATCCGACCTGCCGACGCGAACGAGACCGCGCAGGCGTGGCGCATCGCGGTCGACTCCTCGGGGCCGACCGCGCTGATCCTCACCCGCCAGAACGTCCCCGTGCTCGACGGCACCGCCGACGGAGAAGTGGAGCGCGGCGCGTACGTGTTGTCCGAGGCACCACGTCGTCAGCCGTCGCTGGTGCTCGATCGGCACGGGCAGTGAGGTCGCCGTGTGCGTCGACGCCGCAGCCGACGCTCCGCGAGGAAGGCGTGAGCGTGCGCGTCGTGTCGATGCCGTCGTGGGACCTGTTCGCCGCGCAACCCGACGTCATATCGCGACGCGGTGTTGCCGCCGGGTGTGCCGCGTCTGTCAGTCGAGGCGGCGGCAACGCTCGGGTGGGACCGCTACGCCGACGCGTCGGTCGGCATCGACCGCTTCGGTGCGTCGGCACCGGGCGCCGAGGTGCTCGACAAGCTCGGCATCAATCCCACTCATGTCGCCGAGCGTGCTCGTGCGCTGCTCGAAGGCCAGATCCGAGAGGGAGGCACGTCGTGAACCGATCTGCGCGCGTTGTACGACGAGCAGGGCCAGAGCCCTTGGCTCGACAACCTGAAGCGGGGCTACCTCACGAGTGGCCAGCTGGCCAAGATGGTCGACGGAGGCATTCGAGGGCTCACGTCGAACCCGACGATCCTGCAGAAGGCCATCTCGGGCTCGGCCGACTACGACGAGCAGTTCAAGGTGCTCGCCGTCGACGACCATCCGGTGCTCGACGACTACTGGGCGCTCGTGATGCAAGACATCAACGGCGCGCTCGACGTGTTCGCCCCGCTCTACGAGGCGAGCGGCGGCGGCGACGGCTTCGCGTCGGTCGAAGTCGCACCGGGCGTCGCCCGCGACACGCAAGGCACGATCGAAGCGGCTCGAAGCCTCCACGAGAAGATCCATCGCCCCAACCTGCTCGTGAAGATCCCCGGCACCGCCGAGGGCGTGCCCGCGATCCAGCAGATGATCAGCGAAGGGCGCAACACCAACGTGACGCTGATCTTCAGCCTCAAGGGATATGCGGACGTGATGGAGGCTTACGTCACGGGCCTCGAGATGTGCCCAGGCGACCTGTCGCACGTCGCGAGCGTGGCGTCGTTCTTCATCAGCCGAGTCGACACCGAGGTCGATCGCCGTCTCGAAGCGATCGGCACGCCCGAAGCACTCGCGCAACGAGGCAAGGCCGCCGTCGCGCAGGGCAAGCTCGCCTACCAGCTGTTCAGCGAGAAGTTCAGGGGCCCGAGGTGGGAGGCGCTCGTCGCTCGGGGCGCGAAGGTGCAGCGCCCACTCTGGGCATCGACGTCGACGAAGAACCCGGCCTACCCCGACACTCTCTATGTCGACCAGCTGATCGGCCCCGACACCGTCAACACGATGCCGGACCAGACGATCGAGGTGTTCGAAGACCACGGCACGGTCGCGCGGACGGTCGACGTGGGCGTCGACGAGGCTCACCGCGATTGGGATGCCCTCGCCCGGTTCGACATCGACGTCGACGACGTCGCCCGGGTGCTCGAGGAAGAGGGCCTCTCGAGCTTCTCCAAGTCGTTCGACGAGCTCCTGACCACGCTCCAGGCGAAAGCAGACGAGATCGCCGCCCAGGGTTGACGTGATGTTGTGACCGGCAGGGCCGATAGCGTGCGGCCATGACGGCAGACCTGCTCGATCTCCCGCTGCCCACGCTCCTGGCGCAGGCCCGTCAGATCCGTGACGACGCCCACGGGCGCCGAGTCACGTTCTCGCCGAAGGTCTTCATCCCGCTCACGATGCTGTGCCGCGACAAGTGCGGCTACTGCACGTTCGCGCAGCCGCCGGCGAGGCTCGAGTCGCCCTTCCTCACCCCCGACGAGGTGCTCGCGATCGCGCGTGCAGGCGCAGCCGCCGGCTGCCACGAGGCGCTCTTCACGCTCGGGGAGCGACCCGAGCTGCGGTATCCGGTCGCGGCCGAGTGGCTCGCCGCCAATGGCTACGCATCGACGGTCGACTACCTCGTCGCGATGGCGACGCTCGTCGTCGCCCAGACCGGATTGCTGCCCCACGCGAACGCGGGCGCGCTGTTCCCCGACGAGCTTGCCGCGCTTCGAGTCGTCGCCCCGGGCCAAGGGATGATGCTCGAGTCCCTGCGCGACGACCTCGACTGCCACCGCGGCTCTCCCGACAAGACTCCAGAGCGGCGCCTCGCGACGCTCGAGGCCGCGGGCGTGCTCCAGATCCCGTTCACGACGGGCATCCTCGTCGGCATCGGCGAGACCCGAGCCGACCGCATCGTCGCGCTCGAGGCGATCGCGGCGTCGCATCGGCACCACGGCCATGTGCAAGAGGTGATCGTCCAGAACTTCCTGCCGAAGCCAGGCACCGCGATGCACCTCTCTCCCGCGTGCCCGAGCGACGAGTACCTCTGGTCGATCGCCGTGGCCCGCGTCATCCTCCCGCCCGAGATCCACGTCCAGGCGCCGCCGAACCTCTCCGACGACTTCGGGGTGCTGCTCGATGCCGGCATCGACGACTGGGGCGGTGTGTCCCCGGTGACGGCCGACCACGTGAACCCCGAGCGGCCTTGGCCCGCGCTCGACCGGCTGCGCGAGGTCACCGAGGCCAAGGGCTTCACGCTCGCGCCTCGCCTCACGATCTACCCCGAGTACGTGCACGATCCGGCCCGCTGGCTCGACCCCGCGATGGCCTTCCCGGTGATGGATCGGTCCGACGCGGAGGGGCTCGGCCGCGACGACCCTGGCGCGGTGTTCCCCGAGCGCGTCGAGTTCGTGCGGAGGCCCGACGAGGGAGCCGACGTCGAGATCGTGGGTGACCGCTCGACTGCGTGGTACTCGGGTGCCGATGTCCACCCGCAGGTCTTGGTGCCCGGCGTCGCGCGAGCGGGCGGCGCGGTCCGCGAGGTGCTCGACGGCGTGCTGCTCGGGCAGGAGCCCGGGGTCGATGAGCTCGTCACGCTCTTCGGCGCCCGCGGTCCCGAGGTCGCGGCCGTCGCCGAGGTCGCCGACGACCTTCGCCGCGCGACCGTCGGCGACGTCGTCACGTGGGTGCACAACCGCAACATCAACTACACGAACGTCTGCACGTTCAAGTGTCGCTTCTGCGGCTTCTCCAAGGGCCCGCTGTCGCTGAACCTGCGAGGCACGCCCTACCTCCTCACGCTCGAAGACATCCAGCAGCGCGTCGCCGAAGCCGCCGCGCTCGGAGCGACCGAGGTGTGCCTGCAAGGCGGCATCCATCCCGACTTCGACGGCGACTACTACATCGACGTGTGCCGGGCCGTGAAGGAAGCTGCGCCCGACATCCACGTGCACGGGTTCACCGCGCTCGAGGTCACCGAGGGAGCGAAGCGACTCGGTGAGCCACTCGATCAGTATCTCCTTCGCCTGATGGACGCCGGGCTGCGCACATTGCCGGGAACTGCGGCCGAGATCCTCGACGACGAGGTGCGCGCGATCCTGTGCCCCGACAAGGTGAACACCGAGGAGTGGCTCGAGGCCCATCGCATCGCACACTCCGTCGGGCTGCGCTCGAACATCACGATCATGTTCGGCTCGGTCGAGCGCCCGCGGTCGTGGGCGAAGCACCTCGTCGTGACCCGCGACCTGCAGAAGGAGACCGGCGGGTTCACCGAGTTCGTGCCGCTGCCGTTCGTGCACATGGCCGCGCCGATCTACCTACAGCACAAGGCTCGCCGCGGTCCGACGTTCCGCGAGGTGGTGCTCATGCATGCGGTGGGCCGCATCGCGTACCACGGCCACATCGAGAACATCCAAGCCTCGTGGGTGAAGCTCGGCCTCGACGGCGTGTCCCAGCTTCTGCAGTCGGGCTGCAACGACCTCGGCGGCACGCTCATGGACGAGAACATCTCGCGCGCACGGGCGCGTCACACGGTCAGGAGATGGACGAGGAGACCTTCCGCGCCCTCGTCTCCCCGCTCGACCGCACGCTCGAGCAGCGCACGACCGTCTACGGCCGCGTCGAGCCCGTCGGCTGACCCACCCCACGATCGAGATTGATGATTGGGGGACGTCATCTGGTCCCCGATTCGTCAATCTCGGCGGCGCACGATCCTCACCACCACGATTCGTCGAGCTTGGCCTCGATGGAGCGGACGTGTTCGCGCACGCACTTCGGGCACGTAAGCACCTTGCCGCGGTCTGAGGTCGACATCGACCAGCCGAGGGGGATCGCGTCAGCATCGGCGTCGACTACGGCGCCGCAGACGACGCAGGTGACGGTCATCGGGTCTGCACGTTACGTGTCAGGCTGACCCGACATGGCTCCGCCCGCCCGCCTCCCCCGCTACCGGACCGGCAACCGCGACCTCGATGTGAAGATCGCCGACCTGCTCGACGAGGTCGGTGTCGAACGCGACCGCGACCAGCTCTTCGAGATCATCGCAACGGCGGTGCGCCTCGCCGGCGACAAGGCCGATCGCCTCGACCTGAAGATCACGAACGCGGCGCTGAAGGAGATGCGAGCCGCGTTCCGAACGTTCGCGCCGTACGGCCACGTCCCGAAGGTCACGATGTTCGGGTCGGCGCGCACGCATCCCGATGACCCGCTCTACTCGCAGGCCCGCAGCATGGCCAAGGTGCTCGCCGATCACGGGTGGATGGTCGTCACGGGCGCGGGACCGGGGATCATGGCCGCGGGAATGGAGGGCGCGGGCCGCGACATGTCGTTCGGCGTGACGATCCGCCTGCCGTTCGAGAACGAGCCGAACCCAGTGATCGCGGGCGACAAGAAGCTCGTCTCGATGAAGTACTTCTTCACCCGCAAGCTGATGCTGATCAAGGAGTCCCGCGCGTTCGTGTGCCTGCCCGGCGGCTTCGGCACGCTCGACGAGGCGTTCGAGCTCCTCACCCTGGTGCAGACCGGCAAGTCCACGCCCGCGCCGATCGTGATGCTCGACGTCCCGAACAGCACGTACTGGACGCACTGGCGCAAGTTCGTCGTCGACGAGCTCGCCGAGCGCGAGCTGATCGCGCCGTCCGACGTCGACCTGTTCCTCGTGACCGACGACGTCGAGGCCGCGTGCGACGAGATCGTCGGCTTCTACTCGAACTACGACTCGATGCGATACGTCGGTGACCGCCTCGTGATCCGGCTCTCCCGCGCACCCAGACCCGACGACGATCAAGATGCTGAACGACGACTTCGCCGACATCTCACACGCCGAGGGCTTCGAGGTCATCGCCCCGCTCAAAGAGGAGATCGAGGACGACGATCAGCTCGACAAGGCGCGGGTCGCGTTCCGGTTCAACCGCAACCACTTCGCGAGGCTGCGAGCCCTGATCGACGCGCTCAATCGTCTGCCCTGAGGTCGACGTCGTCGGGCTCACGCAGGATCGAGATCGCCTTCTCGACTGACCGTCGGGCCCGCGTCAGCCTGCGTTCGTCGACGGGCAGCTCGGTGCCCCCGGCATCGATCGACTCCCGGAGGCGCACGATCGCGAGATCGGCGAGCTCTTCCGCGATCGCCTCGAGGCGGCTTCGGATGTCGTCGAACTCACCCGCCATTGATCGCTGTGCCTGTCAAGACCGCGTCCACGATCTCCAGCGGATGCTTGATTCGCGCGCCCCCTGCAGCGAGGTGCAACGCACAGCCGGGGTTCGCGCTCGCGACGACGTCGGCGCGGGCTCGCCCGATCGACTCCATCTTCCGCTCGCGGATCGCGTTTGCCATGTCGGGATGCAGCGACGAGTACGAACCGCCTGCGCCACAGCAGAGCCCCTCGTCGTCGAGCTCGACGACTTGGACGTAGGGCGCGAGCACCGCGCGCACCGGCAGGTGAGCTCGCTGCACGTGGCGCAGGTGGCACGGGTCTTGCACCGCGACCCGTAGGGATGATGGAGCCGACGGTCTCGGAAGCGCATCGAGCCGCGTCGCCAGCCACTCGTGCACGTCGAAGACACGCGCTGCGAACTCACGCGCCTCGGTGTTGTTCAGCATGTGGCCGTAGTCCTTCATGGCAGCACCACACCCGGCGGAGTCGACGAGGATCGGCGCGTCGCCTGGCATCGACTGCATGACTCGTGCGGCGAGTCGGTGCGCGTCGTCGGTGAGCCCGGCGTGGACGTGGAGTGCGCCGCAGCAGTCCCCGCCCTTGCCGGGGAGCGCGACTCCGATACCGGCGCGGCCGAGGACTCGGATCGCGGCCGCGTGCACCGGCCGCTGCCACGCATCCATCACGCAGCCAGTGAAGAGCCACACGTCGTCGCCGGTCGGTTCGAGGGGCTCGAGCTTCAACGGCAGGGCTGGCAGGGCGAAGCGAACGGTGACGCGCTTTGGCACGAGATGCGCGCGCTGGGCCGCGGCGAGCGCTCGAGTCGCAGTGAGAAGCATCCCGTGGTGGCCGAGCGTCTTCATCCCCCAGCGCTGCCACCAAGGCGTGAGCTTGCCGGCGGAGGCGAGCGAGTCGCGCGTCCCCTCCATCAACCGGCCGAACGGCACGCTCGACGGGCACGCGGTCTCGCAGCCTCGGCACTGCACGCACGCGTCCATGAAGCTCACGAACGCGGCGTCGGGCTCGGCGTCGTGCCAGTGCACCTCGCGCATCGCCGCGATGCGGCCACGTGGCGACGCGGCCTCCTCACCCGTGACGCGATACGTCGGGCAATGCGGCAGGCAGAGCCCGCACGCCACGCAGGCGGCGAGCTCGTCCTCGACGACGCCGAGCTTCACGGTGCCAGCACTTTCATCAAGCCAGGACGTCGCGGCCGGGGTTGAGGCGTCGCGTGGGGTCGAAGACGTCACGGATGCGCGCCGTCAGGTCCGCGACGACGGGATCGATCACCCGTCGAGGCTGCGGCTCGACGTGGTGGACGACACCCACCCCCACCTCTGCGATGAACTTGCCGGTGAGCCCGACGACGTCGTTGGGCTCGATCGACCACCGATGGGGCGGCAGCGCAGCAGGACCATCGGTCTCGGCGAGGCCTGCCGCGGCTGCCTGCGCGTCGATGTCCGCGGGGTGGCCTTCGAGGAGCACCCACCCGGTGACACCATCCCAGAGCACGCTCGCCGGGCGGTGCACCGCGGCGAGAAGGCGCGCCGGGTCGGCCGTGTCGACGCGGAACCACTTCGACGCTGCCGGCACAGGCCGGGTGCGCAGGATCACGTCGCCGATCAACCCGACCGTGCCGAGCGAACCGACGAGGAGGCGACACAAGTCGTACCCACTCACGTTCTTCACCGTCGGGCCGCCCGCCTTCACCAAGTGACCGTCCGCCGAGACGTACCGCGCTTGCAGCAGCGTGTCGCGCACCGGTCCGTAGCCGAGACGGCGGATGCCACTGTGCCCGACGGCGAGCACACCACCAACCGTCGCGCCCTCCCAGTCGGGCAGCGCCACGCATTGACCCTGCTCGGCGAGAGCAGCGTCGAGCTCGGTGACGAGCGTGCCCGCGCCGCACGACACCGTCATCTCCTCGGCGGCGACCCACGCGATCGCGGACGGCGCTTCGACGAGACGCGTGCCGACGTCGGGTTCGCCGCCGACGTCCCACTGCGTGCGCCCGCCCACCACCGCGACGGGCCCCTCGGAGCCGACCTCCTCGGCGAACGCCGCAAGGTCGATGGCCGCCTCGGTGACGCTCACAGCCGTGCCCGCTTCAAACCCATGCTCCCGCGGGGATGCTCTGCAGGTCGCCACACCGCGAACCGGCGGGCAGCACCTTCTGGGGGTTGGCGACGCCGTCGGGATCGAACGCCTCGCGGAGACGGGCTTGCGCGTCGAGGTCGTCGGGGCTGAACAGCATCGGCATGAAGTCGCGCTTCTCGATGCCGATGCCGTGCTCGCCCGACAGCACTCCCCCGGCGGCGACCGATGCCGCGACGATCTCCTTGCCCGCGGCGAGCACTCGGTCCATCACGCCGGGCTCGCGCCGGTCGAAAGAGAGGAGGGGATGCAGGTTGCCGTCCCCCGCATGGAACACATTCATCACCACGAGGTCGTACCGGTCGGCGATCTCGTAGACCTGGCGCAGCACCTCGACGAGGTGACGGCGGGGCACGACCGTGTCGTGGAGGTAGTAGTCGGGGTTGATGCGCGCGATCGCGCCGAACGCGCTCTTGCGAGCCTTCCACCAGAGGGCCCGCTCGGCATCGGACTGCGCAACACGCACCGACCGAGCGCCGTGGGCCAAACCGATCGACCGCACCCGTTCCACCGCGTCCTCGACGGAAGCGGGCGGCCCGTCGACCTCGACGATCAGCATCGCCGCGGCGTCGAGCGGGAAGCCGGCATGCACGAACGCTTCGACCGCGGCAGTGATGCGAGCATCCATCATCTCGATGGCGGCGGGCACCAGTCCGCCGGCGATGATCGCGCTCACCGTCTCGGCTCCCGCATCGACGCTCGTGAAGTCGAGGAGGAGCGTGCGCACGACCGGCGGGATCGGAGTGAGGCGCACCGCGATCTTCGTCGCGACGCCGAGCGTTCCCTCCCCACCGATGAACGCGCCGCGGAGGTCGTACCCCGCGGGCTCGGGCTCGAGGCCTCCGAGGACCGTGACTTGCCCGTCGGGGAGCACGACCTCGATCGCCAGGACATGAGTGCTGGTGACGCCATACGCGAGGCAGTGCGGACCGCCTGAGTTCGTGGCGACGTTCCCGCCGACCGAGCACGACTGCTGGCTCGAAGGATCGGGGGCGAAGTGCAGACCGAGATGTGCGACGGCGCGGCTGAGGTCGAGGTTCAGCACACCGGGCTCGACCCACGCGCACGCGAGCGTCGACATCGACCGAGAGCACCCGGTTCATCTTCGTCGTGACGATCACGACGGGGTCGTCGAGCGGGACCGCGCCGCCGGCAAGGCCGGTACCGGAGCCTCGGGTGACGAACGGTCGCCCGTGCGCGACGGCGATGCGCACGCAGGCCTGCACCTCTTCGGTGCTGAGCGGGAAGCACACGACCGCGGCGTGGCCCGTGAGCCCCGACGCGTCGCGACCGTAGAGCGCCAGCTCGAGCGACTCGGCTCGCACCCGATCAGGTACGAGCGCTTCGCGAAGATCATCGACGAGCATGTTCAACGCCGCCAACGTAGCCCCCTAGTGTCACGGGGCATGGACGACCAGCACGAGTGGTTCTCGTTCGAAGACCCGAATGAAGAGCGCACCTGGCTGTTCGACGTGACGTTCCTCCTCAGCAGCTGGACGTGCATCTGGGGCGCCGGGTGCCAAGGAGTCCTCACCGGTCCCGCGCCTGAGCTGAACCAGGGGTGCTGCTCGTACGGCGCGCACTTCCGCGACGACGCCGACTACAAGCGGGTCATCCGCTACGCAAAGCGGCTCAAGCCGGAGCAGTGGCAGTTCCACGATGTCGCCAAGAAGCGCGGCGGCTTCGCCATCCAGCAGAAGAACGGCGACTGGAAGACCCGACTCGTCAAGGACGCCTGCATCTTCCTCAACCGGCCCGGCTTCGCCGGCGGCGAGGGGTGCGCGCTGCACGCGGCTGCCGGCGCCGCAGGCGAGCGCTTCATGGACTGGAAGCCCGAGGTCTGCTGGCAGCTGCCCATCCGTCACGTCGACAGCACCGACGAGAACGGCCACGTGACCTCCACCATCCGCGAGTGGAAGCGCCGTGACTGGGGCGAGGGCGGCCTCGAGTTCCACTGGTGGTGCACCGAGGCGCCCGACGCGTTCGTCGGGAAGCAGCCCGCGTACATCACCTTGGCCGACGAGCTGCGCGAGACCGTCGGCGACGAGGTCTACAAGGCGCTCGCCGAGCACCTCGATGACGTGAGCAAGCGGAGCCGCAAGGCGTTCCTTCCGCACCCCGCCGTGCGGCGTACCTAGTTACCGCGCGAGACGCCGGCGGTCCTGTTCGCGGAGCACCCGCTTGCGGATGCGGATCGCGTCGGGTGTGACCTCGACGAGCTCGTCTTCGGCGATGAACTCGATCGCGGTCTCGAGCGTGTGCACCACGGGCGGCGTGAGCTTGATCGCGTCATCGGCTGCGTGGGTGCGAATGTTCGTCTTCTGCTTCTCACGCGTGACGTTCACCATCATGTCGCCGGCTCGTGAGTTCTCACCGACGACCATCCCCTCGTAGACCTCCTCGCCGGGCCCGATGAACAGCGTGCCGCGAAGCTGGAGGTTGTCGAGCGCATACCCACTCGATGCGCCGGCCCGGTCAGCGACCATCGTGCCGGTCTGGCGATGGGGCAGCTCGCCCGCCCACGGGATCCAGCCCCCGTGGTGCTGATGCAGGAGCGCGGTGCCGCGGGTCGCGGTCATCAGGAGCGAGCGGAAGCCGATGAGACCGCGCGCGGGTGCCTCGAACGTGACGATGCTGCGACCCGGATCGCCGGGGCGAAGGTCGATGACGCGACCACGGCGGGGCGCAAGCGCTTGCGTCACGGTTCCGACGTGCTCCTCGGGGACATCGACCACCCCGCGCTCGAGCGGCTCGCACTGCTTGCCGTCGATCTCGCGGGTGATGACCTCGGGACGGCTCACCTCGAGCTCGTAACCCTCGCGACGCATCGACTCGATCAGGACGGCGAGCTGGAGCTCACCGCGCCCGGCGACCTCGAGCACATCGGGCGACTCGGTGTCGGTCAGCTCGATCGACACGTTGCCGAGCACCTCGCGCTCGAGACGCTCACGGAGGTGGCGAGACGTGACATAGCGGCCGGCTTTGCCCGACGTCGGCGCGGTGTTCACGCCGAACGTCATCCGCAGCACCGGCTCGTCGACGATGAGGCGCGGGAGCGGGCGGGCAGCGTCGGGGTCGGCCAGCGTGTCGCCGATCTCGACCTCGGGGAACCCGGCGACGACGAAGAGATCGCCCGCGGGCAGCTCGTCCGAGTCGACGCGGCCGATCCCCTCGAACGCCATGAGCTGCGCGAGCTTGCGCTTCAGCGGCGACACCGCGATGCCGTCGTCGTCGACCTCGGTCTCCTCCTCGCACAGCGCGACCTGCTGGCCACGGCGCAACGTGCCTTCGACGACACGGCCGATCGCGAGCCGGCCCAGGTAGTCGGACGCGTCGAGGTTCGTGACGAGCGCCTGCAGCGGCGCCGTCGCGTCGCCCTGCGGCGCCGGGATCGTGTCGAGGATCGTGTCCATCAGCGGCGCGAGGTCGTCGGATGGGCCCGGGATGCCCACGCCCTTCATCGAGCGGCCGTCGCGAGCGATGGCCGAGATGACCGGGAACTCGATGTGGTGATCGGCGGCGTCGAGGTCGAAGAAGAGCTCGTAGATCTCGTCGAGCACCTCGTGAGGCCTGGCGTCGCTGCGGTCGACCTTGTTCAGCACGACGACGGCGGGCAGGTGCTGGGCGAGCGCCTTCGAGAGCACGTAGCGGGTCTGCGGCAGCGGACCCTCGGCCGCGTCGACGAGGAGCACGACGCCGTCGACCATCGCGAGCGCCCGCTCGACCTCGCCACCGAAGTCCGCGTGGCCGGGCGTGTCGACGAGGTTGATCTTCGTGCCTCGCCACGTCACCGACGCGGCCTTGGCCAAGATCGTGATGCCGCGCTCGCGCTCCTGGTCGTTCGAGTCCATCACGCGATCGACCAAGGCCTGGTTGGCACGGAACACACCGGAGGCGCGCAGCATCGCATCGACGAGGGTGGTCTTCCCGTGGTCGACATGGGCGACGAGCGCGACGTTACGAATGGCGGGGGGAGGCATTGGCATGAGTGCGCCCCACAGACGGGCGCAATGGAGCTGGAGAGATGGGAGCTAGTCGTCCTCGTCGTCGAGGTCGTCGTCGTCGTCGAACTCGACGCCGTACTTCGCGGCGAGTGCTGCGTACTCGTCGTCCTCGGTCGTCGTCGTGTTCGGCGTATCGGTGTCAGGGCGACCGAAGACGCCGAACGCCTCGGGACCGGACTGCTTGAGCTTGCGGGCTTCTTCGAAGCGCCGGTGGCGACCCTTTTTCACGGGCGTGCTCCCCGGGCGGACGCGACAATGGGAGGCTCAGTGTAGCGCCCATGTGGAGCCTTCGGTCGGATGCCGCGGGGCGAATTTCGTCGCGTAGAGGCCGGTTGACCAGGACCGATCGACGTATCGTCGGCTCCCATGGCAGCGCCTTGGTGGCAGTCCGCGGTCGTCTATCAGGTGTATCCCCGGTCGTTCGCGGACGCCAGCGGGGACGGCGTCGGCGACCTGCGGGGCTTGGCCCACCGGCTCGACGACCTAGCCTGGCTCGGGGTCGACGCGGTCTGGCTCTCCCCGATCTTCCTGTCGCCCATGGCCGACTACGGGTACGACGTCGCCGACTACCGGGAGATCGACCCCCTGTTCGGCACGCTCGCCGACCTCGACCACCTGCTCACCGAGCTGCACGACCGGGGCATGCGGCTGCTCCTCGACCTCGTGCCGAACCACACCTCGTCCCAGCACCTGTGGTTCCTCGAGAGCCGCTCGTCGCGGGACAACCCCCGACGCGACTGGTACGTGTGGCGCGACCCCGCCGAAGGCGGCGGCCCACCGAACAACTGGATCGCGGCCTTCACCGGCAAGCCGGCCTGGACGCTCGACGAGGCGACCGGGCAGTACTACCTGCACTGCTTCCTCCCCGAGCAGCCCGACCTGAACTGGGCGAACCCGCTGGTCGAGGAAGCGATGCACGACGTCGTGCGCTTCTGGCTCGACCGGGGCATCGACGGCTTCCGCATCGACGTCGTCCACCTCATCGGGAAGGACCCCCGGCTCCCCGACGACCCCCCGGACCGCGCCGGGGTGCCCCACTTCGCGATCAACGACGACCCGAGCGTGCATCCCCTCTTGCGACGGCTGCGAGCGGTGATGGACCGGTACCCAGGTGACCGTGTGACGGTCGGCGAGATCTCGCTCTCGACGCGGCGGATCGCGGCCTACTACGGCGACCACGACGAGCTTCACCTGTCGTTCAACTTCCCACCACTTCTGTCGCCGTGGGAGGCCGGCGCGTGGCGCGCCGCGATCGACCGCACGATCGAGTCGCTCGATCCGGTCGGCGCGTGGCCCACGTGGGTCATCGGGAACCACGACTCGGTGCGGCCCCGCACTCGCTACGGGTCAGACGCTCGGGCGCGGGCCGCGGCGGTGCTCGTGCTCACGCTGCGGGGCACGCCGTTCCTCTACGCCGGCGACGAGCTCGGGCTCGAAGACGCTGTGGTGCGCGGGTCGCACGTGCTCGATCCGGGAGGTCGCGACGGATGTCGGGCCCCGATCCCGTGGGATCCCGAGCCGCCGCACGGGTGGGACGGCGCGACACCTTGGCTCCCGTTTCCGCCTCACGCGGGCGAGAAGTGCGCGGTCGTGCAGCGCGACGATCCAGGGTCGACGCTCTGGCTGCATCACGACATGCTCGCCCTTCGTCGCGAGTCCGACGCGCTCCGATCGGGAACGTTCGCATGGCTCGACGCGCCCGACGGCGTGCTCGTCTTCGAGCGGGTCGCCGACGACGATCGGCGCGTCGTGTGCGTGAGCTTCGTGTCAGAGGGGCGCGAAGTGGACGTGCAGGGCACGATCCAGGTGTCGAGCGTGCCTGGCCGAGCGGGCGAGCCGTTCGACGGTCACCTGCTACCCGATGAGGCGGTCGTCCTCGCCGTCTGACGCCAGGACGTCGGGCACGTCGCTGTGCCCGTAGCGCGGCTCGAGCAGCAACCCGCCGGCGCCGTCGAACGCGAGCGCGGCTTCTCCCTCGACGAGACGGCGGATCTGATCGCCGACCAGCTCGGCGCGCCATCCGACTCGCAAGCGCGCGTCGTCAGCGTCGACGAGGAGGTCCACGAGGTCGCTACGAGTCGCGAGCAACGTCGTGTCGATGTGGAGGTCACGGGCGAGCTGGCTGACCCACGCCGACACGAGCGTCACCGCTGGCCTCAGGTCGCGGGGGATCTCCTCGGTGTCGGCCTGCGTGATCTCCTCGGACGGGAGGGCCGAGCCGACCTCGATCGCGTGGAGGAGCTCGTCCACGAGCGGCTTCTTCAGCGCTCTCTCGTCGAGCCCGCGCACCCGGCGCAGGCCGGCGAGGTCGGACGGCGGGCGCTGCGCTATCCCGAGGATCGCGAGGTCGGGCAGGACGAAGCGCACCGGCTGATCGAGAGAGGCCGCGCGCCGCTCACGCCACGCGGCGACCTCCTGCGCGACGCCTCGGCTCGCCCCCCGCAGGTGGCGATGGTCTTTGATGCGCAGCCACGCGCGGCTCGGATCGGGCGGGCCGACCGGGCGCGTCCGCTGCTCCTCGCACTCGTCGAGGGCCCACTCGAGCCGACCCACCTCCTCGAGCTTGGCGACGAGCTTCTCGCGGAGCTCGAGCAGGTGGGCAACGTCCGACGCGGCGTACGCGCATTGCTCGTCCGAGAGCGGCCGCACGAGCCAGTCGGTGAGCCGGTCGCCCTTGGGCAGACGGATCGAGAGCTCGGACGACAGGAGGTTGGTGAGCGCGGGCGAGCTGTACCCGACGAAGCCGGCGGCGAGCTGGGTGTCGAACAGCTTCCGGGGAATCGTGTTGCACCCACGCGACAGCACCTCGAGGTCTTGCTGTGACGCGTGCAGGACTGCCGTCGCATCGCTGTCGAGGAGGGCGGCGAGCGGCTCGATGTCGACCGCGAGGGGATCGACGAGCGCGATGAGGTCGTCGACGGCGAGCTGCACGAGTGCGACCTTCGGGTAGTAGGTGCGCTCGCGATGGAACTCGGTGTCGACTGCGTAGGCGGGCGCGCCCGCCATGTGGCCGATCACCTCGGCGAGCGCGTCGTCAGAGGCAACCCAGCGGACGGGAGGCTGCGTCACGCGGCGGTCACGGCGGGCTCAGGGATTGGAGCCCGTCACTACTTCGTTGCCCTCTCGCATCCACGCGAGGGTTCCCCCGGCGACGTTCACGGCCTCGATCTGCTGCTCCGCGAGGAAGTCCGCAGCGACCGCACTGCGGCTGCCGCTGCGACAGATGATGTAGAGCGGGGTGACTCCTGGCAGCTCGGCGACGCGGTCGGGCAGCTCGTCGAGCGGGATCAGCTGCGCTCCCGACACGTGGCCTTCCGCGTACTCGTCGGGGCGTCGCACGTCGACAACCGCAACATCGCCGGCGGCGCGCAGCCGTGCGAGCTCGGCGACGTCGATCTCTGCGTGCACTCGAGTCAGGCTATCGGTAGGTCGCCGGGGGTGTCGGCGTCGCGGAGGGCTTCGTCGTGCTGCAATCGCACCTGCACGACTGCGAGGCCCTCGACCGCGCGGTGCGGAGCGCGCTCCCCCTCGTCGAGCTCGTTGCGCAGGTGGTCGAGGCACCGACGGCGATACGCGGCCAGCAGCGGCTCGAGGCGGTCGCTGCGAGGGATGACCGCGTCGGCGTCGTCGGTGAGCGCGTCGAGCAGCTCGGTGATCGCACCGGGGGTGATGCTGACGAGGTCGCAGGCAGCGACGACGACGAGCTCGGCATCGGTCTGCTCGAGCGCGGTGACGATCCCCGCGAGCGGGCCTTGGCCCGCGGCACGGTCGGGACGCGCGTCGAGGCCGAGCGCTCTCAGCCGATCGAGGTCGCCGCCGACCGCGAAGACGGGTGCGGCGCCGGCTGCCGCGAGCGCGCCGGCGACCCGAAGCGCGAGCGGACGGCCGCCGATCTCGATGAACGCCTTGTCGGTGCCCATCCGCGAGCTCGCGCCCCCGGTGAGCACCACCCCGGCGAACCTCATCGGTCAGCGCTCGGCAACGGGGTTGAACACGCGGGTCGTGCTCGGCGGGTCTTTCACGAGCAGCGCGCTCGGACGGATCGGACGAGGCACGAGGTTGCCGCCGCAGTTCGGGCACACGCCGTGGAGCACCTCGTCGACGCAGGTCGCGCACCACGTGCACTCGTAGGTGCAGATGCGCGCGTCCGGGCTGTCGGGAGGCAGGTCGACATCGCAGTTCTCACACGAAGGTCGCAGCTCGAGCATCTGCCCATCGTGACGCAGTCAGTTAGCGGAAGGTAAAACTCTTCGGGCCGAGCCGAGAAAAGTCAGCCGCACGCTGCACACTTCTCGGCCAATGAGCTACTTCCAAGCCATCGTGATCGGCGTGCTGCAGGGGATCACCGAGCTGTTTCCGATCTCGAGCCTCGGGCACTCGGTCCTGATCCCGGCCTGGCTGGGCTGGGATCAGATCGTCAGCGCGCAGTCCGCCGGCGAGTCGTTCTATCTCGCGTTCGTCGTCGCTCTGCACGTCGCCACGGCGCTCGCGCTGCTCGTGTTCTTCCGCGAGGACTGGATCCGGATCATTCGCGGGTTCTTCCGGACTCTCCGGACCCGGCGACTCGAGACCCCCGACGAACGAATGGCGTGGCTGCTCATCGTCGCGACGATCCCCGCGGGACTCACCGGCCTTGCGCTCGAGCACTCGCTGAGGACTCAGTTCGCGAAGCCGCTCTCCGCGGCGATCTTCCTCACGCTCAACGGCGTGATCCTTCTCATCGGCGAGCGAGTGCGCCGTCGGACTCAGGTCCGCAAGCTCGTCGAAGAGCATCCCACTGCGCACAGCGCGGGAGAAGAGGGACGGCGCCTCGACACGCTCGAGTTCAAGGAAGCCGGGGCCGTCGGCGTCGCCCAGGTCGGCGCGCTCTTCGCGGGCGTCAGCCGGTCGGGCATCACGATGGTCGCCGGCCTGGTGCGCGGGCTCGACCACGAGGATGCAGCGCGCTTCTCGTTCCTCCTCGCGACGCCGATCATCCTCGCCGCGGGCGTCTACAAGATCCCCGACCTTCTGGGCCATCTCGGCGACGGAGTCCGCGGCCAAGCCTTGGTCGGCAGCATCTTCGCCGGTCTCTCTGCGTTTGCTTCCGTGCGGTTCCTCATGCGGTTCTTCGAGACGAGGAACCTCTTGCCGTTCGCGATCTACTGCCTCGCGTTCGGGGGGATCTCCATCATCCACTTCGCTTGACGCGCGGGCGCATCCCCCGAGGTTCGGCGCGGGGCGGCAACGCCCCGTTCGAGGCCTAGCTGATCGTTCCCCGACGCTTGGTGATCTGTCGGACCAGCTCGACGGCCAGGCCCACGAGCATGAGCGCCGTCCCAACGACGAGCAGCGTCCCGTTGGATCCGGTGCGAGGCAGCACCTCCACCCCGAGCACTTCGGCGGTGGTGGTAGCGCCAGTGGTGGTTGCGCCGGTCGTGGTGGTCGCCTCGGTCGTGGTTGCGCCAGTCGGCGCCAGTCGTGGTGGTCGCCTCGGTCGTGGTTGCGCCAGTCGTGGTTGCGCAGCGTGGTGGTCGCCTCGGTCGTGGTTGCGCCAGTCGTGGTGGTCGCCTCAGTGGTGATGGTCGACTGGGTGGCGGCGGTCGTGTCCGGGATGCACGGCTGACCGATGGTCGTCGTCGTCGAGCAATTCCACCGCGGAACCGCGCTCGCCGGGGAGGCCCAACCGATCGCGAAGAGAACCGCGCCGACGACGATCAGCACCCCGCCGGTGTGGTGTCGGCGAAACCTCATGTCACGACCTCCTTGAGCGCTGGCGGGTCCAGCCCTCCGGCACTCAAGGTGACGGTGTCGTCACAGTCCGAACAGGGCCAGAGGAACGTCGTCGGGCAGGACCTAGGTCACCCCAGCGGCGAAGCGCCGCTGATCGCGCCCTATCCCTCGGCGGGCACCCCGGTGGGATCGCATTGCGCGAGGAAGTGCGCGCAGCGTTCGGCTTCGTCGTCCTCGCCGATGCGGGCCGCGGTCTGGCCGAGGCCGCGCAGTGCCCGCAGGAACCCGCGGTTCTCCTCGAACTGCCAGCGGACGTAGCCACTGCCGCGCCACCCGTTGGCCCGCAAGCGGTCGAGCCCGCGGTGATACCCGACGCGGAAGCACGCGTACGCCTCGGTGTCGTCGCGAGCGAGCATGCCGAGCTGGGCCCACGCGTCGAGGTAGCGCGGCCAGCGTGCCGCGACGGCCGCGACCGCGTCTCGGCGCGACGCCTCGTCTCGTGCGAGCGCGTCCGCGAGCGCGGCGCGAGCGTCGCCAGGCTCGAGGTCGAGCACGGTCTCGGGCGGACCGGATGCGGACAGGTTGATCGGGCGCGAGTCGCTCACGAGCCCGAATGTAGGTGCTCGATCGCCTGGAGCCACCGTTCGGAGAACGCGTCGCCGTCGACATCGGCGACCACGTTGCCGTCGAACGTCACGCCGTCCCACCCGACAGCGACGGCAGCCGCGAGCGGATCGTGGTGGAAGTTGAGGAGGTCGGGTGGGAGCTTCGGGTTCTGCGTCGGCGAGTCCCTCGCGTCGATCGACGCCGTACGCCTCGGCCTGACGCGCCATCAGCTCGCCGAGTGGTCCGGCAGCCGCGGAGCCGAGGCAGGTGAGCGGCGCGCAGGTGCACCTTCACGGTCGCGGCGAGGGGGACGATCGTCAGCCCAGCGAGCCGGCTCACGATCTCGGCGGCGCGGGTGTCGCACTGGATGTTCCAGTCGTACTCCTCAGGCCATTGCGGATAGCCCGCATCTGGCCGGCGGTAGCCGCCACCCATCACGACGACCGGCACGGTGTCGAGCATCCCCGGCCGAGCGACCTCGAACAGACCGAGGTTCGTGAAGGGTCCGATCGCGATCACGGTCGCGCCGCGGTCGATGCTCTGCTCCATCAGATCGAACGCGGCGCCCGTCGTCGACGGCACCGACTCGATCGCGTGACCCCAGTAGCGCGTGTCGTCGGGGAAGCCCCCGGGCTGCCTCAACGTCGTCATCGAGTGCTCGGCGCCGGCGGCGACAGGGATGCCGGAGCGCCCCGCGAGGTGCAGCACCTCGAGCGCGAACCCGGCGCGGCGACCACCTTCTTCATGAGTCGTTGTGATGCCGGTGATCTCGACGTCAGGCCAGCCCAACAGCATCGCGAGCGCGCACACATCGTCGGGATCACCACCGATGTCGGTGTCGAGATGCACCAGCACGGCGCGAGTGTCTCAGTAGCGTGCCGCGCCGTGCTCGCGATCTCGTTGCCGGATTGGCTCGATCAACCCACGCTCCGCAACGTCGCACTCGGCACGATGGCTGGCCTCGCCCTCCTCGCGTTCCTCGTGGCGTGGCTGGTGAGGAAGGTCGTCATGAAGCTCATCCTCGTCGTGCTGCTGGTGGGGGCGGGGTTTGCGATCTACAACCAGCGCGAGGAGCTCGCGACCTGCGCGAAGGACTGCGACTGCAAGTTCTTCGGGATGGAGGTCACCCTGCCCGAGGGCGCCGCCGACGCCTGCGCGATCGTCAACCACCAGTAGCGACGGCAAGCCGCACGATCGCGGCGAACTCGTCAGGGTGCGTGGTGTGGGCGCCGTGCCCCGCGTCGTTGATCGTGACCATCGTCGGGTTGGCCAGCGTCGAGAACAGGAGCTCGGTCGACTGCCGGTGGTGGGCTGCCCCGTTCTCGCCGCGGGCCGTGACGACCGGCACCACGATCGCGGTTGCGTCGTACGGCGCGGTCCTGCCCAGATCGGTGATCTCGCCGACGAGCGCGGGGCCCTCGGCGCGACGGCTCTCGCGCGTCGCTGCGGGCAGGCGATCCCATCGCTCGTCGCCGATCATCCGGCGCATGAACCGCTCGGAGATGTCGGCTGGGTCGTCATCGGCGCGCGACTGCTTCACGATGCTGTACCCGCCTGAGGTGTGGGGCCACCAATCGGCCCACGGCATGGGCGCTTCGAACACGACGACGGCACGAACCAGATCGGGGCGAGCTTGCGCCACCGCGAGCGCGACGTTGCCCCCGTAGCTGTGCCCCACCACGACCGCCGGACGCTCCTGCATCACGAAGAGCAGATCGTCGACCTGGCTCGCCACGGTGAACGGTGGTCCGACGTCGTGCGAGCCCGCGTAGCCCCGACGGTCGTAAACGACAGTGTGCAGGTCTCTCAGCCGGCGCACGAGCTTCGAGAAGCTCGACGCGCGATCCAGCGATCCGTGCACGAACACGACCAATGGCGCGTCGTCAGGTCCTGCTTCTGACCTCGACCCACAGCCCGGCCATCGGCGCACCCTATGCTCCGAGCGATGGAGCTCCTGCTCATCCGCCACGCGCTGCCGATCCGCCGAGAAGACGTCGAAGGCCCCGCGGACCCCGAGCTCTCCGAAGTCGGCCGCGATCAGGCGATGCACCTCGCGAATTGGCTGGCCGACGAGCGGCTCGACGCCGTGTACTCGAGCCCCATGCAACGGGCGCGCGAGACGGCCGCGCCGCTCGCCGCGATCCACGGGCTCGAGGTCCTCGTCGACGACGAGCTCGCCGAGTACGACCGCAACAGCCACTGGTACGTGCCCGTCGAAGAGCTGAAGGCAGCGGGCGATCCGCGGTGGCGCGAGATCGTTGCGGGCGAGTGGGGCGACATCGAGGTCGACCCCGAGACCTTTCGAGACGTGGTGCACACGGCCGTCGAGCGGCTCATCGACACCAACCCCTCGAAGCGGATCGCAGCGGTGTGCCACGGCGGCGTGATCAACGCCTACCTGTCGAAGATCCTCGGCATCGACAACCCGACCGGCTTCTTCTACCCGAACTACACGAGCATCCACCGGGTCATGGCGGCGCGGAGCGGCGAGCGAACCGTGCACACGCTCAACGAGACCGCGCACCTCCGCGGCACCGGACTGATCTCAGGGCTCTACGGATGATCGATCTCCTCGAGTTCCTCAGGCGGTCGCCCTCGCCGTACCACGCGGCCGAGTCGGTCGGCCGCGGCGCTCAGCGAAGCGGGGTTCCGCCGGCAATCGCTCGGTGAGCCCATCGACGGTGCGCCCGGCGGCGCGTTCGTGATCCGGGGCGGCGCGATCGTCGCGTGGCACGTGCCGGCCGAGCCCGCGCCGGGGTTCGTCGTGATCGGTGCGCACACCGACAGCCCGAACCTGCGCGTGAAGCCTCGCCCCGACACCGGCAGTCGCCGGCTACCGCCAGCTCGGCGTCGACGTGTACGGCGGCGCGCTGGTCAACTCGTGGCTCGACCGCGACCTCGGCCTCTCCGGTCGGGTCGCGCTGCGTTCGGGGGAAGTCCGGCTCGTCGAGGTCGATCGCCCGCTCCTCCGGCTGTCCCAGCTCGCGATCCACCTCGACCGTGACGTGAACGAGCGGGCGTGGTGCTCGACCGCCAGCAGCACGTGGTGCCGATGTGGGGACTCGGGCACTCCCGAGGACGGGGCGTTCGCGGGGTTCCTCGGCGAAGGAGCTCGACGTCGCCGCCGACGACGTCGTCGCGTGGGACGTCATGACGCACGACCTCGCGCCTCCGTCCGTGCTCGGTGTGGACGGCGAGCTCATCGCGTCGGGGCGGCTCGACAACCTGGTCTCTGTGTGGTGCGGCACCGCCGCGCTCGCCCGACGGCGAGTCGTCGCGCATCGCGGTGCTGGCGCGCGTTCGACCACGAGGAGGTCGGCAGCGAGACGAGCACTGGCGCTGCGAGCCCGCTGCTGGGCGACGTCCTCGAGCGCATCACTGCAGCGCGCGGCGGGAGTCGCCCGGACCACCTCGCGGCGCTCGCGACCGTCGCTGTGCGTGTCCGCGGACATGGCCCACGCGGTGCATCCGAACTACCTCGACCGCTATGAGCCGAGCCACCTCGTGCACCCCAACCGCGGGCCGGTGATCAAGACGAACGTCGGCCAGCGCTACGCCACCGACGCCGCGACCGCGGCCGAGTTCGTCGCCGCGTGCGAGCGAGCCGGCGTGCCGTGGCAGGTGTACTCACATCGCAGCAACATGGCGTGCGGCTCGACGATCGGTCCGATCACCGCGATGCGGCTCGGCATCGCGACCGTCGATGTCGGCAACCCGATGCTCTCGATGCACTCGGCGCGCGAGATGGCCGGGCGCGACGACGCCGACTACATGGTCGAAGCGATGACCGAGGTGCTGCGCGGAGGGTGATTCGACCGTGAAGTCATCGGACGTCTCGCGTGCGATGTCGGCCGCGATCTCGACAGCTACAGAGCTCGACCTGCCCGCCGACGACGCGATCGTCCTTCAGAACTCGAACAAGGTCGCCCTGCGTCTGCTGCCTTGCGATGTCTTCGCGCGGGTCGCTCATGCAGGGCAGGAGGTTGCAGCGTTCGAAGTCGACCTCGCACGCCGGCTCACTGGGACTGGGAGCCCCGTGGCCGCTCTCGAGCCTCGAGTGGAGCCGCGCGTCTACGAGCGTGACGGCTTCGCAATGACGCTGTGGACCTACTACGAGCCCGAGACACTGCAGGACGACGTCTCGCCAGCCGACTACGCGCTTGCCCTCGAGCGGCTGCATGAGGGCATGCGAAGGCTCGACGTCGCCGACGCCGCACTTCACGGATCGAGTCGCGGAGGCGCAAGAGCTCGTCGCGAGCCGAGACCTCACACCCGCGCTCGCCGACCAGGACCGAGAGCTTCTGATCGGCACCCTCCGAGACGTGCGACACGCGGTCGTCGACAGCGGCGCGGCCGAGCAGCTGCTGCACGGCGAGCCACATCCCGGGAACGTCCTCAACACACAGCAACGGGCTGGTGTTCATCGACCTCGAGACGTGTTGCCGTGGGCCGATCGAATTCGACCTGGCCCATGCGCCCGAGGACGTGAGCGAGCGCTATCCGGGTGTTGATCAAGCAGCTCGTGAGCGAGTGCCGCCGGCTCGTGCTCGCGATGGTTGCTGCGTGGCGCTGGGACCGAGACGACGAGTTCCCGAACGGGGAGCGCGCCGGTCGAGCGATCCTGAAGCTGCTGCACGACGGGCCTCCGTGGCCAACACTCGGAGACCTGCGCGACGAGAGCTAGTTACGCGGCACCGAGCTCCAGGAGACGTCCTTGTCGACCCGCACGTCGCCGGGCAGGCCGAGCACACGCTCGCCGAGGATGTTGCGCATCACCTCGGAGGTGCCGCCCTCGATCGAGTTCGCGCGTGACCGCAGGAACGCCTTCTGCAAGGTGCTCGCTTCCATCGCGTGCTCGGGGCGCCGCATCGTGTACTCGCCGTAGAGCATGCCGTTCGCGCCCATGAGGTTCATCGTGAACTCGTAGATGCGCTTGTTCGACTCTGCGTACGCGAGCTTGCCGGTGGAACCTTCGGGACCCGGCGTACCCATCTTGCGGGCGGCTCCGGCCCGGAGGTTCGTGAGCCGATTGACCTCGGCCTCGATCCAGAGCTTCATCAGCTCGTCCTTCATCGCCGGATCGCGCTGCTCGTCGGGCGTGTCTTGCCACACCTTCACCGCGGCACCGATGGCACCTGAGCCCTTCGGCGCGATCGCTCCACCGATCGACACACGCTCGTTCATGAGCGTGGTCAGTGAGACGCGCCACCCTGCTCCGGGATCGCCGAGGCGCTCGGCGTCGGGGATGCGCACGTCGGTGAAGTACACCTCGTTGAACTCGGCCTCACCCGTCATCTGGCGCAGCGGACGCACCTCGACTCCCGGTGCCTGCATGTCGACGACCCACGCGGTGAGACCCGCGTGCTTCGGCACGTCGGGATCGGTGCGGAAGACGAGCAGGCCCCAGCGGCTGATGTGGGCGAGCGTCGTCCAGACCTTCTGACCGTTGACGATCCACTCGTCGCCGTCGCGCACACCTCGACCCGACAGACCGGCGAAGTCAGACCCCGAGCCCGGCTCGGAGAAGAGCTGGCACCACACCTCTTCACCGGTGAAGAGCGGACGCAGGTACCGCTTCTTCTGCTCGTCGCTGCCCCAGACCTCGACCGTCGGGCCACACATGCCGTAGCCGATCGGGTTGCGGTAGTAGGGGTTCGGGCCGCCGGCCTCGAAGATCCGCTCGTTGATCGTCTTCTGATGCTTGGGGTTGACGGCGAGGCCGCCGTCGCCCTCGGCGAAGTGCACCCACGCGAGCCCGAGGTCGAACTGGGCACCGAGGAACGCGACCGCGTCGGTCTTCGACGGGGGGAACTCGGTGAGCAGCTTGTCGATGGCCTCGTTGACCCGGGCCTCTTCGGAGTCGATGGTGCGCGCTTCGACGGTCGTCATGGACGGGAATCGTACTCAGCGGGCCCGCTGCGCCCCTAGTTCGGCCCAAGTTGGGACGTCTAGTTGAGGTGCGCCAGGAGCCGCTTCAGCTCGGTGCGCTCGCTGGCCGGGGCGCCCGGCAGCAGCACCCGCAGCCGGATCACCCACCTGAGCGACTCCGCGTCGCCCCTCTGGGCGTAGATGGCCTTCAGGTTGGCGAGCATCCGAGAGACGATGGCGATCGAGTCGCTCGGCTCGAGCGGCGCGGCGCCGTACAGCCGGGCCCGATCGGTGGCGTCGAGCACGCGGCCACCGTTGAACGGGTCGACGTAGACCCCACTGCCCTCGTGGCGCACGATGAAGTGGCCGGGGGCGCCGATGCCGGTGAAGGGCACCCCGAGGCGCCGGCCGACCTCGATCAGCACCACCGACAGGGTGATCGGGATGCCCCTGCGGCGGTCGAGGACGCGGTCGAGCATCGAATTGTCCGGGTCGTAGTAGTCCGCGTCGTTGCCGCGGAACCCCTCGCTGCCGAAGAGGTGCGCGAGCACCCCGTCGCGCGACACGTCTGGGCAGCGTGCGGCGAGATCGTCGAGGCGGGCGAGCTGCGCGGCGACGTCGAGCCCGGGGTGCGCGTGCGCGGCGATGAGGAAGGCGGCTTCGTCCAACGGAACAGACGCGGCCGGCTGCTCCATCAAGTCTGCGAAGCGCTGGCTCGGCTGCATCGCAGCGCACCGTACCCGGGTACCTTCGGATCCATGTTCCCCGGCGCGCACGCGGCGACCGATCCCGACAAGCCGGCCGTCATCATGGGCGGCTCGGGCGCGGTGATGACCTTCAGAGAGCTCGACGACACGGCGAACCAGGTGTCACAGCTGCTTCTTCGACCTCGGCCTACTCCCCGGCGACCACGTCGCGCTCTGCATGGAGAACCACCCGTTGTTCCTCGCGATCGCGTGGGGAGCGCACTATGCGGGGCTGTACTACACGGCCGCGAGCTCGCGGCTGACGACCGCGGAGCTCGAGTACATCGTCGACGACTGCGAAGCCCAGGTGTTCATCACGTCCGCGTACAAGGCCGAGCAGGCAGCCGAGCTGTCGATCCCGAACGTTCGACTCAAGCTCATGCTCGACGGCGTCGTCGACGGCTACGAGCCCTTCGAAGACGCCATCGCTCGCTATCCGGCCGAGCCTCTCGCCGAGCGAGTCGAGGGCAACGACATGCTCTACTCGTCGGGCACGACGGGACGGCCCAAGGGCGTGAAGCCTGCCGCTGTCGGGAGCGCCACTCGGCACGATGACGCCTCTCACGGGCCTCGTGTCGATGTTGTTCGGCGTCGACTCCTCGTCGGTGTACCTGTCGCCCGCACCGCTGTATCACGCCGCGCCGCTGCGCTTCTCGATGTCATCCCAGCGCCTCGGCGCATCTGTCGTCGTCATGGAGCACTTCGATCCCGAGCAATTCCTCGCGCTCGTCGACCGCTACGAGGTGACGACCACGCAGGTCGTGCCGACGATGTTCATCCGCATGCTCAAGCTGCCGCCAGAGGTGCGCTCGCGGTACGACCTCTCGTCGCTGAAGGTGTGCATCCACGCGGCGGCGCCGTGCCCGGTCGAGGTGAAGCGCCAGATCATCGAGTGGTGGGGTCCGGTGCTGCACGAGTACTACGCGGGCACCGAGGGAAACGGGTTCGTCTACTGCAACTCCGAGCAATGGCTCGCGCACCCCGGCACGGTCGGCACCGCGCTGTCGGGACAGCTCCACATCGTCGGCGACGACGGCACCGAGCAGCCGCCGGGCGAGCCCGGCACGATCTACTTCTCCGAGGGCGCGCAGTTCGAGTACCACAACGATCCCGAGAAGACGAAGTCGTCGTACAACGAGCGAGGTTGGTCGACGCTCGGCGACGTCGGCTACCTCGACGCCGACGGTTACCTCTACCTCACCGACCGCAAGGCGTACATGATCATCTCGGGCGGCGTGAACATCTATCCCCAAGAGGCCGAGAACGTGCTCTCGATGCACCCGAAGGTCTTCGACGTCGCGGTCTTCGGCGTGCCGAACGAGGACTTCGGCGAAGAGGTGAAGGCCGTCGTGCAGCCTGTTGACTCGGCCGAGGCCGGGCGCGGAGCTCGAGCGCGAGCTCATCGCGTATTGCCGGTCACAGCTCGCCGACGTGAAGTGCCCGCGCTCGATCGACTTCCGAGACGAGCTGCCCCGCCACCCGACCGGCAAGCTCTACAAGCGCCTGCTCAAGGACGAGTACTGGGCCGGCCAGGGCCGGACCATCTGAAGGGCGGCGCAGTGCGCTCGCTCGGCGTCCGCGTCGCACCGATCGACGATCGAAGCGAGCGGAGCCGATCGAAGCGGAGCGGCGGCGGCGATTTCCGAGGCCACCTACAACCGCTCGATGACGTCGTTGGGGGCCATCGGGAGGAAGGGCACCAGCCTCACGTAGACGACGGGGCAGCCCAAGGCCTTCAACTGTGCCGCGCTCCGACGACCGGCGAAGGAACGGAACAGCTCGAACCGTTCGACATCCCACCGGTCGACGACGTCGCCCGATCCCGCGACGAAGCCTTCGTCCTCCATCGCGATCTCGAGCGCGGGGAGCTCGGCTGCGTCGATCTCGCTCGCGAGCCTGCCCAGCGCGACGTCGACGAGCATCCGCACACCCGCGCTGTCACGCGCGCCGGGCGTACCGAGCGCGCCGCGCAGGTCTTGCTCGTGTACGACGATGTCGTAGACCGGCAGCGGTGGCTCGATCATCGGGATGAGCGCCTCGAACGCGGGCGCCTCGCGCTCCCACTCGGCCGAGGAGCGCGTCGCGGTCGCAGCTGGTGCGCGACGCGAGCTGCGCGGCCGTCCACGGATCGGTGCCCGCGCCGTCGATGTGTCCGGCGATCACATCGGTCGGGAAGACCGACGAGATGGCACAGCAGGTCGCGGACGGTCCAACTCGGACACGCGGGCACCGGCGCCGCGAGCGCATCGGCGTCGAGATCGCGAACGAGCTCGGTGACGCGCGCTCGTCCCTCGCGGTAGATCGTTTGCGGGTCGGCCTTCACGCGGTGATCACCGTCACGCTGAGATCACTATCAGACGGGTCTCGGTCATCTCGCGCACGGAGTACGCCGGGCCCTCACGAGTGTTGCCGCTGTCGCGGACACCGCCGTAGGGCATCTGGTCGGCGCGCCACGTAGGCACCTCGTTCACCAGAACCCCGCCGAAGTCGAGCGTCCGCGCCGCCTTCATCGCCTTGCCGAGGTCGGACGTGTAGATGGCGGCCTGCAGGCCGTACTCGGTGTCGTTCGACAGCGCGATCGCCTCGTCGAGGTCGTCATAGGCCTGGATGGTCACGACCGGGCCGAAGACCTCCTTCCGGCACACCTTCATGTCGGGCTTCACGTCGGACAGCACGGTCGGCACGAGCACACCGTCTGCTCCGACCTCGCCGCCGACGACGACCTTGGCGCCGCCGGCCGTCGCCTCGTCGATCCACGACGTCACCCGGTCGCGCTCGCCCGTCGAGATCAGCGACGAGACCTCGGTCGCCTCGTCGAGGGGGTCGCCGACGACCAAGCGTGCGCACCCGTTCGGCCAATCCGGCTGTGAAGTCGTCGACGAGGGCACGTTGGACGTAGATGCGCTGCGTCGAGATGCACGACTGCCCGGCATGGCTGAACCCGGCCACGCGGATCTTGTCCGCGGCGGACTGTCCAGTTGCCGTCCGACTCGATGATCACGGGGGCGTTGTTGCCGAGCTCGAGCCCGACGCGCTTGCGGGGCGCCCGGGCTTTGATGCCCCAGCCGACTTCCGGCGAACCCGTGAACGTGATGAGCGCGATGTCGGGATCGTCGACCAGCGCGTTGCCCACCGTGGACCCGCCTCCGGTGACCACACTGAGATGGCCGAGCGGAAGACCGCATTCTTGGAGCAACATCTCGGCCAGGGTGATGGCCGAGAAGGGCGTCTGGCTGGCCGGCTTGAGCACGACCGGACAGCCAGCGGCGATCGCGGGCGCCACCTTGTGGGCGACAAGGTTCAGAGGGAAGTTGAAGGGGCTGATGGCACCGACGACGCCGATCGGCACACGGAGGGTGAACCCGAGCTTTCCCTCACCTGGCGCGGCCGCGTCGAGCGGGACCATCTCCCCGGCGAGCTTGCGGGCCTCGACGGCGGAGAACACGAACGTGCCGACCGCTCGCTCGGCCTCGACCCGCGCCGTGCGGATCGGCTTCGCGGCCTCCTCGGCGATGATCCGCGCGAACTCCTCGACCCGCTCCTTCAACCGCGCCGCGGCGGCGTCGAGGATCTCGGCTCGCCGCCACGGCGGCAGCGTCTCGGCAGCCTTGGCGGCCGCGACAGCACGGCTGACCTCGGCAGGCCCGCACGCCGGCACGCGGCCGAGCTCTGCTCCGTCGAACGGCGAGTGCACCGCGATCGTGTCGGTGCCGGTGAACTGCTCGTCGCCGATGGGCACTGCCCTGGTCTCTGACACCGCTCCCCCTCATCTCGACGTTCCGTGAATCCCGGAGGTGATCCCCTTGACTGCGACTGACCAAGCGCTCTCCACGATCCTCGAAGACCTGCTCGGCCCCGACCTTCCGATTGCGATCCGAGCCTACGACGGAAGCCGTCTCGGTCCGCCCGAGGACGAAGCGGGCGCCACGATCATCGTGCGCTCGCCCGACGCGCTGCGCCGGATCGTCACCGCGCCCGGCGAGCTGGGCTTCGGCCGCGCGTACGTCGCGGGCGACCTCGACGTCGAGGGCGACATCTACGAAGCGCTTGAAGCCTCGGCGACGCCCTCCCCCGCTTCAAGCTGAACCCGAGGCAGTGGACGCGCGCTCGTGAAGCTCATCGGCGTCGAGGGTCTCAAGCCGCTGCCTCCCCCGCCGGAGGAAGCGCGCCTGCGCGGTCGCCGGCACTCGAAGGAGCGCGACGCCGCGGCCATCCAGCATCACTACGACGTCTCGAACGACTTCTACGAGCTCGTGCTCGGCTCGACCATGACGTACTCGTGCGCGGTGTTCGAGAAGCCGAGCGATCCGCTCGATCGACGCGCAGGAGCAGAAGTACGAGCTCATCTGCCGCAAGCTCGATCTGCAGCCGGGCCAGCGGCTCCTCGACGTCGGGTGCGGCTGGGGCGGCATGGCGATGCACGCGGCCGAGCCAGCACGGCGTGCGGGCGGTCGGCGTCACGATCTCCCCTTCGCAGGCCGAGAAGGCGCGCGAGCGTGTCGGCGGCCGCGGGTCTCTCCGACCGAGTCGAGATCCGCCTGCTCGACTACCGCGACGTCGTCGACGGGCCCGTACGACGCGATCAGCTCGATCGGGATGTTCGAGCATGTCGGCCTGGCCAAGCTCGGCGAGTACTTCGAGCGACTTCGTGAGATCGTCGTGCCGGGAGGGCGCGTGCTGAACCACGGCATCAGCCGTCCGTGGAGCAAGGGCGTGGCGCGGCTTCTCGCGCGCGAGCTTCCTCGACCGCTACGTGTTCCCCGACGGCGAGCTCCACGAGATCGGCGCAGTGGTGTCCGCGATGCAGCAGCACGGCCTCGAGGTGCGTCACGTCGAAGGCCTGCGCGAGCACTACGCGCTCGACGCTGCGGCATTGGGTCGCGAACCTCGAAGCCAATTGGGACGAAGCGGTCGGTCTTGTCGGCCTCGGTCGCGGCGAAGGTCTGGCGCCTCTACATGGCCGCGTCCGCGCTGAACTTCGAGAAGGGCGGAGCGCAGATCCACCAAGTGCTCGCAGTGCGGCCCGACGGTGGCGCATCGCACATGCCCTTGCGACCCGATTGGGGCACATAGCCACGATAGGTTCCGCTCAGTGGTGGAGTTCGCGTTCCTCGACCATCCGGGTCCGATCCCGTTCGCCCACCGCGGCGGCGCGGGCGAGTGGCCCGAGAACACGATGCCGGCGTTCGAGGGCGCGGTCCGCCTCGGCTACCGCTACGTCGAGACCGACGTGCACGTGACGTCCGACGGCGTGCTGCTCGCCTTCCACGACGACGTCCTCGATCGGGTCACCGATCAGCGAGGGCGACATCGCCAAGCTGCCGTGGGACGTCGTGCGCACCGCGAGGGTCGGCGGACGCGAGCCCATCCCGCTGCTCGACGAGCTTCTCGGGACGTTCCCCGACCTGCGCGTCAACATCGACCCCAAGCACGACGCTGCGGTCGCTCCCCTGGTCGAGGTGATCGAGAAGCACGACGCCGTCGACCGCGTGTGCATCGGCTCGTTCTCTGACAAGCGCGTCGCCAAGCTGCAGAAGGCACTCGGGCCGCGGCTGTGCACCGCGCTCGGCCCGAAGGCTGTCCGGCGGCTCGTGGTCGCGTCGCGCGGGGATCCCCATGGGCCGGTTCGGCCAGCCGTGCGCGCAGGTGCCACCGTCGCGCGGATCAGTGACGATCGTGACCCAGCGATTCCTCGACGCCGCGCACAAGCGAGGCATCGCTGTGCACGTGTGGACGATCGACGACGACGATCGAGATGGAACGACTGCTCGACCTCGGCGTCGACGGGATCATGACCGACCGGCCCGCGGTGCTCAGAGCCGTGCTCGAGGGCCGCGGCCAGTGGGTCTCATGAGCGCGGCTCTCATGGGCGCGGCTCTCATGAGCGCGGTCCCATGAGCTGATGGAGCTCCCGCTCACCCCGATCGACTTCCTGCTCCGAGCACGGCGCCTGTTTCCCGATCGAGAGGGCGTGATCCAGCACGAGGGCGGAGCGCGCGCTCGCGTCTTCACCTACGCCGACATGGCCGAGCGCGCCGCGCGGCTGGCCCAGGTCCTGCAGAACGACTTCGACGTCCATCCTGGCGACCGCGTCGCGTGGCTCTGCGGCAACCGCCACGAGCTGCTCGAGGCCTACTACGGCGTGCTGCTCGCCGGCGCGGTGCTGCTCCCGCTCAACATCCGCCTCTCGGCGACCGAGCTGCGCGGACAGCTCGACGACAGCCGCGCCTCGGTGCTCGTCCGCGACCCGACGCTCACCGAGGTCGACCATCCGGTGCCGACAGGTCACGCTCGGCGACGAGTACGAGAGCAGATCTCGCCGCGCAGCCCCAGCTCGTGGATCGAGCCCCCGAACGTCGACGAGCGTGCCGTCGCCGAGATCTTCTACACGAGCGGCTCGACGGGAAAGCCGAAGGGGGCGATGCTCACCCACCGCGGGCTGTACCTCCACGCGGTGCACTCCGCGCTCACGTTGAACATCAGCGGCCACGACGTCGTGCTGCACACGATCCCGCTCTTCCACGTGAACGGATGGGGCACCCCGCACTACGTGACCGGGCTCGGCGGCGTGCACGTGATGCTCCCCCGCTTCGACGCCCGGCGAGGTGCTCCGGCTCGTCGAGGCCGAGCGGGTCACGCGGCTCTACCTGGTGCCCGCGATGATGACCGCGCTGCTCAACGATCCGACCTTCGACGGCCGCGACCTGACGAGCGTGCAGCAGCTGTCTGTCGGCGGCGCGCCGACCCCGCCCGCGCTCCTCGCCGAGGCCGAGCGCCGATTCGGGTGCGAATGCATCTGCGGCTACGGGATGACCGAGAGCGGTCCACAGATGACCAAGGCGATCGACAAGCCCGGCGAGCCCCGATCAGCCCGGCGCCGCAGCACGACCGGGATGCCGATCCTCGGTGTCGATCTGCGCATCTTCGACGATGACGACCACGAGCTGCCCTGGGACGGCGTGACCGCGGGCGAGATCAGGTCGCGGTCGAACCACGTGATGGCGGGCTATTGGGAGAGCCCCGAAGACACCGAACGGGCGCTGGAAGGCGGATGGCTGCACACCGGGGACGTCGCCACGATCTCGCCCGACGGCTTCTTGACGATCGTCGACCGCAAGAAGGACCTCATCATCTCGGGCGGCGAGAACATCAGCTCGGTCGAGGTCGAGAACGCGCTCACGGAGCATCCGGCCGTGCTCGAGGCCGCGGTGGTCGGCGTGCCCGACGAGCGATGGGGAGAGGTGCCGCGCGCGTTCGTCGCGCTGCGCTCGGGAGCGCACGCGTCTCCCGACGAGCTGGTCGCGTTCGTGCGTGAGCGCCTCGCACACTTCAAGGCGCCGAAGGACGTGCGCATCGTCGACGCGTTGCCCCGCGGCGGCACGGGCAAGGTGCTGAAGACCGTGCTGCGCGAAGCGAACTAGCCGGCCTGCCGCACGCCGACCATCCAGCGCACGCCGAAGCGGTCCTTGCACATGCCCCACTTCGGGGAGAAGAAGGTCTCCATCATCGGCTGCGTGGCTTCGCCGCCCTCGGCGAGCGCGTCGTACACCTTGTCGGCCGTGGGGATGTCGGGGGCTTCGTGGTACACGTGGATGCCCTCGACGCCGCGGTAGCCCCCGGTCGGGTCGTCCGATCCCATCAGCAGGCGTCCGTCGATGTTGAGCGCGGCGTGGATGATCAGGTCGGCCTGGTCTGCGGGCACCTGCTCGCCGGGCATGTCACCCATGCGTAGCAACGTGAGGTCGCCGCCGAAGATCTCGTGATACCGGGTGAACGCGTCACGGCATGACTTGTCGAACATCAGGTATGGGTCGAAGCTCATGCCTGAGTCTTCCCCTTCTGGCCGCGGCAGAACCCCCCAGCGCGGCGCTCAGGATCTCGAGGCCGAGGTCGAGGTCGGCCTCGGGGATGTTCAGCGCGGGGATCAGGCGCAGCGCATCGTCGTTCGGGCCGCAGGTCAAGACGATGAGCCCGGCATCGAGGCAGGCGCGCTGCGCAGCCTCGGCCTCGGCCGCTGACCCCAGCTGCACCCCGATCATCATCCCGACGCCGCGCACCGCGACGCCGCCCCCCATCCGGGCGACTTCGGCCAGGCGAGCTCGCGCCTGGTCGCCGAGCCGCCGGGCCCGCTCGCACAGCCCCTCGGCCTCGATCACGTCGAGGGTCGCCAGCGCGGCGGCGCACGAGACCGGGTTGCCGCCGAACGTCGTGCCGTGGGTGCCCGCCGGCCAGCGATCGAACAGCGAGCGCGACGCGATGATCCCTGCGAGCGGCAGACCTGACGCGACGGCCTTCGCGAACAGCAGCACGTCGGGGTGCACGCCGAACGTCTCGGCCGCGAACATCCGGCCGGTGCGACCGATGCCGGTCTGCACCTCGTCGAAGACCAACAGGATGCCGTGCTCGTCGCAGCGCCTCCGCAGGCCCTCGAGCCACGCGACCGGCGGAACGACGTAGCCGCCCTCACCGAGCACCGGCTCGACGACCATCGCGGCGACCGTGTGCGCGGGCGCCTGGCTCGCAAGGATCGCGTCGAGCTGCGCGAGGTCGGGCTCGCCGTAGGGGGCGATCGTGACACCACTGAGCAGCGGCTCGTAGCCGGCTCGGTACTTGCCCTTCGCGGTCGTGAGCGACGTCGCGCCGAGCGTGCGGCCGTGGAACCCATGACGGAAGGCGAGGATGTTCGGCCGACCGGTGACGCGCCGCGCCATCTTGATCGCGCCGTCGATCGTCTCGGCGCCGGTGTTGCAGAAGAACACCTGCGCGTCGGGCATCCACGGCACGAGGCCGCGGAGGCGCTCGGCGAGCTCGACGGACCGCGGGTGGTGCGTCACCACCGACGTGTGCATCAGCGCACCGAGCTGCTCTTGCGCGGCCGCGACGACGCGGGGATGGCAGTGTCCGATGTTCGTGACTGCGATGCCCGACGCGAAGTCGAGCCACCGCCGTCCGTCGACGTCGGTCAGCCACGAGCCTCGGCCCTCGACCGCGACGATGTCGGTGACGCGCGACAGGACCGCGGCGAGGGCCGCCTCGTCGCGCTCGAGCCATCCTTCGGTTGCACGTCCTTCGCTGGCACGTCCTCGCTGGCACGGTGCTCGAGGATCGTCATCGCGGCTCTCCCATCTCGGGGTGGGTGTCGATCTGGGCCTTCTGCAATCGGCCCGAGTAGTCGACGTACACCGTCTTGACCTGGCTGAACTGCTCGATGCCTCGGGTGCCGGCCTCGCGGAACCCGTTGCCGGTGTGCTTCGTGCCGCCGAACGGAAGCGGGATCTCCGCGCCGATCGTCGGTGCGTTCACATACACGATTCCCGTGTCGATGCGGTCGACGAGCTGCAGCGCCGTGTTGATGTCACGCGTGTAGACCGCGGCGGACAGCCCGTACTCGGATGCGTTGACGACGTCCACGGCCTGTTGCTCGTCGCCCACCTCGATCACCGACAGCACCGGTCCGAAGACCTCTTCTCTTGCGATCGTGTGGTCGGGACGCACGCCGGTCAGCACCGTCGGAGCGACGAACGCACCGCCCTCGCAGCCGTCGACCGCGAGCACATGCCCTCCGGTCACCACCGTGGCGCCCTCGGCGACCGCGCGCTCGATCATCCCGATGATGCGCTCGGCCGAGCGGCGATCGATCACGGGACCGACGTCGGTCGTAGCGACCGTCGGATCGCCGAGCACGAGCGCCTCGGCCCGCTTCGCGACGCGTTCAACGACCGCAGTCGCGACCGCGCGGTGCACCACGAGGCGCGAAGTCGAGGTGCAGCGCTGACCCGAGGTGCCGAATGCGCCGAACAGCGCGCCTTCGACGACCAGGTCCAGATCGGCATCGTCGAGAACCACCATCGCGTTCTTGCCGCCGAGCTCGAGCGACACGAGGCGAGGGCCGGTCTCCATCGCGCGTGCGGCGACGAGCCTGCCGGTCGGCACCGAGCCAGTGAACGAGAGCGCCCCGACGCCGGGGTGCACCGCGAGTGCGGCACCGGGCTCGGCGGCGCCGTGGACGACCTGGAGCAGCGCGGCCGGGATGCCTGCGGTCACCAGCGCGTCGACGAACGCATCGGCGCACAGCGGCGTGTGCTCGGACGGCTTCAGCACGATCCCGTTGCCGGCGAGCAGCGCTGGAAAGCACTTCCACGACGGGATGGCGACCGGGAAGTTCCACGGCGTGATCATCCCGACCACCCCGATCGGCTGTCGCGTCGTCCACGCCATCTTGTTGGACAGCTCGGAGGCGACCACGGTGCCGAGCGCAGCGCGGCCCTGGCCGGCGACGAACCGACCCATGTCGACCGCTTCTTGCACGTCGCCGCCTGCCTCGATGAGCACCTTGCCGGCCTCGCGCGCGACGAGCTCGGCGAGGTCGCCCTTGCGGTCGGCGATGACGTCAGCAGCGCGGGCGATGAGATCTGCCCGCGCGGGGATCGGGCGGCGGGCCCACTCGCGCTGCGCCTCGCCTGCTGCGCCAACCGCGCGGTCGACGTCGGCGGCAGTTGCGGGGGTGAACGTTCCCAGCACCTCCGCCGGACGGGCAGGGTTGACGGAATCGAACGTCGCCATTGCGGCTCCTGCTCCTCGAGGTCTGGAACTTCCGTTTCGTGAAGTGTCTCATTGTAACATTCGTTTCAATGGCGACCCCGCAGCGCATCGACGATCACAAGGCCGACCTGACCCCCGCCGAGCGCCGGGTCGCCGACGTCGTGCTGCGCGAGCCCGAGCGCGTCGCGTTCGGCACGGTTGCGGAGGTCGCCGAGCGGGCGCACACGAGCGGCGCGACCGTCGTGCGCCTCGCAACCAAGCTCGGCTTCGAGGGCTTCGTCGGCCTTCAGGCTGACGTCCAAGAAGAGCTCTCCAGCCGGTTGCGCCCCGCAGCCGATCGCATCCGCAAGGTGCCCACCTCCGATCCGATCGAGCGCGCGACGGCGATCGAGGTCGGCAACGTCACGGCCACGCTGCGCGCCGTCGACCCCGACGTCCTCGACCAGGCGGCCCGGCACCTCGCCGATCTGAAGCGGCGCGTATGGGTGCTGCCGGCCGACGCGTCGCGCGGTGCGGCGTTGCTCTTCGCCGATCAGCTCGGCTTGCTGCGCGCCGACGTCCACCTCCTCGACGGCCCGGATCCCCGCCTTGCCCGTCACCTCGCCGACTTGAGACGGGGCGATGCGCTCGTCGCCCTCGACTTCCGCCGTTACGAGCGCTGGGTGGTGTCGACGGTGAGTCGCGCTGCTGACGCCGGGGCTCGCGTCGTCGCCGTCACCGACAGCGCTCTGTCGCCCCTCGCCGATCGCGCCGAGGCGACGCTCGTCGTTCGGGCCGAGGGATCAGGTCCGTTCGACAGTCACACCGGCATGATCGCGGTCCTCAACCTCCTCGTCACCGCGGTCGCGGCGCGCCTGCGACGCTCTGCGACCGACCGGCTCGATCGGGTCGAAGCGGCCTGGCACGACAGCCTCCTCGACCGCACGTCCTGACGTCGTCACGCCCTAGCGTGCCCGCGGTGGCAGAGCCGCTCGTCCCGTTCACAACTCGGTTCGCGCCGACCGCGATGGTGTCGACGATCGACCACCTCGCGACCGAAGCCGGGCTCGGCCTGCTGCGCGACGGCGGCAGCGCGGCCGACGCGGCGATCGCGGCGAACGCGGTGCTCGCGGTCGTGGCTCCGAACCTCTGCGGAATGGGCGGCGATCTCTTCGCACTCGTGTCGCGAGACGACGCGGCACCAGCGACCCTGAACGCGGCGGGGCGCGCGGGGTCGGGCGCCGATGCGGCGCGGCTCCGGGCCGAGGGCTTCGTCGAGATGCCGTTCAAGGAAGACATCCGCTCGGTGACGGTGCCTGGCTGTGTCGACGGATGGCTCGCGCTCCACGAGCGCTTCGGGCGACTCGGTCTCGATCGCGTGCTCGCTCCCGCGATCGGTTACGCCCGGAACGGGTTCCCCGCGTCGCCCATGCTCGCGGCGTCGATCCCGGTGCTTCCGGCGCTGCCGGGATCGGAGGATCTGCGCGGCCCCACCGGCCAGCGCGCGCCCGGCGAGGCGATCCGGAGACCGGGCGTCGCCCGTGCGCTCGATGCGATCGTCTCGGACGGGCGGGCGGGGTTCTACGAAGGCGAGTTCGGCGAAGGGCTCCTGAAGCTGGGCAACGGCGAGTACGCCCTGCCCGACTTCGAGAGCCCGGGAGCACGATGGGTCGACCCGATCAGCGTCGAGGCGTTCGGTCACATCCTCTGGGGAGTCCCGCCGAGCTCGCAGGGCTACCTCTTCCTGTCGAGCGCGTGGATCGCCGACGGCCTGCCACTTCCGGACGACGCCGACGACCCGCTCTGGGCGCACTTGCTGATCGAGGCGTCGAAGCAGGCGGGCCATGACCGCCCCGCGGTGCTGCACGACGCGGCCGAGGGCCGCGCACTCGTGAGCACCGACCGCCTCGCGCCGCGTTCGCGGAGCGATCGACGTCGACCGTGCGTCCCATCTCCGTGTGGGCGTGAGAGCCGGCGACACGACCGCGCTGTGCGTCGTCGACGGCGACGGCGTCGGCGTGTCGCTCATCCAGTCGAACGCCTCGGGCTTCGGGAGCCACCTCTTCGAGCCGTCGACGGGCATCAACCTGCACAACCGCGGGCTCGGCTTCTCGGTGGAGGAGGGGCACCCGGCGGAGTACGCGCCGGGACGACAACCGCCACATACGCTCACTCCCGCGATGGTCACCGACCTCGACGGCCGGCTCGCCGCGGTGCTCGGCACGATGGGCGGCGACTCGCAGCCGCAGATCCTCTTGCAGATCCTGGCCCGCACGTTCGGCCTCGGCGAGTCACCATCCCGCGCGATCGCAGCAGGACGGTTCCGGCTGTCGGCAAAGGAGCAGACCACGGGCTTCGCGATCTGGACCGACTCCGCGGGCACCGCCGTGGCCCTCGAAGGGCACGCGCCCTCCGCGTGGGCGGGCGGGCTCACTGCCCTCGGCCACGAGGTCGCCACCACCCCAGCGTTCGACCACGGCTTCGGTCATGCCCACCTCATCGTCGTCGCCGACGGACATCTCGCCGGTGCCGCCGACCCGCGCGCCCGAACGGGTCTCTGCTCCGGGCTGTAGCGGCGCTAAAGGCCCCCGGCCGCCGCTAGGGCCTCTGAGCAGGGCGAACGACCGGCGGCGCTGGTGCTACTCCGCGAGAAGTCCGCGCGCTTGCGGCGCGTCCTCCGCCCACGCCCGCTCTACGGCGGCTCGAGTCACGTCCTCGTCGTTCGGCCACAGGTGCGCATAGACGGCGAGCGTCTCCATCGGGCTGGCATGCCCCAGCCGGTCCTGAACGGACTTGACCGAGCAGCCCCCGGCGATGAGCAGGCTCGCGAAATGGTGCCGCAGGCTGTGGCTCGTCGTGCCCTCCGGCAGGCCCGCCGCCCTCGCCGCTTTCGCGAACTCCGGAGCGAGCCGGTTCCGTGACCAGCCGCCGCCCGCGCTGTTCACGAAGACGAGCCCGGACGGCGCCGGAGGCCACCCGCGCGAGGTGCGCGGCGAGAGCGTCGAGGACGACGCCGGGCGCCGGGCACCGTCCGATGCGAGCTCTCGGTCTTCGGCGGCCCGAACTCGGGCGGCCGCTCCTGAGCTGTCGGATTGGCGCTGACCGCGAGTCGAGGCGACGGCATCGACATCACCGACATACCCACTCCCCTGACCACCTACCGGCCGATACCGGGTTTGCTTCTTGAGATTTCCGGGCGGTCCGTCGGGTGTGGGGTGGTGGTGCCCGTTGGGGAGCGCCTTCACTATCGCCCGCGGGCCGCAGGTCACGTCCCCAACGGCGGACTCCGTTGGGATCAACTTCGCAGGCGGCAACGCCCTTGCGAGTCGCCGCCGTGTGGGACGCCGCCTCGCTGACCGAATTCGCGGCGAGGGTATCGAGCGAGGTCGGGGATCCCCGCCCGGATCGGCACCGGCCTCGCTCGCCCAAGGCACGATCGGTACTTGCACAAGCCGGTGCATGAGTCGGACGACTCATCGAGAAAGTGCCGTGCACGCGCGCCGAGTGCATCGGTTCGAGGATTTCGCCGCGCTGACTAGGGCGGCCACTGTCGAAGCTCGGCAGCAGCCCGCCGCTGGCGGTGGAGTTGGAGTTGGGGCGGCGAACGGCGGGCCGCTGCTGTGGGTGGGCAGTGCAGGAGCGTTCCTCGTGCGTCATAACACGCGACATCTACCGATGGACCGGCCCTCGCGACAGCGCGACGCTCTCACCCGATTCTGAACCCCCCGGGTCGGGGGCCGATGAGGCGGGCGGTTCTCGACCGCAGTCAGTCGATGAGGCCACGGCGGGGGAGTCGTCGGTCCGGTCGAGAGCCCGTCCCTCGCGTCGACGGACCTCGACAACGGGCTCGTGCACGCGGCGATGCGTCGGCTCGAGGCTGCCGCCGAGATAGGGAGGACCCGCCGGGCGCCCGGCGGGTCCTCATGTCAGGGAGATGGCGGAATCCCCTTAACGGCGGAAAACGGTAGTTGACCTCTCCGTCACGCCCAAGGCGCCCTGGCGCCCGATCAGCGCGACACTCACGACTGTGCGGCCCGTCCTTACGCACGGCTTCGGGGGCTGGAACGGGCGGGCTGCACCACGTGGCGTCGCCCGTTGCACATCGCGCGGCGGCCCAGCTCGCCGTCGGCACCGACCAGGGCGAACCGGCCGACGTCCGGCGCGTTCCCGCGTGACAACCACGCTCTGTGGCTTTACCCTCACACTTGCTACGGGCGGAAGCGGCGGGAGGCGCGGCGGACCGGCGAGAGGTCCGCAGTCGGAGGGAACGTTCGAAGACACCGGTTCGACTCCGGCGTCCGTAGCCCAACCCTGCGGGTGGAGCGCGATCGTGCACCCCGCCCTTTCGGTGAGGGTCGCCGACACCATCGTGACCGTCGCGCGGCTCTCCAGCACGCGCGGTGACGTCGTCGCGTCGACCGTGCTGTCGAAGGCGCCGTGCACGCGCGCCGAGTGCATCGGCTCGAGGATGACGCCGCGCTGAACAACGTTGCATTAGAGGGAGTGCCGCAGCGGGAAGACTGCCGGCATGGCTGACTGCGTCCTGCCCGTGACGGGAAGCAACCCCATGCTGGTCGTGCTGGCGGTCCTCGCGGTGGCAACCGGAGTCGCGCTCGTGCTCGGCGTGCGCCGACGCGGACTCGGAGGCGGTGCGGCCGTTGTGATCGCGTTCGCGCTCGCAGCCGGAGCGCTCGTGGTGGGCGACGCGCGCAGGGCCGACGCGCAGGAGTGCCCGCCCTCGACGACCGTGACACCGACGGCAGCCCCGACGACGGCGCCCACAACGACAACCGCGACGACCACGACGACGGCGGCCACGACAACGACTGGAGCGACGACAACCTCGCCACCCTCGACCCCGCAGGTGTTCCCGACGGTACCGACGACCGTGGCCACCACGACGACGGTCGCGGTGCCGGACCTGACTCCGGCCGTCTCTGGGCCGCAAACCCTGGTGCTGTTCGGCCCCGACGGTCAGTACACCGTCACGGTGACGAACGTCGGCAACGCCCCGACGAACGGTCAGCCGATGACCTTCACCGTGACCTTCCCGTTCACGGTCGTCGGGTTCTCCGGCGCACTCATTGACCCGTTCGGCGTGACCAGTACCGACTGGACGGTGTCCGAGGCGCTCGGCACCGCCGGCTCAGCCGGCAACCCGGGCAGCCCGACCGTGCTGACGTTCACCTCGAACTCTGGGCTGATCATCCCGGCCGGCGCGAGCAGCACCGTGTCGTTCAGCACCGAGTTTCTGGGAGAGGACGCCGCCGACTTCAGTGTGGACGTCACGCTCCCGAGCGGCATCGGCGGCGAGACCAACGGCACGAACAACACGACGTCGTATCCCGTGACGATCGTCATACCCGCGCCCGGCTGAGAAAGCGAAAACCCCGCCCACGGCGGACGGGGCGGGGCCAGAGGGGGGCGTCGTTGGCGACAGCCGCACGAAGGCGACGCTCGCCCTTCCGGCGACCCGCGGGGTGGATGCCTCCGTTCTCCAGCGCTGCCCCGCCCGGACGTTTTGCGGCTCCCTGACGGCCGTACAGGGCCTCTCTCGCCGGCCCTCGTCGCGCAACGGCTGCTGTTGCGCGGGGCAGAATGCTGCAGCGATGGATTGGGCGCAGTACACCGGCGACCCGGCCGAAGTGTTCGCGGCCTTTGCCGGGCTGCTCGAGCGGCCGGCATGGCATGCCGACGCGGCGTGCCGGGAGCATCCCGAGGTCGACTGGTTCCCCGAGCGCGGCGACGACCAGGGGCCCGCGAAGGCGGTGTGTGCGCGTGCTGCCTCGTGCGCTCCGAGTGTCTCGACGCGGCGATGAGCGAGCGCGCCGTCGGCGTATGGGCCGGCACCAGCGAGCCGGAGCGGCGCCGCCTGCGCGTCGAGCGCGGCGAGATCGTCGCGTCGAAGCCCTCCGCGGCCCAGTCGCGGCGGCCGTGCCCCGCTTAGGCGTCGCTGACGCTCAAAGCACCACCATTCCGAAAACACCTCAACCTCCTCATGCCGACCCTCCAAGCGATCGAGGATCTCGGCGGGTCGGCACGCATCGACGAGATCGTTCAGCGGGTCGCGAAAGCGGAGGGATTCACCGAGGAGCAGATGGCGCTCCGTCGCAGTCCCGGCCACCACATGGGGGCTGATCGAGTACCGCCTCGCGTGGGCGAGGAACTACCTGAAGAACATCGACGCGATCGAGAACTCCGCGCGCGGGGTGTGGTCCGTGACTGCGCTGGGTCGCAACATTGCGGACGGAGACGAAGCGGCAACCCTGGTCAAGGCCAAGATCACTTACCCGAACGGGAAGATCGATATAGGCAAGGACCTGACGGGAAGCGCTAACTACTTCGGGTCGGCACACAGCCCGACGATCGGCGCCGACTTCACCCGCGAGGAGCTTCGCGACTTCACCGAAAGGCGGGAGATCCTCTGGGAGTCCGCCACCGCGACGGACGCAGAGGTCAACGCCCGCGAGGTCGAGCTCATCCGGGCGCATCGCTCGAACGATCCCGCCCTCGGATACAACCGGTGGCCGAAGCCTCAGGCGGAGGAGACCGGGCTGTTATGAGCCGACCCATCGCAGCCGGCGGTCAAGACTCTCTACGCGATGTCCCGAAATCTCTGCTTCTTCACAGGCTGCGAGGAGCATCTAACCGATCCAACGTGGGCGAGGGTCAAAGGCCAGGGCGCGCACATCAAGGGAGAGAACCCCACCAGCGCTCGCCATGACCCAGATCAGCCGGCTTCCGAGCGTCAGGGCTTCGGCAACCCAATGCTTCTGTGTCCCAACCATCACAGGGAGATCGACGATCTGAAACCCGAGGCGTATTCCGTCGAATTGCTGCTCGACATGAAGGAGCGACATCTCTCGCATCAACCGGCGCAGGGGTGGTGCAGCGAGGAACAAGCATGGGAGTTCGCTCGACTGACCATCGTGGAGACCGCGTCTCGGTCGGGACCGACTCGCTCGCCCCTCTCCTCGAGGACCGCCGGCGCACTCGCGAAGCGAAGAGCATCGCCATGAGGACGGACCCCTACGCGATCAGCGAGGAGAACAGGAAGTTCCGCCAAGGGCAGGTGGTCCCCGACGACCCCGCGACGCAGAAGCCCGCCGACCCGACGGATGAAGCTGGTTGACCGTTGGGGGTCCGCGCAAAGTCCGCGGACTTGCTGCAAAGCGGCGCGAAACGATGCGGAACGATGAATAGGAAAAGGGCAGGCCAGAACGCAGACCGGCGGGAACGTGCAGGTCAACCATCCCGCCTGGACTATGGCGGCGCTACCGTCGCGGCGCAGTGGGCATCCTCCTGGTTGGGGCGACAACCGCAGAGGGCGGGACGATCGACGTGCGCATCGACGCAGGTCGCATCGCCGCGGTCGGCACGCTCGAGCGGCTCCCCGACGACGAGGTGCACGAGCTCACCGGATACGTCCTGCTCCCGGCACCGGCCGAACCCCATGCTCACCTCGACAAGGCGCTGACTGCGGATCGAGTCGTCAACCGCACGGGCGACCTCCTCGGCGCGATCGCGGCGTGGCAAGCGGCGTGGCCCAGCCTCACCAAGGACGACATCGCCGACCGCGCCCGCCGCGCGGCGCTGTCGGGAGTGGCGAACGGGCTGACCGCGATCCGGTCACACGGCGACCTGAGCAGCGTGATCGGGCTGCGCAGCATGGAGGCGCTCGTCGAGGTGCGCGACGAGCTCCGCGACCTCGTGGACATCCAGGTCGTCGCGCTGATCGCGCTGCCGACCGCGGGCGCGGCTGGCGCGAACCACCGAGCGCTGCTGCGCGACGCGCTCGACATGGGCGTCGACGTCGCCGGCGGCTGCCCGCACCTCGACGACGACCGCCTCGGCTGCCTCGAAGCCTGTTTGGAGATCGCTGCGGCCGCCGGCCGTCCGATCGACCTCCACACCGACGAGACGCTGAACCCCGAGGTGCTCGGGCTTCGTGACTTCGCCCGGCTCGTGTCGAGCACGGGCTTTCCCCATGGCGCGACCGCGAGCCACTGCGTGAGCCTCGGCATGCAGGAGGAGCACGTGCAGAAGGCCGTCGCGGCCGAGGTCGCCGAGGCCGGCGTTGCCGTCGTGACCCTCCCGCAGACGAACCTCTTCTTGCAGGGGCACGGCCACACGACCGGCATGCCGCGCGGCCTCACCGCGCTGCGCCCGCTGCTCGACGCGGGCGTGACGCTCGCGGGCGGGGCCGACAACGTGCAGGACCCGTTCAACACCATGGGCAGGGCCGACCCGCTCGAGACCGCGGCCCTGCTGGTGATGGTGGGCCACTTGCTCCCCCACGAGGCCTACGCCGCGGTCAGCACGGGCGCACGCGCCGCGATGGGCCTCGAGCCGGTGTCGATCGCCGCCGGCTCACCGGCCGAGCTGCTCGCAGTGCGGGCCACGACCCTGCGCGAGGCGATCGCCACCGCCCACCCCGACCGGCTCGTCTATCACCGCGGTCGCCTCGTGGCACAAACTCGGTCGACGACCGTCTTCGCCGACACCGAGCGGTCAGCGAGCCATGACACAGAGCGTTCACATGACTGAAGCAGTTCCTACATCGGCCCTCTCTAGGGTGCCGGGCGTGGAGACCCTGGCTCCCGAGGGGGAACGAACGCGTCCGAGCGCCGACGCCTCTCTCGTCTTCGACAACATCTCCAAGGCCTTCCCCGACGGCACGATCGCGCTCGTGAACGTCTCGTTCGACGTGCGGCCCGGAGAGTTCGTCACCGTCGTCGGCCCGTCAGGCTGCGGCAAGTCCACGCTGCTGCGGATCGCTTCGGGCCTGACGCCGACCTCGAGCGGGGTCGTCCGGGTCAACCGCGACAGCCTCGGGTACGTGTTCCAGGACCCGACGTTGCTGCAGTGGCGCACGGTCCGCCGCAACATCGAGCTGCTCGCCGAGCTGCACGGTGTCGGCAAGGCCGAGCGCGGCCGGCTCGCGCAGGAGGCGATCGACCTCGTCGGGCTGACCGGCTTCGAGGACAAGTACCCGAAGCAGCTCTCGGGCGGCATGCGCATGCGCGCCTCGCTCGCGCGGTCGCTGACGCTCAGCCCGAACGTGTTCCTGTTCGACGAGCCGTTCGGCGCACTCGACGAGATCACACGCGAGCGCCTCAACGACGAGCTGCTCACGCTGTTCTCGTCGAAGGGCTTCGCGTCGCTCTTCATCACCCATTCGATCTACGAGGCCGTGTTCCTCTCGACCCGGGTCATCGTGATGTCGGGACGGCCGGGCCGGGTCGTCGGCGACTTCGAGGTGCCGTTCGGCTACCCCCGCTCCCCCGAGCTTCGCTTCGAGTCGAGCTTCGCGGAGCTGACCGGGAAGGTCTCGCACGCGTTGAGAGGGGCCCACTCGTGACGTCGGTCGACGTGCGCCCGGTGCAGGACGAGTTCGAGCAGGCGCTGCTCGAGCCACCCCCTCGGCGTTCGGCATGGAAGTCGTTCCTCGTCGAGGTCATCGGGCCGTTCATCGTCTTCTGGATCGTGATCGGCGTCTGGTACTTCATCAGCTACCGGCTGCTGAAGCCCCACCGCCGGTTCCTCATGCCACCGCCACACCGGGTGCTCGACGTGGCGTTCCTCGACGGCCGCAACCGATCCGAGCTGCTCAACGGCCTCTGGAACTCGACCAAGGTCGCGATGGTCGGCCTCGCGATCGCGATCGTGCTCGGCATGCTCTTCGCCATCATCATGAGCCAAGCGAAGTGGATCGAGCGCTCGCTCTTCCCCTATGCCGTCGTGCTCCAGACGATCCCGATCCTCGCGCTGGTGCCGCTGATCGGGTTCTGGTTCGACTTCAACTTCCGTAGCCGCGTGATCGTGTGCGTGCTCATCGCGATCTTCCCGATCATCAACAACACGCTCTTCGGCTTGTTATCCGCCGACCAGGGCCAGCACGACCTCTTCACGTTGCACGATGCGAGTCGATTCACGCGCCTCTGGCGCCTGCAGCTGCCCGCAGGCATGCCCGCGATCTTCGCCGGCTTCCGCATCTCGGCCGGCCTCTCGGTCATCGGCGCCATCGTCGGCGACTTCTTCTTCCGGCAGGGTCAGCCGGGCATCGGCAAGCTCATCGACAACTACCGGTCGCGCCTCGAGTCCGAGAAGCTCTTCGGGGCGATCATCCTCTCGTCACTGCTCGGTCTCGTCGTCTTCTGGGTCTTCGGGTTCATCGGGAACCGAGTCGTCGGCTCGTGGCACGAGACCGCGCGCAAGCAGAGCTGACGAGCCTCAGCAACACGAGCTGTTCGCAACACCTGTCTGCAACATCCAACAAGGAGGGCACATGCGCAAGACCACCAAGGCAGCCTGGCTCGCGGTTCCGCTGGCCGGCTTCCTGCTCCTCGCCGCGTGCGGGGATGACAGCGGCTCGTCGTCCGCGACGACGGGCGGGAGTGCGGCCACGACCGCTGGTGGCGGGGCAGCCACCACAGGCGGCGGCGCGGCGACGACGGGCGCGGCTGGAGGCGATGCGACATCGCTGAAGGGCGTGTGCCCGGATCCGGTGATCGTGCAGACCGACTGGAACCCCGAGGCGGAGCACGGCGGGCTCTACCAGCTCGTCGGGCCGAACCCGAACGTCGACACGAGCAAGAAGGCCGTCACCGGTGAGCTGACGGCGAGCGGCGGCGTCGACACCGGCGTCAAGATCGAGGTCCGCGTCGGCGGCCCGGCCATCGGCTTCCAGCAGGTGACCGCGCAGCTCTACACGGACGACTCGATCCTGCTCGGCTACGTGAGCAACGACGAGGCCGTGCAGAACTCGGCCGACAAGCCCACGGTCGCGCTGATGGCACCGCTCAAGAAGAACCCGCAGATCATCATGTGGGATCCGGCGACCTACCCCAACGCGAAGACGATCGCCGACCTGCCCAAGGACACGACGCTCCTCGTCTTCGACGGCGGCGTGTTCCCCGACTACCTCGTCGGCAAGGGCATCGTGCAGCAGAGCCAGATCGAGGGTGGCTACGACGGCACCCCGGCCCGGTTCGTCGCTTCGGACGGCAAGATCGCCCAGCAGGGCTTCGCGTCGGCCGAGCCCTACATCTACGAGCACGAGGTGCCCGAGTGGGGCAAGCCCGTCGCGTTCCAGCTGATCCACGACACCGGGCTCGAGATCTACTCGCAGACCATGTCGACGAGGCCGGAGAACGTCACGAAGTATGCGGACTGCTTCAAGAAGCTGATCCCGATCATGCAGCAGGCTGACGTCGACTTCGCGAAGGACCCGGCGGCGACCAATGCGCTCATCGTCGACCTCGTGAAGAAGTACGACACCGGCTGGGTGTACAGCGCCGGCGTCGCCGACTTCTCGGTGCAGCAGCAGGTGAAGCTCGAGCTCGTCGGCAACGAGGACGGGTACTCCGGTGGCATGGACGCCGCCCGGGTGCAGGGCGTCATCGACAACCTGCTCCCGATCTTCAACGCCAAGGGCGTCAAGGTGAAGGACGGCCTGACCGCCAAGGACATCATGGATCTTCAGTTCGTGGACAAGAACATCCAGTTCTGATCACGATCTGATCCCGTTCGCTGTTGTCGCCGCCGCTGGCGGCGAGATCGTCACGGAGCCGGCACTCGGGGGGGTGCCGGCTCCGGCGCGTCCGCGGTCAGCACCGTTTGCTCACTCGGGAAGGTTTGGGCAGGTCACAGAACGCCCAGTGAGCAAACGGTCAGGTGGAAACGACCGCGGCGCGCACGGGGCCGGCGAGCAGCTCGAGCGCGCGCTCGGGATCGGGGCCCAGCGTGTGCCACGCGAGAGGAAGGTCGAGGCCGGCGTCGGCGAACGCGCCGAGCTGGCTCACGACGTCGTCCACGGTGCCCGCACACGCGAACGTGTCGACGAGCTGCTCGGACACGACCGCGGCACCGGCCTCGGGGCCGTCGGACGCGACGGCGGCGCGCACCGCGGCCACTGCGTCGGGGTCGGCGCCCGACGTCTCGACCACGACTCCCTCGACCCGCCACAGGTAGTACGCGAGGATCTCGCGGACCGCAGCGCGCGCCTGCGTTCGATCGGGACCGACGCTGCACAGCACGTTTGACGACACGAGCAGGTCATCGAGGTCACGGTCGGCCCGAGCGGCGCCGACAGCAAGACGCTCGCGTGACCAGCGCACGTATCCAGGGCTCACGAGGGCGCCGAGCTGCACGCCATCCGCGAGCTCGCCCGCGGCCTCCATCATCCGCCCGTTCACCGCACCCACGTCGATCCGGATGGGTCCGGCGGGGACGAAGTCGAGGCGGTTGTCGGGCCGAGCGGCGAATGTGGTCGGCTCGAAGCCGAGCTCCTCCCCCGCGAGCCACCGTCGCAGCGCGCGGACAGTCTCGACGACGTGGGTGTACGGCTGCCAGTGGTCTGGCTCGTAGCCGAGCGCGCGCATCGTCCACACCGCGGCACCTACGCCGAAGGCGACGCGTTCCGGACCGCCGATCTCAGCGAGGGTCGCCGCTTCCATCGCGAGCACGGCCGGATGGCGCGTGACCGGATTCGCGATGCCGATGCGCACGCGCACCCGCTCGGTGGTCGCGAGCGTCGCCGCGGCGGCACTGAAGACCGCGCGGTGTTGACGGCTCTCGGGCAGGGAGACCTCGTCGAAGCCCAGCGCGTCGGCGCGCCGCGCGATCGCGAGCGTGTCGACGAGCGGCCCCTCGTTCGAGAGAGACAGACCCAGCCCGACGAACGCCACCTCAAGCCATCGCTTGCTGTGCCCGTCGGAGGATGTCGGCACTCGCGTGGATGTGCTCCTCGCACTGCTCGATGTCGTTCATCGGGAGCATGAACAGGTCGAAGCTCGACGCCAGGGCAGCGATGCGGCGCGCACAGTCGTCGGGCGACCCTGCGATCGCATACTCGTCGACCAACGCGTCGGGGAGGAGCGTGGCGGCCGCGTCGAGTCGACCGGCCAGCATCTCGGTGCGGATCGCGCCGACACGCTCGTCGGTGAGCCCTGCGCGCCCGCGGATAGCGGGTGGCGCGTCGAGCGCCATGTAGGAGAAGTGGCCGAGCACGCGCTGCCGTTGCTCGGGCGCGTACGCGAGGTACGCCGACCACGCGACCTTGCAGCCGTTCACGCGGAGTCGGTTGGCCGCGCCCGGGAGCGACGCCGGCGCCTCGGCGGACAACACGATCCAGTCCGCCTCCGCGGCGGCGAGTGCCTGCACCCGAGGGCCGCGCCCGGCGATCGCGATCGGCACCGGCTCATTGGCCCAGGGCAGCCGGGCCGCACCGACCTCGCCGCCACCGAGCAGCGCTCGGTTCAGCTCGAACGCGTCGCGCAGCACCGTGTAAGGCCGTTCGGGGACGAGACCGAGTGGGGCGAGCACGCGGCTGCCTCCGACGCCGAGGCCGTGCCACACACGACCCGGCACGAGCTCGGCGAGCGTCGCGATCGCGGCCGCCGTCGTGACCGGGTGACGTGAGAAGGGGTTCGTGATCGCCGGGGCGACGATCATGCGCTCAGTGCCGAGCGCGACCGCGGTCAGCGCGACGTAGAGGTCGCGGTCGGTGCCCTCGTCGGCGAGGAAGCACACCTCGGCCCCTTCGCGCTCCGCGAGGCGAGCGAGCTCGACGATGCGCGCGACCGGCTGCACCGGCTCGAACCACACGCCCCACGGGAAGGCCACCGGTGCTCTCTAGCATGTCGCCCGATGACCGCTGGCCCGCCGACCTCGAGACCACTGGTGTCCACCGCATGGCTCGCCGAACACCTCAGCGACCCGAACGTGCGCGTCGTCGACTGCCGCTGGTACCTGCGACCCTTCGACGACCGCTGCGGCGACGACGAGTACCGGAAGGGACATGTGCCCGGCGCCGTGCACCTGCGGTGGGACACGCAGCTCGCGGATCCCGACCGTGCCGCGTCGATGCTCGCCCCTCCCGAGCGCTTCGCCGCGGCGATGCGCGCTGCAGGGATCGCGGACGACACGTTCGTCGTCACCTACGACGACCACCACGTGCCCGTGGCCGCACGGGTGTGGTGGGCATTGCGTTCCTACGACCACGACGCAGTCGCGGTGCTCGACGGGGGCATCACTCGATGGGCAGCCGAAGGGCGTCCGCTCTCGACCGAGACTCCGACGTTCGCTCCCACAACGTTCACGCCTCGCCTGCGCGCAGACCGCTACGCGACAAAGCAAGACGTGCTCGACGCGCTGCAGTCAGGGTCGGCAGCACTTGTCGACGCCCGGATGGAGAAGGCGTACGCCAACGCGAGCGGGCACATCCCCGGCGCTCGACGGCTGACGGGTCTCGGGTTCCTCCGCGACGGCGAGAGCTGGATGGACGCGCGCGACGCGGCGGCGCGCATCGATGAGCTCGGGCTCGAGCCCGACGCGCCTGTCATCGCCTACTGCGGCGGTGGCGTCGCCGCGACCGGCACCGCGCTCGGGTTCGTCCTCGCAGGTCGGCCCCAGCCGCGCGTGTACGACGGCTCGTGGACGGAGTGGTCCGCCGACCCCGACACCCCGAAGGCTGTGCATTGATGAAGGCAGTGCACTGATGCGCAGCGTGGTCGTGACCGGCGGAGCAGGGGCGATCGGCGCCGCGGTCATGGAGCGGTTCCGCTCCGAAGGCGACGCGGTGCTCGGTGTCGATCTCCGCGCGGCCGACGACATCGTGGCGTGCGACGTCGCCGACGAGCAGTCGGTTGCCGGCGCGTTCGCCGAGATCCGGAGCCGACAGGGGCCGGTCGAGGTGCTCGTGCATGCGGCGGGCATCACCGGTCGAGGCACGGTCACCGAGGAAGAGCCCGACACGTGGCGGCGCATCCTCGAAGTCAACCTGACGTCTGCCTACCTGTGCTGCCGCGAGGCGATCCCCGACATGACCGGCCTCGGACGAGGACGGATCGTGCTGGTCGCGTCAGTCAACGGGAGGTTCGGCGGCAGCGCGCTCTCCGGTCCCGCGTACGCCGCGTCGAAGGGCGGCCTGCTCACGCTCGGCCGCTTCCTCGCGCGGGAGCACGCGGCGGCGGGCATCACGGTGAACTCGGTCGCGCCGGGCCCGCACGACACCCCGATGTGGACGGCTCTCGACGCCGACCGCCGTGAGCGGATCCTCGGGATGCTCCCGGGCGGCGATGGCCCGGGCGACCCCGCCGACCTCGCGGCCACGATCGTCCACCTGTGCTCGCCCGAGGCGCGCTACATCAACGGAGCGACGATCGACATCAACGGCGGGCAGTGGATGGGCTGACAGCCCGCACAACCAGTCGCGCAACGGAAGCTGTTGCGCGGTAGGATGACTAGGTGACTGTCGACCGTGCTCGCCGCCCCCGCCAGCCCTCGGTGGGCGAGCGCGTCGCGCTCGGCGGCTGCCCGCGTCGGCGGCCAGAACGAGCTCGCGCGGCTGCTCCAAGTCTCGAAGTCGGCTCCGAGCCGGTGGCGCACGGGCGCTGACCATCCCTCGCCCGAGGCCATGCGAGCGCTGCTGGCGCTCGACTACGTGCTGGCCCGGCTCGCCGAGGTCATGACGCCCGAGCAGATCCAGGTCTGGCTCACGAGCCCGAACCCGCACCTCGCGGGCGCTCGCCCGGTCGACGTCGTCGTGTCTCGCGGTCCGCTCGCGGTCGACGACGCAATCGTCGCGTTCGAAGACGCCGCGCCGGTGTGATCGTCTGGCGCATCGCGCCGATCGACACTCGGGCGAGACGCGGCCGGCCTTTCCATCCCCTGTACGTGCCCGCGCCATCGGGTCGGCATCGGCTCGACAACACCGACCTCTACTCGGTGCTGTACGCGTCGGGCGAGCCGTCGGGCGCGGTCGCCGAGGCGTTCGCGTCGTTCTCGCGGTGGGGTGACTTCTTGCTCGACCATCCCCGAGGCGCGCGCCGGCGTCTCATCGCGCTCGACGTGCCGAACGACGTCGCCGTGCTGGACCTCGACGACGCTCGCGCCCTCGTCCGACGCCGTCTGCGCCCGAGTCACGTCGTGACCCGCGACCGCGCGGTCACGCAGGCGTGGGCACGCCGAGTGTGGGAGGAGGCCGAGTGGGCAGGCGTGCGGTGGTGGTCGTATCACGACCCCCGCTGGACGACGCTCGGCCTCTGGGCGACCGGCGGCATCTCGGTGGCGGGCCTCGAGGAGCTGTCCGCTACCCATCCCGCGGTGCTCGAGGCGGCCGAGGTCATGCTCCGCACCTGGACCTGACCGGGGGAAGATGAGGCCATGGCGACGACCTGGGACGCCCACGCCTACGCGGCCTCGCTCCGCCGTGACGATGAGCGGTTGCTGCGGGCCGCGCAGCGTCGGCTCGGCGTTCCGGTCCCCTCGTGTCCCGACTGGACGATGGCCGACCTCGTGTACCACCTCGGTTGGGTGCACAGCTTCTGGGGTCAGATCGTCGCGGGACGGCTGACGGACGTAGGTGACTACGTCCACCCCGAGCGTCCAGCTGACGACGCTCTCCTCGATTGGTTCGGCGAGACCTGCGCCAGCGTCGCCGACGTCCTGGACCATGCGAACCCGAGCGACGAGGTCTGGTCGTGGTCGGCGCAGAAGGACGTCGCGTTCGTGCAGCGCCGCATGACCCACGAGGCGGCTGTGCACACCTGGGACGCGGTCGGCGCGGTCGGAGATCCCGAGCCCATCGACGCGGACCTCGCGGTCGACGGCATCGACGAGTACATCGACCTGTTCATGCCCGTTTGGGTGCGGCAGCCCGTCGACGCCGGGCCCTACTCGGTGTCCTTGCGAGCCTCGGATCGGTCGACTCGCTGGTGGCTCGAGGTGCGCCACGGCGAGCTCTCGACCTCGCGCGGCGGGCTCGTCGCCGATGCGATCGTCTCCGGCACCGCGTCGGACCTGCTCCTGCTTCTGTGGGGACGGGCCGAGCCTGCGGCGCTCGACCTCGAGGGCGAGCCCACAGCGCTCCAACGACTGATCGAACGGACGATCATCAACTGAGGCTCAGCCAGACACATTCACGCGGATCGGGAGCCGCTTGCGCTCCTCGCTGTCGATCTCGACGACGAAGTTGTAAGCGTCGGCCTTCTGGAAGATGACGCCATCGAGGTTGAGCGCGATGACCACGATCTGCTCGTCGCCCGCAGGAAGGAGGGCGGGGCGGCCGACGGTGAACTGCCCGCTGACGCCGTACAGCTTCCCGTCGTCCGATGGAGCACCGGGCGGCGCGTCGCCGAGCGCGACCCTTCCCCCGTCCGAGTCGTCGAGACGCACGTCGAAGCGGTGCATGGTGTTGGTCGCGGTGTATGGCACGTGGATGATGAGCCCGAGCCCGATGCGGGCATGGCGCACCGGCAGCTGCGGCGTGGTGATGACGTTCCAGCCCGCACCCTGCGCGTAGAGCTTCCCGTCGACCGCGACGACAGAGTCGGCGACGAACGCGTCCAGATCCATCAACGGCCGTCCATCACGCGCGATCCATCATGCGGGAGGCTCGGCGCCTCGTTGCGCGGTGATGCGCGTGTAGTGCTCGGGTTGACGGTGGCGCGCGAAGTCGAAGACCGTCGTCTTGTAGCTGTCGCAGAGCGACAGGTCGCATCGAGCGACCGCGACTTCGTCGCCGAGCGTGGTGCACAGCGCGGCGATCTCTCCGCTGGGCGCGATGATCGCCGACCCGCCGATCATCGGTACCCCTTCCTCGTCGCCCGCCTTCGCGACACCGACGACCCACGTGCCGTTCTGATACGCACCCGACTGCATGACGAGGTGGTTGTGGAAGTCGCTCAGCCGGTCGTGCTCGGGTGCCGGCGGGTTGTGGACCGGCGTGTTGTAACCGATCAGCACGAGCTCGAGCGCCCTGCAGCCCGAGCACGCGGTAGGCCTCGGGCCAACGACGGTCGTTGCAGATCGCCATCCCCACGACGCCGCCGAACGCGCGCCACACCTGAAAGCCGTCCGGTCCGACCTCGAAGTAGCGCTTCTCGAGATGCTGGAACGCGCGCCACGGCTCGTGCTCGTCATGGCCGGGCAGGTGCACCTTCCGGTAGCGGCCGATCTCACGCCCGTCGCGGCCCACGAGGACCTGCGTGTTGTAGCGGTGCCCCTCAGGCGTCTTCTCCGCGAAGCCGAGACAGAACCCGACGCCGAGGCGCGCCGCTTCGTCGAACAGCGGCTTCGTGTCGACGGACGGCATCTCGGTCTCGAACCATGCGTCGATGTCGGCCTCATCCTCGAAGAACCATCGGGGGAAGAACGTCGTGAGCGCGAGCTCGGGGTAGACGACCAGCTCGGCCCCGCGACCGTGCGCGTCGTGCAACAGCGTCAGCATGCGCTCGACGACGTCGGCACGCGAGTGGTCGCGCTGCACCGGTCCCATCTGCGCAGCTCCGACAGTGACCGCTCGACTCATCTATGCCTCCTCCCGCTCGGCCAGCTCCAGCAGCACTTGCAGCAGCACGTTCGCGCCCGCTTCGAGATGCTCGGGATCGGTGTGCTCGGCCGGGTTGTGGCTGATGCCACCACGGCTCGGCGTGAACACCATCGCCGCAGGACAGACGCGCGCCATCATCTGGGCGTCGTGCCCCGCTCCCGAGGGCAGGCGGTGCACCGAATAGCCGAGCCGCTCCGCGGTCTGCTCGACGAGCAGCACGGTGTGCGGGTCGAACGTCACTGGGTCGAATCGCGCCAACGAGCGGCTGTGGATCTCCACGCCCTCCTTTCGCTCGAGCTCACGGCAGAAGTCCGCGAACGCGGCCTCGGCGTCGGCGAGATCAGCCGCATCGGTGTTGCGGAGGTCGACGGTGAGCACTGCGCGACCCGGGATCACGTTCACGAGATCGGGATGGAGGTCGAGGCGCCCGACGGTCGCGACTTGGTGCCCGCCGAGCTCGTTGGCGAGGCGACGCACGTACGTCACCATCTCGGCGGCAGCGTGCCCGGCGTCGCGTCGCATCGACATCGGCGTCGTGCCCGCGTGGTTCGACTGACCGACGATCGTCAGCTCTTGCCAGGAGATGCCCTGCACTCCCTCGACTGCGCCGATCGTGGTGTCGCGCGCCTCGAGCACGGGTCCTTGCTCGATGTGGAGCTCGACGAACGCCGCCGGCGCGGGTCCCGGGCACGGCAGCGGACCGGCGTAGCCGATGCGTACGAGCTCGTCGCCCACAGTCGGGCCGTCGATGGCCGCGACGTCGAGCGCCTCCTCGAGGGGGATGCCACCGACGTAGGTGAGCGAGCCCATCATGTCGGGCTGGAAGCGTGAGCCCTCCTCGTTCGTGAAGAACGCAACCGCGAGTGGCCGTCTCGTGGTGACGCCCGCACCTTCGAGCACCTCGACGACCTCGAGGCCGGCCAGCACGCCGAGGTTGCCGTCGTAGCGACCTCCGGTTCGCACGGTGTCGATGTGGGAGCCCGTCATCACCGGCGGCCCCGGCTCGCGTCCGGCGCGCGTGCCGACGACGTTGCCCATCTCGTCGATGCCGACGTCGAGGCCGAGGTCGTTCATCCACGTGGTGACGAGGTCGCGGCCTTCCTTGTCGGCGTCGGTCAGCGCGAGGCGATTGTTGCCACCTCCTTCGATCGGGCCGATCTCACTGAGCGCGGCAAGCCTGCGCATGAGCCGCGCACCGTCGACGCGTAGGCCGCGCAGGTCGGCCGGCATCAGGGACGTGGCAGCGTGAACGCGCGCACCTCGACCAGCGACGCGCCGACCGCAGCGACGGCGGCCTCGAACATCGCCTTGCCCCGCTCGGCGGTCGCGCCGGTCGGGTCACCAATGTGGCCGCTCGGGCCGAAGTCGTTCGACAGCCATCCGAAGCTCACCTGGCCGCCGAACCTCACGTACCGGTTCTCCGCGAGGTCCTCGGGCACGTTGCGGAACCCCGCTTCCATGTCGACGAGCTCCGGTCGCAGGTGCAGCATCATCGAGGTCTCGCCGATGCCGCCGTGCACACCCATCCCTCGCTCGTCGGCCGGGTCGGTCTCGGACTTGCCTCCCTGATCGGGCGGCACGAACGGATGCGCGAGGAACGTCATCAGCCCGTACTTCAGGCGGAGCTCGCGACACGCGACGTTCAGCAACGACGAGTTGCCGCCGTGACCGTTCAGGAACACCACCCGCTTCGCGGGGAGCGTCGCCAACGAGCGCCCGATGTCGTCGAGCACCGCGAGGAGCGTCGTCGCGGACAGCCAGACCGTGCCGGCCGACCAGGCGTGCTCGTTCGACTTCGTGTAGGCGAGGGCCGGGAGCAGCCAGAGGTCGAGCTCGTCGCCCCGCTCCTGCACCACCGCCTCGGCGACTTCACCGGCGATCACGTAGTCCGTCGAGAACGGAAGGTGTGGTCCGTGCTGCTCGATCGCGCCGAGCGGCTGCACGAGGACCGAGTCGGGGCCGATGCGGTCGGCGACCTGCGGGGCGCGAAGGTCGGCCAGGTGTCGAGTCACGTGTCGTGTGCGGGACGCCATTTCAGGCATCGTACGATGCCCGATGGACTACGGCGCGATCGTCGTCGGGGCAGGGCACAACGGGCTCATCTGTGCCGCGTACCTCGCCAAGGCCGGCATCCCGACCTTGCTCGTCGAGGCCCGATCCGAAGTGGGCGGGTGCGCCTCGACCGTCGACGCGCTCGGTGCTCGGGTGAACATCTGCAACTGCGACCACGTCGTGTTCCGCACGACGCCGGTCATCGACGAGCTCGACCTCTCCCGCCACGGTCTGCGCTACCTCGACGCCGAGCCCGCCCAGGTGCAGGCGTCGTGGGATGGCGAGGCCGCGTGGCCCATCTTCCACGACGTCGAGCGCACGATCGACGCGCTCGAGCTGCTCCATCCCGACGAAGCCGACAGCTACCGGCGTTACTGCGCGGCGGCGATCCCCGTCGCCGAGCTCGTTCTCGAGATGGCCTGCGAGCCGCCGACCCCTGGCGGCGTGCTCAAGCGCCTCGCAGCCCGGAGAGCGCGTGGCGCCGCGACGATGCTGCGTTGGAGTCGCCTCACCGCGGCCGACGTGCTCCGGTCGTTCTTCTCACACGAGGTCGTGATGGCGCCCGCAGTGACGACCGGTCCCGCGGTGTGGGGGCTGTCGCCGTTCACGCCTCACACGGGCCTCGGCGCGCTCACGTACGCGATGAAGCACGCCGGACGCGTGGGGCGTCCGGTGGGTGGCAGCGGGGCGGTGCCGGAAAGCATCTTCAGCGCGTTCACCGGCGCAGGCGGCACGCTGCGCTCGGGCGCGCGAGTCAGCGGCATCGTCTGTGAGGGCGACCACGTCCGTGGCGTCGAGCTCGCCGACGGCACCGTGATCGAGGCGCCCCTCGTGGTCTCCGCGTGCGATCCGCGCGAGACCTTCGTGCGCTGGCTGACCGGCGCCCCCTCCTCGGCGTCGGCGTTGATCGAGCGTTGGCGCCACGCACCCGTCGAGGACGGCTACGAGTCGAAGATCGACGCGATCGTCACCGGCATCCCCCGCTTCCGGTCGCTCGACAGGGCGCAGTTCGGTCAGCTCGGCGTCGACGAGCCCGCGATCGGCACGACGATCGTGGCGCCACCCCTCGCCGACATGGCCAAGGCGCACCGGCTGATCGACCAGGGGCTCGTCGCGGACCGACCGATGTTCTTCGCCAACATCCCCTCGGTGCTCGACGAGACGATGCGCGTCGGCGACTCGCATGTGCTCAGCCTGGAGACCCTCTACACGCCCTACGCGCTGAAGGGCGGATGGGAGCAGTCGACTGAGCCCGAGCGGTGGCTGCAGCGGTTCGCCACCCTGGTGGAAGGCACGTTCCTCGACACCGTGGAGCGGTGGCGGGCGATGACACCGCTCATCTACGAGCGGGAGTTCAACCTTCCGCGCGGCCACGCGACCGGGTTCGGCGGTTCGCCGCTGTCCGCGATGCTCGGCCGCCCGCGCGAGCTCACCCGCTACGAGACCCCGGTGAAGGGTCTCTACCTGACCGGCGCCGCGACCTATCCGGGAGCGGGCGTGTGGGGCGCGAGCGGACGCAACGCGGCGACGGTGATCCTGCGCAGCTGAGGCCCCGTCAGGCGATCGGCTCCTGGCTGCTCCAGGGGAACTCGATCCACTTGTCGGTCTCACGCCAGACGTACTCGCACTTCACGACCGATCGCGGCTTCTCGTAGAGGACCGCGCAGCGCACCTCACTCACTTTGCCGACGCAGAAGGCCTTCACGAGGGCCAACGTGTGGCCGGTGTCGGCGACGTCGTCGGCGACGAGCACGCGTGCCTCGGTGAGGTCGACGAGCTCGGGAGTCGGCGGAAGGATCATCGGTACGTCGAGTCGCTCGTCGATGCCGGTGTAGTACTCGACGTTCATCGTGTACAGGTTCTTGACGGAGAGCGCGTAGCCGAGTGTCGCGGCCACCAGCAGCCCTCCACGGGCGATGGCGAGGATGATGTTGGGCTCGAACGCGTCCTTGTGGACCATCCGGGCGAGATCGCGCGACCCCTCACCGAAGTCGGGCCACGTGAGGATCTCCTTCTCCGGGCTCATTCAGCGAACCTACTCGCGAGCGCGATGTCCTGAGGGCGCACCGGCACCCGCGTGAGCGCCGCGCCAGTGGCATCTCTGATCGCGGCCACCACCGCGGGTGTCGCTGCGATGCACGGCGGCTCCCCCACGCCCTTCGCACCGAGCGGCGCCTGTGGATCGGGCTCCTCGACGAGCGACACCAGCACATCGGGAGCGTCGAGGGCGGTCGGCAACAGGTAGTCGGTGAACGACGCGTTGCGGATGAGCCCGTCGGTCACGACGATCTCCTCCATCACCGCGAGGCCGAGGCCTTGCGCGATGCCTCCTTCGATCTGGCCGACGACAGAGAGCGGGTTGAGCGCCCGGCCGACGTCCTGCGCGGTCGCCATCTGGATGACGCGCACGAGGCCCAGCTCGACGTCGACGTCGACGACCGCGCGCTGGGCGACGAACGCGAACGCCACGTGGCACGCACCCTGGCCGCGCTCGTCGAGCTCTTCGGTGGCGCGGTGCCGGTAGGTGACCGTCTCATCGAAGTGCTGCCCAGCGGTGGCGTCCGCGACCGAGACCCGCTCACCGCTCACGGTGTCGACGACGTCGGTGCCCTCGATCGCCAGCCGGACGGCGTCGACACCCATGCCCGCGGCGACATGCTCGAAGAGGCGCTCGCGCACCGCGCGGCACGCCATGTCGGTCGCGCCACCGGACATCCACGTTTGGCGCGATGCGGACGTCGAACCAGCCGACCCGATCGTGGTGTCGGCGGGCTCGAGCACGACCTCATCCACGCCGAGGATCTCGCGTGCGATCTGCGCGGCGATCGTGACGAACCCCTGCCCGACTTCGGCCGTCGCGAGCTTGAGCGAGGCGGCGCCCTCGGCGAGCCGGCAGCGCGCCGTGGCCGAGTCGTCGAACCCTTCGGAGTACATGAGGTTCTTGATCGCCAGCGCATAGCCGACGCCACGCTTCACGTGGTCGGAATCGGCGGTGCGGCCCGCGCCGCCGGGACGAGCGAGCCACGCGCGATCGTCGGCCTCCGCGGGGAGCGGCAGCGCGGCCGTCTCGCGCAGGCAGCGCACGGTCGGCGCCACGCTCTCGAGCCGTTGGCCCGTGACGAGGCGGTCACCGGTCTCGATCGCGTTGCGCAGCCGGATCTCGACGGGATCGAGCCCGCAGGCGGCCGCGAGCTTGTCCATCTGGCTTTCGTGCGCGAAGCACGCCTGCTGCACCCCGAACCCGCGCATCGCTCCGCACGGTGGGTTGTTCGTGCGCACCGCCCATCCGTCGATCCGCGCGTTCGCGAGCCGGTACGGACCCTGCACGTGCGTCACCGCGTTGATGAGCACGGCGCTCGACGTCGACGCGTAGGCGCCACCGTCGAGGACCACTCGGCACTCGAGGTTCACGAGCGTGCCGTCGGCGCGCGCGTGGTGTCGCATCCAGATCGTGCCGGGGTGCCGATGCACGTGGCCGAGGAACGACTCGTCGCGGCCGTAGACCATCTTCACGGGACGGCCGGAGCGAAGCGCGAGCAAGCACACGTGGACCTGGAGGCTCACGTCCTCACGCGCCCCGAACGCGCCGCCCACGCCAGCGAGCTGGAGGCGCACTCGCTCCTCGGGTAGACCGAGGCACTCCGCGATCTGGCGGCGGTCCTCGTGCAGCCACTGCGTGGAGATGAACAGCTCGACGCCGTGCCCGTCGCTGTCGGGAAGCGCGAGCGCGGATTCGAGCCCGAGGAAGGCCTGGTCCTGCATGCCTATCTGGTAGGTGCCCTCGACCACGACGTCGCCGACGACGCCTTCGGCGCCGCACTCGATGCGCTGGTGGCGAAAGACGTTGCCCTCGGGATGGATCGGGGCCGCCTCGATCGCTCGGTCGGGGTCGGTGAGCGGCTCGAGCACCTCGTACTCGACGATGATCGCCTCGCACGCGCGCCGGGCGGTCTCGGGATGATCGGCCGCGACCGCGGCGATCGCCTGACCTGCGTAGAGCACGGTGTCGGAAGCGAACACGGGCTGGTCTGCGCTGATGAGGCCGTAGGTCGCGCCCGGCACGTCCTCGGCGGTGACGATCACCTCGACGCCAGGGATGCGCCACGCGGGGCTCACGTCGAGCCGGCGGATGCGGGCATGGGGATGCGGCGACCGCACCGTCTTCCCCCACACCATCCCGTCCGCCCAGAGGTCGGAGGAGAACGCGAACCGTCCCTGCACCTTCGATGTCGCGTCGGGACGCGTCGGGCTCGCGCCGAGCACGGCGCGATCGCTGACGACCCGAGTCCCAAGGTCGGTCGTCTCGGTGTCGGTCACGACGCGCTCCGCTCCCTCGCCGCGGCTTGCACGGCCGCGAAGATGCGCCCGTAGCCGGTGCAGCGACAGAGGTTGCCTGACAGCGCCTCCCGGATCGCGAGCGGATCGGGGTCAGGCACACGATCGAGGAGGTCGTGCACCGCCACGATGAGACCGGGGGTGCAGAAGCCACACTGCACGGCGCCTTCGGCGACGAACGCGCGCTGCACGTCGCTCAGCGAGCCGTCGCTCGTGAGGCCCTCGACGGTCGTGATCTCGCGGTCGACGACGGACGCGGCAAGCACGAGGCACGAGCACGTCAGCGTGCCGTCGACGACGACCGAGCACGAGCCGCACTCCCCCTGCTCGCACGCGCCCTTCGCTCCGGGCAGGCCGAGCCGCTCGCGCAAGACGTAGAGGAGGCTCTCCCCCGCCCACGCGTCATGGACGTCGTGCAGCTCACCGTTGATGGTGAGCCGATAGTGCTCGCTCACGCGGCCGCCACCCTCCGCAGCGCGCGGCCTGCCATGACTTCGACCGCCCGCCGCCGGTAGGCCGCAGTCGACCGGTGATCGTCGATCGGCTGGACCTCGGCCGCGACGCGAAGAGCGAAGTCGTCGGGATCGGCATTCACGCCGCCGTTGGCCTCGGCCCACTGCTCCGCGTCGCGTGCTCGGATGACCGTGGGTCCGACCGAGCCCGCGGCGACCCTCAGCGCCCCGTGATCGACGACGAGCGCGAGGTTCGCGATCGCGATGACCATCGCGTTGCGCACGCCGACCTTCATGAACTCTTGCGGGCCCTTCGGCAGCGCCACCACGGCCTCGACGACGAGCTCGCCGGGTCGCAGCGCGGTGCGCTTCGGCCCGACCAGGAAGTCGTGGATCGACAGGACCCGGGAGCCATCGAGCGATCGCATGACGATTGCAGCGTCGAGGGCCGAGAGGACGGGCAGGAGGTCGCCCGCGGGCGACCCGGTGCCGAGGTTCCCTCCGATCGTCGCCGCGTTGCGGATCTGGGGCGAGCCGACGGTGCGGGCGGCTTGCGCGAGGGCCGGCAGGGCCTCGGCCAGTGGCGGCTGCATCAGCTGCGAGCATGTGACACCCGCGCCCAGCCGCACGGTCTCGCCCTCGAAGTCCCACCGTCGCAGCTCGTCGACCCGGGCCAATGCGACGACGTCCTCCGGCCGTCGATGGCCGAAGTTCACCTCGACCATGAAGTCGGTGCCGCCCGCGAGCACGTGCGCGCCGGGATGCTCGGCGAGCGCCGCGAGGGCGTCGTCCAGCGTCGTCGGGTTCAGCACGGCCATCGGGGGATTCTTGTCGGTCCCAGCCCACGGGAGCGACGTGGGACACTCCGCTTCGTGATCCGGATGCCGGCCGACGATCCGCTCGGCGCGCTGAAGATCGGACCCGCGGTGCTCGCCGAGGGCGCGTCTGACGGCGACCTGGCCGGCACGACGTTCGTCGCGAAGGACCTCTACGACGTCGCGAGCTACCCGACCGGTGCGGGCAACCCTCAGTGGGAAGCGACGCACCAAGTGCCGACGACGACCGCGCCTGCCGTCGCTCGCCTGCTCGCCGCGGGCGCGACGCTCATCGGCAAGAGCCACACGGACGAGCTCGCCTACAGCCTCTCGGGCACCAACGTGCACTACGGCACGCCGGTCAACAGCGCGGCGCCTGGTTGCGTCCCCGGGGGTTCATCGTCGGGATCGGCGTCGGCAGTGGCGGGCGGGCTGTGCGACTTCGCGCTCGGATCGGACACCGGCGGCTCCGTGCGCGTGCCAGCGAGCTTCTGCGGGATCCTCGGGCTGCGGCCGACCCACGGCCGCGTCGCTGCGGATGGCATCGTGCCGCTCGCGCCGTCATTCGACGCGGTGGGCTGGTTCGCCACCACGGGCGCAGTGCTGATGCAGGTCGGACGCGTGCTCCTCGACACGGACTTCGACGAGACCGCGCACCTGGCGGCGCAGAAGCTGGTGCTTGCTGATGACCTGCTCGCCTGCGTACCTGACGAGGTCGCCACGGTGGTCGAGGCAGCAGCACGCGCGGCGGCCGCTCGTCTCGACTTGCCGCTCGAGCGCGGTCCCCTCGCCGACGGCGACATCACCTCGTGGGCCGACTGCTTCCGCACGCTCCAACGCGGCGAAGCATGGGCATGCCACGGCGCGTGGATCACCGCCACGAGACCGTCGTTCGGCCCGGGCATCGCGCAGCGCTTCGCGGACGCCTCGCGCGTCACCGCTGACGAGGTCGCGGTCGCTCAACGGCGCCGTGTCCAGATTCGACACCTCGTCGCTCGGCGTACCGCGGGCGGTGTCGTGTTCGCGCTCCCACCCGCGCAGGGTCCGGCCTATCGCGTCGACCTCGAAGGCCCGGCGAAGGAGGCCGTGCGGGCTGGCGCGTTGGCACTCACGAGTGCCGCGGGCCTCGCGGGCACCCCGCAGGTCACCGTGCACGGCGGCATGGTCCAGGCGAAGCCGGTCGGGCTCGGCTTGCTCGCGGGCCACGGGATGGATGAAGCGCTCCTCGCGATGGCCGCCGCGCTCGACTAGGGGATCTGGAACCTCGCCGCGACGCAGCGGTGCCAGGCGAGCATCTCGTCGACCCGATCGTCGACGACGGCCCCGTCGCGCACGACCACCCGACCGGCCACGACCGTGTGCTTCGCCGCGCTCGGCCCGCACCGCAACCACGCCTCGACCGGATCGCTGATCGCGCCGGCGTGCGCGATGTCGCCAGCGACCGGCCACACGACGAGATCGCCGACGGCGCCGACCGTGAGCTCGCCGATCTCACCTGCACGGCCGAGGCACCCGGCGCCCCCGCGTGTCGCGATCTCCAATGCGTCACGCGCGCCCGTCGACGCCGGACCTCCGCGCAACCTCCCGAGGAGCATCGCGTTGCGCGCCTCCATCCAGAGCGAAGCCGAGTCGGTGGAAGACGACCCGTCGCAGCCGAGACCGACGGGTGAGCCAGCCGCGCGCATCGCGGCCACGGGCGCGATGCCGCCCCCGCCGATCATCATGTTCGAGCTCGGGCAGTGCGCGACACCCACGCCCGCGCGACCGAGCCTCGCGACCTCGGCATCGTTCGGGTAGATGCAGTGCGCGACCCAGCTGCGATCGGTCATCCACCCGACCGACTCGAAGTGGTCGATCGTGCGCCCGCCGAACTTCTCCGCCGCGAACCTGTCTTCGTCGGGGTCCTCGGCGAGGTGGGTGTGCAGCCGCACGTCGAGCCGCTCGGCCAGCTCTGCGGTCCGCACCATCAGCTCGGAGGTCACGCTGAACGGCGAGCACGGCGCGAGCGCGATTCGCACCATCGCACCCCGCGCTCGGTCGTGGTGCAACGCGACCAAGCGCTCGGAGTCGGCGAGGATCTCGTCGTCGTCCTGCACGACCGAGTCGGGCGGGAGTCCACCGTCCTTCTCCGACAGGCTCATCGATCCCCGCGTCGGATGGAAGCGCATGCCGAGCTCGGTCGCGGCGCGAATCTCGGCGCTGATCAGATCGCCGCCGCCCCGCGGATGCACGTAGAGGTGATCGGTGGACGTCGTGCATCCCCCGAGAGCGAGCTCGGCGAGCCCGATCCACGCGGACACGTACGCGGCTTCCTCGTCGAGCCGGCTCCAGAGCGGATAGAGCGCCGTCAGCCAGTCGAAGAGCGATGCGACCGTCGCGGGCCGATAGGCGCGCGGTGAGGTTCTGGTAGATGTGGTGATGGGTGTTGATCAGCCCCGGTGTCACCAAGCACCCACCCGCGTCGAGCACGACCTCGGCCGTAGGCATCGCGTCAGCGGGACCTCCGACGGCGCTCACGAAGCCGTCGGTGACCGCGACCCATCCACCCGCGATCTCACGGCGCTCGGTGTCCATCGTCGCCACGAGGTCGGCGCCTCGCACGATCAGATCGACAGGTGCATCGGCCACGCGTCAGACCCGCATGCCAGCGACGGCCTCGACCTCGATCTCCACCTTCCATGCCGGGTCGAGCAGCGCCTTGACCACGAGCGTCGTGTTCGCCGGCCGGGTGTCTGCGAACAGCTCGCCGTGCACCGCGCCGATCTCGTCGAAGTCCTGCGCCTCGACGAGGAAGATGCGCGTGCGGACGACGTCGGCGAGGGTGGCGCCCGCTTCGCGGAGGGCGGCCTCGATGATCTCGAAGCACCGTCTCGCCTGCACGGTCGGGCTCGGATCGACGTGCCCGTCCGGCCACTGTGGCGCCGTGCCGGCCACGAAGATGCGGTCGCCCACCCGCACGGCTCTGCTGTACCCGACGATCAGCTCGTACGGCCCGCCCGACGAGACGAGCTGCCGGTGTTCGCTCACGCGACGACCTCCCTCTTCACACGGCCCAGTCTGCAAACGCGTCGATCATGAGCCGCACATCATCGCCCAGCGGGTACAGGATCGGGCACGTACTTCCAGCCGCGACGTACTCGGCGACCTTCGCGCGGCACTCGTCGGGCGTGCCCGAGGCCGTGATCATCTGCACGATGTCGTCGGGCACGAGCTTCGACGCGGCGACGACCTGCTCGTGTGTCGCGGGCCACGTGAGCACCTTGCCGATCTCGTCGAGGAGCGACTCGGGCACGCCACTCGCCTTCATGATGTGTGGCTGCTGGCCGAGGTACTGGGTCACGAGGAGCCGCGAGGCGTCGAGCGCGCGGCGGCGATCCTTGTCGAGGGAGCACACGACGAGCTGCGGCCGGTCGATCGAGTCGAGCTCGCGCCCCGCCTTGGCAGCCCCCCTCGCGAGATGCTCCAGCGCGGTCGCGTTGTACGCGGGAGACACGAGGTAATTGAGGACCACGCCGTCGGCGATCTCGCCCGCGAGCTCCATCATCTGCATGCCCGTGGCGCCGATGTAGATCGGGACATCCTTCGGACGCCGCTCCTGATGCACGTAGTCGAGCTCGACGCCGTCGAAATGCACGAACTCACCGTCGAACGTGACGGTCTCGTTCGCGAGCAGCCCGCGGGTGGCCTCGACGATCTCGCGCATGGCCTTGAGCGGCTTCGCCCGATCGACGCCGACCTTTCGGGCGAGTGGGTCCCACCACGCCCCGATTCCGAGGATCACGCGACCGGGGGCGAGGTCGTCGAGGGTGGAGAACGTCGACGCGAGCAGCGCGGGGTTCCGGGTCCACATCGCGACCACGCCGCTGCCGACCTTGATGCGCTCGGTGACCGCAGCGAACGCGGCCATCGGCACGGTCGCCTCGCGCACGAGCCGGCTCTCGGCCTGCCATACGGCCTCGAACCCGCGCTCCTCCGCGTAGCGCACGTAGTCCATCGCCTCGCGCAGCGGATGGGCGTCCTGGAGGTACAGCGCGACGGGTGCAGCCATCAGTCGGTCATAGCAGCCGGTGGAGGCGCACGGCTTGCTCGGCGGCCTTCGCTCGCACCTCGCTCGAGTCGACTCGGGTCGCGATGCCGTCTCGCAGCACGACCTCACCGTCGATCTCGACGTCGACGGCACGCACGTCAGTGGTGAAGGCGAGCGACCACGGATCCATCGCGTCGTACGACCACCGCACGACGTCGCCGCGCGCCTCCGGCACCAGCTGCCATCCGTTCTCGAGCCACGACCACGCCGCCTCAGGTGAGGCCTCGAGCTCGTCCTCGCGATGACGGACGTAGGCGAGGCGGAACTCGTCGAGCATGTCTGCCCCGATGCCGTCGGTGCCCAGCACGATCAGGTTCGATCGCGAGGCGGGCTTCGCGTAGCCGACGGCGTTGTTCATGTTCGAGCGAGGGTTGTGCGCGATCGTGCCCGGCAGGTCTTGCTCGAGATGGACGGCGTGGACGAGCAGCCACGACTCGTCTGCGAGTGCGGCGAGCCGCTTCCCCGCGTTCGAGTCGACCGTCCCCTCGGCGACGTGGATGTGGACGCCGACACCAAGGTCGCGAGCCAGGCCCGCGGCCGCCTCGAGCGTCTCGTCGCTGCATGTGAACGCGGCATGCACGCCGACGAGCCCTCGTCCCCCTCCACGGAGGAACCGCTCGTTCTCGTCCAGCCCGCGCCGAGCGCCGTCCGCGCCGTGGCGGTCGGTCACGCCGTACGCGCACACGACCCGCACCCCGACCGCGCGACACGCGTCCGCGATCACGTCGAGCGAGCCCTCGATCACAGAGGGCGACTCGTGATGGTCGACGATGGCAGTCGTTCCGCACTCGAGCGCCTCGAGCGCGCCGAGCATCGCCGACCACCTCAGCATCTCGAGATCGAGCGCGACGTCGATCCTCCACCAGACCTGCTCGAGGATCTCGATGAACGTCGTCGGCGTGCGCGGCGGCGCGGGCATGCCGCGAGCCAAGGCCGAGTAGAGGTGGTGATGCGCGCAGACGAGTCCTGGCGTCGTCGCGCTCATCGCCGGCCCGACGTCACGCGACCGTTGCTTCGACCACTGAGTACTGCGACGCGGTGGGAACGACTCTTTCGAGATGGAAGCCAGCCGCCTTCAGGAGCTGCTCGTATTCAGCGGGTGTTCGCTCTCGCCCCCCCGTCACGGCGAGCATGAGGATGTCGAGGGTCTTGCTGAAGTGAGGTCCGGCCACTTCTGGGACGAGGGCCTCGACGATGATGAGGCGAGCGTGCCCGGGGGCCGCTCGCCGGACAGCGTCAAGGATCTTCGCGGCATCGTCGTCGGGCCAATCGTGGATGACCTCCATGAGGACGTAGGCGTCCGCGACGGGAAGCGCGTCCGCGAAGAAGTCCCCCGGCTGCAGCCGGAGCCGATGGGAAGCGTCCGTCGTGTCCGCGATGACGTGGGGTAGATCGAACAGGACACCCGACGCCGCGGGCGCGGCTTCGAGGATCGCCCGTACGAGGTTGCCGTGGCCGCCACCGATGTCGGCGACCGTTTGGAACGGTGTGAAGTCGTAAGCATCGACCACCGCGGGGATGACGCCGGCAGACTTGCCGTCCATCGCTTGGTTGAAGATGGTCGCTTCGTTCGGGTGGTCCGCGAAGTACGCGACCAGGCCCCCGAAGGTCAAGGCGGGCTCGCCAGTCGTTGCAGGCTTCGCGAGCTCGGTGAAGTCGTTCCACACGACCGGCATGCCGATCATTCGCACGAACCCCCGCATCGACTGAGGATGGTCGCTCCGCAGCAACGCGGAAGTCGGGGTGTGCACGTACCCCTGTGAGCCGACCGCGAAGACACCGTGCCCGGCAAGCAGCCGCAGCATCCGGCTCAGTGCGTCAGCGTCGGCACCCGTTCGAGCGGCGAGCTCGCCAGCCGTCGCAGCAGTGTCGTCCAGCGCGTCTGCGACTCCGAGCTCTGCCACGACATGCAGGCACCGAGCGACCGCGTGCGACGTCGCGAGATCCCAGACCATCTGAGGGGCGGGCACTTCGTCCACGGTTGCCTCTTCGTCGAGCTAGGTGTCGTCGCCGTCGGAGGTCGCGCCTCGGCGCATCGGCAACGTGGAGCGCCAGGCGCCGTCGAGGTCGTGCAATGCAGCAGCCACCGCACCCGCCGTGGGCACGAGGCCGATCTCACCGACGCCCTTGATGCCGTACGGCGCGTTCGGCTGCGGAGACTCGACGAGGATCACCTCGACGCGCGGCATGTCCTTCGGGCGGATGATGCCGAGGCTCCGCAGCGTCATGTTGGTCGGCCGGCCCTCGGCGTCGGCCGGGAAGTCCTCGGTGAGTGCGTAGCCGAGACCCATGTGCACCGAGCCTTCGATCTGGCCCTCGCACAGGAGAGGGTTGACGGCACGGCCCACGTCGTGCGCGGCGACGACCTTGTCGACGTTGCCACTCTCGCGGTCGACGACGACGAGCTGCGATGCGTACCCGAACGTCGAGTGGATCACCGGGTGCTCGAGGCCCTCGGCGAGCGAGTTCGTCCAGTCGACTCGGTACTCGCCCTCGTAGTCGACGCCCGGCTTGCAGCCAGCAGCGCGCGCCGCCTCGCACGCTGCCTTCACCGAGCCTGCACCCATCAACGTGCCTCGGCTCCCGGTCGTCTGGCCCGCACCGAGCTCGCGAGACGTGTCGACGAGCACGCGGATGCGGGCGGGGTCGACCTGCAGCTCCTCGACCGCGACCTGACGTGCCACGGTGTGCACACCCTGCCCCATCTCCGTCCAGCAGTGACGGACCTCGATCGTGCCGTCCTCCTCGAACCGCACCACCGCGCGCGCGATCTCCTTGAAGCCGTTGCCGAGGCCCGAGTTCTTGAGCCCGAGGCCGAGCCCGACCGCGGCGCCCGAGGCGACTGCCTCGTCGTAGGCCGGCTTGATCGCATCGAGGCACGCCCGGGCGCCGAGGCAGCCTTCGTCCATGATCTGACCGGGTCCCCACACCGAGCCGGGGGTCACGACGTTGCGCGCGCGGATCTCCCAGCCTGAGATCCCGACCGCGTCGGCGAGGCGATCGAGCACGCCCTCCATCGCGAACTGCGCCTGGTTCGCGCCGAAGCCGCGGAACGCGCCGCACACCGGGTTGTTCGTGCGAGCCGCGATCGAGTCGACGTCGATCGCCGGCACCACGTAGGGACCACTGGCGTGCCCTGCCGACCGCTCGAGCACCTTCATCCCGACCGAGGCGTACGGGCCCGAGTCGCCGACCATTCGCGCCCGCAGCGCGGTGAGCCGTCCGTCGCCGTCGCATCCCGCCCAGTACTCCATCCGGATCGGGTGCCGCTTCGGGTGGATCAGCAACGACTCCTCACGCGAGAGCGTGCACTTCACCGGCCGCCCGGTCAGCCACGACGCCAGCGCGGTCTGGGCCTGGTTGGACATGTCCTCCTTGCCGCCGAACGCGCCGCCGTTCGCGACGAGCTCGACGGTCACCCGTCCCGCGTCGATGCCGAGCACCGACGCGATCTGGTCGCGGTCGTCCCAGACCCCCTGGCCTCCCGACCACACGTGCAGCCCGTCGGACCCGTCGGGCAGCACCACCGGCGCGACGAGGGTCGATTCGGGCTCGAGGAACGCGTGCTCGATGCGCTGGGTCTGGAACACCTCGTGCACGACGTGCGCGCTCGCCACCAGCGCGGCATCGACATCGCCGCGTGCGTAGGTCGACCGCGACAGCACGTTGCCTTCGAGGCCCCAGACCGCGTCGTCCGCGCCGGACGCGATGGCCTCGCGCGGATCGACGATCGGCGGCAGCGGCCGGTAGTCGACGTGGACGAGCTGTGCCGCGGCGCGGGCAGTCTCGCGGTCGTCCGCGACGACCATCGCGAGGACGTCGCCCAGGTAGGACGTGCGCCCGCCTTCGGGGATGAAGATCGGCCAGTCCTTGTGGATCAACCCGACGCGGAGCGCACCAGGTATGTCGGCGGCGGTGAGGACGCGCACGACACCCGGCACCGCGGCCGCGGCTGTCACGTCGATGCCGACGACGTCAGCGCGGGCGTGCGACGCGAGGTGGAACGCGCCGTGGAGCATGTCGGGAAGGACGAGGTCGTCGACATACGGCTTGTCGCCGAGCGAGAGCTCGAGGCCCTCGTAGCGAAGTCCGCTCGTGCCGACACCACCGCACGCGGGTGGTTCGACGTCGGCACCGTGTCCCTCGACCCCGTGCGCGAGCAGCTCGATCGCATCGAGGATCTTCACGTAGCCCGTGCAGCGGCAGAGGTGCGCGCCGAGGTGGCGCGCCGCGTCTTGACGCGTCAGGTCGGCGCCCTTCTTCGCGATCAACGCCTTCGTGCGCATCACGATGCCGGGCGTGCAGAACCCGCACTGCAGGGCGCCGGTCGACGCGAAGACCCTCGCGTAGCGATCGCGCTCCGCGGTGGACATGCCTTCGACGGTCGTGATGCCGCGACCCGCGGCCTTGGCGAGCGACGTCTGGCAGCTCACCTGCGCCTTGCCGTCGAGCAGGACCGTGCAGCACCCGCACTGCCCCGAGGGCGAGCACCCGTCCTTCGGCGAGAGGACCCCGAGCTCATCGCGCAGCGCGGCGAGCAGGTGGGGATGGTCGCCACGGCACGACACCGAGATGCCGTTGAGCACGAAGGAGACAGGTTCGGTGCCGATCACCCCAGTCTAGGAAGTGTCACCGGCTGGAACGGCCCTCGATGGCATCGAGCACGATCGCAAGGTTCGCGTCACACCAGGCCACAGCGGTCCAGTGTGACGATGCCCGGTAGCGATCCTGGGCTCCGATGAACCGGTCCGCGGCCTCGTTCAGACGGCCCTCCTCGGTGAGCAGCACCCCGAGGTTCTGATCACACCACGCGACGGGGAGGTCGACCTCGGCCGCGACGAACCCAGCGCGCGCCTCACGCACCCGCTCCATCGCATCGCTCGAGCGATGCTGCTCCCACAACACGAGCGACTCGTTGAACGCGACCGACGCGAGGTCTGCCGCGCTGTTCGCGAAGCACGCTCGCGGCGTCAGCGAAGTGGTCGAGCGCGGCGTCGAGCTCGCCGGCCTTGGCGCGGAGCACCCCGAGGTCGTTGTCGCAGACGCCCGCGTCGCGCAGCTGATCCGCCTTCGTGAAGAGCTCACGCGCGCTCACGAGCAAGGTGACGACGTCGCGATCGCGGCCCAGGCTGTGCAGCACCGCGGCGAGCTGCTGCTCGCACGAGGCGAGCTCGGCAGGGTCGCTCTGCCCGTCGAGGAGCTTGCGGCGCGCAGCGGCAAGGCGCTTGCTCGCGTCGAGCGGGCGCCCGAGCGCGAGGAGAAGCCGCGCCGCGAGCCGGTCGCACAGGATCTCGCCCTGCGAGTCGCCCGAAGCGAAGAAGGCCTCACGCGCCTCGTTGATCGCCTCGAGCGCCTCGTTCGGCTGGTGCCGTCCTTGGAGCCCGACTGCCAGCCGCGCGAGCGCCCGGGCCCGGCGCGCGGGATCGTCGGTGCGGGCCTCGTCCCGGAGCGCGGCCAGCTCGTCGAGCGCGTCGACGTTCTCGACGTTCTCGCCGTTCTCGCCGTCCCCGTCCGCGCCCGTGTGATCCACCGCAGCCCCTTCGCACTTCCGCTCCGCTGGCCGGGCAGTCTCGCACCGGGAGCAGAGCCGCGTCCTCAAGGTCACGTCGTCATGACAGAACCATGACGGCCGCGATATGGTGCGCGCCTTCCGGCTCCACCTCACGCCCCCGGGGGTCCCGAATGAGCCGTCTCCCCAAGCTGGTCATCTTCGGCCGACAAGGCGCGGGCAAGGGCACGGTCGGCCATCGCGTCGCCGCCCACCTGGGCATCCACCACATCTCGACCGGCGAGATCTTGCGGCGGGAGATGGCCGAGGCCAGCCCTCTGGGCCTCCAGGTGCAGGCGTTCGTCGACCACGGCGAGCTCGTGCCTGACGACGTGATGCTGAAGGTGATCGAGCACCGCATCGGGCATCCCGACGTCTCCCGCCGCGGCTTCCTCATGGACGGGTTCCCCCGCACCGTCGAGCAAGCCGACGGGTTCGCCGCGATCCTGGGTGACGAGCCCCTCCAAGCCGCGATCCAGATCGAAGTGCCGACCGACGTGGTGCTGGCCCGCATCCTCGGCCGCCGCGTCTGCCCAGTGTGCGGCACGACGACCTCCGCGCCGCGCGAGGTCGTCTCGGTGCCGTGCCCTCGCGGCGACGGCTGGGCGGTGCGGCGCAAGGACGACACCGAGGACGCAGTCCGGCGCCGGCTCGCGCTGTACGACGAGGAGTCCGGACCGCTGGTCCGGTGGTTCGCGGACCGTGGCCTGCTGGTCACGGTCGACGGCGCAGCAAGCCCTGACGCGGTCTACGAGGCGACCCTCGCCGCGCTTCGCCCGGCCCTGTGGGGCGACGGGCTGGCAGTGGGTTAGGGCACGGCAAGGCGGCGCAAATGCGCCGCCGGGTGCGCGGAGGACGGCGACGAGGGGTTATCGCACCACGATCTTTTCGATCCCCGGCTCGGGCTCGGGCAGCTTCGGGTCCATGCGTTCGAGGGCGTCCACGACAAGCTCTGACACCGCGACCGTCCGCACCCACTTCCGGTCGCCGGGGACGACGTGCCACGGCGCCCACTTCGTCGACGTCTCGGTCAGCGTCTCTTCGTACGTGTGGTCGTAGTGATCCCACATCGCCCGATCGTCGAGGTCGGCCTTCCGGAACTTCCAGCTCCTCTCGGGATCGTCGATGCGCCGCTGCAGCCGTCGACGCTGCTCGTCCGTCGAGATGTGGAGGAAGACCTTCACGATCGTCGTGCCCTCGTCGCACAGCATGCGCTCGAACTCGCGGATGTGACGGAGACGCGGCCGCCACACCGACTCGGGCGCGAGCGACTGGACGCGCACCGCGATCACGTCCTCGTAGTGAGATCGGTTGAAGATGCCCATCTCGCCGTGCCCGGGACAGACCTCGTGCACGCGCCACAGGAAGTCGTGCGCGGCGTCGCGACCCACGGGTGCCTTGAACGAGGTCACTCGGCAACCCTGCGGGTTCACACCTGACAGCACGGTCCGGATCGTGCCGTCCTTGCCCGAGGCGTCCATCCCCTGCAGCACGAGGAGCAAGCTGCGGCGCTGCTCGGCCCACAGCCGGTTCTGCAGGATCTGCAGTCGAGCCAACAAGTCGCGGTGCCGCTTCGCCGCCTCGGGCTTGCCCGCGAGGCCGAGGCGATCGGCCGGATCGCGGCTCGCGAGGGCAGCAGGAGCACCGGGCGCGACACGTGTCGACTCGAACATGTGAATGACGTTACGACCGCTCGCGTGGCCGCAGAATGCGCGATCGCGGCAGGTACGGTCCGACCGACTGGCGCGACGGGTCGCGCCGCAACTGGGGGCAAAGATGAGATTGAGGCATGTTCGTCCGCGGCATCGCGCGGCACTCGCAGTCGGCGCCTCGCTGCTCGCGTTCGGGTTGTTCGCCGCCGCGTGCGGAAGCAACGACAGCGGGAGCAGCGCAGGCACCACAGCCGCCGGTGGCGGCGGCGCCAGCACGACGGCCGGAGGTGGAGCTGCAACGACGGCAGCGGCAGCGACGCCGACGCCGGGCGGCAAGCTCGTGTTCGGCCTCGAGGCCGACACCGGAAGCCCGTGGGAGCCGTCGAAGGCACTGCTCGCGATCTCGGGCCACACCGTCATGCGCTCGGTGTTCGATCCGCTCGCGCTCGCGACGGTCGACGGCAAGGTCCAGCCCTATCTCGCCGAGTCGATCACCCCGAACGCGGACTACACGGTCTGGACGGTCAAGGCGCGCTCCGGGATCACGTTCCACGACGGCACGCCGTTCGACGGCGCCGCGATCGTCGACAACCTCACTCGTCAGTTCAAGTCGTTCCTGACCGGCAAGGTCTTCTCCGATGTCGCGACGAACGCTGACGGCTCGCCGAAGATCGTGGTCGACCCCGCGGACCCGATGTCGGCGCAGATCACGATGAAGCGCTCGTGGGTGCCGTTCCCGATCTACCTCACGGGGCAGATCGGCTACATGGCGAGCCCGACCTGGTTGGCCGCGGCCGACAAGGACCCGACGCTCGAGCCCAAGCCGGTCGGCACGGGTCCGTTCGTCTTCAAGGATTACAAGCCGGGTGAGTCGTTCGACGCGACGAAGAACCCGAACTACTGGAACAAGCCGTACCCGTACCTCGACGAGGTCGAGTTCCGCGTCATCCCGGACGGCAAGACGCGCGCTTCCGCGCTCGAGGCCGGCGACGTGAACATGATCCACACGGACGACGGCGAGAACATCGCCAAGTTCCGCAGTGAAGCCGACAAGTTCCCGATGACCGAAGTGTCGGCGTTCGGGGAGACGGGCTACACGCTCCTGAAGGTCGACGATCCGGCGAGCCCGCTGTCCGACGCGCGCGTGCGCTGCGCGATGGCGTACGCGACCGACGAGCAGGCGCTCATCGACAAGCTCGGTGCCGGCATCAACAAGGTCGCGAGCGGTCCCTTCTCACCGACCCAGGTCGGCTACTTGCCCGACACGGGCTACCCGCTGAAGCAGGACATGGCCAAGGCGCAAGAGCTCGTCAAGTCGTACAAGGCCGACCACCCGGGCCCGCTGAACATCAACCTGTCGACGACGCAGGACGCGACCGCACTCGTCATCGCTCAGGCCCAGCAGGAGTTCTTCAAGCAGGCCGGCTTCGACAACGTGCAGATCAGCCAGATCGAGCAGGCCAAGTACATCCTCACGGCGCTGCAGGGCGACTTCCAGGCCTTCCAATGGCGCAACCACGGCGGTCTCGACCTCGACGCCCAGTACATCTGGTGGTCGTCCGAGAACGCGCTCCCGGTGGGTCAGCTCGCGCTGAACTTCGGCCGCATCAAGGACCCGGTGATCGACAAGGCGCTGTCCGACAATCGCGGGGCGACCGACCCGGCAGTGAAGAAGCAGCTCGCCGAGACGGTCAACAAGGAGTTCGCGACCCAGTGCTACAACATCTGGGGCGACTGGGACCTCTGGGGTCTGCCCCACACGCCAGACGTCCACGGCATCGAGGACTTCACCCTCCCGTCGGGTGACAAGGCATGCCTCTGCAACGGCATCGCCGGCGTCTTCAACATCCAGTCGGTCTGGATCAAGCAGTAGCGCACCCCGCGTAACAGCAAGAACGCGCCTCGGCGGGCGTCCCATCGGGGCGCCCGCCGTTCGCGCGCACGCGCACGCGTTGACACCTCGCCCAATGCCGCAATAGGTTCCCGCGCCATCGTGCGTGTGGCGGGGGTCACATCCCACGAGTCCGCGACAGGGGGTGAGCTGGCAGAGGGAACCAGCCGCACGGACGGGTAGCAGCAATGGACTGCGGGCGAGGGGCCCGCGTGAGTGGGGGAGTCTGAGTGAACCGACCGATCTTGAAACGACGCCGTACCGGCGCGCTCCTGGTTGCCGCGGGCCTCGCGTTGGCCCTGGTGGCCGCGGCGTGCGGGAGTGATGACAGCGGGAGCAGCTCCGGCACCACCGCAGCCGGCGGTGGAGCAGCGACGACAGCGGCGGGCGGTGCCGCGACGACGGCAGCTGCCGCAGCCGAGACGCCGGTGCCGGGCGGCAAGCTCGTGATGGGCATCGAAGCCGACACAGGAAGCCCGTGGGAGCCCTCCAAGGCCCTCCTCGCGATCTCGGGCCACACGGTCATCCGGTCGATCTACGACTCGCTGACCATCGTGACGATGGACGGCAAGGTCGTCCCCTATCTCGCCGAATCAGTCGAACCGAACGCCGACTACACGGTCTGGACGATCAAGGCTCGATCGGGTGTGACGTTCCACGATGGCACGCCGTTCAACGCGGCAGCGATCGTCGACAACCTCGTCCGCCATACGAAGTCGTTCCTCACCGCGAAGATCCTTACCGACGTCGCGAAGAACCCCGACGGAACGCCCCAGATCACGGCCGTCGACGATCTCACAGTCGCCATCACGATGACGCGACCGTGGGTACCGTTCCCGCTCTACCTGTCGGGTGCCATCGGCTACATGGCCAGCCCGACGTGGCAGGCGGCCGCGGACAAGGACCCGGCCCTCGAGGCCAAGCCGGTCGGCACCGGGCCGTTCGTGTTCAAGGACTACAAGCCGGGCGAGTCGTTCAGCGCGACGAAGAACCCGAACTACTGGAACAAGCCCTACCCGTACCTCGACGAGGTCGAGTTCCGTGTCATCCCTGACGCCCTCACTCGGTCCTCCGCGCTCGAGGCCGGTGACGTCGACCTGATCCACACGACGAACGGCGACACGATCAAGAAGTACCGCGACGAACCGGACAAGTTCCCGATGACGGAATGGACCAAGTTCGGCGAGACGGGATACACGTTGCTGCACGTCACCCAAGACGGTTCACCGCTCACCGATCAACGAGTCCGTTGCGCGATGGCCTACGCCACGGACAACCAGGCGATCATCGACAAGATCAACGCCGGCATCTCGCAGATCGCGAACGGGCCCTTCTCCCCCGGCCAGCTCGGCAACGAGGCGGAGAACGGGTATCCGCTCAAGCAGGACATGGCCAAGGCGCAAGAGCTCGTCGCGTCGTACAAGGCGGACCATCCCGGCCCGCTCAACATCAACCTGTCGACAACGCAGGACGCGACGAACCTGATCATCGCCCAGGCTCAGCAGGAGTTCTTCAAGCAAGCCGGGTTCGACGACGTGCAGATCAGCCAGATCGAGCAGGCCAAGTACATCCTCACGGCGCTCCAGGGCCACTTCCAGGCCTTCCAGTGGCGCAACCACGGTGGGGTCGACCTCGACGCCCAGTACATCTGGTGGCACTCGTCGAACGCGCTGCCTGTCGATCAGCTCGCGTTGAACTTCGGGCGCATCAAGGACCCGGTGATCGACCAGGCGCTCGACGCGAACCGCATCGAGACCGACCCGGCCAAGAAGAAGGAGCTGGCGGAGACGGTCGACAAGCAGTTCGCGACGCAGTGCTACAACCTCTGGGGCTCGTACACCGTGTGGGGTCTCGCCCACACGCCGAAGGTCCACGGCCTCGAAGACTTCACCGCGCCGTCCGGCGAGCCGATCTGCCTGTGCAACGGCATTCAGGCTGTCATCAACATCAGCTCGATCTGGATCAAGCAGTAGCGCGTCGAGCGACCTGTTCGACCGACCGCACGACGGGCGTCCCGAGGGGCGCCCGTCGTCGCGCGTCTGTAACGGGGCTGCATTGACACCGTGGCAACTGCAGTCGTAGGTTCCCGTCGACCATGCATGTGGCGGGGGTCACATCCTGCAGAGGCGTCCAAGGGGTGGGTGCAACACGCCTGAGGGCTCTCGCCCAAGCGTCCACACAACAGAGGGGGAAGTGTGCATCGATCGTCCAGAAGATCTCGCCGAGCTGTCTTCGGCATCGCCGGGGCGTTGCTCGCCTTCGGCGTGCTCGCCGCAGCGTGCGGTGACGACAGTGGGAGCAGTTCCGGCACCACCGCGTCAGGCGGCGGGTCGGCGACAACCGCGTCGGGCGGCGCGGCCACAACAGCTGCAGCGGCGGCCGAGACGCCGGTGGCGGGCGGCAAGCTCGTCGTCGGCATCGAGGCCGACACCGGCAGCCCGTGGGAGCCGTCCAAGATGCTCTGCGCGACGTCGTGCTACGTGACGATCGGCAGCGTGTACGACACGCTCACGTCGGTCACCGAAGACGGCAAGTTCGTGCCGTACCTCGCTGACCAGGTCACCCCGAACGCGGACTACACGGTCTGGACCTTCCACGCTCGAGCGGGCGTCAAGTTCCACGACGGCACGCCGTTCGATGGCGCGGCGATGGTCGACAACATGAAGCGGCAGATCGCGTCGTTCCTGACCGGCAAGGTCTTCAGTGACGTCGCGACGAACGCGGACGGCTCGCCGCAGGTCGTCCTCACCGATCCGATGACGATGACCATCACGATGAAGCGACCCTGGGTCGTCTTCCCCCTCTACCTCGCCGCTCAGCCGGGCATGATCGCGAGCCCGACGTGGCTCGCGGCGGCTGACAAGGACCCGACACTCGAGTCGAAGCCCGTCGGCACCGGTCCGTTCATCTTCAAGGACTACAAGCCGGGCGAGTCGTTCGACGCGACGAAGAACCCCGACTACTGGAACAAGCCCTATCCGTACCTCGACGAGTTCGAGACCCGGGTCATCCCCGACGCCCTGACCCGCGCCTGCCGCGCTCGAGGCCGGCGACGTCGATCTCATCCAGACCACGAACGGCGACACGATCAAGAAGTTCCGTGGCGAGGCCGACAAGTTCCCGATGCTCGAGGAGACCGACTACGGCGAGACGGGGTACACCCTGCTCAACGTGGGCGACCCGACGTCACCCCTCGCGGACCAGCGGGTGCGCTGCGCCATGGCGTACGCGACCGACAACCAGGCGATCATCGACAAGGTCGATGCCGGCGTCTCGACGCTCGCGAACGGTCCCTTCTCACCGGCGCAGCTCGGTCACCTCGACGACAGCGGCTTCCCGCTGAAGCAGGACATGGCCAAGGCGCAACAGCTCATCGCGTCGTACAAGGCGGACCATCCAGGACCGCTGAAGATCAGCCTGTCGACGACACAAGACGCGACGAACCTGATCATCGCCCAGGCCCAGCAGGAGTTCTTCAAGCAGGCCGGCTTCGATGACGTGCAGATCACGCAGATCGAGCAGGCGAAGTACATCCTGACTGCGCTCCAGGGCACCTTCCAAGCATTCCAGTGGCGCAACCACGGGGGCTATCGACCTCGACAGCCAGTACATCTGGTGGACCGCTGACAACGCCCTGCCGCCGCCTCAGCTCGCGCTGAACTTCGGGCGCATCAAGGACCCGATCATCGACAAGGCGCTCTCCGACAACCGTGGCGCGACCGACCCGGCACAGAAGAAGGCCGACGCCGAGGCGGTCAACAAGGAGTTCGGGACGCAGTGCTACAACCTCTGGGGCTCATGGGAGGTCTGGGGGCTGCCGCACGCTCCGAACGTCATGGACGTCGGCGTGTTCATCAACCCCGACGGGTCGAAGCAGAGCCCCGGGACCGGTGGCACCTTCAACCAGCGCTCGGTCTGGATCAACCCGAACGCTTGACGCTTGACGCAGGACACGACACGTCTTTTGACGTGCCGTGAGGGAACCTTTAGGGAGGGAGAGGTGACGGCATGAGATACGTGCGCCAGAAGCTGATCCAGCTGGTGATCGTGGTGATCGCCGTCACCTTCCTCACCTTCATCTCAATCAACCTGTTGCCCGGGGATCCCGCCATCTTCAAGGCGGGCCCCGGTGCGACAGACGCCCAGGTCGAGCAGGTGCGGCACGACCTCGGCATCGACAAGCCCATCCCGGTCCAATACGTGATCTGGCTCAAGAAGATGGCGACGCTCGACTTCGGCGTCTCGCTCGGCTTCAACACGCCGGTGAGCGACCTCGTGCGCAACCGCTTGCCGGTGACGCTCGTCGTGCTCTTCTACTCCTTGGTCCTGTCGCTCCTCATCGCCATCCCCTTAGGGGTGTTCGAGCGCGTATCGCGCCGGCAGCTCATTCGACCGAGCGAGTAGCACCATCGCGTTCGGGTTGTTATCCGTGCCGAGCTACATCATCGGCGTGGTGCTCCTCTACTTCTTCGCCGTGAAGTGGGGGTGGTTCCCGGCCATCTCCAAAGACGTGAGCTTGTTCCAAGACCCGGTGAAGCACTTCAAGGCCTATGGCCTCCCGGTCATCGTGCTGACCGTTGGCCAGATCGCCATCTACATGAGGTTGCTCCGCACCGACATGCTCGCGACGCTCCAGATGGACTTCATCACGATGGCCCGCGCGAAGGGCATGACCACTTGGCACATCCTCTTCCGCCACGCGTTGCGGCCATCGCTCTTCTCGTTGATCACAGCGGCGGCTGTCAACGTCGGTACCCTCATCGGCGGTGCCGTCATCGTCGAGCAGATCTTCGCTCTCAACGGCATGGGTCAGCTCACGGTCGAAGCCATCGGCCGCCGTGACTTCCCGGTGGTGCAGGTCTGCGTGACGATCTTCGCCGTCGGGTTCGTGTTCGTGAACTTCTTGGTCGACATCGCCTACGCCTTCATCGATCCGAGGATCCGCCATGCAAGAGCTCTCGCATAGCCACGGCCACACTCTCGACCCTTCGACGCAGAACACGCCTCTCTTCGGGGCCGAGGTCGATCTGGCTCCCGGCGAGATCATGCCGCTGGGCGTCGTCACCGACTCGCTCGACGAGGCCTACGTCAAGCCGAAGAAGCGCGGCCGCGTCACGTTCTGGATCGCCACCGGATGGATGGCGCTCGTCATCTTCCTCGCTGTGTTCGCGGACTGGCTGCCGTTCGTGCACTCGTACAGCGCGGGCAGCGTCCTCGACGGCAAGGAACCGCCCTCGCTCAGCCACTGGATGGGCACCGACGTCAACGGGCGCGACATCTTCAGCCGGTGGGTCTACGGAGCCCGGGTATCGCTTTCGATCGGCTTGGCAGCGATCGTGTTCGGCCTGCTGATCGGTGGCTTCCTCGGGCTGCTCGCTGGCTATCACCGCAAGCGGACCGACACGCTCATCGTGACGATCATGGACATCCTGCTGGCGTTCCCGGCGCTGGTCCTTGCGCTGATGCTCGTCACGTTCGGTCAGGCACCCGACGGCGGCGATCGCCACATCGTGTGGGGGCCGATCCATTTCACCCTGAGCCGGTTCGCTCTGGTGGTGTTCGTGCTCGGCATCCTGTCGATCCCACCGCTGACTCGAATCGTGCGCGCAAGCACGCTCTCGTTGTCCAATCGCGAGTTCGTGATGGCGTCTCGAGCGCTCGGAGCGAAGAACGGCCGCGTCATCAGCCGGGAGATCCTCCCGAACGTGATCCCGCCCATGCTCTCGTTCGCGCTGACCGGTCTCGCGGTCCTGATCGTGGCCGAGGGCGCGCTCGCCTTCCTCGGGTTGTCCGTGCGACCGCCGACCCCGTCGTGGGGGTTCATGATCTTCGAGGGAAAGAACCCACTGCAGACAGGGCAATGGTGGATCGCGTTGCTCCCCGCCCTCTTCATGTTCCTCACGATCCTCGCGATCAACATGATCGGTGACGTCGCGGCCAAGCGCTTCTCGATCCGGGATGCTGTCGGGTGAAGAAGGGACAGCTCGCCAAGAACATCGCGGACCACCGCACCGCGACGGGTCCGCTGCTCGAGGTCGAAGACCTCAAGACCCACTTCCGCACCGATCTCGGCATGGTGCGCGCGGTCGACGGAGTCTCGTTCACGCTCGACCGCGGCAAGACGATCGGCATCGTCGGCGAGTCAGGATCGGGCAAGACGATCCTGTCGCGCTCGGTCATGGGACTGCTCCCGAGCCGCAACGTGGTGCGCGAAGGCCGCGTGGCGTTCGAAGGCCAAGAGATCGGCGACCTGGCCCCGCCCGCGATGCGGGAGATCTGGGGCACCGAGATGGCGATGATCTTCCAGGACCCGATGACGTCGCTCAACCCGGTGATGAAGATCGGACGACAGATCACCGAGTCGCTCAAGTACCACCTGCACATGTCGAAGAGCGACGCGAGGCACACGGCAGTGTCTTTGCTGACGTCGGTCGGCATCCCCGAGCCGACTCGGCGGCTCGACGAGTACCCGCACCAGCTGTCAGGCGGCATGCGCCAGCGCGTCACGATCGCGATCGCGCTCGCCTGCGGCCCGACGATCCTCTTCGCGGACGAGCCCACCACCGCGCTCGACGTCACGGTCCAGGCGCAGATCCTGGACCTCCTCCAAGATCAGCAGCGAGACCGCAACATGTCGATGGTGCTCGTGACCCACGACCTGGGCGTCGTCGCGGGACGCACCGACGACATCGCCGTCATGTATGCCGGCAAGATCGTCGAGAAGGCACCCACCACCGCGCTCTTCTCGAACGTGCGCATGCCCTACACCGAGGCGCTGCTCCAGTCGATCCCGAAGCTCGAGAGCAAGAGCCACACGCGCCTGCAGGTCATCGCAGGCCGCCCGCCCGACATGATCCATCCGCCCAAGGGTTGCCGGTTCAGCCCGCGCTGTCCCTATGCGCAAGACCGTTGCCGCGAGGAGGAGCCCCCGTTGCAGGAGGCCGAGACGCCAGGGCATCTGTTCGCGTGTTGGTACCCGGTGGGCACCCCAGAAGGCGCTGACGCCCTCGCCCGAAACCAGGCCGCGCTCGCTGGCAACCGTGCAGCGAATGGTGCCGCCTCGACGCCGACGACCGACGACGCCGACGACCTCGACGTCCACGACCTCGGCGCCGGCGGAGGCATAGGTGGCAGGCACCGGCACCGCGCACCTCCGCGACTCCCCCGACACTCTGCTGCGTGTCGAGGGGCTCGTCGTCGAGTTCCCTCTCGGCAACACCGGACTGCGGGTGAATGCGGTCTCGGGCATCAGCTTCGACGTGATGAAGGGCGAGACCCTCGGGCTCGTCGGCGAGTCGGGCTGCGGCAAGTCGACGACCGGTCGAGCGATCATGCAGCTGCCGCACCCGACGAGCGGCAGCATCATCTTCGACGGACACGAGATCACCTCGCTCGACGCCGAGGATGTCCGCAAGCTCCGCCCGCAGATGCAGATGATCTTCCAGGACCCGATCTCGTCGCTGAACCCGCGTCGCAAGGTTCGTGAGATCGTGGCTGAGCCGTTGGCGATCTGGAAGGTGGGCACCGAGCAAGAGCGGGCCGCGCGTGTGAACGAGGTGCTCGAGGACGTCGGCATCGATCCGGCGGTCGCGGCCGACCGCCGTCCGCATCAGTTCTCGGGTGGCCAGTGCCAGCGCATCTGCGTGGCTCGTGCCCTCGTGATGGACCCGAAGCTCGTCATCTGCGACGAGCCCGTCTCCGCACTCGACGTGTCGGTGCAGGCCCAGATCCTCAACCTGCTCGAGGACATGAAGGCCCGGTACGGCCTCACCATGATCTTCATCGCGCACGACCTCGCGGTCGTGAAGAACATCAGCGACCGCGTGTGCGTGATGTACCTCGGCAAGATCTGCGAGGTCGCGCCGCCCGACGACCTCTACCTCGCGCCAGCGCACCCGTACACCGACCTGCTTCTCAGGTCGATCCCGGTGCCCGACCCGACCGTGAAGCCCGACCCCGAAGGCCGCATCACCGGCGAGCTCCCGTCCCCGGTGTTCCCGCCCAGCGGGTGCCGGTTCCGTACCCGATGCCCCAGAGCGGCCGACAGGTGCGCCGCCGAGGAGCCCCAGGTCCGAGATCTCGGTGGCGGCCACTTCGTGGCCTGTCACTTCCCGATCGGTCATCCCGAAGCGCCCCCGACCGTGGTCACCGACACGGTGCCCGTCGCGGTTCCAGTGGCCGAAGCAGGCACGAACGGGGACTCGCACACGGGCTGACGGCTCCGAAACGGGAGGGCCGATGGCCCAGATGGTGCGTGTCCGCACGCGACTCACTCGAGCAACCCGGCGAGAGCAGATCATCGACGCGGCCGTGTTGGTGTTCCACGGTCGCGACCCAGCGGACGTCACCTTCGAAGAGGTTGCCGACGCGGCAGGCGTGTCGCGGGCACTGGTCTACAACTACTTCGGGGATCGCCGCGGTCTGGTAGCGGCGGTGTTCCAGCGCCACACCGATCGCTTGCATGCCGCGGTGGTCGCCGGCTTCGACGGCACCGAGTCGTTCCGTGAGGCCATCGAGAAGGTCGTGCGTCAGCACTTCAGCTACGCCCGCGACAACCCCGACGGCTACCGCAACGCGACCGGCGATGGGCCGTCACGTCATCCCGAGGTGATCGAAGACCGCCTCGCGATGCTTGGGGCCGCGTTCGGCGGCGGCCCCGAGGCGCGGCTGGTCGCGCGGTCGGTGCTCGCGCTCGTCGAGGCGGCCGCATTGCGCTGGCTCGAGCGCGGCGACATCGAGATCGAGCGCGCGATCGAAGTGACGACCGAGCTCATGTGGGGTGGCATCGAGGCGACTGAGCGCGTCGGCCTCCACCACTACCGCGTCTGGGCCCGCGAGCTGCAAGACGTCTGATCCTCGTCGCCGTCGGAAGCGGAGCGGACGACGGCTACTGATTCTTGTAGTGGGGTGGGCGCTTCTCGAGGAACGCGCGCATCGCCTCCTGATGGTCGGTCGTCGCGCTGGCCATGATCTGCTGGCGGTTCTCGAGATCGATCGCCGCCTGCATCCCCGGGATCTCGAGCGCCGACCACATTCCCTCCTTCGTGAGGGCGACACCGAACGGCGTGTTCTTCATGACGAGCTCGGCCTCGGCGTAGGCGGCATCGAGGATGACCTCGTCGGGCACGACGTCGATGACGAGCCCGAACTTCTGCGCCTCAGCCGCGGTGAAGATCCGGCCCGTGAGCATCAGCTCCTGCGCCTGCGCGGCGCCGATGAGGCGAGGAAGCAGCCAGCTGGTGCCGATGTCGCACGCGGACAATCCGATGCGGATGAACGCCGCGTTGAACTTCGCCGACTCCGCCGCGATGCGGATGTCGGAGCCGAGCACGAGTGCGAAACCTCCCCCGGCGGCGGGACCGTTGACCGCCGCGATGACGGGCTGCGGCAGGGAGCGCAGGTGCGGGATCAGCGCGGCGATCTGCTTCTGCACCGCGAAGCCCGATTGCGTGGGGCCGAAGCCCTCGGTGTGCGGCGCCCTTCCGTAGCCGCCGAGATCGAGCCCCGCGCAGAACCCTCTCCCCTGTCCCGTGAGGACCACGACGCGGCAGCTGGCGTCGGTGGCGACGTCGTCGAGCGCGTCGTGCAGCTGGCCGATGAGCTCGGCCGTCATCGCGTTCAGCTTGTCGGGCCGGTTCAGCGTGATGAGCCGCACGCCTTCGCGTGGGGTCGAGACGAGCACAGGGTCCATGGTCGGAAGGTAGTGCCGCTGCCCGCGGGCAGGCACCTAATGTGCGCCGCGCTAGCGGGCCGCACCTAAGGTGCGGCCATGTCGGCCGATCACGTCCACGACGCCGAGACACTCCCACCCCCGACGTTGCAGGAGGTGAGCGACGGCATCTTCGCCTACGTGCAGCTCGACGGGTCGTGGTGCCTGAACAACACCGGGTTCCTGGTCGGCCGCGATGGAGTGACCGCGATCGACACCTGCGCGACCGAGCGGCGCACGCGGGCGTTTCTCGAAGCGCTGGGCGGAGTGACGAGCGCCCCGGTGCGCGTCCTCGTGAACACTCACCACCACGGTGACCACACCCACGGCAACTGGCTGCTGCCCGCGGCCGCGGTTGTCGGTCATGAGCTGTGCCGGCACGAGGTGCTCACGACGGGTTCGATCACGAAGGGCTTGTGGCCGTGGGTCGAGTGGGGCGAGATCGAGGTGTGGCCGCCCTTCGTCACGTTCGACGATCACCTCTCGGTGTGGGTCGACGACCTCGAGGTCTCGTTGCAGCACATCGGGCCCGCGCACACGACGAACGACGTCGTGGCGTGGGTCGCGGATCGCTCGGTGCTGTTCACCGGCGACCTCGTGTTCAACGGGGGCACGCCGTTCGTCGTGATGGGATCGGTCGCGGGCTCGCTCGATTCGGTCGACAAGCTGCGCGCGTTCGGCCCGACGACCGTCGTGCCCGGGCACGGCTCGGTCTGCGGGCCCGAGGTGTTCGATCAGCTCACGCGCTACTTCGAATTCGTGCAGAGGGTCGCTCGGGCGGGCAAGGCCGCGGGGCTGTCGCCCCTCGACGCCGCGCTCCAGACCGATCTGGGCGAGTTCTCCGAGTGGCACGACCGCGAGCGGATCGTCGGCAACCTCTACCGCGCGTACGCGGAGCTCGACGGCGCCGAGCGGGGCGCGCAGATCGACGTCGTCGCCGCGCTCACCGACATGGTCGCCTACAACGGCGGTCAGCCGCTTCGTTGCCTCGCGTGATCACACGCGTCGTCCGCTCCCCGCTGCCTGTCGATCTGGGACCGACCCTGGCTCCGTTGCGTCACGGTCGATACGACCCGACGACGCGGATCGGTGCGACCGGCGTTTGGCGCGCGATGCGAACTCCCGATGGTGCTGCGACGGCGCGGTTCACTGGTGGCGGACACGAAGTGCAGGTCGACGCGTGGGGTGTCGGCGCGGCGTGGGTGGCCGAGCACGCACCCGACCTCGTGGGGGCGTGCGATCGGATCGACGGGTTCGCCCCGAGCGATCCAAGTGTCGCCGAGCTCGCGCGCAGGCACGCGGGGCTCCGGGTCGCGCGGTCGCTCTCGGTCAACCCTCTCGTCGTCGCGACTGTCATTGGGCAGCGAGTCACCGGCATCCAGGCCGCCCGGTCGTGGGCCTCGATCGTGCGGCGTTTCAGCGAGCGCGCTCCCGGGCCGGCCGGGCTGGTGCTGCCGCCATCACCTCAGCGACTCGCCGCGCTCCCTTACTACCGGCTTCATCCGAGCGGCATCGAGCAGGGGCGCGCCGACACGATCCGGCGGGCGTCGATCGTGGCCGACGCCGCTCGAGCGGGCGGTCGCCGTGCCCTCCGTGCTCGACACTCGGCTGCGCAGCATCCCCGGGATCGGGCCGTGGACCAGCGCCCTCGTGTGCGCGAGCGCGGCCGGCGACCCCGACGCGGTGCCCGTCGGCGACCTCCACCTGCCAGGGATCATCTGCTACTCGCTGACCGGCGATGCGAGCGGCGGCGACGACCGCATGCTCGAGCTGCTCGCGCCCTACGCGGGCCACCGCGGCCGTGTGGCCCGCCTCATCCTCATGGGAGGTGCCGCCCCGCCCCGTCACGCCCCCCGCCAACGCCTCGTCCCCATCGCCGACCTCTGAGGCGCGGTCCCCCCTCCTCTGCCGGGATGCGTGGATGCGGGGGGCCCGGTCAGGGGACGTAGCGGCCGAGCCAGGCGGCGCTGCACATCGCCACCATGAGGACGCTCGACACGATGAGCGTCGGTAGCTCGATGCGCCAGCGGCGAGCGAGCATCGCCATCGCGATCACGACCGGGAACGCGTTCAGCCCGTACCGCTCGAGCGAGTTGAGGTTGCTGGCCGAGAGCGCGCTGAGCACGACGATCGCGGCGTACGCGGTGTACGACGGCGGCAGCCACCGGATGCACAGCACCACGAGCACGATGAGCACGATCGCGAAGGGCGCGTGAAGCCCGTCGAGGAAGCGCTGCGATCCGAACAGGTCACCGACCGCACGGCCCACCCCCCGCACGGGGTCGAGCCATTGGCCACGCAGCTCGCCTTGCTGGTGGATCGGATCGAGGTTGCCGATCCACAGCAGGAACGTCGCGAGCCCGACGACGGGTGCGACGATCGCAGCCGCCCGGGCGACACGATCGCGTGACGTCGCCCGCTTCCATCCCTTGAGCCCTTCGATTGCCGCGGGCACTGCGAGCACGACGCCGAACGGCCGCGCCAACCCCGCCAGCAACCCGAGGAGCGCAGCCCACCACCAGGAGTGACGCCGGAGCGCGAGGAACATCCCGATCGCGCAGACGAGGTACAGCGCTTCCGCGTAGGCCCAGACGAGCACGAACGCGGGGGGTGCGAGGGCCAGCAGCGAGGCGCTGAGCACCGCGGTGCGACGGTCCGCGACGTCGAGGATCACCAAGCGGTGGAGCAGCGCCGCGGCAACGAGCGCTCCCACGTTCGCGATCACGAGCAGTGCGAGCCCCTCGTTCCCACCGAGCACCGACCCGAAGCCGCGCCCCGAAAGTGGATAGAGCGGGAAGAACCGCAACGCCGCCTCGGGCAGCGAGCCGTACCCCTTCGTCGCGATGTCGCGGTAGAAGGCGCCGTCCCACGCGAAGAGCCCCTGGTGGAGCTGGATCGTCAGCTCATCGGGATGCGAATGCGCACGCCACAGCCGGGCGATGCCGTACGCGATCGCGACCAAGACGCGTGCGACGATCCACGCGGGCAGCGCGGCACGCAGATCCTCGGTGACGCTGCGTCGAAGGTTGGTTGCCGTCACGTGGACGGCGGGAACTCGAATAGCCACGCGTGCTCGAAGTACTCGTTGCCGTTGTCGGTCACGCGAGCGACGCCCTGCGGACGTGCGCGCAGCAGCGCGGTGTTCACCGCTTCGCATTGCCCTTCAAACGTGTGATAGGTGCCCGACCACACGTACCAGATGGTGTGATCACCGGCGCGCTTCAGCACCTCTTGCGCGATCGCGTCGGGATCAGCCGCGGCGTTGCGATCTGCGTAGTCGACCCAATCGACTCGGTCCGTCGGGCCGAGCGTCGGGTACGCGAGCGTGACGACGTCGCCGCGCAAATGCCGCGTGCCAGCGGGCCCGAGCTGGTCGGGGCAGTAGAGGACGATGTCGCCGGGCTTCGCGCTCTCGTTGATCGCCGGCACGACCTCCGCGCCGAGCTGGGTGCGCTCGACCGTGACGTTGCGGTACCCACCCAACAGGCCGCCCACCACGAGCACGCCGACGATCGTGAGCCGGAGCCAGTCCGCGAGGAACCGCGTGAGCCCGGCGGCGGCGGCGAGGAGCACGAACGGCACGAACACCGCGGCGTACCGCGACTCGTAGGTGCCTGCGGTGACGAAGATCACCACGCTGCCGAACGCGAGGGTCAGTGCGGTGACCGCCAGCTCGGTGCGCACCTGCGGCACCGTGCGGAGGTCGAGGTCGATGTGGCGGCGATCGCGGGCGACGCCGAACAGCGCGAGCAACACCAGCACCGTGAGGATGAAACCGACGATCTGGCCTTCGGCGCCGATGCCACCGAGATCGTTCGCCGTGATCGTGAACATCGTCGACGGGCGGATCGGCTTCGCCCACGGCGTGCCGGTGTGCGCGGCTTGGTATGCGAACGACGGCAGCCAAGGCACGAACGCGAGGCCGCCGACCGCAACGGCGATCAGCAGGTGTACCGCCCGTCGCCGCGTCGCAGGAGAACGCAACCGCAATGCGAGCAGCACGACGGTCGAGGCGACGAGGTACAGCGCCCAGTAGTGGGTGAGGAGGAGCGCGCCAGTGATGAGCGCGACGGCGACGAGCCATCCGAGGCCGTCGTCCTCGAGAGCGTTCATCATGCAGAGGTAGCCCGCGAGCGCGAGCACGACGATCATCGAGTACATCCGGGCTTCGGTCGCGTAGCGGAAGGCCCAAGGGTTCAGCGCGAGCAGGACCAGTGCGAGCCACGCGACCGTCCGTCCCCCGACCCGCCTCCCTGCGAGCCACATGAGCGGCAGCGCAAGGACCGCAAAGACGCCCGACAGCGCCCGCACCGCGCGGTCGCTCTCGCCGAACGCGGACATCCATCCGTGGAGGAGCCAGTAGTAGAGCGGCGGATGGCCGTCGTGACGCAGCGCTTCGGGGATGTCGCCGACGGGCAGCTTGGCGATGTTGACCGACAACGCCTCATCGAGCCAGAGGTGCGACTGGGTCCAGAAGCGGAGGACGACTCCGATCGCGACGGCCACGCCGATGGCGATCCAGGCGGCGACGATCCAACCGTGAGCAGGGGATCTGGTGGGGTCTCCCTCAGGCTCGGCAGGGGGCGCCGTGGCCTGGGTGTTCGTGACCGCCACGGCGCGCAACGGTAGCCTTCGCACCTGTTGCGGCCCAATCATCCGCCGCTCCCACCCACCCTGTCAGCACCCAGCGGGTGCACCACCCAAGCAGGAGCGCGCCGACCGCGATGGCCGACACCGAGACAGACACACCGGCCACAGGCACACCGGCCACAGACACGCCGGCCGCGGTCGTGATCATCGGCGCGGGCCCTGCGGGCCTCACCGCCGCGTGGGAGCTGACCAAGCGCGGTCGCACTGCAACGGTGCTCGAGGCCGACTCGGTCGTCGGTGGCATCAGCCGCACCGTCGAGCGCGACGGATGGCGCTTCGACATCGGCGGCCACCGCTTCTTCACGAAGGTCCCCGAGGTCGAGGCCGTGTGGCACGAGATCCTCCCGGACGAAGACTTCCTGCTCCGCCCGCGCCTCAGCCGCATCTACTACCAGAGCAAGTTCTTCGACTACCCGCTGCGGGCGATGAACGTGCTCAAGGTGGTCGGCATCCGCGAGTCGTTCCTCTGCGGATGCTCGTACATCGGCGTGCGCGTCAAGAAGCCGAAGGACCAGACGACGTTCGAGGGCTGGGTCGCAGCAAGGTTCGGGTGGCGCCTCTACCGAATGTTCTTCAAGAGCTACACGGAGAAGGTCTGGGGCATCCCCGCCGACAAGCTGCCCGCCGACTGGGCTGCGCAGCGCATCAAGAACCTCTCCTTCGGGAAGGCCGTGATCAACTCGATCCTGCCCAAGCGCAACCAGAAGGAGATCACCTCCCTCATCGAGGAGTTCCAGTACCCGAAGTACGGGCCGGGGATGATGTGGGAGGTGTGCACCGACAAGGTCGAGGCCGCGGGCACGAAGGTGCTGATGGAGACCGTCGTGACCCAGGTCGAGCACAAGGACGGTCAGGCGGTCGCCGTCACTGCCGAGACGGAAGGCGTGGCGACGACCTACGACGCGACAGCGGTCATCTCGTCGATGCCGATGAGCGCGCTCCTGCGGGCGATGGATCCGCCGCCGCCGGCCGAGGTGCTCGCCGCAGCCGATGCGCTCAAGTACCGCGACTTCATCACCGTCGCGCTCGTCGTCCCCGACAAGTACTCGTTCCCTGACAACTGGATCTACGTGCACTCGCCCGACGTCATCGTCGGTCGCATCCAGAACTTCCGGAACTGGTCGCCGTACATGGTCAAGCCCGGCTACACGTGCCTCGGGCTCGAGTACTTCGTGAACGTCGGCGATCGCCTCTGGGAGATGGACGACGATGACCTCGTGAAGCTCGGTGCGTCAGAGCTCGCGCACATCGGCCTCGTTGACGCCGATGTGGTCGAGGCTGGGTACGTCGTGCGCACGCCGAAGGCGTACCCGGTGTACGACGGTGGCTACGAAGCGAACGTCAACGTCATGCGCGAGTGGCTCGAGCGGCACACGACCAACGTCTATCCGGTCGGCCGCAACGGCATGCACAAGTACAACAACCAGGACCACTCCATGTTCACCGCGATGCTGAGCGTCGAGAACATCCTCGGCGCCGATCACGACACCTGGTCGGTGAACGTCGAGCAGGAATACCACGAGGAGAGCTCCCACTCCTCGGGCACCGGACGATCGGCGCCAGTCACCGGATGACCAGATGACCGCCACCACGGCCGCCGACCTCGGTTCGGGCCATGCAGGGTCGGTCAACCGTCACTTCGCGTGCTTCGACGGGCTCCGCGCGATCGCCGCGATCCTGATCGTGATGCACCATTCGGGCTTCGCGTCGGGCGACACGTTCCGCTACGGATGGGGCGCGTACGTCGGGCGCATGGACATCGGGGTGCCGATCTTCTTCGGCCTCTCCGGCTTCCTGCTCTTCCGGCCCTACGTGGCCGCGCAGTTCGCGGGCACCCAGCCGATCGGCACCGCCGACTTCTGGACGCGCCGAGTGCTCCGCATCTTCCCGGCCTACTGGGCGGCGCTCTTCCTCCAGGTGATCCTGGGCGGGATCGTCGTGCACAGCCTCTTCGGGCTGCTCGTCTACATGAGCCTCACGCAGATCTACTTCATGCGCTTCGTCATCGGCGCGATCACGCAGTCATGGAGCCTCGCGACCGAAGTGAGCTTCTACGTCTTCCTCCCCTTCTGGGCGAGGTGGATGCGCAAGCTCGCGGGCACGAGCACGATCAACGTGCAGGCGATGCGCCTGCTCGGTTGGCTCGGCGTGCTCGTGGTGCTCTCGTACGTATGGCGTGGCTTCATCTACTGGGTCGACCCAGGCTGGAAGCCCCTCACCTACTACTGGCTCCCTTCGCTCATCGAGCTGTTCTGCGTCGGGATGGCGCTCGCGGTGATCTCCGCGTGGGCCGATCACCGCTCGGTCGTGCGAGAGATCGGTGACGCGGTCGGACGTCACCCAGCGATCTGCTGGGCGATCGCGCTCGGCCTCTTCTGGTTCGTGTCGACGCAGCTCGGCCTGCTGCTCGGCCTCTTCCACGCGAGTGACTCGCGAGAGATGCTGCGCCAGACGATCTACGGGCTCGTCGCGTTCTTCCTGATGCTCCCTGCGGTCTTCGGCAACCAGCGTCAGGGGCTCATCCGGCGCTTCCTCTCCCATCGGTTCATGGTGTTCATGGGATCGATCTCGTATGGCGTGTACCTCTGGCACCAGTTCTTCATCACCCACATCCAGGACTGGTTCGGATGGGGTCAGTGGGAGGCGCCGTTCCCACAGCTCTTCCTCATGACGATGGTGCTCAGCAGCATCACCGCGTGGATCAGCTTGAAGTTCCTCGAACGCCCGCTGATGGGACAACGCAAGCGGGTGCTCGCTCTCATCGGAAAGGCCTGAGCCGTGAGGATGAGCCGGCGGGCGTCGATGCGCTTGAACGACGCTCTCGACCGTTGGGTCCCTCCGGCGCTGCGCGACTCGTGGATCTTCGCCCGGGCCGCGAGATCGATGTACGGCGATCTCCCGATCCCGATCGACGAGCTGAAGGAGCGCGCGTTCACGCTCTCGCCCGACGAGTACGGCGACTTCTACCGGAGCCTGCAGACACGGTTCGAGCAGGGCGACACCGACCTCACTCCCGTGTCGCTCGACGCGGTTGTGGCGTCGGTCCTCGGTGATTCAGTGCTCGATGTCGCGTGCGGCAAGGGCTACCTCGCGTCGGTGCTCGCGCGTGACCACCGCGTCGTCGGTGTGGACGTCGCGCTCGCGACCGGCGACCGCGCGATCCGCCACCGCGGCGCGATCCTCTGCGAGGCGAACATCGAGCAGCTGCCCTTCCGCGACGACTCGTTCGACACCGTCGTGTCGACGCACACGCTCGAGCACGTGCAGCACCTCGGCCGCGCGCTCGCTGAGCTCCGTCGCGTCGCCGCAAAGCGTCTCGTGGTGGTCGTGCCGCGGCAACGCCCGTATCGGGTCACGTTCAACCCGCACATCCACTTCTTCCCGTACGAGTTCTCGCTCCTCGCGTGGACGGGCACCGACCGTCCCTACCGGTGCGAGCTCGCAGGGGGAGACTGGTTGTACGTGGAGGAGCAAACCGGGTGAGCACCCTCGTGGTGGTGCCGGCGTACCAAGAGGAACAGGCGCTTCCCGGCACGCTCAAGGAGCTGCACGACGTCGTGCCCGAGCTCGACGTCCTCGTGGTGGACGATGGCTCCCGTGACGCGACCGCGAAGGTCGCGGCGGCCGCCACTGACGTGACGGTGGCCCGCCTGCCGTTCAACCTGGGCGTGGGCGCCGCAGTGCGCACAGGACTCCGCTATGCGGTCGACAACGGCTACCAACGGGTGGTCGTCGTCGATGCGGACGGCCAGCACGACCCGGCCACGATCGCGACGTTGCTCGGCGCGCTCGACGACGGCGCCGACATGGTCATCGGCTCACGGTTCGCGGGCGGGTCCTCGTTCGACGTCGGGCGCGCCCGCGGTCGGGCGATGAAGTCGCTGCACCGCGTCGTTCGCTGGCAGACCGGCCAGTCGTTCACCGACACGACGTCGGGGTTCCGGGCCTTCGACGCGCCGGTCGTCGCGATGCTCGCCCGCGACTACCCCGTCGAGTACCTCGCCGACACGGTCGAGGTGCTCCTCATGGTGTGCCGGGCCGGCTACAAGGTCGTCGAGGTGCCGGTCGCGATGCGCACCCGCGCCGGCGGGCAGCCGAGCGCTCGACACCTGCAGCTCGCCTACAACTACCTGCGCTTGATGATCGGGATCGTCGCGTCGGCATCGCGCAAGGCGATCCCACCGCCGCCAGCCAGGCCATGAGGGAGAAGTCGTGAGCACCCGCGCCCACGTCCTGCTCATCGTCGTCGCCGGCGTCAGCGTCGGCTACATCTTCTGGCTGCTCCGCCAGCACCAGCTGCGCTCGAAGTACGCGCTGCTGTGGCTCGGCATCGGCATCGTGCTCGTGCCGCTCGCGGTGTTCCCCGGCGTGCTGAACACCGTCGCCGACTGGCTCGGGGTCGCCTACCCGCCGGCGGCGTTTCTGTTCCTCGCCGTCGGGTTCTTGTTCTTCGTCGTCGTGCACTTCTCGTGGGAGCTCTCTCGGCTCGAGCGGCGCGTGCGCACGCTCGCCGAAGAGGTCGCCCTGCTCCGAGCCGAGGGAGGGGCAGGGGCTAGCGTCTCTGCCGATGAGCACCCCGAAGGCTGACACGCGCTCATTTGCGCGCTGGGTTGCTCTGATCACCGTCGTCGGGCTCGTCGGCCGCGTCGCTCTACGTCGTGCTGGTGACACGCCACCAGACGGTGTGGGGCGACTCGTACTTCTACCACGAGAGCGCGAACCTCATCGCCGACGGCAAGGGGTTCATCAACCCGATCGACTGGATCGAGAATCACGTTCGCATCCAGGCCGCCGACCATCCGCCCCTCTACCTCTTGTACCTCGGCGGGATGGTCGATCCTGGGCATCACGAGCACGACCGGACAGCTGCTCGTGTCGACGCTTGCTCGGTGCCGCGACGATCGCGGTGACCGCGTACGCGGGCAAAGAGATCGCGGGGCCGAGAGTCGGCCTCATCGCCGCCGGCCTCGTGTGCATCTACCCGAACGTGTGGGCACCGGACGGCATGCTCCTGTCGGAGACGATGGCGATCCTGACGGTCGCACTGACGATGCTCCTCGCGTACCGGTTCTGGCACCGTCCGAACCTCGCCCGCGCCGCGTGGATGGGCCTCGCAGTCGGGCTGGCGACGCTCTCTCGCTCCGAGCTCATCCTGCTGTCGGTGCTCGTGATCGTGCCGCTCGTGCTGCTGGTGCGCACGGTCTCGTTGTGGCGGAGGGTCGGGTGGATCGGCGCGGCGGCCGTTGCGTGCCTCGCGGTCGTCGGCCCGTGGGTCGCGTTCAACATGACGCGCTTCGACCATCCCGTGTATCTCTCGGCCGGCTACGAGATCACGCTCTCGACCGCGACGTGTGATCTCACTTGGTACGGCGAGTTCACCGGCTACTGGAACATCCAGTGTCCGATCCAGGTGTTGCAACGCCACGGCGTCGACAGCCAGGGCACCGATCAGTCGGTGCTCGCGAAGCTCTTCCGTGACGACTCGATCGACTACATCCGCAACCACGAGAAGCGGCTCCCCTACGTGGTGCTCGCGCGGTGGGGCCGCATCACCGGCCTCTACAAGCCGCTGCAGCAGACGTCTCTCGACCACTTCCCGGAGGGTCGCAACATCTGGGTGGCCCGAGGCAGCGCTCGCGGGCTGGTACGTCGTCGCCCCGTTCGCGATCGGCGGTGCGCTCGTGCTGCGTCGGCGCCGCATCCCGGTCTTCCCGCTGCTCGGTCCGCCGATCGTGGTCTGGATCGCGGTGACGATCACGTTCGCGACCACCCGTTATCGCGCTTCGGCCGAGGGGGCGCTGTGCCTGCTCGCGGCGGTCGGCGTCGACGCGCTCATCGGGCTGTACGAACGGCTCCGCGACGATCCCGAGGACGTGCCGCCGGTCGACGAGCCCGAGCGCGAGCTCATCTCCGCCTGACCTCGGCGCCTAGCGCTTCGGGCGCCTCGCGACCGCGAAGAGGACGAGGGTCGTCGGGTCGATCGTCTCGGTGATCGAGAACTGCTCCGCGGTGATGGGCGGGCGCCTCTGACGCCTTGCGGTTCAGGAACGGGTAGGTCACCCGGCGGGCGAAGGCGTGGAGCCCCACGAACCACGACCGCGGCAGCTTGTGGCGCAGGCCCCACGGGTCGAGCTTGAGGAGCTTGCGCGCGAACTTGCGGCGCCTCTCGAAGTCGGCCTTCACCGCCGCGTCGCCGTCGAGGCCGAGCACGGTGACGTCCTCGAAGTGGCGGCCGAGCATCTGGCGGAGGTCGTCGGGCTCGAACAGGTACACGTGGTACGGGTTCTCGAAGTCGGCGGGGGCGTTGGGCGTGATGAAGAACGCGGCGCCGTCGTCGCCGAGCACGCGGGCCGACTCGGCGACGTGGCCTTCGGGCTCGACGAAGTGCTCGATGAGGTGCGACGAGCACACCCAGTCGAACGCGCCGGTGCGCACGGCGAGCGGGCGCCGTCACTCGCCGCGGTGCGAAGGTCACTGGCGCGCGTCGATGGGCCGCGATGGCCGTCGCCGGGTCGTAGTCGACGCCGAACGACCGTGCGGCCACCGCCGAGGAAGAGCGCGCTGCCGTCGCCGAGCCCACACCCGATGTCGAGGAACCGGCCGCTGCCGATCCGGTCGCGGACCTCGCGGTAGCCCGGCCGCGTGGAGCGCCAGCAGCGAGTCGGGCGTCTTGCCCTCGATGGGGCGCTCTCCGGTGAGTCGCAAACCTGTGCACCTTTCCGGCCGGATGGAGCCGGTAGTTTACGGACCCCGTGGCCGACACCCGCGCCGACACCTTGGTCAAGCTCGGTGACCTCGCCGCGTCGGCGGGCCTCCGCCGCGTCCACATGCTCGCGTGGCGCGACCTCGCCGACGTCGAGGCCGGCGGTTCCGAGCTCCACGCGACGACGTCGCTCGGCTCTGGGCCGAGGCCGGCATCGAGGTCACGATCCGCACGTCCTACGCGCAAGGCCACCCACCGGAGAGCAACCGGGACGGCGTGCGTGTCATCCGCAAGGCCGGCCGCTACCTCGTCTTCCCCCGCGCGATCTTCAGCGAGGCGACGGGCCGGCACGGCCAGCGCGACGGGCTCGTCGAGATCTGGAACGGGATGCCGTTCTGGTCGCCGCTGTGGGCGACCGGGCCGCGTGTGGTGTTCCTGCACCACGTGCACGGCGCGATGTGGAAGATGGTGCTGCCGCCGAACCTCGCCGCGTTCGGCGAGACCGTCGAGAAGCGCATCGCACCGCCGATCTACCGGCGCAGCCGCATCATCACGCTCTCGCGAGTCGTCACGCGACGAGCTCATCCACGACCTCAAGCTGAAGCCGTCGCGCGTGTCGGTCGTGCCGCCCGGCATCGACCCCCGCTTCACGCCCGCGCCCGAGAAGGATGGCAAGAGGTCGACGACCCCGCTCGTCGTCGCGGTCGGCCGCCTCATGCCGGTGAAGCGGTTCGACGAGCTCATCAAGGTCATGGCCGAGGTGCGAGCCACCCATCCCGATGTCGAGCTCACGATCGTCGGCGACGGCGCCGAGCGCGAGCACCTCGAGACGCTGATCGACGACCTCGACGCGTCCGACTGGGTCTCGATGCCCGGCCGGCTCTCGGACGACGCGCTCGTCGACCTGTATCGCCGCGCGTGGGTGCTCGCCAGCGCGTCGGCCGCCGAGGGCTGGGGCATGACCGTCACCGAGGCGGCCGCGTGCGGCACGCCCGCGGTCGTCACCGACATCGCCGGCCACCGCGACGCGGTGCAGTCCGGGGTCACCGGGGTGCTCTCCTCCGACATGGCCGCGCTCGCGCGTGACATCGCACGCGTGCTCGACGATCAAGACACGCGTGAGCAGATGAGCGCGGCCGCGCTCTCGCGTGCTGGCGAGCTCACGTGGGAGGCAACCGCGACAGGAACGCTCGCCGCACTCGCCGGCGAGGCAACTCGACTCCGACGCCCCGGGCGCGCCAGCTGATGCCCGCCCGCTGGCGCGGGCGTTGCCAGCACATCGCCCTTGCCCTCGTCGCGTACGTCCCGCTGCTGTTCACGCATCGCGGCGAGGTCGGCGCCGACACCAAGACGTACCTGTACCTCGACCCCGGTCGCCTCCTCGCGAAGGCCCCCTACATGTGGGACTCGGGCACCGGGCTCGGCACCGTCACTCACCAGACGCTCGGCTACCTGTTCCCGATGGGCCCGTACTACTGGCTCATGCAGACCCTGGGCTTCCCCGACTGGGTCGCGCAGCGCATCTGGCTCGGCACGATCCTGTTCGCAGCAGGCGCGGGAGTGCTGTTCCTCATGCGGGCGATGGGCTGGCGCGCGTCGGAGCCCGCGCTCGCGCGCGGGATGGTCGTTGCCGCCGCGGTCTACATGCTCTCGCCCTACGTCCTCGACTACGCAGCGCGCATCTCGGTGATCCTGCTGCCGTGGGCCGCGTTGCCGTGGCTGATCGGCATGGCGATGCGCGCGGCACGCGAGGGCGGATGGAAGTGGCCCGCCTGGTTCGCGGTCGTGATAGCGCTCGTCGGCGGGGTGAACGCGACTGCCCTCCTCTTCGCGGGCATCGGTCCAGTGCTCTGGCTCGTCTACGCGATGTTCGTCACGAAGGAGATCGAGGTGCGGCGCGCGATGGCCGCGATCGGGCGCATCGGTGCGCTCACGCTCGGCGTGTCGTTCTGGTGGATCGCGGGGCTGTGGGCGCAGGGCAAGTACGGCATCCCGATCCTCCGCTACACCGAGACCTACGAGACAGTCGCGAAGGTCTCGAACGCGCCCGAGCTGCTGCGGGGCCTCGGGTACTGGTTCTTCTACGGCGACGACAAGCTCGGCCCCTGGATCGAGCCGAGCGTCGCGTACACCCAGCACCTCTGGCTGATCGGGGCGGGATACCTCCTCGCGATCGGCGGGCTGCTCGCCGCCGGCGCGCTGCGCTGGAAGCAGCGGGGCTTCTTCGTCGTGCTCCTCGCCGTCGGCACGCTGATCGCGGTCGGTGCGAACCCGTTCGACCATCCGTCGCCGTACGGATCGATCTTCTCGAGGTTCGCGCACATGGATCTCGGGCTCGCGTTGCGATCGACGCCGCGGGCTGTCCCTCTGATCATCCTGTCGCTGGCGGTGCTGCTCGGTGCCGGCACTCGCGCCCTCGCCCGTTGGCGCCCCACGCTCGGCCTCGGTGTCGCGATCACCGCGGTCGCCGTCGCGGTGGTCAACCTGCCGCCGCTCTTCACGGGCCAGATGGTGGCGAACAACCTGCAGCGACCCGAGGACATCCCCGCCTACTGGCAGCAAGATGCCAACTACCTGCAGTCGCAGGGCGACGCGACCCGCGTGCTCGAGCTGCCGGGCTCGGACTTCGCGTCGTACCGATGGGGCAACACGGTCGACCCTGTGCTCCCCGGGCTGATGGACCGCCCGTACGTCGCACGCGAGCTGATCCCCTATGGCAGCGCGCCGTCAGCCGACCTCCTCAACGCGCTCGATCGACGCCTGCAGGAGGGGTGGTACGAGCCTTCGTCGCTCGCCACGGTCGCGGCGCTCATGGGCGTCGGTGAGATCAACCTGCGATCCGATCTGCAGTACGAGCGCTACCGCACGCCCCGCCCTCGCAACCTCTGGTCCGAGATGGAAGCGACGCCCGGGCTCGGCACGCCGAAGACGTTCGGTGACCCCGTGCCGAACAAGGCGATCCCCGAGCCTCCCGCTCGTCGACGAGGTGGCGCTGGGCACGCCTCCGAATGCGGCGGACCCGCCCCCGGTCGCGGCGTTCCCGGTCGACAAGCCTCGCGACATCGTGCGCGCCGAGAACGCCACCGGCGTGATGCTGATGGCGGGCAGTGGCGAAGGCATCGTCGACGCAGCCGCTGCGGGGATCATCGGACCGGATCAGCCCGTGCTCTACTCGGCGTCATTCGCGAACGACCCGGAGGGCATGCAGCGTGCGCTCGAGGACGACGCGCACCTCGTGCTCACCGACACGAACCGCCGGCAGGCGCGGCGTTGGGGCACGGTCCGCGAGAACGTCGGCCTGACCGAGCGGGCCGACGAGACGCCTCTGGTCGAGGACCCGACCGACAACCGACTCGACGTGTTCCCGGGCGCGGGAGACGACACGAAGACGACCGTCGAGCAGCGCGGCGTCGCAAGCGTCGACGCGACCTCGTACGGCAACCCGGTGAGCTACACGCCCGACGATCGTCCCGCGAACGCGATCGACGGCGACCCCCGCACCGCGTGGAGGGTCGGCGCGTTCTCGGACGTCACGGGCGAGCGGTGGCAGGTCGAGCTCGAATCTCCGGCCACGACCGATCACATCACCGTGCTGCAGCCCATCACCGGGTCACGCAACCGCTTCATCACGAAGGTGCGGCTGAAGTTCGACGGCCGTGATCCGATGGACGTCGCGCTCGACGTGTCGTCGCGCGCAGCGCCCGGCCAGACGATCGACATCGGCAAGCACACGTTCACGACGATGTCGATCGAGATCCTCGGCACCGACGTCGGCTACCGGCCGAGCTACCGCGGCATCAGCCCCGTCGGCTTCGCCGAGCTCGACATCGCCGGCGCGAAGGTCGACGAAGTCGTGCACCTCCCGACCGATCTCCTCACCGCGGCCGGCCCCTCGTCGATCGACCACCCACTCGACGTCGTGATGACCCGTCAGCGCAGCAACCCCGCCGGAGCCGGCCCGGACCGACGACGAAGAGACGTCGATCCAGCGAGCGTTCGACGTGCCGACGCCCCGCAGCTTCACCGTCGAGGGCGATGCTCGGCTCAGCGCACGTGCGCCGGACACCGTGCTCGACGAGCTGCTGGGCCGGCCCGATGCGAACCAAGGCGGGGTCACGGCCACGTCGACGGCGCGGCTCGATGGCGACCTCGGCGCGCTCGCATCGTCGGCGATCGACGGCGACCCCACGACCGCGTGGCAGACGCCGTTCGCGTTCGTGCAGGGCAACGTCGCCACGTACACGTCGGCGAGCCCGTTCACCTTCGACCACCTCGACCTCATCGTGTTCGCGGACGGGCGACACTCGGTGCCGACCGAGCTCACCATCACCGCTGATGACGGCAAGCCCGTCGTCGTCCCCGTCGCGCCGATCACCGACGATCGCCTCACACGAGAACGCGACCGCGTCGCAGCGCGTCGCATCTCCCTGCGCCGATCACCGCCAAGAAGATCGCGATCCAGCTGTCGGGCATCCGACCGGTCAAGACGATCGACTACTACTCCGAGACGAAGGTGACGATGCCGGTCGCGATCGCCGAGTGGGGCATCGACGGCCTCTCGGTGCGCGCCGCTCGGCTCTACCGTCGACACTGGCTGCAAGCCGTTGCTCGAGGTGAACGGCGAGGCCGTCGACGTGCGAGCGACGGGCGCGACGGCCGATGTCCTCGCCCGGGGTGCGATGGCCCTGACGCAGTGCGACGGGACCGACGTGTCGGTGCCGAAGGGCGAGGTGCGGGTCGGCACCGCGGTCGGCAAAGACGCCGGCGTCGACCTCGACCGCGTGCTGCTCCGCTCGGCCCCCGGTGGTGGCGCGCTGAACGAAGCGTCTGAGGCGTCTCAGGTGTCGAGCGCGGCCCCGGCGGTCACCGTGGTGAGCGAAGGCCGCGTCTCGTACAAGCTGCGGGTCGACGGAGCGAGCGCACCCTTCTGGCTCGTCCTGGGCCAGAGCCAGAACGACGGTTGGAAGGCCACGGTGAAGGGCGTGGGCTCGCTCGGCACTCCAACCCTGATCGACGGCTATGCGAACGGTTGGTACATCACGCCGACGGGCTCGGGGCCGATCGAGATCACCCTCACCTGGACGCCGCAGCTCGTCGTCTGGATCGCGATCGGGCTCTCTGCACTCGCGCTCGGCGTGTGCCTTGGCTTGATCGCCGTGGCGTGGGCTCGCCGGAGACGCCAGGTCGACGTGGCCGAGGACGCTGAGGGTCCCTCGCTCGCGACGTGGCGCACCTATGGCGGCGCAACCCCGTCGCCCGCCGTTGTCGCCGGCGCGACCGTGATCGCGGGGCTCGTCCTCTGGTTCGTCGCGGGGATCGTCGTCGGCGCGCTCGCCGCGCTCACCGTGCTCGCCGGGCTGCTGTGGCCGAAGGTGCGTCCCGCGGTGATCGCGCTGGCGCCTGGTGCGCTCGCGCTCGCCGCGCTCTTCATCATCGCCAAGCAGTGGCGCTACTCGCTCGAGCCGTCGTTCGACTGGCCGACGTTCTTCGACAAGGTGCACGTGCTCGGATGGATCGGCGTGTCGACGCTCATCGCCGATCTCGTCGTGCGCGAGGCTGCGCGCACGATCCACAGAGTTGTCCTCTTCCTCTTCACAGGACGCGAGTCGTACGATCGACACGTGACGTACGAGGTGATGCTCGCAGACGAGACGATCGAGCAAGTCGACGACGCAGACGCGTATCAGCTCGAGGGCCCGCTCACGACGTTCTTCCGCACGACGCCTGGTCGAACCGTCGTCGACTGCTGGAGCACGCGGCTCGCGAGCTACCGCACCGCGGACATCCGCCGCATCCGCGTCAGTCCTGCGGACTGACGCGACGGCGAGGCTTTGCGCTCGCTCTGACGACGCTTGTCCTGCAGCCGCTTCTCGACCGCGGACTTCGACGGCTTCGAGGGCCGACGCGCGGGATCGACGTGCAAGGCCGCAGCGAGCTTGCTCTTCAGCCGCTCGAGCGCGAGCTCGCGGTTCTGCGCCTGCGATCGTCGGTCGGACGCAACGACGCGCACGACCGGTCCGAGCCGTTCGACGAGCCGCGCCCGCTGGCGAGGCCCGAGCGAGGGCGACGACTCCACATCGAACCGCACCTCGACCTTGGTGTTCGCCGTGTTGGCGTGCTGGCCGCCCGGGCCGCCGCTCGCGGTGAAGCGCCACTCGAGCTCGTCGGCGTCGATGACGCAGGACGGGGTGACGCGGACGCGGTCGGGCACAGTGCAGGATAGGAGCCATGCGCAGCGAACCCGTGGTGATGGTGCACGGCTGGGGTGGCAGCTTCCTCCGCACATGGCAGGAGCCGGGTTGGGAGGCGCTGCTCGCCGACGCCGGGCGCGAGGTCATCGGCGTCGACCTCCTCGGGCACGGCACCGCCGACAAGCCCCACGAACCTGAGGCCTACGCCGACCTGACGCCTGCGGTCACGGCGAAGCTTCCCGACGTGCCCGTCGATGCGATCGGCTTCTCGCTCGGGTCGATGACGCTGCTCGAGCTCGCCTGCCGCTCTCCCGAGCGCCTGTCGCGACTCGTGGTGTCAGGCGTCGGCAAGACGCTGTTCGACACTGACCGCTCCGATGTGATCGCGAAGGCCGTCGAGGGCGATGTCTCCGAGGACGACATCACGGCGCAGGTGTTCGTGCAGTACGCGTCGTTCCCGGGCAACGACCCGAAGGCGCTCGCGGCGTGCATGCGGCGACCGAAGACCGCGATCACGCCCGAGCGGCTCGCGGCGGTCACGTGCCCGGTGCTGGTCGTGGTCGGCGAGCGCGACTTCGTCGGATCGGGTCAGCCGCTCGTCGACGCGCTACCCGACGCGCGTCTGGTCACCCTCCCGGGCACCGATCACTTCGCCACTCCGAAGGACTTCAGGTTCATCGACGCCGCGCTCGAGTTCCTCGACGCCGTCCCCGGTTGACCGGCTGAGCGACGACGCGAGCGCGACCGTCGCGGTCCACACGCAGACGGCGCCGGCGATGTGGAAGCCGACCAGCAGCACCGGCACACCGGTGAAGTACTGCGTGTAGCCGATCGCAGCCTGCACGCAGATCGCGTAGACGAGCCACCGCCCGCGCTGCTGGGTACGGGCCGGCGCCGACGTGCGCCGCATGAGCCAGAACGCGAGAAGCGTGAGCGCGAGGAAGAGCATCACGCTGACGCCGTGGAGGCGCGCGACGTCCGGGATGAAGAAGCTCAGGCGTCGCACGTTCTCGTCACCGCCGTGGGGTCCGCTCCCCGTGACGATCGTCCCGGTGAAGAGCACGAGCATCGCGGCACCGACCAGCACCCACACCGCAGTCGCGACGTCCTGCACGACGACGCGCCGGCGCGGGCCGCCGCGTTCGGCACGCGCGGTCGTGCAACACCACCGCGTCCGCGAGCAAGGCCATCGACAGCAAGAAGTGCGCCATCACGAACGGGGGCGAGAGGTCGACGAGCACGGTGACGCCGCCGAGGACGATCTGCGCGAGCACTCCCGCCACGAGACCCCATGACAGCCAGATCAGGTCGCGGCGACGCGGCACCCTCCACATCGAGCCGAGCACCGCGAGGATCACGGCGATCGGACACGAGGCCGGTGATGGTGCGGTTCGTGAACTCGACGAGCGCGTGCTTCTCGAATGGAGCGACGAGGCGGCCCTTCTCGCAGTTCGGCCAGTCCGGGCAGCCGAGGCCGCTGCCAGTGAGGCGGACGGCAGCGCCGCTGACGACGATCGCCGCCAGCAGCAGCAGCGCGCCGAGCGTCAGCCGGCGGTAGGCGCGAGGGCTGATCGACGGGCGCGCCACCCGCCGATCGTACGGCTCACCCACTGCGGGATGTATTCGACCTCGTAGAACGGTGCGAAGGCCACGAGCGACAGCGGGAACGGGAACGTGATGTACATGACCATCACGGTGCCGGCATGGAAGAGCCACGCGCCGATCACCCAGGCGTTGCGCCACCTCCCGCCGAGGAGCGCGATCGGCGCGCCCAGCTCGACGACCAGGGCCGCGATCGCGATCGGGCCGAAGACCCAGCCGTGTCGCACGAGGAACGCGCCGATGCGACGAGTACGGGTCACCCATCACCGCCTTGCGGACGTTGTCGAAGGCGATCTGGTTGCGCAGCACGTCGCCGTGCACCCATCCCCATCCGCCGTTCGAGATCTTCGCCCACCCGGCGAGCATGTACGTGATGACACACAGGACCGACAGCAGCACCGCGGGCCATCCGTACTGAGCGCTGCTGGTCCGCGGCGTCGACATCGCGCGCCGCGGCACGTCGCCGGTCGAGTGAGAGCGCGTCGGCCGCGGGCACGACAGCGAGCACGATCACGTAGAGCACCATCAGGTTCTCGGTGTGGAAGAGCTGACCGAACGAGTCGTGGTACGTCGTGACGGCGAGGAGCACGAGCGCGGCGATCGGCGCGACGACCTTGTGATGCCACCCGAGCGTGAACGCCACGCAGAGCGGCACCGTGAGGAGCAGGAGCGCGTGCCACACCGCGGGCGACAGGGGGCCGTCGAGGAGCCCGCTGATGCCGACGGGATGGAACCGGCTGTCGGAGAAGGCCGCGTACTTCCAGAGGTCGGGGACACGGATCGCGGCGTACACGGTCGCGAACGCCCCGACGAGGATGCGGATCACCGCGAGCCGCTCAGGCGGCGCGTCGCGGAAGTACCAGCGCTCGAACGCGCTCACGACGGCACCGGGCACTGCGCGTGGATCGTGCGGTCCTCGGGCACGCGACCGCCTTGGAGGTAGTCAACGACATCCCACCGCTCGGTCACGACGAGCACCTCGCCGCCCGCGAGGTCGGGCTTGCGCCTCGAGGCGCTGCGCGACCGCCTTGCACAGCTCGTCGGTGCCTTCGTCGCCGCTGTTGATCGCGTTGGCGACAGTCGCCGAGGCGAGGGTCGTCTCGCTGCTGCCGCTGATCAGCTGTGACGACAGACGCTTGATCTCACCCGACGGCATCTGCACGACCACCGACGACAGCGCCTCGACGCGATGACGGGGGAACGAGAACATCGGGTAGTTCGACAGCGGGAAGCTGTCGTGGTGCGCGCCCCACGTGAATGGCCACGCGACGAGGACGACCATCACGGCCCCCACCACGTACGCCCGCACGCGGACCGCTGTCGTCATCGCTCAGCTCTCGCTCAGCTCTCGAAGGACTCGGCCACGGTTCGCCTCGCGTCTCTCGCCACCTCGAGCCAACCGTACGTGCCCTGGTCGAGCAGCTCCCGTCCGGCTCGCGCGACGGCACCCAGAGCGACGAAGGCAAAGGCGCCGCCGACCGACACGCGTGCAACGCCCACGCTCGCGAGCTCGGCGATCGACGGGACGCCGGGCACGGTGAGCACGTTGACCGGCTTGTCGACTGCGGTCACGACGGCCCGGATGTCATCGATCGAGCTGAGCGCCGGCGCGTAGAGCACGTCGGCTCCCACCTCAGAGAAGCGCTGGAGGCGCTCGATGGTGTCGGCGAGATCCTCGATGCCGTGGAGGTGGTTCTCAGCTCGCGCCGTGAGCACGAAGTCGCCGCCACGGTGCGCCGCCTCGGCCGCGGCGGCGACGCGCTCGGTGGCGAGCCCGATGTCGTAGATCGGGTTCGCTGAGTCGCCGGTGAAGTCTTCGATCGAGCACCCCGCCAGCCCGATCGCCACCGCTTTCGTGACGGTGTCGGCGACGCCCGCCGGGTCGTCGGCGAAGCAATTCTCGAGGTCAGCCGACACGGGCAGCTCGGTCGCGCCGACGAGCGCTGCCGCGTGGGCGAGCGCCTCGTCGCGCGTCACGCGGTAGTCGCGCCGACCCAGCGTGGCGGCGAACCCGCTGCTCGTCGTCGCCAGCGCTTCGAACCCGAGCCCGGCGAGGAACCGAGCACTGCCCACGTCCCACACGTTCGCGAGGAGCAGGGGCTGACCGGGGCGGTGGGCGGCACGGAACGTCGCGACCTTCTCAGCGGGCGTGGCCATCCCCCGAGACTAGGAACCGCGCCGCGCGCTGCATCTGCGATTCGAAGAACGCGTCGTAGTCGTGGATCACGTTGTGCAGGTGGCCGAACAGCTCGAAGCTGATCGTGCCGAAGAGGTGGGTCCACGCCATGAGCCCCCGGCCCAGGATGTCCTCGGGGAGATCCTCGAGACCCGCCGTGTCGGCCAGCCTGATCAGGTCGGTGCGTACCTCGCTCGACATCGGCGCGTCTGGGCCCTTCAGCGAGATCTCGCCCGACTGCACGCCGTCGTAGATGATCCGGAGGGCGACGAGGCTGACTCGCGCCGCCGGAGCGATCGTCGCGTCGGGCGCCCGGTAGCCGGGCACGGGGCTGCCGTACACGAGCGCGTAGTCGTGGGGACGGGCCACGGCCCACTCTCGGATCGCAACGGCGAGGGCCAGCCAGCGCTCGGCGACCCCCGGCCCCGCTCGCTCGACGGCGTGCTCCGCCTTCGCACCGACGGTGTCGTAGGCCTCGACGATGAGCGCCGTGAGCAGCTCGTCACGGCTCGCGAAGTACCGGTAGACGGCGGACGACGCCATGCCGAGGGCTCGAGCGACGGCTCGCAGGGAGAGGTCGGAGCCCTGTTCGGCGAGCTGCCGGCGGGCCTCGCGCTTGATCTCGTCGGTGATCTCGGCTCGCGCTCGGGCTCGAGCGGTCGTGGGGGCGCTGGCGGTGGGCATGTGCGCATTCTGCCCCGAATCGAGAGCACTGGCAACAATTACGAGCAGTGCTCTTGATTTGGACCGAGAGATGCGCGACTATTGCTCCATGACGAGAGCACCGCTCACAGAAGCAGAAGCCACTCAGCCCGAAGCCCGCTACGTCGCTCCCACCCGCAGCGCCGCCCTCATGAACCGCTCCATCCGCCGGCTGGTCCGCATGGGCATCAGCGTGTGGGGCGCCCGAGATCTGCGCCTCAGGGGCCGCAAGAGCGGCGAGATCCGCTCGACCGTGGTGAACGTGCTCGACCTCGACGGCGAGCGCTTCCTGGTCGCCCCTCGCGGCACGACCGAGTGGGTGAAGAACCTCCGGGCGGCGGGCGAGGGTGAGCTGCGCGTCGGGCGCCGAGTCGAGTCGTTCACGGCCGGGGAGCTCACCGATGCCGAGAAGGTCCCCGTGCTGCGCGCATACCTGACGCGCTGGAAGTGGGAGGTCGGCCAGTTCTTCCAGGGCGTCGGCCCCGATGCTCCCGACGCCGACCTCATCGCGATCGCGCCGGGCTACCCGATCTTCCGACTCACCGATCGATCCGGCGCTGCAGCTGCGTGAGGGCGGCCGCGTCGCCGGGGCCGTCGCGCTCCGCCAGGTGCTCGGCCACTGCGTCGCGATGGGCGCGATCCACGTTGCCCCCGTACTTGAACTTGGCTCGCACACCGGTGATCTCGATGCGCATCCCCGTGATCGCCTTCAGCCGTGCGCCGTGCTCTGACGGGTCGACGACGTCCTCCTCGGGCTGCAGCGCCCCGAGCTGCACACGCAACACCGCGGCGACCTCGTCGGGCTCACGGAGCATGCTGGCTCGTCCTTCGATCTGCACGGCCGCGTAGTACGTGGTCGGGATGCCGTAGGCCGCGTCCTCCTCCCCCACCACCTTCCAGCTCGAGGGGATGAACGCCCAGTCCCCCGCGACGCAGAGCAGCACGGTCGGGTTCTCCTCGATCGCAGACCAGATCGGGTTGTTGCGCACGAGGTGCAGCAGCACCTCGTCGCCCGCGAGCACGAACTGCGTCGGCACGACGACAGGAACCTCTCGTCCGCGCCCGCCGGCGACGAGGTCGCCGAACCCGTGCGTCGCGACGAACGCGCGCCACTCCGTGTCGTCGGTCGATGCATCCCACTCGTGGATCAGCACGACTCGATCATCGCGTGCGAGGGCAGGATGGGCTCGTGATTCGGATCGGTCTCGCGACGCTCGTGGTGGGCGACTACGACGAAGCGATCAGCTGGTACGTCGACCGGCTCGGGTTCGTGGTGCACGAGGACACCCGGCTGAGCGACGCGAAGCGCTGGGTGGTGGTCGGCCCCGAGGAAGCCGAGACGAGGCTGCTGCTCGCGAAGGCGACGGGGTTGCAGGCGGAGCGAATCGGAGACCAGACCGGCGGGCGTGTGGCGTTCTTCTTGCACACCGACGACTTCGCGGCGACGCACGAACGGATGGTGCGCGCGGGTGTGCAGTTCGTCGAACCCCCGAGGGCCGAGCCGTACGGCACCGTCGCGGTCTTCGTCGACCTCTACGGCAACCGGTGGGATCTCGTCTCCTCGTAGGGTGACGGCGTGCCTCGTCGCATCGCGTTCCTCCGGGCGATCAACGTCGGCGGTCACGTCGTGAAGATGGACCACCTCCGCAAGCTGCTCACCTCGTTCGGCCTCGAGGACGTCGAGACGATCATCGCGAGCGGCAACGTCGTCTTCGACACGAAGTCGACATCGACCGCGAGGATCGAGGACCAGATCGAGGCCGGCCTGCTCGCGGAGCTGGGCTACGCAGTCGTGACGATGGTGCGCACGCCGAAGGAGCTCGCCGAGGTCGTCGCCCATCGGCCATTCAGCCTCGAGACGTCGGTCGTCGGGTTCCTCAAAGCGCGCGCCCAGTGCGGCGGCGACCAAGGAAGCGCTCGCCTGGGAGATCGGCGACGAGGAGATCGCAATCCGCGGCAAGGAGCTGTACTGGCGCCACGGCGGCCGCATGAGCGAGTCGGCGCTCGGGAAGATCAAGATCGAACGCACGCTGGGTCCGCTCACGATGCGCAACCTCACGACGGTCGCGAAGATCGCGGTGAAGTACCCCGCCTAGCCTCACCGGGTGCTCGCTCGGCGGATTGGCCTCGGTGTCGCGGCCTGGGTCCTCGCAGCGACCTCGCTCGTGGTGTTCGTCACCCGGCCAGAACGTTGCCCGACTGTCACACCGACGAACGTCGCCCACGCAGCGGCTGCGGCCGCTCACTGGTACGACACCAATCAACACGACGACGGCAGCTGGATCTATCGCTACAACCGCGCGACCAAGACCGACCTCGGCAACTATCACTACACCCGCCACTCCGGCGTGCTGCTGGCTCTGTATCTGTTCGGCGACACCCCGACCGCCGACCGAGGGACAGACTTTGCGCTCCAAAGGCTCCATCCCGAGCTCGGCGGGGCGGCCTTCGGCGACGGCCGCACGCTCGATACAGGCGCCAGCGCGCTGCTCGTGACCGCGCTCGGCCAGCGACGACTCGACACGGGCGACCCCAAGTACGACAAGGACCTGGCTGATCTCGGTCGCTTCCTCGTGGGGATGATCGGTCCCGACGGCAAGGTGTTCGCGAACTGGATCCCCGCCACCCAGAGCGCGACCGGAACGTTGAGCTTCTCGACCGGGGAGCTGTGGTTCGCACTGAGCCGTCTCGAGCGCCTCTTCCCCGATTCGGGATGGCGCGAACCTGCTGAGCGCGTGGGGCGGTACGTCATGCAGCACCGCGACGACGCCGAGAACATCTTCCCGCCGACCTCCGACCACTGGGGCGCGTATGCGCTCGACGAGATGCAGCACTGGGCGACGCCACCATCGGCCGACCTCACCGCGATGACCGACGCGTACGCGACGCGGCTCGCCGGAATCTTCGGCGTGCAGGTGCGCTTCGAGTCGCAACGCACCAACCAGGGCGTCAACCTTCTCCTCCGCGGCCATCAAGCCCTGCCCTCTGGCTTGGGCACTCTCGGGGAGGGTCTCGGCGCGCTGGCCCGCTACGAGACCGCCCGCGGCCGGCCGGGCGAGGCGGTGGCGATCAGGGACCGAATGCAATGCGCGGTCGGGATGCTCGTCGCTCGCCAGGATTCCTCGGACGACCCTCACGCGAAGGGCGCGTGGTTCGACTCGAACATCACACAGATGGACTACCAGCAACACGCGCTCGAGACGCTCGTCGCGTATGGCTGACTTCACCACAGCGACGGTGCTCGTCGAAGGCATCGCTGTCGTCGCGGCCACCAATCCACCGCGTGTGTGGTCGGCCCTTCCCGCCCGACCAGACCGCGTGCCGGCGGCCGCGGTGGGCGCGGTGACGGCCCTTGCCGCCGTGGTCGTGCTCGCGGTGCTCGCGTCACCATTGCTCGATCTGCTCGACGTGAGCAAGTCGACGTTCCGCCTCGGTGCCGGGCTGGTGATCACCGTCGTTGGCGTCGCACGACATGCTCGCGGGTGCGCCGAAGCCCGAGCCTTCCCTCCGGGGATGGAAAGCAGGCTTCGTGCCGATCGCCTTTCCGCTGCTCGTCAACCCGGCGCTCGGCGCGGGCGCGCTGATGGCCGGCGCCGACCACGGCGTGGCGACCCCCGTCGTCGCCACCCTCGTGGGGGTCGCCATCCTCGTCGTGCTCTCAACGACAGCTGAGCACGCGCGCGTCGTCCGTGGCGCGGGACGCTTCGTCGGCGCGGCCCTCGTCATCCTCGGCATCGCCCTCGCGGCGGACGGCGTGTTCTCGCTGTAGCTGCGTGCCGTCGGGTCGGGTGAAGGTGAGACGGCCGTCGGGTGCTCTGGCCATGGTCCAGCCGCCCTCGTGAAGGGCCTTGTGATGGTGGTCGCACAGCAGACACAGGTTGGCCAGGTTGGTGGGGCCGCCGTCGGCCCAGTGCACGATGTGGTGGCCGTCGCACCAGCTCGGTGGGCGGTCGCAGCCGGGGAAGACGCACCCACGGTCGCGCAGGGTGAGCGCTCGACGTTGGGCGGGGGTGACGGCTCGGGCGGCGCGGCCGACGTCGATGGGTTCGCTGCGCCCGTCGAGCACGACGGGCACGATCCGGGCGTCGCAGGCCAGGCGGCGCGCCGTCTCGGCAGCCACCGGTTCGCCGGTGTCGTCGACGTGTCCGGACCCGGTGCCGCCCGCGAGGTCGTCGAGGCTGATGGTGACCGTGATCGTGGGTCGGCCGGGCTCGGCGCCGACGGCCCGGCGGATGACTTCGGCGAGCGCGGCGGCTCGCCGTTGCGCCGGGGTGCGGGCCGGGCCGCCCGAGGCGCGCTCGGCGCGCCATAGCCGCTCGTACTCGGCGTCGACCGCGGCCTTGATCACGGCGCCGTCCTCGCTCGCATAGACGCCGTCGAGCACGGTGGTGCCGTCGAACGTCGACGACACATGGAGCCGATCGCCTTCGCCCCGCTCGCGCTTCTCGCGGTGGGGGTCGGCTTGCGACAACCAATGCCGCAACATCACGGCCGTCTGGTCGACGGTCAGGCGACGGGCATGGTCGACGAGGACGGCCTCATCGCGAGCGAACACCGCTGCGGTCTTGTCGCTGCGGCCCGCCGCGCTCGCCAGCAGCACCGCCTTCGCGAAGCCGAGCTCCCCGCCCGCGAGCGCCGCCTCGGTACCCGGCATCGACCGCAACCGGCGCGCCGTGCGCACCAGAGTCGCGGCCGACGACCGGCTCAGCTCACACCGATACGCCAACCACGCCGCCCCTGACGTGGCGCCGTCGTAGGCCCACACGCCACGTGCGTCCGCCGCGTCCACCGCTCGCGCCAGCGCCGCCTCGACCCGGCACCGCTCGACATCCAACGCCCGCACGTGCGCGGACAACTCAGCGTCGGTCAGCGACCTCGGATCGACTTCCCACAGCCCAGCGACGTCCACGCGTCCTCACGGTCACGATCAGTCAACACAGCACTCAAGGGAAGTACCGACATCTTAAAGAGGGGGTGTGACATTAAGCGTCGAGGAAGTCGCGCTCGATCGTCACGTCCGCACGCTGCAGCTCGACGAGGAGCCTGCTCTTCAGCTCACCGCGCAGCTCGGCATCCGTCTCTTCGTGGTTTCCCCACGCGAGCCGGAGGAAGTCGAGGTTCTCCCATATGGGTGCGAACAACCGAGGATCGTCGGCATGCCGCGGCACGAGGTGCCAATGCAGATGCGGCACGCCGTTGCCGAGCATGTCGTAGTTGAGCTTCACGGGAGCGAACGCACGAAAGACGGCGTGCGCTACCTCGGCCATCTCGTGGAGGAACAGCGACCGCTCGTCGGCGGGGAGGAGGTGCAGCTCGCGTACACAGCGACGAGCGGAGAAGAACGTGTACCCGCGGTAGTACTGGATGCGGTACAACGCGACGTAGCCGCTCTGCAGCCGGGCGACCGCCCACGGGTTGTCGCCAGCCTCGCTGCGGGCCTCGATCTCGCACACCTCACACCCGTCCATGGCGCGAAGCCTGTCGCATAGCGTGCGGGCGTGCTCAGCGCCTTCGACGACTACCCCATCCACCAGACCGGCGATCCGATCGCGCACACGGCGTCGGGTGACCTGAACCACTACGACCGCTACTTCTTCAACGGCTACACGACCGATGGCGCGCTGTACTTCGGCGCCGCGATGGGCCTCTACCCGAACCGTCGGGTGATCGATGCGGCGTTCAGCGTCGTGCGCGACGCAGTGCAGATCTCGGTGCACGCGTCGGCACTCGCAGCTGCGGACCGGGGCCACACCACGGTCGGCCCGATCGCCGTCGACGTCCGCGAGCCGCTGCGCACGCTCAACCTCAAGGTCGACACGCCCGAGCACGGCGTCCGGGCCGACGTGACATTCCACGCCCGCACCGTCGCGGTCGAGGAGCCGCGCTTCCACAACGTCGCGGGCACCCGCGTCGTCATGGACTACACGCGCCTCGCACAGTGGGGCACATGGGACGGGTGGATCGAGCTCGACGGCGAGCGCATCGACCTCCACACCGACAGCACCTGGGGATCGCGCGATCGCTCGTGGGGGATTCGCGGCGTCGGCGAACGAGCGCCGGGCGCGCCCGCGCAGATGGCGCCGCAGTTCTACTGGTTGTGGGCTCCGGTGAACTTCGACGACGTGTGCACGCACTTCGACGTGAACGAGCATGGCGACGGCCAGCAATGGCATCGCAGTGGCTATGTGATCCCGGTGCTCGGTGACGCAGCGACCGACCCCGTGCTCGACACGGGCGGACTCACCGTCTCGGCCGAGCCGATGTCGACCGTGCAGTGCACGATCGACTGGGAGCCGGGCACCCGTCGCGCCACTCATGCCCGCATCGAGATGTCGCCGTGGAACGCGAGCCCGCTCACGGTCGACCTCGACCCGATCGTCACGTTCCAGATGATGGGGATCGGCTACTTCCATCCCGAGTGGTCGCACGGCGTCTTCAAGGGTGATCTCGCGGTCGGGGGTGAGCGGTGGAACACAGCCGAGCTCGATCCGCTGGCGATCCAGAACATCCACATCCAGGCGTTGTGCCGCGCCCGCCTCACGGGTCGCGGCGAGGAGCGGGTCGGGATGGGCATCCTCGAGCAGCTCGTGCTCGGCGTGCACGAGCCCTCGGGCCTCACCGGCTTGCTCGACGGCGCGCCGTGAGGCGTCGCGCGTGAGGATCTGCGTCTTCTGCGGCAGCCGCCCGGGCAACGATCCCGCGATGGCGAGGCTGACCCGTGAGCTCGCGCACACGCTCGTCACACGCGGCCACGGCGTGGTGTTCGGGGGCGGCTCGGTCGGGCTGATGGGCGTCCTCGCCGACGAGGTGCTCGCTGCGGGTGGCGAGGTCATCGGGGTGATGCCGAAGCACATGGTCGATCGTGAGGTCGCGCACGCGGGAACGCAGCTCCACATCGTCGACACGATGCACACGCGCAAGGCGCTGATGTACGACCTGTCCGACGCGGTGATCGCGCTGCCCGGCGGGTTCGGCACGCTCGACGAGCTGTTCGAGGTGCTCACGTGGAACCAGCTCGGACTGCACGCGAAGCCCGCGGGCCTGCTCGACCACGACGGCTACTTCGCGCCGCTCGTCGCGTTCCTCGACGGCGCAGTCGACGCGGGCTTCCTTCGGGCCGAGCACCGAGCCCTGCTGCTCGAAGCCTCCGACCCCAACGCGCTGCTCGACGCGCTCGAGACGTGGCAACCCCCGACAACCTCGAAGTGGATCACCGCGGAAGACAGATGATCACGTGTGGCGGATCGTCATGCCTCCGTCGACCGACGAGCACGGCGCCGTTCATGAACGACGAGGCCGGCAGCACGAAGTTCAGCGTGCCGTGGGCGACCTCCTCGGGCTCGCCGTAACGGCGGAGCGGCACCTTGCGGTGCGCATAGGTCTCCTTCGCCTCTTCGGGGATGCCCGCGGTCATGCCCGTGCGGATGGGGCCGGGACAGATGCAATTGACTGTCACGCCCGTGCGCCCGAGCTCGACCGCGAGGCTCTTGGTCAAGCCGATGACGCCGTGCTTGCTCGCGGTGTACGCGGCGAGACCGCCGGTCGCGATGACTCCCTCGGTCGACGCGATGTTCACGATGCGGCCGGCGCCTGATGCCTGCAGGTATGGCAGCGCGGCGCGCACCAGACGTGCGTGCGCGTCGAGGTTGACCGCGAACGTGTGCCGCCACCCGTCCTCGAACGTGGCCTCGTCGGTCGTCGCTCCCCCGAGGACGCTCACGCCTGCGTTGTTCACGAGGATGTCGATGCCTCCGAACCGGGCGACGACGTCGTCGACGAGCGTGTGGATCTGGGCCGGGTCGCTCACGTCAGTGACGAAGCCCGCCGCGTCACCGCCCGCGCCAGTGATCTCGTCGACGACGGCCTTCACGCGATCGGAGCCGAGGTCGACGACCGCGACGCGCGCGCCTTCGTCTGCGAAAAGGTGCGCGGTCGCGCGGCCCATGCCGCTCGCCGCGCCGGTGACGATCGCGACCTTGCCCGCGATCGAGCGCGACAGCTTCGACAGGCGCGGGTCGGTCATGTCCAGTCCGGGATGCAGGTGAGGTCGAACATCGGCGCGCAGGATACGCCTAGAGGGCTCCTGCCATCCGGGCCGCGTCGAGGGTGTTCTCGAGCAGGCACGCGATCGTCATCGGGCCGGTGCCGCCGGGCATGGGCGTGAGCCATCCCGCCACCTCGACGACGGCGTCGAAGTCGACGTCGCCGACGATGCCCTCGGCGGTGCGCGACACGCCGACGTCGATCACCGCGGCGCCGGGCTTCACGTGGTCTCGGGTGATCATGTGCGCCGAGCCTGCGGCGGCCACGATGATGTCGGCGGCGCGACACACCTCGAGCAGGTCGGGCGTGCGCGAGTGGGCCATCGTCACCGTGGCATCAGTGCCCTTGCGAGCGAGCAACAGCGAGACGGGCAGGCCGACGAGCAACGACCGTCCGATCACGACGGCTCGCGTGCCCGAGATCGGCACCTCGTACTTGCCGAGCAGCTCCATGACGCCGCGGGGCGTCGCGCCCACATGCCCCGGCACTCCTTGCACCAGGCGACCGAGGCTGGCATCAGTGAGCCCGTCGACGTCCTTCGCGGGCGGGATCAGGTTGATGACCGGGCGCGAGTCGAGGCCATCAGGCAGCGGCAGCTGCACGAGGATGCCGTGGACGGTCGGGTCCGCGGCGAGCGCGGCGACGACGTCCTCGACCTCGGCCTGCGACGAGGTCGTGGGCAGGTCGGTGTGCCGCGAGGTGATGCCGACCTCTTGCGACGCCTTCGCCTTGCCACGGATGTAGCGCTGGCTCGGAGGGTCGTCCCCCACGAGCACGGTCGCCAACGTGACCGACGGGGATCCGGCCGCTCGCAGCGCCTCGGCGACCCGCGTGCGTGTCTCGGCTGCGGTCGCGGTGCCGTCGATGATCGTCGCTGCCATCGGCGGGCAGCGTAGTGATGGCAACCTACGCCCGTGCACGACCGAGCCAACCTCGCGGTCGCGGGGATCGCGGTAGCGCTCGGCGTGGTCCTGCTGGCAACCGCGAACCGCTACGGCTTCCATCGCGACGAGCTCTACTTCATCGAAGCGGGCCACCACCTCGCGTGGGGCTACGTCGACCAACCGCCCCTCACCCCGTTCCTCGGGCACATCTCGCAGGCTGTGTTCGGCGCATCGCCTCGCGCCCTGCGCGTGCCATCGGTGCTCATGGGCATGGCGCTCGTCGTGCTCTCGGCGTCGCTCTGCCGGCACCTCGGGGGCACCTCGAGGGCGCGCATCCTCGCGGCGGTGTGCAGCGCAGTCGCTGCCATCCTCCTCGCGGTGACCCACATCCTGAGCACCACAACGTTCGACGTCCTCGCGTGGGTGCTCGTGCTCTGGTTGGTGACCCGCCTCCTTCAAGGAGCTGACCCGCGCCTCTGGGTCGTGGTCGGGCTCGTCGTGGGCATCGGGCTCCTCAACAAGCACCTCGTCCTGTTCCTCGTCGCTTCGCTCGCCGTCGGAATCGTGATCGGCCGCCGATCCGACCTCCTCCGCTCGAAGTGGCTCCTCGTCGGCGCCGCGCTCGCGTTGCTCATCTGGAGCCCGAACCTCGTCTGGCAGGCAACGCACGGCTGGCCGCAGATCGACATGGCCAGAGCGATCGCCAAGGAGGACGGCACCCAGAACCGGGCCGAGCTCATCCCGCTCCAGCTGCTCCTGCTCGGGCCCCTGTTGCTCCCGATCTGGGGCGCCGGCCTGCTGTGGCTCTGGCGGAGCGACGAGACGAAGCGGCTGCGCCCACTCGCATTCGTCTATCCGGTGCTGCTCGTGGCGGTCTTCATCGGCGCTGGCAAGAGCTACTACGTCGCGCCGATCCTTCTCGTGTACCTCGCTGCGGGCTGCGTCGTCGTCGAGCGTTGGATGACGAAGCCGCGCCGCGTGATCGCAGTGGGCGCGTTGGTGACCGTCAGTGCAGTGACCTCGGCCATCATCACGTTGCCGCTCCTCCCAGTGAAGGACGTGGGCGGCTCCCCGGTCGCGGCGTTGAACGACGATGCGCTCGAGACGATCGGCTGGCCCCACTTCATCGATCAAGTGAAGGCCGTCGTCGAGACGCTGCCCCCCGACCAGCGTGCGAACACGATCCTCTTCACTTCGAACTACGGAGAGGCGGGGGCGATCGACCATCTCGGTGGGTCTGTCGGTCTCTCCCGTGCCTACTCGGGCCACAACTCGTACAGCGACTGGGGCATCCCGCCCGACAGCGCGGGCCCGGTCGTGGTGATCGGCTTCACAGAGCGCGCATACGTCGACACCTATTGGAACGACTGCAACGAGGCGGCGCGCATCGACAACGGAGTCGGCGCCGACAACGAAGAGCAAGGCGTCCCCATCTGGGTCTGCACCGCGCCTCGACGTCCATGGGCGGACATGTGGAGCGATCTGACGTCGTACGGCTGACCGGTACCCTCATCAGCGTGTTCCCGGCGGCGATCGTGTTCGACTTCGACGGCACGATGGTCGACACCGAGACGCCCGAGTATGAGTCGGTGCGGCGCGTCTACGCCGACTACGGGCTCGACCTCCCGCCCGACGAGTGGATCGCGGCGGCGGGCACGATGTGGGGTGCCGACTGGGTCGACCAGCTGCACACCGCGAGCGCAGGCATCGCCGATCCCCACGAAGCGCGGCGACGAAAGCGCGCGTACATCACCGAGCTGCACGAGACCACGCTGCTACGCCCGGGTCTCCTCGCACTGCTCGACGAGATCCGCGCCCACCAGATCCCGATGGCGATCGCGTCGAACTCCCCGTCGGACTGGATCGAGTTCCAGCTCGACCGCCTCGGGCTCACTGACTACTTCCCCGTCAGCGTCACGATCGATCGGGTGCAGCGGGGCAAGCCGTTCCCCGATCCCTACCTCGACGCCGTGCGCCTCCTCGGCGCCGAGCCCCACGAACAGCGTCGCGTTCGAGGACTCCGAGGCGGGCACTCAGTCGGCTGTGTCCGCCGGGCTCTTCGTCATCGCCGCGCCCGGGCCGATGACGATCACGCACGACCTGAGCGCGGCGCACATGCAGATCGACGGGTTCGACGACGTCACGCTTGCCGACGTGGCGCGCGCGCTCGAGGGCGCCCGGTCGTAGCCTTCGCCCGTGGCACCAAGTCGTGGAGCACGGGGACGCACCCGCAAGGTGCTGGTGGTCAAGCACGACGACAACGGCGCTCGCCGCGTGCCCGACGAGCTCATCGTCGAGGAGCCCCTCGAGATCCGCCTCGACGACCACCTCGTCACCACGACGATGCGCACACCGGGGCACGACTTCGAGCTCGCGGTCGGCTTCCTCCATGCGGAAGGTCTGCTCGCCGGCGCACCGGTGAAGACCGTGCGCTACTGCGGCACCGGCTCCGCGGTCGACACCGAGTTCAACGTCGTGAGCGTCGAGACCGGAGGCGTCGCGCCCGAACCGACTCCCCGCCTTACCACCACCACGTCGTCGTGCGGGCTCTGCGGCTCGGAGACGATCGACGAGCTGTGCGCTCGACTCGTCGCCCCTTTCGGCGCCGCCGGTCGATCTCGACGTGCTCGCGAAGGTGCCGGGCCGCGTGCTCGCCGAGCAGCTGCTGTTCTCCGCGACGGGCGGCGTGCACGCCGCGGCGGCGTTCGACGCGAGCGGCGCTCCCATCGTGGTGCGGGAGGACATCGGACGCCACAACGCGGTCGACAAGGTCGTCGGGCGCCTGCTCCTCGACAACGCAGCGCTCGACGGCGCGCTGCCCGCCGCCGGCCTCGGGCTCTTCGTGAGCGGGCGCGCCAGCTTCGAGATCGTGCAGAAGGCGTGGGCGGCCGGATTCGCGACAGTCGTCGCGGTCTCGGCCCCATCGTCGCTCGCGGTGGACACCGCGACAGCAGCCGGCATCACGCTCGTGGGGTTCGCACGTGAAGATCGGCTGAACATCTACGCCGGATGACTTTCTTCCCTGGTACCACGCGGTAACGTTCGGCAAGTGCCGCGTCCGAGCGTCGACGAACGACGCCGCGAGATCCTCGAAGCAACCTGCAAGGTCGTGATCGAGCGAGGGTTCGCCAACACGCGCATCGCCGATGTCGCCAGTGAGCTCGGCGTGTCGAGCGGGCTGATCCACTACCACTTCGAGTCCAAGGGCGCGCTTTTCGCCGAGGCGTTGCGCTACGCGTCGGAGTCGGACCTCGCCCGTCTTGCGTCGACGGTCGCAGAGGGCGACACCGCGGTGGAGAAGCTCGAGCGCATCTTCCAGCTCTACTCGCCGAGCGAGAGCGAGCCCGGGTGGCTGCTCTGGATCGACTCATGGGGTGAGGCGATGCGCAGCCGCGAGCTCCGCGACATCTCCCAAGAGCTCGACCTCGCGTGGAAGCACACGATCGAGCAGATCATCGTCGAGGGTGTCGAGTCGGGCGAGTTCCTGTGCGACGACCCGAACGGTGCGGCGTGGAGGCTCACCGCGCTGCTCGACGGCCTCGGCGTGCAGCTCACCGTCCACGAGGGCGTGGTGACGCGCGGAGAGATGATCGAGTGGGTGCGCGAGGCCGCGGCGAAGGAGCTCGGGCTCGCGTCCCACTACGACGGGCGCCGCGCTCCGCCGAGTGCGTTAGAGCACGACCACCGAGCGGAGCACCTCGCCCCGCTCCATGCGATGGAACGCCTCCTCGACGCCCTCGAGCGGGATCGTCTCGCTGACGAAGCGGTCGAGGTCGAGCCGGCCGGCGAGATACGCGTCGATCAGCATCGGGAAGTCGCGGCTCGGAAGGCAGTCGCCGTACCAGCTCGGCTTGAGCGCGCCGCCTCGACCGAAGAACTCGATCATCGGCAGCTCGATCGTCATCGTCGGGTTCGGCACTCCCACTTGCACGAGCGTGCCCGCGAGATCGTCGAGCGAAGAACGCCTGCTTCATCACCTCGGGATTGCCGACGGCTTCGATGCACACGTCGGCGCCGTTGCCACCGGTGAGCTCCTTGACCGCCTCGACCGCGTCGACCTCGCGGCTGTTCACCGTGTGCGTCGCGCCGAACGACCTCGCCCACTCGAGCTTCCGAGGGTCGATGTCGACCGCGATGATCGTGCGCGCTCCCGCCGAGCGCGGCACCCTGGATGGCTGCGTCGCCCACTCCCCCGCAGCCGAACACGGCGACCGTGTCGCCGCGTTGCACGTTGCCCGTGTACATCGCCGCGCCGAGGCCGGCCATCACGCCACATCCGATCAGTCCCGCCGCCTCGGGCTTCGCGCTCGGGTCGATCGGCACGCACTGCGTCGCCGCGACGAGCGTCTTCTCCGCGAACGCTGCCGATGCCGAGCGCCGGCGCCAACGCCACGCCGTCGAGCGTCATCTTCTGCGTGGCGTTCGCCGAGTTGAAGCAGTACCAGGGACGACCCTTCGCACACGATCGGCACGTGCCACATGGCGCCCGCCACGCGATGACGACGGTGTCGCCGGGGCTCACGTTCGTCACGCCGTCGCCCACCGCCTCGACCACGCCGGCGGCTTCGTGCCCGAGCAGGAACGGGAAGTCGTCGTTGATGCCACCGTCGCGGTAGTGCAGGTCGGTGTGGCAGACACCGCACGCCTTCACCTTCACGAGCGCCTCGCCCGGCCCAGGATCGGGGACCGAGATCGTCTCGATCGTGACCGGTTGCTGCTTCGCCTTCGCGTACGACTGCCCTCACCTCGTGCGCCATGGGCCGGAGAGTAGCGTCGCGTCGCGTGAGCCGAGCGGGGTGCACCGGTGAGCGCGACCGTCACTGACGCGCCCTCCGCTTCCCGCCGTCGCGACTGGGTCCTCCTCGACGACACCCACCCCGCCGCAATCGTCCTCGGCGTCGCGATCCTGCTCTGGATCGTCGTGTTCGGCGTGCTCGTGTGGCGACGCCACGAGCTCTACGGCACGATCGACTTCGACCTCGGCATCCACGATCAGTCGATCTGGCAGCTCTCACGCGGCCATTGGTTCACGACCGTGCGCGGGCTCCCGATCTTCGGGCACCACGCGACGTTCGGGTACTTCCTTCTCGTCCCCTTCTACTGGCTCGGTGCGGGACCGCAGTTCATCGACCTGCTGCAGGTCGTCGTGCTCGCGCTCGGCGCCGTGCCGATCTACCTGCTCGCGCGCGATCGGCTCAGAAGCCCGTGGGCAGCGCTCGTACCGGGGCTCGTGTGGCTGCTGCAGCCGTCGGTGCAGTGGTTCACCTGGGAGACGTTCCATCCCGAGGTCATCGCGATCGTGGCCGTGCTGTGCGCGTACCTCGCCGCGGAGCGCAACCGCATCGGGGCCTACTGGGTGTTCGTGTTCCTCGCGATCATCTGGAAGGAAGACCTGGCGCTCCTGTTCATCGGTCTCGGGCTCCTCTACCTGTTGCGGAAGCGCTGGCGCCTCGGCGCGGCGACGATCGCAGTCGGCGCGATCTGGTTCGCCGCGTTCGCGATGGTGATGGTGCCGCATCTCGCCGGCGGCCGGACGGTGTACGGGCCGCTCTACGGAAAGTTGGGCGACTCTCCCGGCGAGGTGATGAAGACGGCGATCACCGACCCTGGTGCGGTCGCGAGCCGGCTGAAGCAGAACGGTTCGGGGAGCTACGCGGTCGAGCTCATGGCACCAATGGCGTTCACGCCGCTCGCCGCGCCCGGACTGCTGTTGTTGGGCGTGCCCCAGGCGATCGTGAACCTGCTGTCGACGGCGAACTTCACGTGGGACGTGCGCTACCACTACGCCGCGCTCCCGGTCGTCGCGCTCGCGCTCGGCATGGTCGAGGGGATCGCCGTCGCTCGATCGACGCTTCCGGAGACGGGCCGGCCCGCGCTGGACGGTGCTCGTCGTCACGCTCGCGTTCGCGCTGTTCGCCACCCACGCCTGGGGGCCGTCGCCGGTGAGCGTGCGCTATCACGACGGCTACTGGCCGATCGCGGGCGGGCTCGACACCGCGGCCAAGTCGCATGCAGTCGCGGTGATCCCGAAGGACGCCGCCGTGAGCGCGGACTACAACCTCGTACCCCACCTCGCGCACCGCCAGCTCATCTACACGTTCCCGAACCCGTGGATCTCGAGCAACTACGGCGTCGACGGCACCGAGCATCCCGACCCGGGCGCCGTGCAGTGGCTCGCGGTGAACACGTTCCTGCTCGACCTCCCGAGCCGTACGTTGCTCGACTCACTGGTCAGCAGCGGCCAGTTCGTCGTCGACTCGTACGACCAAGGCGTGATGGTCGCCCACCGCGTGAAGCCGCCGGCCTGATGCCCGATCGAGCGCGCGATTCACATCCGATTGCCAGGTTGGATTGTTAGACCTCGCTCGTCAGCGGGACGCGGAGGTGGGCGATGATCGTCGGACGTCGGACACAACGGCGGGCACTACGAGGTGCGCTGGCGGTGGCGCTCCCCACGATCTGGGTGGTGTGCGTGGCGGCCGCGCCGGTCTCGGCCGCGCCGACGACGACCTACGTCGCGCTCAACGGCACGGCGGCAAACGCGGGTCGCGGTTGCAGCACGGCGACGTTCTCGACGGTGAGCACCGCCGTCGCGGCTGCCTCGCCGGGCGACACGATCATCGTTTGCCCGGGCACGTACCACGAGGACGTGGTGGTCGACAAGGCGCTGCATCTCATCGGGAATGAGGTGACGATCGACGCGAGCGGGCTCGAGAACGCGATGCAGATCGTCGCGTCCAACGTCGCCGTGACCGGATTCACCTTGGCGAACGCCAACGGAGAAGGGTTGCTCGCAGGCGTCGACTCCGAGGCCGACTTCCACCTCTTGCCGCAGCCACCGGTGCTCACGAACATCTCGATCTTCTACGTGAAGGCGGTCAACAACGACAAGGGCTTCAACGGCACCGAGAACGGCAACTGCAAGTACCCCGGTGACTGTGGAGGCGGCATCCACTTCAACGGCGTCGAGAACTCGAAGGTGCAGCTCTCGGTCGCGAATGGAAACGCCGACGGCATCCTCTTGACCGATGACTACGTGCCAACCGCACACAACCTCATCGAGCGCAACGCGGTCAACGACAACCTGACCGAATGCGGCATCGTGCTTCCGAGCCACAACTCGAACGCAGTCAGCTTCGTGAAGAACGCTGATGGCACGATGACGGTCACCGGTAGGAACCCCAGCGTCGGCGGCGTGTACGACAACACCGTTCGATTCAACATCACACTCCGCGACGGAACGGCGACTGCTCCCCCGGAGTTCGGCGGTGGCGGCAGCGGCAGCGGCATCGGCATCTTCGGGTCCGGTCCGGGCACGGGCGCCTACGACAACATCGTCGAGGCCAACTACATGGAGGGCAACGGGCTCGCGGGGTTCACGATCCACGCCCACCATCCGGGCGGCGAAGATGTCAGCGGCAATCAGGTGATCGACAACGTCTTCGGTGTCAACAACACCGGCGGTGACGGGTTCGACGGTGGAGTGAAGAACTTCGAGACGACCGGCATCGCCGTGTACGCGGTGCCGCCGACCTCGATGACGATCGCTGGGAACGTCATCATGAACAACTCGATCGGCATCTGGCTCACCAACACCGTGACTGCGGCGGGCATCGAGACCAACTCGTTCCAACAGGTCACGACACCGGTGAACGTGCAACCCGCGACCTAGAATCCTTCGTTCACCCCGCGCTCTCTGCCGTCGAGATTGATGACTTGGGGCACGTATACGGTCCTCCAATCATCAATCCCGCCGGCCGGGCGGCGCTACGGCCTCACTTCGTAGAAGGCGTTCACGGGGTGGTCGATGGGGAGGCGGCGGAACCTCGTGAAGCCGGCGTCCGCGGTCATCGTGCGGGCGAGCGACTCTGGCAGCCCCAACGTGCCCAGACCCGCGCCGCCGGGCTCCGACAAAGCCGACGACATGCACGACATCACTGACACGCCGTACATCATCGGGGCCATCGGGTTCTTCTCGATGTTCTCCGCGAACGAGTCACGGCCCTTGATGTCGACGAGCAGCCAGACTCCGTCGTCCTTGATCGCCGAGCGGATCGTCTCCATCATCCCGACGGGATCGGTCATGTCGTGGATGCAGTCGAACGTCGTGACGAAGTCGACCGACCGATCGCTCGGGATGGGGTCGCGCCGCGCGTTGTGGAACCCCGCGTTCGCCAGGCTCTTCTCTGCCCGCGACGACTCGGCTCGTGCGAGCGTGTGCTCGGAGATGTCGTACCCGTCGAACGTCGACTTCGGATAGTGCGCGGCCATCGTGAGCACGGCGATGCCGGCGCCGCAGCCGATGTCGATCGCGTGCGCTCCCCCTTCGAGGAGAGGCACCACTCCGTCCAGCGCGGGCAGCGCGACCGGCACGAGGAAGTTGCGGTACCACGGACCGAAGCTCCGCTCGATGCCCGCCGCGCCTTCGGGTCCGAACGCGTCGTAGTCGAGGCCGATGCCGGTGCGGAACGACTCGGCGATGGGCTCGAGCGTCTGCATCGTCTGCGGAAGCCGGTGGAACATCCCCATCCCGAACGCCGGATGGTCGGGATCGGAGAGCACCGCGATCGCCTCGGGCGTCATCGTGAATCGCTCGATGCCGTCGGCGTCCGCCGACCACGAGAGCAGCTTTGCCGCGGCCTGGTTGTGCGCCCACTCCCGCACCCACCGCTCGTTGAGGCCGGTCTCGTCGGCAAGCTGCTGCGACGTCCATCCGCCCTCGGGCGCGCCGGCCAGCGCGCGGTACAAGCCGAGTCGGTCGCCGAGGTGCACCATTCCCGACGTCATCGCCCCCTCGAGCTTCGAGAACAGGAGGAACGAGTACGCCTTCAGCTTGTCGGGATCGATCGCAGCGCGGTCGGCGCTCATGCCCGCACTCCCGCGAGCAGCCGCTCCCGCGTCGCCGAGTCGGTCGCGGCGTCGATGACGGTCCACGCCATCGCGAGCGCGCCGTCGACCACCGCCTGGTCAGCCTTCGGCGTGATGCACGCGGCGGTGAACTCGGGCTGGTGGTTCGACGCCGGGAAGCAGTCGAGGCCGAGCATCGGGTGGATGCTCGGCATCGCGAGCGAGATGTTCGCCATGTCGGTCGATCCGGCGAATCGCTGCGCGACCTCCTCGGGGAGGTCGGCGAACTTGCGCCCGAGCGACTCGGCGTTCGACCGGTAGAACGCGGCCAGTCCCTTGTCGTGCTCGAACTCGCTGTACGGAGGCCCCGCCTTCTCGACGTCGACGGTGCAGCCCGTTGCCAGCGCGCCCGCCTCGAAGCAACGCACGACGCGCGGCTCGAGCTCGTCGAGCTGCTTCAGGTTCTTCGCCCGCACGTACCAGCGTCCCGACGTCTCGTGAGGGACGACGTTCGGCGCGTCGCCCCCGTGTAGCACGATGCCGTGGATGCGGTCGGTGTGCTTGATGTGCTGGCGGAGCAGCCCGATCGCCGTCTGCGCGACCGTCAGCGCGTCGGCTGCGTTGCGCCCGAGCTCGGGGTAGGCCGACGCGTGCGCGGTCTTGCCGTGGTAGTGCACCTCGAAGTCCTGGATGGCGAGGCACGGCATGTGGTCGAGGTCGTCGGACGACATCGGGTGCACCATCATCGCCGCGTGCACGCCCTCGAACGCCCCCCGCTGGAGCATGAGGATCTTGCCGCCGCCCCTCTCCTCGGCCGGCGTGCCCATCACCTTCACGGTGATGCCGAGGTCGTCGGCGATCGATGCGAGCGCGAGGCCCGCGCCCACGGCCGCCGCGGCGATCACGTTGTGCCCGCACGCGTGGCCGACCGACGGCAGCGCGTCGTACTCCGCGCAGATCGCGATCGTGAACGGCCCTGACCCCGCCGTCGCGACGAACGCGGTCGGGATGTCGCACACTCCGGCCTCGATCGTGAACGGCCCGCTCAGCGCGTCGGCCACCCACGCGGCAGCCCGCTCCTCCTCGAAGGCGAGCTCGGGATGGGAGTGCACGGTGTGCGACAGCTCGACGAGCGCGGCGCCCGCTGCGGTCACCTCGCGCTGCGCGACGGCCTTCATATCCACGGGGGCATCTCCACGGCGGCATCCATGGCGCGAACCTAGCCACGACCCTGCCGCACGTACCATCGACGCGTGACATCGAGAGCCGGGGTGGCGGTCGTCGCAGTCGTCGCTGCCCTCGCGTTGCTCCTGGCCGGGTGCAGCAAGGTCATCGACGAGAGCCAGATCCCGGTCGTGACCGTCCCCGACACCGGCTCGACGCCCCCGACGAGCGACGGAGCGGCCACAACCGCGGCCGGCGGGCTCGATCCCAACGCGCCGATCACCCTCGGCTCGGTCTCTCTCGACCCGTGCAAAGACGTCACGGGGGCGTGGTGCGGATCGGTCGACGTGCCGCTCGACCGCAGCCATCCGAACGGCGACCAGCTCTCGATCGGCGTCGAGCTGCACCCCCGCACCGACGTGAGCACGAAGTCTGAGGGCACGATCGTCGCGATCGAAGGCGGCCCGGGGTTCTCGTCGACGGGCTCGCGCGACTCCTACACCACGCTCTTCGCGCCGATCATGGACCACCGCGACCTCCTGCTCGTCGACGACCGCGGCACCGGCCGGTCGTCACCACTGAGCTGCAGTGCGCTGCAGCAGGGTGACGACTCGATCGCCGCCGCGAACGATTGCGCGACGCAGATGGGCAACTCCGCTGACGACTACGGAGCCGCCACGGTCGCCGACGACCTCGCCGATGTGCTCGGTGCCCTGAACGCGGGGCACATCGACCTCTACGGCGACAGCTACGGCACGTTCGTCGCGCAGGCGTTCGCCGCCCGCCACGGAGACCTGCTGTCCACGCTCGTGCTCGACAGCGCGTTCCCCGTCACCGGCGGCGACCCGTTCCACGCCTCGCGGGTGCCCGCGATGCTCGAGGCGTTCGACGCCGTGTGCGCGCGGAGCACTGCGTGCGCGGCGCAAGGGACTCCGACATCCGATCGCATCACTGCACTCCTCACATCGCTGCGGCAGTCGCCCGTGCGGGTCACGACCACCGATCCCGACGGCAATTCGGTGAACGTCTCGGCCGACCCGTCGAGCCTGCTCTCGCTGCTGCTCTCGGCCGCGACCGACTGGACGGTCTACCGCGAGCTCGATGCCGCCGCGACCGCGTGGCTCGCGGGAGACCGCCCGCCGCTCATCAGGCTCCTCACCCACGACCTCACGACCACGAGCACCGACTCACTCGCGTCGTACTCGGCGGGCGTGGCGCTGTCCGCGACCTGTTCGGACTACCCGACGGTGTTCGACGGGTCCCACTCGACAACCGACCGTCTGTCCGACGTCGACCGGGCCGTGGGCGTGCAGCAGAGCACGCATCCCGAGACGTTCGCTCCGTGGACCGCGCCCGAGTGGCGGGCATCTACCGCGAACGAGCTCGATCAATGCGCGACGTGGCCGGCGTCGGGGCGCAACGATCCTCCGGCGGGAACTTCGCCGGCCTTCCCCGACGTGCCCGTGCTCGTGCTCGCGGGCGACCTCGACACGCTGACGCCGCCCGCCGAAGGACAGGCCGCCGCGAAGCTCTTCCCGAACGCAACGTACGTGCAGGTCGCGAACACCGGGCACGTGACCGCCCTCGACGACTCGTGGGGATGCGCGTCGACCATCGTCGATGACTTCATCACGAACGCCGCCGTCGGAGACACGAGCTGTGCCGAGACCATCCCGGAGATCCGCACGGTCGACAAGTTCTCGATCCACTCCACCGACGCGACCGTGGCGACCGCCGCGCCGGGCGACGCGTCCACCGCACTCGATCGGCAGATCGCGACCGTCGCTGTCGCCGAAGTCGGTGACGCGATCGCACAGTGGGGCGTGATGACCGGCGACAACGGAAGCGGCTTGCGCGGCGGCACGTTCACCGTCGACGACAGCACATCGACGTTCACGTTCCAGGGCGCCAAGTTCGCCGACGACGTGAGCATCGACGGCACCGCGACCCTCGATCAGACAAGCGGTAAGGTCGACGCGCAGATCACGGTCACGAGCGCTGAGGGCACCTCGGATGTCGCCGCGTCGTGGGACGCGAGCATCGCCGACGCCCAGGCCATGGCCCGAGGCACCGTCGAGGGCCGGCCCCTCAGTGTGACGCTTCCCGCTCCCTGAGCTTCGTCCTGACGTCCCAGCGACGCGCTCGCTCATCGCGCGCGATCTGGCGCACGACGTTCATCGCAGGGATGCCGGTGACCCCGCCACCGCCGTGCGTCGCCGAGCCCGCCTGGTAGAGCCCGGGGATCGGCGTGCGGAAGTCGGCGTAGCCGGGAGCGGGCCGCATGTGGAACAGCTGATCGGGTGAGAGCTCTCCGTGGAAGATGTTGCCGCCGATGAGCCCGTACTCGTGCTCCATCTCGTACGGACCGATCACCGTGCGGTGCAGGATCGACGACGTGAAGCCCGGCGCGACCTCGTCGACGCTCGCGATCACGCGATCCGCGTACGCGTCGAGCTCGGCGGGCATCGGCTTGTCGGACCACTCATGCGGCACCCACTGGGTGAACATCGAGACGATGTGGTGCCCCTCGGGGGCCAACGTCGGGTCGAACACCGATGGGATGCAGATGTCTGCAAACGGGCGCTCTGCGGCGCGCCCCGCTACCGCCTCTTGGAACGCGCCTTCGACCTCGTCGAGCGAGCGGGCCAACACGATCGTGCCGCCGTGCACCTCGGGGTCGAACCCGGGCTTCGACGTGAACTCGGGCAGCCGGTCGACCGCGACGTTCACCTTCACGGTGCCGCTGCGCGTGTTCCACCGCTCGATGTCACGCACGAAGTCCGCCGGCAGGTCGTTGCGGTCGACGAGGTCCAGGAACGCGATCTTCGGATGCACGGTCGTCACGACGGTCGGCGCCCGCAGCTCGTCGCCCGATGGCAGGACGACACCGGCGACCTTCCCGCCCTCGACGAGGATGCGCGCGACCGGAGCGTCGACGCGGATCTCCGCACCGAACGACCGCGCCGCCGCGGCGATCGCCGCTGAGAGCCCGCCCATGCCCCCGCGCGGGAAGCCCCACGAACCGAGCGAGCCGTCCCCGACGTCGCCGACCTTGTGGTGCGCCATCACGAACGCGGTGCCGGGCGACCGCGGGCCGGCCCACGTGCCGATCACGCCGCTCACAGAGAGCACCCCGAGCATCTGAGGCGACTCGAAGTAGTCGTCGAGCAGGTCCGCGATGCTCATCGAGAACAGCCGGGTGACGTCGGCCGTGCCTCGCACGCCGAGGCGCCGGAGCTTCCACGCGAGCGCCGCCTGCGCCGCCAGATCGCCCGGCTTGCGGCTGCCGACCGGCGGCGGCACCGCCGACAGCAGCGGGCCGAGCACCTCGGCGAGTCCCTCGAGCCAGGTGTCCCAGGCCTCGATCGCGTCGGCATCGCGCGTGGAGAACTTCTCGATCTCGCGACGACGGCGAGCCTCGTCGCTCGGCAGCTGCAGCGAGCGTCCGTCGGGATAGGGCACGAAGTACGGACCCTGCGGGTACACGTGGTAGCCGTGCCGTTCGAGCTGCAAGTCGCGCACGAGACTCGGCGGCAGCAAGCTCACCACGTACGAGAGCATCGTCACCTTGTAGTCAGGACCCCACGGCTGCTCGGTGACCGCGGCGCCACCGACGAGCGACCGGCGCTCGAGCACGACGACGCGCTTGCCCGCGCGGGCGAGGTAGGCCGCCGAGACGAGGCCGTTGTGACCGCCACCGACAACGATGGCGTCGTAGTTGTTGGAGTCCGGCACGGGGGACGAGGCTACGGTGCGCCGAGCATCGCACGGGGTCGGGATGGCGAGGGTTGGGGATGGCGAGGGTCGGGATGGCGGCGGTCGGTGACACAGGGGGTCTCACGTGGACGCTCGAGCCGAGCCACTTCCCCGCGGCGCCCACCCGTTGGGGTGCCGAGATCGCGGTCACGCGGCAGACCGAGGTCTTGACCCGCGTGTTCGCCGAGGCCGGTCTTCCGATCGAGACGCTCGGCTTCCGCGAGTTCGACGGCCGCGTCTACACGGCGATCGTGCCGCTCGGGGGCAAGGCCCGAAAGCCACCGCCCAGGGTGCTGCTCCCGGTGCTGCTGAGGGTGGTCCCCGAGCTGCGCAGGCGCGTCGCCACGAGCCGCAGCTGGGCTGCTGACGACCTCCCCACGCAGATCATCGACGAATGGCTCGGCGGCAAGGAGCGCAAGCTCCGCACCGAAGGCAGGCGGCTGATCGCCATCGACGCCGACTCGCTGTCGGGGACGAAGCTCGCCGACCTGATCGACGAGGTCTTCGCGTACGCGACCGACGCCTGGTACTGGCACTTCCGGCTGCACGCCGCTGCGGTCTGGCACATCGGCGTACTCGGCCGCGAGCTCGAGCAAGACCACGGGTGGACCGACATCGAGTTCGCGCAGCTCTTCACCGGCCTCTCTGACGCGAGCACCGGGCCGGGCGAGGCCCAGCAGCGGATCGTCGAGCTCATCGACCGGGCCGAGGAGCCGTGAGGCGCTCGAGTCGGCGACGTCGCTCGACGACGTGAGGACGATCTCGCCCGAGGTGCGGCGTGCGGTCGACGACTACCTGGACTCGTATGGCCTCCGCGCGGTGCGGTACGAGGTCGCCTACCCGACCGTGGCCGAGCGACCCGACTGGCTGCTGAGCCAGCTGCAAACACACCGTCCTCGTGCTCACGACGACGGCACACGGCGAGCCGAGGCCGAGAAGCACCTCTTCGAGTCGCTCGGCGACACGCCCGAGACGCGCGCCCGCCTCGAAGCGGCGCGACGAACGTTCCCCGTGCGCGAGGGCAACGAGGCCGCGACGGTCGGGCTGCCCATCGCCGTGCTGCGGCGCGTCGGCCTGTCCGCCGGCCGCCGGCTCTCCCGCGCCGGCAACCTCGAACGGCCCGACGACGTGTTCGATCTCACGGTCGACGAGGTCACCGCGATCCTGCGGTCGGCGCCGATCGTGCCGCCCGACCCTGCGCTGCGCGCCCGCTCGCGACGCGAAGCCCGCGAGGCCGCCGACAGCCGCGAGGCGCCGCCGACCGTCGGGCCGGAGTCGAGTGGGCTGCTCGAAGCACCCGACATGAGCGGCTTTCCCGACTCGATCGTCATCGGCACGAACGCGATGGTCTGGTACACGACGAAGATCTTCGGCGCGCAGTCGGCCCGGGCCGCAGGATCGAGCAACGTATCGACCGACGTGCGAGGTGACGCGGTCTCGCCCGGTGTCTACGAAGGCACCGCGAGGGTCGTGCTCGACGAAGCCGAGCTCGACCGCATCGAGGCCGGCGACGTCCTCGTGTGCCCGATCACGTCACCGGTCTGGTCCATGGTGTTTCCCGCGCTCGGCGCGCTCGTGTGCGACGCAGGCGGCCCGCTCAGCCACCCAGCGATCATCGCTCGCGAGTTCGCGATCCCGGCGGTGGTGAACACAGGCAACGCGACGAGCGCGATCGCCGATGGGGCGAGGGTGCGCGTCGACGGGGATGCCGGCGTCGTGACCATGGTGAAGCCGGGCTAAGACGCGGCTGCGTGGCTCGCGGTCGCGTCGAGCCAGCTGGCGTGGAGCCGCGCGTAGACGCCGCCGTGAGCGAGCAGGTCGTGATGGCTGCCGCGCTCGACGAGGCGGCCCTGGTCGAACACGAGCACGACGTCCGAGCGCTCTGCAGTCGACAGGCGGTGCGCGATCGTCACCGCCGTGCGGCCGCGAGCCAGGCTCTCGACCGCCCGCGCCAGGCGGGCCTCGATCGCGGCGTCGACAGCTGAGGTTGCCTCGTCGAGGATGAGGCACACAGGATTCGCGACATAGGCGCGGGCGAGAGCGACGAGCTGGCGCTCTCCCACGGAGAGGTGCTCGCCCCGCTCACCCACGCGCGTCTCGAGGCCGTCGGCCAGCGAGTCGACCCACACCTCGAGGCCGAGCTCGACGAACGCGAGCCGCACCGCGTCGGCGTCCGCGCCCGGCCGGCCGAAGCGGACGTTCTCCGCGATCGTCGTGTCGAAGAGGAACGCGTCCTGCGGGACCATCACGAGCGACGACCGCAACGACGTGCGCTCGACGTCGCGCAGGTCGACCCCCGAGATGAGGATGCGACCGTCGGTCGGGTCGGCCAGGCGCGTGAGCAGCTTCGCGAACGTGGTCTTTCCCGAACCGGTCGCGCCCACGACCGCGACGCTCGTGCCGGGATCGATCACGACTGACACGTCCCGCAACGCGGGCTCGGGGGCCTCGTTCGAGCCAGGACGAGGGCGATACGAGAACGACACGTGCTCGACTGCGATCGACGGAGGGCCCGGCGGCAGCACGACGCCGGGGTCGGGCTCGACGATGTCGATCGGCGTGTCGAGCAGATCGAGAACCCGCCGCCAGCCCGACACCGCGGTCTGGGTCTCGTCGAGGATCTCGGTGACCTCGGCGACCGGCTCGAGGAACCGGTTGACGAGCAACATGAACCCGACGAGCTCGCCCGCGGTGAGGCCCGATGCGGGACCCATGATCACGCCGACGACCACGACCGCGCTCACCGTGAGCACCGCAAACAGCTCGCCCGACGGGAACATGAGCGCGTTGAGCGTGCTCGCCTTGACCCCGGCGCTCCGCTCCGCCTCGATCGCCTTGCCGATGTGCGCGGTCGTCGACTCGGTCGTGCCGTAGCTGCGGATCACCGCCGCGCCCATCACGACCTCGGACACCGCAGTGAGCAGCTCGGCGACGCGGATGCGCAGGATGTCGTACGCGGCGATCAAGCGCTTCTGCAGCACCCGCAGCAGGAACGGCAGCGGCGCGCTCGTGCACAGAGCGACGACGGCGAGCTTCCAGTTGAAGACGAACATCGTGATGACCACCGCGACGATCACGAGGCCGTTCACGACCCACGCGATGCCACCCCACTTGAAGAACTGGCTGAGCGTCTCGACGTCGGAAGTCACCCGACTCACCAGCGATCCTCGCCGCTCCTCCGCATGGTGGGCGATCGACAGCCGGTGGATGTGGCGGAACGCACGGGTGCGCAGCCCGAACAGCGCGTGCTCGCCGGCTCGGGCGAGCCGGCGCGCCGCGAACATCGTGCACACCGTCGCGACGACCGCGATCACGGCGCCGGCCACCGACAACGACACGACACGGGTGACGTCGACCTTGCCATCGTTGAAGCCCTTGTCGATCACCTGCTGCACGAGAACTGGGATCACGACGCGCCCTGCCGCGCCCACCGACGCGAGGAGGATCGTGATCCCGATGCCATCTCGCAGCTCGGGGCTCGCGCGCCATCCCCGGCGCATGATCCCGAGCACCGACGCGGGCGGTCCCTCAGCGATCGGGTCGAAGGCCTCGGCTGGCGCGCTCATCGGCTCGCCCGCTCCTTGTCGTACGACTCGACCAGCCGGCGGTAGCCCGCCTCACGGGCGAACAGCTCTCGGTGCGAGCCGTAGCCGGCGACGCGGCCCCGCTCGATGAACAGCACATCGTCGGCCAGCGCGATCGTCGAGGGACGCGACGCGATCGTGATGACCGTGCCGGACAGCACGCTCGCGAGGCCGGTGAGGATGCGGGCCTCGGTCGTCGGGTCGACGCTCGAGGTGGCGTCGTCGAGCAGCAGCAGCTGGGGCTGGCGGGCGAGCGCGCGGGCCAGGGCGACGCGCTGACGCTGCCCGCCCGACAACGTCACGCCGCGTTCGCCGATCACGGTCGACCAGCCGTGGGGCAGGTCGTCGACGAACTCGTCCACCTGCGCGATCGCAGTGGCCCGGGCGATCGCGTCGTGATCGAGGCCGGCGCCGAGGTCGATGTTGTCGAGCACCGATCCGGCGAACAGGAACGGCTCCTGGAAGACGAGCGCGACGGAGCGACGGAGCTGCGCGTCGGCCAGAGCGTTGAGCTCGACGCCGCCGAGAGAGATCGTCCCCCCGTCGGGCAGGACCAGACGGTCGAGCATCGCCATGAACGTGCTCTTGCCCGAGCCCGTCGCGCCGACGACCGCGACGATGCGCCCCGGAGGGATCGTCACGTCGAAGTGGTCGAGCACGTCGCGCGCGTCCTCGTAGCCGAACGTCACGTCGTCGAAGCGCACCGCGAGCGGACCGCTCGGCAGCGACGGCGCGGCCGCGCCAGCGACACCGAGGTGGCGGGCCCGGTCCACCTCGCCCGCGAGGACGGCGCGCACGCGATCATCGCCGGCCACCGACCTCGGCAGGTCGCCGAGCACGAAGCCGATGAGCCTCAGCGGCCAGACCATGAACCCGAACAGCGTGACGAAGCTGACGATCTCGCCGGCCGTCGCGGCGCCCTGCGCAACCCGCCACGCGCCGAGCGCGACGAGAAGGATCGTGGCGAGCGACGGCAACGAGTCGAGCACCGCGTCGAACCCGGCTCGCAGCATGGCGACGTCGATGTTCGCGTCGCGGAGCCGCTCGGCCTCGACCGCGAAGCGCGCGGCCTCGGACTCCTCCGCACCCAGCGCCTTCACCACGATGACCCCGTCGACGCTCTCGTGGACCACGTTCGAGACGTCGCCGATGAGGCTCTGCGCGCGTGCCGCCGGTCCCTCGGTGCGACGCTGGTACACGACGTTGAGCGCGGTGATGGCCGGGAAGAGCAGGAGCGCGACGACGCCGAGCACCCAGTCGGTCGCGAACATCCACACCGTCGCGATCACGACGAGCATCACCGTGCCGCACGCGTAGGGCAGCGGGCCCAGCACCTGCGACGAGGCCTCGGCGTCGGACTGCACGTGCGCGAGCAGCTCGCCCGTGGGGTTGGTCTGGAAGTAGGCGAGAGGCTCGTCCTGGTAGCGGTCGACCACTCGTTGGCGGAGGATCGCAGCGACCCCCATCTGCGTGCGTCCTGCGTTGACGCGACGCAGCACCACCCCCACGGCACGCACGGCTCCGACGACGATCAGCGCGACGACACCGCCGATGACCGCGTCGACGCCGACGTGGCCGTCAGTGAAGCGGGGCGTGATGACGTGATCGACGATCCAGCCGAACACGAACGACTGGGCGACCGTGCCGAGCGCGAAGATCGCTGCGCCGCACACCGCGATCGTGAACGTCTTGCGCTTGAGCCCGACATGGCGTCGCACCATCTGCGCGCCGCGTCGCACCATCGCGCCGCTGACCCCTTCCACGGGCGCGTCGAGAGAAGCGGCGACATCGGACATGTCCGCCATTCTCCCAGTCTCGGCGCCCTCGGCGCAGGTGATTCGGCCCGACGATGGCACCCGTGACAACCTTGCGGTGTGGAAGCCGCTGACTTCGGGCTGCTGCTCCTGAGGGTCACCGTCGGCCTGACGGTCATGGCCCACGGGTACAACAAGCTCTTCGGCGGAGGGCGCCTGCCCGGCACCGCGCGATGGTTCGAGAGCATGGGCCTGCGCAACGGCTGGCTGCAGGCCCGCATGGCCTGCACGACCGAGCTGGGCGCCGGGCTCCTCTTCGCCCTGGGCCTGCTCACGCCCCTCGCGGCGGCAGGCCTCATCGGCCTCATGGTCGTCACGATCCTCGTCGATCACCGGTTCAACGGCTTCTTCGTGTTCCGGAAGGGCGAGGGTGTGGAGTACGTCACAGTGCTCGCCGTCGCGGCCGCCTCGATCGCCGCGATCGGGCCGGGGACCGCGTCGCTCGACCACGCCTTCGGATGGGACGACCGCAACGGTTGGACCAGCCTCGCGATCGCGGTCGGCATCGGCGTCGGCGCCGCGGTGCTGCAGGTCGCCCTCTTCTGGCGCAACCCGCGCAAGGTCGTGAGCACATGAAGGAACCGGAGGCCGAGTCCGAGTCGGGGTCCGGGTCCGGGTTCCGGTGGAGCGCGGGGGCAATCGGACTGCTGGTCGCGGTCATCCTCATCGCGCTGATGTGGGCCTACATCCTGTCGCCGTGGTCGAAGACCGGCGACCTGCCCACCACGTTGAAGGACAAGAGCTACGCCGCTACGGCCGAGCCGCTCTGCGCCGCGACGCAGACACAGATCGACGCCCTCCCCAAGGCCTTCACGGCAGAGTCACCCGAGGATCGGGCGGCCGTGCTCACGAAGGCGGACGCGATGGTGGCGACCCTCGTGAAGCAGCTGCACGGGCTCGAGCCCAAGGTCACCGAGGACCGCCAGTTCACCGACCAGTGGCTCGCCGACTGGGACAGCTACCTCGCCTCCCGAGTGCGCTACGCCAGCATCCTCGCGACCGGCAAGGACGATCGCTTCACGGTCGAGGCCGAAGGCGGACACCCGATCACCGAGCGGATGGATGGCTTCGCGGTCCTCAACGCCATGCCGTCGTGTCAGGTGCCGCTCGACGTCGGCTGAGACCCGGGCTGATCGGAGCGGGGCCAGCCCTGGCCGTCCCACTCGCGGATCGGCTTCGCCGGAGCGCCCGCGGCAACGCAGTTGTCGGGCAGCGTGCCCGAGACGACAGAGCCCGCCGCGACCGCGACATGCCGGCCGATCCGTGATCCCGGCAGCACGACCGTGCCGTGCCCGAGCCACGATCCCGAGCCGATCGTGACGGGTCGCTCGGCCTGGGTCTGCCGCGAGATCGGGAGGGTGACGTCCTCGTAGCCGTGGTTCTGGTCGGTGACGTACACGTAGTGGCCCGTCCAGACGTCGTCGCCGATCTCGATGGAGAGATGGCCGACGATGCCGCTCCCCTTGCCGATGAGGCATCGGTCACCGATCGAGATCACCGGGTCGCTGACCGGCACCTGGCCGGGCACCATCCCCGCCGAGAGGCTCACGTGGGGGCCGATCAGCGTCCCCGTACCGATGTGGATGTACTGCTCGTTGAAGATCGCGACCGCCGGGAAGCAGATGACGCTGCCCTCGCCCAGCCGGCCGAACCGCCGCCCCCGGCGGCTGCGCGGGCCGATCGAGCCCAGCTCGACGACCGCCTCCCACCCCCATTGCACGACCTCGGCCGCGCCCCGCTTGAGGGCGCCGCGGACGTGGTCGATCGGGCGCGGCGGGGGGTCGTCCCGATTCAGCATGCGCGGGAAGGTACTTTCCGGCGCATGGCTGAGCACGCAGTGACGGTCGAGACGACTTCAGGAAAGCTCATCGGCGACGCGCACCGCGGCGCCGTCGTGTTCCGCGGCATCCCGTACGCGGCGCCACCGGTCGGGCGGCTGCGGTTCCGTCCGCCTCAGCCGATGACCCCGTGGACCGGCGTGCGCGAGGCGCTCGCGTTCGGTCCGATGGCGCCGCAGAACCCGTCCGCGTTGGAGGCGATCGCGGGCAACACGCCGCTCGGCCAGAGCGAGGACTGCCTCACCCTCAACGTGTGGACGCCGGGGTGTGACGACGCGAAGCGTCCGGTGATGGTGTGGATCCACGGCGGAGGGTTCACGACCGGCACGGCCGCGAGCCCGTGGTACAGCGGCACCAGCATGGCGCTGCAGGGAGACGTCGTGATCGTGACGGCGAACTACCGGCTCGGCGCGTTGGGCTTCACGCACCTCGCCGACCTCGGCGGCGAGGCGTGGGGGTCGTCGGCGAACTGCGGGATCCTCGACCAGGTCGCCGCGCTTTCGTGGGTGCGCGAGAACATCGCGGCGTTCGGCGGTGATGCGGACAACGTCACGATCTATGGCGAGTCGGCGGGCGGATGCAGCGTGGTGACGTTGCTCGCGACGCCGTCCGCGAAAGGGCTCTTCCACAAGGCGGTCGCGCAGAGCGCGTCGTTCGGCCAGGTGCGCACGCGCGAGGCCGCGGGCGAGCGGGCCGAGCTGCTCCTCGCTGAGCTGGGTGTCGAGTCCGCGCATCTCGACCGCCTCGCTGAGATCCCCATCGAGCAGATCCTCGAGGCCCAAGGACGGTTGAGCGCGCGGCGCTCGCGCCGCGGCGTGGGCGGCGCCGACATGCAAGCGTTCAGTCCGGCACCGGACGGCACCTCGTTGCTCGAGATGCCGCTCGACGCGATCGCTGCCGGGTCGGCCGCGGACGTCCCCGTGATCGTGGGCACCAACCGTGACGAGATCAAGCTCTTCGCGGTGTGGGACGTCGCGCTGCAGAGCATCGACCGAGACGGTGCCATCGCGGGGCTGCGAGGCGTTGCCGGTGACCATGCGGAGCGGCTCTTCGACGCATACGCGGCGACGAGACCGGATGAGGCCGCGAGCGAGGTCTCGATGGCGATCGCGACCGATGAGACGTTCAGGCTCGCGGCCGTGCAGATGGCGGAAGCGCAGCACGCGGTCGGCAAGCCCGCCTACCTCTACCTCTTCACGTGGCAGAGCCCCGCGCTCGACGGTCGGCTCGGCGCGTGCCACGCGCTCGAGATCCCGTTCGTGTTCGACAACGTCCACCAACCCGGCGTCGAGCTGCTCACGGGGAACGGCGAAGACCGGGCTCCTCTCGCCAAGGTGATGAACGCCGCGTGGACCGCGTTCGCCCGGACCGGCTCGCCCGACCATGCGGGGATGCCGGCGTGGCCGTCGTACGACCCAGCGTCTCGGTCGACGATGGTCTTCGACCGCCAGGTCGAGGTCGTCGACGATCCGCTCGGTTCCGACCGTCTGGCCTGGTCGGAGGCCCTGCTTTGACCGTCGCCTGACCATCGCTCGGAGCGGGGCTCAAGGCCCCCTACGCTCTCGACCGAAGTGTTGAGAGTGAGCCCGATCCGCCGCCCGGCTGTCGCGGCCGCCCTGGCGTTCGGCCTCCTGATCGCATCGACCCTCGCTGATCAGGCTGGCGCGCAGGACGTGCCGAGCCCGTCGAGCTCCGACCCGTCCCCGACCACGACGGTCGCCGACGCTCCGTCGACGTCCGAGCCGACGACGACGAGCGCGTCCACGACCGCCGGGTCAGACACGACGGCCACGACCGTGGCCGCTCCCAATCGTCCCGAGGAGACCACGACGACGGCTGCGGCCGACGCAAGCACGTCGGTGCCCGACACGTCGGTCGTTCCGCCTCTTCCTCCGGACGGCGTCATCGAGGGACAGACCGAGAGCGTGCCGATCGTGCCCGCGGTGCTCGTCGAGCTGCCCACGCGAGGCAGTCGGCCCGCGAAGGTCGTGGCCGGAGTGCCGACGCGGGTGACCGCCCTCGTCCGAGCCGCCCAGGACGCGAACAACGAGATGCAGGCAAGGCTGAGCGAGGCCGAGATGCGCAACGCGGTGACCGGCAGGCGCGGTCGACACCGCCAAGGAGCGCGTCGACAAGCTGTCGGCGAAGCAGCGGGCCGCGCTGGCACAGCTCAGCGACGCCCGGCGGGTGTTCGAAGACCGGGTGCGTTGGGCCTACACGCGTGGGCCGACCGCGAGCCTCGAGGGGTTCTTGCAGTCGAGCAATGCCACGCAGCTGCTCGACCGGCGCGCGCTCGTCGAGGTCGTGCTGGAGGGCGACTCCGACTCGGTGAGCCGCTATCTCGCGCTGCGCGACTCGGTCGACGGCGCAGTGTCGACCGCCGACGACATCCTGAGCCAGGCCGAGCACGACCACGCGTCGACCCAGATCGCAGAGGACGCCGCCCGCGGCGACGCTGCGCTCACGACGTTGACCGTGGGCCTTTGGCAGCGTGCCCAGCGCGGCCTGCGCGACATCCTGTTCCCGGTGGTCGGCCCGCACGCGTTCGGATCGGACTTCGGCGCGCCGCGGATGGTCGGCACTCCCGATCAGCACACGCACGAAGGCAACGACATCGCGGCCCCGCTCGGCGCGCAGCTCGTCTCCGTCGAGCCCGGGATGGTCGTCGCCATGGGAACTGATCGACTCGGCGGCATCAAGCTGTGGCTCGCGGGTCGGAGCGGGACGTACTACTACTACGCGCACCTTTCGAAGTTCGCCGACGACGTGCACGAAGGCGACATCGTGCCCGCGGGGACGGTCGTCGGCTATGTGGGCAACACCGGGAACGCCGCGGGCGGGATCCCCCATCTGCACTTCGAGATCCATCCGAACGGTGGACCTGCGGTGGATCCGTATCAGTACCTCGCAGCTGCGGATCGTCGGCAGAAGACCGCGTCCTGGCCGTGAAGTCCGGCAGCTCCGGATACCAGCGCTCCTCGCTCTCGAAGAGAGCAGGGTCGACCGCGCGATAGCGCCGCACGAGCTCGTCGGGATCGAACCGCGAGGGCGGGTTGAGCATGGGTGCGCCGAAGCGACCTTCGCGTGGCCGGAAGCCGCCGGCGCGGCGGTAGGTGCCCCGCTTGGTGCGGACGAGCCGGCGCTTCTCGACCTCGTAGCCCATCGCGTCGGCGAGCTTCTTCACCGGGTTCGGCCCAGCGACCGCGTAGCCGTGCAGGTGAAGGTGGGAGTGGAGCTCGAAGAGCGGCAGCTCGCCGTGGCGACCGAGGAGGGCGAGGCAGACCGAGCGGAGGCGGCGCCCGGTCAGGTGCTCGGCGTCGTGGCGGAGCGGAGGGAGTGGCCGTTCGTCGGGCGCCGGTGGCCGGCGGCCGTGGTGGTGCGGGACGATCGGCCAGACGGTGTCGCGGAGGTCCTTGGCGCGTTCGATCAGCTCTCGACGTTGGTTGGCGCGGTCAATGGCTTCGGCGTCGAGGACGGCGATCTGCCCGACGATCGTGTCGAGCTCGGCCATGAGCTGGTCGTAGTGAGGGCGGCGCAAGCCGGAGTAGAAGCGGAGGAACCAGAGGTCGCCGGCGTCGCAGCTGCCGAGGTTGGGCATGATGGCCTCCCGAGGTGCGGGGGCTGCGTTCTTGGGAGGGCCGTCGCCGGTGCAGGAGTGCGCCCACGAGGCCGAGTGTGCGGCGGTGCCCCGATCACCGGGCAGCCGCCGCCCCCCGACTCTGCCTCCAGGGTGTGACATTCCCCTGCCCCATTGGCAGCGAATCGACGTCGAATCGCCGCCAACGTGGCAGCGGAATTGTTGGGGGGTGGGCGGGCAGGGGGCCGCGGAGGCGGATCAGCGGCGAGCGATCCCGAGCAGGTGCGCGGAGACCGGCATGAACTCCGGATCCGACTCGACCTCCCGCGCTGCCCACAGCGCGGCTTCCCGCCACTCGGCCTCGTCCGGCTCGGCGCCCCGGTCGCCCCACAGCCAGGCCGGGCCCTCGACGCCGACGACTCGCACGTCCTCCAAGCCGGCTTCTCTCATCTCCTCCGCGAGCACTGGCGGCGAGTGGAAGAACGCGGTCGTGAACCATCCCGGCGTGCGATCGGCGTTGCGGTGCGTGCGCGGCTTGCAGATCGGCGACGACGATCGCCCGGAACCGTGCGTCGGTGATCATCCCTTCCCTGAAGCCGCTGAACATCGACGCCAACCGGGATATCGCCGCGGCGATCACGGTTCCCCCCGGACGCACGACCCGCGCCGCCTCCTGGAGCACTGCCACTCGATCGACGCGGTCGAGCAGGTGATAGAGCGGCCCGAGCAGGAGCACGTTGTCGAACGTCGCGTCGGCATGCGGGAGCCGCGCTCCTTCACCGAGCGCAACCCGCCCCGGCACAAGAGCCGCTGCCTGCGAGCAATGGAGCGGCACCGGATCGAGGAGGGTCACGCGCCACCCTTGCAGCGCCATCCACGCGGCGTACCGCCCCGGCCCTCCGCCGACGTCGAGCACCCGCGTCGGCGGCGGCAGCAGGTGCTCGACGAGCAGCGCTTCGGTCCGCAGACGCTCGAGCGACCATCCCGCGAGCCGCGCCTCCTCCTCACCGGCGGAGTAGTGGTCGAGCACGTCTCGGTCCATGACGAACCGTACGAGGGCAGCGCGCCGTCAGGGTGATCCTTTTCGGAACCGCCGACCGGGCACCATGACGGGGTGCTCCGCGCCATCGCCGTCGCCGTGGTCGTGGCCGCCCTCGCGGCGGGCTGCGCCTCGGACGACTCAAACGCCTCGTCCTCGACCACTGCAGCGAGCGCGGGCACGACCGCCGCCTCGCCCGACACGACAGCCGCGACCGGCGCAATCCCGTCGGGCACCCTCGACTGGACGCCGTGCAAGTCTCAGCCGAAGTTCGACTGCGCGACGCTCGACGTGCCGCTCGACTACAGCGACCCATCGGGCAAGACGATCTCGCTCGCGCTGATCCGCAAGCAGGCCGGAGACCCGTCGCAGCGCATCGGCTCGCTGCTGATGAACCCCGGCGGCCCTGGCGGCAGCGGCGTCGAGTTCTTGCCGCAGGTCCTCTTCGCCATCGACAGCTCGATCAGCGACCGCTTCGACCTCGTCAGCTTCGATCCCCGAGGGGTCGGCGAGAGCGACCCGATCGTCTGCCTCACCGACCAGCAGAAGGACGCCTACGCCGCCTTCGACGCAGTCCCGACTCCTGCCGAGATCCCGACGCTCGAGGACCTCAACAAGCAGTTCGGTGCCAGCTGCAAGGCGAAGTACGGCGACGAGCTCTCGCACTTCGGCACGGTCGACGCCGCACGGGACATGGACCGCATCCGCGAGGCGGTGGGCGACGACAAGCTCACCTACCTCGGCTTCTCCTACGGCACCCGACTCGGCAGCGTCTACGCGCAGCTCTTCCCCGACAAGGTGCGGGCCCTCGCGCTCGACGGGGCGGTCGATCCCGATCCCGCGGCGACCGACTTCCCAGCGAAGCAAGCCGAAGGGTTCGAGCAGGCCTTCGACGCGTTCGCGAAGGACTGCGACGCCAACCCGCAGTGCCCCGCCGGCCCCGACGCCGCCGGTCTCTACGACCAGCTCCTGAAGCAGGTGGACACCAAGCCGATCCCCGCGGCCCACGACAGCCGCGTGCTCACGCAGGGCTACCTCGTGTCTGGCGCCATCAGCGCGCTCTACGCGAAGGAGCTGTGGAGCCCGCTCGCCACCGGCCTCCGCCAGGCGCAACAGGGCGACGGCAGCCTCCTCCTGCAGCTGGCGGACTCGCTCTCGGGCCGGGCGAACGACGGCACGTGGAACAACCAATGGGACATCAACACCGCCGTGAATTGCCTCGACGACCCCGAGCGCGACACGACGTCCCAGGTCGAGTCGCTCGCGACTGATCTCGAGAAGACGTCGCCCCGGTTCGGGGCGGTCATCGGCTGGACCAACCTCACGTGCACGTACTGGCCTGTGCCTCCGGACCCGATCCCCGTCGCGACCGCGGACGGCGCTCCTCCGATCGTGGTGGTCGGCACGACCCGCGACCCGGCGACGCCGTACGTGTGGGCCGAGCGGATGGCGTCGACCCTGAAGTCGGGCGTGCTCATCACGCGCGACGGCGACGGCCACACGGGCTACATCGAGAGCCCGTGCGTCGCACAGATGGTGAACGACTACCTGATCAACCTGACGGTGCCGCCCGCCAAGGCGTTCTGCGCGAGCTAGGCCTTGGCAGTCGCCTCCGCGGCCTGCACCGCTGAGAGCCCGGCGTCCTTGAGCTTCGACGTCGGCGTCTGGTTCGACGGCATGTTGTAGGGCGCGGTGTCGATCTCCTCGAGATCGAGCTTCGCCCGCGAGCACCTTTCGCTTCCACTCCTGGTGCTCGCCCTCGCGCTCGTGGAAGTCCGGCATGATCTCGCGTCGCGAACATCTCGAGGCTCTCGCAGATGTCGGCATGCGAGTTCTTGCCCGCCTGGTTGAGCAAGATCACCTGGTCGACGTTCGACTCCTCGAACGCGCGGAGCCGCCTGCGCACGGTGTCGACCGAGCCGATGAGCCCGGAGCCGACGGTCGCGGCCTGGCCCTTCGGTGTCTCCTTCCAGGCGAGGTACTCCTCCCACAGGTTCACGGTGCCCGGATCGACGGGGCCGTGCGTGTTGTAGAAGACCAACGCGAACTGGAAGAACGTCCAGCCCTCGGCGCGGCGCTGCGCCTCCTCGTCGGTGTCGGCGAGCATGAACCCAGACACCACCGCGATGTTCGGGTTCGTCTGGTAGTCGCACAGCTTGTCGAGGTGCTTCGTGTACGCGTTGTAGTACGCGTTGACCCACGCGTGCGCGGCCTCGGCCGAGACGAACTGGAAGCCGAGCGCGCCCATGCCGCGCCGGCCCGCCATCTCGATCGTGTCGAGCTGGCTGCACGCGACCCACAACGGCGGATGCGGCTTCTGCAACGGCTTCGGCACGACGTTGCGGAGCGGGAAGTCGAACCACTCGCCGTGGTACTCCCAACCCTCCTCGGTGAACATCGGCAGGACGCACTTCACTCCGTCTTCCCACACCGAGCGCTTGTCACGGAAGCGTCGATCGAACGGATGCAGCTCGGTGACCGAGCTCGCCTCACCCATCCCCATCTCGACGCGGCCCTTGCTCACGAGGTCGAGCGTCGAGACGCGCTCGGCGACTCGGGCCGGGTGGTTCGTCGTGATTTGGATGATGCCGTGACCGAGGCGGATGTTCTTCGTGCGCTGACTGGCCGCCGCCAAGAAGACCTCGGGTGCAGAGGAGTGCGAGTACTCCTCGAGGAAGTGGTGCTCGACCTCCCACGCGTAGTCGAACCCGAGCTTGTCGGCGAGCTCGATCTGGTCGAGCGCGTTCTGCACGAGCTCGAACTCGGAGTGCTCTTCCCAAGGTCGTGGGAGCTGCAACTCGTAGAAGATGCCGAACTTCAAGGTGACCTCCCCCAGGTCTGCGTGGGTCTGAGCGTACCCTTGCGCCGTGACGGCCCCGTCAGACGCCCCGACCTACGGATCGCGCAGCCTCTGGCTCGACACGGTGCCGGGCTCGCTCGAGCCCCGCGCGCCGTTGCCCGGCGACCTGCAGTGCGACGTCGCGATCGTGGGCGCCGGCTACACGGGCCTCTGGACGGCGTACTACCTGCGTCGCGCCGATCCGTCGCTGCGGATCACGATCCTCGAATCGGAGATCGCGGGGTTCGGCGCGTCGGGCCGCAACGGCGGCTGGTGCTCGGCCCTCTTCGCCGTCGAGCCGGCGAGGATCGCGAGCGAGCACGGACGGGCGGCGGCGATCGCGATGCAGCGGGCAATGTTCGACACCGTCGACGAGGTCGGCAAGGTGAGCGCCGACGAAGGCATCGACTGCCACTTCGTCAAGGGCGGCACGACCCACTTCGCCACCAACGCGGCGCACGTCGAACGCCTGCGCGGCCGCGTCGAGGGAGCGCACGCGCTCGGCTTCGCGGACGACGACGAACGATGGCTTGACGCCACCGCAGCCCGCGAGCGCATCGAGGTCGCCGGCCAGCTCGGAGCGGCGCACACGCCGCACTGCGCGGCGATCCATCCGGCGCGGCTCGCGCGCGGACTCGCCGACGTCGTCGAGCGCGCCGGCGTCTCGCTGTTCGAGCACACACGCGTGCAAGCGATCGACGGGAGCACGTTGCGCACCGAGCATGGCACCGTCAGAGCCGACGTCGTCGTCCGCGCGACCGAGGCGTGGACCGCGACGCTCCCCGAGTCGCGCCGTGCCGTCGTGCCGATCTACTCGTTGATGCTCGCGACCGAGCCGCTCCCGACAGAGGTCTGGGACGAGATCGGATGGGCCGGCCGCGAGACGATGTCCGACGGACGGCACCTGATCATCTACGGCCAGCGGACCGCGGACGACCGCATCGCGTTCGGGGGCCGCGGCGCGCCGTACCACTTCGGCTCGAGGATCCGGTCCGACTTCGACCGGGTCGAGTCGGTGTTCGTCGACCTCCGCCGCGTGCTCGGCGAGCTCATCCCCCGGACGAACGACGCGCGCATCACCCACGTGTGGGGCGGTCCGCTCGGGGTGCCGCGCGATTGGTACCCGTCATGTGGCTACGACCGCGAGGCGGGGCTCGCTTGGGCCGGCGGGTACGTCGGCGATGGCGTGTCGACCACGAACCTCGCCGGACGCACGCTCGCCGACCTCATCACGGGCGCCGACACTGCGATCACGCGCCTGCCGTGGGTGCAGCACCGGTCCCCCGACTGGGAACCCGAGCCGCTGCGATGGCTCGGCCACCGCGCGCTCACCGGGCTCGCGCGCAGCGCCGACCGCGTCGAACGCCGCACGGGCCGGCCCGCGAAGCGGGTCGCGGTGCTCGAGAAGGTCTTGGGGGCTTAACGAGCAGCGAGCGAGTGGGCAGCCGCAGCCCGCGTGATCGCGTGCTGGGTCATCTCGAGCAGCGCGAGCTTCACCGACTGACGGGTGCGCGCATCGCACAGCACGATCGGCACATCGCCAGGCACGTCGAGCGCCTCGCGCACGTCATCGATCTTGTGCTCGACGACACCGTCGAAGCAGTTGACCGCGACGATGAAAGGAAGGTCGCGGCTCTCGAAGTAGTCGACCGCCGGAAAGCACTCGTCGAGCCTGCGAGTGTCGACGAGCACGACGCCGCCGATCGCTCCACGGACGAGCTCGTCCCACATGAAGAAGAACCGGTCCTGCCCGGGCGTGCCGAACAGGTACAGGATCAGATCGCTGCCGAGTGTGATGCGGCCGAAGTCGAGCGCGACCGTCGTCGTGGTCTTGCCCGCCTGGCGCTTCGAGTTGTCGTCGACGCCGACGCTGACCGAGGTCATCGCCGCCTCGGTCGACAACGGGACGATCTCGGAGATGGCGGCCACGAACGTCGTCTTGCCGGCACCGAAGCCGCCCGCGATGACGATCTTCACCGGTGTGGGCGCGTGCCCCGCCGACCGATCAGAGGGCACGAAGGCCATTGAGCACCCTTTCAAGGAGGTTCAGGTCATTCGGGGCTTGCTCGCTCCCGCTTGCACCACTCATCTCGACCAAGCCCTCGGCCGCCATGTCGCCAACGAGGACTCGAGCCACCCCGAGCGGCACCTTCAAGTGAGCCGAGACCTCGGCCACCGACAACGGCGAAGCACACAGCTCCGCGATCGCCCTCTGTTCCCATGCAAGACCCTCCGCGCGCCGGCCCTCGTCGGTGAGGATGACGAGTGCCTCGAGGGGGATCTCCGCGCCGGCGGAACGTGTACGCCCGCCGGTCATCGCGTAGGGCCGCACGAGGCGACCCGGACCGTCTTCACCGAGCTCCTGCGGCCGCACACTCGAGGTGGTGCGAACAGGAACCGCGGGAGCCTCGGCAACCGCTGGCGCCGGGGGCGCCGGCTCCTCCGAGGGAGTCGCGTACGCGGCGAGCGCCTCGCTCACGACGTCAGGAAGTGGCTGCTCGTGAGGCTGTCCGTGGGGCTGTTCGTCGGGCGTCGCCGCTTCGGGCTCCTCGACGTCCTTCGCCTTGCCGGCCGTGTCGCGATCCCACAGCTCGTCGTGCGACGCGGAGCGCGGGATGTCGAGCGGCAACGCCGCGCGCAGGTTGCTGCCGCGGTCGCCGCGTGGAGGGGCGTCCCCGTCCCCCGCCAGGTCGGCCAGAACCCGGTCGTTCACGCCGGAAGCGCGCCTTGGAGCTCGGCCCGAAGCGCCGGCGTCAGGACGGGACCGGCGCGCTCGACGAGCACCGCCATCTCGTAGCCGACGAGGCCGACGTCGCAGCCCGCCTGGGCCACCACCGCGAGGCAGGACCCGTCGCTGATGCCAGTGACGAAGAGGAACGCACGCTCCATCTCGATGATGATCTCGTGCACCGGGCCGCCGCCGAACGGACCGGCGACGCCGTTGGCAAGGCCGATCAGGCCCGACGCGACGGCTGCGAAGCGATCAGCGGCCTCACGGTCGAGGCCCTCCGACACGGCCATCGGGAGCCCGTCGGACGACACGACGATCGCGTGGGCGACGCCGGGGACCCGCTGCACGAAGCTCGAGACGAGCCAGCTGATGTTGCGGGCATCGGGGCTGAGGCCCGTCATGACTGCTCTCCGTTCTCAGCATTCGCTGAACCATTGGTGCGGGACTTGAGGGCGTCGCTGAGGCGACCCTGGGTGAGGCCGCTGCGGTAGCTCGACAGCAGCGACCGGATCTCTTCGGGCGAGCGGCTCGATGCCCGGGCCGACGACTGGTCGGCGAGTCCCGCTGAGGAGGAGAACGACCGCGTACCACTCGCGTTGCGCCGAGGCAGCGGCGAGGGAGCCGGGACGTCGAGCGGGCTCGACGGGAGGATGTCGGCAGAGAGGCCGTCGCCGTTGACGCCCTTCTCGGCCGCACGGCGCTTGGGGAGGCCGCTCGAGGTCAGCGGTGAGCCGTCCTTGGAGGTGAGCTCGGCGAGGGCTGCGTCGACCTCAGGCGAGGCGGGGATGGCCTCGGCGAGCGTCGCCGCGGCAGAGACGGTCGCGAGCGGCGCCTCGGGTGCCCGGGCGACCGGCACGGCCGGCGTCGAGGGCGGCACATCGGACCACGGGCCCGAGGTCGTGTCGCCGACGTCCCAGCCGCTGGTCACGGTCTGACGGTCGGACTCGACGCCCTGGTCGGGGCTGATCTCGATCAGGCGCTCCCACACCGCGTCGGGCTCTTCCTCGGCCCGCGTCCATGCCGGTGCCTTGCTCGCCGTGCTGACGAGCGGGCCGACCGGTGGCTGGGGGTCGAGAGTGCCGAGCAGCGCGAGCGACGTCGCCTCGTTCGGATCGGGCGTGAAGCCGTCACCGGACGACGGCGCCGTGAGCAGCGACGGCGGGAGGTCCACCAGCGCGGTGAGCCCGCCGACCGCGGCGCTCGTGAGCTCGACGGTGACGCCGTAGCGCTTGGCGAGCCGGCCGACCACGATGAAGCCGAGCGAGCGAGACAGGGTGAGGCCGGTCACCGGCGGATGTGCGAGGAGCTCGTTGGCCTCGGCCAGCTGCGGCGGCGTCATGCCGATGCCGAGGTCCGACACCGACAGGAGATAGCCGCCTCCCTTGCGGCGACCGATGACCTCGACCCGAGTGCCCGGAGCCGAGAACTGCGTCGCGTTGTCGAGCAGCTCAGACAGGAGGTGGGCGACGTCGGCGGCGGCATTGCCGAGCACGTAGACGTCGTCGAGCGCAGCCACGTGCACTCGGGAGTAGTCCTCGACCTCACCGACGGCGGCGCGCACCACATCACCGAGCGCGACGGGCTTGCCCCAGCGGCGAGGAGCCTCGATGCCCGCGAGGACGAGCAGCGACTCTGCGTTGCGCCGCATGCGGGTCGCGAGGTGGTCGAGCTTGAAGAGGTTCTCGAGCGCATCGGGATCGGTCTCGGCGGCTTCGAGCTGGTCGAGGAAGCCGATCTGACGATCGAGGAGGCTCTGGTTGCGGCGGGCGAGGTTCACGAAGAGCTCGCCGATGCCCTTGCGGAGGAGGTTCGACTGCTCGATCGCGACCGAGCACCGCGGTCTCCTGGATCGAGGCGAACGCCTCAGCGAGGTCACCGACTTCGTCCTTCGAAGTTCGTTCGACGGGAGTCATGTGCGGCATTGCCACCGAGCCGTCTTCGCTCGGGTTGCGGAGCGCCTCGACGAGGCTGGGCAGCTGCTCGTCGGCGACTTCGTGAGCGGCGATGGCGAGGCGGCGGAGCGGACGGGTGATGGCCCGGCTGAGCACGACCGCCGATGCGATCGCGAACGCAGCGGCCGAAAGTGCGAGGAGCCCATAGGCGATGACGTCGCGGTGTGCGGCGGACTGCTGCTCACTCGCCTGCGAGAGCAGGTCGTTCTCGACCGTGGTCTCGACTTGGCGACCGAGGTTGAGCGTCGTGATGCTGTCCTGCTGCCACGACGTCGGATCGAGCGTGATGGGCGCGCCGACTCCCGAGGTGATGACTTCGTTGACACCGTCGGTCGTCGCCGAGACGGCGGGACCGGTGATCGTTCGGCGGTAGAGCTCCTTCTGCTCGGGAGTCGCGAGCGAGAGGAACACGCCGAGCTGCGTCTGGTGGTCGAGCTGCGAGCGCACCAATGAGGCGTAGTGCTGATCGGTGAGCACCCCGCCGCCGAGGCTCTCGGTGATCAGCGAGAACGAGTCGCTGCTCGACTGCTTCGCCTTGGAACCCGCGACGTACGAGCTGAACGAGCCGGACAGCGAGTCGTCCGGGCTCTCCTCGGCGATCAGCGTGTTGAGGTCGAGCAGCTGGCTACCGGACAGCGCATAGAGCGCGATCGGATCGGAGCCGTTCTTCGCGAGCTGGTCGACCGACGGGCGGATGATCTGGTAGCCCATCATGCGGTCAGCGGTCAGCGTGAGCTTCGCACTGAAGTCGTCACTGAACGCTCCCGTGTCGAAGCTGACCAACGCGTCGTGCAGCGCGGTCATCGCCTCGTCGGTCGCGGCGCGCTGCACCTTCAGCTGATCGCCGCCTTGCAGGCCGCCGGTCGTGATGAACCATGCGGACCAGTTGGCTTCGAGCTGGAGGTCAGTCGCGGCGTTGGTGACCTTCGACGCGAGCACGGTCAGCTGGGCGGCCTGCGCGGCGTTATGGGCATCGCCGTTGCGTTGCGCGACGCCGAGCCCGGCAAGGCCGAGAAGAGCGGCGAGCGGCACCGCCAAGATGGCAACGAGCTTCCAACGAACCTTCATCGGATGTGATCACCCCGTCATGCGGTAGGTAACGGTGACCTATCGACCTCGCACGGGGCACTCTTAAGGCAACCGGCAGAAGACTCACGAGGCGCCGAGAGCGGCCGATCTAGACAGGGCATGAGCACGGCCACCACCGCGGCTCTCCGCGGCACGCTCCAAGACTTCGGCGCGGAGGAGATCCTCCAGTTCCTCGCGGGCACGAGGCAGTCGGGCGCGCTCGTCCTGAGCGGCGACTCTCACAGCATCCTCTGGTTCGTCGACGGCGAGGTCTACGGGGCCGACGCCACCACGAGCCTTCCCCTCAAGGACGCCTTCGAGGCGGCCGGCCTGGCGGACGAAGCGCAGCTGAGCTCCGCCTGGGCCGAGTCAGCGGGTGGCGTCCCCCTCGCCGAGGCACTCGAACGCCACGCGGGGATCGACCCTGCCGAGACCGATCGGCTTGTCCTTTCGCGCATCGTCGACGCCGTCTTCGAGCTGACCGTCACCTCCGCGGCGGACTTCGAGTTCCGCGGCGGCGAGCGGCATCCGCTCGCAGGTGGACGGCAGCACTCGGTCGAGAGCCTGATCGCAGCGAGCCGCGAGAGGCTCGACCGTTGGCGCGAGGTGGCGACGGTGCTGCCTTCGATCGCGGTGGTCGTCACCCTCGCTGACGAAGTGCCGCCAGACGCTCCCGACCTCGTGCTCTCGCCAGCCGAGTGGCGCGTCGTCGCTCACCTCGACGGTCGTCGTTCGATCGCCGACATCACGCGTCTGCTCGGTGCGAGCGCGTTCGACGTGTGCGCCACGTTGCATCGGCTCGTGACCGCGGGCGCAGCTCGCGTCGTCCCGGCCTGAGGCGTCCCGGTCTGAGACGTCGCCTCTAAGGGTTCGACGGAGCGAGCAACACCGTCGTCGGTACCGTCGGAGGGGTCTCGACGGGAACGGTCGGCGCGGTCGTGGGCTCGGTCGGTGCGGTGGGAGGAACCGTCGTCGGTGCGACCGTCGTCTCGGCCGGCACCGTCGTCGAAGTCGTGGTCGTCGTGGTGCCCGGGCCGCTGCCGTCGCAGTTGATCCCCTCGCTCGGACGGTAGCGAGCGCGCACGACATCGACCTTCTTCGTGCCGTCGAGGTACACGCGCGTCCGCTCGGTGACGACCGACGTGCACACGCCGCTCGGCGCGGACGTCTGGTTCGACTGGTCGACGCTGGAGAAGTACTTCGTCGAGAACAACGTGACCGTGAGGCTCGAGTTCGTGTACGAGGGCCAGATCAGGATGCCGTACGGCGTCGTGTTGCGGATCTGAAGGTCGGGACCCGGCCATCCGAGCGTCGCCTCGCGCCCGTACGGGTAGCGGGAGATGTAGAGGCTGTGGCTCTGGTACTGCACGAAGTCGAGGCCGGCGAAGAACGACGCGTTGAAGAGCGTCGTCGCGAACTGTGACACCCCGCCCCCGACCTCATCCTCGTGGACACCCTCGGCGATCGCAGGCGCGAACACAAAGCCCTTCTCCTCGGTGCGCTGCCCCACCAGCTGGTTGATCGAGAAGACCTCACCCGGCCGGATGATCGTGCCTCGCACGAGGTCGGCGATGCGGTGGATGTTCGTGACGCGGGCCTCGCCGGCCTTGTGCTTGGTCGTGAAGGTCGCGACGACCTCCTTGAGGCCGAGCGCGTTCAGCTGATCGGTCGACAGCGCGGGCGGCACCTCCTCGAGCGGAAGGTCGACCGGACCGCTCGGGCGCGCGTGCAGGGCGGCGAACAGCACGTCGGGAGCCGACGTTGCGCAGCACTTCGCACCGGGATGTCCGGGCGCGGGTGTGGGCACGCCGTTGACGATCGAGATCGACGCGTCCTGCGGAGGGGTCGCGGCCGCGGCGAGCTGCTTGGCGAGGGCGTCGTTCGTGACGGTCGGGTCGAGGCCGACGGTGAGGCCATCCGCGCCGGCCTTGCCCACGAGGAGCGACCGAAGCGTCGGCACGTCGAGCGACGTCGTCATCTCACCCGCCTTGACCTCGATCGGCTGCGAGGTGAGCTCGTTCGCCTCGTCCACGAGCTTCTGCGCGTCGTCCACGGAGTACTTCGGCTGCACGGTGTGGCTGGCGACCTCGACCTTCATGTCCTTCTTCGAGTAGCGCAACGAGTGCAGCCCGGCGACTACGTCGGGAGTCTCGATCCCGAGGCCGGGATGGCCCGCCACCGCGACGAGCTTGCCTCCCTCCTGCGCGAACGACGGCTCGACCGGGCCGCCGGTCTTGCCTGCGAGCAGCCGGTTGACCTCGGCAGTCGCCACGGCGTCGTCGACGCCGACCGGCGGCTCGACGTCGGAGTCCGAGACGTACGACCACACCCAGTGGAAGAACCGGGCGCCGGCGAACCCGCTCTCGCCGTGGTCCATGACTGCCTTCACGGTGGCCGGCTCGTCGACCGAGAGCCCCAACGCGCCTGCCGTCGAGCTGACAGTGACGTCACCAGCGACCACTGTCACCGGGAGGGCCGCATAGGCGGTGGCGAGGCTGTCGACGACCTGCGTCAGGTCCGCGCGCGTGTCGCCGCCCACGGCCTGACCGGCGACGTTGAGGTTTTCTGGGGCGCGATCCCCACGGGCGCTTGTCGATGCGATCCACCCGGCGATGGGAGCCAACGCCACGATGACCGCGCACAGCACCAACGCGGCGCGTCGCGACAGGCGCACCGAAGGCACCCAGGGATTCTTTCATGGGCACCACCCCAATCTGTAGGCGCGACGGTAACGTCGCCGCCCGTGTCGACTCCCGAGGGCATCGATCAGGCCAAGGTCAGCGCCTGGCTCACAGACCACGTCGCCGGGCTGAAGGAGCCTTTCGAGTTCATCCTCGTCGCAGGCGGTCGGTCGAACCTGACGTTCAAGGTCGACGATGCGAACGGCCGATCGGTGATCCTTCGGCGGCCGCCGCTCGGCTCGGTGCTCGCCACCGCGCACGATGTCGGCCGTGAGCACAAGATCATCGCGGCACTCGGTCCGACGCCGGTGCCGGTGCCCGACGCCCTGGCGATGTGCGACGACGTCGACGTGAACGGCACGCCGTTCTACGTCATGTCGTTCGTCGACGGGATCATCGTGCGCGACGTCGAGGTCGGACGCGCGACGACCACCCCTGAGACGCGAGCGGTCATGGGTCGCTCGCTCGTCGACGTGCTCGCGGACCTGCACCGCGTCGACCCGGACGAGGTGGGCCTCGGCGACCTCGGACGCAAGGAGGGCTACATCGAGCGCCAGCTGAAGCGATGGTCGACGCAGTTCGAGGCCTCGACCACGCGCGACCTTCCCCTCGTGGAGGAGGTGCACCGCCGCCTCGCCGAGCGCGTCCCCGCGCAAGGCAAAGCGGCGATCGCGCACGGCGACTACCGGCTCGACAACTGCATCTGTCGTCCGGACGGCCCGCTCGCCGCGGTCCTCGACTGGGAGCTGTGCACGTTGGGCGACCCGATGGCTGACCTCGGCATGCTCGCGATCACCTGGACCGAGGCCGGCGACGTGCGCACCGCGCGGCCCGACGCGGCGACCCAGCTGCCCGGGTTCCCGACTCGGGCCGAGGCGGTGGCGCGCTACGGCGAGCGCACGGGCCGCGATGTGAGCGAGCTCGCGTACTACTGCGCGTTCCAGTACTGGCGGCTCGCGTGCATCTCCGAAGGCGTCTACGCGCGCTACGCCGCCGGAGCGATGGGCGACCAGCGCGATGTGGACGTCGAGGTCCTGTCGCAGGGCACGCCACGGCTCGCGGCGCTCGCTTCCCAAGAGCTCGACCAGCGCTGATTCTTCGTCGCCGTCCTCCGCTTCTCTTCGGCCGGCTCCTGCTCGCTTCGCTCGACAATGGGTGCTTCGCGCACCCGGCGGCGCATTGCGCCGCCCCTACCCGAAGGCGCCGCGCGCCGCCCCGAGCCCGACGGCCTTCACGACGTCGACGACGATCGGACCGTCTCGCTCGACCCTGAGCCACGCGCGCTGACCCTCGGCCAGCTTGCGGCTGCGTTCGCCGTCGAAGGCCAGCACGCCGGGGCCGGTCCACTCGACGACCTCGCCCAAGTCGAGCTTTGTCGCCCGCTGCACCGAGACCATCACGAACGCGCCAGGGGCGAGCGGCACCGACAGGTCTCGGCCCTCGCCGAACGCGACCGAGACGGGGCGCGGGTCGTCGGGATGCAGCACGCCAGCCAACCCGCACATCCCGAGCGCGCCCGAGCTCGCCCGCGACACGACGGCGCCGGCGAGTCGCGTCGACTCGAACAACAGCATGGATCCGACAAGGCCGCCGGCGAGCAGGACCGCGTCGATCACCGCGAGGTCCGTGCCCTCACCCTCGATCTCGAGGTGGACCACCGGCGCCGGCCCGCCCACCTCGCCGACCGCGACGAGCCCGGAGGCGAGCAGGCCCGCGGCGATGCCTGCGAGCGTCGGCTCGACGGTGAGAGGGAACGCGTTGTTCGTACCGGTCGAGATAGGGATGACCGGCGCGGACGGCCAGCCGAGCGCGACCGCGCGGTTCGTGCCGTCGCCACCGAGCACGACGACGGCGGCACACCCGACTTCACCCATCGCACGCGCCGCGGCGATCGTGTCGCGCACGTCGTGATGCCGGGGCGCGACGAGCTCCTCGACGAGATGGTCGAGCTCGACGGGCTCAGCCGCACGGCGCACGATGCGCGGCGCGTCGCTCAGGACGACGAAGCGCTCTGCACCACACTGCGCCGCGCCGATGAGCACGCGGCGCACCGCGGTCACCTTGTCGTTGAGCGTCGACGTGGATGCGTTCGCGACGAGCCGGCGGATGTCTCTTCCGGAGGCGGGGTTCGCGATGAGGCCGATCGGCGCGGGCACGGGCGCCGACGCTACCGAACGTGGCCCTAAGGTCCCGGCGTGCTCTGCGCCGTCGGGGACCTCGTCGAGGACGTCGTGGTCTGGCTCTCGGGCCCACCCGGGGTCGGCACCGACGTCGAGGCCCGGGTCTTCCGCCGTCGCGGAGGAAGTGCGGCGAACGTCGCTGCGCTCTGCGCCTCCAACGGCACCGCGTCTCGCTTCGTCGGCCAGGTGGGAGACGACGCGCTCGGCGAGCGCTTGACCGCAGCACTCAGCGCGGCCGGTGTCGACGTTCGCGTCGAGCGAGGCGCGACCGGCAGCCGCACCGGCACCGTCGTGGTGCTCGTTGCTCCCGACGGCGAGCGCACGATGCTCACCGACCGCGGCTCCGCCCTCGAGTTGGACGTCGTGGACGACCGATGGCTCGATGACGTCGACGTGCTCCACCTCCCGTCGTACTCGCTCACGGCCGGGCGCCTCGCGCAGACCGCGATCGAGCTCGCGCGTCGCGCCAAAGCGCGACAGGCATTGCTGAGCGTCGACGCGTCGTCGATCGCCACGCTCGAGGACTTCGGCTGCGGCCGCTACCTCGACCTGCTCGCCGACCTCGAGCCCGATGTGCTCCTGATGAACGGAGCCGAGGCCGAGCTGCTCGACATCTCGGATCGCGCCCCGAAGGGCGTGGCGCTCGCGGTCATCCATCGCGGTCGCGACAGTGCCATCGCGATCGACGGCGGCCGCCCGATCGCCGAGGTCGCGCCGGCCTCGGTCCGCGCGGCAACGGACACGACGGGAGCGGGCGACGCGTTCGCGGCCGGCTTCCTCCCCGCGCTGCGCGGCGGCGCTTCGGTGGACAGCGCGATGACCGTGGGCCACGCGTGCGCGGCGCGCACCCTCACAATGCCGGGCGCGACGACGGAGGCGAGGAGATGACCTCGGTCCTCCTCTCTCCCGAGGTCGCGTCCGCGATCGCCGATCGCCGAGCCGTCGTGGCCCTCGAGTCCACGATCTTCTCGACGTTGGGGTTGCCGAGCCCGGCGAACGAGCAGGCCCTCGGGCGCTGCCTCGCCGCTGTTCGTGCGTTCGGCGCCGTCCCTGCGGTCACCGCGGTGATCGACGGCGTCGCGCGCGTCGGGCTCGAGCCGTACGAGCACGAGCGGGTGCTCGCCGGCTCGCGCAAGGTCGCCGCCCGCGACTTGCCCGTCGCGGTCGCGCAGGGCTGGTCGTTCGGCGCGACGACGGTCTCGGCGTCGCTGGCGCTCGCCGCGAAGGCGGGCGTCGGCGCGTTCGCCACCGGGGGCATCGGTGGCGTGCACCGAGGCGTCGAGGCCACGGGAGACGTGAGCGCTGACCTCGGCGCGCTCGCCGCGCACCCGATCGTGACGGTGTCCGCAGGCGCCAAGGCCTTCCTCGACCTCGCTCGCACGCTCGAGCACCTCGAGATGCTCGGCGTGCCCGTCCTCGGCTTCGGCACGTACGAGCTGCCGGCGTTCTGGATGCGGTCGAGCGGGCTGCCGCTCGCGCATCGCGTCGACACCCCCCATGAGGCGGCCGCCGTCGCGACCGCGGCGTGGGAGCTCGGCTACGTCGGTGGCGTCCTCGTGACCGTTCCCATCCCCGAAGCCGACGCCCTGCCGTCCGAGCTCATGGTGGATGCCCTCGCCACGGCCGAGCGCGAGGCGACGCGTGCGGGCATCACCGGACCGGCGGTGACGCCGTTCGTGCTCGAGCGCGTCGCAGAGGCGACCGAAGGTCGGAGCCTTCCCGCGAACCTTGCGCTCGCAGAGCACAACGCGGGGATCGCCGCGCAGATCGCGGTCGTTCTCGCTGAGGTGCTGTGACAGGCGTGAGGATGAGACCGGCTCAGCGCCGGCGGCGGAAGCCCTTCCACCGGCTGTCTTCGAGCTCGCGCCCGTAGAAGTCAGCCATCGCATCGTCAGGCTCGAAGTCGTCGCGGGGACCGAGAGGCGACGGATCGACGATCGCACGCCGTAGCTCCGCGATGTAGGGGTCGTCGTCGTCGAGCAGCTCGGCGGCGGGCACCTGCATCGTCGGCGGACCGCCGCCGTCGGCCCAATCGAGCGTCGCCTGACCGGCCGCGGCGGTCTTCGTGTCGACCGCCTTCGCGCCGACGACAGCCTTCGCCTCGACGGATCTCGCGTCGGCTGCCTTGGCGAGGCCGTTCGGCACGCTCTCGGCCGTCTCGAGCTCTTCGATCACGATCGCGGGGAACTCGCCGGTCACCTCTTCCTCAGGCGAGAGCTCGACGATCTCGACCTCAGCGGCGACCTCAGGCTCGGCTTGAGCGCCCTCAGCCGCGTCGGTCTCGTCCGTGCGCGCATCCGCGGCTTCAGCTTCGGGCTCGGCCTCCGCTGCCTCGCGCTCTTCAGCCTCATCGCCGTCGTCGATCTCGTCGATCGCATGGACGGGCGGGGGCGGCGCGGGCGGCGCCGGCGGCGTTCCACCGCCCATCGCCTCGGCAGTGGGCACCGAGTCGACGGGCTTGAACTCCGGCACCGGCGCTTCGCGCAGCGCGTCGGGATCGGTGGTGAGCCTCTGCAGTGCCTCGACCGTCGCGAGCACGCGCTGGCGCTGGATCGCGATGTGAGCCTCGAGCCGCCCGGCGTCGGTGCGCAGGCGCTCACGCAACGCCTCGAGCGCGCTCACCTCGGTGCGCAGGCGCTGCCTCAGGTCTTCGGCACCCTCGCGCGCGTCACGCTCTGCATCCGCGAGCATCTCGGCGACCTGCGCCTCGGCTTCGCTCACCTTCGCAGCCGCATGGTCGTCGGCCTGCTGACGCGTGCGCAGCGCGTAGGCGTCCGCCTCGCCACGAGTGGATGATGCCTGACGGTCGGCGTCGGACTGCGCGGCCGCGGCCTTGCCTTCGGCTTCGGCCATGAGCGCGGCGGCCCGCGTCTCGGCTTCGCTCACCGCCGCGTCAGCGGTGCGCTGCGCGAGCACGAGCGTGCGCCGCAGCGCCTCGTCGGCGTCGCCGGCTTCCCTCGCGCGCGCCTCAGCCTTCTCGGCGCGCTCGAGCGCGTCTTTCAGCTTCTGGTCGAGCTCTAGCGCCGACCGTGCGACTTGCTCGAGGAATGCATCGACTTCGTCCGGGTCGTACCCCCGGAACCGCTCGCGGAACTCGACGTCGTCGAACACCTTGGGGGTGAGCTCCATGGGGTTCACTGTACCGACGACCCTCCTACCCACCGGGCATCTCGCCCGATCCCCCAGCATCGGCAGGATCTGGCCCCGGCTTGACCGTCAGGCGCCGCAGTGCAGGATCAGCCCTTTCACGACGATCTGGAGAGCGAGCAGCACGATGATCGGCGACAGGTCGAGGCCCATGCCACCCATGGCGATCATGGGCATCACGCGGCGCACCGGGCCCAGGACGGGCTCGGTGAGGCCGAAGAAGACGTCCCCGATCGTGCCGAGCACCCCGGACGAGCGCGGGAACCACGAGAGGATGATCCTCCCGAAGATGATGAAGATGTAGACGTTGACGAGCGTGCAGAGGATGGTCACGGAGGGCCCCGAGAATCAGTCCCGGAGCCCGTGCTCCTGGATGCGCTGCCGCTCCTCCGCCGACACTTCGACGTCGTGTGGCGTGAGGAGGTACACGTGCGTCGCGACCTTGTCCATCTTCCCGCCGAGGCCATAGCAGAGCCCGCTGGCGAAGTCGATCAGCCGCCGCTCGAGCTCGCGGTCCGCGCTCTGGAGGTTCACGATCACGGGCTGGCCGTCCTTGTAGCGGTCCGCGACCTCTTGGGCCTGACGGAAGGACGCCGGGATCACGACGTAGGGCTTGGCCGGAGGCTGGGCGGCAACGAGGTTGACGGCGGATTGCGAGCTGCGAGGCCGGATCGTCACCGCGGGGACGTCGGTCGTCTCGCGGGTCATCGTGCGCACCGTGCCCGATGAAGTGGCTTCAGGACCGGGCCGCTGGTTGGACGTGCCACGGGCTCCGGCGGTCGCGGGCGCGGGGACGTCGGCGGCGTGCTCTTCGAACTCTTCGTACTCGTCGTCGGGCCCGAGACCCAGGTACAACATCGCTCGTCGCCACATCGAAGCCATGATGGTCGCCTCCTCGCGAACGCCAGGTTACCGGTGTGCACCGGGCTGAGCGGGACGGGTGCCGAACAGCGCGGTGCCCACGCGGACCATCGTCGAGCCCTCCGCCAGCGCGGCCTCGAGGTCGTCGGACATCCCCATCGACCGCTCGCGCAGCCCGAAGTCGTCGGCGAGCGCGGACAGCGAGCGGAACGCGCGCCGGCTCGCGTCGCGATCGGCCGCGGGTCCGACGCACATGAGACCGCGTACCTGCAGACCGAGATCGCGACACGACGCGACGAGCGCTTCGGTCTCGGCTGGTGCGCATCCGCCCTTCTGCGGCTCGTCCGAGGTGTTCACCTGCAGAAGCACTTCGGCGCCGGGCGCCCGCTTCGCGATCTCGACAGCCAAGGGCTGCCGGTCTACTGACTGCCACAGCGCGACGTGTGGCGCGATGAGCCGCACCTTGTTCGTCTGCAGCCGGCCGATGAAGTGCCACCGCACGGCCGCCCGTTGCGCAGGGTCGAGAGCGTCGGCCTTCGCATGCAGGTCTTGCGCGTAGTTCTCGCCGAGGTCGACCAGGCCCGACCCGAGCGCGTCGTGCACCACGTCCAGGCCGAAGCCCTTTGTCACCGCGACGAGGGTGACCGTGTCGGGGTCGCGGCCGGCGCGCGCGATGCGATCGCGCAGGACGGTGACCGAGCTGCGGAGCGCTTCGCTCACGGCTCGGTCATCCAGACGACCATCGCCTGGCGTCCTTTGTCTCCCCGCGCACGGTGCGACCAGTATCCCGGCGTGCACGCGGTGCAGTCGTCCCACGGCGAGTCGACGACCGTGATGTCCCGCGATCGCAGCAGGTGTGCGATCCCAGCACGCAGGTCGAGCGCGGGTGAGCCATCGCTCGTGCGTGATCGCACCTGCGGGCCCGCCACCGCGGCGACGCGGTCGAGGTCGTCGACGCCGAACTCGTAGCACTCGGCGTGGATGCACGGTCCGACGACGGCGGATGCATCGGAGCTGCCCATCGCGTCGAGCGTGGCGGTGAGCGTGCCGGCGACGAGGCCCCGCCACCCGATGTGCGCGATGCCGACCACGCCGTTCGACCCGACGAGCGCGACCGGAGCGCAGTCCGCGACCTGCACGGCCAGCACGGCCCCAGAAGCCGCGGTCACAGCCGCGTCGGCGTCGACACCGGCTCCCCCACCGGGCTCGGTGACCCGGACGACCGTGGCGCCGTGCACCTGGTGCATCCACGTCCAGGGCAGGTCGACCACGGCACGCCGGCGCGCGTCGAGATCTGCCCGCGGCAGGGTGATCGCGAGGTCGCCGTCCGCGATCGACGTGGCGACGATGTGGACGCTGCGGGCGCCCGCCTTCAGCTCGAGGACGAGCCGTGATTTCCTCGTCGCCGTCCTCCGCTTCGCTCCAGCCGGCTCTTGCTCGCTTCGCTCGACAATGGGTGCTTGGGCACCCGGCAGCGCCCTGCGCTGCCCTTGCGACCGGTCTACTTCAGGAACGACGGGACGTCGAAGTCGTCCTCGCTGCCCATGAGGTCATCGTCGTCGGCGGGGAACAGATCGGGTGACCCCTCCTCCGAGACCGAGAGACGGTCGGCACGCACGCGCTCACGCTGCCCGTCCCACCGCTCGAAGCCGGCGGCGATGACGGTGACGCGGACCTCGTCGCCCATCTCGTCGTCGATGACCGCGCCGAAGATGATGTTCGCGTCGGGATGGGCGACCCCGTGGATCACCTCGGCTGCTGCGTTGACCTCGAAGAGGCCGAGGTCGCTGCCGCCGGAGATGTTCAGCAGGATGCCGCGGGCGCCGTCGATGGCAGCCTCGAGCAACGGGCTCGAGATCGCGCTGCGCGCCGCAACGAGTGCACGGTCGTCGCCACTCGCGTAGCCGATGCCCATGAGCGCGGAGCCCGCGTTCGTCATGATCATCTTCACGTCGGCGAAGTCGGTGTTGATGAGGCCGGGCGTGGTGATGAGGTCGGTGATGCCCTGCACACCCTGCAGCAGCACCTCGTCGGCCATCTTGAACGCGTTCAGCACGGACGTCTTCTCGTTCGACACGGTGAGCAACCGGTCGTTCGGGATGACGATCAGCGTGTCGACCTTCTCCTTGAGACGCGTGATGCCCTGGTCGGCCTGCACGGACCGACGACGTCCTTCGAACGCGAACGGACGGGTGACGACGCCGATGGTCAGCGCGCCGATGCTCTTCGCGATCTCGGCGATCACCGGTGCGCCTCCGGTGCCCGTGCCGCCACCCTTGCCGGCGGTGATGAACACCATGTCCGCGCCCTTGAGGGTCTCCTCGATCTCCTCGGCGTGCGACTCTGCCGCCGCCCGGCCCGACGTCGGGATCGCTGCCCGCGCCGAGCCCGCGGGTCAGGTCGCGGCCGATGTCGAGCTTCACGTCGGCGTCGCTCATCAGCAGCGCCTGCGCGTCGGTGTTGACCGCGATGAACTCGACGCCCTTGAGCCCGGCATCGATCATCCGGTTCACGGCGTTGACGCCGCCGCCGCCGACACCGACGACCTTGATCACCGCCAAGTAGTTCTGGGGGGAGCCGGCCATGGAAGGAACCTCCGAATGCGCTGGATTCGAGGAGCTGACTAAACCTCCACTAAAGGTCTAGAGTTATGTCAACCTCTCGTTGTGCTTGACGTTGTACAGGTCGATGACCCTTCGGGTCAAGCATCGTCATCAGACCGATACATCTCTCTCGTGCATCTCTCGTCGTCGCATGCGTGGCGCTCACCCGGGCGCCAGCACCGGAGCCTGGGGCGCCCGCACGTCGAGCACGCCGATCGCCGTGTTCGGATCGAGCTTCGTCGAGCACCGCGATCGCAGCGAGGTACTTCGCGGGAAGGTTGGACGGAGGACCGAGGCGGATCGTGCCCTGCGGCGCGAGCTCGAGGGCGACGGAGCCGTCGGCATCCCACGTGACCGCACCCACCCGCTGCTTCAGCGGAGCGGGGAGCACAGTCGCCGCGTCGATCGCCGCGAGCTGCGGAGTGTCGACGACTGCACCGATCGCCACCGGTGGCGTCGGGCCGGTCATGAGGAGCACGCCGGAGGGCAGCGCGGGCGTGTCGGCGATCGCGTGGCCCTCGCCGTCGATGAGACGGAACCCACCGGCCTGCAGCGGCTCGGCGACCGCAGGGACGCGCTCGACGACGTCGACGTGGACGGTGCCGGGATACGAGCGATGCACCGACGCCGACGCGACCCACGGCAACGCCTCGACGCGGCGCGCCGCACCTGCGGTGTCGAGATACACCATCGGCTGGCCGCGTCCGATGTTCGCGGCGCCACGCACCTCGGCCTCGGTCGTGTGGGCTTGCCCTCTGACCACGACGTGATCGACGTCGAGGAACGAGCTGTAGGTGAAGGCCCAGACCAGCACGAGGGCGGCGAGGACGCCGAGCCCGAACAACAGCCGCCGCAGACGCCGGCGTCCCTCCTCGCGACGGACCTCGATGCGGCGCTGGCGCAACCGGGGATCGATCGCGGGGCCGCGGAGCTTCGTCGACGTCGACGATGGTGCTCATGCGAAGCCCACCAATCGGACCTCGGGCTGCAGCACGATCCCCTCTCGCTGGCTGACTCGCTCGACAACCGCGTGCATCAACGCCAACACGTCGTCGGCTGACCCTCCGTCATCGGCCTGGATGAAGTTCGCGTGCTTCTCGGAGACGTGCGCCGTGCCGACGCGGAAGCCCTTCAACCCGGCAACGTCGATGAGACGGCCGGCCGAGTCGCCCTCAGGGTTGGTGAACACCGATCCGGCGTTCTGGCCGCCGGGTTGGTTCGCTCTACGCCACCGCACGATGCTCGCGATCTCCTCTTCTGCTCTCGCCGCGTCACCCTGGCGCAGCTCGAGCTCCGCCCAGACCACGATGTCGGCGGTGGTCAGCGCCGAGTGTCGGTAGCCGAGGTCGAGCTCGGCGGCCGACACCACGACATCCTTCCCGCTGCCGAGATCCACGACGCGGATCCTGCGGAGCACAGCGGCCATGTCCGAGCCGTGCCCGCCGGCGTTCATGCGCACGGCGCCACCGATCGAGCCCGGCACACCGACCGCCCACTCGAAGCCGCGGCAGCCCCGCCGCGGCGGTCGTGCGGGCCACGACGGGGAGGCTCGCCGCTCCGCCCGCTCGAACCGACGTGCCGTCGATCTCGACCGTCGCGAACTCGTCGCCGAGCATCACGACGAGGCCGTCGAAGCCACGGTCCGCCACGAGCGTGTTCGACCCGCGCCCGAGCGCCACGACCGTCGATCCCCGACTCTCGGCAGGCCGACGGCGACGATCTCGAGGGCGTCGAGGTTCGTCGGGTACGACGACCGCTCACCGCGGCGCGTCCGCCGACCCGGTAGGTCGTGAGCTCGCCGAACGGCGCGTCTCTCGTGGCGAGATCGCCGAGGATCGCAGCGGCCACTTCGATCGCCTCCGCCATCAGCCCGCCTCTCGCCGCAAGCAGCTCGAGGAGCACGTCCGGCAGAGTCGTGAGGTCGCCGGCGCCCATCGTGAGGCAGAGGTCACCCGGCCGGAGCTCGGACTTCAGGTAGGTGACGATGTCCGCCCGGTGCGGCACCCAGGCGACCCGCTGCGTCGGATGTGCGTCGAGCACGGTGTTCACGATCAGCTTGCCCTGTGATCCCCGGACGCGGTGCCTCGCCGGCCGAGTACACGTCGGTGATGGCGAGCACATCCGCGCCGATGAACGCGTGCTCGAAGTCCTGCCAGAGCGCGGCGGTGCGGCTGAAGCGATGGGGCTGGAAGACACACACGACGCGTTGCCAGTCACCCTCGTTCGCAGCTTCGATCGCCGCCGCGACCTCGCTCGGCAGGTGCGAGTACTCGTCGATGAACGTCACGCCTCCGGCACTCCCGCGGAGCTCGAACCGGCGGGCGACCCCGGCATACCGCCCGAGCGCCCGCACCGCCGCCTCGGGTGCCGCCCCGAGCTCGATCGCCATCGCCATCGCTCCGGCGGCGTTGCGCGCGTTGTGCAGACCGGGGATGGGAAGGGACACCGGCCACGCCTCGCCGTCGCGCCCTGCGAGCGTGAACCGCACTCCCCCGTGTCCGGTCGTCACGTCGATCATCCGGTAGTCGGCCGCCTCGTCGGTGCCGTAGCCGACCGCGCCGCGTGCCGCGCCGAGCTCCGCCGCGAGCGAGTCGTCGACGCAGACGACACATGGCCCCGGGGCTTGATCGAGGAAGCGTCTGAACGCGGCTCGCAGCGCGTCGAAGGTGCCGTAGTGCTCGAGGTGGTCCGGCTCGACGTTCGTGACCAGCACGGCTTCTGCGGGCAGCTCGAGGAACGTGCCGTCGCTTTCGTCGGCCTCGACGACGAGAAGGTCGCCACGGCTGTCCCACACCGCGCCGGTGCCGATCTCGTTGAGCTCGCCGCCGACGATGAACGACGGGTGCACTCCGGCCTCGACGAGCACGAGGGCGAGCATCGACGAGGTCGTCGTCTTCCCGTGGGTGCCTCCCACGGCGACGCCGCGCTTGGTCGCGACGACCGCGGCGAGGATCTCCGCGCGCCGCAGCACGGGGATGCCGCGCTGCTCGGGCCGCGACGACCTCGGGGTTCGTGGGCGGGATCGCCGTCGACACCGCGACCACATCGACGTCACCGACGTTCGCTGCATCGTGACCGACGCGCACGTCGATGCCGAGGGCGCGCAGCCGGTCGAGGAAGGCAGAACCTTTCAAGTCGCTCCCGGACACGCGGTGTCCCATCGCGGCGAGGACCGTCGCAACCGCGCTCATTCCCGCACCACCGATCCCGACGATGTGGATGGCGAGCGGCGAACCGGAGAGGTCGATCGGCGGACGGTCAGGCACGCGCCTGCTCCTCGACGAGGTCAGCGACGCGCTGCGCGGCGTCCGGCCGCGCCACCTCCTTGCATGCACGCGCCATGGAATCGAGCCGAGCCGGGTCTGCGAGCAACGACTCGAGCGCCGACTGCAGACGAGCGCCGCTCACCTCCGCGTCGGTGATGACCTCCGCCGCGCCGACGTCGAGCAGCACGCTCGCGTTCGCAGTCTGGTGATCCTCCGCCGCGCCCGACCAAGGCACCAGCACGCTCGGCACCCCGATCACGGCGACTTCGCTCACGAGGCCCGAGCTCGCGCGGCAGACGACGACGTCGGCGGCTGCCATCGCGGTCGGCATGTCGTCCTCGTAGGCAACGATGTCGTACTGCAAGCCGCCAGCCGGAAACGAGGGAGCGCCCGCGCGCACCGCGTCGATGTTGCGCCGCCCGACGACATGACGGACGGCGAGATCTGGACGCGCCGCCCAGAGCCGGACGAGTTCGAGCGCAGCGTCGTTGATGCGAGCCGCGCCCAATGAGCCACCGGTGACGAGCACGGAGGACCGTGCGGGCACCGCGGCGCGGACCTTCGCGCGGTCGACGTCCACGACCTCCTTGCGCAGGGGGTTGCCGGTGACGACGGCGTGGGGCAACGGCGTTCCCTCGAACGACACGGCGACCGCTTTGGCGACCCGCGCCGAGAGGCGGTTCGCGAGGCCGGGCCGCTTGTTCTGCTCCATCACCACGATCGGCACCCGACACACCCACGCCGCGAAGGCGCACGGGACGCTCGCGTAGCCGCCGAGCGCGACCACCACACGCGGCCGCACGCGGCGCACCAGGCCGAACGCTCGGGTGGCGGCCACGAAGAGGCCCCACAACGCGCCCACGTTGGCGAGCGTGAGCCGGCGCTGCAGCCCGCGGCCAGGTAGGACGTGAAGGGGATGCCCGGTCGGAGGTACGAGCGTCACTTCGAGCCCACGCTCGCTGCCCACCCAGATGATCGTGTCTGGACCATGCCCGCGAGCGACGAGCTCAGCCGCGAGCGCGAGGCCGGGATTCACGTGGCCCGCCGTCCCTCCGCCGGCGATCACGGCGAACGTCTCGCTCATCGGGCTCGTGAGCGCGCGGGGCTTCCCTGGCGAGCGATGTTCAGGAGGAGACCAGTTGCCGCCATGGTCGTGATCAGTGCCGATCCGCCGAACGACACGAACGGCAACGGCAGCCCCGTGATGGGAAGCAGGCCGACGACAGCGCCCATGTTCACGATCGCCTGCACGAGCACCCAGACCGTCACACCCGCGGCCACCAACATGCCGTAGCGATCCGGCGCGCGGCGGGCCGCCTGCAGGCCGAGGATCCCGAACGTGAAGAAGAGGGCCACGACGACGAAGCAACCGACGAAGCCGAGCTCCTCTCCGATGATCGCGAAGATGAAGTCGGTGTGCGCCTCGGGGAGGAAGCCCCACTTCGCGCGGCTCGCGCCGAGACCGACCCCAGCGACGCCACCGGACGCGACGCCGACGAGCGACTGCAAGGTCTGCCACCCGCGGTTCAACGGGTCGTCCGACGGGTGGAGGAACGAGAGCAGCCGGGCGCGACGGTAGGGCGCGCTCATGGTCAGGAACGTCGCGGCGCCCGCCATCACGGCGGTCGCCAGGCCGAGGGGCGCGAGCGGAGTTCCCGCGATGAAGAGCATGCCCATCACGATCGCGACGGTCACGATCGCCGTGCCGAGGTCGGGTTGGAGCATCAGCAGCCCACCGGTGGCGCCGAGCACGATGAGCACCGGCCACAACGTGGCCTTCACGTCGCCCATCCGGTCGGCGCGCCGCGCGAGCAGATCCGCGGTGTAGAGGAGCAGCGCGAGCTTCATGAGCTCGGCGGGCTGCAGGCGCCAGGCTCCGTGACCGAGCCAGCTGCGCGAGCCGTTGACCATGAGGCCGACACCGGGCATCAGCACGACGACGAGGAGCGCGAAGCCGACGAGCAAGGCGAGCGGAGTGAGCTTGCGCCAGATGTGGAAGTCGACGCGCAGTGTCACGAACATCGCCGCGAACCCGAGCGCAGTCCAGATCGCCTGACGGTTGAAGAACGTCCACGACGAGCCGTAGTCGTGCAACGCGCTCACCGACGATGCCGACAGCACCATGACGAGGCCGATGAGGTTGAGCACGACCACGATCGCGAGGAGGGCGACGAAGCGCCCCGGCACGGCAGCGGGGCGCGGACGACTGGCCGGATGGCGCGTCTTGCTCCGCTGCTGCTCGCGGCGCCCCGCGCTCGCCGTCGACCTCGGTCGTGTGGCCGTCTTCGTCGCCATCAGGAGCCCACCAGCTCTCGGACCGCGCGCACGAAGTCGTCGCCGCGCTCGGCGTAATTGCGATACCAATCGAACGACGCGCAGCCGGGCGACAGGAGCACGGCGTCACCGGCGCGCGCGGCGCGACGGGCGGCGGCCACGGCTTCGTCCATCGACGCCGCTTCGGTCACGGGCACGCGAAGGCGAAACGCAGCGGCGACATCGGGCGCGGACTCGCCGATCGCGACGACCGCGCGCACGTGGTCGACCGTGTCGGCGAGCGCTGTCAGGTCGAGGCCCTTGTTGCGGCCACCTGCGATGAGGATGACGTGCTCGAACCCAGCCACCGCGGCGGCAGTCGCATGGGGCGCGGTTGCCTTCGAGTCGTCGTACCAGCGGATGCCGTCGGCTTCCACGACGAAGGCAACGCGATGGGGGAGGCCCCGGAACGAGGTGAGCACGGCGCGGACGCCGTCGAGCGTCGCGCCGGCCTCGAGCGAGGTGGCAGCGGCGGCGAGCGCGTTCGCCACGTCGTGCGGCAGCGCGCGAGGAAGGTCCGCGACACCGACGACCGCTTCGCCGCGCGGGGTCGTGAGCTCACCGCCACGCACTCGGTAGTCGCCGCCGGAGGCGCCGAACGTGAGGTGGCGTGCGGGCGCGATCGACAGCGCATGCATCACCACCGGATCGTCGGTGTTGCCGATCGCGACATCGCCGGCTGACTGGTGCTCGAAGATGCGCGCCTTCGCGTCCGCGTACGCGCCCACTGATCCGTGCCAGTCCAGGTGGTCAGGCGCGATGTTCAACCATGTCGCCACCTTCGGCGCGAACCGCTCGGCCCATCGGAGCCGGAACGACGAGGCTTCGACTACGAACACGTCGACGTCGGCATCGAGCGCGGCGACGAACGGCACGTCGGTGTTCCCGACCGCGAGTGCCTTGCGACCCGATGCGCTCAGCATGTCAGTGACCATCGTCGTGACCGTGGTCTTGCCGTCGGTGCCGGTGATCGCGATCACGGGACGGCGCGCGGTGTCCCAGTCGGTCGCGAGGTCGAGCTCGCTCACCACCGGAAGGCCGCGGCGGCGCGCCTCGGTGGTCGCCGGATGGCCTTCTGGCACACCGGGGCTCGGCACGATCACGTCCACCGAGTCGAGGACCGCGGCGAGCGCACCGTCACGGGGCGCGACGAGCACACCCTCGCCTCGCGTTTGGTCGTCGGCGCGGACGACCTCGTGGCCACGCGCCTCGAGCGCGTCAGCAACGGCTTCGCCCGTCACACCCATGCCGTACACGAGGGCGCGCATCAGTCTCTTGCCCCGATGTGGATGAAGTCCGCGTAGTAGAGCCCGAGCGCGAGCGCGGTGCACAGGCCGGCCAGCAACCAGAAGCGCACGACGATTGTCGTCTCCGGCCACCCGAGGTGCTCGAAGTGGTGATGCACAGGTGCAATGCGGAACACGCGGCGATGAAAGATGCGGAAGCTGCCGACCTGGATGATCACCGAGAGCGTCTCGGCGACGTAGAGCCCGCCCACGATCGGCAGGAGCAGCGCGGTGTTGGTTGACGAGCGCCAGACACGCGAGCGCGGCGCCGATGGCCAGCGAACCCGTGTCGCCCATGATGATCCGCGCCGGAGCCGCGTTCCACCAGAGGAAGCCCGCACAGCCGCCGAGCATCGCCGCCGCGACCACGGAGAGATCGAGCGCATGCGGCAGCGCGTAGACCCCTGGGTGGCGGAAGGCCCAGAAGCCGATCACGACGAACGCCGCGAACGACAAGACCGCGGAGCCGGACGCGAGGCCGTCGAGGCCGTCGGTGAGGTTCACAGCGTTCGTCGTCGCGAGGATCAGGAAGACCGCGAGCACCGACCAGCCGAGGTTGCCGAGCTCGAGGCCGGGATGGTCGAACCGCGTGAACCCGAGACGGGTCTGGCCGCTCGTGAAGAGCAGGTACATGGCGACGAAGCCGATCGACACCAGGAGCAGGCCGATCATCTTCGTCCGCTTGGTGAGACCGAGGTTGCGCGCGTTGCGCACCTTGATCCAGTCGTCGAGGAACCCGACGAAACCCGCACCGATCATCGCGAGCATGACGAAGAGGCCCGTGCGGGTGAAGATCACACCGCTGCGCAGGTGGGCGACCGCGTAGCCGACGCACGCCGCGCCGACGATCGCCATGCCGCCCATCGTCGGCGTGCCCGCCTTGGCCTCGTGTCCGGGGCCGCCCTCGCTGGTGCTCAGGATCGGCTGGTGCACCGCGCGCGCACCGAGCCAGCCGATGAGGATCTTGGTGCCGATGAGCGCGGCAGCCGCCGCGACCCCCGCCGCGACAAGGAGCGCGATCACCCGCGGCCTCCGCCGAGACGCGCGAGCTCCTCCCGGGCGACGACGCGGTCGTCGAACGGCACCACCGTCGTGCCAGTCGTCTGCGTCGTCTCGTGCCCCTTGCCCGCAATGACGACCACGTCACCCGGAGCGGCGCTCTCGAGCGCGAACGCGATCGCGCTCCGGCGGTCGGGTTCGACCACGAGCCGCGACGACTGAGCGCCCTGCACGATCTCCGCGATGATCCCCGCGGGCTCCTCGCTGCGAGGGTTGTCGGACGTGACCACCGCGACGTCCGCGCCTGCAGCCGCGGCCGCGCCCATGCCCGGGCGCTTCGTGCGATCGCGGTCCCCGCCGGCGCCGAAGACGAGCACCACGCGATGGCCCGCAGCAACCTCACGTGCCGCCTCGAGCACGCGCTCGAGGCCATCGGGAGTGTGCGCGTAGTCGACGACGACGCTGAACGGCTGCCCCTCCTCGATCGGCTCGAACCGCCCTGGCACCGGTCCAGCGTTGCCGATGCCCGCCACGACCGCGGGGATCGGCACCCCCACCTCGACTGCTGCGGTCGCGGCGCCCAGGGCGTTCTGGACGTTGTGGCGCCCGCCGATCGGCACGGTGACCACCTGGCCCCGCCAGGTGAACCGACTCGCGGACGCCGAGAGGTGCAGGTCGGACACGTCGGCCAGGGAGAAGGCGACCGTCGGGATCTCGGCGGCGTCGAGCAGCAGGCGCCCGTGCGGGTCGTCGGCGTTCACGACCGCACGAGCGGACAGCGCGGGCGTGAACAGCCGCGCCTTGGCCTCGAAGTAGCGCTCCATCGTCCCGTGGAAGTCGAGGTGGTCGCGCGAGAGGTTCGTGAAGACAGCGACAGCGAAGCGAGTGCCGTCGACTCGGTGCAGCGCGAGCGCGTGCGACGAGACCTCCATCGCCACGGCGTCTCGTCCCTCGTCGCGCCACGTCGCGAAGGTGCGTTGGAGGTCTGGCGCCTCGGGAGTCGTCCGGGCGCCCGTGAGCGTTCCGATGACCCCGGTCGCCCATCCATGCGCGCGGAAGATCGACTCGACGAAGTGCACGGTGGTCGTCTTGCCGTTCGTGCCCGTGACGCCGACGACGGTCATGTCTCGCGATGGATGACCCTCGAGCGTCGCCGCGAGCCGCGCCATCGCGACGCGCACATCTGCGACCACCACCTGCGGCACATCGAGAGGGAGCACGCGTTCGACGATGAGCGCGACCGCGCCCCGCCCCACAGCCGACGCGGCGTAGTCGTGACCATCGGCGATCAACCCGGGGACGCACACGAACAACGCGCCAGCAGCCACCACGCGAGAGTCGTACGCGACCGAGGTCACCTCGACCCCCGCGAGGTCGGAGCCCACGAGGGAGAGGGTGAGGTCAGGAGACTCGTCGAGGAGCCGCGCGAGCCGCATCGCGCTACGGGGTCGTCGAGGGGGCGGACGAGCTGGGCGACGTCGCAGTGCTCGAAGGCGGCGGCGGGGGCGCCCCACCGGCGTCGGCGAGATCGGCCGGAGTCGGCGCCGTGCCGGGTGCGACCGAGGGGGTCTGCACCGTCGCGCCCGACGGGATCGACGCAGCGGGCGCGACGCGCAGCTGGCGCACCGCGAGGTTCGCGAGCTCGGCGAACAGCGGCGCGGACACGACGCTCGCGTAGATCGACGTCGATGGCTCGTCGATGACCACGATGATCGACACCTGCGGGTTCTCCGCGGGGAGGTAGCCGGCGAACGACGAGACGTAGGCACCGGTCTTGTACCCGGGGATGCCGTTGTCGTTCGGCTTGCGCGCGGTGCCGGTCTTGCCGGCGACCGTGTACCCGGGCACCGCGGCCCGGAAGCCAGTGCCGTCCTGCGACGCGACCACGTTCTGAAGCATGGCGTTCACCTTGGCGGCGGTCTCGGCGGATACGACTTGGCGCTGCGCCGCAGGCGGGGCGTCATGTCGCGCCCCCCGCCGTCGATCGTGGCGTCGACGAGGCGAGGCGCGACGTACTTGCCACCGTTCGCGATGACGTCGTAGACCTCGAGCATCTGCATCGCGGTCACCGAGATGCCCTGCCCGATCGGGATGCTGCCGATCGACGTTCCCGACCAGTCCTTCGGGTCGAGCATGAGACCTGCGGACTCGCCGGGGAAGTCCAGCGCGGTCTTGTCGCCCAGTCCGAACTTCCGGAGGTACTCGTCGATGCGCTGCTTGCCGAGCATCTGGGCGATCATGATCGTGCCGATGTTCGACGAGCGAGTGACGATGTCGGTGACCGACCAGCTCGCGACCGCGTGCGGGTCGTGGTCCGAGAAGAGGTGGTCCGACACCTGTAGGTGATCCGGCACCTGCAACACCGTGTCGGGGTTCACGAGTCCCTCTTCGATCGCCCCCGCCGCCGTGATGACCTTGTTCACCGAGCCCGGCTCGAACACAGCGGTCAACGCCTCGTTCGCGCTCGACACGACCGGCTGCCCGGTCTTCGGGTCGACGTCGACGTTCGCCATCGCGAGCACGTCTCCGGTGCGCGGGTCTTGGATGATCGCGCGGGCGCCGTGCGCGCCGACTGCGGTCACCTGTCGCAGCAGCGCCTGCTCGGTGGCGAACTGCAGCGACCGATCGATCGTGAGCACCACGTCGTCGCCCGGTGTCGCCGGCTCGATGCTCTGACGTCCGACCGGGATCGTGTGGCCCTGGGCGTCGCGCTCACGCACGAGCTGGCCGGGCACGCCGGCGAGGCGCTCGTCGTACTCACCCTCGACCCCTGACACTCCTTTGTTGTCGATGTCGACACGACCGACGATCGAACGCGCGAGCTCGCCCGAGGGCGACTCGCGGCCCGGCTCGTCGATCAGGAACACACCCGAGAGATGGAGGCCGGCGATCCGCTGGGCTTCGGTGTCGTCGATCTGGCGAGCGACGTACACGAAGTCGGCCGGCCGGCTGAGCCTCGTGGTGAGAGCAGCGGCGTCGGCGCCGAGGATCGGCGCGAGGAGACCTGCGGCCTTGCCGGGATCGGCGACGAGTCGTGGATCGGCCCACACCGTCTTCTTCGGGACCGTCGAGCGCGAGCTCGGCGCCGTTGCGGTCGAAGATCGTCCCGCGTTCCGCGGGGAGCACGACCGCGCGGACCCGCTGCGCCTCACCGAGCGCTGTGTACCGAGCCGCGTCGACGGTCTGGAGCATCCCCACTCGCACCAACACCGCGCTGAACGCGAGCACGGTGACGACGAGCGTGCATGCGAGCCGGCGCGTCGGGCGGCCGGGCTTCCTCGGCGACGAGAGACGGCTAGCGGGGCGGCGCTGCGCGACGACTCGGGTCGCGGCCGCGGTGCGGGGACGACTGATCGTCGATGCCGTCAACGCCCGCGCCGTGCCGTGCTCATTGGGCCCGCCTCAGGGAGCCGTGCCGTGCTCATTGGGCCCGCCTCACGGAGCGGAGCCCACGTAGGGCTTCAACTGGCTCCAGGTGCGGCCGGCGCCGGAGGTCGCGGCGTCAGACTCCTTGTCGTCAGGGAGCGCTTGTCCGGTGGCGCTCACGACGGCGACGACTTGATCGAGGCTGGGCGCGATGTAGGTCACCCGATCCGGTTGCACCATGCCGAGGCGGTTCTGCGCGACGGCGACGATGCGCTCGGGCGACTCGAGCTGCGCGACCTGCGCTCGCAGCTGGTCGAACTGGTCCTGCTCCTGGCTCACTTGACGATCGACCTGGTCGAGGCGCTGCTGGCCTTGCACGAGAATGGTCTGGAACACCGCCGCGGCGAAGAGCGCAGCAAGGGTCACCGTCGCGCTGATGAACGCGATGCCAGCGACGCGACGGCGCGTCGGGCGAGCTGCGATCCGCAGCCGGGGTCGAGGCCGCGACGCGCTCGCGCTCGGGCCACGCGTCAGGGACGACCGCGAAGCCGGTGGGCAGCGCGAAGTCGCTCACGCACGCTTCTCCACGGCGCGCAGCCGGGCGCTCTCGGCACGCGGGTTCGACGCGACCTCCGCTTCACTCGGTGTCCACGCGCCTTGCTTCAAGAGCTTCACCGTCTGCACCGCGTCGCAGACGCACGGTAGGCCGGGCGGGCAGGTGCATCCCCCGGTCGCCGCGTAGCGGAACCGGTCCTTCACGATGCGGTCCTCACCCGAGTGGTACGCGAGCACTGCACAGCGTCCACCGGGCGCGAGAGCGTCGATCGCGTCGTCGATCGACGCACCGAGGATCTCGAGCTCATGGTTCACTTCGATGCGGATCGCCTGGAACGTGCGCTTCGCAGGATGCCCACCACGTCGACGAGCGGGCGCGGGGATCGCGTCCTTGACGATCTCCGCGAGCTCGGCCGTCGACTCGATCGGCCGCGCGGCGACGATGGCCTTTGCGATGCGAGCGGCGAAGCGCTCGTCACCGAAGCCCGACAGCACGTCCGCGAGCTGCTGCTCGGGATAGCCGTTGACGATGTCAGCCGCGGTGAGGTCGCTGTCGGGATCCATCCGCATGTCGAGGGGTCCGTCGTGGCGGTAGCTGAAGCCACGCTCGCCACGGTCGAGCTGCGGTGAGCTGACTCCGAGGTCGAAGAGCGCTCCGCTGAGTGAGGGGATGCCGAGCTCTGTCATGACGATGCCGAGGGTGTCGAACCGTGCCCGGCGCAGCGTCACCCGGTCGCCGAAGGCCTCGAGAGCCAAGGCTGCGGCAGCGAGTGCATCGGGGTCTTGGTCGAGGCCAACCACGGCAACCATCGGGTTGGCTTCGAGGATCACCCGTGCGTGTCCTCCACCGCCGACCGTCGCATCCACCACCATGCCCGGGGGCACGGCCTCGAAAAGCCGGGCGATGCGTTCGGCCATGACGGGGTGGTGGAGAAAGCGGTCGCTCACGGTGCCTCGCTACTCGGCGACCGGGATTGCCTGTCGCTTGCCTGCAGCCCCCCGGCCAGCAGTTGCCGCCGGGATTTCTCCCCGACTGGCGAGACGGAAGCGGGCGGAGTTGGGGCTGTCCATCTTCGCTGGCCGGGAGACTGCAGGCGAGCGACAGGTCGCTGCGCCGTGCGTGGTGCGGATCGGTCCTCTGGTTGCTCCCTTCGAGAGACTGGGGTGGGGGTCCGGGGGGTCAGAGCTTCAGGGTCAGCTGGGCTCGGAGAGGAGCGCATCTCCGGAACGGTCGACCGCTTCCCAGCGGGCGGCGTCCCAGAGCTCGACGCTGGTGAAGGCGCCGATGACGATGACGTCGTGCTCGAGGCCCGCGAAGGCCCTGAGCTCGGATGGGATGGCGATGCGGCCCTGGGTGTCGGGCTTGACGAAGGCGGCACCCGACGAGAGGGATCGGAGTGCACTGCGGCTGATGTCGCCGCGCTTGGCCTTGTCGACCATCTCCTCCGCCTCTCGCTCGAAGTCCTCTGGTGTCCACACGGCGAGACAGCCATCGAGTGCCTTGGCGACATAGCCCCCGGCCGCGAGCCGCTCCCGAAATGCCGCGGGCAGGACGACCCTGCCTTTCGGATCGAGCGAGTGCTCGAACCTGCCCACGAACATCGGCGCTGCTCCGTTGTGCGGTCGCTCGGGGCCACGTCTCCGTGGCGCTTCCTGTCTGCCTCTGTCGGGTTTCGAGGGAAGCCACGCTGCCGCCCCTTCGCCCCACTTCGTGCCACTTTAAGCCCCACTCCCCCACACGTCAACACCTTCCTCCTTCGGTGCTCAATGGGCGCGCGCGGGCGTCGGATAGGCCACGCGAGAAGGTCAGCGGCTGGTCAGCGCAGCGAGGAACGCGGCTTCGAGGCCGGCGAGGTCGGCGACGCCAACGGCGACGCGATCGAGGCTGTCCGCCACTTCGCGCCACTCACCCGCAGCGAAGATGCGCGCGAGCTCGGTCGAGTCCCACGTGCGCAGCACCGCGCACTGGAAGCGCGCCCGCCACGCGTGCGCCGCTGCGAGATGCCGACGACCTTCGCGCCGTCGAGCAGCACCTCGCCCGGGCCGACGCCCGCGAAGCAGATCGCGCTCGACCAGCGGCGTGCGGATCATCTGGCCGGTATGGACGACCCCGACGCCGAGCGCGTCACGCCACGTCTCGCCCAGCCAATGCGCGGCGCGGCCGACGTCGTCATCCCAGAGGGCATCGCCCCGCGGCAGCAGCACGTCGATCCACAGCACCTCGCCGGGGCGCACGAGCACGGCGCCGCCCCCACTCCGGCGGCGGCACACCTCGAGGCCCGCCACCTCGACCAACGGCTGCGCACTGCCGAGGACGAGCGCGGGAGCGGTCGCCTCGAGGATCCAGGCCGCCCGCTCGACTGGATCCGGAAGGTCTCGCGAGTGGAGCTCGGTTGCCGAGCCGGTCAGACCGCGCGACCGACCACGACCCGGTCACGCGGACAGCGACGTGCGTGCCTCTAGGTAGGGAGCCCAGTTCTCGGGAACGCGCCCGACCGTCACGACGACCCACGCGAGCGCGCGCGGCGCGGACGGGCGACGAGCGAGGTGCATCGTCGTCTCCTCGAGGAGGCGGTCGCGCTTGCGGATGTTGCAGGCGCGGCATGCGGCCACGACGTTCTCCCACACGTGCTGGCCACCGCGGCTGCGCGGCATGACGTGGTCGATCGAGTCGGCGTGCTCACCGCAGTACTGGCAGCGGTGCTCGTCGCGGGCGAACACCGCGCGCCGGCTGAGCGTGCAACGACGTTGGAACGGCACCCGCACGAAGTAGCGCAGCCGGATCACCGACGGAACCGAGAGGCTCAGATGCTCGGACCGCATCAGCTCGCCGTCGGCATGGAGCACTTCGGCCTTGTCGTCGAGCACGAGGCACACCGCACGGCGCGCGGGCACGATGCAGAGGGGCTCATACGTGGCGTTCAGCACCAACGCACGGCCCATGACGTCGGCCTTACCGAGACCTTCTGCTGGGAGGGCCGCGCCCTTCGCCGTGCTGGACCTGTGCTCACGAGGTGACATCCTGCCACTCGCGACACCACGTGAGATACGAGATCACGTCCGTGGTCGCGGGTCTGTGACGGGGGTCGCCGTACTGCGTCTGCATGCGGAAGGCGAGGTAGTGCCGGTCGGGAACGGGCAGGAAAGGCGGGCGGTGCCACCACCCGCGCGGCGTCAGCCGCACCCACTGGCGCAGCGCGGTCGACCAGAGGCGCGGACGGCGGACGACCGCGGCGATCACACGCGGTGCGCTTGCAGCTCGGCCCACGTGCCGGTGTCGGCGCGAGGTTCCTTCGGGAGGCCGAGCACCATCTCACCGAGGATGTTCCGCTGCACCTGGCTCGTGCCCGCGTAGATGGTGCCGGCACGCGCGGCAAGGAAGGTCTGCACCCACGAGTTCGAAGAGTTCGGCGCGCCGGGATCGTCGGTCTGGAACACGCTCGCCGGCTCGCGACCAGTCGGGGCAAGTGCATCGGCCCCGAGGATGTCGACGCTGAGCTCGGTGATGAGCTTGTGGTACTCGCTCCAGTACAGCTTCGAGATCGACGCGTCAGGCCCGGGGTGCTGGCCGGCGAGGAAGCGGGTGAGCACCCGCAGGCCGTTCCACCGCATGATCTCGACCTTCGTGTAGCACTCCGCGAGGCGCTGACGGATGACCGGATCGCGGTCGAGCCCGCGCTCACGAGCGAGCGCCATGAGACGGTCGACCTCCGCGCGAAAGCGCATCGGCATCGTGGCGGCTGCCTCGCCGCGCTCGTAGCCGAGCAACGTCATCGCGACGGCCCATCCGTTGTTGATCCCACCGAGCACGTTCTCCTTCGGGCACCGCGCGTCGGTGAAGAAGACCTCGTTGAACTCGGAGTCGCCCGTGATCATCTTGATGGGACGCACCTCGACACCTGGTTGGCGCATGTCGACGAGCATGAACGTGATGCCCTTGTGCTTCGACGCCTCGGTGTCGGTGCGCGTGAGCAAGAAGATGTGGTCGGCGAGATGACCCGACGACGTCCAGATCTTCTGTCCGTTGACCACGAACTCGTCGCCGTCGAGCACCGCGCGGCACCCGAGGTTCGCGAGGTCCGATCCGGCGTTCGGCTCTGAGTATCCCTGGCACCAGACGTCGTCGCGGCTCAAGATCCGCGGGAGGTAGTGCTACTTCTGCTCTTCGCTGCCCCACTGCAAGATGGTGTTCCCGACCATCTGGATGCCGAACACGTCGTTGCTCACGCCAGACGGCACACCGGCCTTGGTGAACTCCTCGGCAACGATCACCTGCTCGAGCGCGCTGAGACCGGCGCCGCCGTACTGGGTCGGCCAACCGAGCGCGAGCATCCCGTTCTCGAAGAGGGTGCGGCGCCACTCGAGAGCGAAGTCGTTGACCGCGTCTCCCTCGAGCGCACCGGTTCCCTTCCAGCCCGCGGGCAAGTGCTCGGCGAGGAACGCCTGCACCTTCTCGCGGTAGGCCTCGGCTTCGGCGGAGTAGGTCGGCTGCATGCGCGCAGGTTACCCGTCGGTCACTCCGCCGAACTGAACCGCGCGCAAGCCGACCGCGGCAGCTCCGACCAAGGGACCGTCTGCGCCTAGGCCACCAGGCACCACCGTCGGCTCGTGCAAGTACTCGATCCGCGCCGATCGCGATCGAGCTCGGCCTGTGCTGCCGCGAAGAACGGCGCGCCGAAGCCGAGAGCCACCGAGCCGGCAACCGTGGCAAGGCGAAGGTCGAGCAGTGCCATCACTGACGTCAGCGCACGCCCGAGGAGCAGCCCTGCCCGCTCGATCGTCTCGAGCGAGGCCGACTCGGGAGGAAGGCCGGTGATCGACCTGATCGACGGACCCGAGATGAGTGCTTCGAGACAACCCCGGCCCCCGCACACACACGGTCGTGCCGTCGGGCTCGACGACGACATGGCCGATGTGCCCCGCGTTGCCAGAGTCGCCGTCGAGGAGGCGACCGTCGACGACGACTGCCGCCACCGACACCGGTCGACACGACCATGCCGATGTAGCTCCGCACGCCCTGGGCCGCGCCGCGCCAACCTTCGGCGAGCGCGAGCGCCTTGGCGTCGTTGTCGACGGCAGTCAGCAAGCCGACCCGATCTTCGACGCGACGACGCAGTGGGAAGCCGCGCCACTGGTGGATGTTCAGAGGTGACACCTCTTCACCACCGGGCGTCATCGGCCCGCCGCACCCCACCCCGCACGCGACCGGGTGATGCCCACCGTCGGCGGCCGCACGAAGCGTCTCGTCGAGAAGGCCACCCACCCTCGTGAACAGCGCTTCGGCGTCGGCGCCTTCGGTCGGCACCTCGCTGACGCCGCACCACCTCTCCGTCGAGGCTGATCAGGCCGGCTGCCAGCTTGGTGCCGCCGATGTCGAGCGCGACGAGGACGTCCACGCGGCAGGAACGTACTGCCGCGACGGCCGTTCGGAGCACGGCAGGCCTACGCTGGCTGTTTCCGTCCGTCCCTTTGCAGACGATCACGGCAGGAGAGCACGCCTCGTGGCCACACAAGAGACGGAGGCAGCCCTCGGGCGGCCCCTCGAGAGACCCGCACCGACCTTCTCAGACGTGTTCGAGCGGGTCACTCGCAACGTGGAGCGCGTCATCCAGGGCAAGCCCGAGGTGATCGAGCTCGCGCTCGTCGCGCTCGTGGCCGAAGGGCACCTGCTGATCGAGGACGTCCCGGGCGTCGGCAAGACGAGCCTCGCGAAGGCGCTCGCCGCGTCGATCGACTGCACGTGGGGCCGTGTGCAGTTCACGCCCGACCTCCTCCCCTCTGACGTCATGGGCGTCACGGTCTGGAACCGGGGCTCGAACGAGTTCGACTTCCGGCCCGGCCCGATCTTCGCCAACATCGTCCTCGGCGACGAGATCAACCGCGCTTCGCCGAAGACGCAGTCCGCGCTGCTCGAGGCGATGGAGGAGCGCCAGGTCACGGTCGACGGCACGACGTATCCGCTCGACTCGCCGTTCATCGTGATCGCGACCCAGAACCCGATCGACCACGAGGGCACCTATCCCCTGCCCGAGAGCCAGCTCGACCGGTTCCTGCTGCGCGTCGCGATGGGCTACCCCGATCGCGCCTCCGAGCTCGAGATCCTCGACACGCACGCCGCGTCGAGCACCCTCGACGAGCTGCGCCCCGTCGCCACCGCGGCGGACGTGCGCGCGATGACGCAAGCAGCGCGCCTCGTGCACGTCGCGCCGAGCCTCAAGGCGTACCTGGTCGACCTCGCCGAGGCGAGCCGTCGCCACCCGGGCCTCGCGCTCGGCATGTCGCCGCGCGCCACGCTCAGCCTGCAGCGCGCGACGCGCGCCTACGCCGCGGCCCAGGGCCGCAACTACGTGCTGCCCGACGACGTGAAGGTGCTCGCGGGCCCGGTGCTCGCGCACCGACTCATGCTCACCCCCGAGGCGCAGATGCAGGGCTCTGACGCCGCTGCGATCGTCGCGGACGTCCTCGCCAGCGTCCCCGTGCCGTCGGGTCGCACGGCTTGACCAGATGATCACCCGGGCAGGGTGGGCCGCCCTCGCCTCCGCGCTCGCGCTCGTGATCTGCGCCCGCGTCTTCGGGATCTACGAGCTGTACGTCGTCGGTGCCGCGGTCGCCGCCCTCGTCATCGTGTCGCTCATCACGGTGCGGGCGACGAGGCTCCGCCTCGAGGTCGCGCGTGAGGTCGTGCCCGTGAAGGTGCACGCGGGCAGCGACGCGCGTGTCGAGGTCCGCGCGACGAACCTGGCCCGACGCCGCAGCCCGATGCTCCGGCTGCGGGATCCCGTGTCGGGCACCCGCGGCGCCCTGCTGCATCTCGCGCCGCTCTCGCCAGGAGGACGGGCGCGCGCTGCCTACCGGCTCCCCACGGCCAAGCGCGGCGTGGTCAGCATCGGCCCGCTCACGGTCCAGATCTCCGATCCGTTCGGTCTCACCGCCGTCACGACCGCCGCGGCTGCCGCCACGGATCTCACCGTGTACCCGCACGTCGACACGATTCGTTCGCTCTCACAAACCCACGGCCGCGATCCGCACGCGGGCGCCGATCACCCCAACGCGCTCGGTCGCCTCGGCGAGGACTTCTACGCGCTTCGCCCCTACGTGGTGGGCGACGACCTGCGTCGAGTGCATTGGCCGTCGACGGCTCGCCACGACGAGCTGATGGTGCGCCAGGACGAGCTGCCCTGGCAGGGACGCGCGACCGTGCTGCTCGACGTGCGACGGGGCGCGCACACTCCCGACAGCCTCGAGCAATCGATCTCGGCCGCGGCCAGCATCATCACCGCGTGCTGGCGAGAAGCGCGACCTCGCGCGGCTGCTCGTCACCGACGGCACCGACACGGGATTCGCCGCGGGCCACGCGCACGTCGAGGCGATCATGGAGTACCTCGCGACCGTGTCGCTGAGCGGCACCGCGTCGATGCGCGCGGTGATCGAGTCGCTGGCGCGCACCGCGGGCGGGGGCGGCGCGCTCGTCGTCCTGGTCGCGAACGTCCCGACCGCGGAGATGGATGCCTTCGTGCGGCTTCGTCGCCGGTTCTCGTCCGTGATCGTCGTCGCGTTCGGTGACCGTCCGAAGGGCGAGCCGAAGATGGGCTCACGCGATGGCTCGACGAACGTCATCGTCGTCGGCAAGGACACGACGTTCCCCGAGCAGTGGGACCTCGCGATGAGGCCGCACGTGCGGTCCACCCTCGTGCGCACGCTCGCCACGGGAGCGGCAGCGGAATGAGCCGGTCTCGCGTCACCCGCACCTCGGCCGAGCTCGCGCTCGTGGCCGTGTCGCTCGCGAACGTGGTCGGGTTCATCCGCGTGTTCGCGGACTTCACCTTCCTCCCTGTGCTCGCCACGACGGTGGTCGCTGCGCATCTTCTCGCAGTCGGCTGCCGCCGCCTCGGCTGGGGCACGATCGTGTCGTGCGTCGTGTCTGCGGGCGGACTCGCGATCGCCGCCCCGCTGTTGCTCGTCCGCGACACCACTTGGTACGGGCTGCCCACGCACCTCTCGTGGACCACGATCCGGCTCGAGCTCGTCGACGCGTGGCACCAGTTCTCCACGGTGAAGGCGCCGGTGCCTGGTGAGGCCGGGTTCCTCGCCGCCGCGCTGATCGCCGTGTGGATCGCGGCTTGGCTCGCCGACACGTTCGCGTTCCGCTTCGACGCCCTCATCGAGGCCATCGTGCCGACGGCGGGCGTGTTCCTGTTCGTCTCGGTGCTCGCTCGCCCCGACTACCGGCTCGTGTCGTGCGCGCTGTACCTCCTCGCGGTCTTCGCATTCGTCGCGATGCACCGGGCCTGGCTCGACGAGCGCTCCCCGGGATGGCTCGCCGACAGCTCGGGCTCGATCGCGCCCACCGTGCTGCGCACCACGTTGAAGGTCGGCGCGGTCGCGGTCGTCGCCGCGCTCGTGCTCGGGCCCGCGCTGCCCGGCGCCGGCGAGGCGCCTCTCTGGAATCTCGACACGGGCGGTGGGGGCGGCACCAGGGTGACGCTGAGCCCGCTCGTCGACATCCGAGGCCGGCTCGTCGACCAGACGAACCAGGTCGCGTTCCAGGTGACGAGCCCGACTCCCTCCTACTGGCGGCTCACGGCCCTCGACACGTTCGACGGCAAGATCTGGTCGTCGGAGTCGAAGTACACGGGCGTGTCGGGTGACCTCCCTCGAACGGCAGCACCGATCACGACCGGCGAGACCGTGGTGCAGACGTTCACCATCAAGGACCTGTCATCGATCTGGCTGCCCGCCGCGTTCGCTCCGATCAACGTGAGCGGCGGCGGGAACGTCGGCTTCGACGTCGACTCGGCGAGCCTCATCACCGACAAGCAGTCCGCCCAAGGGCTGACCTATCAGGTCACGTCGGTGATCCCGAACCTTCAGCCTTCGCAGCTGCAGAGCGCTGACACGATCTCGATCAGCCCCGAGCTGAAGCAGCGCTATCTGCAGCTGCCGCGCGACTACCCGCAAAAGCTCCACGATCAGGCGGTCGCGATCACCGGAAACGCGTCATCCGAATACGAGCGCGCGCTCGCGCTGCAGAGCTTCTTCCGCGACAACTTCACCTACGACCTGTCGGTGCGAGCGGGCCACGGCGAGGACGCGATCGAGAGCTTCCTCAAGCAGCGTCGTGGCTACTGCGAGCAGTTCGCCGGAACGTACGCGGCGTTCGCTCGTTCGATCGGCCTGCCCGCCCGCGTCGCGGTCGGGTTCACGCCGGGAGAGCTGACCAACGGCGTGTACGTCGTGCGAGGGGAGTTCGCGCACGCGTGGCCCGAGGTGTACTTCGAGGGCTTCGGATGGGTGCCGTTCGAGCCGACGCCGGGACGTGGCGCGCCGGGAGCCGAGAGCTACACGCACGTCGCGCCGCAGCAGGCTGGCACCGCCGACTCGGCGACGAACGACGCGACCGCGACGACCGCCGAGCCGGGCGGCGCGTCGCCGACGGTGTCGATCCCGACGGGTGAAGAGCTCGCCGGCCTGATCCCCGGTGGCGGAGGCAACGTCAACGCGGTGGGTCCCGCCGGTGCTCACCGGCCGTCGGTCTGGCCGCACCGGTTGCTCGTCGCGCTCGTCGCGGTGCTCGTGTTCGGCCTTCTCTGGATCATCGTCGTGCCACTCGCCCGACGCCGGCAGCGCCACAACCGCCGCAAGGCCGCGACGACACCGTCGGCCCGGGTGCTCGTCGCGTGGGAAGAAGCAGCCGAAGCGTTCTCGATCGCGGGCATCCCGCCCAAGGGCCCCGAGACCTACCGGGAGTTCGCCCGGCGCGCCTCGACGGCGACGCCTGTGCCGCGTTCCGCGATGCGTGCCTTGGCCGACGACGCTTCAGCAGCGCAGTTCTCGGGCGACCCGCTGCCCGAAGATGTCGCCGAGCGAGCCGAGGCCACCGTGACCGAGATCGAGGCCGCGCTCAACGGGTCGACGCCCGTCGCCCGCAAGGTGCTCGGAAAGTTCGATCCTCGACCGCTGCGCAAGCCCGCGGCGAAGCGCAAGGTGCAGGAGGCGGAGCACCCCGTCAGGGTGTGAAGCGCTCGCGCTTCACTGTCAGGGTGTGAGCAGCGGCGGCGCAATGCGCCGCCGGGTGCGCGAAGCAACGCTTGTCGAGCGAAGCGAGCAGGAGCCGGTGGAAGCGAAGCGGACGACGGCGACGAGGACTATTCGGGCTTGAGCGAGTGAGCTTCGCTCACTCGTCGCGCTTGAAGCGATCGCGCATGCGCTGGCCCGCGTTGCCGAACGCGTCACGCACGCCCTTGGCTCGCATCGAGCGAGTCATCTGCTCCATGCCGGCTTTGCCGAGCTTGCGCGCGTTGCGCTCGATGAAGAGCAGCGCCACCAACATGATGACGACGCCGACGAACGCCAGCAGGAAGTGCACCGACAGCGTGAGCAGCAACATGACGACGCCGCCGAGGAACAGCAGCACGCCCCACTTGATGTTGCGGAAGGCGTGGCGGTAGATCGTCGTTTGGCTGACAGAGCGCGCGAAGTCGGGGTCGGACTCGTAGAACTGCTGCTCGATCTGATGGAGGATGCGCTGTTCGTCTTCAGAAAGCGGCACGCTCACAACCCCTTGGGCCTTCGACGGTCGGCCCGGCGGCCGCCCGCCTCGTCATCTTCGCATAGGGAGGATCGGCCGACAACGCGTGCCCCTTACGTTTTCACGACGGCTTCTGGCCGCCCCGGTCCTCTGATACGCCGTCTGGTCCCCACTGCTGGGCGCCGCGGCGGGCGACGCGCACCCCGCCTGGGCCTGCCAGGCTCGCCGGAGCGATCGCCTCGGCCCCGAACTTGCGGCGGATCGCGTCGATCGCCTCGCTCGCCTGATCCCACGACCCGTCATCGTCCCCATCGATCCCGAGCGTGAGCTGTTCGACCTCCTTGCTCGAGAGCCCCGAAACGCTGACTCCCAGCAAACGCACACCTGACGCCACGTCGACCTCTCGCAGCAACGCGGTCGCGGCGTGGAGGATCACGGGGCCGGTGTCGACAGCATGAGCCACGGTGGAAGCCCTCGTGATGGTGCGGAAGTCATGGAAGCGCAACTTGATGGTGATCGTCCGACCGCGCACGCTGGCCGCGCGAAGCCGGCTCGCGACCGAATCACACAAGCGCACGAGCTCACGCTCGAGCGTCTCGTGCGTGTGGAGGTCGGACGGGAAGGTTTCCTCGTGGCCGACGGACTTGAGCGGTCGGTCGGGCTCGACCGGGCGGTCGTCGATGCCGTTCGCCAGATGGTGGAGGTGTCGGCCGTTCGTCTGGCCGAGCGCCCCGACGAGCGACACCTCGGGCAGCGCAGCGAGGTCTCCCACGGTCGAGACGCCGAGCCGGCGCAGCCGTTCGAGCGTCGCGGGCCCGACTCCCCAGAGCGCCTGCACCGGATGGCCCTGCAAGAACCCGAGCTCGTCCTGCGAGGCGACGACCACCACTCCGGGGCCGGGCCGGACGCCGGCGGGGCTCACCTTCGGCTTCGCAGCCTCGGACGCGAGCTTCGCGACCAACTTCGTGCTTGCGACGCCGACCGAGCAGGCGAGGCCGAGCCGTTCGCTCACCTCGGACCGGACCTGGGCCGCGATCTCGCCGCCGGACCCGAGCCGGCGGCGCGCTCCGGTCACGTCGAGGAAGGCCTCGTCCAGCGCGATCGGCTCGACGAGCGGCGTCACCGCGTGGAAGATCTCGTGCACCTGCGCACTCGTGTCCGAGTAGAGCTGGTAGTCGCCGCGCAGGAAGAGCGCGTGCGGGCACAGCCGCTTCGCCCGCACTGAGGGCATCGCGGAGAACACGCCGTGCACGCGGGCTTCGTATGACGCGGCCGCGACGACGCCGCGCTCCCCCGAACCACCGACGATGACGGGCCGGCCGGCGAGCGACGGGTTGCGTCGCACCTCGCACGCCACGAAGAACGCATCCATGTCGACGTGCAGGATGGTGCGTTCGCTCAACGGCGCCTCACCTCAGCGTCGGGTGACCTTCATCGAAGCGCGGTCCTGGCCGACGACGTGGTACGCAAACCCGCGTTGCCGCTCCCACCGCTCGGACAGCCACTCGAGCAGCGGCTCGCGCACCCAAGGGCTGCACGCGCGGAGATGCTGCTCGTGCTCGGCCGCGGTGACGAACCGAGCGTCGACGACGATGCCGTCCGGGTCGTCGAGGGTGAGCTCGCCGCTGAACGCGACTGCGCGGTGCGCCTCGACGCGCAACCGCCATCCCATCTCGGGAGCGAGGATCCGCACCTCGTACACCGGGCCCACCCATTCGGTGACGACGAGGCCGGTCTCCTCTTCGACTTCACGCGCCAACCCAGCGAGGAGGTCTTCCCCCTCCTCGATCACACCGCCCGGGGTGCTCCAGTCGTGGCTTCCGTCACGGCGCTGGTTGCGCACGAGGAGAAGCCCATCGTCGCTCTCGATGAGCGCGCCACCCACGAGCCAATCGCGCACGGGCTCAGTCTGGCACCGGTCATGATGCGAGGATGCACCCGAGCACCGATTCGCACCCGAACGTCGGCCGCGTCGTCGCGGCGGGCCGAGAGCTCGGCGTCGACGTCGAGGTCCACACCTTCCCGGAGGGCACGAAGACGGCTGCGGATGCCGCCGCCGCGATCGGCGTCGAGGTCGGCCAGATCGTGAAGTCGCTCGTGTTCACGATCGACGGCGACCCCGTCCTCGCGCTCGTCAGCGGATCGAACCAGCTCGACGAGAAGAAGCTCGCGGCCGAGGCGGGTGGCGCGAAGTGCAAGCGGGCCGACGCGGACCAGGCCCGCGAGGCGACCGGGTACCCGATCGGAGGCGTGCCGCCGTTCGGGCACGCAAACCCACTCCGCGTGTTCGTCGACCGCGACCTGCTCGGCTACGACGAGGTGTGGGCCGCCGCGGGCACGTGGAACGACGTCTTCCCCGTCGAGCCGAACGCCCTCGTGACCGCGACGAAGGGCGCGGTCACCGACATCAAGCGCCAGTAGCGGGCTTGCCGCGACGCAGCAGCCGATCGCGGATCCCCCACCACGTGACGAGGCCGAGCGCCTCGACGACGATGCGGCTCGACATCTTCGACGTGCCGCGCACGCGGTCACTGAACGAGATCGGCACCTCGACGATGCGGCCTCCGTTGCGCTGCACGGCGTAGGCCATCTCGATCTGGAAGCCGTAGCCGTCAGCCCGGATCTCGTCGAGGTCGACCTTCTGGAGCGCCGTCGCGCGGTAGGCGCGATAGCCGGCTGTCGAGTCGCGCACGGGAAGGCCGAGCACGAACCCGGCGTAACGGTTGCCCCAGCGAGACAGGAGCCGGCGGTGCAGCCCCCAGTTGGGGATGGTGCCACCGGGCACGTACCGCGACCCGATCACGAGGTCGGCACCCTCGTCGATCGCGGCGAGCAGCGAGGGCAGCGCGGCGGGATCATGCGAGAGGTCCGAGTCCATCTCGATCATCACGTCGAGCTCACGAGCGAGGCCCTCGCGGAAGCCCGCGCGGTACGCGGACCCGAGACCGGACTTCGCTGCGCGCCTCAGCACTGACACGTTGCCGAGCTCGCGCCCGAGCTCCTCCGCGAGGTCGGCGGTGCCGTCCGGGCTGCCGTCGTCGACGACGAGGATCTGCGCGTGCGGCACCGCGGCGCGCACCTTCTCGATCACTTCTTCGATGTTGAGCGCCTCGTTGTACGTGGGCAGCACGACGAGGGGACGCACGGCGGCGCAGCCTACGATGCCGCCCGTGAGCGCCGACGGAGCCGACGACCGCTCCGCTGCGCTGTCCGCCCTGCCTTCGTCTGGAGCGAGGGCACTCGCGTTCATCTCCATCCTCATCGGCGGCCTGTGCGGAGGGTTGATCGGCTACGGCTTCGTCGACCTCCAGTGCCAGGGCGACTGCTCGACCGCGGCGGCGATCGGTGCGTTCGTCGGGGCGATCGTCGCCGCCGTCGGCACGGCCGTGATCGCCGTGCTCGTCCTGCGGGCCATGGGCGAGTGGCGCCAGATCCTGGCCGAGCGCCAAGACGACCTCCCCGAGTAGGCCCCGCTCGTCTTCTTGTCGTTTTGCCGGCTCTACGACGGCGACTCGACAAAAGAACCAGCGGGGTCAGGGGGCGGAGGCGATCGCTTTGTGGGCCATGCGGATCGCGTCGTCGTCGAGATCGAGGTGCGTGACGAGTCGGACGACGCCCGGGGCGAGCGTGCCGCCGAACACCCCGTTCGCCTGGAGGTGGGCGAGGAACGCGTCGGCGTCGGGCGGACGGAACACGACGAGGTTCGTGCGAACCGCGTCGGGATCGATCGCCCCGGGCCAACGACTCGCGACGGCTTCAGCGATCACGTGTGCGCGCTCGTGGTCCTCGGCGAGCCGGTCGACGTTCTCGCGGAGCGCGATGAGGCCAGGCGCGGCGAGCACGCCGGCCTGACGCATCGATCCGCCGAGTCGCTTGCGCTCGCCGCGGGCGCGCTCGATCACGTCGCGAGGCCCGGCAAGCAGCGAGCCCACCGGAGCGCCCAAGCCCTTCGACAGGCAGCACATCACCGTCGTCGCGGCGCTTGCGTAGCGCGCCGCGCTCACGCCCGTCGCGACCTCTGCGTTGAAGAGTCGCGCGCCGTCGAGGTGGATGGGCGGGCCGAGCGCGGCGACCGCGTCGATGGCGTCGACGGCCCAGGGCGTGCCCGAGCTCGCCATGTGCGTGTTCTCGATGAAGACAGCGCTGACCGGCACCTGATGGTGCTCCGCGAGATCGATCGCGAGCTTCACGTCGTCGAGCGCGAGCTGGCCGCGCGAGTCGTCGACGGTGTGCCACTGGATCGACGCGTTCATCGCCGCAGCGCCGTTCTCGAACGCGACGACGTGCTGTGAGCCGCCCGCGACCACCGCGGTCCCGGGCACGCCGAGCACCCGCAGGGCGATCTGGTTCGCCATCGTCCCCGACGGCACGAAGACAGCTGCCTCTTTGCCGAGCCGCTCGGCGAACTCGGCCTCGAGCTCGTTGACCGTCGGGTCTTCGCCGCTGCCGTCGTCGCCGACCACCGCCTCCGCCATCGCGCGCCGCATGGCCGCCGATGGCTTGGTCACTGTGTCGGACCGCAGGTCGACGAAGCCGTTGCTCTCGGTCACGCCCGCAACCTACCGCCGCCTACGGTGGCGCCGTGGTTGAACAGACTGGCGGTGGACGCGCCGAGCTCCCGGCGCTCCTCGCCCTCGCGACGCAGCTGGCGAACGACGCGAGCCGCGCTCCTGATCGACGGCCTCACGCGGGCTCGGTCGAGTGTGACCACGAAGTCGACGGCCACCGACGTGGTCACCGAGATGGACCGCGCTGCTGAAGCCCTCATCGCCGAAGGCATCCGCGCCGCACGCCCCGAGGACGGAATCGTCGGCGAGGAGGGAACGGCCGACGCGGGCACGAGCGGCGTGCGCTGGGTCGTCGACCCGATCGACGGCACCACCAATTACCTCTACGGGCTCGCCGGCTTCGGCGTGTCGATCGCGGCCGAGCTCGACGGTGACGCGGTCGTCGGCGTAGTGGCCGATCCGATGCGCGGCGACCTCTACACCGCGACGAAGGGGGGTGGCGCGAGCCTGAACGGGGTCCGCATCCGGGTCTCCGCACTCACCGACATGTCGACGGCGCTGATCGGCACCGGCTTCTCGTACGACCCCGATCGCCGTCGCCGCCAGGCGGCCGTGCTGCTTCAGGTCCTCCCCGAGGTGCGCGACATCCGCCGCTTCGGCGCCGCTTCGCTCGACCTCTGCTACGTCGCCGCAGGCCGGTTCGACGGCTACTACGAGAAGGGTCTCAGCCATTGGGACTATGCCGCCGGGGCTCTCATCGCCGCGGAAGCCGGTGCTCGGCTTGGCGATCTCGACGGCGGACCACCGTCGACCGACTTCATGCTGGCCTCAGCCGTCGGCCTCTTTGAGCCGCTCCGCGACCTCCTGGGTCGCTCCGGAGCACGCGACGCATGAGGTGACGGCGCGCCGACCGCACTCATGCGGCACCATTGAGGGGTGGGAACCCGCATCCTCACTGTCGAGGACGACGAGCGCATCCGCACTGCTGTGAAGATGGCGCTCGAAGACGAGGGGTGGGTCGTCGAGGAGACGGCGAGCGGCGAAGACGCGCTCGAAGCGTTCGGCCGGCAGGCGGCAGACGTGGTCCTGATCGACATCATGCTTCCGGGAATCGACGGGTTCGAGCTGTGCCGGTCGCTGCGGAAGTCGAGCGACGTGCCGATCGTGATGGTGACTGCACGCGCGGACACCCACGATGTCGTCGCCGGCCTCGAGGCAGGTGCGGACGACTACCTGACGAAGCCGTTCGCGCCCAAGGAGCTCTCCGCCCGCATTCGGGCGTTGCTCCGCCGTGCTCGCAGCGCGGAGCCTGGCCACGCCGCGGCTGCGGTTCGGCGATCTCGAGATCGCGCCCGACGAGGGGCTCGTGCTGCGCGATCAACAAGAGATCCATCTGACGAAGACGGAGTTCCGGCTGCTCTGCGAGCTCGCGTCGAGCCCGGGGCGGGTGTTCAGCCGCGAGACGCTGCTCGATCGCGTGTGGGGGTACGGCTACTTCGGAGACGGGCGGCTCGTCGACGTGCACGTGCGGCGTCTGCGCACGAAGGTCGAGGCAGATCCGGCGAACCCCCGCCATGTCGTGACGGTTCGGGGGCTCGGATACCGGCTGCAGCCTTGAGGCGATAGAGATGGCCGCTTCGCGTCGCTTCCGCCTCAGTCGCTTCCGTCCTCGACGGCTCGGGCTCCGCGCCCGCATCACGATCACGTTCGCGCTCGGCGCACTCGCACTCAGCGTGTTGCTCGCCGGCACGACCTACCTCGTCGCCCGCCAGACTCTGATCCGCCAGCGCGAGGCATCGGCGCTGCGCCAGACATACGTGAACGCTCGCGTCATGCGCGACTCGCTGCGGTCAGCCGATCCCGAAGTGCCGCAGCTGCTCGCTTCACTTCAGACGCCGGCAGGGTCCTTCCCCCTGGTGCTGTTCGGGGATCGCTGGTTCCCGCTCACGCTCGAGTACGGACGTGACGCGCTCCCCGCCGAGCTGCGCCAGCGCGTCGCCGCGGGCAGCGCGGCCCGCATGCGCTACTCGCTGCGGGGCGACACAGTGCTCGCCGTCGGGGTGCCGCTCGTCGACATGAACGCGAGCTACTTCGAGATCGTCTCGCTCGCGGAGCTGCAGAACACGCTGCGCTCGATCCGCCTCGTCCTCGTCGGCGCCGCGGTCGGCACGACGTTGCTCGGCGCGCTCCTTGGTGTCTGGGCGAGCCGCCGCGCCGTGCGTCCTCTCGCCGACGCGGCACGCGCCGCGCAGGCCATCGCCGGCGGCAACCTCGACACCCGTCTGGACGTCACCGAGGACCGAGACCTCGCGCTGCTCGACGACGTCGTTCAACGAGATGGCGTCGGCCCTTCAGAACCGGATCCAGCGCGACGCCCGATTCGCGAGCGACGTGAGCCACGAGCTGCGCTCTCCCCTGATGACGCTGTCCGCGTCGATCGAGGTGCTGCAGTCACGGCGCACCGAGATGCCCGAGCGCGCGCAAGCCGCGCTCGACCTCCTCGTCGCCGACGTCGCACGGTTCCAGGGCCTTGTCGAGGACCTGCTCGAGATCTCCCGCGTCGATGCGGGCTCGGCACGGCTCAACCTCGAAGAGGTCAAGGTCGCGGAGCTCGTGCCGAACGCGGTCGAGGCCGCCGCCGCGGATCAGCACATCCAGGTGACGGTCGCGCCCGAGGTCAACGGCGACACCGTGAGGGCAGACAAGCGGCGGATGGTCCGCGTCCTCGCGAACCTCATCGACAACGCACGCCTGCACGGTGGCGGCGCGAGCCGGGTATCGGTCGAGCACGTCAAGGGCAATGGCCACGTTGACACCGTCCAGATCGCCGTGGAGGACAGCGGCCCAGGTGTGCCCTCCGAGGAGCGAACCCTGATCTTCGAGCGGTTCGCACGCGGCGCGAGCAGTGGGCGGCGAGGCATGGGCGACGGCGTCGGCCTCGGCCTGGCGCTCGTGGACGAGCACGTGCGCCTGCACGGTGGCCGGGTGTGGGTCGACGATCGCCTCGATGGGCAGAGCGGCGCACGGTTCGTGATCGAGCTGCCGCTCGTGTCGTCGTCATCGTCGAACCGCAAGGATCGTCGAGCGGAGCGCAAGGCGAGCAAGGTCGGAGCGGAGCGATGAGGAGTCGACGCGCGCACCTCCTCATGCTCCTACTCGCGGTCTGCTTCGTCGCCGCCGGCTGCGGAGTCTCGAGTGACGCCGCGCCGCGTGACATCCCGGCGAACGACGTGCCCTTCGACCTCGTCGCCGCGGCATCGCCGACCGACACGCCGACCGCGGGTGGCGATTCCGGCCAGGTCTTCCTCGTCGGCCCCGAGCGGCTCGCCGCGGTCGGGCGCCAGCTCTCGCCGCGCGACGACGCGCTGGTCGCGATCTCGACGCTGCTGCTTGGCCCGACGCAGGCCGAGGCCGCTCAGGGCCTGCGCACTGCGATCCCGAGCGGAACGCGTCTGCTCGCCGCGGACCTGAAGGACGGCGTGCTGACGATCGACCTGTCGAAGGACTTCCTGGTAGTTCAGGGCTCCGAGCAGCGCACCGCCGTGGCACAGCTCGTGTTCACGGCGACGGGCACTCCCGATGTCGACAGCGTGCTGTTCGCGATCGAGGGCACGCAGAAAGAGGTGCCGGTCGACGACGGCAGCCTCTCCGCGCAGCCGCTGACGCGCTTCTCGTACCCGTCGCTCGACCCGATCCGGCTGCCTCCGCCGACGCCCGGTGGTGCGCTGCCGACCACCACGACGACCACCACGACGATCGCGCCCGCAACGACGCCGGCTCCACCGACGACTGAGGCGAAGCAACCCTAGCCACGACCCAGACTCGAGATTGATGGTTTGGGGACCAGATGACGCCCTTCAATCATCGATCCCGCGGGGGCTAGCCGAAGAACACTTCGGCGACGCCGTGGTAGAGGGCAGGGTCGACGGTCTTCAGGCTGCCGACGGCCTCTGACAGCGGAACCAGCACGATCTCGCCGTCCCGCAACGCGACCATCTGACCGAACGCGCCGTTGTGCACCGCGTCGATCGCGGCGATCCCGAACCGCGTCGACAGGACTCGGTCGAACGCAGTCGGCGTGCCGCCGCGCTGCACATGCCCGAGGATCGTGACGCGGGTCTCGTATCCGGTGCGCTCCTCGATCTCCGCCGCGATCGCGTTCGCGATGCCGCCGAGCCGCATATGCCCGAACTGGTCGACCTCTGCCGACACGAGCGCCATCGTGCCTTCCTTCGGCACCGCTCCTTCGGCGACGACGACGATCGACGCGTAGCGACCTTGGCTGTGTCGGTGGCGGATCAGCGCACACAGCTGCTCGATGTCGAACGGTTCCTCGGGGATGAGGATCGCGCACGCGCCCGCGGCGATCCCCGAGTAGGTCGCGATCCATCCGGCGTGGCGGCCCATGACCTCGCACACCATCACGCGGTCGTGTGACTCGGCGGTCGTGTGCAGCCGGTCGATCGCGTCGGTCGCGATCTGCACTGCGGTGTGGAAGCCGAACGTCACCTCGGTGCCCGACAGGTCGTTGTCGATCGTCTTCGGCACGCCCACGACTCCGAGACCTTCGCCGTAGAGCTTGTTCGCCACGCCGAGCGTGTCTTCGCCGCCGATCGCGATGAGCGCCTCGATCCCCTCGTCGAGCAGCGTCTGCTTCACCGCGTCGACGCCGCCATCGACGTTGTAGGGGTTCGTCCGCGACGTGCCGAGCACCGTGCCGCCCCGAGGCAGGCTCCCCCGCATGACCTTCACGTCGAGAGGCATCGTGCGGCCCTCGATCACGCCCCTCCATCCGTCGAGGAAGCCGACGAGCTCGTCGCCATAGATGGTCTCGCCCTTGCGCACCACGGCGCGGATGACGGCGTTGAGGCCTGGGCAGTCGCCGCCACCGGTGAGCAGTCCGACTCGCATCGCGTGCACCTTACGCGGGAGCGCGGTCACCTGTACCCTGCCCGCGCCGATGCCGTTCTCGTCGCGATCGACGCAGGAACGACGGGGGTGCGCGCCTTCGCGGTCGGGGACGACGGCCTGCCCCGCGGCTGGTCGTACCGAGAGTTCACGCAGCACTTCCCGCAACCCGGATGGGTCGAGCACGACGCGTCAGAGATCTGGAAGGTGACGCAGGAGACGCTCGCAGAGCTGTCGGCTGGCGCTCGACGAGCCGATCGCGGCGATCGGCATCACCAACCAGCGCGAGACCATCGTGGTCTGGGATCGACGCACCGGCCGGCCGCTCCACCGAGCGATCGTGTGGCAGGACCGACGGACCGCCGAGCGTTGCGACGAGCTGCGCGACGCAGGTCACCTCGACCTCGTGAGGTCACGCACCGGGTCTCGTGCTCGACCCCTACTTCTCGGCGACGAAGCTCGAGTGGATCATCCGATCGGCGATCGGTCGACATGACGGCTGACGTCGCGTTCGGCACCGTCGACTCGTGGATCATCTGGAACCTCACCGGCGGCGCGGCGCACGTCACCGACGCGTCGAACGCGAGCCGCACGATGCTCTTCGACATCGGAGCGCTCGACTGGTCGGACGAGCTGCTCGACCTCTTCTCGGTGCCTCGCTCGATGCTGCCCGAAGTCCGGCCGTCGAGCGGCACGGTGCGGCGCGACGGTCGACGGTACGGGCGTGCGCCGCGGGGCTTCCGATCAGTGGCATCGCCGGCGATCAGCAGGCGGCGCTCTTCGGCCAGGCCTGCTTCTCGCCCGGGATGACGAAGAACACGTACGGCACCGGATCGTTCGTGCTCATGAACGTCGGCGCCGACCTGCCCTCCCCCGGTCGACGGGCTGCTGACGACCGTCGCGTGGACGCTCGACGACGGGTCGCACGCGTACGCAATGGAAGGGGCCATCTTCGTGACCGGCGCGGCGATCCAGTGGCTGCGCGACGGCCTCGGCATCATCGCGACCGCGGCGGAAGTCGGCCCCCTGGCCGAGTCGTGTCCCGACACCGAAGGCGTGTACATCGTGCCCGCGTTCACCGGCCTCGGCAGCCCGTACTGGGATCCGTACGCACGCGGCACGATCGTCGGCCTGACACGCGGCAGCGGCCGAGCGCACCTCGCCCGCGCGGTCGTCGAGGCGATGGCGTATCAGACCGCGCGACGTGGTGGAAGCGATGGAAGCCGCGTCGGGCACGGACGGGTCGCACTGCGCGCTCGACGGCGGCGCTGCGGTGATGGATCTTCTGCTGCAGCTGCAGGCCGACCAGCTCCAGGTGCCCGTCGCCGCGTCCCACCGTCGCCGAGACCACTGCGCTCGGGGCAGCCTCGCTCGCGGGGCTCGCCGCCGGGGTATGGAGCTCGCTCGACGAGCTCGCCGAGCACTGGCACCTCGACCGCGAGTTCACGCCCCAGGCGAGCGCCGCCGCCGCCGACCAGCGGTACGCGGGATGGAAGCGAGCCGTCGACCGCTCCCGCACCTAGCCGGAATTCTTGAGCGAGGGTCAGCGGAGGGCGGACCAGCGGTGGTCGGCGATGCGGGCGAGCGCGCTGAGCTCTCGACGCTCGCGGGCCCGGAACGGCCGCCCCTTGCGGCCGAGCACGAGCTCGTGACCCGCATCGGGGAGCATCGCCCAGGCGACGTCATCCGGGCCCGCATGGCCCGCGGCGACCGCTTCGGAGACCTTGCTGCCCTCGATGAAGGCGACGAGCCACGCCGGCTCCGGAGGCGACCCCACCGTGTGGATCAATGTGCTGTCGGACGGCCGCAGCACCGCGCCCCAATCCGCGTCGAAGTCCGCGATCGCGTCGGTGCAGAGCACTTCGAACAGGGCGACGACGTCGGGCGCCTCGACAAGCCGCGCGGCGGTCTCGAGAGCGTCGAGCCGCGCGTCGCGCGTCGGGTCGCTGATCGATCGCACGTCCTCGACGTCAACGTCCTCGACCTGCGCGATCTCGTTGACGAGCAGATCGACGAGCCCGGGCTCGGGAAGAGCGACGATCAGCTCGTCGATCGCGCGGCCCGCTCCCCGTTCGAGGATCTCGATGCCGACGACGTCGCCGCGCACGGCACCGATGCGGCTCGCGACTTGCCCGAGCGCACCGGGGCGATCGGGCAGCCAGACCCGCACCGCGTAGTGCTCCATCACTCGTGCACCCTACGGACCCTGCGTGAACGCCGTGTTTCTCAGGCAGCGGAAGGGGCGGCGCAGTGCGCCGCCCGGGTGCCGAAGCACCGATTGTCGAGCGAAGCGAGCAGAAGCCGGCCAAAGCGCAGCGGAGGACGGCGACGAGGAATTTCAGAGCTTCGGCAACGCCTTGCGAAGGTTGCGCACGGCCTGGCTGATGCGCTGCTCGTTCTCGATGAGCGCAAACCGCACGAACGCATCGCCTCCCTCGCCGAAACCGATGCCCGGAGAGGTGGCGACCTCGGCTTCCTTTACGAGGAATGACGCGAACTCGAGAGAGCCCATCTCCTGATAGGGCTCGGGGATCGGCGCCCACACGAACATCGTGCCCTTCGGCTTCGGGAAGTCCCACCCGATGCGGGCGAGCCCGTCGCACAGCACGTCGCGCCGACTCTGGTAGATCGCGTTCACCTCGTGCGGGTAGTCCGCCGCTTCGTTCATCGTCACGGTCGCCGCGATCTGGATCGGTTGGAACGTGCCGTAGTCGAGGTAAGACTTGAGCTTCGCGAGTGCAGCGACGACTTCGGCGTTCCCAGACATGAACGCGATGCGCCATCCGGCCATCGAGAAGCTCTTCGTCATCGAGTACAGCTCGACTGCGCACTCCTTCGCGCCGTTCGCTTGCAAGATCGACGGCGGCCGGTAGCCGTCGAACCCGACGTCTGCGTACGCGAAGTCGTGCACCACGATGACCTCGTGCTCGAGCGCGAAGTCGACCAGCCGCTGCATGAACGCGAGATCCACACACGCGGTCGTCGGGTTGTGTGGGAAGCTCACGACGATCACGCGCGGCCGCGGCCATCCGGTGCGGAACGCATGGTCGAGGCTCTCGAAGAACGCTTCGCCAGATTCGATGTCACCCGAGGCCATGCCCATGGGCACCTCTCGGATCTCGGCGCCGGCGAAGAGGGGGCCATAGATGTGGATCGGGTACGACGGGCTCGGCACGACGGCCGCATCGCCGGGCGCGAGCAACACCCACATCAGGTGCGAGAAGCCCTCCTTCGCCCCGATCGTGTTGATGATCTCGGTCTCGGGATCGAGCTCGACGTCCCAGTTGCGGCGGTACAGCGCGGCGACCGCTTCACGGAGCTTCGGGATGCCCTTGCTCTGCGAGTAGCGGTGGTTGCGCGTGTTGCGTGCCGCCTCGGCGAGCTTGTCGACGGCGATCTGGGGAGAGGGGATGTCGGGGTTCCCGAAGCCGAGGTCGATCACATCTGCACCTGCCGCGCCGTGCCTCGATCTTCAGCCCGTTGATGATGGTGAAGACGTACGGCGGCAGGTTCGTGATCCGGCGGAACTCCATGAGTCGAGGGTACCCGGGGCACAATGGCGCCCATGGCTCATTCCGGGAGCGCTGACGACTCCGGTCAAGACGGCACCATCGACGTCGTCGTCGAGATCCCGCGCGGCAGCCGCAACAAGTACGAGTACGACCACCACAAGGGCGTGATCCGTCTCGATCGGCGGCTGTTCTCCGCGACGGTCTATCCCGCTGACTACGGCTTCATCCCCGACACGCTCGGCCTCGACGGCGATCCGCTCGATGCGCTCGTGCTGCTCGAGGACCCGACCTTCCCGGGTTGTTGGGTCCGATCGCGACCGGTCGGCATGCTCGTCATGCACGACGAAGCGGGCGAGGACGCGAAGATCATCTGCGTCCCTCCCGACGATCCGCGGTGGGACGGCATCAAGGACCTCACCGACCTCTCCGAGTCGTTCCGCGCCGAGATCAAGCACTTCTTCGACGTGTACAAGCTCATCGAGCCCGGCAAGGAGTCGACGACCGGCGAGTACGAGGGACGGCAGGCCGCGTGGAAAGAGATCGAGGCCGCGCGGCAGCGCGCGCGCTCAGCGCTCCCAGCTGAGCGCGGTCGAAGCGATGAGCGCGGCGCCCATCGCACCGGCGCGCTCGCCGAGCACTGCGGGCACGAGGTGCGGCCGCGGCCGGTGTGTCGACGCGTAGAGCAGCCCTTCGTAGAGACGGCGGATCGGCTCGAGCAGTAGGTCGGACTCCTCGACGAGGCCACCCCCGAGCACGATCACCTCGGGGTCGAAGAGGTTGGTGAGGTTCGCGAGGCCGAGAGCGAGCCACCACGCGAACTCGTCGAGGATCTCGAGCGCGGCCGCGTCACCGGCACGCGCGGCTGCGGTGACGTGCTCGCCACGCACGGCTTGAGGGTCGCCACCCGCGGCGTCGACCACTCCGGCCGCACGGCCGCCGAACGCCGCGTCACGCGCGAGCCGAGCGAGCCCACTGCCCGATGCGTACCGCTCCCAGCAGCCGCGGCGGCCGCACACACACGGTGGGCCGTTCGGGTCGACGACCATGTGGCCCGGCTCGGACATGAAGCCGTTCGCTCCGCGTTGCAGCGCTCCGCCGCTGACGACGCCGCCTCCGATGCCTGTGCCGAGCGTGATGAGCAACGCGTCTGACGCGCCCGTTGCCGCGCCGTGACGCCACTCCGCCTCGGTCGCGCACGTCGCGTCGTTGTCGACCGTGACGGGTAAACCGAGCCGCTCGACGAGCATCTCGCGGATCGGCATCTCGGCGACGCCGATCAAGTTGGGCGCCGCCCGGAGCACGCCGTCGCGATCGACGAGGCCCGGTGCCCCCACACCCACCGCGCCGATCGGCGCGCCCGCGTTCGCGGCAAGCGCCTCGACGACTGCGGCGACGGTGTCGCACAGGTTCTCCGCACCTTTGGGAGTCGGCGTCCGCTCCTCGACGACGACCGTGCCGTCCATGGCGAGACAGAGGCCGAGGCACTTCGTGCCCCCGATGTCGATCCCGGCGAGGAGCGACCCGGAGTCCAGAGACGACGCGCGGCCAGAGGATGGGTCAGTAGCGGAGGAGGGCACCGATCCCTCCTAGCACGTCGAGATCGGCGTTCTCCACACACACTTCGACGCGACATGCATGCGTCACCGCGTATTCAATCGCATGTTCGACGACGTCGGACGTCTGCTCCATGGGCTCGCTGCACAGAGGGCACCGCCGTCCGACCTTCGCGAGGTAGCCGCACGGGCGGCAATGCCATCCCGGCGCCTGATAGCCCTGCGAAACGAGCAGATGCTCGACCCGTCGCTCCACGAGGGCATGCAGCGTCTGCTCCAGACCTCCGACCCCGCGGCGTCCAGCGCCGACGGCGTCGCGCAACCGCCGCACGAGCGCCTGCTCCTTTCGACGCTCGACGCTGCGCTCGACGTCGAGCGCAGCGCGGCGCACTTGCTCGTCGCCCGCCTGTACTGACAGGGAGATGCGATCGACGAGGCGCTCTCGAAGATAGGGATGCAGCAACGCGGTGATCTCCGCAGCGATCTCTGGCGGTGCGCCGACCGCGAGGTGATCGAAGGGCTCGTCCTGGAACAGTCGGAACGTGACCTCCGCTGCGTGGCGAAGGTGCTGGTGCCGCACGTCTTCGTCCGCGTCGAACACGTCTGTGCGCTCGATCAGCTCACCGAGCTCGACGACGAACACCCGCGCTCGGTGGCTGTCGGCGAGCAGCAGACAGAAGCGCTCGTATTCGTCGAGCACCGACTCGAGCTGTCGCACATGGGGCGCCGGCTCGATGACGACCTGGCTCGACACTCGCACGGGCAGCTCGATGACCTCCCAGAAGCCCTCGGCGCTGCACGAGAACATCGCGACACCGCGCACATGCGAGCGATCGATGCCTCCGCGCACGTGGTGCTCGATCCGCACGAGGTCGGCGTGCACCGACTGATGCCCGTTCTCCTCGGATCGCGCGCGGCGCAGCAAGCTCTCGAGCTGGTGCAGGTAGTCCTGGTGACGAGGGAAGCGGCGGCCGTCGACATCGAGGTAACACGTGGTGACGGGTGCGGCTTGGCCTCTGAAGCGGGAGAGAGTGCGGACGGTCTCGCTCGTGAGCGCTGGCACGACACCTCCTGGGCCGGGGAGCTGGCGCCGAGTGCCAGATGCTACGCGGACGCGCTTCTTGGCGCTCCGGTCATCGAGCTCCGGGGAGGACGACGACGCCGGCGCGCTCCGGCGGCAACGACACCGCCCACTGCAGCACCTTCGGGTCGTCGGTCATGTAGACGACATGCACCGAGTCGGCGAGGTGGTCGAGTCGCAGCAGGAGCGCGTCGAGATCGGCTGCACCTACGTCCCGGTACACCTCGTCGAACACGACCGGTAGCGGGTCGGCGAGCGGGTGCTGGCCTCGAGCCGCGAGCCATGCGAGCAGATGGCGATCGACCTCATCGGCCACCGCACTGCTCGGCGGCGGATCTGACCAGCTCGGGTCGCTCGGGTGGCCGTTCGATTGTGCCGCGTCATTGAGAGCCCCGTCGACGCGCACCCGGGCCTGCGCCAGGGTCTGCTCCGCTTCGTCCTGACGCACCGAGAGCTCGACGAGCTTCGCCTCGGCTTCGGTCAGCGCCGCGTCCGCGGTGTCACAAGCGGCACGCGCCGTGCTCTCGGCGACGACGGCGTCGTCCCTCGCGCGCTGGGCCGCGGCGAGACGGGCGGCACCGTCGCCCAATGGTGCGACAGGCGCCTTCGCCGCAACCGGCTCGGGTGCGACGACCGGCACGGCCACCGCCGAAGCGGGCTTCGGCTCCGGTTGTGGCTTTCGGCTTCGCCGCGACCGGACGGGGCGGGGGCGGCGCGGGAACGGCGTCGGCACGAGACCGAGCGGCCGACAACGCGGCCTCGGCCTCCATGAGCTCGGTGCGCGCGATCTCGAGTCTCAGCTCGGCGCTCGGATCGGTTGCTCCCATCGACGATCGCAGCATGAAGTCGGCATACGAATCGAGGCCGAGCCGATCGAGCACTGCCCGCTCTGCCGACTTCGCCTCGTCGAGTCGGCGACGCGCGGCGTTGCCTCCGAAGCGCTTGCTGGCGCGGTCGTCGGCCTCGAGCGCCGCCTCGTGAGCGGACTCGAGCTCGGCCCGGTCTGCTGCGTTGAGCCGGGCGGGGTTCGCGGCTCGAGCCGACTGCTCGACTTCGAGCCGCGCGGTGACGACGCGCTGGTCGGCGGCGGCGAGGTCTTTGGCCCGGGCCTCGCGCTCGGCGTCCCAGGGGTCGCCGACGTCCTCGTCCTCGTCCTCGTGTTCGACGGCGTCATCGGCGTCGTCGGCCCACCGGTGTCGTCGACCACTTCGACCGCGACGACCTCGATGGCGTCCGCCTCGACGACTGCCGTGTCTTCCTCCTCGATGAGCGGCGTGTCGTTGGCATCGGCCAGAGCGTCGACAGTGCGCTCGGCCGCTTCGCGCGAAGCGATCGCGGCGTCGAGCTCGTGCTCGGCTTCGTCGAGCCGTGCCTTCGCCTCGTCGCGCCCGATCGTCGCTGCCCGCAGCCCGGCCTGCACGGCGTTGACGACCTCGAGCGCACCCTGGGCTTGCTGCTTGCGTGCGTCGACGAGCTCGCGGTGCTTCGTCGCGACGTCGTCGGCGGCTCTGCGGCGAGCACCTGACGGCCCGAACGCCTCCGCGGGGATGTCGTCCGTGCGGAGGACGAGCGGGAGCTCCGGGTCGACTTCGAGGAGGGCGAAGCTCGCCCGGTCGAGGTCGAGCACGATGCCGTGGACCTCGAAGAACCCCGCCGCGGGGCTGCCACCGGACAGCGCGTCCGACAACGCCTGGAGCACGCTGTCGCGGGTCGTCTCGTCGGCCTCGACGATCGCGAGCCGGGGGTGGAGGACGAGCGTGCGCCCATCGGTCGTGCGCAGCTCGGCCAGCTTCATGACAGCTCGATGTGCTCGATGGTCGACTCGGGATGTTCACCGTTCGACGATGGCTTCGGGCTTTCCGCTGACTGCACCACCAGCTTCGCCAGCGTGCCCACGGTCGCGACCGCGTTGCGCACCGTGTCCGGGTTCTCCACGACCTTCTCAGCGACCTCGAGGAACGCCCGAGCGGCCGCGATCATCTCGAGGGCGGCCTTCTGGAGGTGGGCCAGCCCATCCGTCGGCTCACTCGTGGCCATCACATCCCCTTCATCGGGCACGTCCCCCTCATCCGGCTTCCCCGAACACGACCTCGAGGCGGCCACGGTCGACGACCGCATCGACCACCCTCCGACGGCGCAGGGAATCAGGTAACAGGATCGCGCGCCGGTGGCCGCCAATGCGGACAAGCAGCTCGTCGCCCTTTCGGCTCAGAGCCACCTCGTCCTTGTCGGCGAAGGGGAGCTCGATGGTGAGGACCCACGCGCCGTCTCGCTGTGACACCTGGAGCGGCGTGCCATCGTGCATCGCGATGGCGGGATCGCGGTCGCCGTAGAGCTCGCGCCCGAACCCATCGAGGGCGTCGATGCCGGCGAGCTCGCTCGGAGCCAAGGCCACCCGAAGCACCGGAAGAGGAGCGAACGCGGCCTCGATGTCCGCGAGATGGCTCGCATGCGACTGCTTCCACGCGTCGAACCAAGGGTCGGTGATCTCGTCGGGCAGCATGCGGTTCGCGATCACAGCGTCGACCTGGTACCCGAACAACGACAGATAGGTGTACGTGCGACGGGCTTCGGCGATCACCATGCGCTCGGGGTTCACGACGAGCCGCACGGTGGTCTGCGTGGGGTCGTTCAGCACCTTGCGCACGGCGTCGATGCGGTCGTAGAAGCGCTGCAACGCGTCGAACACGGTCACGTCGGGGACGGGAAGCGACGTCGAGCGCGACAACGCGGGGCCGACGAGCCTGCTCACCTGACGTGAGAGCGGGAACAACCGGTCCATCCACCACGACAAGACCTCCGGCAGCGTGAGCAGTCGAAGCGTCTCGGCGGTCGGCGCGCAATCAACGACGATCACATCCCAGAGCCCCGACTCGAGGTGGTCGCGCAGATCGCCGAGAGCGAACACCTCGTCGAGACCGGGCAGCACTGACAGCTCCTCGGCCTCGATGGCCTGCACTCCCACCCACTGGAAGAGCGTCGAGAGGTAGGCGCGCAGCTCGGACCACGACGCCTCCAGACGAGCTTGCGCGTCGAGCTGCTGGCCTGACACCCGATCGGCGATCTCGGTGGGCCGGGCGCCGAGCTTGATGTCGAACGCGTCCGCAAGTGAGTGCGCGGGATCGGTCGACAGCACGAGCGTGCGATGCCCGGCGGCCGCGCACCGAAGGGCCGTCGCTGCTGCCGACGTGGTCTTGCCAACCCCACCTTTGCCGGTGAGCAGCAGGACCCGAGCCACTACTGCTCGACTCGAGCTTTCAGCTCCCACAGGGTGTGCAAGATGCGCACCTCGGCGCGGCGCTTCACGAAGCCGGGCAGGGGCACGACGACCTCGATGTTCAGGTCGTAGGTGACGTCGGTGGCGCCGGGATGGGTGGCCGACGGTCTGAAGAGATACGACCCGTCGAGCCGCTTCATGATGTCGCCTTCGACGAGCGACCAGGCGAGCCGCTCCGGGGCTCCGGAGTAGTCGTAGCGAAGCGTGTAGTTCGCGGACCGCCCCATCGCGGCCGCTGTGAACTGGACCTCCTGAGGCCGGTCGCTGCCGTCTCGAGACAGCACCACCGCTCGCTTCAGGTCGGTGGCCCATTCGGGATAGCGCTCGAACTGGAGCGCGGTCTCCCAGCACCTGTGCGGCGGAGCGTCGATCGTGACGTGCTCGGTCGCCTGTTCGATCATGGCCTCATTCTGCTCCAGAGAGGCCCGGTGGCTCGAAGTTCCCTGCGCAGCGCTCATGACGTGACTCGGGGCGCAAACGTGCCGTGCCGCGCTCCCCAGAGGCCGCACAGGCCGAGGCCGTACACAGGCACCAGCATCCCGAAGGCGAGGCTCGTGAAGGGCCGGACCGACGCAGTGGCGAAGGCGACCACGACCTCGGTGGCGAGCGAGCCGAGGAGGTGCAGCTGCACGGGCCGTGGCGCGGTCCCGGCGAGGAAGTAGAGGCCGCCGATGCCGATCTCGACCTCGCGGCTCCGACCGACCGCGTGGACGAACGCGACGAAGAAGATCACGCACCCGACGAGGAACAGGACGAGCGAGACGGCAAGCGCGACCCCCGCGAAGACATCAGGGTCGATCGCGGCGGCGATCGCGGTCACGGCGAAGATCGCGGTGCCGATCCACGACGCCTTGATGATCACGCGCGGCCGTCCACTCGGCCTTCGAGCGCGTCGCCCAGGCGCGCTGCGAGCCGCCCGTAGTCGAACTCCTCGATCGCTCGCGTGCGCGCGGCGTCACCCATCCGCGTGCGCAGCGCATCGTCGTCGAGCATCGGTGCGAGCGCGGCAGCGACAGCGAGCGGGTCGTCGCCGTGGACGACGCGCCCAGTCACGCCATCGATCACCGCCTCGTCGGAACCGCCGCTGTGCCCCGCGACCTGTGGCACTCCGCACGCGGCCGCTTCGAGGAAGACGATCCCGAAGCCCTCTTGCTCGAGCCCTCGCCATCGATCGCGGCACAGCATCGCGAAGACGTCAGCGGCCCCGTACACCGAGGGCAGATCGGTGTCAGACACGCGGCCCAAGAACCGGATCGGTGCTTGCTGCTCACGGGCGATGCGCTCGAGCCGCTGGCGGTCGCGGCCGCCTCCGGCAATGGCCACCTCGAGATCGGCGCGAGTCGCGGCCAGCCTCGACGCAGCGCGGATGAGCGTGTCGAAGCCCTTGCGGGGCACGAGCCGGCTCACTCCCACGATCAGCCGCCCGTCGGGGTCGAGCCCGAAGCGCTTGCGGACGCTCGCGCGCTCTTTCGCTTCGAGCGGACGGAACCGCTGCGCGTCGACGCCAGGCGGGATCACGACGATCGGGAGGGCGCCGCGCGCGGCACGCCGCGCCTCGAACGCCGGGTAGCCCCCGGCCGCGACGATCACCCGCGCGCCGCGGAGCACCGAGCGCATGACCTGCTGGCTCACGGGCAAGCGGCCGGGCACGGTGACCTCCGCCCCGTGGAGCACGAGGCCGTACGGCACGCCGAGGCGCGGACCGAGCAGCCCAACGGGAAGCGCAGGATCGAGCACCACGAGCTCAGCGTCGACTTCGCGCGCGAGGCGGGTGATGCGCTGCGCGAGCGGGGGCGTCGGCAGCAGCACGCGATCGCGATCGCGCACAACGCGGAACGGCTGTTCGGCATCCCAGCGTGCTGCGTCGGGGTGCGGCGTCGTGAGCACGGTGACGTCACCTGCAGGAAGTCGCCGCCACAGCTCCCAGAGGTAGGCCTGGATCCCACCGTGCTTGGGCGGGAAGTCGTTCGTGACGAGCAGGTGCCTCACAGCTCGGCGTGCACCAGCGGGCTGGCGTCGTGGGCGACCAGCGCGAGGAGGTCGCGCCGTCCGAGGCGATCGGCGGCCCAGCACGCGTGGGCGCGGAGGAGCTCGTCGTCGTGGCCGAGGTAGGTGCGCAAGGTCCGCTCGACCTCGGGGTCGTTGCCGTCGGCCGTGTTGCCGAGGACGATCAGCGCGTTCCGGCGGAGGTACCGCACGGCCCGGTCGGGGATGTACCAGCGGCCGTGACGTTCGAGCAGGGTCTCGTCAGACGCCCCGAGCAGGTCGAGCACGTCGACCCCACGCGCTGCGGCCGCCTCGCCAGCCTCGTCAGCCTGGTCACCGCGTCGGTCCGCGACGATGTTCGGCGGGCACACCTCTTGGCACTCGTCGCATCCGTAGAGGCGGTTGCCCAGTGCCGCTCTCGTGTCGCGTGGGAACATCCCCGGCGACTGCACGAGCCAGGCGAGGCACCGACGCGCGTCGACGACGCCTGGGGCGACGATCGCGCCCGTGGGGCACCCGTCGACGCAACGACGGCACGACCCACATCCGTCGTCGACAGGAACCTCGTTCGTGCGCAGAGGAGCGTCGGTGACGACCGACCCGAGCACGAACCAAGAGCCCTTGCCGGGCAACAGGATGTTGGCGCTCTTGCCGAACCAGCCCAGGCCGGCTCGATACGCCGCTTCGCGGTCGACGAGCGTGTTGTCGTCCGCGACCACGCGCGCCTTGAAGCCCGCGGCCTTGAGCTCGGCAGCCACTGCGCGCAGCCCGTCGCCGAGGAGCTTGTAGTGATCGCGCTGCGCGTACCTCGCCACGACGGCCGTGGGACGCGTCGACGTCGGATCGGTCGCGGCGATGCGATAGGAGCGGGCGCCGACCACGATCGCGCGTGCGCCTTCGAGCGCCGCCTGCGGGTCGGTGGAGCGGGCGGGGTTCTTGTACGTGAACGCCATGCCGCCGTGCAGGCCTTCGCGCTTTCGCGACTCGAGCGCCTCTCGGGCTCGGGTGAACGGAGTGGCAGGAGCGACGCCCACCGAGTCGAGCCCGGCTGCGCGGGCCGCCGCGAGCACTGCGTCGGTGAGCTCGTCAGCGATCACGGCCACGTTGCGCACGGTACCGGCCCGGCTGCGTGCGGGTTCTCGATCAGCGAGTGGCGTGCCGGAGCGGAGGCACCAACCCGGCCTCGCCGAGCAGGCGCACCGTGCGGGCCGTGTCGAGGTCGAGCACGACGGCGCTGCCCTCGGGACGATCACACAGGAACGTCACGACGCAGTCGTCGCACGTCTCGGTGTCTCGCATGATGCACTCGTCGCAGCTGATCGTGAACCCGGCCACCGTGTCCTCCTCGTCTCACCTCCGCGTGTGAGCAGTGTGCACGGGGGGTGTGACATTCATGAGAGGTTCAGCCGGCGGCGAGCAGCTGCTCAGCTGAGATGACGTTCGCTCCGAGGCGCCGGGCACCGTCGGCGACCTCACGATCAGAGGACGCCACCACCACCGCCCGCTCGCGCGGCATCGACGGCACGAGCCGCAGGATCTCGTCGTCGGCGGTCGTGCCGGTCTCGGTGAACAGCACGGTGACGGGCTGGCCCTTGCTCGCCGCGATCGATCCGGCCTGTGTGCCGTCGAACACGATCTGGAACTCGGCCCGAGTGCTCGCGTGCAACCCGATCAGGCGATCGAGCAACCGATCTCGTTGGTCGGCGAGCGACGCGAGATCGGGCCAGCCGCGCTTCGCGACGTTGTACCCGTCGACGATGACGACGACGTGGCGCACGCGGAGCAGGTGGCGAGCGGCCTCGACGGAGTCGTCGCGCAGACCTCCGGGCAGCGCCTCAGGCCGCCTCGCGTGCTTCTGCGGGCGGACGCGCCGATCCTGCGCCGCCGCGACGTCAAGGGCCGTCGAGGGCTGCGCTTCAGGCACCGCCCGCACCGCGTCGTCGAGCGAGCGGGCCGCCGCCGCCAACGCGAGCCGGGCCTCGCGCAGCGCGTCGGTGACCTCGCTGAGATCGAGCGCATCGACCGGAGCCGGGGACGGGACCGGCGTCGCGGAAGGCACTGCCGTCGCGACTTGCCGCTTCAGCTCGTCTCGCTCTTGGGCCCACGCGTCGGCCGCAGACTCGAGCTCGCGCACTCGCTTGCGAAGGTTGTCGACGTCCCACGTGACGTTGTGCGCCGTGGTCTCGGCCTGACGCTTCGCGACGCGCTCTTGCTCGAGCACCGCTCGCGTGCGCTCGAGCTCGCCGGTCAGGTCGTTGACCCGCTCCTCGGCCTTCGTGCGCGCGGCCTCGGCCGCTTTGAGCTTTCGCTGCGCGCTCTTCTCGGCCTTTTCGGCCTGGGCGTCAGCCTCGGCCTGCGCACCCTCGGAGGCGAGCCGCTCGAGGTCGGACTCCCACCCCTCCGGCCGGGTCAGGAAGAGCACGCCCGCCTGGTCGAGGACGCCGAGGGCGACCACACTCGCCACCCGTTCGCGGAAGGCGTCGTCGGTGTCGAGCACCTTCCGGACCGCGGGCATGGCACGGGCCGGCATCTTCTGGAACTTCAGGAACGGCTGCAGCGGCTTCGGCGCTCCGGCGGGGTCTTTGATCGCGACGACGAGCGCAGCCTCGAGCGCGTCTCGGATCAGCTCGTTCGGGATCATGCGGAGTCTGCGATCTCTTCGGGGGTCAGGGTCTGCACCGCGCCCGCGGGGCCACACCATCGGCACGTCACCGATTCGATGCGCTCGTCGAGCACCTGCTCATCTTCGATCGTCAGCTCTCCGGCCACTGTGAAGTGGTGGAACGCACTCGTCCGCCGGCTGGTGACCACGTCGAACCGCGTGAGGTTCCCGCACGCGGTGCAGCGATAGCGGGTCGGCTCCACGGGCCCGCATCGTACTGGGCACACTCACCTCTCGAACACGTGTTCTTGCTCTCGAACGCCTGTTCGCCTTATCGTCGCGCCGTGCAGCGCACGTTCGATGACCTCGGCACCCCGCTCTCGGAGGTCACGTTCTGCGTCGTCGACCTCGAGACGACCGGTGCCAGCGCCGCGCAGTGCGCGATCACCGAGGTCGGCGCGATCAAGATCCGCGGCGGCGAGTGCCTCGGCACGTTCCAAACGCTGGTGAACCCGGGCATGCCCATCCCGCCCGAGATCACCGTCCTCACCGGCATCACGCAGGCGATGGTGATCCCAGCCCCGCGCATCGAGTCCGTCCTGGCCGCGTTCGACGAGTTCAGCGCGGGCACGGTGATCGTGGGTCACAACGTGCGCTTCGACCTCGCCTTCCTCGCGGCCGCCCGCCGGGCGTGCGGATGGGCAGCGATGTCGAACCCCTGGGTCGACACGTGCGCGCTGGCCCGCCGGCTCGTGCGCGACGAGGTGCCGAACTGCCGGCTCTCGACGCTCGCAAGCCGTTTCCGGCTCTCGCATCAACCGTCCCACCGCGCGCTCGACGACGCGCTCGCGACCGCCGACCTTCTCCACCTGCTGCTCGAACGCGCCGCCGCCTACGGCGTGCTCGGCCTCGACGACCTGCTCGCGCTCCCCCGCATCAACGCGCACCCGCAGGCGGCGAAGCTGCGGCTCACCGATCGCCTCCCCCGACAGCCGGGCGTCTACCTGTTCAGAGATGCGGGCGGGCGGCCGCTGTACGTGGGCAAGGCCGCCAACCTGCGTCAGCGCGTGCGCTCGTACTTCTCGAGCGACGATCGCCGCAAGATCGGCCAGCTGCTGCGCGAGACGCAGCAGATCGACCACATCCCGTGCACGGGCGCGCTCGACGCGGCGGTGCTCGAGCTGCGACTGATCCACCGGCTCCAGCCACGGTTCAACCGTCAAGGCAAGCAGTGGGGCAAGTACAGCTACGTGAAGCTCACGCTGAACGAGCGGTTCCCGCGCCTCGCGGTTGCGCGCACTGCCCGCGCCGACGGCGCGCGCTACATCGGTCCACTTCCGTCTGCAGCGGCAGCCAAGCGCGTGATCGAGGCGATCGAGACCGCGATGCCGTTGCGCCGTTGCAGCACGTCGCCGGGCAAGTGCGAGCGCACCGCGCCCTGCGCTCCCGCGCAGCTCGGCGTGTCGACGTGTCCGTGCTCGGGCGCGATCTCCGAAGCCGCCTACGGTCTCATCGTCGAGCGCACCGTGAAGGGGATCACGAGCGAGCCCGACGTGCTTCTCGAGCCGCTGCGGCAGCAGATGACCTCACTCGCCGACGCAGAGCGGTTCGAGGAAGCTGCCGACGTGCGCGATCGGGCCGAGGCGCTCGCCGGCGCCCTGCGAAGGCAACGACACGTCGAGCGGCTTCGCGATGCCGGCACGGTCGTCGTCGAGCGGCCCGGCCACTTCCGCGCCGAGGTGCACAACGGGGTGCTCGTGCGCTGCGCCCCGCTCGATGCCGACCCGACCCTCGACGGGTTCGGCATGCCCGAGGCCCCACCGGCCAGCCCCGAGCCGAACCTCCCCCTTCGCGCCGACCTGGTCGACGAGATCGGCTGCATCGCACGCTGGCTCGATGCCGAAGCCGACCGGGTCAGGGTGGTGCATTGCGACACCGGGCTGGCCTCGGCTCTCCCCCGCATCCCTTCGCTCGTGGCCAGGTCACCAAACCGAGACCACGGCTTCGACCGCGCTCGATAGCCTCGTGTCCGTGGGACCGGTGCTCCTCCTCTGGGTCTTCGCGGCGGCGTGCGTCGCGACCACCGTTTGGTTCGTCCATCGCATCCGGGTGTCGAACCGCGTCGGTGTCCGAGGCCGAGGCACCGCTCCGATGCGCTGGCTGTTCGACCCGTGCTGGGCGGCTCGCTTGCATCGCCGACTTCGGCGCGTCGTCGCATCGGTGCGTCCCTGGATGCCACGGCGTTCGCGACGTCACGACGATCCGCCGGCGATCGCAGTTCTCGCACGCGACGTCGAGCTACACGCCGTCGCCCTCGACCGCGACCTCGTCATGGCGGCACGCGCGCCGAAGTCGCACCGCCGCCTCATGCTCGTCGACCTCACCGAGCAGGTGATCTCGCTCGAGTCGCTGGCGGCCCGCGTCGTCACGCTCGGCTCCGCGCAGCAACAGCTCACCGAGCCGACGCGCGAGGCGATCGAGCGGATGAACGCACAGCTCGACGCGCTCGAAGAGGCCCACGACGAGATCGCGCGTCTCGAAGCCCAGCTCGGCCTCGACAACCATCAGTCGCTCCCCCCGACCGGCACCGACCTCCCCTAGCTAGCTCGCGGTCGATCACCGCGCCTTCGTGGTCGAGGTTCAGCACTCGGGCCTGCCCCGACGACGGCAGTGCAGCCGCGACCGCCTTGGCCTTGCCCGGCGCCGCCATCGCGGCGATCGTCGGGCCCGATCCGGAGAGCCACGAGCACCAGGCGCCGGCCTCGACCGCGGCTTCCATCGCTCGGCGGCTCTCGGGCGCGGCGGCGAGACGGATGTCCTGATGGAGCCGGTCTGCGGTCGCCGAGCGCAAGGCATCGACGTCGCCCGCAGCGATCGCGGCGACCAGAAGAGCGGTGCGGCCCACGTTGAACGTCGCGTCTGCGAGCGACACCGACGCGGGCAGCTTGCCCCGCGACTCCTCGGTCGACGTGCGCGCCGTGGGCACCCACACGACGATCGACGGCTCGAAACCGAGTGGCACGCGCACCGCACGCCCCCCCGAGACTGCGACGACGCCGCCGTAGAGCGATGCGGCGACGTTGTCTTCGTGCCCCTCGAGCGCGGCCGCCTGCGCCAGCGTCTCCTCGGCGAGGCTGCTCACGTCGGCCGACGTTCGTTGCTGCGCGAGTGCCGCGAGCACACCCGCGACGCGCGCCGCGCCCGAGAAACCGAGTCCCCGTCCCATCGGGATCTGTGAGCGCACCGAGATCGGACCCTCGCCGCCCGCCGCGTTGAATGCGACAAGCGTGGGATGTCCGTCGGCGAGGCCGTCGCCCTTCCCGAGCTTCACGTCGAGGTACATGCCGAGCGCGAGGCCGAGCGCGTCGAAGCCAGGACCCATGTTCGCCGATGACGCAGGGACCCTGACCAGCACGGAGGCGGAGGCTAGTGGTCGCCGCCTACCGCGCTATTCGTCGGTGCCCTCCTGGCCGGAAAGTCGCGTGAGCGCCTCGGCGATCACCGCCGCGCCCTCTTCGGCCTCTTCGAGTGAGATCGAGAGCGGCGGTGCGACGCGTAGGCAGTTGCCGTAGAGGCCGCCCTTGCCGACCAGCACACCTCCGGCCTTGCACGCTTCGAGGCACGCGGCGGCGCGGCGCGGGCTCGGCGTGTGCCCGTCCTCCTCGACGAGCTCGATGCCGATCATCAGGCCGCGGCCGCGCACCTCGGCGACCATCGCGTAGCGATCGGCCAACGGACGAAGCCGCTCGAGCAGGTACGAACCCACGCGCAGCGCGTTGCCCTGCAGGTCGTTGTCGAGCAGGTATTGGAGGTTCGCCATCGCGCCGAAGTGGCGAGCGGGTTGCCGCCGAACGTGGAAAGAGAGTTCGCCGGCATCGCATCCATCAGGTCTCCACGCGCGACGAGACCAGCGATCGCGAGACCGTTGCCGAGGCCCTTCGCGAACGTCAGCGCGTCGGGCACGACGCCGTGCGCTTCGTAGCCCCAGAAGTGCTCGCCAGTGCGGCCCCACCCGGTCTGCACCTCGTCGGAGATGAAGAGGATCTCGTACTCATCGAGCACCTTCTTCATCGCGCCGAAGAACCCGTCGGGCGGCACACAGAAGCCACCCACGCCCTGAATCGGCTCGGCGATCATCGTCGCGACGTCGCCGGAGGTGGTCGTCTCGATGACGTTGCGCAAGTCCTCGGCGCACGCCTCGACGAAGCCCGCGTCATCGAGGTTCCGGAACGGCGAGCGGAGCCGGTAGCCGTTGTGCACGTAGTGCACGCTGAACGGGCTGAGGCTGCTGGGCGACCACCCTCGGTTGCCCGTCACACCCATCGTCGCGAACGAGCGCCCGTGATAGCTGTTGCGCAAAGCGAGCACTTGGTTCGACTTGCGGTAGGACGACGCGAGCAGCAATGCCGTCTCGTTCGCCTCCGAGCCGGAGTTGACGAAGAAGACCTTCGCGTCGGGGATGCCGGAGAGCCCCGCGATCTTCTCGGCGAGCTCGACCATCGGCCGGATGAGATACAGCGTCGAGCTGTGCAGGAGCTTGCCGGCCTGCTCCCTGATCGCGTCGACGACCTCGGGCACCGAGTGCCCCGTCATCGTGGTGAGGATCCCCCCGAACAGGTCGAGGTAGGTGCGGCCCTCGTGGTCGGTGACCCTGCACCCTGCGCCGCTGACGAGCTCGATGGGCGACTCGTAGTAGAGCGTCAACCACGACGGCATCACCGCACGATGCCGCTTGAGCAGCTCCGGCTGACCCATGGATCCCTCCTTGCCGCGCAGACTCCGTCGCGCAGACCTTGCAGCGCAGACCTACAGCGCAGCGCTCGAGACTGCCACGAGGCGGTCGAGCGCGGCACTGGCTTTGCCGTCATCGATCGACTTCGCCGCGATCGCGATGCCCTCGGCGACCGACACCGCGGTCCCGGCCGCCACGAGTGCTGCACCAGCGTTGAGCAGGACGACGTCGCGCGGCGGACCTGTCTCGCCGGCCAAGACGGCTCGGGCGATGGCCGCGTTCGTCGCGGGATCCCCGCCCCGAAGATCCTCGGCCTTCGCGAGCGGGATGCCGACGTCCTGCGGGTCGAGCACCCACGTGCGCATGTCCCCGTCGTCGAGCTCGTGCACCGTCGAAGTCGTCGTCGTGGTGAGCTCGTCGAGGCCGTCGTGCCCGTGCACGAGCAGCACGTGCTTCGAACCGCGTGCAGCGAGCACCCCCAACATGAGATCGGCCATCGAAGGGTCGCTCACGCCGACGAGCTGCCTTCGTGCGCGCGCCGGGTTCGCCAGGGGCCCGAGGAAGTTGAACGTGGTCGGGATCGCGAGCTCGCGACGCGCGGGCCCGGCGTGACGGAGCGCGGGATGGAAGCGCGGCGCGAAGCAGAACCCGATGCCGGCCTCCTCGATGCAACGCGCGACGCCCGCGGCATCGAGCTCGAGCGCGACGCCGAGCGCTTCGAGGAGGTCCGCGGCACCGCACGAAGACGACGCGGCGCGGTTGCCGTGCTTGCACACTGGCACGCCCGTGCCGGCGACGACGAGCGCGGACAGCGTCGACACGTTGATCGTATGACTGCGATCGCCGCCGGTGCCCACGACGTCGACGAGCTGCTCGTGCACCGCTGGCGACACCTCGACGATCGCCGCGACCGCGAGCATCGCGTCGAGGAACCCGTTGAGCTCTTCGACGGTCTCGCCCTTCATGCGCAGCGCGACGACGAAGCCGGCGATCTGCGCGGGCGTCGCGGCTCCTTCGAGGATCTCGGCCATCGCGGCCCTCGCCTCGTCTTGGGTCAGGTCACCGTGACCCGCGAGCCGGCCGAGCACCGTCCGCCATCCCCCAAGCGCCTCGAGGCTCGGCGGCTGCTCCCCCACGAGCGGTCTCCCCAGTGCAGTTCGGTCGGATGCGGTTCGGTCAGGCCGTGCGGCGGCGCTGGCGGACGATCCGCCTTCGCTCCCGCTCGGTGGCGCCGCCCCAGATGCCTTCCTTCTCGCGATGTGTGATCGCGTGCTCGAGGCAGGACTGTCGGACGGTGCAGTCGGCGCAGATGCTCTTCGCGGTCGCTTCCTCTTCTTCGCTGACGGGGTAGAAGACCTCGGGATCGAGACCGCGGCAGGCGGCCTGATCGCGCCATGACGACGAGTTGCTCAAGAGGGGTTCTCTTCCGGAGGGGTCCGAAGGGGCCGGGTTTGCAGGCTCCCGAGGGAGCCGAATCTCATGGTAGGGGCGGATTTCCGCTTGCGGCCAACCCAAACTGTCAGGGCCGGAGGTCGGAAAGCAACGCGGCCCTCGTCGCGCCCGGGAGGGCCCGCCGCGACGCGCGAGTCAGCTGACCGACTCGAGACCCTGAGTGAACCGGCTGGCGTGACTCTTCTCGGCGCGGGCGAGGGTTTCGAACCACTCGGCGACCTCGTCGAACCCCTCGTCGCGCGCGGTGTGAGCGAAGCCGGGGTACATCTCGGTGTACTCGTAGGTCTCGCCGACGATCGCCGAGCGGAGGTTCTGCTCGGTCGAGCCGAGGGGCTCGCCTGTCACCGGATCACCAACGCTCGCGAGGAACTCGAAGTGCCCGAACGCGTGACCCGTCTCACCTTCGGCGATCGAGCGGAACAGCGCCGCGATCTCCGGAAGTCCCTCGATGTCGGCCTTCTGCGCGAAGTAGAGGTAGCGGCGGTTCGCCTGGCTCTCGCTGGCGAAGGCGGCCTTCAGGTGCTCCTCGGTCTTGCTGCCCTTCAGGTCAGCCATTGGTGTTGTCCTTCCTCGACACCGAACGCGGCGAACGCCCTCGGGATCGTTGCCGCGGCATACGCGTCGACATGCGCAGTGCGCTCGCTGTCGGGTGCGCCGCCCATCCAGATCGGCGCCCTGACCGCAAGCGCGACGCCCAGGGCATGTGCACGGCCGAATGCCTCGACGTCGAGCCCGAGTCGGTCACGGTACCGGCCGAGCCAGACATTGCGACGTTGCCGGTATGCAGCGGGGGGAACGCCGAGGACGAGCAGCCACGCGAGGTCGAGGGCACCGTTCCGCGCGGACGCGAGCTGCCAGTCGACGAAGGCCGGCTCGGCGCCACGCTCCAGGAACATGAGGTTCGGCGGACCGGGGTCACCGTGACACAGGGTCGCGGGCAGGGCGGCCGCGGCGGTCATGAGCGCCGCCAGGTTCGCGGTGACGAGCTCGGCGGACTGCACGTCGTCGTCGGTCAGCGCGTCGCGGTGACGATCGACGAAGCGCGGGAGACGGCTTTCGAGGTTCTGCTGCCACCGTCGCGCTTCTTCGTCGGAGACTCGCCACAGCCAGTCGAGCCGGCCGAGCTCCTCGCTCCCCTGCCACTCACCGTGCATCCCGACGAGCGCATCGATCACCGCGTCGACGCGGCCATCGCTCAGCCCGTCCGCGAACGTGGCCGCGGCCGCGGGCGCGAGGTCTTCGATCACGAGCAGGTCGTCCGATGCGAAGAAGCACCGAGGCGTGCGCACCGACAGCCGCGGCGCGAGCTCCCGGTAGAAGTGGGCCTCCCGCGCGTACATGCCGAGGGCGCGCTGGCGCTCCCTCACCGCCTCGTCGACCGCCGGGCGTTTCGCCACCAGCGTCGAGCCGTCGTGGAGGCGCAGCCGCACGAGATCGCCCGAGACGCCGCCGCCATCCAACGGCTCGACGCCCACCGAATGCACCGGTCGCCCCAACACCTCACTGAGCCACGGCGCACTGAGCACGGCTGGTGATTCCGCCGCCTCCACGCGCCGATCCTAGGATGGCCTCCGATGTCGCTCCCCCCGTTCGATCGCCCAACGGCACTCGCGCGTCTGGGCGACGAGCACTTCGACGTGTTGGTGGTCGGCGGAGGCATCACGGGCGTCGGCGTGGCCCTCGATGCGGCCACTCGTGGGCTCCGCACCGCTCTCGTCGAGCGCCACGACTACGCGTCCGGCACGTCGTCGAAGTCGTCCAAGCTCGTGCACGGCGGGCTGCGCTACCTGCAGCAGAAGGAGTATCGGCTCGTCTACGAGGCGCTCGCCGAGCGGCAGCGTCTGCGCAAGACGGCCCCCCATCTCGTGCGCGTGCTCCCGTTCCTCATCCCGATCTTCTCGCGTGACGGGCTGATCAACCCGAAGGTCGCTCGAGCCCTCGGGTCGGCGATGTGGATGTACGACCTCACCGGCGGCATCCGCATCGGCAAGCTGCACGAGCGGCTCAGCAAGGCCGAGGCGCTGGCCCACATGCCGACGATGCCGGCCGATCGGCTTGCGTCTGCCTACCTGTACTACGACGCGCAAGCCGACGACGCCCGGCTGACGCTCACGATCGCTCGTACGGCGGCATCGCACGGTGCCGCTGTCGCGAACTACACCACCGTGAAGCGGTTGCTGAAGGACGCCGATGGAAAGGTCGTCGGCGCAGTCGTCGCCGCCGACGGGAACGAGATCGAGGTGCGCGCCAAGTCGGTCGTGAACGCGACCGGCGTCTGGTCCGACGAGCTGCGGGCACTGGACGAGGGAGTGCATCCCCGATCGATCCGACCGGCGAAGGGCGTCCACATCACAGTGCCCTGGCACAAGACGCAGAACGACATCGCTGCGGTCATCCCCGTGCCGAAGGATCGTCGGTCGCTGTTCGTCGTCCCCTGGGGTGACCTCGCCTACGTCGGCACCACCGACACCGACTACGACGGCCCGCTCGACGATCCACAGTGCACGAGCAACGACATCGACTACGTGCTGCGCGCGCTGAACGCATCGGTCACGACCGGCGTGACGCGCACCGACATCCTCGGCACGTGGGCAGGGCTGCGTCCGCTCGTGAAGGACGCGACCAGCGAACGCACCGCGGACCTCTCACGACGGCACACGGTGCAACGGTCCGCGAGTGGGGTCATCAGCATCATGGGCGGGAAGCTCACGACGTACCGACGGATGGCGGCCGACACCGTGGACGAGGTCGCTCAGGAGCTCGACATCCATCGCCGCAGCTCCACGAAGCACGTCGTGCTCCTCGGTGGTGATGGCTTCGACGCCGACCGACCTCGCGACGGGCTCGATGCGCACCTCGCCTCGCGCTACGGCACGGAGGCCGACAGCGTCGCGTTGCTCGCCGCGAGCGATCCCGACCTCGCGCGCCCAATGGTGCCGGGGCTGCCCTACGTCCGGGCCGAGGCGGTGCACGCCGCTCGTCACGAGATGGCACGCACGCTCGACGACATCCTGAGCCGGCGGACCCGCGCTCGTTTGCTGGGTCGCGACGACGCAGCACGCATCGCCGACGACGTGGCGGCCCTCGTCGCTCCCGAGCTCGGCTGGTCCGACGCCGACCGCGAGCGCGAGGTTGCCGCGTTCCGTGACGCCGTCGCGCTCGAGCGCACCTCGGCGGCGCTGCCCGAGACCGCGCTCGACGCCACGATCGGCGCATGACTCCAGTCCCTCCGATCGCACTCGAAGGAGTCGACGGCGCGCCGCGGTCTCACATCGACGCGCGACGCGTGACAGTCGGCGAGGCGACGCTCGGCCGGCTCCGCGGAGCGTGCGCGGACGTGACGACCGATGTCGCAGAGGTCGGCGACGCGAGCCGGGACTGGTGGCCCCTGGCGATGCAATGGGCGCTCGAAGGCGAGGTGCCCGGGCTCGCCTCGGTCATCGCCCGGCCCCAGAGCGCAGACGAGGTCGCCGCAGTCCTCGCGGTGTGCAACGCCGACCTCGTGCCGGTGACGGCAGCGGGCGGTCGCAGCGGGGTGTGCGGGGCGAGCGTCCCCATCCACGGGGGCGTCGTGCTCGACCTGTGCGGGCTCTCGGGCATCGTCGACGTCGACGACGACTCGCTCGTGCTCGATGTACGTCCCGGCACCTTCGGCGAGCCGCTCGAGGCCGACCTCCGCCGCGACCACGGCCTCACAATCGGCCACTGGCCACAGTCGGTGGCGATCTCGACCGTCGGCGGATGGCTCGCATGTCGGGGCGCGGGCCAGCTGTCGACTCGCTACGGCAAGATCGAAGACATGGTCGTCGGCCTCGATGTCGCCCTCGCGGACGGCCGCAGGATCACCACGGGCGGCAATCCGCACGCGGCAGCCGGCCCGGACCTGACGCAGCTCTTCGTCGGTTCGGAAGGCACCCTCGGCGTCATCACCGGCGCACGGCTCCGAGTGCACCCGGCGCCGGCCGCGGAACGCCGCGACGCCTGGAGCTTCTCGACGTTCGGCGACGGGCTCGAGGGGTGCCGGCGGATCCTGCGCAGAGGCGCGACGCCAGCCGTCCTCCGGCTGTACGACGACGTCGAGGCGAATCGCAGCTACCAGACCGGCGACCGCCACGTGCTGCTCGTCTTCGACGAGGGCGATCCGGCGTTGATCGACGCGGTCATGCGTGTCGTCGCCGAGGAGTGCGACGGTGCGGGCGGTGAACGCGCCGACGTCGGTCTCGTCGATCGGTGGTTCCACCATCGCAACGAGGTGAGCGCGCTCGAGGCGCTGACCCGGAAGGGGTTCGTGGTCGACACGATGGAGATCGCGGCTCGTTGGCGCGACCTCCCGAAGATCTACGAGGCGACCTGCGCCGCGATCCTCGGCGTGCCCCACGCCGCGAACGCCACGGCCCACCAGTCTCACGCCTACTCGGATGGTGCCTGCCTCTACTTCACGTTCGCCGGGCGGCCTCCGACCGACGAGCGCGAGGCCTTCTACGTCGCCGCCTGGGACGCAGGCACCCGAGCCGTGCTCGCGAACGGCGGTGGGCTCTCGCACCACCACGGTGTCGGCCTCAACCGCAGCCGGTTCATGCGCGAGGCCCTCGGCGCGAGCTTCGAGGTGTTGCAGTCAGCCAAGTCGGCGCTCGACCCGAACGGCGTCCTGAACCCCGGCAAGCTCGGGCTGCCATCGCCGTTCGGCGCGGTGAGCTGGCCGTGAAGCTCGATCGCGCTGCGCTGATCGCAGGGATCGTCGTCTCGCTGGTGATCTGCGTGCCCGCCGCGCTCATCGGGCAAGCGCTCGACGACGCGTCATCGAGCGACAGCCCGTCCACGGCGGTGTCGTTGCTAGCGGTCTTGGTGCTTGCGGGGCTCGTCGTCGGCGCCACGGTCGCGGCGCGACAGCAGTCGCTAGATGCGCCGCTCGTCCACGGCATCGTGACCGCGATCGTCACCTTCGTGTTGGTACAGGGGGTTGGTGTGCTGCGTCGCTTCGCGACCAGCGAGGACGTGTCGTGGTCGCGCATCCTGTCGAGCGCCTTGCTCTCGATGGTGGCGGGCACCGTCGGCGGGTTGATCGGCGGTCGCCTGCGCCACGAAGCCGGGCAACGACCTTGAGCATCCTCGTCGTCGACGTCGGCACGAGTGGCGTACGCGCCGCGATCGTCCGTCCTGATGCGACCGTCGAGCATGTGCACCATCGCGAGGTGCTGCCCGCGTCACCTTCCCCGGGCTTCGTCGAGTTCGACGCGCGCGAGATGGCCGACGCCGCGCTCACGGTCGCGACGGCTGCGCTCGCGGACGGCGGACCCGTCGAGGCGCTCGGGATCGCGAACCAGCGGGCGTCGACGATCGTGTGGGACGTCGCGACCGGCGAGCCTGTGGCTCCTGGCGTCGGATGGCAAGACCTGCGGACCGCGGGGATGTGCCTCGTGCTCGCGGCCGAGGGCACCCGCTTCGCGCCGAACCAGTCGGCGACGAAGCTCGCGTTCCTGCTCGACATGGCCGATCCCGATCGGACGCGCGACGACCTCCGCTTCGGCACGGTCGACACGTGGATCGCGTGGATCCTCTCCAACGGATCCGTGCATGTCACCGATCAGTCGAACGTTGGCGTCACCGGGCTCGTGCGCAACGACGGCAGCGGATGGGACGAGCACGTGCTCGAGGTCCTCCGCGTCCCTCGCGGCGTCCTTCCGTCGATCGTCGATTCCACGGGGATCGTCGGCAACGCGACCGCGCTCCCTGGCGCTCCACCCATCGCGGGCATCGCGGGTGACCAGCAGGCGTCGCTCATCGGTCAGGGTTGCGTGCGGCCAGGCCTCTCGAAGGCGACGTTCGGCACGGGCGGGATGCTCGACATGTGCCTCGGCCCGGAGCGACCGACGTTCGAGCGACGGGGCGACGGCGGCACCTTCCCGATCGCGGCCTGGCGGCGTGACGGTGCGATCACGTGGGGCGTCGAGGCGATCATGCTGACGGCCGGCTCCAACGTCGAGTGGCTCCGCGACGACCTCGGGCTGATCGAGACGGCCGCGCAGTCCCACGACGTCGCGTCTCAGTGCGCGGACACCGAGGGAGTCGTGTACGTCCCCGCGCTGCTGGGCCTCGGCACACCGGTCTGGGATTACGGCGCCCGCTCCTCGTTCTTCGGGCTGACCCGCGGCTCGACTCGTGCTCACCTCGTGCGAGCCGTCCTCGAGGGAGTCGCGCATCGAGGCACGGACCTCGTCGAGGCCGCCGAGACCGACACGGGCCTGGCGATCGACCACCTCAGGGTCGACGGAGGCATGTCCGAGAACCCGACGTTCCTGGCCGCGCTGGCCAACGCGAGCCAGCGACCGGTCGAGGTCTCCCCGGTGGTGGAAGCCACCACCTTGGGCGCAGCGTTCCTCGCCGGCCTCGCCGTCGGCACCTGGAAGGGCATGGATGACATCGCCGCGACCTGGCGACCGCGTACCGTCATCGAGCCTTCGGGCAAGCTCGACCGGGCGAGGTGGCTCGACGCGCGGACCCGGGCGGAGGGCTGGGTTGCGGAACTCTCGGCCCTCGACTTCTAGAGTGCCCCGGCGAACAAGGAGACCTCGATGACCGGACGCCGTGCCCAAGCCCTCGTGGCCGGCACCGCTCTCGCGCTGGCAATCGTGCTCGCCGCATGCGGCGATGACCCGAGCGACGAGGGCCAGCCCGCGGGCGGAGCGACGACCGCGGCTGCGACGACCGCGGCGGCGGGCACGACGGCGGCAGCTGCGACAACGGCGGCGGCGGGCACGAGCGCAGCGCCGACCAGCACGACGACGACCGTCGTCAAAGCGTCGGGCACCGCCGACATCGTCGCCGTCGACTTCGCGTTCAAGCCGCAGAACATCGAGGTCACCGCCGGCACGAAGGTCACGTGGACCAACAACGACACGACGACCCACCAGATCGTGTCGAAGGGCGATCCCTTCCCCGGCGATGGCACGATCGACGTCGGTGCGACCTACAGCGTCACGTTCGACACGCCGGGCACCTACGACTACTTCTGTGGCATCCACAACTCGATGACAGGGAGCATCGTCGTCTCATGACCTCATCTTCCGAGCCATCACGCCGGAACCTGCTGGTTGGCGCGGGTGTCGGGGCCGCGGCGGTCGCGATCGGCGCGATCCCTGCGTTCGCCGGCATCGCCCACGCGCAGTCCGACAGCAACCTCTCGCCGGCGGACCTGCAGCTGACGCAGTTCCATCGCTCCATCGAGTTCGCGTTCGTCGAGATCTACGGCATGGCCCTCGACAAGAAGCTGTTCGACGACGCGCAGACCGCGTACGCAGTGCAGTTCCAGAACCATCACGACGAGCACGCCGCAGCTGCTGGTTCGCTGGCGGGCGTCGGCGCGGTCGGCACCAACGGGCAGATGGTCAACGCCTACGCCGGTCGGGTGCGCACGGCCAACACCGTCGACGCACTCGCCAATGTGCTGTTCGACCTCGAGTCGAGGGCGGCGTCGACATACCTCCTCGCATGCGGCACATACTCGCAGCCGCGAGCGGCGGGATTCGCCGCAGCCGTGCTTTCGATCGAGGCACAGCACGCCACCGTGCTCGGCAACGCAGCGAGCCTGCCGACCGCGACGTACGTCCCCGCCTTCGAGTCGATCGTCGGAGCGTTCAGGCCCGCCGAGTTCCCGGTGCTGGCATGAGCGACATGGGGATGGGCCGCGACGAGCTCCGCCGGCAGATGCGCGACGCGCAGGCCGAGCATCTCGAGACGATGGGTGGGTTCCGCGAGGCGATCAAACGCTTCGCCGGCGGCGACCCGGCGTTCAACCGACGCGGGCTGCTCGTTGCCGGTGGCGGGGTCATGGCCGCGATGCTCGCCGCCTGCGCCGACCACACACCGAAGCCTCAAGTGCCTGAAGGCGGTGCGCAGACGCCGACGACGGTGACGATCGCTCCCCCGCCCGTCAACGACGTGACGTTGCTGCGCACGGCGTCGTCGATCGAGATCCTCGCGGTGCAGACCTACCAGAAGGGGATCGACTCGGGCCTCCTGACGACGCCGGCGCTCCTCGATGCCGCGAAGCTGTTCCGTGACCAGCACCACGACCACAACGACCTCTTCGCCGCAGCGACGACCGAGGCCGGCGGCGAGCCGTACACCAAGCCGAACCCGTACATCCAGACCAAGGCCGTCGACACGATCCTGCCGTCGTTGAAGAAAGAGGTCGACGTCGTCAACCTCGCCCTCGAGCTCGAGGACACTGCGGGCGGCAGCTATCAGGTGTGGGTGCCGCTGTTCTCGACGCCCGACCTGCGCCAGACCATCCAGTCGGTCGGCGCCACCGAGCGCCGGCACTCGATCATCCTCACGGGGGTGCTCCCTGAGCAGGAGCTGTTCCCGTCGCCGTTCGGCAACGTGACGCTCGCCGTCGGCACCGCGTCGTACGTCTGACGTTCGCCGGCCCAAAGGCCCCGCCGCCGACTTGTGCCGCTCGACGCCCGTTTGGGCATCGCCAGGTACGAGCACGGCTGGCACACTGGTCGCGACGGTGAGTCGGCCGGGTGGTCGCGGCACGAGCATTCGTGTCGAGGAAGGTCGGGACTCCGCAGGGCAGGGTGCTGGCTAACGGCCAGTCGGGGCGACCCGCAGGAAAGTGCCACAGAGAACAGACCGCCGATGGGCCGTCCGGGCAACCGGTCGGTCACAGGTGAGGGTGAAACGGTGCGGTAAGAGCGCACCAGCGTCCGGGGCGACTCGGGCGGCTCGGCAAACCCCACCCGGAGCAAGGCCAAACAGGGGATGGCTGCCCGCCAGCACCTTCGGGTGCAATCCCCAGGTGGGCCGCGTAGATGGATGGCCACCGGGCGCCGGCAACGGCGCTCACAGAATCCCGCCTACAGGCCGACTCACCGTCGTACGGCCTCTGAGCAGGGGAAACATCGTAGCGGTTGGGTCAGCGTGACACGACTGTGACACGCGAGGACACGGAGCCGCCGAGCACCGCGTCGACCGCGGTCCTTGTGCGCGCCTCGTCGTCGGTCCACAGGTGCGAGTACGTGTCGAGCGTCTCCGCCGCCGTGGCGTGGCCGTGCCGGGCCTGAGGACCTTCCGCCTCGTGGGGCTGCGCCCGGTGCGCAATCGGCTCGCGCAGACCCTCGACGATCCCGAGGTGCCGCTCTATGCGGTCTCGGGGCTCGCGCGCTTGGGAGCCGGCACCGGCTCGGCCGAGACTAACCCTCGGCGACTTCGAGGGCGTCGTCGACGCTTGCGCGTTCCAGGCACTCCGCCAGCCGCGCCGCGAGCGTGTGCACGAACGGCTCCGCGATCATCGAGTTGTGGTCGCCGGGTACCTCGTGGCTCTCCCATCCGGGCCGCAACAGTGCGCCCCACCCGAGGTCCGGGCTCCCCGTATATTCGTAGAACTGCTGCGACGCGAGAATCACCACCGGACCTGCCGCGGGGCCGGGGTCGTAGCGCATTTCGCGGAGGAGCGCCGCGGCGTGGTCCTCGGGGATGTCGGTGCCGGGGATGTACACGGTGGGCGCAAGCGGTGTCGGCGTACCGCCCCGATCGACAAGCCTGCGCATCCGCCTCACGACCATCGCGGGACCCTCTCGGCTCGCCAACTTCTTCGCTCGGAACCGCAGGATTTTCCAGCGGCTCCATTCGCCGGCGGCGGCGATCCGTGGATGTGGACCGTCGGCGAGCACAACGAGCCCGATTTCACCCCCCGTCGCCGCGAGTTGGCGCGCCACCTCGTACACGACGACCCCACCGAGCGAATGGCCGAACAGAAAGTACGGCCCGTCGGGTCGTGCGGCTCGGATGGCTGCCGCGCACTCGGCGGCGATCTCCTCCAGCGAACCCGCCGCGTCGGGCGGGCCGTGCATCGCCGGGTACCACAGCGCGTACACCGGCTGGTCGGATCCGACGGCGGCGGCGAGGTGACGGACGGTGATCACGGCTCCGCCGCGCAGCAGACAGAACAGCGGCGGCCTCGTTCCGCCGACCTGCACGGGGAACACCGAAGCGCCCAGCCGCGACGTCGCGGAACCCCGCAAGACCTCGGCCATCGTCTGCACCGTGGCGCCCGTGAGGAAGATCGTCCGCGGGAAGGCGGCGGCCGAAGGCTTCTTCGACGTCGACCAACAACTCGGTTGCGTTCAGCGAGTCGCCGAGCTCGAGGAACTCGCGATCGGTGCTCGGCGGGACGTCGAGATCCAGGACGCGCTGCCAGATCGAACAGAGCTCCCGTTCGACGCGATCGGTCGCGTCGACGTGGACCCCGGCCTCGCGCCCGCTTGCGGCGGGCGTCGTCCAGCCCGAGGGTCGCGGCCAGGTTCGTACGCTCGATCTTGCCCGTTCTGCCCCGGGGGAGCGCTTCGACGACGACTACCCGGCGGGGAACCTTGTAGGGCGCGAGCCGTTCCCCGACGAAGATGCGGAGCTGAGCGGTCGTCACGTCGGCGCCGTCACGGAGCACGACGGCGGCGGCGACGTCCTCGCCCAGCCGGTCGTGCGGGATCGCGAACGCCGCCGCCTCGACGACGTCCGCGTGCTCGAGCAACGCGATGTCGATCTCGCGCGGCGCCACCTTCTCACCACCGCGGTTGATCAGTTCCTTGAGCCGCCCGGTGATGGTGAGGTAGCCGTCTTCGTCGAAGCGCCCTTGATCGCCGGTGCGGAACCATCCGTCGACGAACGACGCCTGGTTCGCAGCGGGGTTGTCGACATACCCGGACATCACCGATGCACCCTTGATGGCGACCTCGCCCGTCGCGCCCGCAGGGAGGACCTGTCCCCCGTCGTCGAGCACGGCGACGTCGGGACCGGCCGCCTTGCCCACAGTTCCGGGTTTGCGGACCTGGTCGGGGAGCGGATTGCTCGTCATCTGGTGCGCGGCCTCGGTCATTCCGTAGGCCTCGATCACCGGGACGTCGAACGCTGCCTCGAGGTCGTCCAGCACGCCGACCGGCAGCGCCGCCGACGACGAGCGCACGAACCGAAACGTCGTCGGCAGCACCCGGCCCTCGGCGGCGCTCGAACGCGCCACCTGCAACATCGCCTCGTGGATCGTCGGGACGGCGGTGTACCAGGTCGGTCGGAACTCCTCGATCCATCCGGGAACGTCTCGCGCGGAAACCCCCGGTGCAAACGACGCTGCCGCCGGCGACGAGCGAGCCGAAAAGCGCGGCGACGAGTCCGTGGATGTGGAAGAGCGGCATCACGTTCAGGCATCGATCGGTCGCCTCGAGTCGGAGCGTCTCCGCGACGTTGGCCGCCGACGTCAGCAGATTGCGTTCGGTGAGCGGGACGAGCTTCGGGGAACCCGTCGTGCCCGAGGTGAACAACAGCAGCGCCGCGTCGGTGTCGCCCGCACTGCTGGACGCCCCGTCGCCAGGGGACAGGCCGGAGCAGGCGATCGACCCGGCAGTGTCACCCGCGTCGAGCTCGATCACGGCAATCCCGCACCACGACGCGGCGGCGCGCGCCGCGGTTTCGTGGCCGCGGAGCACCATGACGGCACGAACCCCGAGCGTGGTGAGCTGGTTCGCGAATTCGGCCTCCGGCAAATCGGGCGCGAGGGGTGCGCACGCGGCGGCCGCGACGGTGCCGAGCACCGCGGCGGCGGCTTCCGGTCCGTTCGGAAGGGCAACCGCGACCCGATCGGTCGGCGCGATCCCGCCGGCGCGGAGGTAGCGCACGATCGCTTCGAGCTGGTCGACCAGGGCGTCGTACGACGTCGCCTTCCTCCCCGGCGCCAGCAGCGCGACCGAGGTAGGCGCGCGGCGTGCGGTCGCTCTGAGTGCCTCCAGGACGGAGGCATGGTGCGGGGGACGAAGCATCCTGCTCGTGTGCGCTCGAAGAGGGGTGATGCCGTGGGATCCACTTCTAGGGTACCGAGGGTCATGGCCCGTGTCTCGGTGGTCGTGCCGGTCAACCGCGTCGGCTACTCGACGACGCGATCGCGAGCATCCTGCGCCAGGGACTACCGCGAACTTCGAGCTCGTCGTCGCCGACAACGCGGTCGACCGACGGGACTGAGCGTGGACCAGCTCGTCGCATTGGCGGCGACGTCGCGTCGACCGTGCTCACAAGGCGCCATGCACGCGGTAGGGATGCGTCGGCTCACGACTGCCGCCGCGCTCGACCTAGCAGCCGGTCAGGTTGCATCTGCTCCGCACCACCGGCACACCCCAGCGCCGGTACTCCCAGAAGATCGTGGTCACCGCGGGCACCATCGGCACTTCGAACGTCACGTACCCGCGCACACAACCGGAGGCGAGACCCCCGAAGCCCAACGAAGGCTCTTGGCGTCAAAGGTCAGCTGGTACCGCCGGTTGTCGGGGGTTGGGACAGTGGACCCAAACGCGTTGTAGCGCACCGGCACATCGCCAGCGCAGACCTGCGCATCGATGACCACGAACTTGTTGCCTTGCGCGGGCTTGAACAGCGAGCTGATCGCGTCCTCGTAGGAGAACACCTGTACGGACGAGTGATCGGCGCCGGTACATCGGGTTGTCTTGTTCCCCCGACCCCCACATAGGGCGGGTGTTCGCCGTGGCGTCGTCCGCGGAGCGCTGTTTGTGGATCACAGTCCTCGCGTGACCAGGAACACCCGAACTGTCGGCGTGACGCGCTCGTAGTCGATGTCACGAAGCGAGCGCCGTGAAGAGGTCACCCGCTCGAGTGACTCAGGAGGACGGAACATGAAGACCTACCATCTCGGCGGCCTCGTGCTCGCCGCAGGACTCACCCTCGCCGCGTGCAACGTCGCTACGCCGCAGTCGAGCGGCTCAGGCGGCTACGCGACCGGAATGTCGAGCCCGCAGTCTGCTCCGACGACAGTGCAGGCGGCGCAAAGCAAGCTCGGCATGATCCTCGTCGACGCGCAAGGCAGGACCCTGTACGCGTTCACGAATGACGCGAACGGCTCACCCACGTGCAACGGAGCGTGCGCCAACGCGTGGCCTCCCGTCGCGGCCGACAGCGCCACGACGCCCGGACCGGGACTCAACGGGGCGCTGTTCTCGAAAGCGACGCCGCGCCGACGGCTCCTCGCAGCTCAAGGTCGGCAAGTGGCCGGTGTACCGCTACGCAGGCGACGGCGCACCCGGAGACGTGAACGGTCAGGGCAGCGGAGGGACATGGTTCGTCATCTCGCCCGACGGGTCGCTCATCAGGACCTGACACTCCAGCACGCGCGCCGTGTGCTCGCCACAACATCATGCCGACCAACGCCAAAGACACGTCACGGCCTCGCCTCCCACCGCCGGAGGGCGGGGCCGTAACGCGCCCGTGCAGATGTCGACACATGTCCGGCATTGCCCGAGAGTGAAAGGACCCGCCGCGCTCAAGCCTCGGGAAACACTGAAGGCCCCTGCCGGATCGTCGGACAGGGGCCTTCAGTCTGGTCAGTACTCGGCGAACAGGACCCGCGAGTTAGCGCCCCGCGATGATCTTGACCTCGTCCGCCCACGAGAGCACGTCCTCGAGCGGCACGGCTCGCTGCGACTGGAGCACGAACGCGCCGCGTCCGTGCGATCGCCTGCTGGGACTTCATCGCGGAGACCTCGTCCGGGTAGTCGGTGATCGCGAACAAGCAGTTGTCGCTCCACAGCACGTACTGCGCCTTGACCTCGCCACCGCATTTCGAGACGATCTCGTAGGCCGCGACCTGCTCCGCGGTCCGCTCGTCGTCGCTCATGGCGTCCCACTTGGGTGAGAACGTCAGTTTCGTTGCACTCAGATGGCTCATGCCATCCTCCTCTGGTTCTTTCGCGGGACGGTAGTGCGCTTGACCCATTCGGTGCGCCGGGACGGTCGAATCGCCGAGCTGACGGTCCTCATCCGCCCGGTCTATTCGCGACACGTTCAGGTCGATGTTGGTTCGCCGGTAAGCCCCGGCTGCCGCATGCGCTCAGCGGAAGGGCACGCGATGGGAAACCAGGCCGGGCCTCGCGATGCGTACCTACCCCCGGGGAGCACTCCCGGGCGCGGGTGGCGCCAGCCCGCCGTTCCAAATCGTTTCAGCGAGCGGCTGGACGTGGCCTACGTCGGCAGCTCGCTGGTGGCGATGGAGTTGGGGCGGCGAACGGCGGGCCGGTGCTCTGCGGTGGGTGGGCAGTCCAGGAGCGCTCCTCGTGCGTCATAACACGCGACCTCTACCCATGGACAGGCCCTCGCGACAGCGCGACGCTCTCACTCGGCGACAGCGCGACGCTCTCACTCGATTCTGAACCCCCGGGTCGGGGGCGATGAGGCGGGCGGCTCTCGACCGCAGTCAGTCGATGAGGCCACGGCGGGGGGAGTCGTCGGTCCGGTCGAGAGCCCGTCCGTTCGTGACCCTCGCCGCGTCGAGCAACTCGTGAGCACGCTCCGCGAAGACGTCGTGGCGACGGCGCGTCGCACATGAGATCCACGTGACACTCGCTAGCTACCGAGGCCACCTCACGCCGGGCTCAGCCGCGGCGGCGAGGTCCTCGAAGACCGAGCGCTTCACACATCACCTGCCATTGCCGTCGCGAACGTCTCTCCTCGGCATCGTCGACCCGTTTCCCAACCAATCGGACGAGAGTGCAGACCGCAATGAGCACGCAACCGAATATCAAGGCCATGGAGTCAGCCTTTCCCAGTGGTCCTCAATAGAGTGCGCTAGTCGACCTTTGCCGCACAGGGCCGAAGGTCACCAGCGCTGACGGCTATCGAAATCCTCGCGGCCGTCACAGTGTGTGTTCGTAGCGCCGCGCCGCAGACCGGGGTCCCTGGGCCGGTATCTAACGAAGCAGATCGGGCGCGCCGGTTCACCTGCGCTTCACCGGGCGACGCGGTGCCGCGATCTCGTGTGGTCAGGGCTCCCCATTCACATGCTCGTCGGCGGGTCCTCGATGGCGCCGTCGAGGGGTTCGTGGCCGCGGTTCCGGGTAGTCCCGCGGCCAGGGCTCTACCCCGCCGGGGGTTTGCACCTCCGAGCGGGCGGACCCGGCCCAGCTCGAACGCGCAGCCTCCCTCGCCGTTTTCCGGGGACGCCCTACCGGCGAGACGTCCCTGGGGCGGCAGACCGCATCATCTCACCCGCCGTGTCCCCCCGGCCCGACGTTTCGCGGGGCTCTGACAGCCCGTAGAGGCCTCTCTCGTCGCGGAGATCGCGGAACGGCTTCTGTTGCGCGAGGCAGAACCATCGCCATGTACTACACCGGCGACCTGGCCGACCTGCTCGGCTACGTAGCCGAGCTGCTCGCACGTCCGGCATGCCACGCCGACGTGGCTGCCCCGAGCCATGGCGAGCTGTCGCCGTTCCCACAACGTGGGGGAGGCGTCCGCGTGCGCTGAAGGCCGTGTGTGAGGCGTGTCTGGTCCGCGGGGAATGTCTGGCCGCGGGGCGTCGAGGAGCCCGAGGGGCTGTGGGGCGGTCTCGGATGGGAGGGCCGGCGCCGGCTGCGTGTCAAACGTGGCGAGGTCGTGGTCGGCCGGAATCGCCTGGCGTGACCCGCTCCTCAATCACTCCTCAGTTACTCGTCAGCACGACGCGGAACAATGCCGAAACGACGACGAACGACGACGAACGACGACGAGGATAAGAGCAGGTCAGAGGCGGATATGACGCAGTTAGGCAGGTGACGGGACCCCGACGGTTTATCTCCCGCCTACAGGCCGACTCACCGTCACGACGGCCTCTGAACAGCTCGAGGGGAACCGTGCACGCGCGCCGATTGCATCGGTTCGAGGATGGCGCCGCGGTGAGGCTTCGACCCTATTCACCCCGAGTGCGCGGCCAGGGCTCGAACTGGACGTCACGTCACCACACGTCGCGGCCGTTAAGAAGACAGGCGGGCGGAACGCGAAGGCCCCGCCCTCGGCGGACGGGGCGGGGCCTTCGACGTTCAGGGGTCGCCTCTACTCGTCGGTGCCAGCTCCGGCGGCGCGATCTTCGTCCGTGAGTTCCTGCTTGGGAATGTTGAGTTCTGCCATCGCCGCTTCGAGGTCCTCGTCCTCGAGCTCCTCCGGCGGAACGCCGGTGTGCTCTTCGACCTGCTTGGCCTGGCTCGCGGACATCTTGTGAACTCCGAACGCGACCATTCCGCCGGCGAGCATGATGCGTCGTCTCGCCGCGTCGCCTCCGTCTACGAATCACCCTCCGTGGCCTCAGACCCATGCCTGCTCCTTCCCTTTCGTTGCCCGACGCGAGACGCGCGGCAGTTGGACGCTAGGCCGCTCGGTCCGACCGGCGCCGAGGAACAGGTCGACTCACCGTCATTACGGCCTCTGAGCAGGAGAGGGGTGCCCGAGCGCCAGGTCGACGTCGCCGGCTGAAAGACTGATGCCGTGCCCATGCGCGAGGACTGTGCCCACTACGAGAGTCGCGCGTACGACGATGACGGCGAGGTGGCTCGATTCTGCACCCTCGGTCTCGCGCCCGAAGCGCCGTGGCGTTGCCCGGAACACTGCCCGAGCTACGAGCGGATCGTGCTGATCGCCACGGACTTCGAGCAAGGTTCGCTGTCGAACGCGCCGCCTGTCGAGGACGAACCCGATGCTCCGACCGACGACATCATCTCGGTGCTGGCCGACGCGGAACAGATCGTGGATGAGGCCGAGGCTTCCGTGATCGCTGACCTCGAACGCGAGCACCCGAAGCAATCGTGGTGGCGTCGACGGCGTCGTCGGGCCAGGCGATGACGGTGAGGACTTCCGTCTCAGCAACCGCTGACCGCTTGACCGTACTCTCGGGCAGTGGCAGAAGCGCGCGGTCAGACGCTGCTCGAGATGATGCTCTTCATCGAGCTCTACACACTGAACCGCGCGTGGAACGGGCTCACTGACGCGGAGCTCCTGTGGGAGCCGATGCCGGGTTGTTGGACGGTGCGGCCAGTCGAGGCGATCCAGACCGCAACTCCGTTCGTCGTCGGGACATGGGCGGCTGACTTCGACGCCGATCGCGCCATGGCCGCCGTCGAGGGCAAAGCCATCGAGCCATTGACCTCGATCGCATGGCTCTTCTGGCACGTCGGGTCGCAACCAGGGCGGGCAGCACAACTGGACTTCCTCGGCGGGGCCCACACCGCGGACAGCGGATGGACCTCGCCGTACATCGCATCTCATCCGATCTTCACGACCGCCGAAGAGGCGGTCGGGGCCATGCGAGCGGGCTGGCGCGAGCTCGACGCGGCCCTACGGTCGTCGAGCGACGAAGAGCTCGAGCGGCCGGTGCGGTTCTGGGGCTACGGAGGACCTGGCCCGATGGGCACGGGCGCCCAGGTGATCGCATCGATCTTGAACGAGGTCAGCCACCACGGCACGCAGATGGGTGTGCTCCGTGATCTCTACCGCCTCCGCGTCGGCGCTTCGATCGAACGCCCGACCGAGTGAGCGATGGCCTGCGCCCCTACCGCCCGGGAGCGATCTGGCGCAGGCGGTCCGCCAAACGAAGTGCGAGCGCAACCAGGGTCAGCGTCGGATTCGCGTAACCGCCGGTCGGGAAGACCGAACCACCCGCGACGTAGAGGTTGTCGACGCCATGGACGCGACAGTCGGGGTCGACGACGCCGCTCGAGGGTGAGGCAGACATCCGGGTCGTGCCGAGGTGGTGATACATGGAGTGGAACCGCGAGAGGTTCTCCTCGACCTGGTGCACGAGGTCATCGTCGTACGCGTGGAACACGCCAGTTGCCGTCGCCGACAGCTGCGAGGCGAGGACCCGATGGAAGGTCTCGACCGTGCGAATGTCTTGGTCAGTGAACGCGATCTGGGTTTGGAGTCGCGGCATGCCGAATGCATCGCGCTCGCTGGCGAGGACGACGCGGCTCGAGCGATGCGGGAGATGCTCGGCCTGGTACATCACGGGGAACCGATTGACCGACTGAGCACCCAACACGACCGGCAGCCGTCGACGCGCGAGGTAGCGAGACCGGACGGCGACCGTCGCCTCCGGAACCAGAGACGGCGCGCCGCGACCGACGACGCTCCAGTGCGCTCGACGCGTTGAGCGTTCAGACCTCCAGATCTGCGCGTGGCCAGCTGCACCGCGCTCTCGCAACGCGCCGATGTACGTCTTCGCGAGAAACGTTGCTGAGAGCAGCGAGCTCCCGTGGCTCGGATCGTCGATAGCCGGGCGCGTCGAGGTGTCCGATCGCGTTGCCGATCTCGTGCTCCGTTTGCGCGCGCTCGGTGATCCAGAACCGGCGGCGGCAGTACACACCCTGCTCGTCGCGCTCGTAGCCGTAGATGAAGCCGCTCGACGGCGAGCGGACCTCGACCCAGCCGAGCGTGCCGAACAGGTGAGAGATGTAGTAGCGGCCCACGTTGTCATGCGCGTTTCCGACGCCGGTCGCGACTTGGTCACGCGAGGCAAGAAGAAGACGAGCGTTCTCCAAACCACCACAGGCGAGGACATAGGTGCCCGCGACGACCGAGAGTGCAGCCCGACTCGACGTCGTCGCCCGTACTCGGACGACCCGCATGCGGTCGTCGGCGAGGTCGAGCGCGAGAGCATGAGCGCCCAGGAGCACACGTACTCGCCCTGCCCTCTCGAGAGCTGGTCCGTACCGGTGGGCGAAATTCGTCGGAGGGCTGAACCGCTCGAGGCGCGAGCTCACCATGTCCGGACCGTCGAAGCCCGCGATCATCTCTGATTGCGAGTCCGGGAAAGCCTCTCGCGCGTCGTACCGACAGGGGCCGGCCTCGCAGAGATCAGTCGCCCGTGCGAAGTATCGCTCGAGCTCCTCGTAGCCGATCGGCCAGCCGCTGTCCGCCACCCAAGAGCGCGCTTCGAGGTCGAGCGGATCGAGCGGAACGCACCGGCCGTGCCACGCCGAAGTCGTGCCTCCCCAGGCGCGCCGGCGGCCCTCCTCGAGTGGTTCGTGGGACGTTCCCGGAGCGACCTCACCTCGGTAGAGATCGCGGTCGTCTCTGCTCTCGCGCCGATCGCCACCTGTCAGCAGCACGACCCGAATCGGGGAATCTGCCAGCTCGTGCGCAATCGCGATCCCGGCGGCTCCCCCACCGACGACGCACACGTCTGCGTCGACGACCGTACCCGCGGGAAGCTTCGCGCGTTTTCGATCATGACTCCGCCACCGCTCGAAGTGTCGCACCATACGTGCCGACCGTCACGACGCCATGCGGGCCCGCGAAGATGCGCCCATGCCGAAGCTCCGAGTGCATGCGTTCGCGATCTCGCTCGATGGGTACGGCGCGGGACCAAACCAAGGCCCGGAGACGCCGCTCGGCGAGCAGGGCACGCTGCTGCACGAGTGGGTCTTCGACACTCGCACGTTCCGCGCGCTCCAAGGACTCGAGGGCGGCGACACCGGCGTCGACGACGACTTCATCGCAGAGGGGTTCGAGAACATCGGCGCCACGATCATGGGACGCAACATGTTCGGCCCCGTCCGCGGTGGCTGGCCGAACGACGAGTGGAAGGGATGGTGGGGCGACGTCCCGCCGTACCACCACGACGTGTTCGTGCTGACGCACCATGCGAGAGAATCCTTCGCGATGGACGGCGGCACCACGTTTCACTTCGTCACCGACGGCATCGAGTCGGCGCTCGAGCGGGCACAGGCTGCCGCAGGCAGTCGGAACGTCCGTCTCGGTGGAGGCGTCGACACGATCAAGCAGTACATGCGCGCGGGCCTCGTCGATGACCTCCATCTCGCCGTCGTGCCGGTGCTGCTCGGCAAGGGAGAGCGTCTGCTCGACGACCTCGGCGACGCGTCGACTCGCTATGCCGTCACCGAGTGGGTCGCCTCGCCGCGGGTGACCCACGCGCGCCTCACGCGGATCGACAGCTAGCCGCTCAGCACCGTCTGCGTCTGCGTCGTGAGGACGACGAGCTTGTCGTTCTCGTCGCGCACCAGCGTTTGCAGGACGATCGTCGACCGACCGACATGCACGGGCGCACACCTCGCCGTGGCACGACCCGATGTGACTGCACGCAGGAAGTTCGTCTTCGATTCGAGCGTCGACGTACGAGCCCCCGAGGGAAGGTTGAGAAACGCGCAGACCGCACCCGCGGTGTCGGCAAGCGTCATGAGCACTCCGCCGTGCAGCACGCCCGCGCTCGTGCAGAGCTCGGCCCGATGATCGAGCGTGGCGGTCACGCCCTCGGGCGAAGCCTCGGTGATCTCGATGCCGAGTGTGACCGCGAAGGGCATCGTTGCGACGATCTCGGGGAGTTCCACGGGGCGGAACGGTACGCCGACATTCCCCCTCACGCCTCCGAGCGAATGTGTCGATGTTCGGGAGCACGGATCGTTTGCGAGGACGCTGAGGAGCGCGATCACGACCTTCCCCGCAGAGCGGAGCGCACCCCGGGTGCTCGTCGCCGAAGGTGACGAGGCCACTCGACGCCTCCTGCAGGCTGCGCTGTGCGCAGACGGCCTGCAGGTCGTCCCGCGCGCGACAGCAACGAAGCCGTGTCGGCCCTGGCTCTCGAGCGGATCGACCTCATCGTGGCGGACACCGCGCTCGGCCCGATCGGAGGCATCGAGCTCTGCCTTCGGCTGCGCAGCCAGATGATCGACGTGCCCATCGTGTTCGTGTCGAAGGACGCTGAGCTCGAGGAGCGCATCGACGCGCTTCTCGCCGGCGCCGACGCGGTCCTGGCACAACCGGTGCACGTCAACGAGCTTGTTGCGCGGGTGCGCAGGATCTTGTGGCGGGTCGAGATCGCCGCTCGTCAGCAAGCGCGTGTCGGGAACCTCTCGCTCGACGACGCGCGAGGCGTGGCGCTCGACAACGGCACTCCGATCGACCTGTCGATCACCGAGTATCGGCTGCTGCGCTACTTGCTGGTGAACCGCGGGCAGACCGTCACGCGGAGCCAGATCCTGCAGTCGATCTGGGGGACCGAGCGCTGCTCTCCGAAGCTCGTCGACGTCTACGTCGGCTACCTGCGCAAGAAGCTCCCGCACTCGGTGAACATCCGCAGCGTGCGGTCGCTCGGGTACGTGCTCGAACCGTCACCACAGTGACCGAAGCGCCACCGACTCTTGCCGACCTGCCACGTCGCTGCCAAAGCCCTCTTGCCGACGCCTTTCAGGCTGCGTCCTGATCCCCGGCACTCGCGGCGTGCGAGTGCACGGGGCCGTGGGGACCAGCAGGAGGTTCGGCATGACCACTGTCAGATACGGGCAGAGACAGCGCTGGAAGGGGCGCAAGGGCACCACACGGCGAGCGTTGGGCATGTCCGCCCTCGCCGCGCTGGCGCTCGGCCTGCCCACCGTGTCGGCGTCGGCGCAGAGCGCCGGCTCGACCACGACAACGGCGGCCAGCACGACCGCTGCGGCGACCACCACGACGGCGAGCCCGACCGCGACATCCACCTCGACCACGGCCAGCCCGAGCACGACGATCGCACCCGCAGCCGCTTCGGCCCAAGCGAACGCGGACGCGGCGGCTCGCGACATCCGCGATCTGGCTCTCGAGATCCGCTCGCTCGACGGGACGGGCAACAACCAGCGTCACTCCGGATGGGGTGCCGCAGGCACCATCTACCTCCGCCGCGCCTCGGCGAGCTACGCGGACGGTCGCGCAGCGATGGTGCAAGGACCCAACGCTCGCTACATCAGCAACCGGATCTTCAACGACTCCGGTCAGAACGTCTTCTCACTCCGAGGAGCGACGCAATGGGTCTGGACGTGGGGCCAGTTCCTCGACCACACCTTCGGGCTCAGGCAGGACGGAGGTGAGAGCGGCTGCCGATCCCGTTCGACAAGAGCGATCCACTCGAGGCCTTCCAGAACGACCTCGGCACGATCGACTTCCAGCGATCGGGCGTCGCGCCAGGTACCGGCACGAGCTCGCGCAACCCGCGCCAACAAGTGAACACCGTCAGCTCGTACATCGATGCGTTCGCGGTGTACGGCGGGACGGACGATCGGCTCGAGTGGCTCCGTGACGGCCCGGTCAACGGTGACCTCGGAGACAACGCGGCGACGCTCCTGCTTCCGAACGGTTACCTGCCGACGGCGACTGCCCGCGGCAACGCGGCGACCGCGCCCCCGATGGAGCTGCAAGGCCCGTTGAACGGCAACCCGAGCGCTCGGATCGAAGCAGGTGACGTGAGGGCCAACGAGAACATCGCGCTCACCGCCACGCACACGCTGATGGCGAGAGAGCACAACCGCATCGTGGGCCTGCTCCCGCGCAACCTCCCCGAGCAGCTCAAGTTCGAGATCGCGCGGCGAGTCGTCGGTGCCGAGGAGCAGTACATCACCTACAACGAGTTCCTTCCCGCTGTCGGTGTTCGGCTCCCCAGCTACCACGGATACGACCCGAGCGTGAACGCGGCGCTCTCGAACGAGTTCGCCGCCGTCGGATACCGAGTGCACAGCATGATCCACGGTGAGTTCGAGATCGACGTCTCACCCACGCGCTTCACCGCCGACCAGCTCGACGCGTTTCGCGCGTCAGGGCATCGTGGTGGAGCACCAGGACACCGCGGTCGTGCTCGCGGTGCCGCTCGACGTCGCGTTCGGCAACCCCGCGCTGGTGCAGCAGATCGGGCTCGGGCCGGTCCTCGCGTCGCTCGGCGGGGAGTCGCAGTACGCGAACGACGAGCAGATGGACAACCAGCTCCGCAGCACGCTGTTCGAGCTCCCGGCTCCGGGAAGTGACCCGACGCTGTGCACCGGCAGCGGACGCGCCGCCTTCGTGCTTCCGCGGCGTCACCGACCTGGGCGCGCTCGACGTGCAGCGCGGCCGTGATCACGGGATGCCCTCGTACAACGACCTGCGACGCGCGTACGGCCTCGCACCGAAGACATCGTTCACCTCGATCACCGGTGAGTCGACTGATTCGTTCCCGCGGGACCCGCAGATCAACCCGAGAGATCCGATCAACGACCCGAACATCCTCGACGTGCTCGCGCTCTTCGACCGGAACGGAAGGAGCATCCCGCTCGGAAGCGAGGCTGCTGGCAACGACGCGGTGCGTGAGGTGCGCCGCACCACGCTCGCAGCGCGACTGAAGGCAGTGTTCGGAGCGGTGGATCGCGTCGACGCGTTCACCGGCATGCTGTCGGAGAAGCACCTTCCCGGCAGCGAGCTCGGCGAGCTGCAGAACGCGATCTGGACCGACCAGTTCACGCGCATGCGAGACGGCGATCGGTTCTTCTACCTGAACGACCCGGCGCTGCGGGCCATCCAGCAGCGGTTCGGCATCGACTATCGCACGACCCTCGCGGAGCTGATCCAGCGCAACTCCGACGCGACCGGCCTCGCCGCCGACGTGTTCCTGCTCCCGGGCGTCGCCCATTGAGCAGCGGGCTCACCCGTTCAGATCAGCGGCCGAGGCGAAGGATGTAGCCGAAGCCCCTGACGGTGTGCAGGAGCTTGGGATCGACGTGGTCGACCTTGCGTCGGAGGTAGCCGACGTAGGTGTCGACCACGTTGGTCCCTTCCTCCTCGTCGCGATGCCAGACCGCGTCGAGCAGCTCGGCGCGGGAGACGACCCGTTCGGCATGCTCGAGGAAGTAGCGGAGCAGGCGGTATTCGGTGGGCGACAACGACACCGGGATCCCACCTCGAGTCACGAGGTGGGCCTCTACGTTGAGCACGAGGTCGGCGTAGACGAGCCGGCCGGCGGTCGGCGGCGGTCCCGCCCTGCGCATCACCACTCGCAGACGGGCGACCAGCTCCTCGAGGTCGACGGGCTTCGGGATGTAGTCGTCGGCCCCGGCCGCGATCCCCCGCACCCTGTCTTCGACGCTCGCCCGGCCGCTGAGGAACACGAGCGGCGTCGTGTCGCCCGAGCTGCGCAGCCGCCGGCACACTTCGAACCCGTCGATGTCCGCGAGGTCCACCTCGAGCAGCACTGCGTCGACGGATGGATCGGCGGCTGCGGTGAGTGCGAGGCGACCAGTCCTGACTGTCTGCACGTCGAAGCCGTGGAACTGCAACGCCGCCTCGAGGGTGGTGTCGCGGTCGTCGACGAGGAGCACCGTCGCGCCAGCCATGGCGACTCCACCTTGGCACGTACCCTGGAGCCCGTGAGGAGGCGACCGTCGCGCGGCACGCTGACCTGGGCATGAGCGAGCTCGTGATGGCAGCCGTGCAAGCCGCACCGGTGTTCCTCGACCCGGCCGCCTCCGCCGAGAAAGCCTGCCGCCTGATCGAAGAGGCCGCCTCACAAGGTGCCGACCTCGTGGCGTTCAGCGAGACATGGCTGCCGGGCTATCCACGCTGGATCAACGCGCCGATCTCCGGTCGGGCTGAAGCGTGAGCTCGGCGGCCGCTACCTCGCGGCGTCGGTCACTGTGCCGGGCCCCGAGGTCGACCAGGTGTGCGCGGCAGCACGCGCCGTGCCGGTGTGGACGTCGTCATCGGCGTGGCCGAGCTCGATCCCGTGTCACGTGGCACCACCTACTGCACCCTCGTGTTCATCAGCGCCGACGGCGACATCCTCGGCACCCATCGCAAGCTCAAGCCCACCTACGGCGAACGCTTCGCGTGGGGCGAGGGCGACGGAAGCGGCCTGCGCGTGCATGATCGGCCGTACGCGCGGATCAGCGGGTTGAATTGCTGGGAGCACAACATGGTGCTGCCTGGCTACGCACTGATGGCGCAGGGCACCCAGCTGCACGTCGCGGCGTTCCCCGGTTACGAAAGTGCGAGCGGTGGCACCCGCCAGACGCTCCTCTCGCGTGCATTCGCATCGCAGGCAGCCGCGTACGTGATGCTCGTCGGCGGCATCCTGTCGGCGGACGACATCTCCGACCCCGTGGTGCGCGGAGGCCGTCGCGACGCTCGAGCCCTTGACCGGCGACAGCTGCATCATCGATCCGACCGGCGAGGTGATCGCCGGCCCGTGCTCGGGCGAGGAGATCCTCCTCGCGAAGGGATCGCTCGCGCTCGTGCACACCGCGAAGGCGCTGTGCGACGTCGGCGGTCACTACTCGCGACCCGACGTGCTCAGGCTCACGATCAACCGAGCACCCGCGCGGCGCCTCGTCGAAGTCGACGACGACACCGACTAGGTCGACTCGCTCGCGTCGTCCGCGTCGTCGGCCCGTTGCGCCCTCTGGCGGAGCCACAGCAGAGCCCCACCGGCGGCGGCAGTCGCGGCTGCGATCGGGATCGCCGCAGGTAGGCCACCGTCACCCCCGCCCCTGTTGGCTGGCGCGGCCTCGCCACGCGCCGGCGCAGCGGACGTGGTCGTTGCTGGCCGCGTAGCCGTCGTGGCCGGCTGTGTGGTGGTAGTCGCCGGTTCCGTTGTCGTCGTCGATGGCACTGTCGTCGAAGTCGCGGGCTGGGTAGTCGTGGTCGCGGGCTCTGTCGTAGTGGTCGCGGGCTGCGTCGTCGCGGGCTGGGTCGTGGTGGGAGCGGCGGTCGTCGGCGGCGCGGTCGTCGGCGGCGCGGTCGTCGCGGGAGCCGTGATGGGCGCCGGCGGCACTCCACCGCGAAGCTCCTGCACGGCGCCCTGCATCTGGTTGCGCACATAGGGATAGAAGGCATTGCCCGGGCATGCCGTCGTCGACATCTCCCGATGGCCGGCGATCGTCGACGTCGTGACCCGGGCTCCCGCGGGCCACTTGTTCGAGCCCCTCGACACGAAGGAGACCTTCGCTCCTGCGGAGGTGTCGATCGAGTAGCGCTGCGCGAGCCAGGCGAGGGTGCGGTTGCCCGCGTCGAGGGCGGCAGGCGTCGGCGTCACGGATGTGAAGTCGCCGATGAAGCACACGAGCTGATCGAAGCCCTGACTGCCCCCTGTCGCGTCAGCGGCGACCGGCCCGGCGAGGCTGCCCGCACGCCCTTCCCAGACGCCGCCCTCGCGGTCGACGAGGAAGTTGTAGGCGATGTCGTGCCACCCCTTCGGGCCAGTGTGGAACGCGTACATCGCGGCCAGGATCGAAGGCACCTGCGCGGCGGTGTGCTCGGTGTTCTCCGCGGTGTGGTGCACGAGCAGGAAGCGCACCTCTTCGGCCGCGAGGGGTCCCGTGGGCGGCCCCGGCGCCCACGAGTCACGCGGGAAGATCTCGAGCCCGGGGGCGACCGGTACCGGAGCCCGCGGCGAGACGACACGACCGAGGTCGACTCGCGGCACGACTGCTGCCGCTACCCCCGCCGCGAGCAGTCCGCGACGTGTGAGGCGCGGCTGACGCTCCTCAGGCATGTGTGCAACGGTACGCACCGCGACATGAGGAGGAGCACATGGGCGTCACGGGACCCATCACCGGCGGCGAGCACGGCTGGGCATTCGGAGGCCCGTTGCTCGACTTCGCAGCGCTCGGGTACTCGAGCGAGGAGTACTTCCTCGACGGCACCGCGAGCCGCTACGCGCCGAAGGCAGGCACCGAGCTCGACCGCGACGGGAAGTGGGACGTCGAGCCGTGTGAGTCCGCGCCGTTCAACACCCGGTTCGTGGTGTACCGGCCGCTCGACGCAACGAAGTTCAACGGCACCGCGATCGTCTCGTGGAACAACGTGAGCGCGGGCCACGACCTGTTCGGCGGCGACAGCCGTGAGCTCATCGAGGGCGGCTACGCGTTCGTGGGCGTCACGACGCAACGAGTCGGCGTGCATGGCATCGCTCCGATGAACCTCGGCCTCGTCGACTGGGACAAAGCTCGCTACGGCTCGCTCTCGATCTCGAGCGACGACTACTCGTTCGACATCTTCACTCAGGCCGCGCGCGTCATCGGGCCCGATCGACCGCGCGACGGCATCGACCCGATGGGCGGCCTCGATGTCCGCCATCTCGTCGGGCTCGGCGCGTCACAGTCGGCGGGGCGGCTCGGCACCTATGTGAACGCGATCCACCCGCTGACCCACGCCTTCGACGGCTACCTGTTGCAGATCTACTTCGGGGCTGGCTCGCCGCTCGAGGTCGGAGAGTTCGTGGTGAACCTCAACGACCCCGACATGGGCAACGAAGGCAACCGGAGGCTGCGTCTGCGCGGCTCGAACCTCGTCCGCGACGACCTCGACGTCCCGGTGATGATCGTGAACTCCGAGCTCGAGGCCATTGCCTGCTACCCCGTGCGGCAGCCCGACACCGATCGCCTCCGTTGGTGGGAGTCGGCGGGCACCTGCCACGTGTCCGAGCAGGGCCAGGGCGCTCGGTCGCCGAAGTACGTGCGCGACTTCGGCGCTCCGATGGCGGTCGCGCCGGGCATCAACCGCATCCCCATGATCCCGCTCTTCGACGCCTCGATGAAGCAGATGCACGAGTGGATCAACGGTGGCCCGCCTCCCGCCGACCCAGCCCAGGATCGAGTTCGCGGGCGATCCCGCCGAGATCGTGCGAGACGCCGACGGCATCGCAAAGGGCGGCATCCGCCTGCCGCAGGTCGAGGTGCCGATCGCCACGAACAGCGCGATCCCCCGCGTGGCCGACATCTTCGGGATCCTCGGCGGCTCGTCGCACCCGTTCAGTCGCGACGACCTCATCGCTCGGTACGGCGATCGCGCCCAGTTCCTCGCGAGGTTCGAAGCCGCCGCGAAGCAGGCGGAGGCGAGTGGGGTCCTGCTCGCGCGGGACGTGCGGGCGCTCGCTCGACGAGGCCGCGGCCTCGTGGGACGCGGTGGTCGGCCTCGGCTAGCGGCCCAGCCGCTCTGAGATCCGGCGGAGCGCCACCGACACGATCGACGGCGAGACCCCGAGCCCGGCCGCGACCTCGCGGCCCGTGAAGCCCGAGGCGAGCCGCAAGGTGATCACCTGATCGCGGGGTCGCAGGCGGTGAAGCTTGCGAGCGAGCAGGTCGGCGGCCTCGACGACCTCGTAGCCGGGCTCAACGCCAGGCTGCTCGATGTCCTCCGGTGCGACGGGCACGACGTTGACGCGGGTGCGTCGACGCCAGCCGGTCAGTCGCCGGAGCTCGTCGAGCGCAGCCCCCCGGCCGACCGCGTACGCCTTCGAGGGATCTCGACGGATGCGAGGCCAGTGGCGTGCGAGTCGCTCGAGCGCGGCGGCCTCGCACTCCTCGGCGATCCACCCTCGTACCCCGACAGAGCGAGCGCCGGCGATCGCCGACGCCATCGCGTCCGTGAAGTCAGGTCGGTGGTTCTGGTGGTCCAAAGCGGCCCCCCTGTGTTGCCGCCCGGACCGCCATCAGGATCTCCATCAAGGCGCAGACGGTAGCGGGCCGTTTCAGGGTCTTCTGTGATCCTTTGATAACTGCAGGTCAGCCCTGTGGACAATCGACTCTTCCGTAACGGAACCGCAATATGTCACCCGGCGAGGGCGACCTCGACAGCCGCGCGCAGGGCAGCGACGCAGTCGTCGACGACGTCAGCCGAGCGCCACGCGACGAACCCATCCGGGCGCACCAGGGCTGCGCCGGCATCGCCGATGCCATACGCGTCGGCGAAGCCTTCGACCTCGATCTCCTCGCCGACGGCGCCCACGCGCGCGGCCGCGTCGAGCCACGCGCTGCGGCGCGGAGAGGCCAGCACGACGAATGCGGTGCCGAAGAGGTCGAGCGTGGAGATGCGTCGCCCGTCGCGCTCGATCCACAGGTGTGGGGCGCGAGTGCCAGGCATGCCGCGCGTCGCGCGCGGGTCTTCGTGCACGGTCTCGCCGTTGCCGTAGACGTAGCCGAGCTCGATCTCGAGGTCCGCGACGAGAGGCTGGTAGTCAGTGGCACCGAGGTACGTCGCGGTGCGGGTCACGTAGCGCGTATAGGCCTGCTCGACGGTGAGGCGCCCGACGGGCCGTCGTTCGCGACTGTACGAAGCGAGGAGTCGCTCCCCCGCCTCGCCTCGCACCGCCCACGCGAGCTTCCACGCGAGGTCGTACGCGTCGTGGATGCCGGTGTTGCCTCCGAACCCACCGTTCGGCGGCATGACGTGAGCCGCGTCGCCGACGAGGAACACCCGACCGTCGGAATAGCACGCAGCGACGTCGGAGCTCGCCCGCCATCGCGCGACACCGTCGATCTGCACGGGAAGGTCGGGTACGCCTGCAGCGGCGCGCACGAGCGACACGAGCGTCGCCTCGCTCGTGTCCTTGGCCGCGTCGGCGATGTCGGGATTGGTCGCAGGATCACCGATCGTGTTGACGACGAGGAAGCCGCGCTGGCAGTCCTTGTCGACCCGGAAGAACCCGCCCATCGTCTCGTTGCTGATGTAGATGACACTGAGCGGCTTGCCGAGCAGCTGCGGCGCGAGATCGGCCGTGAAGTAGATCGTCATGCTGTTCGAGAACACGCCGCGACCCTCGAATGCGATGCCCAGCGACTCGCGCACCGGGCTGTGCGCGCCTTCGGCCGCGACCAGGTACTGCGTGCGGATCTCCTGGGTCGCACCATCATCCACGTCGGCGACCGTCACCGTGACGCCGTCCTCGTCCTGGCCGAAGCCGACGACCTCACTGCCCTCGACGACCTCGGCGCCGACGGCCTTGGCGCGGTTGCGCAGGATCGGCTCGAGGCCGCGCTGGCTGATGAACAGTCGCCGGCACGGGCTCAGTGCGTCGTCGACTCCGACGTTGAGCCCGGGGATGATGTCGGCCAGCTTCCGCCCCGCCAAGGTGTCCATGCTGATGATCGCGCCCTCGGGGAGGAACTCCTTCTCGGACTGCGACTTCACTTCGTCTTCGATGCCCGCGGCGCGGAACAGCTCGATCGTGCGGAGATGGAAGTGGGCCGCCCGCGGCAGCGGCGATCCGCCGCGGAGTCGCTCGACCACGAGCGATGGCACGCCGTGCTGCGCGAGGAACATCGCCGTGGAGAGTCCCACGAGCCCTCCGCCGGAGATGACGACTGGGTGTTCAGCGATGTTTTCTCAGTCACACCCCGAAGAATCGCGCGATCACACCGGCCACGTCGCCTGGCTGCTCGTAGGGCACCATGTGCCCTGCATCGGGGATGATCTCGAGCTCTGCACCGTCGATCGCGGCGCGCCACGCCTCGATGTAGGGCTGCGGCACGTACCGGTCGTCGTCTCCCCACACGAGCAGCGTCGGGTTCGTGATGCGATACAGCCGCTTCGCGACCTTGCGATCGGGGATCGGGAACAGCACCTTGCCGGCGGTGCCGAGCCGCCGGTTGTTCGCGATCAGGAACGTCTTGATCGCCTCGGTGTCGTTGAAGTCGAGGCCCCCGGCCAGGAGTGCAGTGCCCGCGGCGGCATCGTGGAACAGCAGCGGCGGGAACTCAAAGGGGAGCAGCGAGAAGATGTCGGTGATCGGATGGTCGTCGAGCCAGAGACCGAGCGGAGCGATCAGCACGAGCTTGCTGTAGAGCCCGGGCGCGGTCGCGGCCATCTCAGCCGCGACCATGCCGCCCATCGAGTGGCCGATGAGGTGCGGCTTGTGCAGGCCGAGCGCCTCGATGATGTCGGCGCCGTGCAGCGCGAAGTCCTGCATGTCTTCGAGCTTCTCCTCGCCGCCTTGCTCGCCGTAGCCGGGCCAGATCGGCGCGTAGACCGCGAAGTGCGACGAGAGTGCGCCGAGCATCGGCTCGTTCGCGAGATGGCCGGTGGCGCCGTGGAAGCTCACGACCGACCCTTCCGCCTGACCCGACGCCGGCGCGCCGACGAGCACCTCGCAGGTGATGCCGCGACGAGTGGTGATCGTGGTGCGCTCGAGCAGAGGCGACGTGACGTCGGTCATCGCGGGATGTCCGCGTGGCGACGCGCGTCGGCGAACGTCTCGTCGGCGTGCACGCGCTCCTCGTACGGATGGATCCACCAACGGTCGTCACCCTCGTGCTCGGGCCACATGTTCCGCAGGCTCGGCATCACCTTCTCGGCGAACAGCTGGGTCGAGTAGCGCGTCTTCCAGTCGGGCTGGTTGCCGTTGTGCATCAGGCAGAAGACGTGGCCGAGCCGCAGCGACGTGATCATGTCCTCCATCCGCTCGCGCACGGTGTCGGGGCCTCCCGCGATCACGAACCCCCCGTCGACGAGGTCCTTCCACGTCAGCTTGGTGAACTTCTCGCGGATCTCGGCGCGGAACTGGTCGAGCACACCCGCCTTGATCGTCGAGATCGTGCGATACCCCGGAGGATCGGAGAACCCCGGGTACACATGGAGGCACCGGTTGAAGAAGTAGAGGATGTGCTCGGCGTAGAGCTTTTCGGCTTCTGCATCGGTGTCGGCGACCGCGATGATCTGCGCGAAACGCGGCGCGGTAAGGGGAGTCGTCCTTGTCACGCTCTGCGACACGCTCCCAGTACCCGTCGAGGAGCTTCTTCCCGGCGAGGTACCCGCCGAAGCTGAGGTACGAGTAGTTGTAGTCGTAGTCGAGGCAGAAGTCCCACGTCTCGATCGAGCCGCCGCCCGGGATGTAGATCGGCGGGTGCGGCTGCTGGATCGGCCGCGGCCAGATGTTGACGTAGCGCAGCTGGGTGTACTTGCCGTTGAACGCGAACGGCTCGGGCTCGGACCACGCCTTCATGATCAGCTCGTGGGCCTCGCGGTACTTGTCACGCGTGAGCGCGGGGATCTGGCCGTAGCAGAAGTTCGTGTCCATCGGCGTGCCGACCGGGAAGCCGGCGACGAGCCGACCGCCGCTGATGCAGTCGAGCATCGCGAACTCTTCGGCGACCCGGACCGGCGGGTTGTAGAGCGCGATCGAGTTGCCGATGACGCAGATCGCAGCGCGACTGGTTCTGCGTGCGAGCCCCGCAGCGATGATGTTCGGGCTCGGCATGATGCCGTAGCCGTTCTGGTGATGCTCGTTGACGCCGATGCCGTCGAACCCGACCGACTCGGCGTACTCGAGCTGGTCCATGTACTCGTTGTAGACGCGGTTCGAGACCTTCGGGTCGAACAGGCGGCTCGGGATGTCGACCCAGACCGAGCGCTCGGTCTGGCGGAAGTCGTCCGGCATCAGAGGCCACGGCATGAGGTTGAACCAGGTGAACTTCACAGTTGCACCGTACAACTACCCGCGACGAGGCTACGGAGATCGACATCCCCTCCCAGACCGGCAAGCTCGCCGTCGTCACCGGCGCGAACAGCGGCATCGGCCTCGAGACCGCGCGCCGTCTCGCGCTCGCCGGCGCCGACGTGGTGCTCGCCGTCCGCTCCGTCGACAAGGGCAACCGCGCGGCCGACGACATCCGCTCGACGGCACCCGAGGCGACGGTCGGCCTCACAGCGCTCGACCTCGCGAGCCTCGCCTCGATCGAGGCGTGCGCCGCGTCGATGCTCGCCGACGGCCGGCCGATCGACCTGTTGATCAACAACGCAGGCGTGATGGCTGTGCCGAAGCGCCACACGACTGCAGATGGGTTCGAGCTGCAGCTGGGGACGAACCACCTCGGGCACTTCGCACTGACCGGCCGGCTCCTTCCGCTCTTGCGAGCCGCGGCCACGGCGCGCGTCACGACGGTGAGCAGCGGGGCGCACCTCATGGGCGCGATCCACTTCGACGACTTGCAGCTCGAGCGCGGCTACCGCGCATGGACCGCGTACTCGCAGTCGAAGCTCGCCAACCTCCTGTTCGCACAGCAGCTCGAACGGCTCAGCAGAGCCAACGGATGGGGGATCCTCAGTGACGCCGCCCACCCGGGCTCGACGCGGACGAACCTCCAGAGCAGCGGCCCGAGCTTGGGGCAGGAGGGCAGCCTGCGCAGCAGGATGATCGAAGTGCCCATGCGACTTCCCGGGGTGTCACAAGACGCGCCGAGCGGTGCGCTACCCACCCTCTATGCAGCGACGAGCCCTGACGCCGTCGGCGACGGCTACTACGGACCGAACGGGTTCATGGAGATGACCGGTCGGGGCGTGACGACGGCCCGGCGCTCGAAGCGGGCGCGTGACGCCGACGCTGCAGTGCGGCTCTGGTCGATGTCCGAGGCCCTCACCGGAGTGCGCTACCCGTCGAGCGCGACATGACGGAGCAGTACGCCTGATGGCCCAGAACGTTCTGGGCGGCGAACTGGTCCCCTGCTCGCTCGACCCGTTGACGGGCTTCTATCGCAACGGTTGCTGCGACACCGGTGGTGACGACCTCGGCGTCCATGTCGTCTGCGCGCGCGTCACGGCCGAGTTCCTCGCGTTCAGCAAGGCGGCCGGCAATGACCTCTCGACACCGCAACCCGCGTTCGGGTTCGCGGGCTTGCAGCCCGACGACCAGTGGTGCCTGTGCGCGGACCGCTGGGTCGAGGCCTTCGAAGCGGGCGCCGCGCCGCACGTGGTGCTCGAGTCGACGCATGCACGCGCGCTCGAGTGGATCTCGCTCGACGACCTGCGCGCTCACGAAGCGCTGTCGTGAGATCGGTCAGCAGCAGACGTCGTTGATCGTGATCGTGACGGTCGAGCCTGCGGGCGCTTGCGTGCCCCCCACGGGGTCTTGTGACAGCACGTTCCCATCGGGCGAGAGCTGAGGGTCCAATACCGTGTGCACGTCGAAACCGGCCGCTGTGAGGGTGTTTTGCGCCTCTTCCCAGTACACGCCCACGACGTTGGGCACGACGACCTTCGGCACGTTGCCCACTCCGATGAACACCGTCGTGCCGGGATCGACCGAGGTGCCGGCAGCCGGAAGCTGCGAGACGACGAGACCATCGCGGCTGTCGCCCTTCGCGAGGTCGACCACGAGCTGCGTCACGTGGAGGCCGAGGTCGGTGAGCTGCTGCGCGGCGTCCTGATGCGGGAGCCCGAGCACGTCGGGCATGTGCAGCGTGGGGCTCGTCGTGTTCGTGGTCGCGGCCGGCTTGACGGTCGTGCTCGACGAGCTGGTCGTCGTCGAGACGGTCGTCGGTGCCGTGGGCGTGGTCGCGGTAGCGGGCTGCGGCTTTGCGGTCGATGCGACCACCTTCTTCCCCGCGGTTGTCGCCACAGGCTGCGTCACGGCGGGGGTGGGCGTGACCGACGTGCCCGGTGAGCCGGTGTCGGGTGAGTCGGTGACGACCGCGCTCCGCGCCTCGGTGTCAGGCACGCGCGTCTCGGCTGTGCCGAGCACCGTGGGCTGCGTCGGCACACACGTGTCGAACGCGGGATCCGTCAGGAGCTTGCCGTTGTCTCGCGAGGTCGCGTCGCCGAGCGTCCTTCGGAGGTCGTCGTCGGTGACCCACAAGAGCCGTGTGCGGGGAGACGAGGTTCGGCTGTCGTCCCAAGTGACCGCGCGCCAATGTCCGAAGCGGCCTTCGTAGCGCCAGCCCGTGAGCACGATCACGTCGGTGACCGGGATCTCGGCCACCGCAGGGCCTCCCGGGCAGTCATGCGCTTCGAGCCCGCCGACCACGCGGAACGCACGCTGCGACGCAGGCGCAACGAAGACGAGCGCGCACACGACGAGGGCCGCGACCGCGACACCACTGCAGCCCGCGAGGATCCGTACGTTGCGCGCGGGCCTGCCCGTGCCCCCGCCGCCCGTGGCGCTACCGGTCGCTCCGGGCTCCACCATCGCGCATCCCACTCACACGGCGATCGTCTCACAGACAGATCGATGCGTGCTGTGTGATGCTCCTCATATGGCCGAGGTGCACGGCGCGGTCGAGACGGCAGCCGCACTGCGCAGGTGGCTCGAGCACGAGTACGGGGGCACCGTGCTCGACGCGGAAGAACCCCGCTCGATCGGCACTGGCTTCTCGACGCTCATCGACTACGTCCGGTTCGCGGGCCGAGACCTGCCGCCCGAGTGGAGCGGGCCTCTCGTTGCCCGCACCCACAGGACCGTGGAGGAGGCGGGGGTGGCACGGCGCGAAGCCGCGATCCAGGAGTGGTGCTTCGAGCAGGCCTACCCGGCGCCGCGAGTGATCGCGGTCTTCGGTCCCGGTGAGCTCGGCGACCTCCCGGTCCAGGTGATGCAGCGAGGGCCGCACACGACGCTGTTCGAAGCGGTGAAGCGAGCCCCGTGGCGAGCGCCGAGCTTGGTCGACCGTCTCGCCGCGCTCCAGGTCCGCCTCCATGCGTTGCCAATCGTGGGGTGGCCGGAGCCTGACGGCGAGAGCCTCGCGGAACGACGCCTCCGACTGGTTCGACGTTGGCTGGCGGCGCATGAAGACACCGGCCTGCGCGCCGCGCTCAGGCGAGTCGAGCCCCTGCTGCCCGAGCTCGACGCGGGCCCGAAGGTCGCGTGCCACGGCGACTTCCATCCGCTCAACGTCCTGGTCGACGGGGACGAGTCGATGGTCATCGACTGGACCGATGCCGCGCTCGGTGATCGCCACGGCGACGTCGCGCGCACACATCTCCTCTTCCACTTCGGCGCCGCGCTCGGCGACGTCGAACCGCGCCGCGAAAGCGTTGGTAGGTGCATCGCAGGGGTGGCTGTCGAAGCGGTTCCTCAACGCGTACCAGCGCGTCGTGCCGCTCGATGCCGAGCGCTTGCGCAAGTGGGAGGCGGTGCACCTGCTCCACGGCTGGGCGCAGGTCGTCGAAGCCCACGACGCGGGCGGCCAGCTCGCCGATCGCGTGCCCTTCGAGCTCATCCCGTGGATCCGCGAGCGCTTCGAGTCGGCACTCGCCTGACAGCTGCGAGGCTTCTCTGCTCGGCACAACGCCGGGTGCACGCTCCCCCTTAGGGTGCCGGTGGTGGGGCCGCTGACCGACGACGAGCGCTACTCCTTCGACCTGCAGGGCTTCCTCGTGCGTCGCGGGGTGCTGGCCCCGGCCGAGCTGGCCGCCCTCCACGAGGCGATCGACGGCCTCGGGCTGGCGCCACCGGGCGAGACGATCCAGAGCCAGCGGTTCAGCGGCCACCTACCGCGAGCCTTGGCATTTCAGCACCTCATCGATCATTCGGCGGTGTTCGACATCGTGGTCGAGCTGTGCGGTGTGCACGTCCGCCTCGACCACGCCTACGGCATCGTGATGGCGCCGGGCACCAGCGGCCTGGGGTTGCACGGCGGCGCCACCCCGTTCGATCCCGCGCAGTACTACCTGGTGCGGGACGGGAAGATCCGCTGCGGCCTGGTCGCGGTCCAATGGGCGCTCGTCGACCATCCGGCCGGAGGCGGCGGCTTCTGCGGCGTGCCGGGGAGCCACAAGGCCGGCTTCGCCCTGCCCGGGCGGCCTGACGGCCGGCTGGCGGTGGAGGTTCCGCTGGCCGCCGGCGACCTCGTGGTGTTCACGGAGGCGCTGACCCACGGCACGCTGGCCTGGCGGGGCCCGGAGATCCGGCGCACGCTGCTCTACAAGTATTCCCCGGGGAGCTCGACGTGGGCGGAGGACCAGCGGTGGCCCGCGGCGCTGCTCGAGCAGCTCACCGAACGGCAACGGCTGCTGCTGCAACCACCGTCGGTCGCGTACCACCAACCGGTCATCTGACCCGCCGGCTCAGGCCAGCCCTTGCCGGGCCAATCCGCCAGCGCCGGGTGGCCGCGTCGAGGCAGAGGCCCTTGAACCGCGTGGGCACGAGGATGCACGGTTCTTCTGGCCCTGGTTCCGTACCCTGACTACATGCGTCGCGTGATCGCTGCCGTCTCGCTCGTCATCGTGATGTGCGCGGGCTGCAAGACGAACGGCGCCACGCAGCAGGAGGACAAGACGCAGCAGCGGTTCGACTGCACGGCCGCGAACCTCGCGGCTGCGGGCGGCGGGGCGAGCACAACGATCCAGTGCTGAGCACAGAACGCTGACCGCGACGCGTGTGTAGCGTCGCCGCATGAAGTACGGACTCGCCTTCGTCAACACGATGCAGTGGACCAAGGGCCCCGGCGCGATCGAGCTGGCCCGCGCCGCCGACGACGCAGGGTTCGAGTCGCTCTGGACTGTCGAGCACGTCGTCTACCCGGACGACTACGCCTCGCCCTATCCGTACAGTCCGGACGGCAAGATGCCCGCGCAAGCGTCGACGCCGATCCCCGACCCGCTCATCTGGCTCGCGTTCGTCGCGTCGGTGACGACGTCGATCCGGCTTGCGACGGGCATCTTGATCCTCCCCGAACGCAATCCCGTCGTGCTGGCCAAGGAGCTCGCGACGCTCGACGAGCTGTCGGGCGGGCGGGTCGAGCTCGGCATCGGCGTCGGCTGGCTCCGCGAGGAGTTCGACGCGCTCGGCATCCCCTGGGAGCGTCGCGGCGCTCGCAACGACGAGTACGTCGCCGCCATGCGTGCGCTGTGGGCGTCAGACGGTGCGAGCTTCGAGGGTGACTTCGCGTCGTTCACGCGCGTCTCGTCGAACCCGAAGCCACCCCAGGGCCAGATCCCGATCGTGATCGGCGGTCACTCGCGCGTGGCGTGTGAGCGCGCGGGTCGGCTCGGCAACGGCTTCTTCCCAGGCAAGGGTTCCCCCGCCGAGCTGCGCGAGATGATCGACATCGTGCGCCAGACCGCCGCCGCGCACGACCGCGATCCCGACGCGATTTCGATCACCTTCGGCAGCCCTGCGATCTTCGGCGACGACCCGGTCGGCGCCGCCCAGGAGCTCGCCGAGCTCGGGGTCAGCCGTGTCATCGTGCCGGCCTTCTTGCTCCGCAAGCCCTCCGAACGTGACGCGATGGAGGCGTTCGCGGAGCGGGTGATCAAGCCGACCGCGTCGATCGGCTGAGGCCCCGTTGCCGCGCTCAAACCGGTGTCTGTAGTCTGCAAGCATCTCGACAAGGGAGAACGCAGATGTCTGAAAAGCCTTCGTACCTCGGGCTCCTCAATGCAGTCTCGAACGCGGAGAGCCAGGCCGAGTGCTACTTGAACGCGTGGGCCGGGGTGACTCCGGACGAAGGCGTCCGTCACGTCATCTCGAGCGTCGCGATCCGCGAGGGCGAGCACGGCAAGGCATTCGCGAAGCGTCTCTGCGAGCTCGGCTACACCCTGCTTCCCCGCGAGGACCCGAAGTTCGACGACAAGATGGAGATCGCCTCGTCCACGTCGCTGACCGACCGCGAGAAGTTCGAGAAGCTCGGGCTCTCACGTGACTTCGATCCGACTCAGCCGGACGTCTTCTCGAAGTTCTTCGACGACAAGACCATCGACATCCAGACCGGCGCCTTGCTCGGCCGCTACATCGCCGAGGAGCGCGACAGCGGCCGCATGCTGCGGGGCTGCTACGACCAGCTGTGCGCCACCGAGAACGGCCACGCAACGAGCAACGGCAACGGCGACCTCAGCGCGCAGCTCGGCCGCATCGAAGACCTGCTCGAGAAGCTCGTCGCCAAGAAGCGCTAGCGCAGCCGCGTGTCGACGCGCTTCGCGTCGAAGGATCACGCCAGCGTCCGGATCTCTTCGTTCGCGTCACGGAGGCGGCCGGCGAGCTCGCGGGCCAGGTTGCCGAACAGCACCGCGCGCAGCTGAGGAAGCCGCGCTTCGAGTGACTCCAGGCCCTCGAACGTGAGGACCTTGCACACCACGACACAGTCGGCGAGCACGGTCGTCGAACGTGGTTTGCCGTCGAGCACCGCCATCTCCCCGAACGTCGCCCCTTGGCCGAGCGTCGCGATCCGCTGTTGGTCGTGCCCGGTCGCGATGCAGACGCTCAGCGATCCCGACATCACCGAGTAGATGCCGTCGGCCGCGTCGCCCTCCGAGAAGACGACTTCGCCGGGACCGAAGCGGCGGACCTCAGCAATCTCGTCGGCGGCGGCGAGCGCATCAGCGTCGAGCCCAGCGAGGAGCTGCTGCATCGCGAGCTCTCCGGTCTGACCGTCCAGCTCTTCGCACTCGCGCAGCAATTCCTCCTCGCACCACTCGAGCGCGTCGTCGACGCTGGTGAACGTCGCTTCGGTGGGCGCGCCGCGCAGGGCGGAGCACAGCAGCTGCACGTCGGCAGCCGCGGCCATGTCGCGGACGCCGGCGAGCACCTCGCGTGCGCCTGTGTCCATCGTGCTCACGCGTCGACCATCGAGGATCAGGAAGTCGAGCTCCGCGAGCGACTCGCACACTGTGCGCGAGACGACCTCGGCCGATGCGAAGCACAGCTCGCCCTGCATCTCGACGACGCCGATCCGCGAGCCGTGCTCCCGCAAGAACGCCATGGCCGACGACGGCCGGCGGCGTTTCGAGTGCACGGTGTCCCCCCGGTACTGGCGTCGGACCGCGCCGAAGCCGGCCTCGTGAGGCTGGTGCAGCTCGAGGCGAAACCGACCCGCGAGCCGCTGACACGCGGCGATGCCCCGCACGCTGTTCCCTCGAGCGTCGATGGGGGGAGAGAACACCGCGAAGCCGAGCTGGCCGGGCGACACGGCGAGCACGCCTCCCGACACACCACTCTTGGCCGGGAGGCCGACGCGGTACATCCACTCCCCCGAGAAGTCGTACATCCCGCACGTCGTCATCACGCTCAGCACTCGCACCGCCGACTCGGCGGTGAGCGCCCGCACGCCGGTGACCGGGTTGACGCCGCCGTTCGCAAGGGTGGCGGCCATCACCGCGAGGTCGGTCGCGTCGACGAGGATCGAGCACTGCCGGAAGTAGAGGTCGAGCACGTCGTCGACGTCCGTGGGGAGCATGTCGAAGGCCCGCATGAAGTACGCGATCGCGCGGTTGCGGTCACCGGTGGCTTGCTCGGAGACGAACGTGCGCTCATCGACTTCGAGCGGACGGCCGACGAACCGCTCGAACGACGTGCGAAGGTGGACCCACTTCTCCTCCGCGGTGTCACCCGGCAGGAGGCTCGTCGCGACGATCGCGCCCGCGTTCACCATCGGGTTGTGAGCTCGGCGCGACTTCTCCTCGACGGCGATCGAGTTGAACGGGTCACCGGTGGGCTCGACACCGACGCGCTGTGCGACCACGTCAGGGCCACGTGCGTCGAGCACGGTGCCGAACACGAACGGCTTCGAGACGGATTGGATCGTGAACCGCCGCGACGCGTCGCCCGCTGCGTAGATGTGGCCGTCCATCGTCACGAGGGACATGCCGAACCACGACGGGTCGGCTTCGGCGAGCACCGGGATGTACGTCGCAGGAGTGCCGCCGTCGAGCCCGGCGATCTCTTCGGTCAGCGACTCGAGCACCTGCGCGATCGGGAGCTTCGGCACACGGACGATCCTCCAACAACGCGCATTTCGCCCGATTGAACGTTGACTGGCGGAGATCTTGCATGCTGTGACGATGAGCGGGCGCCCGGACTGCGAGCTCTGCACCTTCGGCGAGGCACCAGGCACGCTCTTCGCGTTCGACGCATCCTCGGTGACCGCGACAGTCGACGAACCCGTGACGAGTCTGCGCGTCGTCTCCCGCCATCACGTGGGAGAGCCGTTCGAGCTGCCCGGGCTCAGCCGAAGGCGCTTCTGGGAGGAGGCGCTCATCGCCGCGCGTGCGCTGCGCGAGGTGACAGGCGCCCGGCGGATCTCGTATGAGATCTCGGGTGGTTCGAAACCACACGTGGAGCTCGACCTCCGTGCCGATGACCCCGATCCGTCCCGATCCGCGACACGAGCCGAGCTCACATCGACCTTGCAGGGGCTCGCGGACCCGCAGACCGAGCACTCTGTCGTGAGCGACGTGCCGGCGGTCTATGACGAGATGTCCGAGTGGTGGGACGCGCAGGCGGAGGACGGCTTCTACAACGCGCACTACGACCGGCCGGCGGTGCTCGATCTCTGTGGGGAGGTCGATGGGCTACGGCTCGCCGACATCGGATGCGGGTCGGGCTATTACCTCGCCGAGCTCATCGGCCGGGGTGCCCAAGTCCTCGGCGTCGACGGGAGCGCGCAGCAGCTCACGAGGGCCCGTGCCCGTGTCGGCCCCGACATCGAGCTCGTCGAGCACGACCTCGAACGTCCACTGACGATGTGGGAAGACGCGTCGTTCGACGGGGCCGTGATGCCGCTCGTGTACCACCACATCGACAACCGCGTGGGCCTGCTGTCGGAGGTGCAGCGCGTGCTTCGGCCGGGCGGGTGGCTCGTGCTGTCGACGAGTCACCCGACGTCCGACTGGCTGCAGTCGGGCGGCAGCTACTTCGCGGTCGAGCGCGTCGACGCCTTGTTCGACGGGCTCGGTGGCCGGTGGCGGGTGCCGTTCTGGCGGATCCCGATGGGAGTGCTGCTCGACGAGGTCTTGGCCGCCGGCCTCGTGCTCGACCGGCTGGTGGAGCCGGTGCCGCCGGCCGACCGAGAGGCGGTGAGCCCCCGCATGCATCGACGACTCAACCTCGAACCGGCTTTCGTCGCGCTGCGGGCCCATCGACCTGCTTAGGAGCGCGGACACGCCTTTGGTACCTTGCCCTGGTGCCGGGGGGTCGGGGGGTTCGCTTGCGCGCGGTCGTCGCGTCGGGCCTTGTCCTGACCGCGCTCGCCCTGACTTCGTGCGGCGGCGACAGCAAGACCGCAAGCGACAACATCATCGAAGCGGGCCAAGTCAACATCCAGCTGCCCGACGGGTACACGCTGAGCAAGCCCGGCGACCAGGTGGCTGCGCCGCCGTCGAGCGCAGTGGCCGCGGGCGCGCAGGCCGCTCCGGTCGGCGAGTCCGCGTCGTCCGGTGCTGCGTCCGGAGCCGCGACGACGGCAGCGACGAGCGACACCATCCCCCTCGCGCAGCAGGACCCAGTCACCAAGTTCTTCACCGCGTTCGGCACGTTCCGCTCGTGCCTGAAGAACCAGGGCCTGACGTTCCTCGGCGTGCCCGATCCGAACAAGCCCGACTCGCCGACGAACGACCCCGCGTACGTGAAGGGCCTCCAGACCTGTGCCGCTCAGAGCAACATCGTGCAGGCGTTGCAGGAGATGCAGACCGCGCAGAACAACCTGACGCCCGACCAGATCGAGGCGCAGAACAAGCAGTACCTCGCGTGGCGCGACTGCATGATCGGTCACGGCTGGAAGATCCCCGAGCCGAAGCCCGACTCGAAGGGCCGCCTCCTGTCATTCGGCGCTGACAACAGCGGGCCGCAGATCGAGCCCCCTCCAGGGCAGAGCAGCGGGGACATCTTCGACAGCAGCGACTTCGCAGACTGCGCGAAGCAATCGCAAGCGGAAGCTGGGGCATCGGGCGGCGGATGAGCTCCTCGAGGAAGAAGTGGATCGGCGCGGCTGCAGCCGTCGCGCTCGTCGTCGTGGGCGTGGTCGTGTTCACCTCGCGCGACAAGGGCAGCGCGTCCGGAAAGGACCTCATCATCACCGCGGCCGTGAAGCGCCAGACGCTGCAGGACAAGGTCACGCTGAGCGGCACCCTCGGCCGTGTCGAGCAGCGCAAAGTCAACGCCCCGGCTGAGGGGCGCATCAGCCGCACCTACCTCGACGACGGCGCCGACGTGCAGCCCGGTCAAGCGATCCTCGCCATCGACGGCCGCGACTCGGTCGCCGAGCCGGGCGACTTCCCCTTCTACCGGCCGCTCGACGTGGGTGCGCAGGGTCCGGACGTGAAGCAGCTCGAGCAGATCCTGGCCGCGGCGGGCTACAACCCGGGACCGATCGACGAGCTGTACACCGAGCAGACGCGGTTCGCGCTCGCGCAGTGGCAGGCCGATCACAATTATCCGGGCGCGGCATCGCGCACGGCCAAGACCGTGACCGTGAGCCTCCAGCCCAACGGCAACGGCTACAAGATCGGCGCGCAGAACACCGCCGCGGTCACGATCGGCCCCGACCTCGGCACCCCGTCAGGGCCCGTCGGGCGAGCCAAGCCCCGTCAATCGGGTGGAGGTCTTCCCCGTCTCTCGATCCGTGCGCTCAGCCAGAAGACGCAAGAGGGCGCGCCCGCGCAGTTCATCGTCGAGGTCGACCGGGACATCACGTCGCCGATCGACTTCACGGTGAACCTCAGTGGCACGGCATCCGAAGCCGACGTCGTCGCACCCGCCGGCAAGATCACGATCCCCGCCGGAGCACGGCAGGTGGCGCTGAACATCCCGACGATCGCCGACGGCCTCGCGGAGGGCGACGAGGAGCTCACGGTCAACCTCGTCGACGGCGACACCTATGACCTCGGTGACTCGGCTGCGGCGTCGACCGTGATCACGTCGCCCAACGACCTCCCCGAGATCACGATGACCGGCGGTGGCACCGTCGCCGAAGGCGGCAAGGTCACCCTCGCGGTGAGCGGCGGAGACGCCGGCGGCGACGTGCAGGTCGTGTTGCAGATCAGCGGCACGGCGACATCCGGCACCGACTTCAACCCGATCACGCCGGTCGTCACGCTGAACAGCGCATCGAGCGCGACGTTCGACGTGCAGACCCTGACCGACTCGATCATCGAGCCCGACGAGACGATCATCGTGAGCGTCGCGCAGTCCCCGAATTACAAGGTGGGGAAGATCTCGACGGCGGTCATCACGATCCAGGGCGCGACCGGTGACGCGGCCAAGCCCCTGCTCACGCTGTCACCGCTCACGACGAGCGTGACCGAAGGCAGCCCGATCAACTTCAGCCTGAGCGCGAACAGCGCGGTCGCCGCCGACGTCGAGCTCGTCCTGCAGTTCAGCGGCACCGCGTCCGACGGCATCGACTACCTGCGCCCGGCCGGCCGGCTCGTGCTGCCCGCCGGGCAGTCGTCGATGCAGGTCTCGGTGCCCACCGTGCAGGACGACCTCGTCGAACCCGACGAGGTGGTATCGGTCGCGCTCGCCCCGAGCGACAAGTACACCGTCGGCAACCCGTCCGGCGGCACCGTGACGATCCAGTCGGACGACTTGCCCGAGCTGCAGCTCGTCGGCGGCACGGTGCGCGTGCTCGGTGGCTCCGCGTTCACGACTCGCGATCGTCGCCGATCAGCCTCCCTCGCAGGACACGACCGTGAACTACTCGGTGCAGGGCAGCGCGCAGCCGGGCCAGGACTTCCAACCGCTCGCCGGCACCGTCGTGCTCCACAAGGGACAGACGTCTGCGGGCATCGCCGTGCTCACGGTCAACGAGGACACGAAGCATTTTCGACCAGCCTGCAGAATTACTCAATGTTCTGTTATGCTGTGTGACCAGACGTGACCGCCAGTTAGGTCGCGCCGCTAGACAGACGCTAGACAGTTTTCCACACCGGAGTTTCTGAAGCATGGTCAAAACCCTCACCGATCGCGCCGTTGCGGGCGCCCGATTCCGCGGTCGGACGGTTAACGTTTTCGACGGGAAAACCCGCGGCCTCGCGCTGCGCGTCGGCAGCCGTACAAGACCTGGTACTTCACCTATCGCAACGGCGGGCCGACGCAGTGGCTGCGCCTCGGGGACTACCCGGCCCTGACCCTGGCGAGCGCCCGCAAGCGCGCGGACGACGAGCGCGCCAGCCTGAACAACGGGATCGATCCCGCCGCCGAGCGCCGCAAACCGCCCGTCGAGCCCGCGCCCGTGTTCACGTTCGCCGCGTTCGTCCCGGCCTTCGTCGCGTTTCAGAAGGGCCGCAAGCGGCGATGGGAGGACGACCGCCAGATGATCAATCGGCACATCCTGCCGGCCTGGGGGCCGCTCGAATTGTCGGCGATCACCCGCAAGCACGTACACGAATTGCTCGACACGGCGACCGGCAAAGGTTTGACGATCGGCGTCAATCGCCTGCAGGCCTTGATCAGCCGGATCTTCACCGTGGCGCTCGACCGCGGATTGATCGAGGCGCACCCGGCGGCGCGCGTGCTCAAACGCTTCAGCGAAACGCCTCGATCCCGTACGTTGACCGACGACGAGCTCCGCGCACTGTGGCAGGGCCTCGACGCGCAGCCAGGCGCCGCCAGTGACGCCGTACGCCTGCGACTGTTGCTCGGGCAACGTGGCGCAGAAACGGCGGGGATGCTCTGGGCTGAGATCGATCTCGAGGCGGCGCGGTGGTCGCTGCCGGGATCGCGCACGAAGAACAGGCGCCCGCACGTCGTCGCGCTGCCGGCGCTCGCGCTCGCGACGCTCGTCGCGCGTCGCCTGGCGACGGCTGCAGCCGACGAGACGCGCGTCTTTCCGGATCTGTCGTTGCAGGGCGAAGCGCACAAGGCCCTCGCCTCGATCGCCGGCGGCGCGTACCGATGGACCGATCTCCGTCGCACGGTCGCGACGCGGATCGCCGGGCCTCGGGTTCGACGAGACGGTGATCGGGCGCGTGCTGAATCACGCGCGCGCAACGATCACGGCGAAGCACTACAACCAGCACGTATACCTCGAGGAAACGCGCCAGGCGCTCGAGGCCTGGGATCGCGAGCTGCAGCGCATCCTCGCCAACGAGAAGAAACGCACGAACGTCCTGCCGATCCGGCGCCGCCGCTGATGCCGCGCAAGCGTCCCGCCTGGCGAATCACGGCTGACGACGGGCTCGACCAGGTCATCGAGGTCGTACCGCCCTTTCGCCGCGAGGACGTGCCGGCGCAGATCCTGAACCTGGGGACAACTGACGATGCCGTGAAGTGGTGGGCGAAGATCGCCGCTGAGATCCCGCGCTATGTGACCCCGGCCCCGTTCAGCCGCGAGGAGTACGCTCGCGATATCGTGGACCTGTTTGCGAAACTCGAACGGTTCAAGCAGGAGCATCCGAAGGACGCGTGGATCCTCGACGCGGCGATCGCCGTCGGCTACAAGATGGCTGACGCGTACTGGCGTCTCGGGCGCGGACAGGCCACGCGCACCGGAAGAAAACAGCGGGCGAAGGCCCCGGCCGCGGGCCGCGCATCGGGGGCGAAACGAGTCGAGCTCGCGCAACCGCGACGCGCCAAGGTCCGCGAGCTCGCGCTGCAGATTCGAAAGACGCAGCCCTCGATCAAGAAACTGAGCACGGCCCGCCTCGCGACGCTCGATCGCCGTTCGGGAGGGCGAGAGCCCGTCCACGGTCCGCAAGGACCTGAAATACCTCGGCATCAAGTAAGCGCAGCCCCGCCGATCTTTTTGTTGTCCACGAACGTCGTTCGAGGGCAGACCGGGCGCGGCGTCCGATCTACGCTCGACAGCATCATGCGAAAACGTGCTGTCACGCCCACACCCGCAAAACGACGCGCATCTTGACGACGGCCGAGCTCGTCCGGCTCGTCCCCCTACGGCGCGAAACTATCTGGCGAATGTGCCGTGAAGGCCGATTCCCCAAGCCGATTCGGTTGACACGCTCTCGCATCGGGTGGCGCTGGTCGGCGATCGTCGCCTGGATCGGCGAGCGCGAGCAGCACCCGCTCGAGACTCGGACGGCCGCTGGACTTGTCGGGACGACGACCGGGACAAGCCGACAAAACCGAGACCGCCTAAAAACGAAAAGCTCGAGCCGCGCGATTCCAGCACGGCCCGAGCTCGATCCGATTCGCGGCAGCGAGTGGAGCGCTGCGGCAATGAGCAATGTAGCACAGCCCCGACCATTTCCCGTCTCTCGGCGTGGCTGGACGTTCGACCAGCTGCCGCCGAACCTGCCGCCCGGCCGCCGCTACGTCACCTGGAACCTCGAGCCGCGCGGCAAGGTGCCCTACGTCCCGAGTTGCTGCACCCGCCGTGCGTCCGTCGCTGATCCGAGCACCTGGGACACCTTCGACGAGGCGCGCGGCAGCGTCGAGGACGGGAAGGCCGACGGCCTCGGCCTGGTGCTGGCCGGCGACGTGGTGGTGTTCGATCTCGACGCCTGCCCTCGATCCCGCCGGCGCGCTCGCCGCCGAGGCCGCCGCGATCCTGGCCGCGCTGCCGACGTATACCGAACGCAGTCCGTCTGACCTCGGCCTGCATGTGTTCGTACCCCGGGACGCTGCCGCCCGGGCGCCGGCGCCGCGCCGGGCTCGAGGTATACGACCGCGATCGCTTCGTCACGCTGACCGGCTGGCATCTGGCCGAGACGCCGCCGCGCCTCGTGGACCAGGCCGCCGCGCTGACCGCGCTCTATCCGCGCCTGTTTCCCACCGTGGACCGCCCGAGCTCCGCGGCCGTCGGCGTCCCGCTCAGCGACAGCGACGCCGAGCTCCTCGAGCACGCGCACCGGGCGCGCAATGGCGCGGCCTTCGCGGCGCTCTGGCGTGGCGACCTGGCCGGCTATCCGTCGCGCGAGCGAGGGCGACCTCGAGCTCTGCCGGCAGTTGTGCCTTCTGGACGCAGCGCGACGGCGATCGCGTCGATCGCCTGTTTCGGCAGTCGGGACGACTGCGCGAGAAGTGGGACGCGCAGCGCGGGGCCGACACGTACGGCCGCAAGACGATCGCGCTCGCGATCGCGACGACACCGACGGTCTACCGGCCGCGCGTCGACCTGATCGATGAAGTGGAGGTGCAGTAACAGGTACAGCTGTGAAGCTCAGTCAGCTTCCTTGTGTGCTTTAAAGCAGTGAGCGGTACAGCAACGGGTACGCTCCAGCTACGGTACAGTAACTGGTCACGAACGGTACAGGAGTGACGACGATGGGTGACAGCAACTTGACGGACGTGAGCGCGTTTCTCAGCGGCGGCGGCGGCGGCGAATACCTCAACGGGAGGGACGTGGCAGGACGGCCCGCGCACGTTTGCGATCACCCGCGTCGACGCGGAGACGTTCGAGAAGCGGGGCGAGACGGGGAAAGCCGAAAAGAAAGTGGTACTGACGCTCGACGGCGAGCCGCTCCGCAAGCTGTCGCTGAACAAGAGCAATTTGCAGACGCTCGTCGATGCCTGGGGCACCGACCCGCGCCGCTGGATCGGCCAGGTGTTCGATGCGTAATTCGATTCGTCCGTGCGCGATCCCAGCGGCCGACGCACCGGCGGTCTGCGGGTGCTGGTGCGTGATCGTATCCGCCGCGCCGGGCGGCAACGGCGCGGAGCCCGGCGCCGCGCTCCCGGGCGGCGACGTGCCGTTTTGACTCAAGAACTGCAAACGGAAAGGCTCGAGGGCGGAGCAGAACGCCGCGCTCGCGTTGCTCGAGGCGCTCGGCTACGCGGTGACTCTGGACCAGCGCGAGTTTAGGGATCTTCGACTTGATTGCGATCGGGGTGACCGATATTCGCTCCGTCCAGGTCAAGAGCGGGACGGCGCGCTGCTCCGTCCTCGAGCGCGAGCAGATCCAGTTGCTCGCCGTGCCGGCGAATGTGAGCAAAGAAATCTGGCGGTTTCCCGATCGCTGTCGGGCGCCGCTCCATCGAACGATTGTGAGGACACATGTGGAACGACGAGCGTAACCGGCTCGGTGGTATCATATCTGTTTAAGCTGCCGGCGCGACGTGCCCGCTGGTCAGGTGGTTGTTCACAACACCGTCAGGCCGACACGTCGCCTCGGCTCGCGAAGTTTCGGCGCGCCTGGTCGTCCGGCGCCGGACTCAGATTCGGTCGCGGATCTGTGTTGTGCGGCTGGGCGCCCGAGCTCGGCGAGCATTACAAAATCGCAGCGAGGCCGAAGATCCGCCGAGATCCGAACAGGCCAGATCGACGGGGGGGAGTGCAAAGGTTGAGGGCGATCGAGGCGGCATACCCGCGCCGCCGAGACTTTCGAACCTAGGGTAATTGACCGCGTGCTAAACCCTACGCGACGAGGCGCTAACTCGGCCGTAACCTCTGGCTGACGCCTGGCCTGTCGTTACCACCCCGGTTCAGCAATGGTCGAGATCGCGCTCCTGACGACGTTCCGCTGGCCGTGCTCGTGGTGCACGCCCTCGAGCAGGCCGGCCTCGAGGCAGGCGAGGCGGATCGCGTCGATCTCGGCCCGGCCGCCGAGTTTCAGAAAGAGCTCGCGGATCCGCTCGGCGCGGTCCTCGCCGCGGGGCGAGCGCGCGGGATTGCCGCGGGGCCGGAGCGGGCCGGCGACGCGGTACCAGATCGGCGTGCGGTGGAGTTGATTCGGGTTGTACATGGCGACAATTTACGACGGGCGCCGACTCGCCGCCAAGATCGCGCGCGCTCGAGGCGCGAGCTCGACGCGGCGAAGCAGCAGCAGCGCGATCGCGCTCGTCGCGCGATCGCGGCCACGATTCCGGCCGGCGTGGTGTTTTCCTCGGCGGACTTGTTCGAGCACCAGGCCGTGCAGCCCGAGCTCGCCGCGGCCCTCGACGACGCGGGCATCCGATCGCCGCGGCAACTCGGGCGACGGTTCCAGCGCCTGTGCGGCCTCGGGCTGGTGCGCGTCGGCGAGGATCGCGCCGGCGTCCTGTGGACCGTGGAAGTCGTGCGACGACTCCCACCGAGATCCTTGAGCGGCCAGGCGCGCGCCGGCGTCTACTACGCGCATGGATCTCCCGCTGCGTCTCGAAGAGCTCACCCGCGCGCAATATCGCGAGCAGCAAAGCCTCGATTACGCGCGCTGGCTGTCGTGCTTGGCCGACACAAACCTGCCCTCGAGCGCGTGCGACGTGTTTCTGCGGAAATTCCCGCGCGCCTTCAGCGCGACGACGGTCCGCAAGGCGCTCGAGCTCTCGACCAAGGCGGCGACGGCGCCCGGCTCGACGACCGATACGACGTGGGCGGGCCCGCTCGTGGCAGTCAAGCCGCTGGCCGACGCCTTCGTCGCGATCGCGCGCTCCGCGTCGCTGCTCGGCCGCGTGCCGGGGCTGCGGTACGTGCCCTTCGCGACGAAGATCCCGACCGAGACGCAGGGCGGCAACTTCGCGTGGATCGGCCAGGGCGCGACCAAACCCGTCACGAAGCTGTCGCTGTCGTCGGGCGTGGTGCTCGACATGCTGAAAGCGGTCGGGATCATCGCGGTGACAGTGAGTTTGTGCGGCTCGCGGCGCCGGGCAGCGAAGTCGCGTTGCGCGACACGTTGTCGGCGGCGCTCGTCGCCTTTCAGGACAAAGCGTTTCTCGACCCGACGAGTACGGCGGTCGTCGGCGTGAAGCCCGCGAGCGTGACCGCCGGCCTGACGCCGATCACGAGTACGGGCAATCTGCCAGTGGACGTGCAGGCGCTGCTCGAGGCGTTTTTCGCAGCGCGGCCGGGCGCGAGCGGCGAGACGGTGCTGATTTGCAACGGCGCGCAAGGCGGCGCAGTTCGGGCCCTGAACTCCGGCGGGGGCGTGGTCTGCCCGTCTCGTGAGTGACGCGGCCGGCTCGACGGTCGTGGCGGTCGATGGGCCGGCGTGTATGTCGCCGACGACGGCGTGATGATCGATATGACTCGCGAGACGTCGCTGCAGATGGACTCGCGCCCGACAATCCGCCGACGGCCGCGACGGTGCCGACGAGGATGTGGCAGCTGAATATGGTCGGCTACAAGGTCGAGCGGACGCTCAATTTTTACGCGACGCCGACGAGCGTGGCGATTCTGGTATGACGGAGCCTCGAGCCCGACCAGGCGCCCTTACCTTTCGGGGCGGGCGCCGCGTTCTTCGCCGGGCGCGGCGTCCAACTGGGGGAAGGGCTCGAGAGGGCGCGCGCGTCGGGGCCGTCCCAGTTTCAGCGGCGCCGGCGCGCGCCGCCTCTTTGCTCCAGACGGAGTATGCACGCTCCGTATAGACTGGCCGGCGGAGGCGTCCCGATGGCTCTGACCGCCGAGCAACTGGACGCGCCTACATGACCGGATCGACGAGCTCGCCGCGGACAACCCCGACGCGCTCGAGGCCCTGGCCCGCTTCCTCGAGTCCTTCGACGACGACGAACCGCCCGACGACGCCGGCGAGCCGACGCCGCTGACGCCCGGCCGGCTGCGCGGCCTGACCTAACCTGTCACTCGGATCGATCGTCGCGGCGGGCGCGCGTACACCGTGACCAGGGCCTCGCGCATCACCCTCGAGAGGCTGACGCCCTTCGCCGTCGCGATCGCTTGCATTGTTTCGGCGATCGGGCGCGGCACCTGGCAGCCGACCATCACGGCCTTGTCCTGCCAGGGCCGCGGCTCGCGAAAGGGCATCGGCCAACAGTCTACGCCCCAGTTGAAAAGCACACACACGCAGGGCCGCAGGACGGGCGCGAGCCGCCGGCCGGCCTCTGCCTCGAGCCCCGCGGCGATCGCGGTTTCCTGGGGCATCCTCGGCGCGGTTCCGGGCCAGCCGTCGCCGTGCCGCGAGACAGACGCTAGACAGCAGCCGCGTAAGGGCGGCCGACCCATTCAACGAGAACCCGCTAACTGATTGATTTGTTTGGTGCCGGAGGGAGGGAGTCGAACCCTCACAGGGGGTAAACCCTACCGGATTTTGAGTCCGGCGCGTCTGCCAGTTTCACCACTCCGGCACAATTTGGTCGTTGGTCGTTGGACGCTAGTCGTTGATCGCTAGTCACCGACCGTCGTTTGTCGACCAATGACCAACGACTAACCACCAACGACCATCGACCACCAACGACCAAGTATAGCGGCTATAATTTCGCCATGCGCGTCCGCACGCTCGTCGGTGCACTTGGCGTGGCGTTGCTTCTCGCTGCCGGCGCCGCTCACGCCAAGGAGAAGGACCGCGTGTTCGTCGGCTGCGTCGAAGGCCGCAAGGGAAAATTCGAACTCGCGACCGTGAGCGTCAAGGGCAAGGCCCGCAACTACGCGCTCGTCGGGAGCCACGACTTCTCCAAGGACGTCGGGCATCGCGTGCGCGT
>CAVZAF010000004.1:0-318055 GCA_963773315.1 uncultured Acidimicrobiales bacterium
GATCGTGCTCTCGCCGCTGCTCACGCTGACCGCTTTGCTCACCATTCCGGCGGTCTTCCTGCTGACCAGGGCCACCCGCACGACGCTGTTCCCGGCGACCTGGGCGGCCCAGCAGTCGGCCGCCGAGGTCGCCGAGATCGTCGAGGAGGACGTCACCGGCGTCCGGGTGGTCAAGGGCTTCGGCCAGGAGGACCGGGAGATCGGCCGGCTGCGGCGCGGCGGCCGCGCACGCTGTACGCCGACCGGATGCGGGCGGTCCGGCTGACGGCCACGGCTCAACCCCGGCCTGCATGGCGATGACCGCGCTCGGCCAGGTCGGCGTGCTGGCCCTCGGCGGCTATCTGGCCCTGCACGGGACCATCACCATCGGCACCTTCCTGGCCTTCTACCTCTACCTCGCCCAACTGGTCGCGCCGACCCGGACCCTGTCGCTTCGCTGCTGATCCTCGGCCAGCAGGCGCGGGCGTCGGTCGAGCGGGTCCTGGAGATCATCGACTCCCGCGCGGCGATCGTCGACCCGCCGGATCGGCCTGCCGATCCCGGCCGGGCCGCTCGACGTCGCCTGTCGCGGCGTCCGGTTCGGCTACACTCACGACGAGCCGGTGCTCGACGGGTTCGACCTGCGCGTGCCGGCCGGCTCGACCAGTGGCGCTGGTCGGCGCCTCCGGATCAGGCAAGTCGACCGTCTCGCTGCTGCTGCCGCGGTTCTACGAGGGACAGGCCGGGCGCGTCAGCATCGGCGGCATCGACATCCGCACCGTGACGCATGGCCGATCTGCGGCGCACGCGTCGGGGTGGTGTTCGAGGAGGCGTTCCTGTTCTCCGACACGATCGCGCGCGAACATCGCCTACGGCCGTCCGGATGCCACCGAGGCGACATCCAGGCGGCGGCCCGGGCCGCCGAGGCCGACGAGTTCATCAGCGCGCTGCCCGACGGCTACGAGACGGTGATCGGCGAGCGGGGGCTGACCCTGTCCGGCGGCCAGCGGCAGCGGCTCGCGCTGGCCCGGGCGATGATCACCGACCCGCGGGTGCTCGTCCTCGACGACGCGACCAGCGCGGTCGACCCGGCGACCGAGGCCGCGATCCACGCACCCTGCACCGGCTCACCGCCGAGCCGCACCACCATCCTGATCGCGCACCGCCGCAGCACCCTGGCCCTGGCCGACACGGTCGCCATGGTGGTCGACGGCCGGGTGATCGACACCGGCACCCACGAGCGAGCTGCATGGCCCGGTGCGAGCCCTACCGGGAGTTGCTCGGCGGCGACGGCCGAGGACATCGACGACGATCCGCACGAGGCCGGGCGCTGACGGACGACCCGGATGCGCGCTGGTGCCCACGGCGCGACGGCACCGACCGCGGACCGCTCTGGCATCGGGCGAGGAGCGACGGCGCGGTCGACCGCGTCGGGAGCGCGATCGGCCGCGGCCGCAGCCGGGCCGGCGCGTGGCGGCGGCGGGGCATGGGCGGCGGAGTCGGCTGCATGCTCGGATCGCTGCCGGCCACCCCGGAGCTGCTGGCCAGAGTCGACGCGCTACCGCCGGCCAACGACCGCCGCCGCCGGAGCTGCCCGACGATCTGATCGTGCCGAAGTCGCAAGCCGGCCGCCACGCCGGCCGCCGGGTCCGACCAGCTACCCGATGTCGACGGACAGCCGCTGCTCGGCGGCCGCGACCCTGCGCCCGGTCCGGTCGCTGCTGATCCTGTCGCTGATCCTGATCGCCCTGGACGCGCTGGCCGGGCTGGCCCTGCCGGTGCTGATCAGGCACGGGGTGGACGAGCGGCGTCTCCAAGGGCGTGATCAGCGTGGTCTGGGTCGGCCTCGGCGGTCTCGCTGGTGATCGTGCTGGCCGACTACGTGATCCAGCGCTGGCAGACTGACCGTCACCGGCAAGGCCGGCGAGACCGTTCTCTACGGGCTGCGGCATCCGGGAGTTCGCCCACCTGCAACGGCTCGGGCTCGACTTCTACGAGCGCGAGACTGGCCGGCCGGATCATGACCCGGATGACGACGGACGTCGACGCGCTGTCGTCGTTCCTGCAGACCGGCCTGGTCACGCTCCGTCGTCTCGCTGGCCACCGTTCGGCGGCATCGCGGTGATGCTGGTGTTCATGACGTCGGGCTGGCCCTGATCGCGTTCACCGTGCTGCCCCCGCTGATCGGTCGCCACCGTGATCTTCCGGCGCTACTCCACCCGGGCCTACACCGAGGCCCGGGAAAAGGTCAGCATCGTCAACGCCGACCTGCAGGAGAACGTCGCCGGGCTGCGGGTCACCCAGGCGCTCGGCCGCGAGGCAGCGCAACGCCGGCCGGGTTCGCAGCGCGCAGCGAGCGACTACCGCCGGTCGCGGATGCGCGCGCAGACGGCGATCTCGATGTACTTCCCGTTCGTCGCGCTGCGTCGCGACCTGGCCGCCGCGCTGGTCCTCGGGGTCGGCGCGCATCGGGTGGTCGACCGGCGCCGTCAGCGCCGGCACCCTGCTCGCGTTCGTGCTCTACCTCGACTCGTTCTTCACCCCGATCCAGCAGCTGTCCCAGGTCTTCGACGGCTACCAGCAGGCCGACGGTCGGGCTGCGCCGGATCGGCGACCTGCTGTCCACCCCGACCTCCACCCCGCCGGCCGCCGACCCGATCCCGGCGCCGCCGCTTGGCCGGCGACGTGCGAGCCGTCGGATGTCGGTTTCCGCTACCCACCGGCGCAGACGGGGCGGCCGCGGCGCTGGACGACGTGACCTGGACATCCGCGCCCGGGCGAGACGGTCGCCGTGGTCGGGCCGACCGGGCGCCGGCAAGTCGACCCTGGTCAAGCTGATCGCCCGGTTCTACGACGTCACCGAGCGGAGCGGTCCTGATCGACGGGATCGACGTGCGCGAGTTCGACCTGCGGCCTACCGCCGGCGGCTCGGGGTGGTCCCGCAGGAGCCGCACCTGTTCGTCCGGCACCGTCCGGGACAACATCGCCTACGGCCGACCGGACGCCACCGACGCCGAGGTCGAGGCCGCGGCCCGGGCGGTCGGCGCCATCGGCGACGATCGGCGGCGCTGACCGGCGGATTCCACCACCAGGTCGAGGAACGCGGCCGCAACCTGTCCGCCGGTCAGCGGCAACTGGTCTCGCTGGCCCGGGCCGAGCTGGTCGACCCGGACATCCTGCTGCTCGACGAGGCGACGGCGGCGCTCGATCCGGCCGCGGAAGCGGCCGTGCTGGCGGCCACCGACCGGCTGGCCCGCGGCCGCACGACCATCGTGGTCGCGCACCGGCTCACCACCGCGTCCCGGGCCGACCGGATCGTGGTGATGGACCACGGCCGGGTGGCCGAGATCGGCACCCACGACGGAACTGCTCACCCGCGGTGGCGTCTACGCGCGGCTGTATTCGCAGGTGAGCCGGCAGCTCGCGCTCGCGACGCCCGACGGCGTGACGTTGGGTCGCCATGACCGCCGGAAGCCCGCTGCCCATCGACGTGCTGGGACATCGACGCCACCCTGTCCGACACCGAACGCGACATCCGCGACGCGACCCGACAGCTGGTCGACGACCTGGTTCGTCCGCACATCGCCGGCTGGTACGCCGACGGGCGGATCCCGGCCCGAGAACTCGCCGCTGCAGTTCGGCGAGGCCGGCCTGCTCGGCATGCACCTCGACGGCTACGGCTGCGCCGGCGCGTCCGCGGTCGAATACGGTCTGGCCTGCCTGGAGCTCGAAGCCGGCGACTCCGGCATCCGATCGCTGGTCTCGGTCCAGGGTTCGCTGGCCATGTACCCGATCTGGAAGTACGGCTCGGACGGAGCAGAAGGATCGCTGGCTGCCCGGGAATGGCGGCCGGCGAGCGACCTCGGCTGCTTCGGGCTCACCGAACCCGACTCCGGCTCCGACCCGGCGTCGATGACGCACCAGGGCCACCCGGACCGCCGACGGCTATCGCACTCGACGGCGTCAAGATGTGGATCACCAACGGCACCATCGCCGACGTCGCCGTGATCTGGGCCAAGGTCGCCGACGATCCGACGGACCGCGGCGGACACGGTGCGCGGATTCGTGGTCCCGACCGACCGCCCGGATTCGCCGCCCGCGAGGTGACCGCCAAGCTGTCGCTGCGGGCATCCGCCACCGCCGAGATCGTCCTGCAGGGCCGGGTCAGCTCGCCGCCGGATGTCGATACTGCCCGGGCGTCACCGGACTTCGCGGTCCGTTGTCCTGCCTGACCCAGGCCCGCGCCGGGATCCTGTTCGGCGCGCTCGGCGCCGCCCGCGACTGCCTGGCGACCGCCATCGACTACGCCGGCACCCGCACCTGTTCGGCACAACCGGCCGGTCTTCCAGCTCACCCAGGCCAAATTCGCCGACATGGCCACCGCGTGGACCGCCGCCTACCTGATGGCCCTGCACATCGGAGGCCGCTCGACGCCGGCGACCTCACCGAGCGGACCGCCATCGCTGCGGTGTCAATGGGCAAGCTCAACTCCACCCGGACCGCTCTGGAGATCGCCCGCACCTGCCGCAGCATCCTGGGCGCCAACGGCATCACCGGCGACTATCCGGTGATGCGGCACGCGGCGAATCTGGAGACCGTGCTGACCTACGAGGGCACCGCCGAGATCCATCAATTGGTGCTCGGCAGCGCGCTCACCGGACTGGACGCGTTCGCCTGGAGCGCCGTGCCGGCCGGCGGCTGTTCGGGAGTCGCAGATCGGCAACCGTACGCTCCGAGGTTGCGCAGGCCCGAATCGTTGCGAGCGTGAGGCATGTCCCGCTGCCGGTACACCCGACCGGTCCACGCGGACTAGCCTTGACAGGTCGACACATCGTCCAGAGTCGGAAGAAGGCGGATAGCGACAGTGTCGTCAGCCACCGTGCCGGAGTTCGGTCCCAACGACTGGTTCGTCGAGGAGAAGTACAACCAGTTCCTCAGCGGACCCGGACAGCGTCGACCAGATCTGGCGCGATTACTTCGCAGCGATCGCGTCGCGGGCCAAGGCCGAGCCAACGGGCGGGTCGGCCGACGGCGCGAGTGCCGCTGACGGCGCGCGGCTGCGCGCGCCGCCCGCGGCGACCGCGCCGCGCTGCGACGCGCCTCGCGCGGCCGTCGACGGCGGTGCCAGCGGGTCGGCCAACGGTGCCGGCCAGGGACCCGCACCCGGCCGCCGCCGCCAGCCCGGCCCCCGCCGCCAGCACGGCCCGCCCCGGCCGACGCCGCACCGCCGGCCGAGTAGGCAGCGAAGGCCGGCAGCCGGCGGCCCGGCCCAAGCCCGCTGCCAGCGGCCGGCCGTGACGGCGCCCGACCGGCCGCCGCGAAGCCGGTCCGAGCGGCCAACGGCCACCACCGCCACCCCCGACGACCTGGTCGTGAACGGGCGGACGCCGCGAAGGCGGCCGAGAAGGCCGCCGGCGCCCGACGCAGGCACTCGGCCCCGCTCCGCGGCGCCGCCGCCGCCGTCGTCCGCAACATGACAGCCTCGCTCGACCGTGCCCACCGCGACGAGCGTGCGCGCGGTCCCGGCCAAGCTGCTCGCCGACAACCGCGATCGTGATCAACAACCAGCTGCGCCGCACCCGCGGCGGCAAGGTCTCCTTCACCCACCTGATCGGCTACGCGGTCGTCCGCGCGCTCGGCCGAGTACCCGGAGATGAACCGGCACTTCGCCGAGGTCGACGGCAAGCCGCACGGTCGTCACCCCGGAGCACGTCAACCTCGGGTCTCGCCATCGACCTGCCGGGCAAGGACGGCCAGCGCTCGCTCGTGGTGGTCTCGATCAAGGGCTGCGAAGGCGATGAACTTCGCCCAGTTCTGGGCGGCCTACGAGGACATCGTCCGCAAGGCCCGCAGCGGGCGAGCTCACCGCGGAGGACTATCGCCGGCACCACGATCAGCCTGACCAACCCCGGCGGCATCGGCACCGCCACTCGCGTGCCGCGGCTGATGGCCGGCCAGGGCACGATCATCGGCGTCGGCGCGATGGAGTACCCGGCCGAGTTCCAGGGCGCCAGCGACGAGACGCTCGCCGAGCTCGGCGTCAGCAAGATCATCACGTTGACCTCGACCTACGACCACCGGATCATCCAGGGCGCCGAGTCGGGCGAGTTCCTGCGCCGGATCCACGAGCTGCTGCTCGGCGAGGACGGCTTCTACGACGACATCTTCCGCTCGCTGCGGCGTGCCCTACGAGCCGGTCCGCTGGGTCCAGGACATCGCGCCGGCCGACGGCGCCGTCGACAAGACCGCGCGGGTGCTCGAGCTGATCGACGCCTACCGCAGCCGCGGCCACCTGATGGCCGACACCGACCCGCTGAACTACCGGCAGCGCGCGCACCCGGACCTCGACGTGCTCTCCCACGGGCTGACCCTGTGGGACCTGGACCGCGAGTTCGCCGGTCGGCGGGTTCGCCGGCAACGAGCACATGAAGCTGCGCGACGTGCTCGGCGTGCTGCGCGACTCGTACTGCCGCACGGTCGGCGTCGAGTACATGCACATCCTCGACCCGACGCAGCGCGACTGGCTCGCAGGAACGGGTCGAGGTGCCGCACCAGAAGCCGCCCGGCCGCACGAGCAGAAGTACATCCTGAGCCGGCTCAACGCGGCCGAGGCGTTCGAGACGTTCCTGCAGACCAAGTACGTCGGCCAGAAGCGGTTCTCGCTCGAGGGCGGCGAGACCGTCATCCCGCTGCTCGACGCGGTGCTCGACAAGGCCGCCGAGCACGAGCTGGACGAGGTCGTCATCGGCATGGCGCACCGCGGCCGGCTCAACGTGCTGGCCAACATCGTCGGCAAGCCGTTCGCCAGATCTTCCGCGAGTTCGAGGACAACCTCGATCCCGGCCAGGCCCACGGCTCCGGCGACGTGAAGTACCACCTCGGTGCGCCGAGGGCAAGACTTCCGGACGTTCGGCGACGGCCAGTCCACCTGTCGCTGGCGCCCAACCCGAGCCACCTCGAGGTCGTCGACCCGGTGCTCGAGGGCCGCGTCCGGGCCAAGCAGGACCTGCACAACGACGGCGAGGGCGGCTTCACCGGCTGCCGATCGCTGCATCCACGGCGACGCGGCGTTCGCCGGCCAGGGCGTCGTCGCCGAGACGCTCAACCTGTCGAAGCTGCGCCGGCTACCGCACCGGCGGCACGGTGCACGTCGTCGTCAACAACCAGGTCGGCTTCACCACCGCGCCGCGAGCACTCGCAGCTCGACGCAGTACTGCACCGACGTCGCGAAGATGATCCAGGCGCCGATCTTCCACGTGAACGGCGACGACCCGGAGGCGTGCGTCTGGGTCGCCAAGCTCGCGGTCGAGTACCGCCAGCGTTCGGCAAGCGACGTCGTCATCGACATGGTCTGCTACCGCCGGCGCGGCCACAACGAGGGCGACGACCCCTCGATGACGAACCCGCGATGTACCAGATCATCGACGCCAAGCGCTCCGTCCGCAAGATCTACACCGAGGCGCTGATCGGCCGCGGCGACCTCTCTCCCGAGGATGAGAAACGCAGGGCGAACCTTTAACTGGAAGACTTAATCCACCAGCGGGTTCCTTGTTTACCCATTTACTTGCCGCGTAATCCCGATGACTGGGTTGTCTTGGTCAGTCATTTTGGTTATGGTTTCAGAGTACAGCTTAAAGAACTATTGAGTAAGAATAAGGCGGGTAAGTTGCTGATTACTCTGCCCGAGGGTGCGAAAGTCTTAAAGCCCGCACCTGTGTACAATGAGTCTGACTTGCTCGCAGTCGTTACCTTGCAAGGCCGCTTGTTGATTTTCCCTGTGGCCGATTTACCGGCACTGGCGCGCGGTAAGGGTAATAAGCTGATCCAAATCCCCCCTGCTGATCTGGCGGCGGGACAAGATCGATGTTGTTGCGGTACTGGCTATATCTGAAAACAGCCCCTTAAAAGTAGTTTCAGGCAAGCGATTTTTAACGCTGAAACCGACACCGGCAGCGTGGAGCGCTGCACGCTGAGGGGCGAAGCGCGACAATCCGGCGGTGGAACCGCCCGAAGTCCGCTACGCGCTGACGAAGGACGGCTATCGGCTCGCGTGGCAGCAATGGGGATCGGGGCCGGAGGTTTTCGTCGTGCCTCCGCTCGTGTCGAACGTCGAGCTGGTATGGGAGCAGGAGCTCTTCCGCCGAGCGTTCGAGTACTTCGGCGACCACGTCCGCATGACCGCGTTCGACAAGCGTGGCATTGGGCTGTCGGATCAGTTCAGCGAGCCACCGACCCTCGAGCAGCGATGCGAAGACATCCTCGCTGTCATGGACGCAGCCAAGCTCGAGCGACCCACGCTGATGGGCTTCTCCGAGGGAGGGCTGATGGCTCAGCTCTTCACGGCGCTTCATCCCGGTCGCGTCGATCGCCTCGTGCTCGGCAACAGCCACCCCGGCGCCAGCGCTTTCGTCGAGCTCGAACCCGACCTGGAAGACAAGATCCGCAAGTTCAGGCGGATGACCGACCATTGGGGCACCGACACCCAATGGTTCGTCGAGTGGTTCAATCCATCGCAGGCCGACAACGCCGCCTTCGTCCGTTGGATGGGGCGATACGCGTGACTCTCCGCGACCCCTGCGAGCATCCGGAGGCAGGTCCAGAGCATCAGCACGCTCGACGCGTGCGCGACCACTTGGGGCAGATCGCGGCGCCGACCCTCGTCACGCACGTGGCCGAGGACGGCGTCATCCCGCCCGCAGCGGGCCCCTGGCTCGCCGAGCGCATCCCCGACGCCACTTTCGAGCAGCTCGGAGGCGCCGACCATTTCGGCCTGGCCGACCCCGAGTGGCGTGCGCAGGCCGACGTCCACCTCGAATTCGATCTGCGGCTCGGTGTCGACATCACACACCGAGAGACGGCTCGCCACGATCGTGTTCACCGACATCGTTGGTTCAACCGAGCGCAGCGCCTCGGAGGGAGACGAGCAGTGGCGACTCACGCTCGACAGCCACGACCGCATTGGCTGGGCGGCCGCGAACCATCATCGTGGGGTGCTGGTGAAGAACACCGGCGATGGGCTGCTGCTTCGCTTCGAGTCACCCGCCGACGCTTTCGACTTCGCCCGAGAAGTCCGACATGCGCTCGACAGCGTTGGCCTGCCGATCCGCTGCGGGCTGCACACGGGACAGATCGAACTACGACCCAACGGCGACATCAGCGGTGTGGCAGTCAACCTCGCCAAGCGCGTCGAGGAAGCGGCGGGCGCAGGACAGATCCTGGTCTCCTCGACGGTTCGCGACGTGATGCTCGGTGGCGACGCACAGCTCGAGGACCGTGGGGAGCACACCCTGAAGGGGTTCGACTCGCCATGGCGCCTGTATGAGCTCGCCGGCTGACTGAACCCGCGAAACGCACGATCCTGTTGCAGACCGAGCTGTTGCGATCGACCCGGCAGGAGCGCCGCACGCAATGCCTCGTGCCCGCGCCGTCCTCGACTCGTGTCCATTGCTCACCGTACCGACATCGACGTTCGAACGGGCGGCCGATCTCGACGCCGACCTCCTGGGTAGCCTCGACGCTGTCCACCTCGCCGCGGCACTCGAGCTCGGCGACGACCGTCTGGTCAGCTACGACGAACGGATGACCCGCGTCTGCTGGCCTCACGGGATAGCCGTCATCGCTCCCGTCGCCTGACGAGAGCAACTTCCGCCATCCGACCCAGATCTCCCCGACACGCCGACGAGCTGTCTACGAATCGTTCGGCGATCACTTCGCGGACAGACTCGGCGCTCGGGTCGACGGAATTTGGTCCGCAACGAAATCGACGACGCGCCGAAAGAGCCTCGGTGGGTCGTTCGCCCGGAACCCGACGGGTCAGCGGCCATCCCTGGGAGCATGCGCGAGAAGAGTGAACACTTGGCGCGACGTCGCACGCGAGTACCTGCCAGATCATGAGAGCCGAGATCGATCGTCGCCTCGCTCACGCGGGCGGGATGACGCACACGTCGAAGACCGGATAGCGGTCGGCCCTGCGGGCGAACTCCGCCCGCTGGCGGTTCTCTTGGCGGATGGAGACCCTCTGGGACCCGTCGCGCCAAAGAAACCAGTGCGAGCGGAGGGAGTGGGATTCGAACCCACGGTGGGTTGCCCCACACACGCTCTCCAGGCGTGCCGATTCGTCCGCTCTCGCATCCCTCCGGACACTGCGCCCACCGCGACATCTGGCGGGCGCTGACGCGCCCGCCATCTCAGGGCGACGGCCAGGCGATCTGCGGCACACCGCAGTTTCCGCTGAGAGCTGCTGCCTCCCGGCCCTGACTCGGTTCACGGGCTGCCGTTGCACAGGACCCGGCCGCCACCTGACATGGCGGGCGCGACGTCAAGGGTAGCCGGGCGGTCCCGAGGAAGCCTGCCGGTAGTCTCCCGGCATGGCGGAGCACCAAGCCCTTTACCGCCGATATCGGTCGCAACGCTTCGACGAGGTGCTCGGCCAAGACCACGTCGTGCGAGCCCTCCGCAATGCCGTGCGCGACGACCGCGTCTCTCACGCTTACCTGTTCAGCGGCCCCCGTGGCACAGGCAAGACCTCGACCGCCCGCATCCTCGCGAAGGCGCTGAACTGCCCGAACGTGACCGAGGGTGAGCCGTGCGGCGTATGCGAAGTCTGCCGGGCGATCGAGCACGGCACCTCGTTCGACGTGTTCGAGCTCGACGCGGCGTCGAACAACGGCGTCGACAGCATCCGCGAGCTGAACGAGCGCGCCGCGCTCGGCACCGCGGGCCGGCGCAAGGTGTACATCCTCGACGAGGTCCACATGCTCTCGAAGGGCGCGTCGAACGCGCTCCTCAAGACGCTCGAGGATCCGCCCGCGCACGTCGTGTTCGTGCTCGCGACGACCGACCCGCAGAAGGTCGAGAAGACGATCAGCAGTCGCACGCAGCATCTGCAGTTCCACCTGCTGCCCGCCGATGTGCTGGCCGAGCACGTCGAGCACATCGCGAAGGACGCGAGCCTCGACCTTCCGGCCGGCGCGCTCGAGTACGTGCTTCGCGTCGGCGCCGGCTCCGCGCGCGACACGCTGTCCGCGCTCGACCAAGTCGTCGCGGCTGGGTCGATCCCCGACGACGGGCCGTCCGTCGAGGATCTCGTCGATGCGTTGGCTGACCGCGACGCGGCGCGGGCGCTCGCCGGCGTCGCGGAGGCAGTCGCGGCGGGCACCGAGGTGCGGGGCCTCACCGAGCGTCTCATCGCGTGGCTGCGCGACGCGTTCCTCGTCGCGATGGCGCCCGATGTCGCCGAGATGTCCGAGGCGTCGCGGGCTCGGGCCGCTGACCAAGCGGCACGGCTCGGTCCTGCGGCGACGGTGCGCGCGCTCGAGGTGCTCGGCGCCGCGCTCGTCGAGATGCGACACGCGACGGATCCGCGCGTGCTGCTCGACGTCGCGATCGTGCGGATCGCGAACCCGGCGCTCGACGACAGCCCCACGGCCCTCCTCGAGCGACTCGAGCGACTCGAACGTCTCGAGCGCCTCGAGCGATCGGGTGCTCCGTCGATGGCCGCGCCGTCGACCCCCGCATCGCCCGAGTCACTGCCGGCGGCATCCAGCGGTGCGCGCGCGGCACTCGGCACTCACGCTCGCAAGTCGACGGCCGCGCCGGCCCCGTCGACCGTCGAGGAGGCCGCACCTCCCGAAGCTCCGGCAAAGGCCACCGCGACAACCGAACCCGCCGCGCAGATGCCGTCGCGTGACGAGCTCACGATCGCGTGGGCAGACAACGTGCTCCCGCAGCTGAAAGGCATGGTCAAGGCGCTGTTCGCCGCGGGTCGATTCGTGTCCGCCGACGAGAACGGCGCGGTCTTCGCACTGCCGACCGCTCCTCACCGGCAGAAGTGCGAAGAGAAGCGCAAGGACGTCGAGGCGACGCTCGCCGCGCACTACGGGCGGCCGATCCCTTTGACGCTCGTCGTCGATGGCGGCGAAGCCGCGGCACCTGCAACCGCCGCAGCCGCGTCGCCCGCGGACGAAGACGTCGACCTCGACGAGCTCGTCGACGCCCCCGCGGCTCCGACATCGTCGATCGACCGCCTCACTCAAGCATTCCCCGGAGCCGAGCTCCTCACCGACGAGTCCTGAGAGGAGCGCCATGTCCGGCGACGACGACTTCATGGGCAACCTGCTGAAGCAGGCCGCGGCGATGCAAGAGCAGATGGCCGCCGCGCAGGCGAGCGCCGCTGCGCAAGAGGTGGAAGGTCAGGCCGGCGGGGGTCGCGTGAAGATCACCGTGACAGGCGGCATGGAGTTCAGAGCGGTGCGGATCGACCCGAGCGTCGTCGACGCGACCGAGGTCGAGCTGCTCGAGGACCTCGTGCTCGCGGCGTTGCACGATGCGGTGGAGCGAGCGCAGCAGGTGCAAAGCCAGGCGCTCGGCAGCTTCCCGAGCATCGACGACCTCGGCGGGCTCGGCGGTCTGCTTCCCGGCGGTGAGCCCGGGTGACGATGTACGCAGGGCCGGTGCAGACGCTCATCGACGAGCTCGGTCGTCTGCCCGGCATCGGACCGAAGTCCGCGCAACGCATCGCGTTCCATCTGCTCAAGCTCCCTGCGGAGGACGCGGCTCGACTCGCGCACGCGATCGAAGAAGCAAAGGCGAAGGTCACGTTCTGCACGCGTTGCTACAACGTGTCCGAAGGATCTGAGTGCTCGATCTGCACAGACCCACGACGAGATGCGACCGTCGTGTGCGTCGTCGAGGAGCCGCGTGACATCGTCGCTGTCGAGAAGACCGGCGAGTTCAAGGGTCGCTATCACGTGCTCCAAGGTGCGATCAGCCCGATCGAGGGCATCGGCCCCGAGCAGCTCCGCGTGAAGGAGCTCCTCATCCGCCTCGAGCCCGAGGGCGTCACCGAGGTGATCCTGGCGACGAACCCCAACATCGAGGGCGAGGCGACCGCGATGTACCTCGCGAGGCTGCTCAAGCCGCTCGGCTTTCGGGTGACGCGCATCGCGAGCGGGCTTCCGGTGGGTGGTGACCTCGAGTACGCCGACGAGGTCACGCTGGGCCGAGCACTCGAGGGCCGCCGCGACGTCGACGCCTGAGTCCGGCGGGAATCAGCCGAAAAGGGGGCTCGGGGTACCGCCTGCTCCGGTGCGAGGCGGGCGGACACCCGCACCGGCGAGGCGGCACCCCGAGACACGAAGGACCCGAGGGGGGCTGCAGGTCCATCTGTTGCGAAGACGTTACAACAGTGACGATCCGATGACAACGAACGGCGCATGAACAGCCGTGACCAGGATGTCTCTGCCGGTCAATGTGACACGAGCGGCGCGGGAGCAGGCGTCGGGTCGAGGGCCTCGGCCACCTCGGCAGTCTGGACCGGCTTGGCGAAGCGCAGCAGACGGCCGCCGAACGCGATCGAGCTGAGGGCGAACCAGGCCCACCCGAGGGCGAGCCCCGCGAGGACGTCGGTCAGCCAGTGCACGCCGAGGAAGACCCGGCTCGCGGCAACGGCGACGGCGACGCCGACAGCGATGGCGGCGCCGATCGTCTTGGCCCGCCGGGAACGGGTCCGGGTGAGCAGCAGGACGAACCCCGCGAGGCAGGCCGCCGATGCGGTGGCGTGGCCCGACGGGAACGAGGCCCCTGCGAAGCCGGTCAGCCGCAAGACGTCGGGACGATCTCGGTGGACCGCGACCTTGATGAGGTTCGAGATCAAGAACTGTCCGCCGACGCACAAGATGAGGAATCCGACGGGGGCGAGCCGGCGCTCCTTGACGAGCTCGTACGCCGCGATGACCACCGCGGCCGTCACGACGAACGCGGTGCCACCGAACGTCGACATGTCCCGCAGGAAGTGCGTGGAGAACACCGTCGCGTGATCGGCTCCCCACTGCGCGAACGAAGCGTCCCACTTCGCGAGACCGCTGTCGGTGTGGACCATCTCGAGCAGCAAGCCGATCGCGATCGCACCGCCGATGACAAGGGCGAGCCCGACGGTGAGCGCGAGACCCGTCAGCGTGGTGGCGTCGAAGCGGCTGCGCATCAGGCGACGCAGCGGCGGGTGCTCGTGAACGGTCTCGGTGATCGTGGTGGAGGCGACCGCCGGTGCGGGAACCTTCGGCCAGCGGTGCGCGAGCGCGGCACCGACCAACGCTGCGATCGCTCCTGCAGCAATCGTCACGAAGATCACCATTGACTCAAGTCTCCCCCGGGTGACGCCTGGGTAAACACCTCGACGTGATCCAACATGCCGATACGTCGACAGCCATCCGGATCGACGAACCCCCGGATCTCACCGAGGCTCGTCGTCTGCCCATCTGGGCGGTGCCGCCCGTGCAGTGGGTTGCCATCTTGGTTCCCTTCGTCATCCTCGGATGGCTGATTGCCGGACCGCTGAACCTCACACATGTCGAAGAGCACGCGAACGTCTGGTTCGCTGACAACCGTGTCAGTTGGCTGAACCACCTCACGGTCATCCCGACACGGCTCGCCAGCACGGAGGGCATCGTCGTCGTGGGCGGTCTCGCAGCGCTGTGGTTCGTCATCACGAGGCGCTGGCCGAGTCTGGCGCTGCTGACGTGGGCACTCGCCGCAGAGCTCTCGATCTTCCTGGTGGCCAACCTCGTGGTCGGGCGCCCGCGACCTGACGTCGTCAAGCTCGATTCGGTGCCGGCCACCGCGAGCTTCCCGTCCGGCCATGTCGCGGCGACGTTCGCTCTCTACGGCTCGCTCGCGTTGCTCGCCACTCTGCACCAGTCGAGCAAGGTGCGCGCTGCTCTTCTGTGGGTGTTCGCGTTCCTGGCTACCGCGTTCGTCGCGTTCGCCCGCGTCTACCGAGGAGCCCACCACATCTCAGACGTCATGGCTGGTGCGGCGCTCGGGATCGTCTGTGTGATCGCCGCAGAGCACTTTGCCTTCCGGATCGCCGAGTGGCTCCGCGAACGTGGCAACGTCGCTGAGGCGACTGACTTCGTCGACGAGGTCGAGCTCCACGAGACGGGCCAGGCGGCATGAAGCGCGTCGCAGTCATCGCTCACAGCAAGAAGTCGATCGGCGGAGGGCTTCCCGAGCTTCGACGACGCCTCGACGAGCGCGACGGCATCGAGGTGATGTGGCACGAGGTGCCGAAGAGCGCGAAGGCAGGCAAGCATGCACGCGCCGCGGCGAAGGAAGGCGCCGACCTCGTGCTCGTGTGGGGAGGCGACGGCAGCGTGCAGCAGTGCATCGACGCGCTCGCCGGCACGGGCGTGACGCTCGCCATCATCCCCGCCGGCACCGCGAACCTGTTCGCGACGAACCTGGGCGTGCCGTCGTCCATCGAAGAAGCGCTCGACATCGCGTTCAACGGCCGGCGGGCGACGCTCGACGCGGGTGTCGTCAACGGGGAGCACTTCGCCGTCATGTCCGGCACGGGCTTCGACGCCCGGATGATCGGAATGGTCAGCGGCAAGACGAAGCGCCGACTCGGTCGCGTCGCCTACATCTGGACGGGGCTGAAGGCTGCTCGAGCGAAGCCGATGTCGATCACCGTCGACGCCGACGGCTCGACTTGGTTCTCGGGCGACGCGACCTGCCTCCTCGTCGCGAACGTGCCGAAGGTGATCGGAGGGATGGAGGTCTTCCCGGACGCCGATCCCGAGAACGGCACCCTCGAGGTCGGTCTCGTCACCGCGCACGGCCTCGGGCAGTGGGCGAAGGTCTTGATGGACGTCGTGGGCGGACATGCGGAGACCGCGCGCTACGTGCACCGCACCCGAGCTCGCGAGCTGGACGTGAAGACGAAGGGTTCGCAGCCCTACGAGCTCGACGGTGGTGCGCGCCCGGCGACGAAGGAGCTGCACTTCTCCATCGAGCCCGACGCTGTGAACGTCATGGTCCCGGACGGCAGCTCGTGAGCACCGCGAACCTCGTCCCCGAAACCAGGGATCTCTCCGGAGACGACGCGTTCAAGACGCTGCGTCTGAACGGACGCCGGCACCTCCTCGTCGACGCGTTCAAGCGCCTTCGGGTCTCGGACGGCTTCAGCCACGCTCGAAGCCTCGCCTTCCTCAGCGTGCTGGTCGTCGTGCAGGGCACGATCGCCCTCGTCGGCCTCGCGAGCAGCTGAGCAACACGGCGTTCAGCGGCGCAGTGCTCTCCGCGATCCGCGGGATCGCTCCCGGCCCGTCGGGCGAGCTGCTCACCGCAGCGGCGAGCCAGGCGCAGCAGACCGGCCACCGTCACGAGACCATCGCGATCGCGTTGGGCCTCGCCGGCTGCATCTTCACCGCGACGACATTCCTCGGGCAGTTCGAGCGCGCACTCAACCGCATCTACGGCGTCGAGACCGATCGTCCGACCGCGAAGAAGTACGGATTCGCGTTCGTGCTCGCCCTCGTCGTCGGCACACTCCTCACGGCGGCGTTCGCATCCGTCGCATACGGCGGCATCCACATGGTCTCGCTCGATGGGGGGCTCGTCGACACCGCCTGGCAGGCGGCTCGGTGGCCACTCGGTCTCGTCCTCGCCGCGGCCGGCCTTGCGCTCTTGTCGAAGTGGTCGCCCCGCCGGCGCCAGCCGCGTTGGTCGTGGCTCGTCTTCGGAGCGCTCGTCGGGACGTCGCTCTGGCTCCTTGCCACGCTGCTCCTGGCCGGCTTCTTCCGCTGGAGCTCGACGTTCGGCGAGACGTACGGCCCGCTCGCCGGGATCGTCGCGCTGTCACTCTGGGCACTGCTCTCGTCCATCGCGTTGCTCTTCGGGGCAGCCGTGAACGCCCAGCTCGAAGCAGTGAGAGCGCAGGCCTCCGCGCCGCAAGACACACAGAAGGTCGTCGAATCGGAACCGGAGGCGACCGCCCCGGTGAGCTCGGGGGTGCTCGTCTCCAATGCACGATGACGCAGAGACTCAGCTGCGCCGCACGATCGAGGGCCTCGTCGGCGTCCCTGCGACGGACGGCAACCAGATCGACGTGCTGCGCAATGGCGTCGAGGTGTTTCCGGCGATGCTCGAAGCGATCGACGGCGCTCAGCGGACGATCGACTTCCTGACATTCGTCTACTGGAAGGGTCGCATCGGTACCGAGTTCGCCGAACACTTGTCGGCTCGGGCGCGCGCCGGCGTGCGGGTGCGAGTGCTGCTCGACGCCTTCGGCTGCAAGCCGCTCGACCGTGCCCTCGTCACGATGATGGACGAGGCAGGCGTGCACATCCGATGGTTCCGGCCGCTCCACCGATTGAAGCCCGGGTCGTACAACCACCGCACGCATCGCAAGGTGTGCATCGTCGACGAGGGCACGGGCTTCACCGGCGGCATCGGCATCGCCGACGAGTGGGATGGCGATGCCCGCAACGAGAACGAGTGGCGGGACACGCACTTCCGAATCCGCGGACCCGCAGTCGACGGATTGCGGGCCGCGTTCCTCGACAACTGGGTCGAGACCGACCCAGAGCTCTACGACCCTGAGTACGACCACTTCCCGGTGCAGCCGAACCCGGGTTCGACCACCGCGATGTGTGTCCGAGGCGCATCCGAGACGGGATGGAGCGACATCGCCACTCTGTTCCGAGCCCTGCTGCAGAGCGCCGAGAAGTCGGTCCGGCTCACAACCGCGTACTTCGTACCGGAGCCCGAGCTCATGGCGCAGCTGTGCGATGCCGGCGACCGCGGCATCGACGTGCAGGTGCTGCTCCCCGGGCCTCATGCCGACAAGCGCTTCGTTCGGCTCGCCGGCCAGAGCTCGTACGCACAGCTTCTCGGTCACGGGATCACCATCTGGTGCTTCCAGCCGACGATGCTGCACGCGAAGGTGCTGACCGTCGACGGTGTCGCAGCATGCATCGGTTCGGCCAACTTCAACTGTCGCTCGTCGTCGCTCGACGAGGAGATCAACGTCGTCGCCTTCGACGCGGATCTCGTCAAGGTGCTCGACCGTCAGTTCGATGAGGACCTCGAGCGCAGCGTCCTCCTCGACGAGACTCGATGGGAGCACCGACCGCTGCGTCACCGCGCGGCCGAGGCGCTCATGCGGCCGCTCAGACGCAATTTCTGACGCCCCCTTCAGGGGGAGCGCCTAGAGCGTCTTGAGGAGCAGCGCGTCGCCCTGACCGCCGCCGCCGCACAGCGCTGCGGCACCGACGCCACCACCACGGCGGCGCAGCTCGTGGAGCAACGTGAGGGCGAGGCGGTTGCCGGACATGCCGATCGGGTGGCCGAGCGCGATCGCTCCACCGTTCACGTTGACGACGTCGTCGGTGATGCCAAGGTCATCCATCGACGCGATGCCTACGGCGGCGAACGCCTCGTTGATCTCGAACAGATCGACGTCGGTCACCGACTTGCCAGCCTTCTCGAGCGCGGCCTGGATGGCCCGTGAGGGCTGGCTCAGCAGCGAGGGATCGGGGCCGGCGACCTGGCCGTAGGCGAGCACCTCGCCGAGGGGGCTCACCGCGAGCCGTTCCGCGGCAGCCTTCGACGCGACGATCACCGCACTCGCGCCGTCGGACAGCTGCGACGCATTGCCAGCCGTGATGTTGCCGGCCTTGTCGAACGCGGGCTTGAGCGCGCCGAGGGACTCGAGCGTCGTGCCGGGGCGCACGCCCTCGTCGGTGTCGAAGAGCAACGGGTCGCCCTTGCGCTGCGGGATCTCGACCGCGATGACCTCGTCGTTGAAGCGGCCGTCCTTGATCGCCGCGGCAGCACGCTCGTGGCTCTTCGCGGCAAGGTCGTCCTGACGCTCACGCGAGATGTTGCGCGAGGCCGAATACTTCTCGGTGCCCGCGCCCATCAGGCACGCGTCGAACGCGCACCACAGGCCGTCACGGATGATCGCGTCCTGCAGAGAGACATCGCCGTAGCGGAAGCCGGCCCGCGATCCGGGGAGGATGTGCGGTGCGTTCGACATCGACTCCATGCCACCGGCGACGACGATGTCGGCTTCGCCGGACTGGATCATGAGGTCGGCGAGGTAGATCGTGTTGAGACCCGAGAGGCACACCTTGTTGACGGTCGTCGACGCGACCGTCATCGGGATGCCCGCGTTCACTGCTGCCTGTCGGGCGGTGATCTGGCCCTGACCCGCTCCGATCACCTGACCCATGAAGACGTAGTCGACCTCTTCAGGCGTGAGCCCGACGCGCTCGAGCGCGGCCTTGATCGCGAACCCGCCGAGCTCCATCGCGGTGAACCCGGCCAGCGCACCTGACAGCTTGCCGATCGGCGTGCGGGCCCCAGCGACGATGACTGATCCGGCCATTGCGGCGCTCCCTCGAGACAGTGACGGTGGAGAACTGACGGGCTCCCAGTCTATGGGCCATTCGTGGCGTAAGTGACCGGCCGGTAATCTGCGCCGATGCAGCCGATCCTCGAAGCGATCCTCGGCGATGCGTCAGGTGACGAGCTGGCCGCCCTCCCCCTTCCCGAGTCGTATCGAGCGATGGTCGTTCGCAAGGACGAGGTCGGGATGTTCGAAGGGATGGAGTCCGCCGCCAAGGACCCGCGGAAATCGCTCCACCTCGAGGAGGTGCCGATGCCCGAGCTCGCGCCGGACGAGGCCTATGTGGCCGTGATGGCGAGCTCGATCAACTTCAACACCGTCTGGACATCGATCTTCGAGCCGCTTCCCACGTTCATGTTCCTCGAGCGCTACGGCAAGGAGAGCACGTGGGCCAAGCGCCACGACCTGCCGTATCAGGTCGTCGGCTCCGACGCGTCGGGCGTCGTCCTGCGCGTGGGTTCAGCGGTGCGCAACTGGAAGCCGGGCGACAAGGTCACGGTCCACTGCAACTCGGTCGACGACCAAGACCCGTCCGCTCACGACGACTCGATGCTCGCGACGAACCAGCGGATCTGGGGGTTCGAGACGAACTTCGGCGGCCTCGCCGACGTCGCGCTCGTGAAGGCGAACCAGCTCATGCCGAAGCCGACGCACCTCACGTGGGAGGAGTCGGCGGTCAACGCGCTGTGCAACTCCACCTCGTATCGCATGCTCGTCGGCGGGCACGGTGCGCGGATGAAGCAGGGCGACGTCGTGCTCGTGTGGGGCGCGACCGGCGGCATCGGCGGCTACGCGGTGCAGTACGTGTTGAACGGTGGTGGCATCCCCGTCGGCGTCGTGAGCTCGCCCGACAAGGCGAACCTGCTGCGCGACATGGGGTGCGAGGCCGTCATCGACCGCGCTGCCGGCGCCTACCGCTTCTGGAAGGACGCGAACACGCAGGACGAGTCCGAGTGGCGGCGCTTCGGCAAGGACGTGCGCGCGCTGGTCGGTGAAGACCCCGACATCGTCTTCGAGCACCCGGGTCGCTCGACGATGGGCGCATCGATCTTCGTCGCGAAGCGCGGTGGCACCGTCGTCACGTGCGCCGCGACATCCGGGTACATGGTCGAGTTCGACAACCGGCACTTCTGGATGAAGCTGAAGCGGCTCATCGCGAGCCACTTCGCGAACTACCGCGAGGCGTGGGAGGCGAACCGGCTCATCTGCCGTGGCGCGATCCAGCCGCTGCTGTCTGCGGTGCATCCGCTCGCCGACACCGGCGAAGCCGCCTACCAGGTGCACAAGAACCAGCACGAGGGCAAGATCGGCGTGCTCTGCCTCGCGCCCCGCGAAGGGCTCGGCATCGACAACCCCGAGCTGCGCGCGAGGGTGGGCGAGGATCGCATCACGGTCTTCAGGAGGCACGGATGAGCCCACAGGTGGTCAGAGGTCCGAACGACAGCGAGCACAGCGGGGAGGGCTACGGCGGCGAGCTCACTCTCGGCGAGCCGTTGCTCACCGAGATCGACCACGTGGCGATCGCGGTACACGACCTCGACGCGGCGATCGATTACTACCGCGACGTGTTCGGCGCGACGGTCGAGCACCGCGAGATCGTGCACTCCGACGGCGTCGAGGAAGCGCTGTTGAAGGTCGCCGAGAGCTACATCCAGCTCCTGACGCCGACCACACCAGAGTCGCCGGTCGCGAAGAGCCTCGAGAAGCGCGGCGAGGGCTTGCATCACGTGGGCTACCGCGTCGCCAGCTGCGCCGTCGCGCTGCAAGCCGTGAAGGACGCCGGCGGCAAGGTCATCGACGAGGCACCCCGTCCCGGCTCGCGCGGCACCACGGTCGCGTTCGTGCATCCGAAGGGCGCGTTCGGCACGCTCATCGAGCTCGTGCAAGAGGGCTGAGGCCCGACGAAGCCCGCAACGGTCGCGGTGACGCTTCGCACCGATCTGCTGCTCGACCCGTTCGGAGGGCGAGTCGCAGACGCGGTGCGCGCGGCGCAGGCCGCGGAGGACGCCGGCTTCGACGGCATCTGGACATGGGACCACCTCGCCGGCCGCGTGCACGGCGCGAGTCACGTGCTCGAGTGCTGGACGCTCCTGACGACCATCGCAGCGCGCACTGAGCGCGTTGCGATCGGGCCTCTCGTGCTCAACGTCGCCAACCGCGAGCCGGGCGTGGTCGCAGTGATGGCGGCGACCCTGCAGGAGGCGTCAGCGGGAAGGCTGTTGCTCGGCCTCGGCGCCGGCGGCGGCCCGGGCACGCCCTACCCGGAGGAGCAGCGGGCGCTCGGTCGCAACGTGGGTGGCGACGCGCTGCGGCGGGCGCAGGTCGAGCGCGCGATCGAGACGATCCGTGACGTGTGGACCGGCCGCGACGGCTTCCTGCGCCCCGATCCCCCGGCTCCGATCGTCATCGGTGGTTTCGGGCCGAAGATGGCAGCGCTCGCGGGCCGCATCGGCGACGGGTTCAACACGCCCGCCAGCCACCCGCAGCTCGGCGACCTGATCGAAGCCGCGCGACGGGCCCACACGGGCGCCGACTTCCTCGCGACGGCGAGTGCGTCGCTCTCCCCACGGTGGGTCAGTGAGGACAGCGGGCAACGCGAGCGCCTACGCGCGCTCGGAGTGACGCGGCTGATCCTCGGCGTGCCCGCGCCGTACGACTCCGCGCAGATCACCGCGCTCGGGGGCATGCTCGGTCGGTGACGACGCTCGCGAAGCTGTTCGACGACGTCGCCGCGGGCATCGGGCTGGGGCCGCCCATCGACCGCGAGTCCATCGACGAGCTGCGCGCTGACCTCGCCACTCACCTCGACGAGCTCGGCGCACAGCTCCCGTTGGGCGCTCCGCCGTTGGTGCTCACGAAGGCCCGCATCCGCGACGTGCTCGCGTGTGAGGCGGGAGCACTCGCTTCCGATGCCGAGACGTCCGAGATGAACCACCAGCTGGTGCTGGGCAACCTCGTCGATCGGGTGGCGGCGGCGTACGTCGTCATGGGACGCGTGCCCGACGACCCGTTCACGTGCTCGCTCGAGTCGTTGCGGGCAGAGCGCGACGAGCGATGCCTCGCGTGGCTCGACGCCGCGGCGCCGAACGAGCTCACCGACCTACGACAGGAGCTCGAGGAGCGCGCGCAACGAATCGAGGCGTCGTGGCCGCACATCGAGGCCACGTGGTGGCCCCGGCCCGAGGACCGCGCCACGATCGCGTTCGCCGGCGGGCGCCTTCTCCTGAGCGGCCGGTTCGATCTCGTCGTCGGCGGACGCCCCACGCCGATCGAGCGAGTGATCGTCGAGGTCAAAGCCGGCGTCGCGACGGGCGTGCATCAGCCCGACCTCTATTGGTACGCGCTCCTCGGCGCGCTGCGCGACCACATGGCCCCACGCGTCGTCGCGGTCTGGTCCGCAGGGGACGGCACGACCGTCACCGCCCCGATCAGCGCGGGCGCGCTCGAGGCAGCCGCGCGTCGCGTCGTCGCGGCGGCGACGAGGTGGGTCGAGCTCGGCGTCGGACGCGCACCGGAAGTGACCGGCCACCAAGGCTGCCGCTGGTGCCCAGCGCTGGGCACGTGCGCAACCGGGCAGGCCTGGAGCCCCGATGAGTGACGGACGCGGCCTCGCGTGGAGAGACCGGGCACGGGCGCGACTCGAGCCGCTCATCGCCGAGGTCGATTGCGGCCGAACCACACTCGGCTGGTTCGACATCGAGCGACTGCTCGACGGGCGTGATTCGAGCGACGGGTTCCGATGGAGTGCGGTCTTCATGCGACGCACGATCGGCCTTCCTGCGCTACAAGAGCTCGCGGCCGCGACCCACGACGGGCGGCGGCTCACCCCACTCGAGGCGGTCACTCGCGTCGTCGATCGCATGGTCGCAGTCGGCCGAGACGGATGGGCCGATCGGGAGGGCGCCGAGCCCGAAGACTGGCTCTCCAGCGTGGGCGAGGGAGGTCGCGCCGCAGCGACCCGCGACGCGGTCACATGGGTCACCGCGTGCCGTACGCAGCTGACGTGGCCGCCGCGTGACATCCGGGCTCGCGGGGAAGGGACCTCAGTACGCGACGGTGCGCAAGGACGTGCTCTCGCTCTCGACGCGCATCGATCTCGGCTCGTGGAAGCAACCGGGCGTCATCGAGCCCGGCGCACCGACCGATCACACGCGCGCCAGCCTCGGCTACATCGCCCTCGTGCGCACGATGGACGCCGGAGTGCTTCCCGAGTCGGTCACGGCTGTGCATCTCGCCTCGGGCGATCGCACGCGGGTCATCTCAACCGATGACGTGCTCGAGGATGCCTGGCACTCTGCGCGTTCGCGATCGAGCGCTGGGCGGAGACGGCCGCGCCGGCCCCAGCGTCTAGCCCCAGCCGTCGTCCGGCGGCGCCGTGCTCGGACCGACGTGCTTCGCGAGCCATGCATTCACCGGGTCGGACGCATGCCACGCGTCGACGATGCGATCCTTCGCCTTGGCGGTCTGCATCCACTTCCCCGGCTGCCAGCCCTTGCCGACGGTCAGGCCCTTCATGCGCAGCAGCTCGATGCGCGGGTGATCCTTCGGATAGCCCTTCGGCGCTGTCTTCAGCGACTCGCCGCCGATCTCGTAGCCGCCCTTGCGTGCGGTCGCGACCGCCCGTTCGATGGCGGCTCCGGTCTTCGCATCGTCGATCGCCTCGCGCATGCGGGCGAGCTGATCGGGCGCAGGCCGGTAGTAGCCCGAGCCTGCGAACAACCCGGACGAGCCGAGCGAGACGTAGTAGATCGACCCTCCCTCGCTCTCGGTCACTGCCCCTTGAGCCGTCTTGTATGGCGACTTGTCCTTGCTGAACCGAACGTCGCGATGCGGACGGAAGAGGTGCAGCGGCCCGAAGTCGTCGGCGATCTCGTCGGACAGCGCGCGGAACGGTGCGACGACAGCGGACTCGTAGATCTCCTTGTGGGCCGCCCAGTAAGCCCTCGAGTTGTCGGCTTCGAGGCCCTCGTAGAACGAGACCGCCTCAGCTGGCCACCCCCGAAATGCCATGCGGCGCACGATACCGATGGGCGGCACTGGTGCACACTGGCGCGATGCCGCGTGCCTCCCGCGCCATCGCTGCGTTGGCAGGCGCCGAGCCGTACCGCAGACTCGTCTTGGCGAACTCGGTCGCGGTCGCGGGCGACGCGCTCTTCACGGTGTCACTCGCTGGCTCGCTCTTCTTCAACGTGTCGGCCGACGCGGCGCGACCGACCGTCCTCCTCTACCTCCTGCTCACGCTGGCCCCGTTCGCGGTGGTTGGCCCATTCGTGGGCACGGTCATCGACCGCTTCCCGGGCAGCCAGCGAGGGCTCATCGCGGTCACGAACGTCGGGCGGGCGGCGGCAATGGTGCTGGTCGCGTTCCAGCTGCGCACGCTGGCGTTCTTCCCGCTCGCGTTCGCGGTGCTGGTCTTCAGCAAGGCCGCATCGATCGCGAAGAGCTCGCTCGTGCCGTGGCTCGTGGGAGACGACGAGCGGCTCGTCGCCGAAAACGCACGGCTCTCGCGCGCGACCGCGCTCGTCGGAGGCGTCGCCGGTGCGGTCGGCGCGCTCCTCTTGAACCTGACGTCGACCGAGACCGTGCTCATCGTCGCGGCGGCCGTGCACCTCGCCGCGATGCCACTCGCCCTGCGCATCCCGAAAGTGCACGTCATCGCTCGTAACCCGATCGTCGACGATGTCGAGCTTCGGAGCAGCGCCGTCACGTTCGCGGCGAACGCGACGAGTGCGATGCGCGCCGGCGTCGGGTTCCTCGCCTTCTTCATCGCATTCAACCTGAAGGTCAGCGGGGAGCCCGCGTGGTTCTTCGGCCTGGTGATCGCGGCCGGAGGCGCGGGCGGGTTCATCGGCTCGTACATCGCTGCTTTCGCACGGCAGCACGTCAACGAGGAGGTGCTCCTCGGGCTCTCACTCGGCGTCGCCGGAGCCGCTGCGCTCATCGCACCCGTGCGATACGAGGAACCCGCGGTCTTCTTCGTCGCGTTCACGACCGGCATCGCCGCGAATGTGGCCCGGCAGGCCTTCGACAGCCTCACCCAACGCCTGGCCCCCGACGCCGAGAAGGGACGAGCGTTCGCGCGCTTCGAGACCCTGTTCCAGATCGCGTGGGTCATCGGCGCAGTGATCGCTGTCCTCGCTCGACCCGGCAACGCGATCGGGCTCGCCGCGCTCGGCGTGGTCCTCGGCGGTGCCGGCGCGCTCTACCTCATCAGCATCCGGGCACTCCGTAGTCATCAGCTGGTCGTCCAGACGTCGCTCGACCGGAGAGAGCAGAACCTCTCGAGGTCACTGCTCGCGATCGCCAGCGCCCTGCACGCTCAAGGGGCCGACCGGCTCGCTGTGACCACCGCCGCCGACGCCGTGCGGGTCGCGCGCGCGTCGAACCCGAGCGGCAACGGTCTGGACGCCGAGCTCGATGCGATCTGGAAGGAAGCGGTGAAGGGCACCGGGCCGCTCGACGGCGACCTCGCGGCACGCGCGCTCGAGCTCGCAGAGTCGTCGGTCGACGCCGCAGGCCAGACCTAGCTCGCGGCGGAGGTGGGCGGACTCCCCGCGGGCGCTTTGGTCGATGCCACCACCCAACCGTTCGCCGTCTCGTTCACCAGGAAGACGACGGGTGAGGCATCCGCCTTCGTGCGGTACAGCTCGCCGGGCACGTTGACGGTCACCCCCGACTCAGGCACCTCGCCGAGACGAACGAGCACTGCGTCGTCGAGCACCGGCCGGCTGTCGTCGCTCTGGTTGATCGCTTGATCGGCCTTGTCGACGAAGCGGACCACGGCGGCGTCGGCGACGGAGTCCACGACCGCGACCTGCACGCTGAGTGGGATCGGCTTCTCGTTGCCGAGAGGCGCGACGTAGACGACAGGCGTCGACTCACCCGCCGTCTCGGCAGCCGCGACGTCGCCCACGATCGCCGCATACACATCGGACTCGCGTGACGACGTGTCTTTGCCCCCCGAGTCGTCGCCGCACGACGACACGGTGATCGCCGCGGCGCCCACGGCCAGGAACGCGACCAGACGGCGGATCGATGCTGCTGACACTGCCGATCAGGCTGTCACAACTGTTCCGGCAACGAACGCAGGCCCTACCGATCGACCACACTGGCGCGCATGGACGTGCACCTGGTCGACGGCACCTACGAGCTGTTCCGCCAGCACTTCGGCCGACCCGAGCCCGGCCCGTACGGCGCTGCGATCGGCGTGCTGAGCTCGACCCTGGGCCTGTTCGAAGGCGGCGCCACACATGTCGGCGTCGCGTCCGATCACGTCATCGAGTCGTTTCGCAACGACCTGTGGCCGGGTTACAAGACGAGCGCGGGGATGCCGCCCGAGCTGCTCGCCCAGCTGCCCGTGTACGAGGACGCGCTCGACGCGATGGGTGTGACCGTGTGGCCGATGATCGAGTACGAAGCGGACGACGCGATGGGTGCGGCGGCCGCGATCGCAGCAGCGGACGAGCGCGTCACCCAGGTGTTTCTGTGCACACCCGACAAGGACCTCGGCCAGTGCGTCGTGGGCACCCGCGTCGTGCAGCTCGATCGGCGCAAAGGCCTCGTGATCGACGAGGAGGGCGTGCGCGCGAAATTCGGCGTCGGCCCCGAGTCGATCCCCGACTACCTCGCGCTCGTCGGCGACAGCGCGGACGGCTTCCCCGGGCTGCCGGGCTTCGGCGCGAAGACGGCAGCGGCAGTGCTCGCGAGGTACATCCACCTCGACGAGATCCCGACCGTCGCCGCCCAGTGGGACGTGCCCGGGCTGCGCCATGTGCCGCGGCTTGCCGAGACGCTGGCCGAGAACCTCGACCTCGCGCTGCTCTTCCGCCGGATCGCGACCGTCGAATACGACGTCGACGTCGGCTCGGTCGACAGCTGGCGGTGGAGCGGCCCGACCGCCCGCTTCGCGGCCGTGTGCGAGAAGCTCGGAACGAAGAGCCTGGCTGCTCGGGCGGCGCGCGCCGCGAAGGGTCGGTAGCGCGCTACCGCAGGCGTGCCTGCGCCTGCACGACCGTGTAGTCGGTGCTCACGGTCGGGCCGGGCACGCTGCCGACGGTGCCGAACCGCACCGGAGTGCCGGTCGCGTCGAGCAGCGCCCACTCGGCGACCCACATGACCCGCACGGTGAGGTGGTGACGCCCCGAACGCCGGAACACGAACGGGCCGACCGCGTCGGTCGGAGTACCCGCCACGGGCTTGAGCCGCATGGCTTGCTTCACGCCATCGAGTGTCACCTCGACTGCGATCGGTCGTGCGACTGCACGCAACGCATAGCCCTCGATCGTGACCGCGACGAGCTTCTCATCCGGCACTGCGACATGCAGCCAGGTGCGCAAGCCCACGAGCCCGCGCACGCGTGGATCGAAGCCCGCCGTCGGCAACGCAAGCTGCGCTGTGTCGCGCGCTGCGGCACTCGCGGCCTCGTTCGCCTCCGACGAGCGGACCCTGCTGACCTCGCACTGCGACACGATCGTCTCTTGCCCGCCGTCAGCGGTCGTGCCGGTCATCGTCACGCGCACCGCTCCTGCCGTCTCGCACGCGCCCGGGCCGTCGTCATGTGCGACGGTCACGTCGCGATAGCTCGACACGTCGACGATCGCTTCGGGCGACTGCGGTGCGCTGCCGCGTGCGTCTCCGTCGCGGGTGTTGCCGAGAAGCGCCTCGACCGACTCGGGCCGCAGATGCACCTCGTCTTGCCAACCGTCGTCCGCCGCCGCGGGCCGAGCCGGGCTGGCAACCGCCAGCGCGGCCACGAGCGCGCACACGAGCCAGAGCCGTCCCTTCCGCCGAGCCTTCACCTGTCGTCCTCCGCCGTTCCGCCGTTCTGCGTTTCGCCCCCTGAGAGGCTCGTGCAGGATAGACGGAGATGCATCGAGATGATGCAATCGGGACCAGACAGCGTAGTTACGTGATCCTTTCCCTCATCTTTTGAACCGAGGAGGGGAGCTCACGTGGAGTTGAACACCGGTGACAGTGCCTGGGTGTTGGCAGCAACAGCCCTTGTGCTGTTCATGACGCCGGGCTTGGCGTTCTTCTACGGCGGCATGGTCCGCTCGAAGAACGTGCTCGGCATGCTCATGCAGAACTTCTTCGCCATGGGGATCCTGGCGGTGCTGTGGTGCGCGGTGGTCTTCAGCCTGTCGTTTGGGGCGGCGGGCAACGGAGGCGTCATCGGCAACTTCGACTTCGTCTGGATGAAGGACGTGGGGCCCGCGCTCCCGGCGGCGGACGGGTTCTTCGGCACGCTGACGATCTCGATGGTGCTCTTCTGCGCGTTCCAGATGACATTCGCGATCATCACTCCCGCGCTCGATCACAGGAGCGACGGCGGACCGGATGAAGTTCTCCGCCTACGCGATCTTCATCTCCATCTGGCTCGTGATCGTCTACTCGCCGATCGCGCACATGGTGTTCGCGGGCGGCTGGCTCGCGAAGCAGGGCGCGCTCGACTTCGCAGGCGGCGCAGTAGTGCACATGAATGCCGGCGCCGCCGCGTTGGCGCTCATCCTCGTGCTCGGCGTTCGCAAGGGATACCCCGAGCACGCGATGCCGCCGCACAGCCTCCCCCTCACCTTGTTAGGGACCGGGATCCTTTGGTTCGGGTGGGCCGGGTTCAACGCTGGCTCAGCGCTCGCGGCGAACGGCATTGCGGCGCAAGCGATCATGAACACGTTCGTCGCCGCATCGGCAGCGATGCTCGGCTGGCTGATGTTCGAGAAGGTGCACAGTGGCCATCCGACGACGCTCGGGGCCGCGTCGGGTGCCGTCGCTGGTCTCGTCGCGATCACGCCGTGCGCAGGGTTCGTCGGTGGCATGGCGCCGATCTACATCGGGCTCATCACCGGCGCGGTCTGCTACTTGGCGTTGAACATCAAGAAGATCTTCAAGTTCGACGACAGCCTCGACGTGATCGCGGTGCACCTCGTCGGCGGATTGCTCGGCTCGCTCCTCCTCGGGTTCTTCGCCGACGCATCGATCAACTCGGCGGTCACGCACGAAGGTGTGTTCCTCGGCGGCGGGGCGACGCTTCTCGGCGATCAGGCGCTCGCGGCGGTGGTGACGCTGGGGTACTCGTTCATCGTCAGCTTGATCCTCGCCAAGATCATCGACCGCGCGATCGGCCTTCGCGTCACCGAGACGCAGGAAGAGGAAGGTCTCGATCTGAGCCAGCACCGCGAGACCGCGTACGCCATCGTCTGAGCGCACGAGCAGCAAGCGGAACGGTCGACGGCCCCCGGCCTGACAGGCTGGGGGCCGTGGCCACCAAGGGAGACCACGTCGACATCGAGGTCGACGACCGCACGGTGCGGGTGTCGAACCCGACGAAGGTCTTCTTCGCCGAGCGCGGCGAGACCAAGCTCGACCTCGTCAACTACTACCTCGCGGTCGGGCAAGGTGCGCTGAAGGGAGTCGCGACTCGGCCGACTGTGATGAAGCGCTACCCGAACGGCGCGGAGGGCGACTTCTTCTTCCAGAAGCGAGTGCCCGAGAGCCGCCCGGACTGGCTGCAAACCGTCACGGTGGCGTTCCCGAGCGGGCGGACTGCGACCGAGCTCTGCCCTATCGACGTTGCGCACCTCATCTGGGCCGTGAACCTCGGATGCCTCGACCTCAACCCATGGCCGGTGCGTCGTTGGGACGTGCACCATCCCGACGAGCTGCGCGTCGACCTCGATCCACAGCCGGGGGTCGAGTGGAGCTCGGTCCGCACCGTCGCAATGCATGTGCGCGAGGTCTTGGCGGAGCACGGCATGGAGGGGTTCCCGAAGACGTCGGGGTCGCGTGGCATCCACGTGAACATCCGCATCGTCGCGAAGTGGGGGTTCGACGATGTGCGGCGCGCGGCGCTCGCGCTGGCGCGAGCGGTCGAGCGCCGGATCCCCGAGATCGCGACGTCGAAGTGGTGGAAGGAGGAACGCGGCGAACGCGTCTTCCTCGACTACAACCAGAACGCGCGTGACCGCACTGTCGCATCGGCGTACTCGGTGCGAGCGAACCGGCAGGCGCTCGTGTCGTGTCCCCTCAGCTGGGAAGAGGTGCCCGACGTCGAGATGTCGGACTTCACCCTCGCCACGGTTCCGGCGCGTTACGCATCGATCGGCGATCCCGGCGCCGCGATCGACGAGCAGTCGTACTCACTCGAGCCGCTCCTCGAGCTCGCGGCACACGACGAACGCGAAGGTCTCGGCGATGCGCCGTGGCCACCGCACTTCCGCAAGCAGCCCGGCGAGGGGCGTCGGGTCGCGCCGAGCCGCCGGGCCAAGGGCGACGACCAAGACGAAGACGACAGCTGAGGACGGCCGATGACGCCCTTGCGCGTCAGCCGGGCGGAATCGGCGGCGGAAACGTGGTCGGCGGCGGGTCGTTTACGGGCGGGAGGGTGTGCGGGGTGCGCATAGGGATCGCGGTCAGGCTCGTCGGCGGCCGCTGGTCGCGCGGGCGGAAGGCGAACATGTTCGCGATGCCGCCGGCGTGGGGCTCGTAGGCGACGATCCGGTCACTCGTGTCGCGCACGAGCAGCGCGCCGCCGCTGGACCAGGTCATCGCGACGGGGGTCGTCGAGCGGATGTCGGGCGTCGCGACGTACGGCGGGCCGAACTGGTGAGGACCGTCGAGGTCGACCACCGCGACGCCGTGCACGATGGCACCCGTGCCGCCTCCCGGCCACGCGCCCGTGATGGCCACCGCGAGGAACCTGCCGTCGGTCGAGAACGCTCCCGGCACCGACGGGTCGAGGTTCGGCACCTCCTTGACGATGCGGATCGTGTCTCCCCGCCGCACGTAGATGCCGCAGTCGGCGCAGCCGGGTCTCGTCCAGGCGAGCGAGTCATCCCCCGTCGCGAGGAGCGAGCCCCGCTGGGTCACGAAGTCGGTGGTGCGCGTCTCGGGATCCCACGTGATGAGCTCGTACCGATCGAGCGACTGCACCGTGCCCGAGAGCACGAGACGCTTGCCCGCGACGCCGGCGACCTCATAACCCTCGGGAAGGCGGATGAACCCGGTCGCGAGCTGCGATGGCACCGTGCCGTTGACTGGCATCTCCTTGACGGCCGCATTGCCGTCGACGACGCCGCTCAGCCACACCCGCGCCGGATCCTCCGACGGGAAGACCCCGCGAGCGCTGCCGAGGTCGACGCCATCGGGGTACATCCGCGAGTACGCGCGGACCAAGCCGTTGCTCAACGCCACGACCGTCCCCGGGGGCCGCGCGACGTAGCCCGCGATCGTGTCCGGCGGCTGGGCCACGTCCACCTCGAACGCGCCGCTCGCGCGAGCACGATCAACGCGGTCGCGTCGGACGACATCAGCACCGCGGGATACGAGGACCGGACCGCGTCCGCAGCAGCGCGCGACCCCGGTGAGTCACTCGCCGGGGTGAACAACGTGCTCGACGTCGATGGCGTCGTCGGCGCGGACGCGACCTGCGAACCGCCGTCGTGGCCAGTGACGAGGATCGCCGCCGCGAGGATTGCCGCGCCGACCGCTATCGGCCACCACCGCGTGGACTTCATGTCGACTGTTGACACCGACGGCGCGGGCTCCTCCTCGTCGAGCGCGAGCAGCTCGAGCTCGGGAAGGTCGCGATCCCGGGCGCGCATCACGGGGCCTCGCGCCAGTCCTCGATGGGGATCCGGGTCGTCGTGCCGACACCGGGCTCGTACCGCAGCACGTCTTGCGGACCGAGCAGGTACAGGCGCGAGTCAGGCCCCCACTCCATGGCGAGTGCGTCGTCGCCACTCACGCCCATCATCGGCTCGATCGTGCGGTTCACGAGGTCGGCGATCGCGACGCCGTCGAACGGGCGGTGCTCCTCGGCGAAGCGCACCACGACATACCGACCGTTCGGCGAGAACGAACCTGTCGACACCGGTTGGAAGCCCTCGAACGGCGGGATCTCCTCGAGCAGCCCGCCTTCACTCCCGCTGATCCGCATCGCACATGAGGTGCAGCCCTGGTCGACGGTCGCGACGCGGTCGTCCGAGGCAGCCACGAACCTTCCTACGCCGTCGAGCACCCGAAGGTTCGAACCACCGCCCCAGACCTCGACCGGAGGGCCGGCGGTCGATGCCGGGACGAGCACGATCGACTTGTCGAGCACGGCCACCGGACGCCGACCGGCCGGCAACCCTCCCAGCGACACGTCGAGCGCCGTCGGAGCCGCGACGTCGAGCGGGCGCAGGCCTGCGTCCGCGGTCGTCGCGAGCCGTACCGCTCGACCTCGGGGATCGACCAGCACGAAGTGGCGGGACAGCGAGTCGCGCATGACGATGCTGAACGAGCTCGGAGGCGTCGACGGCGTGGTCGTCGCGACGGGAGGCGGAGGGACGGCCTGCTGCGCCGAGGCTTGTTGGTCGGCGCGATGTGAGCTTTTCCCCGTCAGCAGGAAGGCCGCAGCGACCCCGACCGCGGCGACGACCGGCCACCATCCCTTTGCGTCGCGCTCGTCGTGCGCGACGTGCGGGTTGACTCCCCCGGCCGGCTCGAGCGCGCCCAGGTCGAGCAGCTCGAGCTCGGGGAGGGAGCTCGGCGTCACGACTTGGATCCTCCGAACACGCTTTCCAGCTCGAGCGGGGCGGCCACTTCGAGCTGGTCGTAGGTGCACGAGCTCGGCTCGCGGTCGGGACGCCAGCGCACGAACGTGGTGGCGTGGCGGAAGCGGTTGCGCTGCAGCTGATCGAACTGCACCTCACATACGAGCTCAGCTCGGATCGCCGTCCACGACAGGTCCTTCTTCGCGTTCCAACGGCTGACTGCCCCGGGCATGCGCCGACCCGCGGCCTCCTCGCGCTCGACCGCCTCCGCCCAGCCCTGCCACGGATGACCCTCGAGGGCACCTTCGCGGAGAGGAGTGAGCTCCTCGAGCAGCTCCTTGCGCCGCTTCGCGGTGAAGCTCGACGCGACGCCGACGTGCTGCAGATCACCTTCGTCGTCGAAGAGGCCGAGCAAGAGTGAACCGACGCCGTTGCCGTCCTTGTGGACGCGATAGCCGCCGACCACGCAATCGGCCGTGCGTCGGTGCTTCACCTTCACCATCACGCGCTCGTTCGGGCGGTACGGGAGCTCAGCTCGCTTCGCGACGACGCCGTCGAGCCCCGCGCCCTCGAAGCGGCTGAACCAGTCCTGCGCGGTGGCGATGTCGCTCGAGATCGGCGTGACGAAGATGGGTGGCCGCGTCGTCGCGACTTGCTCGAGCGTGGCCCGGCGCTCTGACAGCGGGAGGTCGGTGAGGTCCCGATCGCCGATGGCGAGAAGGTCGAACGCGACGAAGCTGGCCGGCGTCTCGACCGCGAGCTTCTGCACACGGCTGTCCGCTGGGTGGATGCGCTGGAGGAGTGCATCGAAGTCGAGCCCCATCTCGCCAGGGATCAGGATCTCGCCGTCGACGACGCACCTTGCCGGCAGCTTGCTCTTCACCGCGGCCACGACCTCGGGGAAGTACCGGGTCAGCGGACGTTCGTTGCGACTCCCGAGCTCGACCTCGTCGCCGTCTCGAAACACGATGCAGCGGAAGCCGTCCCACTTCGGTTCGTAGATCCAGCCCTCGCCCTCGGGCAGCGCGTCCGCCGCCTTGGCGAGCATCGGCGCGACGGGTGGCATCACGGGCAGCCGCACAGCGATCCAGCATTGTCCAGTTGCCCTTGGTGCGTGCAGCGGCCGCGCCGTGGAAGGGTTTGCGCATGCCGGAACCCCCGCCGCCGCCTCCCCCGCCGCCGCCTCCTCCACGACCGGCGACGATCCGCGTCGTCGGCACAGGAGAGGTCGAGCCGCGCCACCCGATCGACTCTCGATCGACCTCGGCGTCGTGTGCCGGTCACCCACCGCACGGCAAGCGCTGACGCGGGCCAACGAGCGAGCCAGCGAGCTCATCGCGTTGCTCGTCACCGAGGGCGTGGTCCGCACCGACATCGCGACGCGGTCGATCGCGATCCATCCCAGCTACGACGACAAAGGTCAGAAGGTCACCGGGTACGAAGCGTCGAACGACGTCGTCGTCGTGCTCCGTGATCTGTCACGCGCGGGAGCGGTGATCGACGCAGCGGCGGGTGCGGTCGGCGACGACATCCGCATGGGTTCGCTCACGTTCGGGATCGAGGACCCGAGCGCGGTGCTGGCCGATCCGCGGCGGGCCGCGGTCGAGAAGGCGACCTCGCAGGCGCAGCAGCTCGCCGCCGCGGCGGGCGTTCGGCTCGGCCCGATCCGCCGAATCGCCGAAGGCACGGGAGGCGGCGCGCCTCCGCCGTTTCGCCCGATGATCCGCGCGCTCGCAGCCGACGCCGTGCCGATCGAGCCAGGAAGCCAGAAGCTCTCGGTCTCGGTCGAGATCGAGTGGGAGATCGCTCCGCCCGAACGATGACCCCTCCCCGCATCGGTTCTCGCCGGAACCTCACAGGAGCCTCTTCGCGAAGCACCGACTCAGAGGCGCGTCCGCGTAGGTCCCCCAACATGGGATGAGCTCGAACCCGGCTGATTGGTAGAGCGTGATCGCCTCGGGTTGCCCGAGCCCGGTCTCGAGCCGTAGCTCGCGGTAGCCCCGCCGGCGTGCCTCGGCCTCGACCTCAGCGAGCACCGCCCGGGCGACGCCGGTGCGGCGCGCCGCGGGCACGACGTACATCCGCTTCACCTCCCCGATGCCTTCGGCGAAGTGCTTGATGCCGCCGCAGCCGAGCGCCTCCCCATCTCGAGTCGCGACGAAGAACAAGCCCTTCGGCGGAGCGAGGTCGTCGGGCGAGGGCGCGTCCTCGTCCTCCTCGGCGTAGATCGCCCGCAGCTCGTCGAGCAGCGCGGCGACGAGCGTGAGACCGGGCTCGACGTCGATGCGGCCCTCGACCACCCGGATCACGCCGACATGGTGCCCGGTAACCTGCGCCGCATGACCGATCACCCGCTCAAAGAGCGGATCGAGGACCTCGGGCGCCGCAAGGCTCAGGCCTACCAGGCGGGCTCGGCCCGAGCGATCGAACGGCAGCACGCCAAGGGCAAGATGCTCGCCCACGAGCGCGTCGACTTCCTTCTCGATCCCGGTTCGTTCAACGAGCTCGATCTGCTCGCGCGCCATCGTGCGCAGGCGGCCGGGCTCGAAGAGCACCCGTACACCGACGGCGTGATCACCGGCTGGGGCACGATCCACGGCCGCAAGGTGTTCGTCTTCAGCCAGGACTTCACGGTGTTCGGCGGCGCGCTCGGCGAGGTCTTCGCGGAGAAGATCCACAAGCTCATGGACGTCGCGCTGAAGGTCGGTGCGCCCGTCATCGGTCTCAACGACGGCGCCGGCGCGCGCATCCAGGAGGGCGTCGTCTCGCTCGCGTCGTACGGCGGCATCTTCTACCGGAACGTCCTCGCGTCGGGCGTCGTCCCGCAGATCTCGGTCGTGCTCGGCCCGTGCGCGGGCGGTGCGGTCTACAGCCCCGCGATGACCGACTTCATCTTCATGGTCCGCGAGAGCTCGCACATGTTCATCACCGGCCCTGACGTCGTCCGCACCGTGACCGGCGAGGACGTCACGCTCGAGGAGCTCGGCGGCGCGATGAGCCACGCGACCAAGTCGGGCGTCGCGACGTTCGTCGCTCCGGACGAGAAGGCGTGCCTCGAAGACGTGCGGTACCTCCTGTCGTTCCTGCCGTCGAACAACCTGGAAGACCCGCCGGCGTTCGAGTCGGGCGACGATCCCGAGCGGCTCTGTCCCTCGCTCGTCGATCTCATGCCCGATACGGCCAACAAGCCCTACGACATGAAGAAGGTCATCACGACCGTCGTCGACGACGGCGAGTTCTTCGAGTACTTCCCGCACTGGGCCGGCTCGATCGTGTGTGGCTTCGCTCGACTCGACGGCCACCCGGTCGGCATCGTCGGCAACCAGCCCATGGTCCTCGCGGGCGTGCTCGACATCGACTCCTCCGAGAAAGCGGCGCGGTTCGTGCGCACGTGCGACGCGTTCAACATCCCGATCGTCACGTTCGTCGACGTGCCGGGCTTCCTGCCCGGCGTCGACCAGGAGTACGGCGGCATCATCCGCCACGGCGCCAAGCTCCTCTACGCCTACTGCGAGGCGACCGTGCCTCGCATCCAGGTCATCACCCGCAAGGCCTACGGCGGCGCGTACGTGGTCATGAACTCAAAGTCGATCGGCGCGGACCTGGCATACGCGTGGCCGAGCGCAGAGCTCGCGGTGATGGGACCGCAGGGAGCGGTCGAGATCTTGTACCGCCGGGAGCTGCAACAAGCCGCCGATCCCCCCGCCAGACGAGCCGAGCTGGTCGCCGAGTACACCGAGAAGTACGCGAACCCCTACAGCGCTGCCGAGCGCGGCTACGTCGACGACGTCATCGATCCGGCCGAGACACGAGTGAAGCTGATCGCGGGTTTGCACATGCTTCGCACGAAGCGCGAAGAGCTGCCGCGGCGCAAGCACGGGAACATGCCGCTGTGACGACGGTCGTGCCGCACGTCGCCGACGTGCATCCCACACCGACCGACGAGGAGATGGCGGCCATCGTCGCAGCGATCACGATGACGTGGCCGCAGCCCGCCGCACCCACTTCGACCGACACGACGCCGCCCACTCCGGCGTGGAGGTTCTCGGGTCGCTGGTGGGCTCGCCCCGTGGCGTTGCGGCGCGCGCGGCCCTGGTAGGGAGGATGGCAGCCGAGCTCACGACGGTCGCGGACGACGAGGTCGTCTTCCACGACGGTGACACTGCCCATCGCTTCGACGGGCTCGAGCCCGACACCGACTACACGTTTCTCGACACGTCGGTGCGCACGCTGCCGAGGCCCGGAGGGGCGCTGCTCTGTCGGTTCGCCACGGTCAACGACGTGCATTTCGGCGAGACCGAGTGCGGCGTGCTCGAGGAACTCGAGTCGGGCCCCGTGTTCCACGTCGAGCCCGGAGAGCCGCCGTACCCGGAGATGATGAACTCCGGCGCGATCGCGGAGATCACGGCAATCGACCCGGCCGCAGTGATCGTGAAGGGTGACCTCACGGCAGACGGGCGTGATGAGGAGTACGCCGCCTTTCTCCGGTTCTACGGCGGCGCCTTCGGTGATCGGCTCCACACGGTGCGCGGCAACCACGACGGCTACCGGGGTCAGACCTACGAGGTCGGCGACCGCGAGGTCGTGCTACCCGGCGTGCGTGTCCTGGTGCTCGACACCGTGATCCCGTTCGAGACGACCGGGCGGATCACGAAGGATCAGCTCGCGTGGGTCGACACGTTGAGCGAAGAGAGCGATCGCGCGGTCATGGTCATGGGTCATCACCACCCGTGGAGCCCCGACTCCCGCGAAGCGCAGCCTCACCTACTTCGGTCTCAACCCCGACGACTCGGAGGGCCTGGTCGATGTCATCGCGCGGCGACCCTCGATCCTCGGGTACTTCGCCGGGCACACCCATCGCAACCGCGTGCGCCACTTCGAGCGCGACGGGCTCGATCCCTTACGTCGAAGTCGCGTGCGTCAAGGACTTCCCGGGCACGTGGGCCGAGTACCGCGTGTTCGAGGGCGGTGTGATCCAGGTGCACCGGCGGATCTCGACGCCCGAGGCCCTCGAGTGGACGAACAAGACGCGCGCTATGTTCGGCGGCTTCTACGAGGAGTATGCGTTCGGAACGCTCGACGATCGATGCTTCACGATGGAAGTGCGGGCATGACCGACATCCGACACGCCTTCAATGAAGCAACGGCTGGATTCGTCGACGCGGTGCTCGCCGTTCCCGACGACGCGTGGTCGGCGCCGGGCCTCGGCGTATGGACCCTGCAGGAGCTCGTCGGCCACGCCAGCCGCGCGGTGGTCACGGTCGAGCAGTACCTCGACGCACCGAAGCTCGAGATCACGATCCACTCGCCGCTCGAGTACTACACGCGCGGGCTGCAGTTCGCGACCCAGTCGCTGCACGATGACGTGGCGGAGCGTGGTCGCCAAGCGGGTGCCGCGCTCGGCGATGATCCGGTCGCCGCCATCCGTCCACTCGCGCAACGCGTCGTCACCCGCGTCGCGAGCGAGCCCGACGACGCGGTCTGCAGCTCGCGCTTCGGCGGCATGCACCTCATCGACTACTTGCCCACTCGCATCGTCGAGCTGACCGTCCACACGCTCGACATCACCGACGCGCTCGACTACCCGCCGACCGTTCGCCCCGACGCGATCGCGCTCACGACCGAGATCATGGCGAAGATCGCCGACCCGCTCGTGCTGATCCGCTCGCTCGGCGGACGAGCCGCGTTGCCCGACGGCTTCAACGTCTTCGGGTGAGCGACGACTCGACCGCGGGTCCACTCGCGGACCTGAAGGTCATCGACGCGTCGTCCGTCGTGGCCGGCCCGGCGTGCGCCCGCTACCTCGCCGACTTCGGCGCGGACGTGATCAAGGTCGAGCGTCCTGACGGCGGCGACACGCTGCGCAACATGGGTTGGCGCGACCCACGCGACGGCGTGACCCTCTGGTGGAAGCTCGGCGGACGCGGCAAGCGCGCCATCGCTCTCGATCTGAAGTCACCCGACGACCTCGAGCTCATGCACCGGCTCTGCGACGAGGCTGACGTGCTCATCGAGAACTTCCGGCCCGGCACGCTAGAGCGCCTCGGCCTCGGGCCCGACGTGCTGCTCGCTCGCAACCCGAGGCTCGTGATCACTCGCATCACCGGCTTCGGCCAAGACGGCCCGTACGCGACACGACCTGGGTTCGCCACGATCGCCGAGGCGATGAGCGGCTTCGCGGCGATCAACGGCGAGCCCGACGGCGGCCCCTTGCTCCCACCGATCGCGCTGACCGACGAGGTCACCGGCCTCGTCGCTGCCTTCGCCACGCTCGTCGGAGTGCACTCGGGCGTTGGCCAGGTCGTCGACGTGAACCTGCTCGAGTCGCTCTTCCAGCTCATGGGGCCGCTCATCGGCGCGCACCGGCTGCTCGGGTACGAGCAGCCCCGCATGGGCTCCGGCATCCCCTACTCCGTGCCCCGAGGCACTTACCAGTGCGCCGACGGCAAGTGGGTCGCGCTGTCGACGTCGGCCGAGTCGGTCGCGTCACGCGTGATGGGGCTCGTAGGCCTCGGCGATGACCCTCGGTTCGCAACGTTCGCAGGGCGAGTCGAGCATCGAGACGAGGTCGACCGCGTCGTCCGCGACTGGATCGCCGTACGACCTTCCGCTGAGGTGCTCGCCGAGTTTCAACGAGCCGAGGCCGCGATCGCACCGGTGATGACGATGGGTGACATCGACGCCGATCCCCACTACGTGTCGCGCGATGCGATCGTCGAGGTCGACGGCGTGCCGATGCAAGGCCTGATCGCGCATCTCGCGAGGACGCCCGGCCGCATCAGATGGGCCGGGCGTCCTCTCGATGCCGACGGAGACGACATCAGGTCGAACGGCTGGTAGGGATCAGCTCGGTTCGTACTTGTCGCCCGCCGGCGTGACCACGTACCACACGCCGCCGAGGTCCTGGCCCTTGGCGTCTCCTGGAGCGACGTCGCTGATGAACGTGTAGAGCAGGTGGCCGTTGTACGCAACCTGCTGCGTGCCATCGGGCTGCGGAGCGACCGACAGCTTCGACGCGTCGACGCCCGTACCCGCGACCGGCTTGCCGTCCGCGACGACCGGCGGCCAGTTCGCCTTGATGCCCGCGGGCACGGCACTCGTCGTCGCCGTTCCGTCGGGCTCGAAGAGGTACAGGGTCATACCGGCCGAGTTCACGAGGATCGGCTGGCCGATCGTCGAGTTGTCAGCAGCCGAAACGGTTGCGCTGCCCGACGCGGCCGCAGTGGTCGCCGCTCCTCCGGAGCTCGACGCTGCCGTCGTCGCGGCGCCGCCCGCTGCCGTTGATGCAGACGCAGCGGCGGTCGTGCCGGCGCTGCCTGTCGTGGCCGAAGAGCTGCCTGAGTCGTCGCCACATGCGGCGAGTGCGAGCGCGGCAACGATTGCCACCGCGACGCCGAGTAGTCGTCTGGACACCACAAGCCTCCGTTCCGTTCGCGTCACGTCGGGATACGGACACGGGGAACCGAGGGTTCAGTCAGACGCGGTCGCGACCTCGATGCGATCCTGCGGCCAGTCCTTCGCCGCTTCGAACGCGGCCTGTGCCTTTGCCAACGTCTCCGATGCCGAGAACGCATGCGCCGGGTAGCACGCGATTCCCGCCCAGCGCGTCTGGACAGCGTCGCGTTCGCTCTGGTTCGCGTCGGTGAGCGCACGACGGAGGCGCTCGACGGTCCAGATAGCGCCGTCTTCGGGCGTGTCTTCGAGCACGAAGCCGAACCGGCCGTCCGCGAGACGGCACGCCGTGTCGGCTTCGCGCAGTGTCGTGCGGATCGCTTGCACCACCGGCTCGGGAGCGACGCGGGTCGGTGCTCCGGAGCGCACACCTTGCACGACGTCGAAGAGCACGATCGCGACAGGGCGAAGATGGCGGCGCGCCGCGGAGACGCGCGTCTCGACAGCGATCTTGAAGTAGTCCTCGCTGAACAGCCCCGTCGGGTCGGTGATGGGGGACGTCATGACCTTCTCGACCTTCCTGGTGGCATCAGTCGGGAGGTGCGCCACTTCGGCGCCCTCGGGCTCGGGCTCGACGATCTCGGGTGGCTCCAGGACGGCGAGAGGCTCGAGCTCGTCGGTCGCAACCTCCACTGCGGCTTCGGTCGCACCATCGGCGTCGGTGCGGCGCCGCGCGGGCACTGGCTCGGGCTCGTTCTCGAGCTCGTTCTCGCTGAGCTGGTGCACTTCGGGCGCGGCAGGCTGTCGGGCCACGAACACTGCGACGATCGCACAGATCCCGGCGAGAAGGCCGAGCGCTGGCAGATCGAGCACAAGCGCGGCAATGCCGAGCCCCAAGCCGAGTACGCCCGGGACCAGACCGAGGACCGCCCGCCGATCAGTCATCGGAGGACCATCGGCGCGTGCAGACTCGAATCAAGCACGCACCCCCTGGGTCGATCGGCCCATTCGTCGCTTCTCGACGATGTCGGCGATGTCGCTCATGATCCGCGAGAGCTCGAAGTCCTTGGGGGTGTACACGGCCGTGACGCCTGCGCTGAGCAGCCTTGGACGGTCCTCCTCGGGGATGATCCCGCCGACCACGACCGGCACGTCGACGCCCTCGCCGCGGAGGAGTGCGATGACCTGAGGCACGAGCTCGAGGTGGCTCCCGGACAAGATCGACAGGCCCACGACGTCGACGTCCTCGTCGCGAGCAGACGCGGCGATCTGCTCGGGCGTGAGCCGGATGCCGGAGTACACGACCTCCATGCCCGCATCGCGTGCCGCCACAGCGATCTGCTCCGCTCCGTTCGAGTGACCGTCGAGCCCGGGCTTGGCGACGAGGAACCGCGGCGGGCCTCCCGGCATCGCGGAGATCCGCCGCGAACAGATCACGCATGTCGCCGTCACGATGGCCCACGGCCGCGCCGACGCCCGTCGGCGCCCGGTACTCGCCGAAGATCTCGCGCAACGTCTGCGCCCACTCGCCGGTCGTCACGCCCGCCTTCGCGCAGGCGATCGTGGGCGGCATGAGGTTCGCGTCAGTCGCGGCTGCCGACGCGAGAGCGCGGAGCGCGACATCGACCGCGCCCGCGTCGCGCCCCTGACGCCAGGCCTCGACATCAGCGACCATGTCCGCCTCGACTTGGGGATCGACGCGGAGGATCGCCTCGTCACCTTCCAGCGGCGAGGCCGTGTGCTCGGTGAACGCGTTGACGCCCACGACGATCTGCTCGCCCGATTCGATGCGACGGGTGCGCTCTGACAACGACCGCACGAGGCGACCCTTGATCTCCTCGATGGCCCCGAACGCTCCACCGAGCGACAGCACGTCTTCGAGCTCGGCCCACGCTGCCTCGGCGAGCTCTGTGGTCCGCGCTTCCATGACGACCGAGCCGTCGAAGATGTCATCGTGCTCGAGCAGGTCGGTCTCGAACGCGAGCACCTGTTGCATTCGCAACGACCATTGCTGATCCCACGGGCGAGGCAGCCCGAGCGCCTCGTTCCATGCCGGCAGCTGGATCGAGCGGGCCCGCGCCCGTTTCGACAGCGTGACCGCGAGCATCTCGAGGATGATGCGCTGCACGTTGTTCTCGGGCTGGTTCTCGGTGAGCCCGAGCGAGTTGACCTGCACCCCATAGCGAAAGCGGCGAAGCGCCGGATCGATGATGCCGTAGCGCTCGATGCCGATGCGGTCCCACAGGTCGGTCATCGCGCGGAGCTTGCAGATCTCGTCGACGAAGCGGATGCCCGCGTTGACGAAGAACGAGATCGAACCGAACACCGCGGGGAACCGATCGGGCTCGACCTGGCCCGACTGCTGCACGGCGTCGAGCACTCCGATCGCGGTCGCGAGCGCGTACGCGATCTCTTGCACCGGCGTCGCGCCAGCCTCTTGCAGGTGGTAGCTGCAGACGTTGATCGGGTTCCACTTGGGCGCGTGATGCGCGGACCAGGCGACCATGTCGACGATCAACCGACGGCTCGGCTCGGGCGGGAAGATGTAGGTGCCGCGCGACAGGTACTCCTTGACGATGTCGTTCTGGGTGGTGCCGCGGAGATCGGCTCGACGCGACGCCCTGCTCCTCGGCGTTCGCGACGTAGAGCGCAAAGAGCCACGCGGCCGTCGCGTTGATCGTCATCGAGGTGTTCATCTGCCCGCTCGGGATGCCGTCGAGCAGCGTGCGCATGTGGCCGAGATGCGCGACCGGCACACCCACCTTGCCGACCTCGCCCTTCGCCATCGGCGAGTCGGGGTCGTAGCCCGTCTGGGTCGGCAGGTCGAACGCGATCGACAGGCCGGTCTGCCCCTTCGCGAGGTTCGTGCGGTAGAGCTCGTTCGACGCGGTCGCGGTGGAATGACCCGAGTACGTCCGCATGAGCCACGGTTGGTCGCGCTCGGTCACGCCTCCATTCTCGCTCACTGGTCTCGTCTCACCATGCGTCGGCGACCTCCACCTCACGCGCCTCTTCGAGCGCGACCACGTAGCGCGGTCGTGGGATCTCGATGACACCGAGCGTGCGCAAGTGCGGTGTCGCCCACTGCACGTCGAGCAGCCGGTAGCCCGCGGCACGCAACCGGTCGACCAGATCGACGAGCGCGACCTTCGACGCGTCGACCGCGCTGCTGAACATCGACTCGCCGGCGAAGAACCCACCGATCGCGATGCCGTAGAGGCCACCGACGAGCTCGCCTTCGTCGCTCCACGTCTCGACGCTGTGAACCCAGCCGAGCTCGTGCATGCGGACATACGCCGCGACCATCGGCTCGGAGATCCATCCACCGGCACGGCGGGGATCACCGCAAGCTCGCATCACGGCCTCGAACCTCGTGTCGACCCGAACCTCGTACCGATGCGTCGAACGGCGCAGCGACCGCGAGACGCGCAGCTCGTCCAAGGGCAGGACGCCTCGTGGATCAGGGGACCACCACCCCATCGGCCCGTTGTGTCCGGCCGGCATCGGGAAGAGGCCGGTGCGGTACGCGGCGAGCAAGGTGCCGGGCTCGAGGTCGGCGCCCACGCCGACGAGGCCGTCCTCATCGGCGGCGTCGACGGGCGGAAACTGCCATGAGGTCGGCGGAGGCTCGACCGGCCGTGCGGCCATCGACCCTCGTGTGCTACTTGCGGTAGTCGTAGAAGCCGAAGCCGGACTTACGACCGAGGCGGCCCGCGCTGACCATGCGGCGCAGCAGCGGCGCGGGCGCGTAGTTCGGGTCGCGGAACTCGTCGTAGAGCGCATCGAGGATGGCGACCGACGTGTCGAGACCCACGAGGTCGAGCAGAGCGAACGGGCCCATCGGGAAGTTGCAACCGCCCTTCATGGCGGCGTCGATGTCTTCGCGAGAGGCCGTTCCGGTTTCGAGCATGCGCACTGCGTTGTTCAAGTAAGGGAACAACAGCGCGTTGACCACGAACCCGGCTCGGTCCTCGACGACGACCGCTTCTTTCCCACACGCGTCGGCGAACTCGCGTGCTGCGGCGATCGTCTCGTCGCTCGCAAGCAACGGACGCACGACCTCGACGAGGCTCATCGCCGGCGCGGGGTTGAAGAAGTGGATGCCGCAGACGCGCTCCGGTCGACCGGTCTCGACCGCCATCTCGACGACCGGCAGGGTCGACGTGTTGGTCGCGAGGATGGCGTCGGCCCGGCAGTAGTGGTCGAGCTCGCGGAAGAGCTGCTTCTTCATGGCGAGGTCTTCGACGATCGACTCGATCACGAGATCGCAGTCCGAGAGGTCACTGAGCACGGTCGTGGCCGTGACCCGCGAGATCACCGCAGCGCGCTCGGCCTCGTCGAGCTTGCCCCGCTCGACCTGCTTGGCCAGCGCCTTCTCGAGAGCGGCGACCATGCCCTCGGCGCTCGCTTCGTGGCGCGAACGCAGGATCACCTCGAACCCGGCCTTGGCGGCGACCTCGGCGATGCCCGCGCCCATGATCCCCGACCCGACGATCCCAACCCGCTTGACGGTCACCCCGCGATGTTACCGGCGGGTAGGAACAGGCTTCCAGACGACGTCACCGGGCGTTCACACCGCGTCGACCGGGAAGTCAGGTCGCGTCGATACCGTCGAAGGCATGTCGACTGCAACGGCCCGGCCGGTACGCCACATCGAGCTCGAGCGCGCCTTCAACTTCCGTGACCTGGGCGGATATCCCACCGCCGATGGCCGCATCACCAGGTGGCAGATCCTGTACCGGGCCGACGGCATCCACCGGATCTCAGCGGCCGACGTCCTCACACTCCAGCCCCTCGGGCTGCGCACCGTCATCGACCTCCGCACCCCGGTCGAGATCGCTGAACACGGCCGTTTCCCCCTCGAAACGTACGCCGTCGAGTACCACCACCACCCCGTGCTCGACGTCGTGTGGAGCCCCGAGCAGATCGAGGCTCTGGGCGACTCGCCGACCTTCCTCGTAGACCGCTACCGCGAGATGCTCGTGACGGGCGAGGGCGCGCTCGGCCGTTCTCTGCGCTTGCTCGCCGAGAACGACACATACCCCGCGGTGTTCCACTGCGCTGCGGGCAAGGACCGCACCGGCATCCTCGCGGCACTCGTGCTGTCGCTCGTCGGCGTGCCCGACGAGGTGATCGCGGAGGACTACGCGCTCAGCGGCGAGGGCGTCGCCCGCATGATCGAGTGGGCGATCGAGAACATGCCCGAGGCACGTGAGCGCATGAGCAAAGCGCCGAGCTCGCTGATGGAGGCCGAGCCCGAGAGCATCCTCGCCCTGCTCGACCACATCCGAGCCGACCACGGCACGGTCGAGCAGTACGTCGGCACGTTGGGCGTCGAACGCGTCCACATCGAGCGCTTGCGAGCCGCTCTCGTCAGCTGAGCACCGGCGTCCCACTACCGTGGCCGCGGTGAGCGGCACGCTGGCACTGGTGGGCGGAGGCGAGTTCGGCAGCGACTGCGGCTTCGACGCCGACCTGCTGTCGATCGCACAGGCGAGCGAGGTGCTCATCATGCCGACAGGCGCCGCGTACGAGCACCCCGAACGAGCGGTCGCACTGGCCACATCGCACTTCGAGTCGCTCGGCGCCAAAGCCGCGAGGTCTCATGGTGCTGAACCGGCACGACGCGCTCGACGACGCGAACAGCGCCGAGGCCCGCAACGCGCGATTCGTCTACATCACGGGTGGTTCACCGATGCACCTTCGCTCGGTGCTGAAGGCCACGCCGGTATGGGAGGGCCTGCTCGAGGCGTGGCGCAACGGCGCGGTGATCGCGGGTTCGTCGGCCGGGGCGATGGCACTGTGCGACCCGATGGTCGACCCTCGCGGCGGCGCGTTCACGCTCGGGCTCGGGTTGCTCGAACAGGTCGCGGTGATCCCCCATCACGATCAGTGGAGCCACGATCGCTCGCGCCGCACGTTCGAGCTCGCGGGCAGCTCGTTCCCGATCGTCGCGGTGGACGAGCAGACCGCGGCGATCCGTGGCGGCGACGGCACATGGCGCGCGGCGGGGCTCGGCAAGGTGCAGGTCATGCTCGACGGCCAAGAGGTCGGCCTCGAACGCCTCCCCTGACCGATCACGCCGCAGGTCCTCGCCCACCCGACGGGATTGATGATTGAAGGGCGCTATGCGGTCCCCGATCCGTCAATCCCGGGTCAGGACTCGGTGATCGTCACCTTCTGGATCTGAACCGGCTGGGACGGCGGCCCGTCCACGCCAGGCACCGCCAGCGCCGCGATCGTGTTGATCGTGGTGTCGAGGCCGTCGGTGATCTGACCGAAGAGCGAGTACTGCGGAGGCAGCTGCGTGCCCTGCGAGCCGCTGATCACGAAGAACTGGCTTCCGTTCGTGTTCGGCCCGGAGTTCGCCATGGCGAGTGAGCCGAGCTTGTACGCACCCTTCGCTGGGAGCTCGTCCTCGAACGTGTAGCCCGGGCCGCCGGTGCCGTCGCCCTTCGGGTCACCGCACTGGATCACGAAGTCCGAGACGATTCGGTGGCACGTGATGCCGTCGTAGTAGTGGTACAGCGAGAGCACGACGAAGTTGTTCACCGTCTTCGGCGCGGCCTTGGGGTCGAGCTCGATGGTGAAGCTGCCGAAGTTGGTGTCGACCACCGCCGTGTACTTCTTCGCCGGGTCGATGCACATCGGCGGCGCCTTCTCGAACGACGTCGTGCGCTCGGCCGAGCCGTCGGTCGGCGGGCAGGGCGTATCGCCGGTGATGGCCTTCCCTGCGATCGTCGTGACGGTCGAAGCGGTGGACGCCGCGGTCGTGCTCGCACCCGCCACCGTGGTGACGGTGCTGCCAGCCCCGGTCGTGTTGGCGCCAGCTGCGACGGTGGTGCCCGACGACACGCTCGAGTTGTTGTTGTTCCCGCCGACGAGCCGGCTGATGCCGAACGCCACCGCGATGAACGCGACGAGCAGGATCGCACCGCGGATGACAGTCCGCTTGCGCTTCGCTGCAGACTGCTCGGCCTCTTGGGCCTCGAGACGGGCCTGACGACCGGCTTTCTGGCGTTCACGTTTTGCGGTGCCCACGAGCCGGAGAACCTACCGGTTTACCTGGATGGCCCCACAGTCGGCACTGGTACCTTCCAACGCCGTGGCCCTCCTCGTGCAGAAGTACGGCGGCACCTCCGTCGCCGACGCCGACCGCATCAGGGCCGTCGCCGACCACGTGGCGCGCACGCATCGTCAAGGCAACGACGTCATCGTCGTCGTGAGCGCGATGGGCAAGGAGACCGACGACCTCATCGCCCTCGCGAACCAGGTGTCATCGGTCCAGCCCGGCCGCGAGATGGACATGCTGCTCACCGCCGGCGAGCGGAAGTCGATGGCCCTGTTGTGCATGGCGCTCGCCGAGCTCGGCCTCGAGGCGTCCTCGTTCACAGGCAGCCAGGCCGGCATCGTCACCGACACCGTGCACGGCAAGGCCAAGATCCTCGAGGTCAAGGGCGACCGGCTCCGCGACGCGATCGCGGCTCGGCACATCCCCGTCGTCGCCGGCTTCCAAGGTGTGTCGACCGCGAACGACGTGACGACGTTGGGTCGCGGCGGCTCCGACACGACCGCGGTCGCGCTCGCGGCCGCCTTCAAGGCCGACGTGTGCGAGATCTACACCGACGTGACCGGCGTGTTCACAGCCGACCCACGCGTCGTGCCGACCGCGCGCCGCCTGAGCCGCGTCTCGTTCGAGGAAGTCCTCGAGATGGCCGCCACCGGCGGGCGCGTGCTCGCGCTCCGGTCGGTCGAGTTCGCCCGCAACCACCATGTGCCCCTCCACGTCCGCTCGAGCTTCACGTGGGAGCCGGGCACGTGGGTCACCGAGGAGGACGCTTCGATGGAAGCCCCGATCATCTCCGCCGTCACCCACGACACGTCCGAAGCGAAGGTGACGATCACGGGCGTGCCCGACAAGCCGGGCATCGCCGCTCGGCTCTTCCGGGCGCTCGCCGACGAGTCTGTGAACGTCGACATGATCGTGCAGAACACCTCGATCGGAGGAGCGACCGACATCTCGTTCACGGTGCCGAAGGCCGACCTCGCCGCGAGCGAGCGCGTCACCGGCGCGCTCGTCGCCGAGATCGGGGCGAACGGCGTGACCCACGACGCGAACATCGGGCGGGTGTCGCTCGTCGGCGCCGGCATGAAGACGAACCCTGGCGTCGCGGCGACGATGTTCGAGACCCTGGCGAACAACGGGGTGAACATCGAGATGATCTCGACGTCGTCGATCCGCATCTCGTGCGTCGTCGCTGCAGACGACGTCGAGCGGTCAGTGCAGGCGCTGCACGACGCGTTCGCCCTGAGCGCCTGACAGCTGGGGCTCCGGGCCGAAACTGCCGGGATCGGCGGGAGGGCCCGCCGGTAGCCTGACGGCCATGCGTGTAGGTGTCGTAGGAGCAACCGGGCAGGTCGGCAGCGTGATGCGGGCCGTGCTCGAGGAGCGGGGCTTCCCCGTCGACGAGATCCGCTACTTCGCTTCCGCCCGGTCGGTCGGGCTCACGTTGCCGTGGAAGGGCACGCAGATCCCGGTCGAGGATGCGGCGGTCGCCGATCCGAGCGGCCTCGATGTCGCGCTCTTCTCTGCAGGAGCCACGGGCTCGAAGGCGCTCGCGCCGCGGTTCACCGACAAGGGCGTGATCGTCGTCGACAACTCGTCCGCGTGGCGGATGGACCCCGACGTGCCGCTCGTCGTCTCCGAGGTGAACCCGCACACGCTCGCGAACATCCCCAAGGGCATCGTCGCCAACCCCAACTGCACGACCATGGCTGGCATGCCCGTGCTCAAGCCGCTGCACGTTGCCGCGGGCCTGAAGCGACTGGTCACCAGCACGTACCAAGCAACTTCGGGCGCGGGTCTCGCCGGCGTCGCCGAGTTCGACGAGCAGGTGCGCAAGGTCGTCGACAGCGCGTCGGCACTGACCTTCGACGGCGACGCTGTCGAGTTCCCGACGCCAACGAAGTTCCCGCGCCCGATCGCGTTCAACATCATCCCGTTCGCGGGGTCGCTCATCGACGACGGCCGGGAGGAGACGAACGAGGAGCAGAAGTTCCGCGACGAGAGCCGCAAGATCCTCGAGATCCCCGGCCTGCCCGTGTCGGTCACGTGTGTGCGGGTGCCTGTGTTCACCGGCCACTCGCTGTCGATCAACGCCGAGTTCGAGCGCGCGATCAGCCCGGATGAAGCGCGGGCGCTCCTTGCCGACGCGCCCGGCGTCGAGCTGTCCGACATCCCGACGCCGCTGCAGGCCGCCGGCAAGGACCCGTGCTTCGTGGGCCGCATCCGCCGCGACGAGACCGTCGAGCACGGCCTCGCCCTCTTCGTGTCGAACGACAACCTGCGCAAGGGCGCCGCGTTGAACGCGGTGCAGATCGCTGAGCTGCTCGCCGCCCGTTAGGTCACGGACAGCGAGGTCACGGACAGGTCACGGACAGGCGCACGGGATCGCTCCGCACTTCGGGCACCCGTTCGCGAAGTGGGCGATCGCCTCGTCGAAGTCGATGTCGAGCTGGTTCGCGAGCGATGCGAGCCACGCGAGCACGTCGCCCATCTCGAGCACCTGCTCCTCACGTGAGCCCTTGCGCACCGCGCGGGCGAGCTCACCTACCTCTTCGGCGAGCCACGCGATCGTGACAGCCACCCCGCGCTCGGCGTCGCGTTCGAGGTAGGTGCGGGCGATCACGTCCTGGAGCTCGCGCAGCTGCATGCCGACACGATGCCGCAGCCGGCGGTCCACTCGGCTTCTGAGCTGGAAAACGCGCCAGATCTGGCGCAGTTCCCAGCAGAGAAAGCCACTGGGGACGGCTACGCTCTCCGGCCTACCGGGAAGTAGCGCAGCTTGGTTAGCGCGCAGCGTTCGGGACGCTGAGGTCGCGGGTTCAAATCCCGCCTTCCCGACTGAGAACCCCCAGTTCGGAACCCTGCAGCTCGGCTGCGTAGCGGCTCTGGTGGGAAGCGATGGCGAGAATATGGCGCGCGGTGGGGGAAATCACTCTGGCGTCGGGACCCCACGCGCCGCGGCTCCAGTCGGAGCTTGCGGCGCTCTTGCTGACGGGGGACCTCGATGTCGAAAGTGCTTGTTCGTCCAGGTCAACTCAAGGCGACCTTCCGGCGGTACCCCCACAGACGTGCCCCCTTTCGAACCATCAGCCTCGCGCGCGCCAACATGTACGTGGCCATGCTCACGCAGACCCGCCGATGTGATCGTCGCCCGGTTGCTGCGGCTCGAGTAGTCGGCCGAAGCCGTGCCTGCAGGTACCGTTGAGACGCGTGCCCTCTCCACGCTCAGACGCTGCCCTCGCTCTGTTAGGGCCGTCGCTAGGTCCTCAGGCGCGACGGGAAGACACCGGACAGCGCGGCCAAGGTGCGCTGCGATCTCCGTCGCTTCAACTCGCTCGACGGCATCCTCCGCGTGCGGGTCGGCGGGAAGCTGCGAGGCTTCTGACTCGCGTCCGGCAGGCGGCGCATCCAGACTCAGGAGCGCACCTCGGTGGTAGTCAGCTAGAGCGGCCGCCACCTTGTCCACGTCCGCCGCGAGGTAGCGAGCGATGTCGGTCGGTGTTGGTTCCGCGCCTAGCTCGGCGGCGGCCGACGACCGCGACGAGTCCGGCAAGCAGTGTCTCGTTGCCGAAGGCCTGGCGGACGTCCGCGTCGACGCCGAACCGAGCAAGGAACTCTGGGAGTCGGCCGGTGTCGATGAGCACGTTGTCGTGCGTCTCGTCATCACGACGCCAGAGTTCGCCGTCACGGACGAACATCGTCATCTCACGCCGGAAGATCCGATCACCGATGACCGAGCGACGCGTCGTGAGCACCCAGTCCTCTCCGAACCAGACCCCGGGCGGCTGCCCGCGCCGGGCAGATCCCCACTCCAGGTCGCAGATGTCGAACGCGAGTACCCCGGAGTCCTCGAGCGCACCCGCCATGGCGGCCAGCGAACGATCGACTTCTTCCTCGCTGTCGAGGTAGCTCAACGCATGACCGACACTGACGATCGCATCGGCGGTCGGCAGCGGATCCTCGGGAAGCCGAAGGACCTCGACCGGCACCGTGGGAACGAAGTCACGGGCAAGCTCGACCATGGCCGGAGACGCATCGGTCGCGAGTACCCGATGGCCTGCCTCGACGAGGTACTTCGTGAGCAACCCGGATCCACAACCGAGCTCCAGGACGAGCCCGGACCGCTCCAGGACGGGCTCGAGGATCGTCAGAATCCCGGGTGCCACCGCATCCGCGTGGAACCCGAACCCTTCGTGATGGATGCGCGCCAGATCCGATCGGTAGTACGGCGAGGCAGGCATACGACGCGATCGTGTCACAGCGCTCCGTCGTGAGACTGCAGCCTCACGTCTTCAGCCGGCACCGCCGAAGTGCTGGCCAAGCGGGCGGCGGCGAAGCAATGGAGCTCGATCGTGAACGGTCACCTTGGAACTCCGGGCATCTGGAGGTACCTGCTGTTGACAGAGTCCGACCTCAAGGACGCTGCTGGCTCGTGGACGGCGCTCAAGGCATTCGGTCGCTAACTCGACGATCCGCAACCCGACGACCGTGAACACCAATCAGGGCGACCACTCACGTTCAGCATCGGTGTTCGATCCCCAGGCGTTTAAGGGGACGGCCGAGTACTACGCGGTCGGGCGTCCCCCGTATTCCGCGCAGCTGGCCTCCGCCGAAGCCGAACGTAGGGTGCGCGCTGTTATGGCACGCAAGGAAGGTCGCGCCGGAGCAGTGGAAGATGCTGAGCTGACCACACAACCCGTACCGTTGTTGATCGATGCGCGTCATGCTCGACTGCAACGGGTTCGATGCTCTCGTGCGAGACGACGAGACCATGGCGGCGGTCGTGGCAGCGATCACTTCGAATGCGTTGGAACTGTGGGTCACGGAAGCCCAGTACGACGAGGCCATGAAGGCCCCGAGGGAGAAGGTTGAGCGCTTTCACCGCCTCCCGCTTCACTGGACAACGACTGCGGGGTTCGTGATCGGCCAATCCCGGCTCGGCGCGGCCAACTTCGCGTCCAACGAGGAGCTCGAGATCTTCAACGCGAGCGCCCCAACCCTCAAGCCGCGAGACGTTCTCGTCCTCCTCACCGCCCGACGCGAGGGAATCTCGGTCGTGACGAGCGACAAGAAGCTCACGAAGGCATGCGGCCGCTGTTCAGTCGAGGTGCTGACGCCCGACGAGTTGCTGCGTCAGCTCTCCGAGGCGCCATCGGAGTGACCATGGCACAGTCATGACGCATCCGCAGGGGATCGCAACCGTCCGCTGCCGGTCGGTCAGTGTGCCTGACCTGCCGCAATAGTCCGCCTACGTTCACATGCAACCGATTGATTCGCATTCGGGACGCTGAGGCCGCGGGTTCAAATCCCGCCTTCCCGACTGAAGACGCCGCCTGTCAGCGATTCGCACTGCGAGGTGGCGGCACCACGCGATACGCCGCCAACACCTCGCGGACGTTCACCTCTTTCTCCTCGCCGTCAGCCAGCGTGGCGGCCGCACTTCGGAGCTCTCGTTGAGCGAACACCCGCAACTCTGGCCAAGTCGAGTCCGATGAACCGCTGGGGGAGCAGTTGCGGGAGCGACAGCATGCCGGCGCGGCCGCCGAGGGATTGCCCGACGAGGAGGTCGAGCCCAGTCGGGAGCGTGTCGACGAGATCGCCGACGAAGTCACTTACGCGATAGCGGTCGCCGCGCGGGCTGTCGCCGTGGCCACGAAGATCGACCAGCGTCACCGTGAAGTCGTACGACTCGACGAGGATCGCCGCGAAGTCCCGCCAGATCTCGGTCGACGCGGACGCGCCGTGCACGAGTGCGGCTGTCCGCGTGCCGGACCCCACGGTCTTGATGCTGAGCTGCACCTCGCGTAGCCCCCTGTCCTGTCTTCATCCGCAACTGCGACAACACTCTTGGCGAACGCGGACCCTGGGAGGCTCGGCGATGTCCACAGTCCACACCGACGTCCACGGCTCAGTCCCGAAATACGAGCCGCACGACGAGCAACACTCGCCGGTCGTCATCTACCAGTTGAAGAAGCGGGCGGACGACTGGCAGATGCACCTCGCCGATCGCGTCACCGCGTTTGCGGGCTCGATGACGTTTGTGTGGGTGCACGTTGCGATCTTTGCGTTCTGGGTCGCTTCCGGTCTCTTCGGGGCCGACCGCTATCCGTTCCAGTTCCTCACGTTCATCGTGTCGCTGGAAGCGATCTTCCTGTCGACGTTCGTGATGATCGGCCAGAACCGGCAGGCGACGTTCCAGCAAGCGAAGGCCGACCACGACTTCCACGAGTCCGAGACCGAGCTGAAGGTGAACACGGACCTGACCCGAGCGGTTCACCAGATGACACAAGAGATCGAAGCACTCCTCCAGGAGGTGCGGCAGAAGGTGGGCGCGGGGTCACCCCCGCCACCTGACCAGGCGCGCCCCTGACGTACTGTGCGTCGATGCCGGCGAAGAAGACCGACACTCCGACGAGCGCCAAGTCACCGTCGCAGCTGATCGACGGCAGGATCAAGGAGCTCGGTGATTGGCGCGGCGACACGCTCGCCAAGGTCCGGGACCTGATCAAACAAGCGGTGCCCGACGTCACCGAAGAGTGGAAGTGGCGAGGCGTCCCGACCTGGTACTCCGATGGAAGCATCATCTGCACCGGCGAGACCTACAAAGACAAGGTCAAGGTGACGTTCGCCAAGGGCGCGAAGCTCGCCGACCCGAAGAAGCAGTTCAACTCGAGCCTCGACGGCAACGTGAGGCGTGCGATCGATTGGTTCGAAGGCGACAAGGTCAACGCGACTGCCTTCAAGGCGCTCGTCCGGGACGCAGCCGCGCTGAACGCGTCGGCCAAGCGCTAGGCGGTCGCGAGCTTGAGGGTCACCGTCCGCGACGACCTCGCCGAGGCGCACCGGCTTGCGTGGGATCACATCGCGACGCCTGGCAGCTGGTGGTCGGGGGTCGAGCGGGTCGAGCTGGCCGGCACCGCGCTGCTCGCGATCGCACGACGCCGACCCTCTGCCGCCGTGGATCCCGATCACGTCGACCAATCGACTCGCTGCCGAGCTCGTCGCACCGCGCGCAGCGCACGATCTCGTCTACCGGGTCACGCGCTACGCGGGCACGATGACCACGAGCGTGCACCGCGCCGCGGCGGACGAGCTGGGTGAGCTTCCGTATGTCGAGCTCTGCGCGATCTCGTCCACTGTCGCCGCGGTGGCCTACTTCTGCCGCGACATCGGCCAGCCCGTTCCCCCGCTCCCCGCCCCTGTCGACGGCGAGCCGACGGGCGAGCGGCCCGAGCACCTGGCCCAGGCGAAGTACAGCTGGGTGCCCGTCGCGGCGCCCGCTGATCAAGTCGCGGCCGTCGTGCAGGCGTACAGCGCGGTGCCCGGCGAGCAGCGGAACACGTGGCGCATGGCCGCCGCGCAGTACATGCCCGAGCAGGACATGGTCGATCCCGACTGGAAGCGTCGGCCGGGAGGGCTGTCACGGGCCCAAATGGAGCTCGTGGCCGCCCGACTGACGAAGTTGCGTGAGTGCTTCTATTGAGTGACCGCCCACGCCAGCATGCTCAGTTGGAGCAGCACAGCAACCGGACAGGAGCTCGACCTCACCGCGGTGGCCGACGGCCGCGACGGCGTCGGCCTCGAGCACGGCGACGCTCTGCTCCGCTTCGCGAGCGCGTGTGGCGGCACCGACGAGGCCGAGCTCGCCGCGGCCCGCGCAGCACTCGTCGCCGAGACCGATGAGGAATTCATGGTCGACGCAGCGGCGGTCGCCGCGAACTTCGAGATGATGACCCGGCTCGCCGACGGCACAGGAGCGGCCATGCCGGAGGAGCGTCTCGAGCGCTCGGCCACAGCGATCGAGGTCATGGGGATCAAGGACCTGACGAGCCGACGCTGACGATCCGGCATGCCTCGACCATGATTGAGGAGTGACGACCCCGACGCTCGAGCTCGAGCGCCGCACCTACCCCTTGGTGTTGCCGAAGCTGAGTGACCCGCGCCTGCACGTCGCCGCGATCATCGTCACGATCCACGTCCTCGGGCAGACCGAGCTGCGCTTCCACGTGACCGTGCCCCAGATCCTCGCGGCCATCCTCACGTGCGCGGCGATGGAGGTCGCGATCACGTTCCATCGTCGACGCGCATTCGTGTGGCCGGCGAGCGCGATGTTGACCGGCAGTGGCGTGGCTCTCATCTTGCGAGTGCCGAGCACGCCGGTGGGCGATCACTGGAGCTTCCACGCGTGGTGGGTGTTCGCTGGCGTCGCCGCGTTCTCACTGTCGACGAAGTACCTCGATCCGCTACCGCGGCTCGCACGTCTTCAACCCGTCGAACGTCGGGCTCGTGATCGTGTTCATCGTGTTCGGGAGCACGCGTCTCGAGCCGCTCGACTTCTGGTGGGCGCCCCTCGGAGCGGGGATGATCGCGGCCTACGCGGTCATCCTCATCGGAGGTCTGCTGATCACCGCTCGTCTCGGGCTGCTCGCGGCCGCAGCGACGTTCTGGCTCACGCTCGCCGCCGGCCTCGGCGTCCTCGCCGCGTCCGGCCACTCGATGGTGGCGCGCTGGGCGTTCGCGCCCGTAAGTGGCTTCGACTACTGGCGGGTGATCCTGTTCTCACCCGAGGTGCTCATCTTCCTGTTCTTCATGATCACCGACCCGAAGACGGTGCCAGCCGGGCGTACCGGCCGCATCGTGTTCGGCGTCCTGGTCGCGGTCACGAGCACGCTGCTCATGGCACCGCAGACGAACGAGTTCGGCACGAAGGTCGCGCTCCTCGGTGGGCTCGCGCTGGTCTGCGCGGCGCGCCCGATCCTCGACCGCCTGCTTCCTGAGTCCCGCGCCGCGGACAACGAGGCCAAGCGCTTCCTGACCGCTCGCGCCGTCCTCGTGCGCGCCGCCGTGTTCGCGGTGCTCGCCGCGGTGCTCGGCACCGCAATCGTCGCGGCGGGCGCACCCCGCGAGGCAACGTCGAACCCGCCGCGGCCGAGGTGCTCGGACGGGTGCCCCACGAGGTCGACCCAGCCACGTTCCCGTCGATCTCGGTCGACCAGGACGTGCTCGACTGGAACCACGAGATCACCGGAGCGGGCGCACGGGAGATCGTGCTCACCCTGGCCGAGAACCTCGAGCTCGAGGCGCAGGCGGCTCGCCGCGCTGATCCGAGCATCCTCGAGGCGGTCGACCACGGTGATCGGCTCGACGCGATGCGGGCGCAGCTGCAGGACGACGCTGCGAACGACAAGCGCGTCGTCGAGCGGTACCAGATCGACGACATCGACGTCACGCTGCTCGCGCCGTTTGGTCGCCAGGAGGGCTTGAGCCTCGGAATGAAGTCGCGCGGCACTGTCACCACCGAGACCTACGACGCCGCAGGGAACCTGCGGGAACGCACGTCGGCGCCCTTCGCGACGACCTTTGTGATACGCCGCGCGACTGGCGCCCGGTGGCTCAACGTCGCGGTCCTGCCAATCGACAAGTCCTGACGCCGGTCAGACGGCCACCGTCATCGCGCGATCGGGGCACAGCAGGAACGGCGGCAAGTGCCCGGCCAGGTTCGAGAGCGGCAGCACATCGGGATGCAAGTCGATGCCCAACGCGTCGGCCATGAAGTCACGTCTCGCTCCAATGCGTTGCCACGCCTGTGGGTACGCGGCCGCGAGGTCCGCGCGCAGCGTCTCGTCGGCCAACACGACGCCGTCTTCGATGTTCGTCGTGAAGTACCGCGTGCCCGTGGCCGGGATGATGTCGCACTGGAGCGCCATCCCGGAGCGAAGCTCGACGCGTGAGCCGGCGTAGACCGGGGAATTGACCCACTCGTCGAGGTGGAGCTGGTGGCCGGGGTTCAGGCGAACGCCGAAGAACGGGTCGGCGAGATGACGATCGACGACTCGCTGCAGCTCCCCGCCGACCTGACCGACATGGAGGGCGCGGTACCAGTCCGCCGCGGCCTCGAAGTAGGGGCCGACGAGGCGCTCTACGTAGTCGTGCACATCCGGCGGCAGCTCGCTCTCGTCCTCGACCACGAAGCCGGCGCGGCAGTTGAGCGCGCCCCAGATGCCGAATGCGATCGTGAATGGATCTCCCCGCTCGATCAGCCGATCGCCCGGACTCAACAGGCCGAGCGTCGCGCGCGGTCCCGCAGTGAGCATCAGATGGCACGAGAGCGGCGCGCCGTTCCAGGCGAGCAACCGCGCGCACTCGCGCTCGGTCATGCCCGGCCGCAACCCCGTGAGGACACGACGAACGCCGTCGGATGTCTGGCATGCCGCCCACTCGAAGGCCGCGATCTGGTGGACCTCGTTGGTCACTCTCAGCCCGTCGGCGGAGTCGATCAGCATGTCCGTGGCGTTCTCGACGAGACCTGAGCCACCCACGGCGCCACGGAGCTCGTCGACGAGGAACGCGGGCGCTTCGATCGTGTCTCGCCCGGCGTAGGTCTTCCATCCGACGACTCCGACGCGACCACCCGGGCGGATGCCCTCTTCGTCGATGATCGAGCCGAGGGGAGCCGAAGCGTCACGTGGTTGTCCGGGAAGGCTCAGGTCTTGGAACATCACCGGCCGCATCGGCAAGGGCGCAGCGGTGGCCATGCCCGCGCATTCGTTGCCGACGAGCACTGCCGGATCTCCATCTGGGCCAACGACGAGGATGGCCTCCTCGAAACGTGGGTCGAACCCAGTCAGATAGGCGAGGTTCGCGCTGTGCTCACGGTCGGCCCACACGACGAGGTGGTCGTATCGTCGCGTCGCCATCGCCCCTCGCAGCCGCTGCAAGCGCTGGTCGTAGAGAGACGCCGGCAGCAGTGGCTCCGCATCGGGCATCCCGATGTCGGGAAGTGCGATGTCCGCCAGGTGTGCCCTCGTCCTCGTCGCGACCATGACCTCATCCTCCCGCGCTCCAAACACGCGGCGAGGTCTCGCCGCGGACGATGGTCACGCGCTGGTCGGCGCCCACTGTCATCCACGGCCCGAACGTGCCGTCGGGCCACTGCACGCGCACGTCTGCTTGGCCCGCCGAACCGATCCCCGTATGGAGCCAGCCGAGCTCCCCGCTCACGTGACCACCTCCGACCGTGACCTCGCGCTCCGTTGTGCGGTCACCCACTCGCACGTCGAGCCACGCCCCGATCGCATCGACGTTCGGCGCAGGCTGTTGCAGCTGCACGTCGATCGAGCTTCCCATCGGCGCGGGCTTCTGCGCGCTTCCACTGCCGACGTTGCGCCAGAGCGTGACGTTCGCGCTCCGGTGCACGACCACGAGGTCGAGCATGCCGTCGAGGTTGAGGTCGACGACTGCGGCACCACGGGCTCTCTCGTAGTCGACGATGCCCGCCGCTTGGCCGCCCTCGACGAACGACCCGTCGGACTGCCCAATGAACAGGTTGCTCGGGTCGCGGCTGGCCTGGTCGATCTCCGCGTCCACGTTTCCCTTCGTCACGAGCAGATCGTCGTAACCGTCGTTGTTCACGTCGGCGAACTCAGGGTGCCATGCCGTCGAGGGCAGGATGTCTCCTCCGACGTAGGGCTGCTGCGCGGTGACACCTCGGGCGAGAGCGATGTCGCGGTAGTCGGGCTTCGACGGGCCTGCAGCGAGCGTCTGCAGCTTGTTGTCCGCCTGGCTCGTGAGGAACACCTCCGGCATCCCGTCTCCCGTGAGGTCTTGGCTGGCGATGCCCATCCCCCAGATCTGCAAGGGCTGCCATCCGTCGGCAGCGGTGTACGCCACGGGCGGCTGGCCGGGCTGGATGCGCCACAGCTGCTCCTCACCGTCGAGGTAGTAGTGGCGATCGTTCGAGACGCGCAGGTCGCGACGACCCGAATGGCTCCAGTCGCTGAAGAGCATCGACAACGTGCAGTAGGCGGGAGGGAGGGGGAGCGGCTTCGCGTAACCCGCTCCGGCCGCGTCCGATCGCACGAACCAGCTCTGGTCGCACTGATCCTGCCCGGGGACGAGGTAACGGCCGAACGCGAGGGTCGGCAGCGCGTTCGACCCCTCCCAGGTCGCGCTGAACGCCGTCGTCCAGCCGGGTGGGAGCGCGAGGCCGAGCTGCGCGGTCGCGTCCTCGAAGCGGCAGCCTCCGAGGCCGCGCAGCACCTCGTCACCGCCGTGGCGGAGCACCACGAGGTCGACGTGTCCGTCGCTGTCGATGTCGATCGGATACGCACCTGTGACCGCGGGGAGGTCGGTGACCGGCGACGCGATAGGGGTGAAGCGCAGGGCGCCGCCGATCGCGCTGTCGTTGTGGTACAGCGCGGCGGGGCTGGCGCCACCTGCGAGGTAGAGCTCGTCGCGGCCGTCGCCGTCGCAGTCGAATGCAGCGACTCCTCCCCCGACGAAGTACTCGAACCCGCCGCCGTACTCATGGGAGATTCCCGAGCGGGAGGTGTCGTCGACGAAGTGAGGGGCCGTGGCGCCGGACGATCCGCCCCCTCCACATGCGGCCACGAGCAGCGAGGCGCTTCCGAGGACCGCACCGAGCACCACTTGTGCGCATCGTGCACGCGCCCCGACCACAGGCGGTATTCGAGCACAGCGGCCTCGTAACGGAACCGCGCGGCCGGAAACCTGGGCTCGGAAGAAGTGGACCGTTATAGTCCCCGCCTGTGGGCGCCACCTGGGCGTCTGCGGCTTTCAAGGACCTGAGGGGGAGCACAGATGCGTTTCGGAAGATTCGCCGTGCTAGCTGCCGGCGTCAGCATGGCGTTGGCGCTCGCGGCGTGCGGTGACGACAGTGGCAGCGCCAGTGCGACGACAGCAGGCGGAGGCGCGGCAACGAGCGCGGCCGGTGGTGCGGGCACGACCGGCGCCGGCGGTGCAGCCACGACAGCCGCCGCAGGCGGCGCCAAGTGCGTCGTCGGTGTGTCGTGGAACAACTACCAGGAAGAGCGCTGGGCCAAGTTCGACGAGCCGGCGATCAAAGCCGCCGTCGCAGCCGGCGGCGGTACCTACATCTCGAACGACGCGAAGTCGTCAGCTGAGACCCAGGCGACCAACGTCGAGAACCTGATCTCACAGGGCGCCAACGTCCTGATCATCCTCGCCCAGGACGGCACGGCCATCAAGCCGTCCGTCGCGACCGCGATCCAGAACGGCGTGCCGGTCATCGCGTACGACCGTCTGATCGAGGACGAGAAGGCCCTCTACATCACGTTCGACAACGTCGAGGTCGGTCGCCTGCAGGCCAAGGCGATCTCCAACGCCGTGCCCAAGGGCAACTACGTGGTCATCAAGGGCAACAAGGCCGACGCCAACGCCGACTTCCTCCGCAGCGGCTATGACGACATCATCGGTGCCGCCGTGAAGTCGGGCGACATCAAGATCGTGGGCGAGACCTACACCGACAACTGGGATCCGTCGAAGGCCCAGACCGAGATGGAGCAGTTCCTGACCGCGAACAACAACAACGTCCAGGCCGTGCTCTCCGAGAACGACGGCATGGCCGGTGGCGTGGTGGCTGCACTCCAGGCGCAGGGACTCGCTGGCAAGGTCCCGGTGTCCGGTCAGGACGGCGACCAAGCGGCGCTCAACCGCATCGCCCTCGGCACGCAGACTGTGGACGTGTGGAAGGACGCTCGCCTGCTCGGCAAGACGGCTGGCGATGCAGCGATCGAGCTCTGCAAGAGCAAGGACGCCTCGACCGTCCAGGGCACGAAGCCGTTCACGACGCCGGGCGGCATCCAGGTGTCGTCGATCCTGCTGACGCCGCAGCCGATCGCCAAGGACAACCTGAGCGTCGTGATCGACGCCGGGTGGACCACGAAGGACAACGTCTGCAAGGGCGTGACCGCCGGCTCGGTGTCCGTCTGCTGACCTTGATCCCGTAGCTACTGCACGACGACGTTGCCCCCCGTCCGGACCTCCGGGCGGGGGGCATGTCGTACGTCGGCGTCGAAGTGACCAGGGAGACGTTGATGACGACAGTGGAGGCAAAGCCCACTGAAGCGGGGCCGAGCGCGCCCTCGCAGTCGAAGTGGCGGGGTGTGCTCTCCTCCACTGAGCTCGACACGCGGCTCCTCGGCCTGGTGGGCGCTCTGATCGGGATCTGGATCGCGTTTCACATCCTCTCGGGTGGCGACTTCCTCACGTCGCGCAACCTGTGGAACCTCTCGGTGCAGAGCACCTCCATCGCCATCATGGCGACGGGCATGGTGCTCATCATCGTGTCGAGGAACATCGACCTCTCGGTCGGGTCGCTCCTCGGATTCCTCGGCTACGCAATGGCCCTCGTCCAGACGGACGGCAAGTTCGCGTTCTTCGGCGTCGACGTCACCGCGAACGGGCTCCAGAACAAGGCGTACGTATGGATCATCGCGATCTTGTTCGGGCTCGCGCTCGGCGCGCTGGTCGGCAGCATCCAGGGCTTCGTGATCGCGTACGCGGGCGTACCCGCCTTCATCGTCACGCTCGGCGGCTTCCTCGTCTGGCGCGGGGCGATCTTCCGCATGGGGGACAAGAAGGGACAGACACTCTCACCGCTCAACCCGACGTTCCAGCTGCTCGGCGGGGGCGCGAAGGGCTCGCTCGGCGAATGGCGAAGTTGGCTGGTGGCCGTCCTCGCCTGCGCGCTCATCGTGTTCACGATCATCCTCTCCCGCCGGCGCCGGCAGCGACACGGGCTCGGGGTGCGGCCGATGTGGGCTGAGGTCGGGCTCGCCGTCGTGGGCTGTGTGGTCGTCGTTGCGGCAGTGGGACTGGTCGCCAACCGGTACCCGTCACCCATCACGGGCAAGCCCACCGGTATCGCCAACCCGGTGGTGATCCTGATCGGCGTGACCCTGCTGATGACCTATCTGTCCAAACGTCGACGCTTCGGTCGCTATGTCTTCGCGTACGGCGGCAACCCCGAGGCGGCCGAGCTCGGCGGCATCAACACCCGCCGCACCGTGATGCTCACGTTCGTGCTGATGGGCGTGCTGTGCGGCGTGAGCGCAGCCATCCAGACAGCCCGCCTCAACGGCGCAGTCACCAATCTCGGCGTGCAGAACGAGCTCGACGTCATCGCAGCGGCCGTCATCGGCGGCACATCGTTCGCAGGCGGCATCGGGACCATCGTCGGCGCCGTGCTCGGCGCCGTGATCATGCAGTCACTGCGCTCGGGCATGGTGTTGCTGAGGATCGACTCCCCATCGCAAGACATCGTCGTCGGCGTCGTGCTGGTCACCGCAGTCGCCATCGACTCCACACTCAGGCAAGGGCGACGCAAGTGGGCGCTCGGCGCGCTCGCCGCAGGACTTATCGTGTCAGCGGTGATCATCCAGTCAGGCCGCGCCTGACCGGAGGAGATGAGCCAGATGACCGACACATCCACCAACGAACAGTCGCCTCAGACCCGGGACGTCCCGCTCGTCGAGCTCCGCAACATCCGGGTGTCGTTCGGCGGCCTTCACGCGGTCGACGACGTCACGGTCGACCTCTATCCCGGTGAGGTCGTCGGCCTCGTCGGCGGCAACGGCGCTGGCAAGTCGACGCTGATGCACACGCTCTCGGGCGCTCATCCCGCGGACTCCGGCGAGATCCTCATCAACGGGCAGCACGTGGTGATCCGCAACCCTCGCGAAGCCCGCCAGCACGGCGTCGAGGTCATCTACCAGAAGCTCGCGCTGGCCGACAACATCGATGCCGCGGGCAACGTCTTCCTCGGCCGCGAGCTCCGCACGAAGACTGGCTCGATCGACGACTCGGCGATGGCCGCGGCGACCGCGAGGGTGATGCACCGGCTCAACCCGCGTTTCACGAACCTCCGCAACCCAGTGCGGTCGCTGTCCGGCGGCCAGCGCCAGTCGGTTGCCATCGCTCGCGCGGTCCACTTCAACGCGGGGATCTTGATCATGGACGAGCCGACCGCCGCACTCGGCCCGGCCGAGACAGAACAGGTTCGCGAGCTCATCAGGCAGCTGAAGGCCGAGGGCATCGGCATCTTCCTGATCAGCCATGACATCCACGACGTGTTCGACCTCTCCGACCGCATCAGCGTGATGTTGCAGGGGCGGCTCGTCGGCACGGTGAACAAGGCCGACGTCACGAAGGACGAAGTGCTCGCGATGATCATCGCCGGCAAGAAGCCCGGTGAGGCCTCTCTCGAGGAGATCGAGCAGCTCCACTGACGGAGCCCAGCTCGAGGGTCAGAACGGCGTCTGCTGATGGACCGCGAGCTTCCACTTGCCGTTCTGGCGTGTGTAGGTGCTGTTGAACAGGGCGTGGTATTCGTCGTCCCCCCTGCGGGCGCGCCCCTCGTAGGCGACGACCGCTGCGTCGGGTCCGAGCCATTGCACGAGGCCCGGCAGCAGCTCGAAGCCCGTCCAGCTCGTCGCCCGAAGCGCGTCGAGCGCCCCGCTCCGGTCATTCAGCACCACGCCGCCCGGCAGCAGCATCAGCACCTGCTCCGCGAGCACACGGCCGTAGAACTCGGCCGCGGCATCCTCGCCCTTGGTCAACGCGGTCCAACCCTGCCGTTCGAGATCGAGGAGGTCGTGGTCGGGAACGGTGGCCATGCGGGTGTGTACCCGCTTGTCGCTGCTTCTATGAAGCTCGCGAGGTCGACCACGTGAGCAGCACGCCCTCGCGCGCCACCATGTACGACCCCGGCATCACCCGCAGCCGCCAAGGCACGACCTCGAGGATGCCGAACGCGAGCGCGGTCGGCGAGTCCCAGCCGGGAATGATGCTCGGGTCGTAGCCGACGGGCGCGGGCGCATTCCTGATCCGATCCCATCCCTCGGCTCGGCTCTCGTCGTCGAGCTTCCACTCCGCGGTGCACTCGGCAAGGCACGTGTCGTGGTTGTTCGCCCAGTAGTTGAGCGAGATGAACGGATGCGCGTCGAGGTCGGCGCGCTTCGGAGACAGAGGGCTCGTCGCGATCACTCCGCGGAGAGTGCTGCCATCCCACTCCCACACCGGATGGAGCACACGGCTGCGCGGACGTCCCGATTGGTCGATCGTCGCGGCCGAGCACCACACGATGCGATGCGCCATCTCGACGAAGGCAGGGGCCACGACCTTGAGCTCGTCCATCGCCTCTTCCTAGCCGCTCAGCCGAGCGAGGAGCTCGTCCAGATCGATGCCCGCAGTCGGGACGCCGGACGATGCCATGCCCTCGCCGAGCCCGTGGGCGTCTGCGGCCGCGACGAGGGCCGCCGCCTCGTCGTCGCCGCAGTACGAGTCGAGGAACGCCACGAGCGGGGGCAAGACATGCGCTCCGCCATAGATCTTGAAGAAGTCGTCGTCGAAGTCGCCCGACTCGAGCGCGCACCACGCGTCGGCATGCGCCTGCCAGCCCACGAGCAAGTCGTCGGATGACGTCGCCTCGACCGCGTCGCCGACCTCACGCCAACAGGATCCCCGAGTCGTGCAGGAAGTCGAAGAGGTTGGCCGGCACTTGCGCCCCGCCACCGCTCACGATGTTCAGGATCGAGTCCTGGTTCTTGTCGAGCACCTGCTGCTCGGCCTGGAACTGCTGCTCGACGATCTGCATCTTCTGCTGCAGGTCTTGCGGATCTCCGGACGCCGCGGCATTCGAGCCGCCAGCGCACGCCGAGACCGCCGTGACCGCCATCACGAGGCACACCACTGCGGGCCCCCACGCCCGCCACCCCTTCGTCATGCGGTGGTGCCGACCCCCAACAAGCTGAGCTTGGCGGACCGCGCCGTGCTGTCGAGCATCGCGGCGTCGTTCGCGATGTTCGCCGCGGCGGGCGCCTGCGTGCCCGGAGGCGCCAGCGTGACCTGGGTCAGCGTTGCGTGCAGCGTGCTCGACGCGTTGATCACGGGCACCGAGCGCGTTGCGCTCGACTGCCGAGGGCCCGCGCTGGTGGATCGTCGACAGCTGCGCATTGAGCTGCACGAGCCGCGCCTCGGTGCGCGCCGCGATCACCGGGATCGCCGAGGGCTGCGCCGCGGCGAGGTTGATCCCGACATCGGAGAGCTCGTCGAGCAGCGCCGTGGCCTGCTGCTTCCACGCCTGCTTCGCCTTCAGGGAACGTGAACGAGTGACGAAGAAGGCAACGATGCCGACGACGATCACCACCCCGATCAGGATCAGCAGCCAGTTGTCGCTGTCGTTGGGGCTCGTCGCCGCGGCTGCTGTCGTCGCCGGCGCAGCAGTCGTCGTCGGCGCTGCGGTCGTCGCGGGCGCAGCGGTCGTCGCAGCCCGTGTGGTCGTCGGTGCTTCTGTCGTGGCCGCAGTGGTCGGGGCGGTCGTCGGGGCGGTCGTCGGCGCGGTGGTCGCAGTGGTGGTCGCCGTCGTGTCTTGCGCCTCGGCAACACCCGCAGCGACGCCGAGCGCGGCGACAGCGATCGCGGTGGCAAGAAGAAGCGACGTCAATCGGGGGCGCGACATCCGCGCGACCGTAATGGCTCAGCCCAGCGCGACGCCGATGCTTGCGAGCAGAGCCTCGACCCGTCGCTCGATGTCGTCGCGGATCTCTCTGACTCGCTCGAGTGGCTGGTCAGCGGGGTCGTCGACAGCCCAGTCCTCGTAGCGCTTGCCGGGGATGAACGGGCACGAATCGCCGCATCCCATCGTCACCACGACGTCTGCCTCGTCGAGGTCCGCGTCGGACCACCGCTTCGGGATCGCGCTCGTGATGTCGATCCCGACTTCGGCCATCGCCTCGACAGCGCGGGAGTTCACCCCTGAAGCCGGCTCCGAGCCGCCCGACAATGCCACCGCTCTGCCGGCCGCCAGATGCTCGAGCCATGCCGCGGCCATCTGAGACCGACCGGCGTTGTGCACGCACAGGAAGAGGACGCTGGAGACCGTCATGAGACCTCGACTGCCACGCGATAGAGGTAGCCACAGAACACGATCGCGGCGAGGCCACGTGCGACCTGTGCGATCACGAACGCGGGCACAGACGCCGGGCTGATGCCGGCGAAGGTGTTGGTGAGCGAGCGCGCGATCGTCACCGCCGGGTTCGCGAAGCTCGTCGAGCTCGTGAACCAGTACCCCGCCGCGATGTAGCCGCCGACCGCGAACGGCACGAACGACGACCGATCCGTACGTGCGAGAGCGAGGATCACCAGCAACAGCCCGAACGTCGCGACGACCTCCCCCAGCCACACGCCAGCAGACGAACGATCGTGTGTGGAGAAAGTCACCGCGGGAAGGTCGAACATGAGGTTCGCGACGACCACGCCTACGCACCCACCCGAAACCTGCGCGATGACGTACGCGACGCTCTCGCGGTTGTCGAGGTGACCAGCGAGACGACTCGCGAGCGTCACGACGGGATTGAAGTGGGCGCCCGAGATCGACATGAAGGCAAGGATGAGCGCGACCAGCCCCGCGCCCGTCGCGATGGAGTTCTCGAGCAGCTGGAGCCCGATGTCGTTCGGCGAGAGACGCTGGGCGAAGATGCCCGAGCCGACGACGACCGCGACGAGGAAGCCGGTGCCAACCGCCTCCGCGGTGGCGCGCCTTGCGAGGTCGGCGGGCAACGTCAGCAGCAGCGGGCAGCGGACTCCGGCGCTGACGAGCAACAGAGCTCATCACGCGGAGTCTCGATGTCCTCGAGCACCGTGTAGATCTCCCACGGCTCGCCGTCGGGTGCGTCGACCCACACCTTGTCTTGCACCGCGTAGCAACACGCGACCTCGTCCTCGACGGCACACGTGAGCCCTTCACCCTCGAGACGTGCATGGGCAGTGGCGACGGCCTCGGTGTCGTCGACCTCAACACCGAGGTGGTTGAGCGTTCCGGGAGCGCCGTCACCGGCCATGAGCACGAGCTTGAGCGGCGGCTCGGCGATCGCGAAGTTGGCGTATCCCGGACGAACCTTGCGGGGCTGCGTGGCGAAGAGCTTCGAGTAGAAGGCGACCGCCTCGTCGAGGTCGGACACGTTGAGCGCGAGCTGGACCCTTGACATCACCTGGCTCCTGATAGATTCACGAACATCGATGCATCGACTGTCGCAAATAACATCGACTGATGTCAATACATGCTGCCCGTCGGTCCTCGTGGCGCCCCTGGCCGCAGACGAGGCGGAGGCGCTGGCCCGCGGCTTCGCGGCGCTCGCCGACCCCGTGCGGCTGCGACTCCTCAGCATGATCGCCACCGCTGACGAGGTGTGCTCGTGCAACTTGGTCGAGCCGTTGGGGAAGGCACAGCCGACGATCAGCCATCACACGAAGGCGCTCAGCGACGCCGGGCTCATCGTCGGCGAGAAGCGCGGGCGCTGGGTCTATTGGCGCGTCGTGCCCGAGCGGCTCGACGCACTGCGCGCCGCGCTCGCGGGCTAAGCGACCTCGGGAGCGACCTCAGCAGCGATCTCGGGGGCGGGCGCGGGCACGCCCTCCTCGTAGGTCTCGTCGCGCAGGATCGCGTCGGCGGCACGGCGCAGCCTGAACGCGTCGAGCGGCTTGATGAGCCAGCCGTCAGCGTGGCAGCGCTGCGCCAAGAACACATCGGCGGCGCGGTCGAGGAGCATCAGCACACCGACGTCGGGCAGCCGATCGGCTCCCGCCTCGAGCCGGATGTCCATGCACACGGCCATGCCACCCATGTTCCCGATCTGCAGATCGAGGACGACGAGGTCGGCCGCCTCGATCTTCAGCGCGGGGACCACGTCCTTTCCGGCGCGCACCCAGCGGATCGTCGTGTCGCGCCCACCGAGCGCCGCCTGCACCTCGCCGAGGATCCAGTCGGCATCGGTCGCAACGAGGATCACGGGCACGAAGCGAGGCTACCGAAAGAGATGCGCGCCGATCGCATCCAAGCCGCCGAGGTCGTGCACGTCGGTCTCGAGGAACGGCACGCGCACCACCGGCGCAGGCTCGACGCGCGCGGCGAGGCCCGCGAGGTGATCCTCCTCGCGCGCGGCGACGAGCTCGAAGTCGGCGAGGTTCGCGAACAGCTCGCCGAGATCAGTGCCTGCGAGCGTGCGAGCGCGTTCACGCGTCGCCTCGGCGAGGCCCGTGCCGAACCGTGGATGCATCCGATTCACCACGAGGGCTGCGACCGAGATGCCGCCTTCTGCCAACCGATCCGCGAAATAGGACGCCTCCTCGACGGTGTCGCCGCGCGGTGACGCCACGAGCACGAACGACGTCTCACGAGCCGCGAGCAGCTCGAGCACCCGCTCCGCGCGATCACGGAAGCCAGCCTCCATCCCGTCGAACGCCTGGAAGAACGCGATCGCGTCGTCGATCACGTCGCCTCCGACGACCTTCGAGACCGTGCGGAGGAACGCCTGCGCGGCGACGTTGACCGCCCTGACATAGGCGCGACCCGGCGTCATGAGGATGCGGTAGAGGCGATGGTCGAGGAAGCGCGTGAGCCGTCGCGGCGCGTCTAGGAAGTCGAGGGCGTTGCGCGTGGGAGGCGTGTCGACCACAACGAGGTCGAAGTGCGACTCCTCGTGCAGCTCGTAGAGCTTCTCCATCGCCATGTACTCCTGCGTGCCCGAGAGCCGCCCGGAGATGTTGCGGTAGAAGCGGTTGCCGTAGATCCGCTGAGCCTGTGCGGGATCTGATGCGTTGCGCGCCACCAGCTCGTCGAACGTCGTCTTCGTGTCGAGCATCATCGCCCACAGCTGCCCCGGCCAGTCACCGTCGATCTCGGACGGCGCGTTCGTGAGCCCTTCGAGACCCAGCGCGTCAGCGAGCCGCTTCGCCGGGTCGATGGTCACGACGACGCAGCGTCGGCCCTTCTGGGCGCCGTGCAACGCGATCGACGCCGCGATCGTGGTCTTGCCGACGCCTCCAGTGCCGCAGCACAACACGATCGAGCTGCCCGCGACGATCTCGTCGAGCGTCATCTCGGCAGCACGTCGAGACCTGCGATGCCCTCGAGCACCGCGTCGCCGAGCACACGTACGTCGTCGTTGGCGAGGTCGGTCTTGAACAGGAACGGGAGGTGGATCTGCGGAAGCGGCAGACGGTCGGACAGCCGAGCGATCTGCTCGTCCTGCAGCGCGACACGTGCAGTGCGGAACGCTGCCGCGGTGCGCAACGCATCAGCCTCGCCCGGCATGAGCGCGACGCCGGCCGCTTCGGCGGCCGCGGCAGGGTCGACGTCCATGCCGGCCCGCTCCGGGTAGAGGCCGTTGACGATCACGGGACCGAGGCTGATGCCGACGCGATCCTCGAGTGAGTACGCGGTGTCGACGAGCTCGTTGACCGGTGTCTCCTCAGGGAGAGTGACGAGCACCACGGAGCAACGCTGTGGATCGTTCAGCATCTCCATCACGTCGCGCGCTTGGCTGTTGATGGGCCCGACGGTGACCGCGTCGACCAGGCCGCGCGCCGACTCGAGGAACGTGATCGCGTGGCCCGCCGCGGGCGCGTCGAGCAGGATCACGTCGACGGCGCCACCCCGCTCGAGCTGCTTCACCTTGCCGAGCACGAGGATGTCCTCGATCCCGGGAGCGGCGGTCGCCACGACGTCGAGGGCACCCCCGCGTACGAGACGGTTCGAGAGCCGTCGCATGCCGTGGTCGACGAGATACTCGAGCAGCGCGTCGGTCGGCGTGATCGCCCGGGCCTGCACGGTTCCGGACCCGGCACCCTCGAGCACCGTGGCCTCGTCGTAGTGCAGCGCACCGAGGCCGAAGAGCCGAGCGAGGCCGCTCTTGCCCTCGACTTCCACCACGAGCACACGCAGGCCAGACTTGGCGGCTGCGACCGCGAGCGCTGCGGTCACCGTGGTTTTGCCCACGCCGCCCTTCCCGGCCACGATGACCAACCGGGACGTGGCGAAGAACGCCAGCGGATCCAACCATCCCCCTTCGGAGGCTCGGTTGCGCAGACTATCCAGGGTGTGCGCCGCCCTCGGCGCCCTCGTGGCCGCGAGCACCCTCTTCGTCGCGCACCCCGCAAGCGCGCAGGATGCCTCGAAGGTCCCGCCGATCAACGTGATCGAAGTCACCGGCTTGCTCGACCCCGTCCAGGCCGACTTCATCGAGAAGGCGATCGACCGCGCGGAGAGCCAGGACGTCCAGGCGCTCGTCATCCAGCTCAACAGCAAGAAGGCCGTCATCGACGACGACCAGATGGCCGCCCTGCTCGACGACGTCGCAGCGTCCAAGGTGCCGATCGCGATATGGGTCGGGCCGAGCGGTGCCCGCGCGTACCAAGGCAGTGGGCAGCTCCTGCTCGTTGCGGGCGTGACCGGCATCTCGCCCGGCAGTCGCGTCGGCAACTTCGGCGACCCGCTCGACGCCACCGCGCTCACCGTGAGTGACAAGGCGACGATCGAGAAGTGGTGCTGCTCGTCGCTCGGCGCGACCGAAGCGGTCACCGCGGGCGTCATCGACCTCAACTCCCCCGTGCTCGGCCAGTTCATCGTGGGGCTCGACGGCCTCGACGTGAACGGCACGACCCTGCACACCGCGCAGATCGTGCAAGGCGCGAATGGCCCCCGCAGCCAGCCCATCGCGCAGGTGAGGTTCTCGAAGCTCGACCTCCTCCCTCGCCTGCTGCACACGGTCGCGAGCCCGCCGGTCGCCTACCTGATGTTGACGATCGGGCTCGTGCTGCTCGTCTTCGAGTTCTACGTCGCGGGCGTCGGCATCGCCGGGGGCGTGGGCGCGCTCTTCCTGGTGCTCAGCGCGTACGGGCTCAACGTGCTGCCGACCCGACCGGCCGCCGTCGCGCTCCTCCTCTTCTCGATGCTCGCGTTCGCCATCGACGTGCAGACCGGGGTTCCCCGCTTCTGGACAGGCGTGGGCACCGCCGCATTCACCGGCGGCAGCCTCCTCCTCTACGACGGCCTGTCACTCTCCTGGATCACCTTGCTGTTCGCGATTGCCGGAGTGCTCCTCGCGATGCTCGCCGGGATGCCGACCATGATCCGCACCAGGTTCGCGACGCCCACCATCGGCCGCGAGTGGATGATCGGCGAGATGGGCACCGCCGTGGTCGACGTGGATCCCGACGGAGTGGTGCGTGTCCGTGACGCGCAGTGGCGCGCCCGCACGAACCGCGCGACTCCGATCAAGGCCGGCGACCCGATCCGTGTGGTCGAGGTCGATGGCCCGATGCTCGAGGTCGAGCCCGAGGCGGGCGGCGCGCGCGACCACCGCGAGCAGCGTGAGCGTCGGAAAGGGGCCGGATCCACTGAGGAGGCCCGTAATGAAGCGCCGTCCGACAGGTCCTGACCTGCACCAGTTCGCGTGAGTATTCACAGAATTCGCGAAAGTTCACCGTTGAAAGGCCGCGAGCCGCGGTTGTACGGTCGGCCTCCTGACAAGGGGGTACCCGGGCGTGACCGCTCAGCGCAACGAAGAGGCCTGGCAGATCAAGGCGGCGTGTCGCGGGCCCCAGGCCGTCGTCTTCTTCCCGCCGTCCCAGTTCGAGCGCAAAGAAGAGAAGGCCGAACGTGAAGAACGGGCCAAGGCGATCTGCGCGCAGTGCAACGTGCGCGAGCCCTGCCTGTCCTACGCGCTCCGGATCCGTGAGCAGCACGGCATCTGGGGCGGGCTGAACGAGCTCGAGCGCAAGCAGCTGCTCGCTCACCGCGGCTGACGCCTCTTTCTGACGCTTCCTGACACAAGTTCGCAACACTCGCTCAGCATGCTGGGTGACGTCCGCTGGGTATGGTGTCGCTGGTGGCCAGCGTCCGCGACGCCTCGGCCGAGGGCAGCCGGGGTCCCGAGCTGGGCATGGCCGCACCTCTCGATCCCGCGACGAACGAACGCGCGCCTGTGGTCTGGAAGCGCACCTGGGTCGACGAGCGCCCCGCGATGTACGGAGTGGCGGGGGAAGGACTCCCCGTGGTCATCCTCCACGGCTGGGGCCTGGCCCACCACGCGTACAAGGGAGCGATCCAGCGGCTCGTCGCGCAGGGCTGCCGCGTGTACGCACCGGCCCAGCCCGGTTTCGGCGGCACGGCCGAGCTCCCCAAGCGCGAGTTCTCGCTCGCCGGCTACGCGCGGTGGGTCGAGCGGTTCCTCGAGGCAGTGCACATCGACGAACCGGTCTTCCTGATCGGCCACTCGTTCGGCGGCGGCGTCGCGATCCGGTTCGCATACGACTACCCGGAGCGCGTGCGCTCTCTCGTGCTCGTCAACTCGATCGGCGGGTCCGCGTGGAAAGCGGGCTCGAAGCTCAAGTCACTCGCGGACCGTCCCCTGTGGGACTGGGGGTTGCACTTCCCGAGCGACATGTGGCCGATCCCGCAGGCCACGAAGGTCATCCCGATCATGCTCGAAGATGCGCTGCCGAACCTGCTGCGCAACCCTCGAGCACTGCTCAAGGTGGGTTTCCTCGCACGGCGCGTCGACCTCACCTACGAGCTCGAGGCGCTGAAGCGGCGCGAGCTCCCGGTCGTCGTGCTGTGGGGCACGCGCGACGGCATCATCCCGAGAGAGTCGTTCGACGCGCTCTGTGCCGCGGTCGGCGCAGACGGTCAGGTCATCGACGGATCGCACTCCTGGCTGCTCGCGGATCCCGACGGCTTCGGCGAGGTCATCACGAACGCGGTCGAGGTCGCACGCGTCGCGCGAGAGCTCGAGACGGCTGCGCCTCCGCGCCGAGCCGGCTTCCTCGGCAAGGACCGCAAGCGTGTGCGCACGCTACGCACCGTGGTCGACGCCAAGCCTTCGGACGAGAGCTAGCCCGAGCCGGGCACATCGGGCACCCGCGGCCCGGCGATGCGAAGGTCGTCTCGACGCCGTGTCACTCCCCGCGCGTCGAGCTCGGCGATCAGTGGCATCGCGTACTTGCGCGACGTGTCGAGCGCCTCGCGGATCTGCGACACGGTGATGCCGTCGGGATGCTGGCGCAACAGCGCTGCCGCGATGCCAGCCGCCGCGTCGACCGCGTCGGCTGCGAACCAGATCCCGTCGCGTTCCACGACGAGACCGCGGCGCACGAGCTCGCGAAGCGCGCCCCGATCGACGGACGTTGGCGCGGGCGGCGCGAACGGAGCACGGCGGAGGTCGTCGAGGAAGGGGTGATCTGCAAGAGGATCGGCTTCGGCGACAGGTCGAGCTCTGCCGCCTTCCACCGCGACGTCGTCGAGATGAGCGAGCGCCTCGCGCTGGTAGTCATCGAGGGTCGCGACGTCGAGACCGAGAGGCCCCGCCGACGCGATCGCCTGCGCCAGCGTCTCGCGGATCGTCTCGATGTGCTCGGGAGCTGCGACCCATCGACCGAAGTTCGGGTCACGACGCTCACCCGTGAGCGCCTCGACCTCGGTCGGGAACATCGGTCCCCGCTCGGCGATCAGACGATCGACCGAGCGATCGGGACGGGCTTTGCTCACTGTGCGCACCGGCGCGAGCTCGACGATCTCGCCGCCGCCGACAGTCTCGGCCCGACCGGACTCGCGGAGCACGAACCGGTCGCCGGGGAGCAGCGGCAGCGCGGCCGGGATCCTGAGCCGCACCCATCCCGACGTGCCGGCTGCGATCGCGTCACCGCCGATCACACGCAGCTGCGCGGGGTGCTCGCCCGAACCGATCGACAGCGTGTACGCACCTCGACGCGAGACGTCGTGCGCGAGCGAGCCCAGCGCGCGGAGCTCGGCGTCGAACACCCTCGCGGGTCGCCAACGCGATGGCTGGACGACCGCGTCACCCCGTGAGACAGCGTCGTGATCCACGCCGGCGAGGTTGACCGCGACTCGGTTGCCGGGCTCGATCTGCTCGACGCCGCGGTTGAACGTCTGGAGCGCACGAACGCGCACTTGATGATGGCCCGGCTCGACGACGAGCTCGTCGCCGACTTCGAGCGCGCCCCCCGTGAGCGTGCCGGTCACGACCGTCCCCGCTCCCTTCGCCGCGAACACTCGGTCGATCCACAACCGGGGACGCCCGCGGTCTTCTGATGCGGGCGTGCTCAGCACCAGACGGTCGAGGGCGGCGCGCAGCTCGTCGACGCCGACGTCGAGCGGGGCGGCCGTGCCCACGACCTCACCGTCCTCGAGGAACGATCCCGCCACGCGCTCAGCAAGGTCGAGCTTCACGAGCTCGAGGTGGTCGGGGTCGACGAGGTCGGTCTGGGTCAGAGCGATCACCCCGTGCGTGATGCCGAGCAGCTCGAGGATGCGCAGATGCTCCTCGCTCTGCGGCTTCCACCCTTCCGTCGCCGCAACGACGAAAAGGCAGGCATCGACCGAACCGACTCCCGCAAGCATGTTCTTGAGGAAGCGGACGTGGCCGGGCACGTCGACGAACGCGATGTGCGCGCCCGAAGGCAGCGCGGTCCACGCGAATCCGAGGTCGATGGTGAGCCCGCGTCGCTTCTCCTCCTCGAAGCGGTCTGGGTCGGTGCCGGTGAGCGCGAGGACGAGCGTGGACTTGCCGTGGTCGACATGACCGGCAGTCGCGATGACGCGGCTCGGCGGTGTGGCGTCGGTCAAGCCAGCGCTCGGAGTGCGGATGCGAGCGCGGGATCGTGCATCGGATCGACGGTGCGCAAGTCGCAGATGGTGACGTCGTCGTGCACGCGGGCGATGATCGGGAGCGGCGTCGCGCCGCGCAGCTCCGTCGTGTGATCGCCCGGAACGGCGAGGCCGATCGACGGGATCTCGGTGCCGGGAAGCGAGCCCGCTCCCGCGACGGCCTGCGTCTCGACGACCTTGCGGACGTCGATCGCCTCGGCGCGGGCTCTGAGGTCGCCGACGGGGATCGTCGCCATCCGCCAGAACGGGATCGTGTCGCCGTCACGGCTGAGGTACGCGAGCGCGGTCGCTTGCAGCACCGCGAGGGTGAGCCCACCGGCTCTGAGCGCGCGGGCGAGAGGGTGGCGTGCGCACGCGTCGACGACGTCGCGGCGACCGGCGATGATGCCCGCCTGCGGTCCACCGAGGAGCTTGTCGCCCGAGAACGTGACCGCTGCCGCGCCCGCCTCGAGTGTCTGACGTGCCGCGCGCTCGCCTCTCACCCATTCGGGTGGGCCACCCTTCAGCCACGGACACGCAGCGTCGAGCAGCCCCGAGCCGATGTCGACGACGACCGGCACATCGAGCGTCGCGAGGTCGGCCACCTCGACTCCCTCGGTGAACCCTTCGATTCGGTAGTTCGACGGGTGCACCTTCAGCACGAGCGCCACATCGGTGTCGCCGAGAGCGAGCGCGCTCGAGTAGTCGGCGAGGCGAGTTCGGTTCGTCGTCCCGACGTCGACCAGGCGAGCACCCGACTCGGCCATGACCTCTGGCACCCGGAACCCTCCGCCGATCTCGACCGCTTCGCCGCGCGAGACGAGGACGTCATGCCCACGCGCCACGGCCGCGAGGACGAGGAGCACAGCCGACGCGCCGTTGTTCACGATCATCGCAGCCTCCGCGCCGCACGCTCGAGCGAGGAGCGCCGCTGCGTGCGCGTGGCGCGATCCGCGACGGCCGGACACGAGGTCGAGCTCGAGGTTCGAGTACCCGGCGTCCTGCTGCCACGCGACGGGAGCGCGCCCGAGGTTCGTGTGGAGGAGCACGCCGGTCGCGTTGATCACCGGCTGCAGCAACGCATGAGCAGTCGCTTCTGCACACGCTCTCGCGGAGTCGGGATCGTTCGCCGCGACCGCGGCGCGAGCGGCGTCGACGAGCAGCGGCTGCGGCAGCGCGACGTCCGCGATCGAACGAGCCAACGCGTCGATCGACGGAGCTCGTTGCGACGATCGTTGCGTTGGTCGGTCGGGCACGCCGCCGAGCATAGGAACGATGCCCCGCCGATAGGGTGGTCAGGGTGTTCCTGGCCCTCCTGATCGCGGTCCCGATCATCGAGATCGGCGTCGCGATATGGGTCGCCAGCGCGATCGGTTGGTGGAACACGATCGGCTTGCTCGTCGTGTTGTCGATCATCGGGATCTGGGTCGTGAAGCGGCAGGGCCTGGGCATCATGGCGACGCTGCAGCGGTCCGCGCAGGAGCGGGAGGTGCCGACGAAAGAGCTCATGGACCGCTTCTTGAAGGCGGTCGGCGGCGTGCTCCTCGTGATCCCCGGCTTCGTCACGGCGGCCATCGGGTTGCTGCTCTTCCTGCCTCCAGTGCGCTCGCTGATCAGGGGCGCGGCGAGCAAGCGCGTGCAGACGACGATGACGACCGGGCGATGGGCGTATGGCACTGTTCGCGACGTGACATCGCGTGAAGTCCGACCCGACGCAGCGCAGCCTCCTCCGTCGACGCCCCCGTCGGGCCCTCCTCCCGAGATCGAGAACCGCTGATGGTCGAGGTCCGCGATGCAGCAACGGTGATGCTCGTGCGCGACGGCGACGCCGGCATGGAAGTCCTCATGCTGATGCGCAACCTCAACTCCGACTTCGTCGGAGGTGCGTACGTGTTCCCCGGCGGCGCGGTCGACCCCCACGACCGTCACGAGGACCTGTCGCCCTACTGCTCCGGACGGAACGACGCGGAAGCGAGCGAGCGGCTCGGCATCGAGAGTCGGAGGCCTCGCGTTCTGGGTCGCGGCGGTGCGCGAGTGCTTCGAAGAGGCCGGCATCCTGCTCGCCTACAACGCCGACGGTGAGATGGTGCGACTCGACGACACGGCGGTCGAGGCGCGGTTCGTCTCACATCGGGCAGCGATCGACAAGAAGGAACGGCGGCTCATCGAGGTCTGCGATGACGAGCGGCTCAAGCTTGCCGTCGACCGCATCCACTACTTCAGCCACTGGATCACCCCCGAGGGTCCGCCACGTCGCTACGACACCCGGTTCTTCGTCGCTCGCGCGCCCGACAAGCAGGTCGCGCTGCACGACGATCGCGAAACGGTTGCGAACACGTGGATCCGGCCTCAGGACGCGCTCGACGCGCACGAACGCGGCGAGTTCGAGATCATCTTCCCGACGATCAAGAACCTGAGCGCGATCGCACGCTTCGACGATGCGGATTCGCTCGTCGCAGCCGCCGCGAAGGCGGAGACGGTGCCGACCGTGGTGCCGCGCATCGTGCAAGAAGGCGAGCAGATGCGGATCTTGCTCCCGGGTGACCCGGGATACTGATGTCCGACCCGGTCGCCGACTACGTCGCCGCGATCCCGTCCGAGCACCGACCGCTGTTCGATCGCGTCGAGCGGCTGATCCGTTCCGTCGCGCCCGACGCGAGCGTGCGCATCTCCTACGGCATCCCGACCTATGAGGTGGGGAAGAAGCGCCTGTACGTCGGCACGTGGAAGCACGGTGTGTCGCTGTACGGCTGGGGTCCGGGCGGAGGTGGCGGGTTCGTCGAACGCCATCCAGAGCTGAGGACGGGCAAAGGCACGATCCAGCTCACTGAGGACTCAGCCGCGGCGCTGCCCGACGACGAGCTGCTGACCTTGATGCGCGCCGTCCTCGGCTGATGTCCTCGGACTCAATGTCCCACCCCCTGTTTAGAGTGAGGGCACAGGCTTCGTAGCCCGCCTCGCAATGCTTCGAGGGCTTCTCCGATTGGTCGACAGAGCTGGGGTCGACGAGTTGTCGAGAGTCGTGGGCGTGAGCGATGTGCGGTTGGCGGCGGGCGCGGTGCGGTTCGTCGCGGCCCGACTCGATGCCATTCAGCTGACACCGGCCGAGTGTGAGAGTGCGTTGCGAGACGCGGCGGCGATCGAGGCGATGGGGGCGACGATGAAGCTGCTCCTCGCCACCCGACTCGTGGCGACTGACGCGTACAAGGCCAGTTCGGCACCGTCGCCCGAGGCTCATGTGGCTGCGCTGACCGGCGCCACCAACGCCGCAGTGCGAGGCCAGGTCGAGGCGGGCCGGCAGCTCGCGGCACTCACGGCAACGGCGCGAGCAGCCCGAGTGGGACAGCTGTCGGCCGCTCAGACCCAGGCCATCGCGCAGGCCGCGACAGCGAACCCGGCCGCGGAAGATGAGCTCTGGGAGGCGGCGGGTCGCCTGTCGTTGGGCCAGCTCCGCGAGCGGTGCGCCAAGGTCATCGCCGACGCCGACCGGAACCCGGACGAGACCCACAACCGGCTGCGCCGCCGTCGCCGGGCCCGCCGCTACTCGACCCCTGACGGGTTCCACCACCTCCATCTGCAGTCGACCGGCGAGGACCTCGCCGAGATCGACGTGACGCTGAACGCGATCGTCGACGAGCTGTTCAAAGCGGCCCGAATGAGCGGCGAGCACGAGCCTCGGGAGGCCTACCTCGCCGACGCGGTCGTCGAGATGGCCAGGCGAGCACGAGCCGGTGGGGGGAAGACGTCGCCGACGTACTCCGCGGTCATCCGTGCCGATCTCACTGCGATCGTGAACGGGCGAGTCGGCGCCGGCGAGGTGTGCGAGATCGCGGGCATCGGCCCGGTGCCGGTCGGGGTCGTGCGCAAGTTGCTCGGTGACGCGGTGCTGAAGCTGGTGGTCACACACGGGGTCGACGTGCGGAACGTGACCAGTCTCGGCCGCGGCCCGACTGCCGCACAGAAGATCGCGCTGCTTTGGGAGCAGCCGACGTGCTCGGTCGAACGGTGCGGCAGGCGAGCACGACTCGAGGCCGATCACACCACCGGTGCGGAGTACGCGACGACGCGGCACACCCGCCTCGACGAGCTCGACCGATTGTGCGACCAGCACCACGACAAGAAGACCTACGACGGCTGGGGTCTCGTGCCGGGCACCGGCGTCCGACCGATGGTGCCGCCCGAGCATCCCACACACCCGAAGCACTGCACTTCCCCTCCTTCGCGAGCCCAAGGGAGAGAGCCATGAGAACGTACGACGCGCGCTACGACGACGATGAGGACGACGACTTCGATGACGACGAGCTCGAGCCCGACATCAACGACCATCGGTTCGGCTCACCACACGATGTCCGGGAGTGGGTGCGGCGCGACTTGCTGATGTCGTGCAAGGCCTACAACGAGGTGTGGCTCCTCGACGGCGACGGCGCCTACGTGGGGTGCTGGACCAGTCGATCCGTGGTGCGAGTTCGCGATCTGGCGGTCGACCCGTCGAAATTGCTCGCCGCGACTCGGCTCGCATTGGCCGAAGTCGCGCACCCCCACTGGCTGGTGTTCGAGAACCGCGAAGGCTCCGACGGCAATCCACGACCGACTGAGGCGGACGTGCAGGCGTTCGTGAGGCTGCGCGAAGCACTCGGAGCGGACGCCACGGTCGTCGATGCGGTGATCCTCGGCGAGCGGCAGCTCTGGTCATTGCACGACGTGCTCGCACCGGGAGAGCCCTATGCGCTGCGGGCCAATGCTAGGTAGACGACGCCGGTTCCTTGGGGCCGAGCGCCTTCTCGACCTGCTCGAGCAGGCGCGCGCTGCAGCCGGCCATCTGCACTGGCGGCACGGTGTGATCGACGATGCGGTGCGCGATCGCACGGAAGGCGTCTGCCGCAGGGCCCTCACCGTCGAGTGCCACCGGATCGCCCGAATCGCCACCAGCGGCGACGCTCGGCTCGAGGGGGATCTGGCCGATCAGCTCGGCACCGATCTCGTCGGCGAGGGCCTGGCCGCCGCCGGAGCCGAAGAGGGCATACGTCTCGCCGTGGTCGCAGGTGAACGAGCTCATGTTCTCGATCACGCCGGCGACGCGGAGGAACGATCGCCGTGCCATGTCGGCAGCGCGGATCGCGACCTTCTGCGCGCTCACGGCGGGGGTCGTGATGATGATGAGGTCGGTGCGCGGCATCATCCGTGCCAGACCCATCTGCACGTCACCCGTGCCGGGAGGCATGTCGATGAGGAGATAGTCGAGGTGGCCCCACTGCACGTCGCGGAGGAACTGCTCGACCGCCTTCGTGAGCATGAGGCCGCGCCACATCAGGGCGGTGCCTTCGTCGTCGACGAGGTTGCCGGTCGAGACGACCTTGACGATGCCGTCGCCGATGCGGCGTTCGTTCGGGAGGATCTTCCCCGAGCCGTCGTCGCCACGGACGCCTTCGAGCCGGCCCGACATGCCGAGCATGCGCGGCACCGAGAACCCCCAGATGTCCGCGTCGAGCACGCCGACGGTGAAGCCCATCGCCGCAATCGCGGTTGCGAGGTTCACCGTGACCGAGCTCTTGCCGACCCCGCCCTTGCCCGACGCGATCGCGAGGACGCGGGTCGTGGCGGGGATCTGGGTGTCGGGAGCGTTCTCGCGCGCGTGCCAGCGCGCCTTGAGCATGACCTCGGAGCGCTCCTCGCTCGTCATCTCGCCCCACTCGATCCGCACGTCGCGCACACTCGGGTGGGTCGCGATCCGCGTCTCGATGTCGGACTTGATCTGGGCACGGAGAGGACAGCCGCCGATGGTGAGCTTCACCTGGATGGTCACGAGGGCGCCGTCCGGGCCGGGCTCGACTGACACCGACGGGATCATCCCCAGGTCGACGACGTTGCCGCCGAGCTCGGGGTCCATGACGCCGCGGAGCAGCCCGAAGATCTCCTCGACGGAGGGAGCGACTGTCAGCGCGGCGGGCATCACGGACCATTTTACCGGTCTTGGCCGTGTAATCTTGAGGAGTGACCGACAGCCGGTTGCCGATCCTCAAGGCGCTCGGCGACAACACCCGCTACGCGATCTACCTCGAGCTCGCCCGCTCCCCGCGGCCGCTGTCCACGTCCGACATCGCCGAGTCGTTGGCGCTGCACCCGAACACGGTCCGGCCTCACCTCGAGCGGATGCGCGACGTCGGTCTGCTCGACGTCCGCACGGACGGCTCCGGCGGGGTCGGCCGGCCGCAGCACCTCTACTCCCTGGCTGCCGACGCGCCCTCGCTCGGGCTCGAGTCCCCGACCTACCCCCTCCTGGCCCGGATGCTGCTCGAGACGGCCGCAGCGGCGGGCGTGGCTCCCGACGAAGCAGCCGAGATCGGGCGGGCGCAGGGCCGAGCCAACAGCGCCCGCTATGCCGATGCGCCCTCGTGCCTCGAGGCCCTCGTCCGCGAGCTCGACGTGCTGGGCTTCGACCCCGCGGTCGACGGGTCGGACGACGGCGAGATCGCGGTCATCGGCTTCGCCCACTGCCCCTTCCGCGAGCTGGCCGAGGCCCATCCAGAGCTGGTCTGTGCCCTCCATAGGGGCATGGTCGAAGGGTTCGTCGAGCAGACCGGCGAGGCGGCCGTCGACGACTTCCACACCCTCGTCCACCGCGAACCCTGTCAAGTCACCATCTCCAGTCGATAGGATTTTCACTGTGATCACGCTCACCGATTCCGCCGCCAGCAAAGTCCGCGAGCTCATCGACGCTGAGGGCGACCCGTCGCTCGCACTGCGCGTCGCCGTACGCCCGGGTGGCTGCTCGGGGTTCTCGTACGAGATGTTCTTCGACACTGACGTCGCGCAGGACGATCAGCTGGTCGACTTCTCCGGTGTGAGGGTGATCGTCGATCCGTCGAGTGCGCAGCTGCTCACCGGCGCGACGCTCGACTACAAGGACGGCCTGCAGCAAGCGGGGTTCTCGATCGACAACCCCAATGCCACCCGCACGTGCGGGTGCGGCCAGTCGTTCAGCTAGTCCGGGTCAGCTCACCAACGCGTTCAGCGCATCGCGCAGCTCGTTCGTGTCGAAGATGCTGTCGAGCCGCGTCTGGATCACGCCGTCGGCGCCCGCGAGGTAGAGCACGGGCTCGAACGTGAGGTGGTAGTCCTGCACCGCCTGCGTGGTGTTCTTCAGCGATGAGTCGGTGTACACCTCGGCGTGCACCATCTGCACCTTGCCGCCGAACTCTGACTGCTGGCCGAGCAGCACGTCGAGGACAGGGCCACACGCGGCGGTCTGACAGTACGCAGGAGTCGCGACGAGGAACGCGACCGGCTTTGCCGCTTTCAGCGCGTCGGTGAGCGTCTCCTGGTGAAGATCGCACGCGGGCTGGCGCGTGCAGATCGGGGTGACGCCGTTCGGATCGGTGGTCGTCGGCGTCACGACCGGCACCATCTGGTCGCCGGGCTGCGGGATCGAGACCTTCGAGGCATCGAGGATCGAGAACGCGGTGTTCACCTGAACCCCATCGACCGTGCCGACGAGCGCGTACGTGCCGGGCTCGGTGATGTTCATGATGAACGGGTAATACGGTCGCGGCAGGTCTTGCGCGTGGCGGTCGACGGTGAGCGGCGCGCCCACTGGCTTGCCGTCCTCGGACACGATCTGCGCGGTGAACGTCGCGGGGGTGTCGATGAGGAGCAGCCCGTCCGCGTCGGCGAGACCGACCGGAAGGCGCTGGGTCTTGCCCACCGCCAGGATGCCGTCCGCTGCGAACCGCACGAGCACGCGACTCGGGCGGTTCGCATCACCCGTGCCCGAGCTTCCCGACGCAGCCGCGTCGGCGGTCGGGATGCTCGATGCGCTGTCGTCGCCGCCGCATGCCGCAAGGACGACGCCCGCGCCGACTGCGCCCGCGGTGACGAGGAAGGTCCGCCGGGAGAGGGAGGCCACGGTCCGAACCTATCCTCGCGGCCGTGACCGTTGGGATCGCGCTACGTGTCAACGGTGAGCCGGTGACCGTGCGCGACGAAGCCGGATCGTTGCTCGACCTCTTGCGCGATCAGCTCGGCATCACGTCTGCAAAGGACGGGTGCAGCCCCCAGGGGCAGTGCGGATGCTGCACCGTGTGGGTCGACGGAGCACCACGCGTCGCGTGCGTGACACCGGTCGCGCGGCTCGCCGGACGCGACGTCACGACGCTCGAAGGCCTCGACGACGCGACGCGCGCGCGATGGGTCGACGCGTTCACGGCGACCGGCGCGAGCCAATGCGGCTTCTGCACCCCCGGCATCATCATGCGGCTGAGCGCACTCGATCGACACGACGAGGCGACCGTCGGACGCGCGCTGCTCGCCCACCTCTGTCGATGCACCGGCTGGCGCACGATCTTCGAAGCCGCGGCGGCGACCGTCCCCGAGCGGTCCCGGGATTGGGACTGCGCGGCGCGGCGGGCGTCGATCGAAGGCGGCACCCACCAGCGCGTGGGCCCGGAGGTCGCCGCGGGGGCGGGACGATTCGCCGACGATTCGGCGCCGAGGGACGCTCTGTGCGCGGCACCGCTTCCTGCTGGCGACGGATGGGCGACGGGCGCGACCGTGCGCGAGGCGCGTGCCGCGTCGGGTAAGCGCCAGGGGCGACGCACGACGGCGAGCCTCGGTTGGCCGATCGACGTGCCCGACGGCGACTGGGCGCTGACGCTGCGCACCACGTGGGTCGAGCCCGCGTACCTCGAGACCGACGCGTCGTGGGCACGGCCTGACGAGCAGGGGGCAGATCCGCTCGGGAACGGGGGTGCGTTCGGCGGGAAGGTCGCGACCCCGGTGGTCGCGGCCGCCGCGACGTTGGCGAGCGAGCAGCAACGCCCGGTGCGCGCGCTCTGGTCGCGTGAGGACGCCGTGCGCTGGGGACCGAAGCGCCCGCCAATGGCGATCGCCGTGCGTGCGGACGGAACCGGCGTCGCTCGCGTGAGGCGCACAGCCGGCATCGAGGCCGCCATCCACTCGGTCGCGCCGCACTGGACAGTCGAGGAGGTCGACGTCCCCGGACCCCCGACGTCGGTCGCGCTGCGCGCCGCGGGCTGGGCGGAGGCCGCGGTCGTGCTCGCTGCGCTGTCGCGGCGGGCCGAAGTCGAGTCACCGGCGGGAGCACGAGCAAGGGCAGAAGTAGACGATCACGCGGTGCGCGTCTGGGTGTCGTGCGGAGAGGTGCTCGACGAGGTCGTGCTGCGCAGCTACTGCATTGGCGCCGCGCACATGGCGCTGGGATGGGTGACCAGCGAAGGGATCCGGGTCGACGACAGCGGCGAGCCGCAGGACCTGACGATCCGCTCGTTCGGGATCCTGAAGGCGACTGAGATGCCGCCTGTCGACGTCGTCATAGAGCAGACCGGCGGCGCCCCGGTGAACGGCTCCGACGCAGTCTTCACCGCAGTGGCGGCCGCCGCGTGGATCGCGCAAGGCTGCCCCCAGGACTGGCCGACGCGACGCTGAGGGAGCGACCGATGAGCAAGCCGGTAGGGCCGTACACGCCAATCGTGCGAGCGGGCGAGTGGCTCGTCGTCTCAGGCCAGATCGGCGCGGTCGAGGGCAAGCTCGTCGAGGGAGGGATGCGCGAGCAGCTCACGCAAGTCCTGAGGAACCTGCGCGGGCTGCTCGAGGGCGAGGGCTCATCACTCGATCAGGTCGTGAAGTGCACCGTGTTCCTGACACACATGAGCGACTTCGCGGCGATGAACGAGATCTACATGCACGCGTTCGGCGATCACCGGCCCGCTCGGAGCGCGATCGCGGTGAAGGAGCTCCCGCTCGGCGCGCTCATCGAGATCGAGGCGTGGGCCTACACGGCGTAGGGTGACGTCGTGGCCGGAGGCATCCTCATCGCCATCATCCTCGTGCTGTTCCCGGTGTTCGTCGCGATCGGCGCGGCGGTGATCGCGGCCATTCTCGGGCTGGTGCTCAAGGAGCGGGCCGAAGCGACCCACGAGGGCAGTGAGCTCATCGCTCTGAACGACTAGCCCGAGTCGCCACATGCACCGGTTCGACGAGTCGGCCGAGACGCTCGCCCGCGCGATCCTCGACTACGCACTGGAGCGGGTGCGGATGGATCCTCCACCACTCGATCGGAGCCGCACGCCCAGCGAGCTCGCCGCGGCCGCCGGCGGCACGATCACGCCGGCCGGGATCGGCGGCGAGGAAGCACTCCGAGTGTTCGCCGACGTGCTGGCTCCCGCGACGATCTCGGTCGACCATCCGCGGTTCTTCGCGTTCGTGCCCGCCGCACCCACCGAGGCCGCGATCCTCTTCGACCTCGTCGTCGGCGCGTCGTCGATCTACGGCGGGTCATGGCTCGAAGGCGCGGGCGCGGTGTTCGCCGAGAACGAGGCCCTGCGTTGGCTCGCCGACCTCGCCGGCTTCCCACCCGGCGCGGGCGGAGTGTTTGTCACCGGCGGCACCGCTGCCAACCTGAGCGCGCTCGTGGTCGCGAGAGATGTCTGGCGAAACAGGCGCGGCGAGCACGGACGATCGGCGGTGGTCATGAGCGACGCTGCGCATTCGTCCGTCGCAGCAGCCACCCGCGTGATGGACGCGCGGACGGTCGTCGTCCCGACCGACGAGAAGGGACGTCTCACCGGTGAAGCGCTTGAACGTGCGCTCCACGACGCCAAGGATGCGGACGAGGTCTTTGGCGTGGTCGCCACCGGCGGCACCACGAACGGCGGCTTCGTCGACGACCTCGGAGGGATCGCCGACGTCGCCGCGCAGCGGGGCCTGTGGCTCCATGTGGACGGCGCCTACGGCTTGGCCGCGCTCGCAGTCGAGAGCGCACGGCACTTGTTCGCAGGAGTGGAGCGCGCGGACTCGTTCTCGGTCGATCCGCACAAATGGCTCTTCGCACCGTTCGACTGCGCGGCGCTCGTGTATCGCGACCCTGAGATCGCGCGGGCGGCGCACACACAGCACGCCGCGTACCTCGACGTGTTGCACACGACCCCCGACTGGAACCCGTCGGACTACGCGTTCCACCTCACCCGCCGCGCGCGGGGCCTGCCGTTCTGGTTCTCGCTCGCGACGCACGGCACCGACGCGTACGCCGCCGCGATCGAAGCCACGCTCACCTTCACGCGCGACGTCGCACGGATGATCGAGGCGCATCCCGCGGTCGAGCTGATCGAGGAGCCCGAGCTGTCGATCGTGCTCTTCCGGCGCGTGGGGTGGACCGCTGCGGACTACGCGGCTTGGTCTGATCAGGTGTTGCAGAGCGGACTCACGTTCACGGTGCCAACGACGTGGCGCGGCGAGACCTGCTTGCGCTTCTGCTTCGTGAACCCCCGCACCACCTCCGACGACGTGGCGCTCGTGCTCGACTCGCTCTAGCCGCTCACTTCGGGGGAGGAGGCACCGCGATCGGGCGCCGCGCCGGCGGGCCCGACGCCTCGGGCCGCAACGTCGACGCGGCCATCGGCCCCCAGAGCGCCTCGTGCACGAAGAACGTGCCCGACAGGCCCTTGAGCTCCACCTCTTCGCCGTCGTCGAACGCGAGGTCATCGGCGCCGGCGACGAGCTCGCAGACCAGGTTCGACACCAGGATCTGTCCACCCTCGGCGTGACCTGCAATGCGTGCCGCGAGGATGACGTGCCGTCCGAAGAGGTCCCCACCCTCTGCGATCGCCTCGCCGGTGTGGAGGCCGATGCGCACGCGCACGCCCTCCTCAGGGTGAGCGCGGCCATGGCGATCGATCTCTTGTTGGATCGAGACCGCGCACATGAGCGCCCGGCGTGCGCTCGGGAAGGCGAGCATGAACCCGTCGCCCTGCGACTTGATCTCGTTGCCGCCGTACTTGCGCAGCGCCTTGCGGACGATGTCGTTGTGTGCGCGGAGGACCTGCATCCACTGCGTGTCGCCGTACTTCTCGGCGAGCATCGTGGAGTTCTCGATGTCGGTGAACATCACCGTCACCGTGCAGTCGAGCTGGCTCAGCCGTGAGAGGTTGGGGTCCTCGGTGCTCATGCCCGAGGCCACGCGGTCGATCGAGGTGAAGCGCTCGCCACTGTCGCGGGCGCGGACCCGCCCGTCCGATGAGAGGGTCGGGGGGCCGATCACCGTGCCTCGCGCGCCCGCGGTGTCGTGCGAGGGCCCTACGGCCGGCGGTGCGACCAGGGTGATGGTCGTGTCACCCACCGCCACGATGTCGTTCGGGGAGACCGGCGTCGGGCCGACGATCCGTGTCCCGTTCACGAACGTGCCGTTCGAGCTCCCCATGTCGAGCACGGTGAGACCACCGGCATTGGCCATCAACGTGGCGTGTCGGCGCGAGGTCCGCGGGTCGCCGAGCAACAGGCCGTCGCAGTCGCGGCCGACCTCGAGGTCGGCGGTGATGACGACCCGAATCGGTTTGCGTCCAGGCTGGACGACCTGCACCACGACTTCAGCCACCCGACCAGCCTGTCACGCGGAGACCGCTGGAACCTACGGGTGCGCAGACGGCTACCCTGGGTGGCGGAGTCGGGGTAGAGAGAGGCAATGGCGATGCGGGCGGCACGACGAATCATCGTGCTCGCAGGAATCCTCGCGTTGGCGGTGTGCGCGCCGATCACGTGGACTCAGGCGGGAGCACAGAGCGAAGGCGGCGGAGACTCGCCCCAGATCACGTTCGTCAAGATCATGTGCGCGGACTTCGGGGTGATCCCCGCGAACGTCAACACCCCCAACGATCTGTCGGCGCGACCCGAAAACACGACGCTCGGCGAGAGCCGCGGCGATGGTGCCGTCGGCGAAGAGGAGCCCCCATCCGGCTGCGACCGTGTCGAAGGCTGGCCCTTCGTGCTCGGATCCGACGCGAACGTGATCAGCGACCCGCATGGAGCCGGGAACATGGTCGATCCCTCCCTGGACCACATCACCGCGGCGACGATCCCGCTCAGCGATGATCAGGTCGCGCTCCTCAACGGGCGGCAGCTCCGTGCAAGCGAGGTCCAGCAGGACGGATTCGCGTTCGGGACTCTGCGTTGCGGCACTGACAACAGGAATGGCGACAACCTCGAATTCCTCGGCACGGGTGATCCGCTCCTCTGCATCGCGTACAACGTGGGCGCCCCGGTGACCATCACGAAGGCCGTGCGGGGCACGTTCGACGGCGAGAGCCAGTTCTCGTTCGAGCTCACATGTGGTGACGGCGAGTCAACAACCTACGACAAGACCTTCGACCTGGGCGCGGACGGCAGCACGCACCTCTGGCTGCCCTACAGCACCGACTGCCACCTCACCGAGACGAACACGGGCGGCGCCGACAACGTCACCTTCGCCGTCAACGGCGAGAGCACATCGGCCAGCCAAGGCAGCGAAAGCGGTCCGACGCTCGACTTCACGACTCCGGGCATCGTCGAGAACAAGGTCGACCCGACCACGATCGAAGTCACGAACGCGCACGAGCGCGCCGACCTCGAGCTGACGAAGGCGGCCGACCCGACGTCGGTGGCTCAGGGCAGCCCGGTGTCGTTCGATCTCACCGTGACGAACCATGGTCCGGACACTGCGAAGGGCGTGCAGCTCACCGACACGCTTCCCACAGGCGTGACGTGGACCATCGCCAACGCTCCCGAGGACGTCAGCGAAGGCGCGGCGCCGTGCTCGCTCGCGGGCAGCGAGGGAAGCAGTGCTCAGGCCCTTCGCTGTGACATCGGCACCCTCGACGCCGACGGCACGTTCTCGGTCACGGTCACGTCGAGCGCCACGACGACCTGCGGCACGATCACGAACGAAGCTGCTGCCGTCACCGCAGACACCCCCGATCCGAACGGCGAGAACAACCTCGCCAGCGCGTCGGCGGGGGTCGAGTGCCCGCCGCCGCCGCCGCAACAGCCTCCGGGCTTCATCACGCCGCAGGGCACCGAGCCGTCGTCCACCACGACGACATCGACGACGACCACTACGACGACGCTGCCGCCGCCTCCGGAAGAGCAGCCGCCGGCTCCGACCCTGCCGCCTCCTCCGCCGCCGCCGCCCACGGTCTTGGCCACGGTCGTCGTGCGCACGTTCATCCCGCCGCAGCTCCCGCCGCCCTCCGAGCCGCCTCCGCCGCCGGCGTCGATCGCGCCCAAGCCCACGCCGAGGGCGACGCCGCCTCCCCCTGACGTCGTGCTCAAGACCATCAACCCGTCCGCGACTCCGGGCGGCGTGCTCGGCGTGACCGGTGAAGGCTGCACTCCGAACTCGAAGGTCGAGTTCAGCATCGACGGCACAGTGGTCGGCGAGACGACGGCGAAGGCCGACGGCACGTTCGAATCGAACGTCAACCTTCCCGTACTCGACATCGGACGGTCGGTGTTGCACGCTGACTGTGGTGGCTCCACCGACACGACCTTCGACGTGGTGCTCACGACGAGCTCCATGCCCGCCGGCTCATTGGGCATGGGCGTCCTGTTCCTGGCCATCCTCGCGGTGATCGCGTTCGCCCACCCGCTTGCCGCCTCGAAGAAGGGCTGACCGATGCGTTCGATCTCTCGGCCGATCGTGGCCACCGTCGCCGCGCTGCTCGTCGTCCTGGTCGCCGGGGTGACCCTGGTGCCAGTCGCCTCTGCGGCCGACAATGTCACGTTCGTCGTGAAGATCGACGGTGAGGACGTCTCGAATTCGTCGGGCTCGAACCCGATCGCCATCGATGGCGAGGTGCCGCTCGAGGTCACGATCGACAACGGCACGAGCAAACCGGTCACGGTGAACGCAGTGCGCCTGATCGGTCGTTCCGTCGGCGCAACGGTGTTCTCCAGCGAGATCGCGATCGGCGCGCAGCTCGACCCGGGCGAGACGCAGACCCGCACGATCCAGCTCGACCTGCGCGGCATCACCGATCAGGCCAACGGCCTGTTCGAGGGAGAGGTGCAGCTGCTCGACCCCAATCGCAACGTCATCGCATCCCATGACGCCGTGTGGGACGTCAGGGGCTCGATGACCTCGTTGTTCGGCCTCTTCGCGATCATGCTGCTCGTCGTCACGATCATCCTCACGGCGTTCTCGTTCCACGACCTCGCGACGGGGCGGTTGTCGAAGAACCGCTGGTGGCGAGGTGTGAGGTTCGCGTTCGTCGGCCTCTCGATCGGCGCTACGGCCCTCGTGTGGATGTCAGTGCTCCGGCTCGTCGCACCGCGAGCGGTCATCGCGTATCCGTTGCTTCTCGTGCTCGGCATCGCCGGGTTCGTGCTCGGCTCGCTGTCGCCTGACCCGAGCCACGGCGTCGAGGACGAAGACGACGACGAAGACGACGAGGAGTACGACCGCTCGACAGCCCGCATGGGCGCGACCGTGGGCGCTCCTGCCGAGACGGTCATCACGAACCCTGATCCCGCGAGCACGATCCCCGGGAACCAGGAGCAGTGACGACCGACACCGACCTCGAGAAGGTCGCGCACGCCCTCCCTGCCTACGACATCGGTTCCGAGCTCGGCCGCGGCGCCATGGGCGTCGTCATCGCCGGCGAGCACCGCCAGCTCGGGCGACCCGTCGCGATCAAGCAGCTGCCGCTCGGCTTCGGCCAGGACCCGACGGTCAAGGTGCGGTTCGTGCAAGAGGCGCGGCTGCTCGCGTCGCTCGACCACCCGCACATCGTCCCGGTGTTCGACTTCGTCGATCAGGACGGCTTGTGCCTGCTCGTGATGGAGATGCTGACCGGCGGCACGGTGTGGTCGAAGTTCACGACGACGGGCCTGACGAACGCAGAGGCCTGCGGCATCGTCATGGCGACCGCGAGCGCGCTGCAGGCTGCACACTCACGCGGCATCCTGCACCGCGACATCAAGCCCGAGAACCTGATGTTCTCGTCGGCGGGTGCCCTGAAGGTCACCGACTTCGGCATCGCCGCGGTCGTCGGTGGTGACCAGACCCTCGCGAACGAGCAGGGCGAGGTGATCGGCACTCCCGCCTACATGGCGCCCGAGCAGGCCCTCGGCCAAGCCCTCAGCCCTGCCACCGATGTGTTCGCCGCGGGCGTGCTGCTCTACGAGCTGCTCACCGGGCAGCTCCCGTATTCGGCCGAGGGTGGGCCGGTCGAGACGCTGCAGCGCCACGCGTATGACGATCCGATCCCGATCAACCAGGTCTCGCCGACGTTGCCGGCGCCCCTCGCGGCGGTGGTGATGAAGGCGCTCGCTCGGCGACCCGAGGACCGCTACCAGACCGCCGAGGAGTTCGGCGTCGCGCTCGCAGAGGCGGCGACGTCGTCGTGGAAGCCGGGATGGCTGAACCCGACGACGGGTCGGCTCACGTTCGGCACCGACCCCCTGGGCGCAGCGGCACAACGGGGGACGATGGCAACGCCGGGCACGTCTGCCGGCGCGACGCTCGCGCCGGGCGCACTGCCCGCGCCGGACGCGACAGGGCAAGCAGCCAACCCGACGCCCACCGTCGTCGTCGGCAGCGCGAGCGGCGAAGGTCGGCACGGCGCGGAGCTCGGATCCGACGCACGGCCCGATGCGTTCGTCAACGCCGGCCGCGTGGTCGCGGGCAAGAAGCCCTTCGTCCCGTACCTCATCGGGCTGGCCGCGATCCTGCTTTCCGCTCTCGCGCTCGTGGCGTGGCCAGAGAAGGAGCTTCCCTCCGGTCAGCCGCCCGCGGGGATGCAGATCGACGGCGTGGCCCTCACCAACGAGCCACCGAAGCTCGACCTGCAGAAGCCGCTCGTGATCGAGCTCCCGGCGGCACAGGCACCCGCAGCGGGCCAGCAGATGAAGGCGACGCTCAAGCTGCTCGGTCGCTCGGTCTTCAACGCCGACGCGGCGGTCGAGGCAAGCCCGACCGGTGGCGCTCAGATGAGCTTCGACTTCGGCGCCGCACGATTCGTCGCAGCGGGTCCGACCGACCTCGAGCTCCGGATCGCCGACGCGCCCTCGAACGCCGAGCCGATTGCGCAGGCACGTATCCGCACCAAGCAACCGCTGCTGACTGCGCCGGTGATCGGCGCCATCTTGCTCGCGCTCTACGCGATCTTCACGCTCGAGGCGACGAACCGAACGCTGACCCGTCGCAAGAAGCGCGCCATCGGCAGCATCATCGGCGCCGGCATCCTGGGCATCCTGCTGGCCGCGTCGTTCGGCGTCCTCACCTGGGGCCTGCTCGGCAAGGTGCCGGGCGCACCGGGTGTGGTCATCGCGCTGGTGCTCGGCTGCGTCGGCGGCGTGGGCATCGCGATCGGCGGCGTGCGACGCGGGCGTCGTCGTCGTGCCCAGCGGGCGCAGGCGCGGGCTGTCGCTCGCGCGACGAGCACCGGCGTTGCCCCGCCCGTCTAGGTGGTCCACGCGCCCTCAGAGAAGGAGCTCGAGGCCGCGCACTGCTGGCTCGACCACGACGAGGTGCCGCGCCAGCCCGAGATGACTCAGTTCCGCCGCGCGGTCCGGTACCACAACGCGATGTGGCGCGAGGCGAACGGCTATCCCATCGGGACTCATCGGGTCCGTCCGGGCACGCCGCCTCGTCTGATCGGCAGCCAGCTCGACCTCGACTTCGCGCGAGAGAGCGGAGCGACGTTCCTCACTCCCAAGGCCATCGCGGCCGCTCGGGCCCGCACGTCGTTCGTCGAGCCGCATCAGATCTTCGACCACCAGGGCTTCTGGGCCGACCTGTTGTCGTCCGAGGCGCTCGCAGTCAACCTGTTCGGCGACCTCGCGGCCGATCTGAACCGAGCCGACCGCGCCGTGCACACCTGGTGGCCGGCGACTCCGGGCCGGGTCACCGAGGTGCGCTTCGCGCATTCGCCCGGCCGCTTCGACGCGAGGTACTCGAACAGCCTTCGCTCGTTCGACGCCCTTTTCGTGCTTGCGCTCCCAGACGGGTCAGAGGGAGCCCTCGCGATCGACGTCAGCTACCGCGAGGCGGTGCAGCGGCTCGGCGTAAAGCCGGACCACATGTCCCGCTTCGTCGAGATCCATGACCGGTCCGGCGCCTTCGAGCCCGGCTCGGCCGACATGTTCAAACGATCGCGGCTCTCGCTCATCTGGCTCGAGCACATCCTCCTACTCTCCATGCTCCAGCACGAGAGCCGGCAGTGGACGTGGGGCCGCTACGTCGTGGTGCACGCCGAGGACAACAGGGATGTGGCCGGCGCCATCGATGAGTACCGCACGGTGCTGACCGACGACGCGACCTTCGCCTCGGCGACGATCGAGGACTTGCTCGCGGCGAAAGTGCTGGCACCCAAGACCACCGCGGCACTGCGCCGCCGCTACCTGCCCTAGCCGCGATCGATCCGGCTTTGCCGGTCGATCGCTCCAGGGTTTCGGTGTCGGCGCAAGCCGACTCGAACAAGTTCGGTCGGAAAGGTCCCCTTTCCGACCGAGGGTCACACTCCCCAGCGGGACTGGCCGAACCGGTAGCCGACCGAGCGCACGGTCTGGATCAGGTTCGCGTGCTCCTCACCGAGCTTGGCTCGGAGACGCCGGATGTGCACGTCGACCGTGCGAGCACCGCCGTAGTACTCGTAGCCCCACACACGAGAGAGCAGCGTCTCACGGGTGAACACCTTGCCCGGATGCGACGCCAGGTACTTGAGGAGCTCGTACTCCATGTAGGTGAGGTCGAGCGGGCGACCCGAGATCGCGGCTTGGTAGGTCTCGAGGTTGAGCACGAGCACGCCGTACTCGATGAGCTCGGGACGCGTGCCTCCGCCGCTCCTCCAGAAGAGGTGCTTGAGCCGCGCTTCGAGCTCGACCGAGGTGGACGGCGTGACGCAGAAGTCGTCGAAGAGGTCTTCGCGCAGCTCGAGGTCGCCGATGTGGTGCGCGGGAACGAGGAGAAGGAGCGGCTCGAGGGGGATGTCGCGCTTGCGCAGCACTCGGCACAGGCCGAACGCCGCTTCGGGGTCGCGCGTCGCGTCGATGACCGCGCCAGCCCATCCCTCCTCAGGCTCGATGCGCTCCGCCATGTCGGGGGTCGCTGCGGCCTTCCACGGGTAGCCGGCCTGGTCGAGGGTCTGCGTGAGCACCTCGTTCGGCGGATCCGGGAACAGGAGCAGCGGTTCCATGTGTGTTCTTCCCCCTCCAGTGCGTTACAGGTTGCGGAGATAGCGGTCGAGCTCGAACTGTGTCACCTGGGTCTTGTAGCCGATCCACTCCTGACGCTTGTTGCGCAGGAACCACTCGAAGATGTGCTCGCCCAACGCTTCGGCGACGAGCTCTGACTTCGCCATCGTGTCGAGCGCCTCGGACAACGACTGTGGCAGCTGGATGATGCCTTCCGCGGCGCGTTCCTCGTCGGTGAGCTCGAAGACGTTCGACGAGGCCTCGCTGGGCAGCTCGTATCCCTGCTCGATGCCCTTCAAGCCTGCCGCCAGCATCACCGAGAACGCGAGGTATGGGTTCGCGGCGGGGTCGGGAGCGCGGTACTCGATGCGAGTCGATGCCGCCTTGCCCGACTTCGTGATGGGGATGCGCACGAGCGCGGTGCGGTTGTTCCGCGCCCACGCGACATACACGGGCGCCTCGAACCCGGGGATCAACCGCTTGTAGGAGTTCACCGTCGGGTTCGTGATCGCGGTGATCTCGCGCCCGTGCACGAGGAGCCCTGCGATGAAGGCCCGAGCGATCTTCGAGAGCTTCAGCGGATCGCCGCCTTCGAAGAACGCGTTCTCGTCGCCCTCGAAGAGCGACATGTGAGTGTGCATGCCCGAGCCCTGCACGCCTTCGAGTGGCTTGGGCATGAACGTGGCGTACACGCCCTGCGACGCGGCTGCCTCGCGCACGACGAGCCGGAACGTCATCACATTGTCGGCCATCGAGAGCGCGTCGGTGTGGCGCAGGTCGATCTCGTGCTGGCTCGGGCTGTCCTCGTGGAACGAGTACTCGACGGGGATGCCCATCGTCTCGAGCGTCTGCACGGTGCGCTTGCGGAGGTCACCCGCGACGTCGGCCGTCGTCAGGTCGAAGTACGACCCGTTGTCCAGCACCTTGAGCGGCTTGGAGGGATCGCCTTCCTCGAAGTAGAAGAACTCCATCTCGGGCGAGACGTAGAAGGAGAAACCGCGTTCCCGTGCCCGGTCGAGGTTGCGCTTGAGCACCTGCCGGGGATCACCCTCGAAGGGCGAGCCGTCGAGGTTGGCGATGTCGCAGAACATCCGGGCGGCTGGCGCAGTGGGATCGACCCAGGGCAGCAGCTCGAAGCTGTTGGGGTCGGGCCGAGCGAGCACGTCGCTCTCCTGCACTCGGGAGAACCCGTCGATCGACGAGCCGTCGAAGGTCATGCCCTCTGCGAAGGCGTTCTCGAGCTCAGCGGGCGTGATGGCGAACGACTTGAGCTGACCCAGGACGTCGGTGAACCACAGCCAGATGAACCGGACGCCGCGCTCCTCGACCGTCCGCAGCACATAGTCCTGCTGGCGCTCCATGCAGATAGTTTCCCTTGCTCAACGGTCCGGAATCGAACCCGGGAGCCGAGTTCATAGGCCGTTCACAATCATGCAACGGCCGAGAAATCGCCACCCGCAATCGTTGCGGCCGCATCAGTTGACCAGTGAGTCAGGCTCAGGAGGGAACTGTGGAGAAGCGCACGTCAGGCGAAGTGCTCGCCCTGGTTCAGAGCGAGGGGTGCGACTTCGTCGACCTCCGCTTCTGCGATCTGCCCGGGATCATGCAGCACGTCACGATCCCCGCGGAGGTGCTGAACGAGGGCACGTTCGTCGACGGCCACGGCTTCGACGGCTCGTCGATCCGTGGGTTCCAGCAGATCCAAGAGTCGGACATGATCCTGATCCCGGATCCGGAGACGGCCTACATCGATCCGTTCATGCAGCACAAGACGCTGGTGATCCACTGCTTCGTGGCGGACCCGGTGACCGGTGAGAGCTACAGCCGTGACCCGCGATTCATCGCGTCGAAGGCAGAGGCCTACATGGCGTCGACGGGCATCGCCGACACGGCGTACTTCGGCCCCGAGCCCGAGTTCTTCATCTTCGACGATGTGCGCTTCGACTATCAGCCGAACTTCGCGATGCACATGGTCGACTCGGTCGAAGGCATCTGGAACACGGGCCGCGACGAGAAGCCGAACCTCGGCTACAAGCCGCGGACGAAGCAGGGCTACTTCCCCGTGCCACCGATGGATCACTACCAGGACCTTCGGTCCGAGATGGCGACGAACCTCAAGAAGGTCGGCATCGACGTCGAGCTGCACCATCATGAGGTGGCGACCGCTGGTCAGGGAGAGATCGGCACGAAGTTCAACACCCTGCTCGCCATGGGCGATCAGCTCATGACGTTCAAGTACATCCTCAAGCGCACGGCGCACGCTGCCGGCAAGACGCTCACGTTCATGCCGAAGCCCATCTTCCAGGACAACGGCTCCGGCATGCACACCCACCAGTCGCTCTGGAAGGACGGCAACCCGCTGTTCTTCTCGGAGACCGGCTACGCGGGTCTGTCCGACATCGCGCGGTGGTACATCGGCGGGCTCCTGCATCACGCTGCGGCGATCCTCGCATTCGCGGCGCCGACGACGAACTCGTACAAGCGGTTGGTGCCGGGCTACGAGGCGCCGGTGAACCTCGTGTACTCGCAGCGAAACCGTTCCGCCGCGTGCCGCATCCCGCTCGCGCAGAAGAGCCCGAAGGCCAAGCGCGTCGAGTTCCGCTGCCCGGACGCATCGTCGAACGCGTACCTCGCGTTCTCGGCGATGCTCATGGCCGGCCTCGATGGCGTGCAGAACCGCATCGAGCCTCCGCCCCCGGTCGACAAGGACCTCTACGACCTGCCGCCCGAGGAGCTCGCCAAGGTGCCGCAGGTGCCCGGTTCGCTCGACGCCTCGCTGAGGGCGCTCGAGGAGGACCAGGCGTTCCTGACCGCAGGCGGCGTGTTCACGAGCGACCTCATCGAGACCCACATCGAGTACAAGCGCGAGAACGAGATCGACGCGTTGCGGCTGCGCCCGCATCCCTACGAGTTCGCGCTCTACTACGACATCTAGACCGATTCTGATCCCGGTCCAACTGGCATCTGTGTGGCCCATTTCGGGCCGCTCAGATGCCAGTTGCGCGTAGTGACGCGGCGTCCGATGCTGTCGCGGTGCCTAGCCCAGCGGTCATACGGTTCGATGCCGCAGCCTCCCTGGAACCGTTCCCTGACTTCCCCGAGACCGAGATCTCTTCCGGCGCGCGGGACAATCGTGGACACCTCTGGCTCGACGACACCGCCGCAGGCCTGGAGGCGGGCGTGTGGGAATCGGAGCCGAACCTCGGGCGCTGGATGGAATGGCCCGTCCACGAGTTCATGATCATCGTCGAGGGCGAAGTCGTCATGATCGAGGAGGATCGCGAGACCGTCGTCGGGCCCGGTGAGAGCTTCCTCATTCCGAAGGGTCGGCGTTGCGTGTGGAACCAAAGCAGCTACGCCAAGAAGTTCTTCATGATCTTCGACGACAAGTCCGCGCTGAGCGCCGACGGCGCGCCCCCCATCTTGAAGCTCGATCCAGACCTCGGAGCGCATAAGTACTTCGAGGATGCGAGCGGGCAGCTGACGATCGACGTGAGGGAGCTGACGGCCAGACGCCGTGACCAGACCCCGTCGTCCTCCCATCAGCTGACGCACGTGCTCGAAGGACACCTCGACGTGACCGACGACGCTGGCCGAACTCACGCCTTCGCCGCGGGCGACACGTTCTTCGTGCCGATCGGCGCAGTGATCTCGTCGGAGTCGGAAGGGACCGCGCGCGGCGTCTGCTGCACGTTCACGCCTCGTTCCCGCTTCTGAGCTACGCGAAGGGTGTCGCGATCCACCAGCTGTGACCTTCGGGATCCAACACGGCGTACTCGCGCTGGCCGTAGTCCTGATCGGTCGGCTCGGTGAGGATCGTGGCGCCGCGGGACTTCGCATGCGCGAAGTGGGCCTCGACGTCTGCGACGAGCACCACGACGCCACCGGTCTGCGCCTTGGCCTGGTTCGGTGTGCTCAGCCCGCTCGCTGCCGCGTGGAGCCAGATGCGCCGACCCTCGAGCTGGACCTCACCGTGCACGACGGTGCCGTCGACCTCGTAGAGGCCGGCCGAAGTGAACTGCAGCGCGTCGCACAGGAAGTCGTGGGCGGACTTGATGTCTTCGTAGGGAACCACCGGGATGATGTCGCTCATGCGACAACGGTACGAAGCGACGTCACATCCCGTCTTGTACGAATGTCGCCTGGTACGAGCTCGGCGTCTCGCCAGCCATCTCCCGAAACTCGTGCGTCAGGTGCGACTGGTCGGCGTACCCGCACTCGGCTGCGACGGTGGCGAGCGAGGTCGCCGTCGCGAGTCGGTCGAACGCTGACCTGAACCGTGCCACCCGAGCGAAGCGCTTCGGTGAAAGTCCCACTTCTCGTCGAAAGCGGTCGGCGAGGTGGCTGCGGCTCCACCCGATCTCATCCGCCAACCATGCGATGCGGGTCGACGGATGCCGCCCCAGCTGCGTGTAGGCCCAGTTGACCTCGCGCGACACCGACGGGCCGCGTTGCACTGCGTTCGTCAGCTCGTCGGCTGCAGCAGCGCCGCCCGTCTCGAGCAGCCGATCGACGTTGAGCCCCTCGAGGTCGTCGACGTCGAGGACGCCGTTGGTGAGCTCGTCCATGTGTCCGCCCACGAGTGCGTACGCAATCGCCGGCGCGAGATCGATCTGGATGCCGTGGGCCTCGCCGTCGTGCTCAGTGACCGCAGGTTTGTCCCACATCCCCACGAGGAAGGACGACACGGTCTGGCCGTCGACCCGCATCGTCGGCCCGAAGCTGAGGATCAGCGCGACGCCGAGCGTGGGCACCTCGACGCGGCTCATCGGCGCGTCGTGATCCTCGTAGGCGACGATCCGCCTGATCATCTGGACATCACATCACATGACTGAGCATGAACGACTGGTGCAGGGGAACCGTCACCTAGGGAGAGGCGTCCAATTGGACATGAAGCGCCTGTGGGTTCTGGTCGCAGTGCTGTCGCTGGCCGCGTGCGGAAAGCAGTCCGTTTCGACAGGAGGCGGCTCCTCGGTCACCTACTCGACGAACCCGTCGTCGCTCATCGTCCGAGTGGAGACAACCGGCGGCTTCGTGCCGGTGGAGACCATCTTCACCAACCTGCCAGTGGTGAGCATCTACGGCGATGGCAGCGTGATCACGACCGGACCGCAAGTGATGATCTATCCCGGTCCTGTCGTCCCGAACCTGCTCGTGCGCAAGCTCGACGTTGCCGGGATGCAAGCCGTGCTCACCGCCGCGCAAGACGCCGGGATCCTCACAGAGCCGATCGACTACGGGCACGCTCCCGTGGCCGACGTTCCCGACACCGTCGTGACGGTCAACGCGAACGACACCTCGTACACGCAGAGCGCGAACGCGCTCGGCATGGACGACGCGACTTCCGGCCTCACTCAGTCGCAGATCGACGCGCGAGCCAAGCTCTCGACGTTCGTCAACTCGATGACCGACCTCGAGACGCTCGTGGGTGCAGATCACATCGGTCCTGAGCAGCCGTACACGATCGCGGGGTGGCGTCTCCGCGGAACCGTCACCGATCAGCTGCCAACGGGTGAGCCGGCGCCGACGGTCGTGCCGTGGCCAGTCACGTCGGTGCCGCTTGCGTCGATCGGCGAGTGCACTGCGGTCACCGAACCGGCGACGGTCACTCAGGTCACCGACACACTGACGAAGGCGAACCAGCTCACGTTCTTCACCGAGGCTGGCGTCACGTACCAGGTGCTGGCGCGCCCCCTGCTCCCGGACGAGACCGGCTGCTGATCGACCGCCCCGCGCTGGTCACTCCCTCCCGTAGAAGAGGCGCTCCATCACGGCCCGGCTGCGGCGGGTCACTCGCCGGTAGTCCTCGCGCAGCTCGGTCGGGGTGGTGTCGAGCGCTCGCGCGAGCACGCGCATCCGCTCGGGCTGCTGCGGGAGCGCGTCGCTCGGGCCGCCACTGGTCAGGAACAGCCGGTTCCGAGTGCGTTCGCAGAACCGGTACGCCTCGATGAGCGTCGCATGATCGGCGGACTCGACGACCCCACGCTCTCGCAAGAGGTCGAGCGCGGCGATCGTCGCCGGCGCCCGCACGTCATGCTGCAGCTGCAACAGCTGTGCCGTGAACTCGACGTCAGAGAGAGAGCCTCGCCCGAGCTTGAGGTGGAACTTGGGATCGTCGGTCGGTGGGATGCGCTCTCGCTCGATCCGCGCCTTGATCCGGCGGATCTCACGGATCTCGTCGTCGGAAAGGCCGCGGCCCCACACGAAGTCGTCCAGCAACGCCATGAACCGCTCGGCGAGCGCCATGTCGCCCGCGACCGGCCGGGCGCGGATCATCGCTTGTCGCTCCCAGACGAGCGCCCATCGCGAGAAGTAGGTCCCGAAGCCCTCGACGCTGCGGGCCAACGGACCTTGCTTGCCCTCCGGGCGCAGGTCCGCGTCGACCTCCCAGAGCCGAGCCGAGGGCGTCGCCCCGCCCACGAATCGGCGGACCGCGGTCGCGAGCTTCTCGGCCTCCGCGAAGTCGGAGGGGGTGGGGCCCTCGTAGACGAAGAGGACATCGAGGTCGCTCGCGTACGACAGCTCCGCGCCACCGAAGCGACCGAGAGCGATCACGGCGAACGGCAACGATGCATCGAGAGCCTCGAGCGCGACCTCGAGCGATGCCTCAGCGAGCGCGCTGACATCGCGCCCCACGGTGGCGACATCGGCCTCGCCGAGCACGTCGCGCGCGGTGATGCCGACCAGATGGCGCTCCTTCCACCGCCGTAGGCCGGACTGTCGTTCCTCGACGTCGTCACGCCACGCCAGCGCCTTCCGCGCGCTCTCGACCAGCGCCGGCTTCGGGCGCGTGCGCAGCTGCTCGAAGTCCGGCAACCGCGCGATGAGGTCGGGGTTGTGCAGCACGGCGTCCGCGACCATCCCGCTCGCTCCGATCAGAGCGCACACGCGTCGCGCCGCTTCCGGCGAGTCGCGGAACAGGGACGCGAGCTCGGTCGAGCGTTGCGAACCCGACGCCAGCTTCCGTAGCGAGAGCAGTCCTTGATCGGGGTCGGGCGAGTCCGCGAGCCAATCGAGCAGCAGCGGGAGCATCTGCTGCATGAGCCGCGAAGAGCGAGTGAGGCCACTCGTCAGCTCGCGGACCGCGACTCGCGCGCGGTCAGGAGAGGTGAAGCCGAAGGCCGCCAAGCGTGCCTCGGTCGCGCCAGGCTTGGTGAGGAGCGGCAGCGCGGCGAACGCCTCGAGCAGCGGTCTGAAGTACAGCCGTTCGTGGATCGAGCGCACCGTCGCCTGGTGCCTCCCGAGGTCGGAAAAGAAGTGGTCGACGGCGTCGGCTTCACCGGTGTCGCGGTATCCCATCGTGCGCGCGAGGCGCACCTGTGCATCGGGTGCATCGGGGATCGCATGCACCTGCAGCTCGTCCACCAGCTGCAGACGGTGCTCGACCTTGCGGAGGTAGCAGTACGCGTCGGCGAGCGCGGACGCGTCGTCCTGGTCGACGTATCCGCCAGCTGCCATCTCGCTGAGCGCGACCAGCGTGTTGGGGCTCCGCAGCGCCGCGTCGAGCCCGCCGTGCACGAGCTGCAGCAGCTGGACCGCGAACTCGATGTCTCGGATCCCGCCACGGCCCCGCTTCACCTCGCGATCCTCGAGGCCCTTGCGCGCCATCTCCTGCTCGACTCGGGCCTTCATCGTCCGCATCGCACGAAGGTCGTCGGCGGAGAAGACGTGCCGCCAGAGGTGCGACGCCGATGCCGCGTCGAACCGGCCCTGCAGCTCGGGATCACCAGCGACCGCTCGCGCCTTGATGAGCGCCTGGAACTCCCACGCGTCGGCCCACTGATCCCAATACGCCTCATACGACGCGAGCGTGCGGACGAGCGGTCCATCCCGACCTTGCGGGCGGAGGTTCACGTCCACGCGGAAGCAGCGCCGCGCGATCTCGAGCAGGGCGCGAGCGCGCTGTGCAGCCGCGTGCCCGTCACCGTCTCCGACGAACATCACGTCGATGTCGCTCGCGTAGTTCAGCTCGTCGCCGCCGAGCTTTCCCATCCCGACGACGACGAGCGCCTCGGGCGAGTCGACGAGCGACGCCGCGCCCCGGAGGACGTCGCGACCGAGCGCCGCGATCGCGGCGACCGTGAGCTCGAGCTCGTCGTGACCTAGCAGATCGCGTGCTGCGATGCGCAGGTACTCGCGGCTCTTCCATCGCTTGAGCGCGTCGGGGCTCGACGAGTCGAACGTCGGCCTGGCATCGAGGTCAGCGAGGATGTCGAGCGCTCCGGCGTCGACTTCGAGGAGCATCGTGAGCGAGCGGCTCGCGCCGCACACCGCGATGACCGCCTCGCGCAGAGACGGGTCCGCCTCGATCCGATCGGCGAACGAAGGATGAGCGGAGTCGATTCGATCGAGGGCGAGCCGCACACCCACCGGATCGGCCGATCGCTCGGCTGCGTCGTCGACCGTGTCGTCTACCGGGGGTCGGGAGCGCCGGCGATCGACCATCGGCGCCAGTGTCGCACCTCGGTACGCTGACGCCATGGCCCGAATTCGGGTGGCGATGGCCCAGCTGAACACCGTCGTCGGCGACCTCGACGGCAACGTGAGCCGCGTGCTCGGCGCGCTCGAGGAGGCGGAGCAGGCGGGAGCCGACGTGCTCGTCTGCCCCGAGCTGGCCGTCACCGGCTATCCGCCCGAGGACCTGGTGCTCAAGCCCGGCTTCGTGGCCGACAACCGGGCGGCGCTCGACAAGATCGCGGCTCGCACAGGGAGATGCGTCGTCGTCGTCGGGTTCGTCGACGAGGACCGGGACCTCCACAACGCGGCGGCGATCTGCGCGCACGGCGAGGTGCAAGGCATCTACCGCAAGCGTCTTCTTCCGAACTACGCGGTGTTCGACGAGCGGCGCACGTTCGTGGCGGGCGAGGAGCCGTTGCAGCTCTACGTCATCGCGGGAGTGGCCGTCGGGGTGTCGATCTGCGAAGACGCGTGGAGCCCGACCGGTCCCATCGCGGCGCACGCAGCAGGCGGCGCCGAGCTCGTCGTGAACCTCAACGCCTCACCGTTCTACGCGGGGCGCGTCGCCGAGCGCGAGCGGATGCTGGCGACCCGCGCTGCGGACGCGTCGTGCGCGCTGGTGTACGTGAACCAGGTCGGCGGCCAGGACGAGCTCGTGTTCGACGGCGCGTCGCTCGTGTTCGACGCCGACGGCGAGCTCGTCGCTCGCGCACCGCAGTTCCTCGAGGAGGTCCGCATCGTCGACCTCGAAGTCGAGCCGGTCTACCGCAAGCGCCAGCTCGACCCTCGCGGGTGGATCAACGGCGATCCTCTCCCGAGGGTCGTCTTGAGCAACGAGTCCGAGAGGGCCGAGCGGCGGGCACCGACGGTCGCGCCGCTCCCGAACCGCGAAGAAGAGGTGTACGAGGCACTCGTGCTCGGCACGCGTGACTACGTGAAGAAGAACGGCTTCTCCGACGTCGTCATCGGCCTCTCGGGCGGCATCGACTCCTCGCTCGTCGCGTGCATCGCCGCCGACGCGCTCGGCCCCGAGCACGTCCACGGGGTCTCGATGCCGTCGCGCTACTCGAGCGACGGCTCGCGCAGCGATGCGCAAGCGCTGGCCGCGAACCTCGGCATCGACTTTCGGACGATCGCGATCGAGCCCGCGCACGGGGCATTCGTCGACATGCTGGCGTCTTCGTTCGGCGACCTGCCTCCCGACCTCACGGAAGAGAACCTGCAGAGCCGCATCCGCGGCGTCGTCCTCATGGCGCTCTCGAACAAGTTCGGCTGGCTCGTGCTCACGACCGGCAACAAGAGCGAGATGGCCGTCGGCTACTCCACTCTGTACGGCGACACGGCCGGCGGCTTCGCCGTGATCAAGGACGTGCTGAAGACGGCCGTCTACCGCCTGTGTGAGCACCGCAACACGAGCGGGCCCATGCCGGTCGTTCCAATCGACGTGCTGACGAAGCCGCCGTCGGCCGAGCTGCGTCCCGATCAGCGCGACGACCAGAGCCTCCCGCCGTACGAGGTCCTCGATCCGGTGCTGGCCGCGTACGTCGAACGCGATCTCACCGCCGCCGAGCTCATCGCGGAGGGTTACGACGAGGGGATCGTGCGACGAGTCACCCGGCTCGTCGACCTCGCCGAGTACAAGCGCAGGCAGTCGCCTCCCGGCGTGCGGGTCACCCCGAAGGCATTCGGCAAGGACCGTCGACTGCCGATCACGAACGCATATCGCGGCTGACCAGTGAGCCGGCGGACCGAGCTGCTGTCGGCAGCCGCCCTCGTCTTCGTCGCGTTCCTGTTCGGCACGAGCTTCGTCGTCGTCAAGGGCGCGCTCCATCACATCGACCCGATCCCGTTCCTCGCACTCCGCTACCTCTTCGCGACCCTCGCGCTCGCCCCGTTCGCGCTTGTGAGGCCGTCGCAACCGGGCGAGCTCCGTGCGGGACTGATCACCGGGCTGACCTACCTCGCCGGGATGCTCGGGCAGACGATCGGGCTGCAGTACACGACCGCTGCGACGTCCGCGTTCCTCACCTACATGCTGATCGTCTTCGTCCCGTTCGTGTCGTTCGCGGTCGGCCGTGGGCGACCGTCCCGCCTCACCGTCGTCGCGATCGGCGTCGCGATCGTCGGCCTCGCGCTGCTCGACAGGAGCGGGCGATGGCTTCGGACGGGGCGCGGTCCTCACCCTCCTGGGCGCCGTCGCGTTCGCCGTGCACCTCGTGCAGATGGGTGAGTACGGGCCGCGCTTCGACATCTTCCGGTTCAACGCGATCCAGCTGGCCGCTGTGGCGATCCCTTGCATCGTGCTCGCGCCGTTCGCCGGTGGCCTGCCCTCGACGGGCGAGCCGTACTGGGTTGCGTTCTACGCGGGCGTGGTCGTGTCGGCCCTCGCGCTCATCCCCTGGACGTGGGCGCAGCGGCACATCCCCGCGACTCGCGCGTCGCTGATCCTGCTCACCGAGCCGGTGTTCGCGACCATCGCCGCCTACTTCGTGGACGACGAGCGGTTCACCCTCGGGGCCGCGTTCGGTGCCCTCCTCATCCTGGTCGCCGCCGCGATGGCCGAGCTCGGACCTGTCTTGACCGCGCGGTCAGGGCTAGATTCGGCCCGACCACTGGCCGCACGCATGCGAGGGGACTGACGACCATGGCCGATCCGAGCAAGCCGAGAGCACCATTCGCTCCGTGGGACCGCAGGGAGCTACCTGGCGCGTTCGACGTGGAGGAGTCCGCTCGGCGAGTCGGCAACTACAAGTGGATCGAGATGAAGCTGTTCGAGGCGCTCGGCGGCTGGGTCGCCACCGTGCCCGAGCTCGACGTGAAGATGCGTCTCGGCACCCACTGCTACCACCACGCATGGCATGCCGAGCTGTGGCACAAGCGGCTGCCCGAGCTGCGCGAGATGAACCCCGACCGGCTGACGGTGCCGGCGAACGACGAGCATGGTCGCGCTTCGTCGACGCGATGACCGAGCCCGAGGCCCCGGGCCTCACGATCGAGAAGCTCGTCGGCGTCTACCGGGTGCTCATCCCGCACAAGATCGCGGCGTACACGTACCACCTGAACAACACCAGTCGACGATCACCGACGCGCCCACGATCCGCTCGCTCAAGTTCGTCGCTGCAGGACGAGTTCGACGACTGGCGCGACGGCGAGATGCTCATCCAGTCGCTCATCGAGACCGACGAGGAGGTGGATCGGGCGGCTCGCGCATCAGGCCCGCCTCGAGAAGCTCATGCTGGCCGCCGGCGGCATCGCCGGCCCCGGCTCGATCGGCATGCAACCGGTACAACCCGCGGAGGCAGCAGCGTCATGAGGAAGTTGTTTCCGGTCGAAGAGCTCGCCCGTGATCCGCGGTTCTGCACGTCACGATGCGGGAACGCCTCGCCGACCCGCGTCCGTCGCCGCCATGAACACCGACGGCAAGCGGAACAACAACCGGCTCGTGCCCCAGCGCCCTGACGCGCCCGACGCCGCACGTGCGCTCATGCACGGCATCTTCGTCGGCGAGATCCAAGCGCTCGAGGGCGCCGGCCGCACCTGCTGGGACTTCACGACCGGCGACGGCGACGACGAGGCGCCGTTCGCGCTGAAGCTCGACATGGCCCGGCAGTGCTGGGACGAAGCTCGCCACGTCGAGATCGCGTCAAGCTCTCCGACTGGATGGGCACCGAGATCGGCGAGTTCGCCGAGAACACCGTCCTCTTCGAGGCGGCATGCAGCCCCGACCCGGTCCTTCGGCTCACCGGCGTGAACCGTGCCCTCGAAGGTCTCGCGATCGACGTGTTCACGACGATGAAGGACTTCGGCGACATCGCCGGCGACCCGTATCCTCGAGTTCTGTGAGGACTGGATGCTCGCCGACGAGGTGACCCACGTGAAGATGGGCTCCGACTGGCTGCGCCGTCTCACGAGAACGACCCCGAGCGTCGCAAGGCAGGCGCTCGAGTTCCAGGCGATCGTCGACAAGCTGTTCGCGATCGGCGGCTTCCGCAGCGAGTCAGAAGAGTCGCCGATCGGGCTGGCCCGGCGGTTCCGCGAGCTCGCCGGGCTTCACGACGCCGAGATCGACGAGATCGCCCGCCTCTCCGAAGAGGCGCTGCACGAGGCCGACTCGAAGCGGCGCGAGGTGCGCGAGCAGGCGCAGGCCGCTGTCGCCACCTCATGACCGTCACTGTCACGCCCGAGAAGTTCACGATGGTCAGCTTCGACGCGGCAACGATCGCGGCCATCACGCAGAAGCTGCTCGACCAGATCGGCATCCCCGATCTCGACGTGCAGATCAAGGTCGACGAGACGAGTCCCCTGGGCCGCACTCAGGTCGTCTCGCAAGACCCCGTCCTGATCGAGACCGAGAGCGGCGCACTCGAGGATCCGAAACGTCCGCGACAGCTCTCCGACGCCGGAGCCGCCGACGTGCTCGGCCGCGCGCTGTTGCGAGTCGCAGACCGCCGCACGCCGGGCTTCGCCGATGCACCTTCCGATGCCGACCTGACGCTGCCTCAGAGCGTGGCATGGGCCGTGTACTCGAATGGGCGGCTCGAGCGGTTCGGCTACCCGGCGCAGCGGCAGCGGTGGCTCTACCACTTCCGCAACCGTCACGGCTTCACCGACGTGGCCGACGCCGCGTTCGAACGGCTGTGGAACGCGCCTTCGCTCACGTGGAGCGAGATCGTCGCGCTGTCCGACGGCGCGATCGCCCACGAGCCCGTCGCCTGACGGCCGCGCTCACATGACGATCGAGATCCGCCACCGCCAGGTGGCCACCAACGGCATCGAGCTCCACGTCGCGGAGGCGGGCGAGGGACCGCTCGTCTTGCTGTGCCACGGCTTCCCCGAGAGCTGGTACTCGTGGCGGCACCAGATCCTGCCGCTCGCCGAGGCCGGCTACCACGTCATCGCGCCAGACCTGCGCGGCTACGGCGACTCGACGAAGCTCCCGAACGTCGACGACTACGGCATCGAGAAGCTCAACCACGACCTCCTCGGCCTGGTCGATGACGCAGGTGAGGAGCAGGCCGTGTTCGTGGGCCACGACTGGGGTGCCCTGATCGTGTGGGATCTCGCGAGGCTGCATCCGGAGCGGGTCCGGGGAGTCGTCGGCGTGAGCGTGCCGCTCATGAACTATCCCGCGCAGCCTGTACCCCTGATGCGAGCGGTGTTCGGCGAGAGCTTCTACATCGTCTACTTCCAGAACGTCGGGCCCGCCGAGACCGAGATGGCGAGGGACGTGCGGCGCCACGATGACGCGAACGTTGTGGGGCGCCTCGGGCGACTACGCACGTGTGCTCGAGTCCGCCGCTGCGCAGGACAACACCGGTCGCGGTGGCTTCCTCGAGTCGATGCCCGACATGCCCGAGAAGCTGCCGGCATGGCTCACCGAGGAAGACATCGACGTCTACACCGGGCAGTTCGAGAAGTCGGGCTTCTTCGGACCCGTCAGCTTCTATCGCAACCTCGACGCGAACTGGGAGCTCACGAACGTCCTGCCTGTCGACCGGATCTCGATGGCCTCCGGTTTCATCGGTGGCGACCACGACACTGTCGTCCGCGGCACTCAGGCGCAGATCGACGCGATGCCGTCGCTGCTGCCGGACTATCGAGGCACGTGGATCCTCGAGGGCCCCGGCCACTGGACCCAGCAAGAGGACCCAAGCGGCTTCAACGCAGCGCTCCTCGAGTTCCTGCGCGGCTTGTGAGCTGTGGGTCAGCGCAGGTCGTGCGCGCTGATGCTCTCGAGCAGGTCGATCAATGGCGCACGCGTCAGCAGCCCGCGGCACGCGGTCGCCATGTCGACCATGACGTCGCTGTCGAAATGACGCTGCTGGGCGTCCGGGCTGTCCCACTTCTGCACGATCACGAATCGGGACGGCGTCGTCACCGAAGCGCAGAGGTCGATGTTGCGGCACGCCGGATCCATCCGGGTGAGGACGGTGTACTTCGCGAGCACCGACTGGAGGGCGTCGGGGTCGCTGGCGTCGAACTGCATGGTGACGATCGTCAGCTCGACCTCGGCCACGCCTGCCTCCCGCTCTGATCCGTCGCTGTTTCCGGCCCGAAGTCCTCAGGACCCCGTGTGACGGTGCCGACACTGTGAGTGGTTCCCCGGCCACGGAAGGGCAGAAAATTCGCCCTGTGGAAGGGGTTGACCTCGTCGTTATCGTAATAGCCAGTCCTCTGGCGCCCACGCTTCGCGCGGGAGCCATCTTCCGAACCAGCAAGCGTCAGGAGCCACGTGCCCAAGGAACGTGTCGAGCGGGACGAAGAAGACCTCGTTCGCTTGTACCTGACCGACATCGGCCAGTACCCGCTCCTGACCAAGGACGACGAGGTCCGGTTGGCCAAGGCGATCGAGGCCGGCAACGAGGCCCTCACCGCGCTCCAGGGCGCGGGCAAGGAGATCACCGCGGCCCGCAAGCGAGAGCTGCGCCGAACCGCTCGCGACGGTGAGGACGCCGAGCGCACGTTCGTCCAGTCGAACCTGCGACTCGTGGTGTCGATCGCCAAGAAGTACCAGGCGTCCGGGCTTCCCCTCCTCGACCTGATCCAAGAGGGCAACCTCGGTCTGATGCACGCTGTCGAGAAGTTCGACTGGCGCAAGGGCTTCAAGTTCTCGACCTATGCCACGTGGTGGATCCGTCAGGCCATCACCCGCGGCATCGCGAACACGGGCCGCACGATCCGTCTGCCCGTCCACGCGGGCGACACCCTCGCCCGGCTGCAGAAGGCGCGGGCGCGTCTCGAGCTGAAGCTCGGCCGGCCCGCGACGCTCGCCGAGCTCTCGGCCGAAGTCGAGATGCCCGAGGACAAGGTCACCGAGGCGCTGCGCTTCGCGGCCGAGCCGCTCTCGCTGTCCGAGCCGCTGCGCGAAGACGGCGACGCCGAGCTCGGCGACGTGGTCGAGGACCGCTCGGCCGAGTCACCGTTCGAGGTCGCGGCGACCGCGCTGCTGCCCGAAGAGATCGCTCGGCTGCTCGCTCCGCTCGACGAGCGCGAGCGCGAGATCCTGAAGCTCCGCTTCGGCCTCGACCGCGGCGAGCCCCGCACCCTCGAAGAGGTGGGCGAGCACTTCAACCTCACCCGTGAGCGGATCCGCCAGATCGAGGCACGGGCGATGTCGAAGCTGCGCCACCCGTCGAGCGACACCGGCGCGCGCGACCTCCTCGCCGTCTGATCACGCGACCCGCTGCAGCTCCTTGTGGGCTGACCGCAGGCGGAACCCGATCACGATGTCGCTGATGCCGCGCATGATCGCAGCGATGCCGACCCAGAAGACGAGAAGCACAGTGCCCCTCCACGTCGCGACGGTCGAGTTGTCGGGCGAGATCGCCCAGATGCCGAGCGCGACCATCGCGATGCCACCGATGAGCTGCAACCACCACAGGTTGTCGACGTCACGACTGCTGAACGCGAACACGATGTCGATGATCCCGTAAAGGAACAGGAGCCAGCCGACGATCGCGGCGAGCACGAGGAACGTCTCGCCGGGCCACACGAGCGCAGCGATCCCGGCGACGATCGAGACGATGCCAATCAGGATGTAGAGCCACTTCCACCCGGGCGAGACGGCCGCGATCGCGAGCTCCATGACCCCGCCGGCGATGAAGCCGATGCCGAAGAACACGGCGATCGCCCAGACCGTCGCCATGTTGAACGACAGCACGACGAACCCGAAGATCACCCAGACGATCCCGGCGGCGAGGAACCATCCCCACTTGCCGGTGAACTCCCGAGCCTCATCCATGACTGAGTCAGCAGCAACCACGGTCACCCTCCCGCGCCGAACCTTGCGAGGCACGATTCTCGCGGCGCGTGGGCGCGAAGTGGCTGATCATCGCCGGATGTGGCGGAGGTGGACGGGAATCGAACCCGCCGGACGGGGAGCGCCCGTCCCAGCCGCTTTGAAGGCGGTGGAGCCCACCAGGTGCCCGGACACCTCCGGGCGGCACGGTAACGGGTCAGACGCAGCGATTGCGGATCGTGCCGATGCCGTCGATCCACGATTCGACGACCTGGCCGGCCCGCAAGAACTTCGGCGGCTTGCGAGCGGCGCCCACACCCGCGGGCGTGCCGGTGAAGATCACGTCTCCCGGAAGAAGAGAGAGCACGCTCGACAGCTCGGCGATGAGGCGCGGCACGCTGAAGACGAGATCGTTGGTGCGCGCCTTCTGCATGGTCTCGCCGTCGACCGAGCAACCGAGCCCGAGGTCGTCGGGATCATCGAGCTCGTCGATCGTCACTACCCACGGACCCATCGGTCCGAAGCCGCGCCTCGACTTGCCGAGCGAGAACTGCCCGCCCGCCGCGAACTGCAGGGCGCGATCGCTGACGTCCTGCCCCACAGTGAGGCCCGCGACGAAGCTCCACGCATCGGCCTCCGGCACACGATCCGCTCGCTTGCCGATCACCGCGACGAGCTCGACCTCCCAATCGATGCGGTCGGCGACGATCTCGATGTCGTCGTACGGACCGCTGAGCGACGCGGGGAACTTCGTGAAGGTCGCGGGCACCTCGGGGATCGCCATGCCCGACTCTTCGGCGTGCCGCCGGTAGTTGAGCCCGATCGCGAAGACCTGTCGAGGCGCAGGGACAGGGCAGCGCAGGTCCGCGTCGACCAGGGGACCAGTCGGGCGATCGACGGTCGCCCCGAAGTCGACGAGCTCCGGCCAGCGGTCGAAGAGAGCCATGGGATCGGAGCCGAACCGACCGTCTGATGCAGCCGCGATGTCCGCGATGCCGTCCGCGAGGACGAGCGCCGCACGGCCGTTGACATTGGCGAGCTTCATGGAGCGCACCGTAGAGCCAGGCGTCACACGATGCCTCGGCGCGCCCGCGCTTGCCTACAGACAACCTCCGCGGGAGGGGTTAGGGTCGGACCCATGAAGAAGATCCTCGTGCTGCTCGTGGTCGTCGGCCTCGTCGCGCTCGCCGCCAAGAAGGTGCGCACCGTCTGACGTGACCTGCTGAGCGCACTTGCGCTCTACAAGGCCTTTCATGTAGTTTCATCCACACCTCCCCTCGTGCTGATGCTCCGCGTCCCGAGGGGGTTCCCGTGCTCGTCGCCTGCTGGTCTGCCAAAGGCGGAAGCGGCACCACTGTCGTTGCTGCCGCACTCGCGCTGTCATTCGCCCGCGCGTCATCGGGCGCGTTGCTCGCCGACTTCGCCGGTGACGCACCGTGCGTCCTGGGCTTGCCCGAGCCCGACGGCCCAGGCCTCACTGAGTGGCTCGACGCAGGGGCGACAGTCCCCGTCGACGCGCTGAGCCGCATCGAGGTCGAGGCAGCGCCCGGGCTCGCGCTGCTGCCGCGGGGCGCGGCGCCCGCCGATGCGGGCGTCCGCACCGACGTGCTGGCCTCACTCCTCCTCGGCGACGCACGCACCGTCGTCGCCGACTGTGGGGTCGGGCCCGTTGGCGCCGCGCGCTCGGTGGCGGCTGCGGCTTCGGTCTCGCTGCTCGTCGTACGACCCTGCTACGTCGCCCTGCGCCGCGCGCTCGCCGCGCCGCTTCGACCATCCGGGGTGATCCTCGTCAGCGAACCGGGTCGCGCACTCGGTGCCGGCGACGTCGAGGACGTCCTGGGCGTCCCGGTCCGCGCCGAGGTCGCAGTCGAGCCATCGGTCGCCCGCGCCGTCGACGCGGGGCTGCTCACGACCCGGCTGCCCCGATCGCTCGAGCGCGCGCTGAGGCGAGCGGCATGACGCCCACCGTCGACGTCGAAGCGCGCGTGCACCAACACCTGCTCGAGGGCGCGCGGGCAGGCGAGGCACCCCTCACGCGCGCCGCGATCGTCGAGCTCGTTCGGCGGGAGGCGCCGTTGCTCGGCGCCGGCGAGCTCGACACGATCGTCCGCCGCGTCTCCGCTCGCACCGCAGGACTCGGCCCCCTCGAGTCGCTGCTCGCTGATCCGACGATCACCGAGGTCATGGTGAACGCCTCGACGGGCGTGTGGATCGAACGCGACGGCATGCTCTCGCGCACCGACCTCCTGCTCGACGACGGCACAGTCGCGCACCTCATCGAGCGCGTCGTCGCGCCGCTCGGCTTGCGCGTCGACCGATCTCGCCCGCTCGTCGATGCGCGCCTCCCCGACGGCTCTCGCGTGAATGCGGTCGTCCCACCCGTGGCGATCGACGGCCCATGCCTCACGATCCGTCGCTTCGGAGCCCGGACGCTCGCGCTCGAAGAGTTCTGTTCGTCCGCTGTCGCGGACTTGCTTCGCTGCGCCGTACTCGCGCGGCGGAACATGCTCGTCACGGGCGGCACCGGCAGTGGAAAGACCACACTCCTGAACAGCCTGGCGGCATGCCTGCCGAGCCACGAGCGAATCGTCACGGTCGAAGACGCCGCCGAGCTCCGCCTGCCTGGCGAGCACGTGGTCCGCCTCGAGGCACGCCCGGCGAGTGCCGAGGGGCTCGGTGCCATCACGATCCGAGAGCTCGTGCGCAACGCGCTCCGAATGCGCCCCGACCGCATCGTCGTCGGCGAGGTCAGAGGGGCAGAGGCGCTCGACATGCTCCAAGCGATGAACACCGGGCACGAAGGGTCACTCTCGACGTGCCACGCGAACAGTCCCGACGACGCGCTGCGACGCATCGAGACGATGGTGCTCATGGGCGACGTGCAGCTGCCGCTCAGCGCCGTGCGAGAGCAGGTGCACGCCGCGCTCGACGTCGTGATCCACCTCGCGCGCCAGCGCGACGGAACCCGCAGCATCACTGCTGTCGCGGAAGTGAGCGAGCACGCCCACCGTGACATGCGTACGAAGCTGCTGTCCGACGGCATGCGCGTGGTCGGCGTGCCCAGTCGCGCCGCACGGTGACGCAGATGAGCCCAGTCGTGTCGGCGGTGCTCGTCGTCGCATGTGTCGTGGCCGGCCGCGCAGCGTGGCGGGCGCAGCAGGCACACCACGCCCGCTCACGGTTCGAAAGCGCGCCGGTCGTGCGTGTACGCGCTCGACGTGTCACAGCGCCTGGCAAGGTCGCGCGATGGGCGCGCGATGGCGGCGTGTCGCTCGACGTCGACGCGGTCTGGTCCATGTGGCTGATCGTGCTGATCGTCGGCAGCGGCGCGCTGCTCGTCGTCGCGGGGCCGGGCGCTGCCGCCCTTCTCGCCGGCGCGCTCGTCGTCATGCCCATGGTCGCCCTCGTGACGTCCGAGCGCAGTCGCCGAAGACGGCTCGGAAGCAGCCTGCCGGGTGCGCTCGACGAGATCGCCCGTTCACTCCGATCCGGCGGGTCGCTGGTCCAGGCAATCGCAGACGCGGCCCACGCGACCCCAGGGGCGATCGGCAACGACCTCTTCCAGGTTGCCGCGGCTCACCGAGCCGGGGTGCCCCTCGCCGATGCGCTGGCGCGGTGGCGAAGCACCCGACCGATCGCTGGCGTGCGCCTCACCGCGAGTGCGCTCGAGCTCGGGCTGGCCGCCGGCGGCGCGCACGCACGCGCGATCGACGGCGTGGCGGCAACCCTGCGCGACAACCTGGCGATCACCGCCGAGGTACGGGCGCAGGCCGCTCAGGCGCAGGCCTCCGCGCTCGTGATCGGCCTCGCTCCGATCGGGTTCACTGCCCTCGCCTGCTTGGCCGACCATCGCACCGCGACATTCCTGTTCCAGACGCCCGCGGGACTCGCGTGCCTCGTCGTCGGGCTCGCCCTCGACGCGGCAGGTGCGATCTGGATGGGCCGCATCACACGGACGCGTGAATGAGCGCCGTGTTGCTGCCGGGCGCGTGGGCGGCGGTGGTGATCGCGTGGGCATGGCGATCGCGCCCCGCACCGCGTCGCACGCGAGCGCTCGTCGCGCGCGACGTCGGCCGAGCTCCGAGACGCAGGCTCGCCCCGGCCCGCTTCGTCGGCCGCAAGATCCGCGGGCGCCTCGGTCGTCGGCCCGACCGCGATGCCGACGGCCGGCTCGGTGTCGCCCTGTTCGTGGGCGTGCTGTTCCTCCCGTTCGTGCCGCTCCTCGCTCCCGCTGTCGGCGCGGCCGCGTGGGGCTTTGGGCTCTGGAGATCACGGCAACGGCGGCGAGCCGAGAGCGACCGCGTCCGACGAACCCTGCCCGAGGTCGTCGACCTCTTCGTCGTCGGGATCGGCGCGGGTCTGAACGTCCCGCTCGCGTTGCGGACGATCGGTCCGCTGTGCCCGGCTCCGTTCGACGACGCGCTTCGAGCGACCGTCGCCGAGACCGACCTCGGCGTGCGCACAGCCGACGCGCTCGAGGCACTCCCGACCCGACTCGGCGAGACCGTGCGCCCGCTCTCGAGCGCGCTGATCGCGTCAGAGCGCTATGGCGTGCCGCTCACGGCGTCGCTCGAGCGCCTGGCCGACGAGGTGCGACGCGATCGGCGGCGTCACGCCGAAGCCGACGCGCGTCGTGTCCCCGTGAAGCTCCTCTTCCCCCTGGTGTTCTGCAGCCTGCCCGCGCTCGCGCTCCTCAGCGTGGCGCCGCTCATCGCCGGCGCACTGCGGGCTCTTCGCACATGAGGGAGAAGACATGAAGGTCACGTCACGGCTCGTCAGCTGGTGGACCGCGCGGCGCTTCGGCGACGCCGGTCAGGCAACGGCGGAGTACGCGCTCGTCCTGCTCGGCGCCGCCGCGATCGCGCTGCTCATCGGGATCTGGGCGACGTCGGGAGGCGGCGCCGGCAAGGTCGGCGATCTCCTCGACGCGGTGTTCTCGTCGATCAAGAAGAACATCTCGTGAGAACGCGCGGGGGTGACGAGGGTCAGGCCACAGTCGAGCTGGCCCTCGTCCTCCCGGTCATCGCCATGCTGATGCTCCTGCTCGTCCAGGTGGGCGTGCTCGTGCGCGACCAGGTGATCGTGATCCACGCCGCGCGCGAAGGCGCTCGGGCGGCCGCGGTAACCGGTGCCAACGCGGACGCGGCCGAGAAGGCCGCGCTCGCGGCGGCGGGCCTGCCGTTGAAGAGCACCGACGTGCTCACGACGCCGCCGGGCACGAAGCACGACCTCGTTCGGGTGCAAGTCACGTACACCGACTCGACCGACGTGCCGCTGATCGGGCGATTGCTCGGCGACGTACGCGTGACGGCGGCGGTCTCGATGAGAGTCGAGCCGGGATGAGCGCGCGATGTCAGGCGAGCACGGCGCGCAGCAAGCCGACCGCTCCTGCCTTGTCGAGAGGCTCGTTGCCGTTGCCGCACTTGGGGCTCTGCACGCACGACGGGCAGCCGGCGCGGCACGGGCAGCGCTCGACCACTGCCAGCGTGGCCTCGAGATGGCGCCGCCCCGCCCCGTAGCCGAGCTCGGCGATGCCAGCACCGCCCGGATAGCCGTCGTAGATGACGATCGTGGGGTGGTCGGTGTCCGCGAGGTACGAGGTCGACACCCCGCCGACGTCCCATCGATCGCAGATCGTGAAGAGCGGGAGGATGCCGATGCCGGCGTGCTCGACCGCGTGCAGAGTTCCCGGCACTTGCTCGGGGGAGAGCCGCGCGCCCGCGATCACGTCCGGCCCGACGGTGTACCAGAACGCCCGCGTGACGAGGCGAGTCGGCGGCAGGTCGAGCGGCTCGTAGCCGAGCGAGGTGTGCGAGCGCACTTCCCTTCGGTCGTAGCCGATCACGTGACTCGTGACCTGCACCTGACCGAGGTGCAGATGCACTCGGCCGATCGGGCGCGTCGCCTCGGTCGCGAGGACCTGCACGTTCGTCTCGGAACGCACCTGCGTGTACTCGTCGCCATCGGCCGGCTCGACGATCGCTGCACGGTCGTCGAGGTCGAGCGACACGACGCGAAAGGTCTGACCCTGGTGGAGGTAGATCGCACCGGGGTGGACAGATTCGAACGCGCGCGAGCCGTCGACGGTGCCGACCAATCGTCCGTCTTCGTCGGCGATGCGGTACTCGTCAGCGGCGCCCGAACGAAGGCCGATGCCGGGGGCGGGCGCGCCGCGTCCGCTCCACACGGCGCGACGGTTTCGCAGCACGAGCCGGTCTTGCACGACGAGCTGGCGCACGCCCTCGCCGAGGTCGTCGCCCCACCACTGCTCGTCTTCCAACGACAGCGGCGCCTCGAACGCCGCACACGCGAGGTGCGGCAGCAGCACGAAAGGGTTCGAGAGGTTCACGACCGCGGGCTCGGGCGGACGCGTGAAGACCTCGCGCGGATGGGCCATGAGCCACTGGTCGAGCTGGTCGGAGCCTGCGACGAGCACAGCCAACGATCGCTGTGTGGTGCGACCCGCGCGCCCTGCCTGCTGGCGGAGTGAAGCCACGGTGCCGGGGAAGCCGTCGATCACACACGCGTCGAGGCCGCCCACGTCGATGCCGAGCTCGAGCGCGGTCGTGGCCACGACGCCAGCCAGCTGCCCGTCGAAGAGCTCGGTCTCGATCTCGCGCCTCTCGCTCGGCAGGTACCCCCCGCGATATGACCGCACCCGGCTCGCGAGGTCGTCGTCGAGCTTGCGTCGCACGGTGCCCGCGACGACCTCGGTGGCCTTGCGGCTGCGACAGAAGGTGACCGTGCGCGCGCCGTCCTCGAGGAGCGCTGCGGTGAGCACAGCGGCCTCGACATTCGGTGAGCCGCGCGTGCCGGTGTCGACGTCGAGTAGCGGTGGGTTCCAGAGCGCGAACAGCCGCTCGCCGCGCGGCGACCCATCGTCCACCACCGGGCGCACCGACACGCCGCACAACGCTGAGGCCAGAGCGGCGGGCTCGCCGACGGTCGCGGACGTGAAGATGAATTGAGGATTCGCGCCGTAGCGCGCGCAGAGGCGCCGCAGCCGGCGCAGCACGTGCGCGACGTGAGTGCCGAAGATGCCTCGGAAGACGTGCAGCTCGTCGACGACGACGTATCGCAGGCGGCGCAGGAAGGTCGCCCAGCGCCCGTGGAACGGCAGGATCCCGACGTGGAGCATCTCGGGGTTCGTCAGCACGACGTTCGCGTGCCTGCGCACCCACGCTCGGGTCGCGGGCTCGGTGTCGCCGTCGTAGGTCGAGGCGACGAGGCCCGGGAAGCCGGGCGCCGTGATCGACCGCAGCTGATCCTGCGCGAGCGCCTTCGTGGGAAAGATCATCAGCGCGGTCGCGAGATCGTCGCCCGCAACCGCCTCCGCGATCGCGGCTTGGTAGATGAGCGACTTGCCCGACGCCGTGCCGGTCGCGACGACGACCGATTGCCCGTCGCCGAGCAGGTTGAGTGCCTCGGCCTGGTGGCACCAGAGGGCGTCGATGCCGAGGCGCTTCCAGACCTCGTCGGACATCGGGTCGACCACAAGGCCCATGCGACTGGGGCGAGCCGGCTCGTGCTCGAGGTGCACGAGCTGGCCCTCGCAGGCGAGCGACTCGAGCAGGTCCTCGAACATCTCCCCCATCCTGCCTTGGGGGTGAGCAGTTACCGTGAGGCACGCATGGATCTGGCGATTCACGTGTACGCGCAGGACGGCTGGCAGATCGTCATCGTCGCGGGCGAAGTCGACGTCGCGACGGCACCGCGGCTGCACGACCGGCTCGTCGCGCTGACGAGCGAGGGCCACCGCCAGATCGCCCTCGACCTCGAAGGGGTCACGATGCTCGACTGGATGGGCCTCGGCGCGATCCTCGGCATCCTGGCCCGGGTGCGCTCGCTCGGCGGTGAGCTCGCGCTCGTCTCGCCGTCGTCGACGACCCGCGAGCTCCTCGCCCTGACGGGCGTCGACCAGATCATCCCCATCCGCGACCGCCTCACCCCGGCCGAGACATGAGCGACGATGGGCTCGTCCCCGTGCCCAAGCCAGACGAGCTGCTCGCGCTCGGCGGCATCACTGCCGAGATGTTCGCGATCTTGCGCACCTGGTTCGACGTCCCGCCCCGGGTCACTCTCGACCTGGTCGACGTCGACTCCGCCGTAACCGAGCTCGGCGACCCCGTGATGATCGCCGCGCTCGCGATGCGCAAGCTGCAGGCGCTGAACCTCCTCGCGACGCCAGGAGTCCGCACCACAACCGACGTCGTGGTGACGATCGTGTCCGATCTCGATCGGGCGCTCGTGCAAGCGCCGGTCATGCGCCTCCACCTCGCCGCCGAGGTGACCGATTGGGATGCCGAGCTCGCGTGGCTCGAGGGCGACGAAGCCGCGGTCGACGAGGCGCCGGTCGAGCCCACCGACTCCGACCCCGAGGCGGCGCACTTCCGAGCGCTGCACGCGAAGCTCCACGAAGCCGCTGAGGCCGTCGTCGAGGCGAGCGGAGGCGAGATCCGCGTCCTCGAGTGAGAAGCACATTGCCTCTGACCTGGGGGGACGCCGCGCTGTGACGCTCGCGGCTTGACACAACCCCGGCGCCCTTCTTACCTAGCCTCGATGGTCCGATCCCTCGTCATCGTCGAGTCTCCCGCGAAGGCGAAGACGATCTCGCGCTTCCTCGGCGAGGGCTACGACGTCAAAGCGTCGGTCGGCCACGTCGCTGATCTGCCCAGCAAGGGCCTCGCCGTCGACGTCGACAACGGCTTCAAACCGACGTACGAGCTGACGACGCGTGGCAAGGAAGTGGTGAAGGAGCTGCGGGCTGCGTTGAAGGACGCGGACGAGCTCTACCTCGCGACGGACGAGGACCGCGAGGGCGAAGCCATCTCGTGGCACCTGCTCGAGGCGCTGAAACCCAGCGTCCCCGTCAAGCGGATGGTCTTCCACGAGATCACCCGCTCCGCCATCGACGAAGCGGTGCGCAGCCCTCGCGGCATCGACTACGGCCTGGTCGACGCCGCCGAGACGCGACGGATCCTCGACCGCCTCTACGGATACGAGGTCTCGCCGGTCTTGTGGAAGAAGGTCAACGCAGGACTGTCGGCTGGCCGCGTGCAGAGCCCCGCGACCCGGCTCGTGGTCGAACGCGAGTGGGAGCGGATCCACTTCGTCGCGGCGGGCTATTGGGACATCGAGGCGACGTTCGCGACCGATCCCGGCTTCGCGGGCACGCTGGTCGCGTACGAAAGTCAACGTGTCGCGACGGGCCGCGACTTCGACGAGAGCGGCCGTCTCAAGCGCGACGACGTCCGCGTCGTCGACGAGGCGCTCGCCCGTGGCCTGACCGAACGACTCGAGCGCAGCGACTTCGCGGTCCGGTCCGTCGACGAGAAGCCGTATCGCTCGAGCCCGAAGGCGCCCTTCATGACGTCGACCCTCCAACAAGAGGGAGGGCGCAAGCTCAACATGAGCGCGTCGCAGGTGATGCGGGTCGCGCAGGGCCTGTACGAGCGGGGCTACATCACATACATGCGCACCGACTCGACGATGCTGTCTGAGTCTGCGGTCGGCGCGGCCCGGTCGCAGGTCACCGACCTCTTCGGCTCGCAGTACCTCGCCGACAAGCCGCGGCGGTGGGAGGGCAAGGTCAAGAACGCGCAGGAGGCGCACGAGGCGATCCGTCCGGCGGGCGAGACGTTCCGAACCCCGGCCGAGCTCACAGGCGAGCTCAACGGCTCTGACCTGCGGCTCTACGAGATGATCTGGATGCGCACGCTCGCCAGCCAGATGGCTGACGCGACCGGGCAGACCGTCACCGTGCGGATCGGCGCGACCTCGTCGACCGGCGAGGACGCCGAGTTCTCGGCGAGCGGCACGACGATCACGTTCCCCGGCTATCGACGCGCGTACGTCGAGGGCAGCGACGATCCCGACGCCGAGCTCGCGGACCAAGAGCGACTGCTGCCGACACTCGCGGTCGGTCAGCGCGTCCCTCTCGCGGGCCTCGAGCCGAAGGGCCACACGACGACGCCCCCGGCTCGCTACACCGAAGCGTCGCTCGTGAAGCGGCTCGAAGAGCTGGGCATCGGCCGTCCGTCCACGTACGCCTCGATCATGCAGACGATCCAGGACCGCGGGTATGTGTGGAAGCGCGGCCCGACCCTCGTGCCGACATGGACCGCGTTCGCGGTCGTGAACCTCCTCGAACGGCACTTCGAGACGCTCGTCGACTACGCCTTCACCGCGCGCATGGAGGACGACCTCGACGCCATCGCGCGCAACGAGGTCGCGAAGGCCGAGTGGCTCGGACGGTTCTACTTCGGCGACGGCGACCCCGGCCTCAAGCGCCTCGTGGAAGACAACCTCGGAGCCATCGACGCCGCCGAGATCAACTCGATCCCCCTCGGTCTCGACGAGTCAGGCGAACCGGTCGTCGTGAAGCCCGGCCGCTACGGGCCGTATGTGAAGCGCGGCGAGGACACCGCGTCCGTGCCCGAGAACCTGCCCCCCGATGAGCTCACCCTCGACAAGGCCCTCGAGCTCCTCGCTGCCCCCAAGTCCGACGACCCGATCGGCGCCGACCCCGTGACGGGCCTTCCTGTGTATGCGAAGAACGGCCGCTACGGCCCGTACGTGCAGCTCGGCGACGCGGACACCCTGCCTGCGAACGAGAAGCCGAAGATGGCATCGCTGTTCAAGACGATGACCCTCGAACGGCTCACGCTCGCCGACGCGCTCGACTTGCTTTCACTTCCGCGCCTGCTCGGCACCGATCCGGCCGACGGCGAAGTCGTCGAAGCGGGCAACGGTCGGTACGGCCCGTTCGTTCGCAAGGGCAAGGACTACCGGTCGATCGACACTGAGGAGCGGCTCCTCACGATCCCGCTCGACGAGGCACTGGCCCTGCTCGCACAGCCACGGCAGTACAGAGGGCGGGGCGCACCCAAGCCTCCCCTGCGCGAGTTCGGCCCCGATCCGGTGTCCGGGCGGCCCATCGTGGCGAAGGACGGCCGCTTCGGCGTGTACGTGACCGACGGCGAGACGAACGCATCGCTCCGGCGCGGCGACCTCCTCGAGGAGATCAGTGCCGAGCGCGCCGCCGAGCTGCTGGCCGAGCGTCGCGAGGCCGGTCCATCGAAGAAGACGGCGAAGAAAGCTCCCGCGAAGAAAGCCACAGCCAAGAAGACAGCGGCCAAGAAGACGGCCGCGAAGAAGACGCCATCGAAGAAGGCGCCGGCCAAGAAGACCGCGGCCAAGAAGGCAGCCCCGACCGACGAGGGCTGAGACATCGCCGCTCAGAAGGCGTCCCGTCCAATAGCCTGACCGCCCGATGGGCGAGTCGAGCGAGGGCCCTCTGGCGGCGCGCGCCGCGGACACGCTCGACGACGACGTGCCAACCGACCCCTTCCCCCCGATCATCCCTGCGATCCCGCCCGAGGCGCACGTTCGGGTCTTCGGATCGCGAGCGTTCTTCCGACTGTGGCTCGCGCAGGTCGTGTCGTCACTCGGCGACTGGATCGGCTTCGTCGCAGTCGTCGCGCTCGCACAGCGCATCGGCGGCTCGTCACCCGAGGCCGCGATCGCGCTCGTCATGTCCGCGCGACTCATCCCCGGCTTCTTCCTGAGTCAGTTCGCGGGCGTCCTCGTCGATCGTTGGGACCGCAAGAAGGTCATGGTGTGCTGCGACATCGGCCGCGGCCTGGTGCTCGCGACGCTGCCGTTCATCCACACCGTGTGGGGACTCGTGCTCGCGTCGCTTCTTCTCGAGATCGGCACCCTGTTCTGGGCGCCGGCGAAGGAAGCGTCGGTGCCGAACCTGGTGCCTGCCGATCAGCTGACGACCGCGAACTCGCTGTCGCTCGTCGCCGCCTACGGCACGTTCCCCATCGCCAGCTTCGTGTTCGCGATGCTGACCGCCGTCGCCGGTGGCCTCAAAGAGCTACCCGGCCTGGGCTTCCTCGGCGTCAACCGAGAGACGCTTGCGATCGGCGTCGACGTCTGCACCTTCTTCCTTTCCGCCGTGATGATCGCCACCCTCCCGTTGACGAAGCCGAGGCGCGATCCCCTCGACACAGAGAAGATCGGCATCGGTTCGGTCGTGCACGACCTCAAAGAGGGCTGGCACTTCATCTTCCTGAACGCAAAGGTTCGCGCGGTGATGATCGCCCTGGGCACGGGGCTCATCGGTGGCGGCATGGTGGTGCCACTGGGCCCGGTGTTCGCAGACGAGGTGCTCCACTCGGGTGCCACCGGGTTCGGCTTGCTCCTCACCGCTCTCGGCACGGGCATGGCGATCGGCGTGGTGCTGCTCTCCGCGTTCCAGAAGAAGCTCCCGAACGTGATGGTCTTCACCGCGTCGGTGCTCGGCGCCGGGCTCGCGTTGATCATCGGTGCATCGATGTCGACGTTGGCCCCGGCGTTCCTCGCCATCCTGGGCATGGGTGTCTTCACGGGTTCGGTGTACGTCCTCGGCTTCACGATCCTCCACGAGACCGTCGAGGATGACCTGCGCGGCCGCACGTTCAGCGCGCTCTACACACTGGTGCGGTTCTGCCTGCTGATGGCGTTCGCGCTCGCGCCGCTGCTCGCCGGTGGGCTCAACCGCTTCTCAGATCGCGTGTTCGGCGGTTCGGTCGATGTCGCGGGATTCACGGTCAGCCTGCCCGGCGTGCGCCTCACGCTCTGGCTCGCAGGAGCGATCATCGTCGCCGCGGGTCTCCTCGCAATCCACTCGCTTCGCTCGGCGAGCACCACCGGCCGCACCCGCGATCTGTGAGAGGGCGCTTCATCGCGCTCGAAGGAGGCGAAGGGTCGGGCAAGTCGACGCAAGCCAAGCTCCTTGCGGCCGACCTCGGCGCGTTGGCGACGTTCGAACCCGGCGACACCGCGCTGGGCGGAGCGATCCGCCGGCTGCTCCTCGATCCCGCGACCTCCGCCCTCGACGATCGCGCCGAGGCTCTCTTGATGGCGGCGGACCGCGCGCAGCATGTCGCCGAGGTCATCCGCCCCGCGCTCGAGGATGGCCGGGATGTCGTCTGCGACCGCTACCTCGGCTCGTCGATCGCCTACCAGGGCTATGGACGCGGGCTCGATCCGAGCCGCGTCGCCGCGCTCAGTGACTGGGCGACGGGAGGGCTGATGCCCGACCTCACCGTGCTCCTCGATGTGCCCGAAGAGGTCGCCGAGGCGCGGCTGACGTCCACACGCGACCGGTTCGAGGATGCCGGGCACGAGTTCCACCGTCGCGTCCTCGCTGGCTACCGGGCGCTCGCGGCCGACCCGCGCTGGGTGGTGGTCGACGGCACGCGCAGCGTGGAGGAGGTTGCAGTTGCGGTACGGGCCGCAGTCCGCGACCGTCTGGCTCTGTGACGACCGCTGTCGACGTCGATCTCTTCCGGGAAGTCATCGGGCAGGACCGCGCCGTCGCGCAGCTCCGCGCCGCCGCCGCCGATCCGGTGCACGCGTACCTGTTCGTCGGCCCGTCGGGCAGTGGCAAGCGCGCGGCCGCGCACGCGTTCGCCGCCGCGCTGCTCGCGCCAGCCGGCGCCGATCGCGACGACCGTGACGCGCGGCTCGCGCTCGCAGGGACGCATCCCGACCTGCTGATCGTCGAGCGCGAGGGCGCGTCGATCTCGGTCAAGCAGGCCGACGACATCGTGCGCGCCGCGTCGCTCTCCCCGATCGAAGGCGACCGCAAAGTCCTCGTCCTCGACGAGTTCCATCTCATGACCGCCGCGGTCGCGCCGAAGCTGCTGAAGACGATCGAGGAGCCGCCTGCCCCGACGGTCTTCGTCGTGCTCGCGGACGACGTGCCTCCCGAGCTCGTCACGATCGCGTCGCGCTGCGTCCGCATCGACTTCGGGCCGGTTCCGGCTGCGCTCGTGGAGGCGACGCTCGTCGCCGAAGGAGTGGAGGAGTCGGCCGCGCGGCTCGCTGCCGCGGCAGCGGGAGGCGATCTCGACCGCGCCCGGCTTCTCGCGAACGACCGCGGGCTCGCGGCGCGGCGTCAGGCCTGGCACGACATCCCGCGGCAGCTCGACGGCCACGGCGCGACCGTCGGAGCGATCGTCGACGAGGTGCTCGGGATGATCGACGCTGCGGCCGAGCCACTCGCAGCTCGGCAGAAGCAAGAAGTCGAACAGCTGCTGGAGAGGATCGAGCAGTCCGGTGAGCGCGGCTCGGGCAAGAAGGAGCTCGAGGACCGACACAAGCGCGAGCTCCGCCGTCATCGCACCGACGAGCTTCGCTTCGGACTCGCGACGCTCGCCGGGGCGTATCGCGATCGCCTCGTTGCCGGCGGCACGCGCGAGGACGCTCGGGCCGTCGACATGATCCAGAACCTGCTCGAAGAGCTCATCCGCAACCCGAACGAGACCTTGCAGCTGCAGGCGCTGTTGCTTCAGCTCCCCGGCTGACCGACCTTCGCGCGCTCCTCCACCGCGGCGAGGAAGCGCCGCACCGAGCTCGCCGACTCCGATCGCCACAGCGACACGACATCGTCCTCGACCGGATGCTCGAGCCGTGCGAGCACGGGCCCGAGCCGTCGCTGCTGGGCGCGCACCAACGACACGAGATCGAGCTCGCGCCGCTGACGAAGCACGAGCTTGAGCAACAGCTCGGTGCGCACGTCGCGGACGTGCTCGACCGGCAGCGCGAGCCACCGATCGACCGCGCGCTTTCCGGCCGCGGTCGCGGTCAACAGCGTGCGCGACCTCGCGCCGAGCTGCTGCACGCCGATGGGCGCGACGAGTCCCATCGCTTCGAGTCTCTCGGCGGCCCGATACACGAGCGGTCGGCTGAGCGACCAGACCGACCCGACCTCCCCGGCGGGAGCCAGAAGCTTGACGATCGCCCAGCCGTGCGTCGGCTCCTCGCGCAGGAGTGCGAGCGTCGCCCACTCGCCGAGCGAGAGCTCCGGCAGCGCAGAGGTGACCACGACGCGAGTGTGGCCGATCTCGACGGCAGTGGTCCGGATGCGACTCACCGTTCGAGATTGGGCACTTGCCGCCGTGTGACGCGCTCAAGTGCCCAATCTGCGCCGCGATCTCGACGGCAGTGGTCCGGATGCGACCGGGTAGAGTCTCCGACCCGTACCACCCTCGCCCGGGTAGCTCAGTCGGCAGAGCGGCTCACTCGTAATGAGCAGGTCAAGGGTTCGATTCCCTTCTCGGGCTCCGCATGATGTCTCGAGACATCCCGGACGGTCCGAACCTGACTGCATCCGGTGACCGTCCGCCGCTTCACGTGGATCACTGCCAACAGCCCAACAACGTCTGCGCGACCGCGAGCTTCACGTCCGACGGGGATCGCGCCGGCTGCCCGAACTGGGGTGGGAGGTCGGTCACGTCGATGTCCAGGACCATGAAGTCCTTGCGCATGACGAGCTCGGTCGGAGTGGCAAATGCACCCTCGCCGAGCGAAATGCCACCGGGTGGTTGACCACGGTCTTTGGCCAACCCCTCGAAGTAGTCGGTGGTCGCAGCGGCGTCGGGGAGTTCCTTCAGCCTCAATGAGATCACTCCGTCGGCGTACTCGTAGTCACAGGAGTACAGCCGCTTCTTCCAGATCGGAGTGCTGACTTGGATCGGCTTCACTCCGAGCGTGGCCGCTATCTCTTTCTGCGCTTCGTCTGCGCAGATCATCTTGGCGTGGTCGGACGGCGCCGCATCCGAAGCATCTGCGTCCCCCGATCCCGAAGAACCGCACGAAACAACCAGGCAGGTGCAGAGGACCACGAAGGCCGCGAGCCATCGGTGCACGAGTTCACAGTACCGACTCCCTCGCCGCGTGAAGCGTCGGCCTGGACCGCCCGGGCTTCTCAGACCCCAGCCTCGGTGGATGTCACCCCGCCGTGACCTAGCGGGCCAGGTGTGCAACCGCATCGACGTCGAGCACCTCGATGCGCCCACGGCCGATCCGCAGCACACCTCGCTCCTCACCAGCGCGCAGCACCTTGTTGGCACTCGGACGCGTCGTGCCCGCGAGGTGAGCGACGTCGTCCTGCGTCAGTGGGATCAGCACGGCCCCGCCGACCGCGGGTCCGTACACGTCGGCGAGCTCGGCGACCCGACGCCATACGCGGCAATCGACAGGCAGGTACAGCGCCTCGATCAGCAGACTCGACACACGGCGCACTTCGGCCACCAGCGCGTGGGTCAGGACGCCCTCCACGGCCGGATGCTTGATGCGGAGCTCCTCGAAGACATCGCGATGGAGCGCGAGCGTCTCGACCACGTCGAGGCAGACGATCGTCGCACTGCGAGGCGCCGGCGAGACGACTGCGAGCTCACCGAAGTACTGCCCTTGGCCGAGCACCCGGAGCAAGGCTGTGTCACCCAACGGCGTCGCGATCCGCACGGCGACATGACCCTTCGCGATCAGGTGGAGCGTGTCGCCCGGATCGCCCTCGTGGAACACGACCTCCCCGCGGATGAAGCGTCGACGTCGGGCCACCGCCAACACGTCGCGCCGCTCCGCTTCGGCCAACGAGCCGAGCAGACCCCACTCCACCTGCGCAGTCTTGCCGCGTTGACGCGCCTGAGCCCGGCCAACGATCGGCCGGGCTCTGCGATGCGCTGGAGGGTGGTGCTTACCGGGGGCCGAAGATGGCGTCGGGCCGTTGGGCAGGCGCCACGACCCGCTGGCCGCCCACATGGCTGTGGCTGAGCGGCGCGGGAGGAGTGATCGTCGAGACGATCTGCTGCAGCGATTGGTGTGCCGACACCGGCGTCTGTCCATACGCCGCGGCCAGCTCACCGGGAGCCATCGCCACGATGCCAGTCACATAGTCCTGATTCGGATTGATCGTGGACACGATCTGCTGCAGCGACGGCGACGGAGCCTTCGTCGACGCTGAGGACGTGCCGGTCGGCGTGATCGTCGAGACGATCTGCTGCTTGGTCGGGTGAACCTTCAGAGGCGCTGAACTCGTGTCGCTGTTCGCGCGGATGGCCAAAGTCGTTGCAAGCGCAACGACGGCGACGACGGCGACGACGGCAGCAAGTCCGACGACGTGACCGCGCCTGACGTGGAGTGGTGCGGGAAGGGAAGCGGTCGCACTCATGGGGCCTCCTTTGGAGAGCGTTCCGTGCGCGCATCGTCTGCCCGATCAGCGCTGCGGTCTGTCCGCGCGGCGACACATCCCGCGTACTCGTGACGACAGAACAGCTTGGGCTCAGCGCTCCCAACGGCGCGAGGCGGCGAGGCCGACGACCCCGAGGGCCGCGGCGATCCCGATCACCTCGGCAGCGAGGCCACCCGGCACCGGAAGGTCGCCCGCCGAGAGCACGAGGGCGGTCAGCCCGGCTCCGACCACCACAACGACGACGGTGCGAGCCACCCTGATCGTGCTGTCGCGGCCGCGCTCGATCGCGCCCGTCGCGGCGTCGAACGACCATGCGGTCAGCTGATCCACGAGGAGGAGCAGCGCGCTTGCGCCGATGACCCCGGCCGACGCGACGTGGTGCCCCGTGAGCGAGAACGAGAACGACACTGCGAGCGCGACCAGCGCCGCCGGGTACACGCCGCTGCTGACGACGAGGCCGGCGATGAGGAACGCGACGCCGGCGATCCCGAAGATGACCGTTCCTCGCCGCCCATCGGCGCCCGCGGCCGACGCGGCGACGAACACGACGAGGACACCGGCAACGAGGGCGCCGAGCGCCGCACCCCACCGCACCGATGTGGCCCACCGCGTCATGACGATCGCCGAGTTGGTCGACGTCGCACGCGGGTCAATGCGAGCACCTGCGACGGGTCGTCTTCCGTCATGGTGACGACCGGGATGCCGAGCCGTTCGAGTCCGCGGCGGCGCTCCCGAAGCTGCAACCTCCACAACCGACGTGCGAGCACGACCGGGTCGGTCCGCGCACCAGTGCCCGCGTCTTCCTCCATCTCACGCGGTGCGATCACGACAACCGATGTGTCGTGCCCCCGGCGGACGAGCTCGGCGATGCCCGCGATCATGCGCTCGTCGTGGAGGCCGGCGACGGCGACGACCTGCGCCCCGGGTGGGAACACGGGCCGCGGAATGAAGGTCACTGACCGCTGCGCCTCGTTCCACATCGCGTACGAGTCGAGCAGCCGGTCGATCACGATGAGGCGAGCTCGCTCTCCACCGCCGGGCAGCACCCAGCTCGGGAGCCCGCCGAACCCGACGAGCCCGACCCGGTCGTGCGCGGCCAGGTGCGCCATGGCGATCCTCCATGCGACACGCACGCTCAGCTCGAGCGAGGCAGAGCCTCCCGGTCGACGGTCCGCGAACGTATCGACGAGCACCACGAGATCGCCCGAGCGCTCGGGATGACGCTCGTTGACCCACAGCTCACCGCGCCGAGCGCTCTGGTACCAGTTCACCGAACGCAAGCGATCCCCCTCGCGGTACTGGCGGACCTCCGCGAACTCGAAGCCCTCGCCGCGCCGCCGGCTCACGTGCGCGCCGCTCGCGGTGCGCGGCTCGAGGTTGGGCAGCAGGTTCTCGAGCGAGCCGTCGTCCGGCAAGACCCGCACGATCGCAGTGTCCCCCCCGGTGCCCGCCCAGCGCACGAGCCCGAGTGGTCCCGCGAGCTCGAGCCGGGCAGGGCCGAGCGCTTCGACGCCCCACCTCGACGTATGCAGCCGCACGGGGATCGACGCGGGACGCCGACCAACCGTGGTCGCCCATGTGAGCAGGCCGTCGTCCGGGCTGACCACCGACGCGAACCCACGCCTCGGGAGCCACAACGCGACGCGGCTCACGGGCACGCTCGAGGTGATCGTCACCGCGATGTCGATGTCGTCCCCTGCGACGACGCGGTCGAACGCGGGAGTGATCGCGACTCGCACGTCGGGACGTTCCGCGAGCACGATCCCGGCCACGAGGAGCACCGCGAACGGCGCGGCGATCGCGACGAGCGCGGGCCGTCCGGCGAGGACGCTCCCGAACAGCCCGGCCACCGAGACCGCTGCGAGCGCGACGAGCCGCGGGCTCGCTTGCCGGCGAAGGTCGATCGGCTCGCTCACCCGACCGACGGGGCCGGCACCGCTGCGACGAGCTCGGCGAGGACGTCGTCGGGAGACACGCGTCGCACCCACAAGTCGCTGCGCAGCACCACGCGGTGCGCGAGCGCGGGAGCCACGATCGCCTTCACATCGTCCGGTGTGACGAAGTCGCGCTCCCGCATCAGCGCGTGCGCCCGGCCCAGCTTCATCAACGCGAGTGTGCCGCGGGGGCTCGCTCCGACTTGCAGCTGAGACGCGGCCCGCGTCGCATTGACGAGCGAGACCACGTAGCGACCAATCGCCTCGTCGACGTGGACGCACTCGAGCGCGGCCTGCATCGCACGCAAGCCCGACGGATCGGTGACCGCCTTCAGCACGACCTCGTCGGTTCCCCGCTCCATTCGGCGCGCGAGGAGATCCCACTCGTCGTCGACCGACGGGTAGCCGACCGCGGTGCGCAGGATGAAGCGGTCGAGCTGCGCCTCCGGAAGCGGGTACGTGCCCTCGTACTCGATCGGGTTCTGTGTCGCGACGACGAGGAAGGGCGGCTCGAGGATGTGCGTCACGCCATCCGCGGTCACTTGCCGCTCCTGCATCGCCTCGAGCAACGCGGCCTGGGTCTTCGCCGGCGCGCGGTTGACCTCGTCGGCGAGCAGGAGGTTCGCGAACAGCGGACCGGGGCGGAAGGTGAAGGTCTGCGTGCGCTGGTCGAGGAGCGTGGCGCCCGTGATGTCAGCGGGCAGGAGGTCGGGCGTGAACTGGATGCGCCTGAACTCCAATCCCGTCGCGGTCGCGAACGAGCGCGCCATCAAGGTCTTGGCGACCCCCGGGAGGTCGTCGAGGAGGACGTGCCCGTCGGCGAGGAACCCCATCAGCACGAGCTCGAGGACGTCGCGCTTGCCGATGACCGCCCGCTCGACCTCGTCGAGCACCGCGTGTGCGGTCTGCAGTGCTGCCGCCAATGTCGAGTCGGTCACAATGCCTCCAGGTCGTCGAGGAGCGAGGACCACTCCTCGAGGGTCTCTGGGAGCTCCGCGAGCGCGCTCGCCGGCGCGCCCGCATCTTCGAGCGCGTCTCGCAGCTGGATGTGCGCGCTCCGATGGATCCGCTCGTGCTGTGAGGGCGCGAGAGTGAACGCGATCGCCAACGAGTCAACGGCGAACGGCTCGGTCGGGATGGGTTCGGCTTTGGCCACGCGTGCGATCGGGTCGGCGGTGAGCGGGAGCCGTTCGCGCGTGAGGTGCAGGAAGAGGACTGCCAAGAGCACCGCCAGCATCCACAGCTCGAGCCTGATCGTCGCGGTCCGCTTGGTAGGCACGGACGCGACCAGGGTCGCTGCGGCGACGATGCTCACCACCATCGCGATCACGAGCCGGCGGATCATGCGAGCGCCATGATCTCTGCTCGCGCTGCTTCCAGGGCCGACATCGCTCGCGAGCGATGCGTAGGGCCGAGCACGTGCTCGCTGAAGCGGGCCTCCGCGAAGAGCGCCGTGAGCTCGTTCAGTGGCTCTGGATGCACTGACCACCCTCTGAGGACGCGTCGCAGGTACTCCTCCGGAGCCTCGTCGGGGCGGCGGGGCCGGCCCGCCCGTGCGAGACCGTCGAGCAGGGCCGCGTACGCGGCGACGATCGCAGCACGGTCGTCTCCGGGCTCGGCGAGCGCGTCGAGAGAGCTCGAGAGCGAGGCGACGACCTCGTCGCGCTCAGCTGGCTCCTCCGTCTCGTCGGCGTCGACCATCCGTCGTCGGGTCATCGCCGCAGCGCCGAGCACCACGAGCACAGCGCCTCCGAGCGTCAGTGCCGCCCACGGCCTGCCCGTGTGCGACACCTCCGGCGAGGGATTCGCGTCGGCCTCGGTGTCGGGAGGCGCGACGGGCTGCGTCTCCGGGCCGTGACGCTGGTGGAGCGCCTTGAGAAGCGCGAGGAGCGCGATGCACACCAGCACCGTCGCCAGCATGTTGAGAAACCCACGCTGGCGGCGCACTCGTGCGAGGGGGCCGCTTGCTCGTTGGGCCGACACGAACAGGATGATCCAGAACGCCATCAGGAACACGACGAGGCCGAGCACGAACACGCTCCCCCACGAGGGGACGTGGATGCCGCCGGTGTCGTCCTTCACGTCGAACGGGGCCTGCTCAGCGGCGAGTGCCACGAGGGCAAGCAGGCCAACGGCCGCCACGATCACGCCCGCGCCCCAGACCTGTCGAGGACGAAGGGGCATCCCCGCAACCGTAGTTGCAGGGCCTTTCGGTCAGGGCTTGTTCGCCGAGACCGAGGGCGGCGTCGCGCCGTTCCAGGTGTAGCCGGCCGGCGGGGTCACGTTCGTGACGATGATCTCGACCTTCGTGATGGCGTTGCCGCCGCTGCGCTGTTGATTGGCGGTGGTGTAGCCGACCTTGCCGTTGGCCGCGGTCGTCGCAGTCGCGGTCGTGTCGGTGTAGGTGCTGCCCTTCCACGACCGGACCGTGAACGTCACGACTGCGTTCGGGATCGCCGCGCCGCTCGTCGACTTGACGGTCAGCGTCGTCGACGCGGTCCACTTGTTGGCGTTCACCGCGTTGGCCGTCGCAGCGCTCAGCTCGACGAGACCCGTGGGGAGCGTCGTCGTCGTGGGCGCGACCGTCGTGGTGGGCGCCGTCGTCGTGGTGGTCGCTGCGGTCGTCGTCGGGGCGACTGTCGTCGTGGGCGCAGCCGTCGTGGTCGCACCGCCGCCTCCGCCGCCACCACCGCCGCCGCCACCGCCACCGCCGCCGATCGTGGTCGGCGCGGCGCCGTTGGCGATGCCCTGCTGCGCGCCTTCGAACTTGTCGGACGAGTTGTTGCCGAGCCCCCGTACGGCCGTCGTCACGAGGACCGCGACGAGCGAGAGCATCAATGCGTACTCGACCATCGTCGCTCCCCTGTCGCGACGGCCGCGTCGAGCGGAGGCCGGAAAACTCATGTGGACATCTTCGGGATTTCGAAACGCAACTACATGGGCCGTCCGAACCGTTTGCGTGACGTCAGTTACTCACAGTCACCCGAGCAGCGCGGAGAGTGGGCCGTTCGGCTCACGCGAGCCGCGCGACGACGGGCGCGAACGTGTCGATCTCGCGGATCGTCACGTACGTGACTCCCGCCTCGTCGCGCAGCCGCGCGTACTTCTCGCAGAGCGCGTCGACCGAGCCATACCCGAAGTACGGGCTCTCGACGACGACCTCTCGGGGTAGCCCCAATCGCTCGCACGTGCGCTCGATCGCATCGTCGGCGTCGTCGACGGCGACACGCTGCACCAACACCGACAGCTCCGGGTCGCGGTCGCCGGCGAGCTCGCGCACTCGCCTCGCCTGCGCGACCGCGGTGTCCCACGACGCATCGCCGATCGTCACGCCGCCCTCTCCATCGAGCGCGAGCCCGGTGAGCTGCACGATCTCGGCCCGGCGCGCGGCGATTGCGAGCATCCGAGGACGGAACGCTCCGATGAGGATCGGGGGTCGAGGAATTTGGACGCTCGTGACGCCGAGCGTCGCGTCGGTGATCGTGTACAGGTCGTGCGCGGACGCGCTTCGGCCTTCGAGGAGGTCGACGATGACGTCGAGCGCCTGTTCGAACAGGTCGACACGCTCACGCGGCGACGGGAGAGGGATGCCGAGCGCGTCGTGCTCGGCCTGCGCCCATCCGGTACCGAGCCCGAGCTCGAGGCGACCGTCGGTCAGAAGGTCGACCGCCGCTGCTTGCCGAGCGAGCAACCCCGGGTGGTGCAGCGCGTTGTTGATCACCAGGGGGCCGAGCCGCAACGTCGTCGTCACGTCAGCCGCGCTCACGAGCGGGCTGAACGGATCGACGATGCCGAAGTGGTCAGCCGTCTGCAGAGCGCTGTAGCCGAGTGCCTCGGTCTTGCGCGCGAGGTCTTGCCATTCGGCCCTGGTGCCACGAGGAAGCGCCTGCAGCGCGAACCGGAACGGCCTCACGGTGCCTTCTCCCCCGCCTCGATGGCGACGTCGAGCCAGTTGCCCGGCGGAGCGAGGGGGCAGCTCCACCGTGGGTCGAAGGCGCACGACGGTGAGTACGCAAAGTTGAAGTCCACGATGAGCGCGCCACCGAGATCGGCACCCTTCACCGTGTCGAGCACGTAGCGCCCGCCGCCGTAGGTCAGCGTGCCACTCGTCGCGTCGCGCACGGGCAGGAAGACGCCTCCTCCGTACACGTGGATCCAGTGGACGTCGAGCGCGCCGCCGGGAACTTCGACGACACCGACGCGATCGAGCGTGAAGTCCTCCCCGGTGTCGCTCTGTAGGACGAGGCGTTGCTCCGGGGCGGGCTGCACCGCGGCGTCGAAGCGCCACGCGGGGTCGTAGGGGAAGAACGAGAGACCCTCGAACGTCGATCGGTCGACGACGGGGCTCTGCTCGTGGTGGGCGTACAGGTCGTTGCGCCGCTCGCACCAGAGCCCGTGCGCCTGCCGCGGATCGACCGCGGCGATGCGACGCACGTCCGCGTACATCTCGGCGACCTGGCGACGCCAATCGAGCAGCGACAGCACCGACGCACGGTAGGTCAGTACATTGCCGCCGATGCGCAAGACGGTGGGCTCGATCGCGGCGGCCGCATCGCTGGCCGTGGTCCTAGTGCTCTCCGCATGCGGCGGTGACGACAGCAGCGCCAATGGCAGCGCCCCCGCGGGTTCGGCTGCCGCCGGCACTGATACGCCGTCCGGCACCGCGTCGAGCGTGAACGACGCGTGCTCGCTGGTCACGATCGACGAGGTCGCGGCCGTGACTCAGGTCGAGGTCACGCCCGACCCACAGCCCTCCTCAGCGACCGCGTGCGCCTACGACAGCCCGAGCTCCGGGATCTTCTACGCGATCAACCTCACGACGCTGCCGAAGGCCGATCAGCGGGCGTTCGACGCGGCGGTCGCAGGTCAGGAGCAGGGCGGACACCTCACCGTGATCGACGACGGCAAGGCGGCGCTGGTCGAGCACGACGTCAATCAGACGCTCTACTCGCGGAAAGGCTCGACCCTCGTCGCGATCACGGTCTTCAATGAGGTGAACGACCCCGCCGCCGCAGCGAAGCAGCTGATGACCACTGCGCTCGGTCGTCTCTGACCCGACGTGCTCCAAAGGCCAGCGGTCCACCGGCCAGCGATCCTGGATGTGCTCGAGCCCGGCTACGACGCGCTCTTCGCACGTGCCGTCGAGGCGTTCAGCGGCGACGAGCGCGTGCGGGCAATGTGGCTCTCGGGCTCGCTCGGCCGCGGCGACGCCGATTCGGTCTCCGACCTCGACATGCTTCTGGCGGTCAGCGACGACGCGCTGCAGTCCTTCGCCGACGAATGGCGCGACTGGCTCGCGGCGATCACGCCGACGCTCATCGCGCGGCCACTGCCGTTCGCGATGGGAAGTCTGTATGCGGTGACGCCCGATCGGCTTCGGCTCGACATCGTGAGCGAACCCGCATCGCGCGTGCCGCAATCGTTCTTCCGCTCTCGCGCCCTCGTCTTCGACCGCGACGGGCTCGACGCGCTGGTGCCGGCGCCCGCGGCTGACCCGCCGTCAGGTGAGCGGATCGCGATGCTCGTCGAGGAGTTCTTCCGGGACGTCGGCATGTTCCCAGTCGTCGTCGAGCGCGAAGACTGGCTGCTCGGCGTCGAAGCCATCCATCTCGTCCGCTCGCTGCTCTATCAGCTGTTCGTCGAGATGAACGCGCCACTGCCAACGATGGGGGTGAAGCAGTGGAGCACGAAGCTGACCGATGGGCAGCGAGCCGTGCTCGAGTCACTACCCACCGGCACGGCCACCCGAGAAGCGGTGTTCGAGGGGCACCGCGCCGTCGCCTCCGCTTTCCGACGCCACGCCCGCGCCGCGTGCGACGCGCTCGAGGTCGCATGGCCGCACGAGCTCGAGACCGCGACGATCCGCTACCTCCGCAGTCACGGAGTGGACATCGGTGGCTGATGCCTTCTGGCTCGCCGAGGCTGATGTCGTCGCGACGGTCGACCTCGTCGACGCGATCGATGCGGTCGAAGCAGCGTTGCGCGCGGAGGCGCGAGGCGACGCGCACACCATGGAGAAGACGCATGTCGCGTGGGGAGGTGGGCACACGCTCCACGCGATCGGCGCAGTCGACGAGCACGACGGCATCGTCGCGACGAAGACGTGGGCACACACCCACGGTGGGGCGACGCCTCTCGTCGTGCTCTGGGACGCACACGAAGGCAAATTGCGGGCCATCGTCGAGGCCTTTGCACTCGGGCAGCTCCGCACGGGCGCGATGACCGGCGTCGCCACCCGATGGCTGGCACCGGAACATGCGCGGACCGCTGCGCTGATCGGCACCGGCAAGCAGGCGATGGCCCAGCTCGCGGCGGTGAGCGCGGTGTGCGCCCTCGATCGGGTGCTCGTCTACAGCCCGAACCCGGATCATCGGCATGCCTTCGTGGACGAGGCCCGCAGCGGCGGTTGGCCCTTCGAAGTGGAGGACGCGAGCTCGGTCGCCGAGGCCACGGCTCAGGCGGACGTGATCACGACGGCGACGCGCGCACGCACGCCGTTCCTGGACGCGGCATCGGTGCAGACCGGCACGCTGGTGAACGCGGTCGGCGCGATCACGCCCGAGCGCGCCGAGCTGACGGCCGACCTGGTCGCGCGGTGCGACCTCGTCGTCGCGGACAGCCCCGGCGCCGCCGGACGCCTCGCGACCGAGCTCGACGGACGAGCCGCCACGTCTCTGTCCGAGATCGTCGCCGGCGGGACGAGGCGTCCACCGCACGACGTCACCCTCTTCAAGGCGATGGGCATCGGCCTCGCTGACCTCGCGATCGCCCGGCTTGCCGTCGAGCGGTCGATCCGAGACGGCCGGGGCGCGAACATTGCGCAACCCCAGCAGGCGCGCCCACGGCTGCGCCGGACTTAGGAGCACGACGATGACCGAAGGCGCGGGCAAGCGTTTCGTCGATGTCTCAGGGAAGGACCCCGCCGATCCAGAGGCCTGGGAGCCGGTGCTGTTCACCGCGGCCGAGATCGATGCGGAGATCGAACGGCTCGCGTCATTGCCGCGTCCCGCGGACGGTCGGCGGGAGTCGCTGTTCGTGCATCCGCGCGCGACGTCGCCGGGGCTCGGGCTCGCGCCCGGCATCCGAGTCGCGTTGTGCGTGCTGCTCCCCGGTGAGCAGACGCGCCCCCGCCGACAGAACTCGACGGTCGTCGGCTTCTGCATCCGCGGCACCGGCGGCGCGATCATCGGCGGCGATCGCATCGCCGTCGGCAGGTACGACGCGTGGAACGTCCCGTCCTATCGGACGGGTTGGCACGTGAACGACGGCGACGACCTCCACGTGCGGCTCGAGTATTCGAACGCGCCTGTGCTCGAGAAGCTGCACGTGCACCTCGTCGACGCGAATCCACCCGAGGAGCCCCCGCACCGCGACGAGCAGGAAGACACCCACGACACGGACGACACGGACGATCCCCGGCGTCGCAGCCCGTACGGCACGTTCGAGCTGAACGACTCGGGCGCATCGCTGATGCCGTACGAGCGCCTGATCAACCCGCCCGCGGTCGCGTCACACGCCCTGCACTGGCCGTGGACCGACGTGAAGACCCACCTCGACGAGCTCATGGCCCTCGGGTCGGACTACACCGGTCGCCGGCTGTACCTGCTCTACAACCCGATGACAGGGCGGACGAACGGCACGACGCCGAGCTTCTTCGCGACGATCACCATCCGTCCGCCGGAGATCGTCGATCGCCCGCATCGCCACGTGTCCGCGGCGATCAACTACTTCTTCGAGGGATCGGGATGGAGCCGCATCGCCGGTCAGCGGTACACCTGGAGTGCCGGCGACTTGATGCTGACCGCTCCGGGCTGGGCCATCCATCATCATGCGAGCGACGATGCGCCCGTCTACGAGCTCACCGTGCAAGATCAGCCGTTCCACATCGGGCTCGAATCGCTGCTGTGGCAAGAGGATCTGCGCAAGCCTGCTGTCGTTCTCGGTGCGCAAGCAGGCTTCTCGACGAACCGCGTGTGATCTCGATGCCTGCGTGACAACGCTCGTTCCGCTACCTTGATGGCTGGTTGCGGGCGAGTGGCCGATCTTCGCGAGGTCCCTTGCGAATGCGTATGGCGGTGCCCCGACTCGAGCCTTCCCCATGAGCAACAGTCGCCGATACATCCGTGGCGCAGTGGCGCTCGTCGTCGCGCTCGGCCTCGGGTCGACGGCGCTCCCCGCGAGCGCAGACCGGAACAGCATCAACGACAAGAAGCGCCAGCAGCAGCAGGTACGCCAGCAGCGCGCGCTGATCGCCTCGCAGATCAACACCCTGAAGGCGAGTGACCAGCAGATCGAGTCGGCTCTCAAAGCGCTGAACGCGAACGTGCAGGGCACTCAGGCCCAGCTCGAGTCGGCCCAGAACGCGCTCGCGCAGGCGAACCACGATGCCGAGGTCGCTCGGCAGGGCATCGACTCGGCGACGAGCTCGATCTCGTCATTGCAGACGACACTGGCGGGCCTCGCGGTCGACAGCTACGTGCACCCGCTCGGCGACACGATGCTGGCGGTCTTGAACACGACGAACATCAGCGACGCGGCGCAGAAGCGCGCGTTTCTGACGGTGGTGCACCAGCGCGACGCGGACATCGCCGATCAGATCAAGCAGGCGCGCGAAGACCTGACGACGCAGCGAGAGGCTGCACAGGACGCCGCCGCGCGCGCCGAGTCGAGCCGGCAAGCGATCACGGCGACGCTGCAGAAGCTCCACGACGCGCAGGACCAGCAGCAGCAGTTCGAGGACAAGGTGCAGGCTCGCCTCGACGCCGCGCTCTCGGAATCAGCGGTGCTCGAGTCGCAAGACAAGCAGCTCGCCACCGAGATCGCGCGTGACCAAGCCGCCCTCGCCGCACAGCTCCGCGCCCGTCGGGGTGGTGGTCGCGGCACCGCGCTCCCGCCGATCGGCAACATCAACGTGGTCAGTGCAGGTGGGATCTACGTGAACGCGCAGATCGCAAGCAACGTGAGCGCGCTCCTCGCGGCGGCCCAGGCCGACGGAGTGCCGCTCGCCGGATGGGGCTACCGCGACACGAACGCGCAGATCGCGCTCCGGCAGGCGCACTGTGGCTCGAGCCAATACGCGATCTACGCGATGCCCTCGTACGAGTGCTCACCCCCGACCGCGCCGCCCGGCGCGTCGATGCACGAGCGTGGCCTTGCGATCGACTTCACCTACGGCGGCTCGACGATTGGCAGCCACAGCAGCCCCGGCTACAAGTGGCTCGCCGCCCACGCCTCGCAATACGGGCTCTACAACCTGCCATCGGAGCCTTGGCACTGGTCGACGAACGGGAACTAGCGCTGAGCGAGCGCCCCGCAAGTGCGGTTGTGGGCGAAGTCTGAGGTGGTCGGCTCGTCGCGTTTGGCACTCAGTGCCCGCGGCGGAGCTCCTCATCGATGTCTGCCTCGGTGACGGGTCGGCGGAGGAACACCTCCCAGGCGTGGAGCACAAGGCCGGCTCCCCAGCACGCCAGCACCCAGGCGGGCCAGAAGTAACCGGCACCTGTCATCGCCCAGACGACGATCAGAGCGGCGTTGACGACGACATAGGCCACGAGATGCGAGCCGAAGTCGCGTCGCTCCTGCAGCCGTTTGCGCACCTGCTCTCGCTCGGAGACGGTGGAGTCCTCAGATCGAACGTCGGAGTCCAATCTTGATGCCAGTGTCGCCATGAGCGCACCTCCCTTCGCACACCGGCTGGCGTCGTTGGGCCGAAGTGGCTCGCGGCAACCAGCCGCTTCCACTCCCCAGCGTCGCCCCGGCGGCTTGGCATCGCCAGAGGCAAACGTCCCTACAGAACTAGGTCTCGGCCCGCTCCCGATGATCGGTGAGGCGGTCGACCGGAGCCTTCCCTGAGTACACCTTGTCGTAGGTCCAGTCGGGTTGCTTCTCGGCGAACGTCGCGTCGACGGCCTCGGTCTCACCGTCGATCTCGGTGAGCTCAGCCACGAGCACCGGCTCGATCGCCGGCGCGCCGGGTTCGAGGTGACCCCGAATCGCATCGGGGAACGCAGCGAGCAGGCTTTCGACGACGGTCTGGTGCTGACGGCCGAGGTTGCACCGCGCGCCGTCCGCGACCGTCCCGAGTCGCTTCCGGATCTCGTCGAGCGTCGCCTGGGTCGCGTCCCCGCGGCAAAGTGACGAAAGGCCGCTCGCGATCACGAGCCCGTCCTGCTTGCACGGAGTGCACTGGCCACACGACTCGATCGCGAGGAATCGCGACACGCCAGCCGCGAGCGCGGTCACATCTGCCTCGCTGTCGATGACGCGGAAGCTCGCGGAGCCGAGCGCCGAGCCCGCACCGGCCATCGCCTCGTAGCTGAGCGTGACGTCGAGCTGATCACCGGTGAGCACCGCGGTCGACACACCGCCGAGCACTCCCATGACGGAGCGACCGGGTGCAACGCCACCGCCCAGCTCCTCGATCACATCTCGCAGTCGGCTTCCCATCGCGACCTCGCCGACCCCCGGCCGCAGCACGTCGCCGGAGAGGGTGACGACGATCGTTCCCGGGGACGCAGCTGTACCGACCGATCGGAACCAGCTGGCTCCGTTCTCGACGATCGCCGGCACGTTCGCGAGCGTCTCCACGTTGTTCGCGAGGACGGGTGGGGCGAGCGTCTCCCCGTCGGCCGTCGCCATCTCGATGTCCGCAGCGAGGCCACTCTCCGAATCGACGTCGTCGTCGGTCAGGACCTCGACCACTCCCCGTCGGTAGGGAGGGGCGATCCGCGGGAACGGGGGTCGACCGTCGATGACCTCGAGCAGTGCCGTCTCCTCGCCGTACAAGTATTCGCTCGGTCCTTCGACGATCGAGATCGTCACGTCCTCAGTCCATCCCGCGCTCGTGAGCTCGTCGAGCGCTGACCGCACGCGTCGCAGCTCCTCGACGAACCGTGCCTTGGTTGCGAAGACGATCTCGTTCGCTCCGACGGCATGAGCGGCGATCAGCGCGCCTTCGAGCACCGCGTACGGATTGGCGCGCAGAATCGCCCGATCCTTGAACGTGCCGGGCTCGCCTTCCGCGGCGTTCACGACCACGGTCGTGGCGAGCACCGGCGAGGCGTACGCCGCGACTGTTCGCCACTTGGTTCCGGTCGGAAACCCTGCGCCTCCTCGACCCCTGAGGCCGGACGCTTCGACCTCGGCGATCACGACCTCGGGCTCGACGGCCCGAGCCGCGGCAAGACCCGCACCGCCCCCGGCGCGGACGTAGTCATCGAGAGATGCGCACGGCCGCGCGGGCAGAACTCGCTCCACATGGGAACTGTTCCCGCTCAGCGGCTCGGCTAGTCGCTTTCGTCGAAGGCCGGCGGGTAGACGACCCGTCCCTTGACTGCCGGGTCGTAGGCCGAGAGCTTGAACACCTGCGCTGCTTCACGCGGCGCCCAGTCGGGCAGGTCGATCGTGATTCCGAGTGGCACCGACCACTCGAACCCGAACCGCGGGTAGTAATCAGGGTGGCCTTCGAGGACGACGAGAGGCTCGCCACGCGCCTCCGCCCCGGCGATCACCGCCTGCATGAGCGCGGACCCCACACCCGCACGCTGGTGCGTCGGCTCCACGGCCAACGGGGCGAGGTTGGCGACCGGCCGCCGTTGCCCCTCGTCGTCCAACCATGCCGTCGTGATCATCACGTGACCGACGACGCGCCCGTCCGCCTCGGCAACGAGTGACAGCTCGGGGATGAAGCACGGCGACGCGCGCAGCAGCTCGACCAGCCGGGCCGTGCTGCGCTTGCCGAACGCCGCCTCGACGACCGCCGCGATCGCTGCTTCGTCCTCTGCCCGCTCCGGCCGGATCGTCAGGTCCATCGGCGCATTGTGACGACCGGCACGGGGGCTACCCCCACCAATTAGACGCCAGGCCCCCGGATGGGACCTGAGAGCTCACTCCTTCATCGTCGGACGCATGGTTGAACGAATTGCCCACGCCTGTGCGACGCACCGTCGTCGCACCTTCGTCCTCTGGCTCGTGGCGGCGATCGCGCTCACCGTCGTGGCCGGCAGAGTCCACCCGAAGGAGGTCACGAATGGACGATTGAACGGCACTGACGTGCAAGCGGCCTACGACCTCGTGAGCGCCCACTTGCCCACACAGGGCGACGAGTCGGCCATCGTGGTCTTCAAGTCCGACGCCGATCTCCATTCCACCTCGAACGAGGCCGCGATCCGATCCCTCGTCACTCAGATCGCGGCCGTGCCCGGCATCGCCGACGTGGCGTCGCCACTCGACGACACCGCGCGGTTCTCCCCCGACGGACACATCGCGTTTGCATCGGTCGACTTCGCTCCCCACGACACACTCGTCGCGATCGGCGCGGACCCCGTCACCTCGATGCAGAAGATCGCCGAGCACGCACCGGTCGAGGTTGCCTTCGGAGGCGACCCGTTCGAGCGGGGTGCCCTCCCGGCAACCGAGCTCGTCGGCCTCCTCGCTGCGGTCGTGATCCTGCTGCTGGCGTTCGGCTCTGTGATCGCGATGGGACTTCCGATCGCAACCGCGATCGCCGGCGTCTTCGTCTCGCTCACGGCAGTCACCCTCTGGTCGGCTCTCGTCAACACTCCGGACTTCACCGGCCAGGTCGCAGCGATGATCGGCATCGGCGTCGGCATCGACTACGCGCTGCTCATCGTCACGCGCCACCGGGCTGCGCTCTCGCGAGGTGCGAGCGTGCTCGACGCGATCGACGAAGCGATGCGGACCGCCGGACGTTCGGTCGTCTTCGCCGGCGTCACGGTGATGATCTCGCTGCTCGGCCTGCTGCTCGTGCGTCTCAGCTTCCTCACCGGTCTCGCATGGGGCACTGCGACCGCCGTCGCGGTCGCAGTCGCGGCTGCGATCACGTTGCTCCCGGCGCTGCTCTCGCTCGTCGGCACCCGCATCGACAAGCTGCACGTCGGCCGGCGCCGGCGCCCGGAGAAGCCGACCGTGAGCGCGCGCTGGAGCAATGCCGTGAGCCGTCGCCCTGTCCGCTTCGCGGTGATCGGAGGCGGCGTGCTCGTCGCCCTCGCGCTCCCGGCTCTCGGCATGCGGCTCGCCGTGGCCGACGCCGGCAACGACCCCGTCGGCTCCACGACCCGCAACGCCTACGACTGGCTCGCCGACGGCTTCGGCCCTGGCGTCAACGGCCCGCTCGTCGTCGTCGTCGACACCCCGACCGACGCCGCGCGAGCGGCCGTGCCGGCCATCGTGCAGCAGGTCACGCATACACCGGGCATCGCGTTCGTCGAGCCGGCAACCGAGAGCCCCGACCGCGGGATCTCGATGTTCTCTGCCTTCCCGACGACCTCGCCGCAGTCCGCAGCAACCGAGCATCTCGTGCACGACTTGCGCCGCGACCTTCCCGACAACGTGCACATCGGCGGACAGACCGCGGTGGGCGTCGACTTCTCGACGGTCCTCGCGAGTCGTCTGCCGTGGTTCATCGGCGGCGTCCTGCTACTGAGCTTCGTGCTGCTGCTGATCGTCTTTCGCAGCGTGCTCGTGCCTCTCAAGGCCGTAGTGATGAACCTGCTGTCGATCGGCGCCGCTTACGGGGTCATGGTCATGATCTTCCAATGGGGATGGCTCGGAAGCGTCCTCGGTGTCGACCGCGGCGCGCCGATCGAGCCCTGGGCCCCGATGATGCTGTTCGCCATCGTCTTCGGTCTCTCGATGGACTACGAGGTGTTCCTTCTCTCGTCCATCCGCGAGCAATACGACCGCACGCGTGACAACCAGTCGGCCGTCGTGCAAGGGCTGTCGTCGACAGCCAGGGTCATCACGGCTGCGGCTGCGATCATGGTCTGTGTGTTCGGCAGCTTCGTCGTGGCCGATGTCCGGGCGATCAAGCTGATCGGCCTCGGGTTGGCGGTCGCGGTGCTCATCGATGCGACGCTCGTGCGACTCGTCCTGGTGCCCGCCACCATGGAGCTGCTCGGCGACCGCAACTGGTGGCTGCCGCGGTGGCTCGACCGGGTGCTGCCTCGCCTGAGCATCGAGCGTCCCCGCACCGAGGTGCCGGCTCCGCACGAGCGTGATCTCATCGAGGTGGGTTCCTGAACATGGGCACGCTCTTCCGTCCCCTCATCCGGGCGCGCACCTGGAAGGAGACGCTCCACCTCCTCATCGACCTTCCCCTGGGCATCGCCTGGTTCACGATCATCGTGACCGGTATCGCCCTCGGGGTGGGTCTCATCCCGCTGATGTTCATCGGGCTGGTCGTGCTCTTGCTCACGCTCCAGTTCGTGCGGGTGGTCTCGGCGATCGAACGGGCTCGAGCGAGGGCCTTGCTCGACGCCGACATCGCGAACCCGTTCATGCCGATCGGCGAGATCAAGGGCTGGTGGCCGCGCATCAAAGCCGTGCTCGGCGACGCCGCGCTGTGGAAGGGCGTCGCGTACTGCGTCCTCGCCCTTCCCGTCGGCATCATCACGTTCACGGTCGCCGTCACGTTCTGGTCGATCGCCCTGGGCGGCATCACCGCGCCGATCTGGGCGACCATCGAGGCGATGGTGGGCGCCAACGACCCGCACGGATGGGCCTATGTCGGCATCACGGCCGCTTCGTTCGTGGCGGGCCTCGTCTTCCTGATCACGACGCCCTGGGTCGTCCACGGGCTCGCGGTCATGGATCGAGGCCTCATCCGGGGGCTGCTCGGCGCCGACCGCAACGCACAGCTGCAACGCCGCGTGACGCAGCTCGAGGTCAGCAAGACCGCGTCGCTCGACGTCGCCGAGGCTGAACGCACCCGGATCGAACGAGACCTCCACGACGGCGTGCAACCACGGCTGGTCGTCGCCGCGATGGATCTCGGCCTTGCGCGTGAGAAGGCGAGCGGGAGCGATCCCGAAGTCGTCGCGCTCATCGAGCGCGCGCAAGACGAGACCAAGCAGGCGATCGCAGAGCTGCGCGAGCTCGTGCGCGGCATCCATCCCGCGGTGCTCACCGATCGCGGCCTCGACGCGGCGCTGTCGTCGCTCGCCGCGCGTTGCCCGGTGCCGGTCACCGTGCAGGTCAACCTCGAGGACCGACCCCCGACGCCGGTGGAGTCAGCCGCGTACTTCATCGTCGCCGAGTCGCTCACCAACATCGCCAAGCACAGCGAAGCGAGGCACGCGCGCGTCAACGTGAACCGCGACGACCGCACGCTCCGCGTGGAGATCACCGACGACGGAAAGGGCGGCGCCCACACCGAGCCCGGCGGCGGCCTCAGCGGCCTCGCCGACCGCGTCCGCTCGCTCGAAGGCACGTTCCGCGTCGCCAGCCCCGTTGGCGGTCCCACCACGATCCTGGCGGAGCTCCCGTGCGGGTCGTGATCGTCGAGGACTCGATCCTGCTTCAGGAGGGGATCGTGCGTTTGCTCGCCGGCTACGGCCACGAGATCGTGACGAGGCTCGACACGGCCGAGGGCGTCGTCGAGGCAGTCGAGGAGCACGACCCTGACCTCGTGATCGCTGACGTGCGGCTGCCTCCGACCTTCACCGACGAGGGCATCCAGGCCGCGATCGCGCTGCGCGGCGCGCGGCCGGCGCAACCGATCCTGATCCTCTCCCAGTACGTCGAGGAGCGCTACGCGAGCGAGCTGCTCGGCGGCGACGCGTCTGGCCTGGGCTACCTGCTGAAGGAACGCGTCGCGGACGTGAAGGATTTCATCGACGCATGTACACGCGTGGCCGAAGGAGGCACCGTGCTCGACCCGGACGTCGTCGCGCAGCTGCTCGCGCGACGTCGAAGGGAACCGCTCGACACCTTGACCGCACGAGAGCGCGAGGTGCTGGGCCTGATGGCCGAGGGCAACTCGAACGTCGGGATCGCGCGACGACTCGTCATCTCGGAGGGCGCCGTCGAGAAGCACATCTCGTCGGTGTTCGCCAAGCTCGGGCTGTCCGCGACCCAGACCGAGCATCGCCGGGTACTCGCTGTCCTGCAGTACCTACGCGCCACCTGAGAGCCCGCCGATAGGTTGGAGAGCGATGGCTGACCAAGCGCGGTTCGCCGAGCAAGCGATGGAGTTCATGCCGTCGCTCTACTCGGGCGCGCTGCGCATGACTCGCAACACTGCCGACGCCGAGGATCTCGTGCAGGAGACCTACCTCAAGGCGTACCGGGCCTTCGCGAGCTTCGAAGAGGGCACGAACCTCAAGGCCTGGCTCTTCCGGATCCTGACGAACACCTTCATCAACGCCTATCGGGCCAAGCAGCGTCGCCCCGGCGAGACCGACCTCGACGACGTCGAGGACCTCTACATGTACCGGCGGCTCGGCGGGCTCGAGGCGGCGATGGCCGGACGCAGCGCCGAAGACGAGCTGCTCGAGCGGTTCACGGACGACGAGGTGAAGCAGGCGCTCGAGGACCTCCCTGAGCAGTTCCGAGTCGCCGTCCTGCTCGCGGACGTCGAAGGGTTCTCGTACAAGGAGATCGCCGAGATCCTCGACATCCCGATCGGCACGGTGATGTCTCGCCTCCATCGGGGAAGAAAAGGGCTGGAGCGCCGGTTGTTCGGCTTCGCTGAGGGCAGGAACCTCCTCCCCAAGGCACCTGCCCCGTCCAACGATCCGAATGGGATCGACCCGAACGAGACCGAGCGAGTGCATGGCTGATTGCGACGACGTCTTGCGTGAGGTGTACACCTACCTCGACGGCGAGACCGATGTTGAGCTGCGCGTCCGCATCGAGCGTCATCTCGACGGCTGTCACGACTGCCTCGAGATCTTCGACTTCCAGGCGGAGCTTCGTCAGATCGTCGCCCGCAAGTGCCACGACCCGGTGCCCGACACGCTGCGCCGGCGCGTCATGGACTGCCTCGAAGGCGAGCAGGTGGAGTAGCCCTGCGGGCGGCGCAATGCGCCGCCGAGTGCGCGAAGCACGGATTGTCGAGCGAAGCGAGCAGGAGCCGCCCGAACACGAGCCTGACACTGACGAAGCGGAGGCCGGCGACGAGGACGTTACAGTGCCCGGCATGATCCTCGCCGCGACGCTGTGGTACCAGTGGCTCGCCTGGGCGCTCATGATCGGGGCGGTGCTCACGTTCATCGGCCTGTTCGTCGCGTACCTCATCAGGGTCGAGGCGCCCCGCTACCCGAAGCGGCAGCTGAGGTAGCTCCCGGTGAGCAACCTCGTCGACTGGGAGCTGGCTGAGCGCATCGCCACTCGTCTGGCCCGGCGGAACGACCCATTCGCCGACTCGTACCACTACGCCTCGCTGCAACCCGACTTCGCTGAGCTCACCGCGCAGGCCGAGGAGCTCGTCGCCGACTGCACCGGGCTTCGATCGCAGGCCGGCCCCGCTCGGGCGCGAGTCGCCGACCGCGCCGGATGGGTGCATGCCAACATCGCGTCGTTCCAGCGCCTCCTCCGCCCGGTCACCGACCGGCTCGAAGAGCGACTCCCGGAGCGCGGTGCGCCGCCGCTCGCGTCGAAGGTCGCGGGTGTCGAGGTGGGCTCGCTGCTCGGCTGGATGTCCGCGCGCGTGCTCGGCCAGTACGACCTCCTCGTCGTCGAGGACAACCCGGCCGAGCAAGACATCGTGTACTACGTGGGACCGAACGTCCTCGCCCTCGAGAAGCGCTTCGCATTCCCGCCCCGCGAGTTCCGGCTCTGGCTCGCGCTCCACGAGACGACGCACCGTGCGCAGTTCACCGGCGTGCCGTGGATGCGTGGCTACTTCCTGTCGCTGGTCGAGCAGACCCTCGGCTCGGTCGATCCCGACCCGAAGCGGTTCGTCGAAGCACTGAAGAAGGCAGCGGCGGGAGCGCGCGGTGGTGAGAACCCACTCGATGACGGTGGACTCGTCGCGCTGCTGGCGACGCCGGAGCAACGAGCGACACTCGACAAGATCGGAGGCTTGATGAGCCTGCTCGAGGGCCACGGCGACGTGACGATGGACCGCGCGGGCACGGGGCTCATCCCGAGCTCGGGCCGCTTCAGCCGCGTGCTGCGCGAGCGGCGTCGTCAGGTGAGCCCGATGGCAAAGCTGGCGCAGCGATTGACCGGCCTCGAGGCGAAGCTCGCGCGAGTACGAGCAGGGTGAGAGGTTCATCGCGGCAGTCGAGCGTGCCGGCGGCACCGCACTCCTCGACCGTGCGTGGGAGGCGCCGGAGAACGTCCCGTCGCTCGCCGAGATCCGCGATCCGGACCTCTGGATCGGGCGGATGCGCGTTGCCGTGGCCTGACCTCCTCGCCCGCTGCACCTTCCCTCGACCGGGCACCCCGGTCTCGTGCGCCGTGTCGGGCGGCGCCGACTCTCTCGCTCTGCTCATCCTCGCGGTCGACGCGGGCTGTGAGGTGACGGCGATCCACGTCGACCACGCGCTCCGCCGGACCTCCAGTGCGGACGCGGACGTCGTGGCTGCGGTGGCGGACTCGTGGGGTGTTGCGTTTCGCTCGCTGCGCGTCCCGGTCGACCCCGGCCCGAACCTCGAAGCCAGGGCGCGCTCGGCGCGGTACTCGGCACTGCCGGACGGCGTGCTCACTGGCCACACTGCCGACGACCAGGCCGAGACGGTGTTGCTCAACCTGCTCCGCGGCGCCGGCCTCGACGGCCTCGCGGGGATGCGCCGACAGCGACGCCCGATGCTGTCGCTGCGCCGCCGCGAGACGCGGTGGCTCTGCGCGGAGCTCGGCATCTCGCCGGTGCACGACGAGACCAACGACGACTTGCGGTTCCGTCGCAACCAGATCCGCCATGAGGTGATGCCCGCGCTCGACGACATCGCCGCACGCGACGTGGGCGCGCTGATCGCTCGCCAGGCCGACCTGCTGCGCGACGACGCCGACCTGCTCGACGCCCTGTCGCTCGAGATCGATCCCACCGACGCGCGTGCGTTGTGCGGAGCGCCGCCTCCCCTCGCCCGCCGCGCGGTGCGCCGCTGGCTCGCGAACGGCCACCCGCCTGACGCCGCGACTGTCGATCGGGTGCTTGCAGTCGCTCGAGGCGAGGCGGTCGCCACCGAGACGGGAGACGGGCGTCGGGTCGAGCGGCACCAGCAGCGACTGAGACTCGCCTAGCGAGTCACAGCCTCTGCCCGTGACTCGCGTAGCGACCCGGCGCGCCCTGTAGGGTCGCCGCCGGTGCACGGTGGCAACCCCGACCTCGGCGAGGTCCTGGTCTCAGAGGACGACCTCGCCCGACGGGTGAGTGAGCTCGGCGCACAGATCACCGCCGACTACACAGGGCTCGACCCCCTCCTCGTCGGCGTGCTCAAAGGCGCGTTCGTGTTCATGAGCGACCTCGCCCGGGCGATCTCGATCCCGGTCGAGTTCGACTTCATGGCGGTCTCGTCCTATGGCAGCTCGACCCGCACCAGCGGTGTCGTGCGCATCGTGAAGGACCTCGACCTCGACCTCGCCAGCCGGCACGTCCTGCTCGTCGAGGACATCGTCGACAGCGGCCTCACCCTCAGCTACCTGCGCAAAAACCTCCTGGCCCGCAACCCGGCCAGCCTCGGGGTGTGTGCCCTGCTGGTGCGCGACGAGCTCGTGATCGACGAGTCCGACCTCACCTATGTGGGCTTTCGCATCTCGCCCCAGTGGGTCGTGGGCTATGGCCTCGATGCCGGGGAGCGGTACCGGAACCTCAGAGAAGTGCGGTCGTTCACGGGCGCGACGGGCTGACCCGCACCGGTACGCTGGCGGCCGTGTCGCCGCAGGTCATGGGGGTCCTGAACTACGGCGGTCTCTTCGACTCTCCCGACGACGCCGTTGCCCGCGGCCTCGACCTGGTCGCCGAGGGGGCCGACATCCTCGACGTTGGCGACGACCTGCCTCAGCTCATCGACGTGATCGCCGCGCTCGCGGGCCACACGCGGATCTCGATCCACACCACCGACCCAGTGGTCGCGGAGGCGGCGTTCACCGCAGGGGCGACCCTCGTGAACGACATGTCCGCCTCGCTGTGGCCGATCGCGGCCGACGCCGGCACCGGGTGGATCGCGGTGCATCGTGCGAGCGGGGATGAGACGGTCCGCGACTGGCTCGTCGAGCGAGCGACCACCGCGCTCGAAGGCGGAGTCGACGAGGTCTGGATCGATCCGGGCCTCGGCGTCGGGAAGTCGCTGCGCGACAGCGTGGCGCTGCTCGGCCGCATCGACGAGCTCGTCGCGACGGGCATCCCCGTCGCCGTCGCCACGAGTCGCAAACGGTTCGTGGGCGCGCTGCTCGCCGCGTCTGACGCCCGAGCTGTCGAGCCCGCGCTGCCCGGCCTGCTCGCGCCCCCGCTGGTCGAAGTTGCGGACGACGAGCTGATGAGCGCCCCCGACGACCGCATCGAGGGCTCGTTGGCCACCGCGATGTTCGCGCTGGTGCACGGCGTCGCCGTGCTCCGGGTGCACGATGTGCGGGCGACCGTGAACGCGGTACGGCTGCTGACTGCGGAGGCCGCGTGAGCCGGATGAAGGGGAAGTGGGCGCAGGGGATCAAGCCCCGCAACTTCGCGTGGATCATCCGCGACCGGCTTGCGATCTGTGAGCGGCCCGGTGGCTACGGCGTGAACCATCGCCGCGTGCGCCGCCAAGAGGAGATCATCTGGCTGCGCGAGCAGGGCTTCACGCGCGTCATCTCGCTGATCCCGTCGCCGCACAACCTCCACAACTACGACGAGCTCGGGCTGCCCTGGATCCATCGCCCCTTCGGCCCGCACGAAGACAGCGCGAAGGTGCTCCGCGAGCTCTACCCCGAGATGCGCACCCTTCTCGCGACCGGCCAGAAGGTGATCCTCCACCAGGAGGAGGTGGGCGACCGATTGGCCGGAGTCGTTGCTGGCTACATACGGTGGTCGGGCATGGTTCCCGAAGGCCCGGAAGCGATCGCGATCATCGAGCAGATCACCGAGCAACAGCTCGGTCCCGTCGGCCGTTCGCTCGTCGCGCTCTCCGCGCAGCTCGACTGACGCCCAGACACCGGAGCGCGACATCGTGACCGACCAGATCGAAGTCAGGGGCATACGGGCGCTCGGGATCATCGGGGTGTGCCGCGAGGAGCAGGAACGGCCCCAACCGTTCGAGATCGACTTCGACGTCGAGACCGACGTCTCCACCGCGGGCCAGACAGACGACCTGGCGGACACGATCGACTACGGCGCGCTCATCGGTGTCGTGCTCCGCGTCGTCGAGAACGAGCGCCACCTGCTGCTCGAGAGGGTCGCGTCGAGGCTCGCCGACGAGCTGCTCGCGTTCGATGATCGGGCCCTGGCGGTGCGGGTCACGATCCGCAAGCTGCGGCCTCCAGTCCCCTACGACGTCGCCACGACGGCCATCACGGTCCGCCGCCGACGCTGAGCGATGCGGGCGTTCCTCGCCCTCGGGTCGAACCTCGGCGACCGTGCGGGCAACCTGCGCGCGGCCATCGACGCGATCCCCGACGTCGTCGCCGAGTCGAACGTGTACGAGACCGAGCCCGTTGGCGGTCCCGACGACCAGGGCGCGTACTTCAACATGGTCGTCGAGCTCGACACCACCCGTTCACCGCGCGAGCTGCTCGACGTGTGTCGAAGCACCGAGGCCGCCGGAGGGCGTGAGCGCATCGTGCATTGGGGACCGCGGACGATCGACGTCGACATCATCTGGATCGACGGCGTCACCGTCGACGAACCGGATCTGAAGATCCCGCATCCGCTCATGCACGAGCGGCCGTTCGTGCTCGCGCCGTTCGAAGAGCTCGCCCCCGACGTCGTGCCGCGTCATTGGCGGCACGAGCTCGGCGACCACGGTCTCAAGATGCTTGGCAACCTCGATGAGGTCGCTCGATGACTTCCACGTACGCTCGACGACGATGACCGAGGTCGTGCAGAGCGTGGCCGAGCTGCGCCAGGCGCTCGCCCGGCGGCGGATCGTGGGTTCACAGATCGGCTTCGTGCCGACGATGGGCGCGCTGCACGAAGGTCACCTCTCGTTGATGCGACGGTCGGTGAGCGAATGCGACGCGACAGTCGTCTCGGTGTTCGTCAACCCGTTGCAGTTCGGCCCACGCGAAGACCTCAGCTCCTACCCGCGCGACTTCGACCGTGACGTCGCTCTCACCGAGTCCGCGGGCGTCGGGCTCGTCTTCGCCCCGCCCGTCGAGGAGATGTACCCGGTGCCCTTGCTGACGACGGTGGCCGTGCGCGAGATCAGCGAGCCGTTCGAGGGCGAGAGCCGGCCCACGCACTTCGCGGGCGTGACCACGGTGGTTGCCAAGCTCTTCAACCTCGTCGGCCCGTGCCGCGCGTACTTCGGCGAGAAGGACTGGCAGCAGCTCACGGTGGTGCGCCGCATGGTCGACGACCTCTCGTTCGACGTCGAGGTGATCGGCTGCGAGACCGTGCGCGAGGCCGACGGCTTGGCGCTGTCGAGCCGCAACGCGTACCTCGGCAAGGCCGAGCGTGCCGCGGCCTCCGTGCTCCAACGAGCGCTGACCGCTGGGGCGAGCGCGATCGCCGCGGGTGAGCGCGACGCGGCCCGCGTCCTCGACCTGATGACGAAGCTGATCGACGCCGAGCCGCTCGCTTCGCTCGATTACATGGCGGTCGTCGACGCGACATCGCTCAGCCCGGTCGACCCGCTCAAAGGAGAGCTGCGCCTGCTGGGAGCGGCGCGGTTCGGGAAGGCTCGCCTCATCGACAACGTCGGCGCGACTGCGCAGTGACGGCGATGGCGAGCAACGACCCCGGCCTCGATCTCCTCGTGCTCGGCAGCGGAGTCGCGGGGCTTTCGGCCGCGGTGCGGGCCGCCGACGCGCTCGGCCTTCGTGTCGGCGTGCTCACGAAAGGCGAGCTCGACCAAGCCGCAACACGGTGGGCGCAGGGTGGTGTCGCCGCGGTCCTCGCCGGTGATCCCGACTCGACCGACCTCCACCTCGCCGACACGCTCGCCGCGGGCGCGGGGCTGTGCGACGTCGAAGCCGTCCGCATCCTGGTCGACGAGGGCCCTGACCGCGTGACCGAGCTGATCGCGATGGGCGCGGCGTTCGATCGCTCGTCCGACGGCCGGCTCGAGCTCGCACGCGAAGGCGGACACACGCTGCCGCGCGTCGTGCACGCGGGAGGCGCGGCGACGGGGGCCGAGATCGAGCGCGCGCTGGTCGAGGCCGTGCGCCGTTCCGCGGTAGCGATCTTCGAGCGGTGGTTCGCGCTCGACCTCATCGTCGAGGGCGGCCGTTGCCGGGGCGTCTCGGCTCTCGGCGCCGACGGCCTGGTGCGCGAAGTCCGTGCCACGCACGTGCTGACGGCGACCGGCGGGTCCGGTCAGGTGTTCGCTGTGACGACGAACCCACTCGAGTCGACGGGAGACGGCCTCGCGATGGCGCTGCGTGCGGGAGTTGCCGTCGCCGACATCGAGTTCGTCCAGTTCCATCCGACCGCGCTGCATCACCCCGCGGTGCCGCGGCCGCTGCTGTCAGAAGCGCTGCGCGGCCACGGCGCGCTCTTGCGCGATGCGAAGGGCGAGCGGTTCGTCGACGAGCTGCTGCCACGCGACGCGGTCTCACGCGCGATGACCGCCCGGATGCTCGAGCAAGACGTCGACCATCTGTGGCTCGACGCCACCGGCCTCGACCACTTCGACGAGCGCTTCCCGACGATCGCGGCCGCGGTGCGGGGCGTCGGCCTCGACCCCGCGACCGACTGGCTTCCGATCGCGCCCGCCGCCCACTACCAGTGCGGCGGGATCGTGACCGACCTCGACGGAGCCACATCGCTGCCGTGTCTGTGGGCCGCGGGCGAAGTCGCCTGCACCGGCATCCACGGAGCGAACCGCCTTGCATCGAACTCGCTCCTCGAGGGGATGGTGTTCGGACCGCGCGTGATCGAGGCGATCGATCGCGGCGACTCGGAAGCCAAGCCGACGGGCGCGATGCGCGCGGTGATCGACGACGGCGTGCCCGACCTCATCGCCGGCCGCACGATCGTCGTGTCGTTCGCAGGGTCGGGCTCGACCGCTGCGCCCCGACCCGACGCTCGAGAGCGCTTGCAGCGCGCGATGACGACCGGGGCAGGCGTGCTTCGGAGCGCAACCAGCCTCGCCGAGACCGCGCTCGTCGTCGACGAGGTGATGGCTCTCGACCGCACTGGAGACGATGTCGCCGCCGCGGAGACGCACAACCTCGCGACGGTCGCTCAGGGCATCCTCACCGCCGCGACAGTGAGGGAGGAGAGTCGAGGAGCGCACACACGCTCCGACTTCCCGAAGCTCGACGACACGTTGCGCGTGCGGTTCGTGCTGCGATGACCGACGTGCTGCCCTCGGTGATCCACGACGCGGTGGCACGCGCGCTCGCCGAGGATCTGGGTCCGCTCGGCGACATCACCGCGGCACTGCTCGACCCGGACGAGGTCGGACGCGCGTCGTTCGTGCCCCGGCGGGCCGGCGTCATCGCGGGAACCGCGTGTGCGACCGAGGCGTTCCGCCAAGTCGACAGCTCGGTTGTCGTGCAGTGGAGGGTCGTCGACGGCGATCGGGTCACGGCAGGCGACGTCGTCGGCACGGTCGAAGGGCCGCTCGCACCGATCCTGACGGGAGAGCGCACGGCGCTCAACTTCCTCTGCCATCTCTCTGGGATCGCGACGATCACGCGTCGCTTCGTCGATGCCGCGGCGGAGGCGCCCGGTAGTCGAGCCCGCATCTGGGACACGCGCAAGACGCTTCCCGGTCTGCGCGCGCTCGAGAAGGCAGCCGTGCGCGCTGGGGGCGGCGTGAACCACCGCGGCTCGCTGTCGGAGATGGTGCTCGTGAAGGACAACCACCTCGGGCGGCTCGGCATCACCGAGGCGGTGCGGCGCGCCCGCGAGCGATGGCCAGGACGCAGCGTCGAAGTCGAGTGCGAACGGATCGAGCAGGTGATCGAGGCCGTCGACAGCGCGGCCGATCTCGTGATGCTCGACAACATGCCACCTGAGGACGTCGCAAAGTGCGTCGCGGTGGTCGACGGCCGCGCGGTGGTCGAGGTCTCGGGCGGCGTCACGATCGAGACGGTCGCGCGCTATGCCTCCACCGGTGCCGACCTCATCTCCACGAGCGCGATCACGCAGAGCGCCCCTGCCTTCGACATCGGCCTCGACCTCGACGGCTAGCCCGTGCTGGATCTCTGCTTGTGGCGGCGAAGAGACCAGCTCTCTTCGTAGAGGGCTTCGCCGCGGCGGAGACGCTGGGCGATGCGCACCACGGTGGGCAGCTCGCGTCGGGTCGGCGTGTGGGCGGCGAGGAAGCGGGCGAGACCGGTGAGGATCAGCGCGGCCTCTTCGGATGCCTCGGGCCACGCCGCGACTTGGCGCATCGACGCCTCGTACACCTGGAACCAGTGGAACTCGGTGTCCTCGGCCAGCAGCGCGTGACCGAGAGTCGCCGAGAGCTCGGCCTGGGAGCCTCCTCCCCGGAGGTACCCGTACGCGATGCGGCCGGCGTCGTCCACGCTGCCTTGCACCTCCCAGCACTCCGCGAGCTCGGCGAGATCACCAGAGTCGGATGTCGGCAGCCGCGCCGCCGGCACGTTGAGGAAGCGGTCGAGATAGACGCGAAGCGCGCCGTGCACGAGGCCGCGCATCAGCTCGGGGGTCGGCGCGCGGACCAGCGCCTGGTGCAGCGCGTTCGCCGCGGTGAACGCGTGGTGGACGGTGTTCCAATCGCCGAAGTCGTTCTGCACGTGGAAGCGCAAGATCCGCAGCGAGGCCGCGTACGCGAGTGCACGACCGAGCTGCTCTGGAGTCGCGCCGGCGCGCATCGCGTCGAGCAGCGCGCTCACGACCTCCTCGGGGTCGTCGGCCAGGAACCGCCAGCCGAGGCCGGCGACGTCCCGGAACTCGCCGAGGTGCTGACGCCCTTCGGCCGTCACGCCGGGCAGCGCTGTCTCCGCTCGCCGCACGAGCGAGACGAGGTCGTGGGGATGGCGCCACTCGGAGAACTCCTCCGAGCGCTGCGCCCCGACTGTCTGGCGCACCAACGTCGGGAGCACGATCGACGCCTCACTCGGTCCGACGTGGGCGAGCGCCTCGAACGCCTTGTTCGTGAAGTCGAGCGTGTGCCCCTCGTCGATGAACACGTGGTCGGTGACCGCTGCCTCCATGAAGGATTCGACGTCGGTGAGCGACGCACCCGCGTGGATCGCGGTCGCGAGCACACGTTCCGACGCATCTTCCGCTCGCGTTTCGACGAAACGCCGGTACCAGTCGGACAGGCGGTCGATGTCGAGCGCGTCGGTGCGCAGGGCCTCGATCGCGAAGCGCGGCGCTCGCCCTCGCGTGTCTCGGCTGACGAAAGCCAGCGCGTGCACGAGGGCGAGCGTCTGGTCGTCGGGGGCGAGTCGATCGAGCACGTTCGCCATCGCGACGAGTGTCGTGAGCCCTGCGCCCCAGCCGTCCGCGCGGTAGGTGCACCCGAACTCGATGCCGGTGCGCACGATCTCGCTCGGCGGCACCGAGGCTTCGAGGAGGCCTTGCACTGCCTTCGCGATCACCAGCGTGAGACCCTGCTCGAGACCGTCGCGCAGTCGCTGCTGCAGCCGCTCGACGCGATCGCCCGATGCGCGGGCGTGGACGATGACGTCGTCACCAGTGAGCTCGACGTCAAACCCCTGCGCGTCGTCGGCCCAAGGGTCGAGCGTGCACCCCGACACGAGGTCGAACCGAGCGTGATGCCAGTGGCACGTCAGCAAGCCGGCCTCGACGGTGCCCTGGTGAAGCGGGAAGCCGAGATGAGGACAGCGATCCTCGATCGCGAGCGCGCGGCCTTCGTGCCAGACGACCACAACCGGGAGGGCGCCTACCTTGCAGAGCAGCCGACCCTCACGTTGCAGCTCGGCGAGCGATCCCGCGGTCGCGAATGTGGCAATCGTGTCGGTCATGGACCCATGCTCCGCCCCCGGTGGGAATACGTCAAGTAGTTACTTGTGAAAATGGCTCACAGCGGTGGAGTGGCAGTGTTTGCGCCGCATGCTCCTCGCCATCGACGTCGGCAACACCCAGACCGTGGTCGGTCTCTACGCCGCTGGCGAGGACGGCGCCACCAGCCCCGAGCTGCTCGACCACTGGCGGATCGCGACGAACGCCGAGCGCACCTCTGACGAGCACGCGCTCGTGATCCAGGAGTTCCTCGCGTTCCACGGCTTCTCCTTCTCGGAGAACGTCAGCGGCCTGGCCGTGTCGTCGGTGGTGCCGCGCGTGACCGCCGCCGTCCGGGAGATGAGCGTTCGGTACTTCGGGTTCCTTCCGCTCATCGTCGAGCCCGGTGTGCGCACGGGCATGCCGATCCTCTACGACAACCCGAAGGAGGTCGGCGCCGACCGCATCGCGAACGCCGTCGGGGCCTACGACCTCTACGGCGGACCGACTGTGATCGTCGACTTCGGCACGGCGACGACGTTCGACGCGGTGTCTGCGAAGGGCGAGTACCTCGGCGGCGCGATCGTCCCCGGGATCGAGATCAGCCTCGACGCGCTGTTCGAGCGCGCCGCGGCCTTGCGCCGCGTCGAGCTCGCCGAGCCCCGCAACGTCATCGGGCGCAGCACAGTCGAGTCACTGCAATCGGGCGCCGTGTACGGCTTCACGTCGCAGGTCGACGGGATGTGCGAGCGCTTTCGCGAGGAGCTCGGCGACGTCACGGTCGTCGCCACGGGCGGCCTGGCGGCGGTCATCGCTCCGCTCTCCAAGTCGATCGAGCATCACGAGCCCTGGCTCACCCTCCACGGGCTCCGACTCATCTACGAGCGCAACCGTGCCAAACCGGGCTGAGTCGACGCTGCGGTCACTAGGTTGATCTGATGGCCGAGCAGCCCCCGTTTCGCTACGAGCGAACGTGGGACGCGGCCACGATCCAACGAGACTTCGCCCACCTCGAGCCCGGTGAAGAGTGCCCGGTCTCCGTGAGCGTCGCCGGCCGCATCTTGCTGCGGCGGGTGCAGGGAAAGCTCGCGTTCGCCACGCTCGCCGACTCGAGCGGCCGCGTGCAGCTGTTCGCCCCCGCCGACACGACTCCCCGCTTCCAGGAGTTCTGCGACCTGCACCTCGGCGACTGGCTGGGCGTCACGGGCGAGGTGATGAAGACCCGCAAGGGCGAGGTCTCGGTGAAGGTGCGCGAATGGGTGCTGCTCGCCGAAGCGCGCCGCGCCTTCCCCGACAAGTGGCACGGCCTGACCGACGTCGACACGCGCTATCGCCAGCGCTACGTCGACCTCTGGGTCACCGAAGACGCTCAGCGCACCTTCGCGATGCGATCCCGCGTGCTTTCGCTGACGCGGCGGTGGCTCGAGGATCGCGGGTTCATGGAAGTCGAGACGCCGGTGTTCCACCCGATCCCGGGTGGTGCGATCGCAAAGCCGTTCGTCACGCACCACAACGCGCTCGACCTCGACCTGTACCTCCGCATCGCACCCGAGCTGTACCTGAAGCGCCTCGTCGTCGGAGGGTTCGAGAAGGTGTTCGAGATCGCGCGCGTCTTCCGCAACGAGGGCATCTCACCGCGCCACAACCCCGAGTTCACGATGCTCGAGCTCTACGAGGCGTACGCCGACTACACCGACATCATGAGGCTCGTCGAGGAGCTCGTCGCGTACCTCGCCACCGAGATCCTCGGAACGACGAAGATCACCTACGGCGGACGCGACCTCGACCTCACACCGCCATGGCGCCGCGCCACGATGGTCGACCTCGTCGAGGAGCAGATCGGTGTGCGTGTCGACCTGCGCACGCCGATCGACGACCTGCGCGCTCTCGCCACCGAGCACGGCGTGCACGTCGAGCCGGACTACGGCCCCGGCAAGCTGCTGCTCGAGATCTACGAGAAGACCACCGAGGCCGAGCTCTGGGGACCGATGTACGTCATGGACTACCCGGTCGAGGTGTCGCCGCTCTCGCGCGATCACCGTGAGCTTCCCGGTTTCGTCGAGCGGTTCGAAGGCATCGTCGCGGGGCGCGAGCTCTGCAACGCGTTCAGCGAGCTCGTCGACCCTGACGTCCAGCGGGCACGGTTCGAGTCGCAGGGCGCCGCCCGCGCCGCCGGCGACGAGGAAGCGATGGCGGTCGACGAGGACTACCTCCGAGCGCTCGAATACGGGCTTCCCCCCACCGGTGGCCTGGGAATTGGCGTCGATCGCCTCATCATGCTCCTGGCTGACGCGCCCTCCATCCGGGACGTCATCTTGTTTCCGACCCTGAGGCCCGAACAGGATTGAGCGGGTGCGACTGCTGATCACGGGCATGGGCGGCGAGCTCGGCACCCGCGTCGCCCAGCTGCTCGAGACCAATCGTGAGGTCTCCGAGATGGCAGGACTCGACGTCGATCCCCCGCGTCGGCGGCTGCGACGCGCCGAGTTCCATCGCATCAACCCGCGTGACCGCACCCGCAGCGTGGCATTCGTCCGCGCGTTCGATCCCGACGTCGTGGTGCATCTCGGCATCTACGAGCCGAACGCGCGCACCGGTCCGCGCAGCGCGGCCGAGCGCACTCGCGCCGGCACTGTCTCGATCCTCGGCGCGGCGGCCGAGTGCCCCTCGCTGCGCTCCATCGTCGTCCGCTCCGGCATCGAGGTGTACGGACGGCGCCGCGGCTGCGCCACCGTGCCTGCCGAGGACGTGCCTCGCGACCCGACCTCTCCGTTCGGCGCGTCGCTCGCCGAGGCCGAAGACATCGCCACCTCGGCGGGTTGGGCCGCGGATGTGCCGGTGACGCTGTTGCGCATGGCGCCCGTCGTGGGTCCTCACGTGCCGAGCCCGCTCGGTCGCTACTTGCGGATGGCGCCCATCGTGCCGATCAGCGCATTCGCCGACCCGACGTTCTCGCTTCTCCATCAGGAGGACGCAGCCGCGGCGATCATCGCAGCGACGATCGCGGCGCCGTACGACGGGCCCCTGAACGTCGTCGCGCCCGGGGCGGTCACCGCGTTCCAAGCGGTTCGCCTCGGCGGCCGCATCCCGCTCCCGATCCTCGGCCCGGAGCTGCGACTCATCAGACCGATCGCCGAGCTGTTGGGCTCGCCGGTCCCGCCGCACGTGCTCGAGGTGCTGCACCGCGGCCGCACGGCGGACGGCACGCTCGCGAACGAGGTGCTGCGCATCGCGCCGCGATCGACGGTCGACGTCGTGAAGGACCTCTACGACTGGGCGACGGTCACGCATCTGCAGCCGGCCGAGGCCGCGTGAGCACGCTCTCCGACGTCGTCCGGCGCCGCATCGACGGCTCGTACGTCGTCGACGAGTGGGGCTTCGACCCCGACTTCGTCGCGTTGGTCGCCCCACTCCTCGGAGCGCGGTGGCAGATCTCGGTGAACGGCTCGGAGCACATCCCCGACGAAGGGGCCGCGGTGCTCGTCGCGAACCGTCGCCTCGGGATGTCCGAGCCGTTCGCGGTGGCGAGCGCGGTGTGGCAGGCGACAGGTCGGATCGTGCGCGTGCTCGGCGTACCCGACATCGCACCGATCGGTCCGGTGCTGCGCCGCATGGGCGCGGTGCAGGATCGTCCGGACGAGCTCGCGGGCGTGCTCCGCGCGGGGCAGCTCGCGCTCGTGTTCCTCGATCGGCAGCTTCGGATGGGCGCGCGGGTCGGTCAGATCGGACGAGACGCGATGGTGCCCGCTGTGGAGCTCGGCGTGCCGGTGCTGCCCGTCGCGGTGACGGGACGCGAGCTCAGCCGAAGGTGGCGAGTGCAGGTCGGAGCACCTGTCGTCGCTCGCACCGCGACGGGTGCCGGTCCGCTCGCGGTCGCCGAGACGATCGACGCGGTCCGCGTGGAGATCCAAGAGATCATCGACCACCGCTCGTGAGCCGCGCGACAGCGAGCGACGGCACGCACGTCGCCTTCGACACCTTCGGCAGACCCGGCGGAGCGCCCGTGCTCCTCATCCAAGGGTTGGGGGCCGACCGCACTGCTGGGCTGCTCCAACGAGCCGCGCTGGCGCCCCGCTACCGAACGATCGGGATGGACAACCGCGGGGTCGGACGATCCGACAAGCCGAAGGGTCGCTACCACCTCGACGTCATGGCCGACGATGCCGCCCATGTGCTCGACGCGTGCGGGGTGGACTCGGCGCACGTGATGGGCCACTCGATGGGTGGCGTCATCGCGCAGCTCCTTGTATTGCGACATCCCGAGCGCGTCCGCTCGCTGGTCCTCAGCGCGACCGCCTGCCATCACCACATGTGGCGTCGCGAGCTGCTCGCCGAGTGGGCGTCGGTCGCACTCGAGCAAGGCATGCGCGAAGTCAGCCGGCGCTCGATGCGCTGGCTCGTCGGGCCGCGCTCGCTGCGTCGGTACTGGCCTGCCCTCGGTGTCCTCGGTCCACTCGCCTTGAACGTCCCCGCCCACGCGTTCGCTGCGCAAGCACGAGCCATCCTCGACACCGACGACTCCCTGCGCGAACGGCTGGTCGAGGTGAGGGTGCCGACACTGGTCGTGTCGGGCAGCCAAGACATCCTCACGCCGACCGCGGACGGAGAAGAGCTCGTGGAGCTCATCCCCTCGGCCGATCTCTCGATCATCTCCGGCGCGGCCCACGGCTTCCCCGTCGAGCACGCCCTCGCGTTCAACTCTCTCGTGCTCGAGTTCCTCGCCGCCGGGATTGATGAGTCGGCGGACGCATAGTCCTTTCAATCATCAATCCCGAGCGGCGGGAGGGGGCTCAGCGGCTCTGCATCTCGGCGAGGCGGAAGGCAGCGGCGGACGGAGGCGCGGCGTCCTCGGCCGCGAGCCGGTCGAGCTCCTCGTGGATCCGGAACTGGGCCGGGCTGCCCGGGGTGGCCTCGCTGTACAGCGCGGTCAGGCGCTTGGCCTCGGAGCGCCGAGCGTTCGCGGCTCCCGCCGGCGCGATGGCGGACACGAGTGCCACAGCCGCCACCGCGACAGCGGCGAGTGACCTCGACGACTTAGACGACTTGAACGACTTGTGGTTCATGGCATCCCCTCTCGGTGTGAACTTTCGGGGATGACAATGCGGGAACGCAGACGTCCCGCCATCGGGGGGACCACGGACCTCTGGTACTGATCTTCTCAGCCCGTCCCGTCGAGTCCACTCCGTACCACCCACGCGGCGATCTCGGCGCGGGAGGTGAAGCCGAGCTTGGTGAGGATGTGCTGCACGTGAGACTCGACGGTGCGCTCCGACAGCACGAACTCCTCTGCGATCTCTCGGTTCGACTTGCCTCGTGCGACGAGGCGAGCGACCTCGACCTCACGCCGCGTGAGGCCACCGGGAGGCGTGACGCCGCGACCGGACTCTGCCGAGAGCTCGTCGACGCGTGCCGCGAGCCCGTCCCACCCTCGGCGTCGACTGACCGCGCCCGCCACCTGCAACAGGTGCGCCGCAACTCGGCGGTCCTCCTCGGTGCCACACCGCAGTCGCACTGCCGCCTCGTCGACGTCGGTGTGCGTGACCCAGATGTCGGAGCGGTACCCGCGGTGCACCGCTCGCGCTCGGTCGAGGTGGGCGAGGGCGTCGTCCGGTCGTCCGAGCAATGACGCGAGCTGACCGAGCGACCGCTCGATCGACCCACCGGAGATCTCGCCTCCTCCGGTCGCCATGAGATGCGCGAACGGCAGCATCTCGTCGTACAGCGTCGCGGTGAGCTCCTTGTCGCCGGTCCTCGTCACGATCTCGGCGAGCACCGTCATCCCATATGCCCAGCCGTTGTCGTGTGGCAACGTCTCCTCGCCACCTCGCACGATCTCAACGGCGAGCGCGTGCGCTTCATCCGGCCGTCCCGCCTCGAGGCAGGCAAGGGCAAGGACGCAGCGGAACAGGCGGTAGCCCGGATAGAGCGACCCGGCCTCGATGAGGTCGTCTTCGAGTTCGGCGAGACGTCCCTGCTCTCGCCGCAGGGCGGCCCGCGCCAGCAGGTGTGCGGCGCCCGCATCCCACGACTGGGCCCGCTGCCCCTCGGCGTAGGTCTGCTCGGCTTGCGTCTCGGCTTCGTCGAGCTTGCCCTCCAGTAACAGCATCGACGTGTGCATCAGGCCCGCGTACCAAAGGTGCGAGGGTTGACGGAGCTCGGCGGCGGTCTGCGCATAGTCATCGAACGCCGGACGGACTTCGTCGGCCGGGCCCGTCGCGAAGATGCTCTGCGACCGGTTCAGACGTGCGGCGGCGACGTGCTCCTGATCGCCCGCCTCAGCTGCCAGCGCCATCGCTCGCTCGGCGAACGTGCGCATCTCGAACGCCCCTCGCGGCCCCCAGATCGCCATCGCCCGCGAGATCAGCGCGTAGGCAGACGTTGCCGGGTCGCCGACGCGCGTCGCGATCGCGACTGCCTTGGCGCTGAGCTCATCGCGTGGCTTCATGTCCCAGTCGTCGCGACGCGCGCCGGCGAGGCGCGCGAGCAGCCGCACCCGCAGCGCGCTGTCACTCTCGGGGAGGGCTGCGATCGCTTCCTGCAGCAGGGGGATGATCCTCGTGTCCGATCCGGCACGCATCCACACGAATCGCCCGCTGTAGCCGATGGCTGCACGGGCGAAGTGCTCCGGGTCGTGCGACTGGCGCGCGAGGTCGGCCGCTTCGAGGAACGTGGCCTTCGCGACGTCGGTGTCGCCGCCCCGGCCCTGCGCGTCACCGAGCGCGAGGAGCAGCTCGGTGCGCTCGACGTCGTCGGGTGCGCCCGTCAGGGCCTGGAGCGCCATCGCGAAAAGCCGAGCGCCTTCCTCGAATGCGAGCTGTTGCACTGCACGCTCGCCGGCGAGCTTCGCGTACCTCACCGCGCGGTGCACCGGACCGACGGGGAGGCTGGCACAGCAATGTCGCGCGAGCTCGGCGAGCCGAGGGCCGAGGTCACGGTCGCGCAGCACCTCGAGCGCGCGTCCGGCTTCGTCGTGCAGACGGCGTCGCCGCAGCGCTGGGATCTCCTGGTACAGCGACTCGGACATGACGGCGTGCCCGAAGCGCAGATGACCTGCTCGCCCAGGGCTGTCCACGATCACCGCGACCGACGCTGCTTCGTCGAGCGCGGCGACGACATCAACGTCATCCCCCGCAAGCGCGTGCAAGACGTCGAGCGGGAAGTCGCGCCCGAGCACCGACGCGAGCTCGAGCACGCGGTGACACTCGTCCGACAGCTGGCCCAGTCGACGCAGCACCGTCTCGCGGACATCTCGCGGGATGAGCAATCGATCCGATTCGGCCGTCTCATCGAGGCGTCCCTCGGCCGCGAGGAGCCGTGCGGCTTCGCCGACATAGAGCGGGTTGCCATCGGTGAGCTCGTGGACCCTCACGGCCAACCGCAGCGAAGTCTCGGCGCCGGTTGCCGCTCCGATGACCTCCGCGACGCCCACCTCGTCGAGACCGCCGAGACGCAGACGCGTCGTGCTGCGCTCACGGACGAGCTGCGTGAGCACCTCGGCGAACCCTTCCCCAATCAGTTCGGTGTCGCGATACGTCGCGACGACGAGGAGTCCCATCGAATCCAGATGCCCAGCGAGAAATTGCAACAGCAGCAGCGAGGACGGGTCCGCGACATGCACGTCGTCGAGCACCGCGACCATCGGCGCCTCCGCCGTGCAGAGCCGGCAAAGTCGCACGACCGCGTCGTAGAGCCGGAAGCGCGCCGTGTCGGGGCCGAGCCGCGGATCCGACACGCCGCCGGCGAGCGTGGGCACGATCTGAGCCAAGTCGTCGATGGTGGTCCCGAGGCGCGACCGGAGATCGTCGACGCCAATCCGATCCACGAGCGCCGTGAGCACTTCGGCCCACGGCCAGTAAGCAGGGGCACCGCCGGCCTCCCAGCACCGACCCCACCCGACCTGGGCACCCGACTCGCGCGCTCGGTCCGTCAGCTCCGCGGCCAAGCGCGACTTGCCAATGCCGGGATCGCCGGCCACGAGGAACAAGCGCCCGCGGCCCGCCCACGCGTTCGCCAGGGCGGTGTCGAGAGCAGCACTCTCCGCGTCCCGCCCCACAAAGGGATCGCGGACCACGGGGAGATTCTGCGTCAGCCAGGCAACGAAGACACGAGGTGCACGGCGCCGGCCCGCATGGCGTCGATCGCTGGCGTGGCCGGGAAGGCGTCGAGCTCGTGCACGGCGGCGTCGACCTGCGCCCGGGCGGCGGCTGCCGCTCCCGGGATGCCGCCATTCGAGCGGACGATCCCCAGCGCCTTCTCGAGCTCGATTCCCTCGACTGGGCGGCCGAGAAGGTCGCGGAGCTCGCCGCTGGCGACCGAGTCGTGCGACAGGGTGAGGAGCACCGGCAGGGTGTAGACGCCTTCGAAGAGGTCGTGCCCGGTCGGCTTGCCGAGCTCGGCTTCGCTCGCGGTGAGGTCGAGGATGTCGTCGACGATCTGGAACGCCGTGCCGAGCCGCAGGCCGTAGGTCGTCGCCGCATCGACGAGATCGCGGTCGTGCCCGGCGACGAGCGCCCCGATGCGGGCCGCAGTCGCGAAGAGCGCAGACGTCTTGCCCTCGACCGAGGCGTAGTAGTCGTCCTCGGTGCGGTGGATCTGGAACGCCGACTGGAGCTCGCGGATCTCGCCCTCGCACAGGCGGCCGATCGTCGCGGCGAGAAGGCCGGCGACCTCGGTGCCGAGGCTCGCCGCGATCTCGGAAGCCTTCGCGAGCAAGAAGTCGCCCGCGAGGATCGCCTTCAGGTTGCCCCAGCGCGCATTCACGCTCTCGACCGAGCGGCGGGTCGCCGCTTCGTCGATGACATCGTCGTGGTACAGCGATCCCAAGTGCACGAGCTCGACCGCCGTGCCTCCCATGACCGCATCGTCGGACGCCGACACCGGGTCTCCTGACACGGCGGCAGCAACGGCGATCGCGAGCGCGGGACGGAGCCGCTTGCCTCCCGCGAGGATGAGATGGCTCGCCACCTCGGTGAGGAACGGATCGTCGGTGACGACTGCTTCGCGGAGTGCTCGCTCGACGCGACCCAGGTCAGCGCCCATGGAGGGCAGCGTCAGCAGGGGGCTGGCCACCGCGCCACGCTACGTCAGTGCCTTCTCGGGGGGGAAACCGAAGTCGGTGTGCCTCCATCCGAGCCCGCCGCGGCCGACGAAGAAGGGGCACTGAGTGAAACACCCGGCCGTGTCTTCCACAGCCTCACCGATAGACTCGGTCTACGTTCCACCGCTGCCCGAAAGGCGGTTTCCTTGTTCGAGCGCTTCACAGACCGGGCCCGCCGAGTCGTCGTTCTGGCTCAGGAGGAAGCACGTCTCCTGAACCACAACTACATCGGCACCGAGCACATCCTCCTCGGCCTCATCCACGAGGGCGAGGGCGTTGCCGCGAAGGCACTCGAGTCGCTCGGCATCTCGCTCGAAGCAGTCCGCAGCCAAGTCGAAGAGATCATCGGGCAGGGCGGGCAGTCGCCCTCGGGGCACATCCCGTTCACGCCACGTGCGAAGAAGGTGCTCGAGCTCTCGCTTCGTGAGGCGCTGCAGCTCGGTCACAACTACATCGGCACCGAGCACATCCTCCTCGGCCTCATCCGTGAGGGCGAAGGCGTGGCAGCGCAGGTGCTCGTGAAGCTCGGCGCCGACCTGTCCCGCGTGCGCCAGCAGGTGATCCAGCTCCTGTCGGGGTATCAGGGCCCGGCCGGGGGCAAGGAGCCTGCGGGCGGTTCGGGCACGGGCAGCCAGAGTGAGCCCGCCCAGGGCGGCTCGCTGGTGCTCGACCAGTTCGGACGCAACCTCACCCAGCTCGCTCGCGAGAAGAAGCTCGACCCGGTCATCGGTCGACACCGCGAGATCGAGCGGGTCATGCAGGTGCTGTCCCGGCGCACGAAGAACAACCCGGTGCTCATCGGCGAGCCCGGCGTCGGCAAGACCGCCGTCGTCGAGGGCCTCAGCCAGAAGATCGTCGCCAACGACGTGCCCGACACGCTGAAGGGCAAGCAGCTCTACACGCTCGACCTCGGCGCGCTGGTCGCGGGGTCGCGCTACCGCGGCGACTTCGAGGAGCGCCTCAAGAAGGTGCTGAAGGAGATCCGCACTCGCGGCGACATCATCCTGTTCATCGACGAGCTGCACACGCTCGTGGGTGCCGGTGCCGCCGAAGGCGCGATCGACGCGGCGTCGATCCTCAAGCCGATGCTTGCTCGCGGTGAGCTGCAGACGATCGGTGCGACGACGCTCGACGAGTACCGCAAGCATCTCGAGAAGGATGCTGCGCTCGAGCGAAGGTTCCAGCCGATCAAGGTCGAGGAGCCGACCGTCGCGCACACGATCGAGATCCTGAAGGGCCTCCGCGATCGCTACGAGGCTCACCACCGAGTGACGATCACCGACCAGGCCCTCGTCGCCGCGGCGAACCTCGCCGACCGCTACATCTCCGACCGTCACCTTCCCGACAAGGCGATCGACCTCATCGACGAAGCCGGCTCGCGTCTGCGCATCAAGCGCATGGAGACGCCGCCCGACTTCAAGGAGCTCGAGAACAAGATCGCGCAGGTCGTGCAGGCGAAGAAGGACGCGGTCGAGGCGCAACGCTTCGAAGAGGCGGGCCGTCTCCGCGATCAGGAGAAGGCACTTCTCGAAGAGAAGGCGCGCAAAGAGTCAGAGCTCAAGGACCGCGGTGTCGACCTCTTCGACGAGGTCGACGAAGAGTCGATCGCCGAGGTGCTCTCGATCTGGACGGGCATCCCCGTCTACAAGCTCACCGAGGAAGAGACCGCGAAGCTCCTTCGCATGGAGGACGAGCTGCACAAGCGGGTCGTCGGCCAGGAAGACGCGATTCGTGCCGTCTCGCAGGCGATCCGGCGCACGCGTGCCGGGCTCAAGGACCCGAAGCGGCCGAGTGGGTCGTTCATCTTCTTGGGCCCGTCGGGCGTCGGCAAGACCGAGCTCGCGAAGACGCTCGCCGAGTTCTTGTTCGGCGACGACGACGCGCTGATCCAGCTCGACATGTCCGAGTACATGGAGAAGCACACCGTGTCGCGACTGGTCGGCTCGCCTCCGGGCTACGTCGGCTACGAAGAGGGCGGTCAGCTGACCGAGGCCGTGCGGCGCAAGCCGTTCTCGGTCGTGCTCTTCGACGAGATCGAGAAGGCGCATCCCGACGTGTTCAATACCCTCCTCCAGATCTTGGAGGAAGGCCGTCTCACCGACAGCCAGGGTCGCAGCGTCGACTTCCGCAACACCGTGCTCATCATGACGTCGAATCTCGGCACGCAAGACCTGCGCAAGGCCAACCTCGGCTTCGCGAAGGCCGACGAGGCGATCACCTACGAGCGCATGAAGGAAAAGGTCAACGACGCGCTGAAGCAGCACTTCCGGCCTGAGTTCCTGAACCGCATCGACGAGACGATCGTGTTCCACGAGCTCACGCTCAGCGAGGTCACGCAGATCGTCGACCTGATGATCAAGCGGGTCACCACCCAGCTCGAGAGCCAGGGCCTCGGCCTCGAGCTGACGCAGTCCGCGAAGGTCTTCCTCGCGGAGCGCGGCTACGACCCGACCCTTGGCGCCCGGCCGTTGCGTCGTGCGATCCAACGGCAGGTCGAAGACCCGCTCTCCGAGCGGATCCTCCACAAGGAGTTCCGCGCCGGCGAGATCATCATCGTCGACACCGAGGACGATCCCGATCGCCCGAACGAGAAGCGGGTCGTCTTCCGTGCGATCGAGGGCTTCGAGCCTCCTCCCATGGAGCTCGCCGGCGCCACTGACGGCGGCGAGTAGCGCTCTCCACCACTTTGCTCCGGGGGTCGCCTGCGTCGCGGGTGGCTGACCCGGCAGACTGATCACCCATGAGCACCGCGGACCCTGGTCTCGACGCGGCCATCGAGCGCGTCGCCGAGACCGCGCCGATCTCGTCGCTCGTCGGGAGAGTCGGCCAGCTGCCCTCCGCGGCCGGCCGGGCGATGACCGACCTCGGCGACCGCGTCGTCGACCGGGTGATGTCGACGCCGCATCGTGTCGAGAACGCCCGCGACGCGGTCGAGCTGCTCGGTGAGGTCGGCGACGGCACGGCGGCGATGCAGGGCATCCTCGCAACCGGCTTCGTCACTCTCGGGACGCGACTCATCAGGATGGGCCGGTGGGGCAAGTTCCCGACCGTCGCGGTGCTGACCGGCACAGCGGCAGTCGCCGCGTCGGTGCGAGGAGGAGTCGGCGAGCTGCAAGTCGTCGGCTCATACCTGGCGAGCCGGCTCGACGACGCCGGCATCAAGGCCGACACCGACTTCGTGCGCCGGGTGACGATCGAGGTGTACCTGAACCCGGGCCGGGCGGTCGACCTCGCCAATCCCGACGACCTCGGCGCGAGCCGGCTGCTCGCCTACTGGCTGCGGCACTCGGGCGCGATCCCGATCGTCTCGAGGTCGCGCAGCGAACGGCATCGCCGCGCCTGGATCGACGCCGTCGACCGTCTCGATCTCCCGGCTCTCTGGGCCGAGTGGCAAGCGCACCCCCGCACCGGCGACTGACCTTCCTTCGCCTCGTCGGAGTGCTCGCGTTGGTGCTGGCGCTCGCGGGATGTCGGATGGACGTCAACGTCGGCATCGACGTCGGCGAGGACGGCAGTGGCACCGTCACCGTCGCGATCGGCGTCGATGACGATCTGCTGGCGCGCGTGCCGGGCGCGGCTGATCGCGTCCACCTCGACGATCTGAAGGCTGCGGGATGGACGGTCACCGGCCCCGCGAAAGAAGCCGACGGCGACACCTGGGTGCACCTCTCGCATCCCTTCGCCAACCCCGCGGAGATGAAGGAGCTGCTCGCCGAGATCAACGGTCCGGGCGGACCACTCGGCACGTTTGGGCTCGAGGTCCGTGACGAGTGGGACGAGAAGACGTGGGTGCTGACGGGGACGGCGGGCCTCACGGGTGGCATCGCATCGTTCGTCGACCCGGATCTCGCCGCCGCGTTCGGCGCCTCGAAGCCGCTCGAGCAGCTCGTCCAGGAGAGTGGGGTACCGGTCGAGCAGGGCCTGAACCTGACGGTCACCGTGAACATGCCGCACCAGAAGGCAGCGAGCGTCGTGCGCGTGCCTCTCGATGGGCGCGAGGTGCCGATCCGCGTCGAGACCCACAAGGTGGACCAGAGCACTCGGGCCGCAGCGATGGTCGCGGGCATCTGCGGCGCACTCCTCGCCGGCTGGCTCGCATACTGGGCTACGAAGGCGGTGCTCAGGGTGGGCAGGCGAAGGGACCCCTTCACCAGCCGATGATGGACTCGAAACACGCCGGAAACGCTGGTTGCTTACCGTCCAACGAGTGACCTACCGAGCCCGACTGCGTGTGGAGCTCCCGGATCGTCCCGGCGCGCTGAGCCGGGTGGCCGGGATCATCGGCGAGTGCGGCGGCAACGTCGTCTCGGTCGACGTGCAAGAGGTGGAGGGAGCGCTCGCCGTCGACGAGCTCGTGGTCGACCTGCCCGATGACGTCGACGGCGACACGTTGCGAAACCGGCTCGACGAGGACCGGGCCGGCATCCTGCTCTCGATCCAAGGCGCGCGCCCTTACAGCGACATGGTGCTGCGAGCGATGCAATGGACCGAGGCGCTGCTCGAGTCGCGGCAGTCCGAGCGCAGCGACATGCTCGCGAGCGCGCTCGCGGACCTGTGCTCGGCCTCTGGCGCGTGGGTGGCCGACTCGGTCACCGAGGCGCGCCAGTTCGAGGCGGGGCGGTACGCGCTGGAGCGGGGAGCACCGGTCGCGCACCGCACCGACTCGATCCCTGTTGGCATCGCGCCAGACCTCGGTGAGGGCGCGTGGCTGCTCGCCGTGCCCGACCACGAGACCGAGCCGCTCCGAGTCGCGTTTCTCGCTCGGCCGCTGCGACTCCGCTTCACCGCGACCGAGATCGCCCGTGTCGTCGCGTTGCTGCACACGTGTCGCACGCTCGACCAGCAGAGCGGCGACCCGGCGTTCGGCTTCCTCACCGAAGTCTGAGCGCAAAGCTCCTCCTCGTCGCCGACGTCCGCTCTGCTTCCGCCGGCTCCCTGCTCAACCAGTGATCTTCGTCGCCGGTCCTCCGCTTCGCTTCGGCCGGCTCCTGCTCGCTCCACTCGTCGACAATCGGTGCTGCGCGCACCCGGCGGCGCACAGCGCCGCCCACAAATCGTTTGTCGGCTCCTGCCGACATCTGCTCACCTGAGCCCATGAGTCAAACGTTCGCGTCCATCCGGAAGGGAGCTGCCCAGCGAGAGGACCGAACGCTTGCACACGTTGAACTTGGGGATCCTGGCGCATGTAGACGCCGGTAAGACGACCCTCACCGAACGGCTGCTCTACGCGGCCGGCGCGATCGACGCTCTCGGCAGCGTCGACGAGGGAACGACCCAGACCGACTCGTTGACGCTCGAACGTCAACGCGGCATCACGATCAGAGCCGCAGTCGTCGCCTTCACCGTCGGCGACCTGACCGTGAACATCATCGACACCCCCGGCCACCCCGACTTCATCGCCGAGGTCGAACGGTCGCTCGCGGTGCTCGACGGAGCGGTGCTCGTGCTGTCGGCCGTCGAGGGCGTGCAGTCGCAGACGATCGTCCTGATGCGCGCGCTGCAACGTCTCCGCGTGCCCACAGTGCTGTTCGTCAACAAGATCGATCGCGTCGGCGCCGACCCTGACCGCGTGATCGAAGCGGTGCACATGCGTCTCACGCGCGACGCGTTCGTCGTCGAGGAGTTCGACTCCGATCTCACGGCCGACCTCATCGCGGAGACCGCTGCGGGGAGGGCGCATCCGACTTGCTTCGGTTCGGCTGCGACCGGCGCCGGCGTCGACGAGCTGATCGACGCGATCACGACCTACCTCCCAGTCGCGTGCGCCGAAGCAGACGCTCCCGCGTCGGGCTTGGTCTTCAAGGTCGAGCGCGCGACCGCGGGCGAGAAGGTCGCGTACGTGCGCATGTTCGACGGCTCGGTGCGCGTGCGAGAACGACTTCATTTCGAGGACGGCCGCGACGCGACGATCACTGGGGTGAAGGTGTTCGAGCACGGAGCGGCGATCGATCGGCCGGTCGTGGGCGCGGGCCAGATCGCCAAGCTCGCCGGCCTGCGCTCGGTGCGCACCGGTGACGCGATCGGCTCGCCGCCCCGCCGGGCGACGCAGGTCTTCGCACCGCCGATGTTCGAGGTCGCGGTGGTCGCGCACGACGTCGCTCAGACGGCAGCGATGCACGCGGCGCTCGTGCAGCTCGCCGAGCAAGACCCGATGATCGGCCTGCGCCAGGACGGCGAACGGAACGAGACGTTCGTGTCGTTGTACGGCGAGGTGCAGCAGGAGGTCATCCAGCAGACGCTCGGCGCAGAGCTCGGCATCGAGATCGGCTTCCGCGACCTGACGACGATCTGCATCGAGCGGTTGCGCGGTGCCGGCCACGCGTGCGAGCGGATGGGTCAGCCAACGAATCCGTACGTCGCGACCGTGGGCGTCTGCGTCGAGCCCGCCGAACCCGGAGCGGGTGTCTCCCTCACGCTCGACGTGGAGCTCGTGACGATCCCGCTCTACATCTACAAGACCGTCGATGCGTTTCGCGAGTCGATGCTCGACTACGTGGCCGCAGGGCCACGCGGTCCGAGCGGGTGGGCTCTGCCGGACTTCACCGTGACGGTGTTCGAGTGCGGCTACTCGTCTCCGACATCGAACGCGCGCGACTTCCGGAAGCTGACCGAGGTCGTGCTGGCCGCGGCAATACGTGACGCCGGCACGATCGTCTGCGAGCCGGTCCAGCGCTTTCGGATCGACGCACCCGAGTCGAGCCTGGCCGGTCTGTTGCGCGCACTGGCCCGCCTTCGAGCGACACCCGAGCAGCCGACGATCGAGGGCGAGTGGCTGACCTTGCAAGGTGAGATCACCGCCGACGCGGTGCCGTCGCTTCGCCGCCAGCTGCACGGGCTCACGCATGGCGAGGGCGTGCTGGACGTCGAGTTCTCCCGGTACGCGCCGCGATGACGCACGTGAGGATGCACGACGACGAGCTCGACCTCGACGCCGCGCTGGTGCAGCGGCTGCTGCGGGCCCAGATGCCGGAGTGGGCCGACCTTCCGATCGCACGCGTCGCCTCGTCGGGCACCGACAACGCGATGTTCCGCCTCGGCGACGACATGGTCGTGCGCATGCCGCGAGTCGAGCGCGCGGTGCCCCGGCTCGACAACGAGCAGAAGTGGCTGCCGGCGCTCGCGCCCCACCTTCCCCTCGCGACGCCCAGAGTCCTCGCGAAGGGCGGACCGGGCCAGGGGTACCCCTGGATCTGGTCGGTGCATTCGTGGATCGATGGCGACAACGCGTTCGACGCCGAGGTGTACGACCTCGCCGAGGCGGCACGCGACATCGCCGCGCTGATGGCCGCCCTCCAGCACATCGACACCCGTGGCGGTCCGCTCGCCACACCGGGACGGCGGGGCCAACCGCTGTCGACGACCGAACGACAGACGCGCCGGGCGATCGACGAGGCGCGCGAGCTGGTCGACGTCGCCGCTGTCACGGACGCGTGGGAGGCCGCATCGCGCGCGCCGGAGTGGGATCGCGAGCCGGTGTGGTTCCACGGCGACATCGCCCGGGGCAACCTCCTCGTGAGCCAAGGTCGCATCCACGCCGTCATCGACTTCGGGAGCATCGGCGTCGGTGATCCCGCCTGCGATCTCGTGATCGCGTGGGATCTGTTCGACCGCGCGACGCGCCCGGAGCTCCACGCCGCGCTCGACGTCGACGACGCGACGTGGGAACGGGGCCGCGGGTGGGCGCTGTGCACCGCGCTTTGGGCGCTCCCCTACTACCTGCACACCAACCCGCCCATGGTCGCCCAGGCCCGGTACAAGCTCGCCGAGGTGCTCGCAGAGACGATCTGAACAGGGCGGATCGGCGTCATCCCCCGGGAATGTCACACCCCCTCGTCATGATGACGCCATGACCGCGCTCCTTCTCGCCGCCGTTCTGGTGGCCGTCGCCGCCCTCGTCGTCGGGGCCGTCGCTCTGGTGACGCTCCTCCGACGCACGGCCGCGCCGACCGACGAGCAGTCCCGCCAGCTGCTCGACGAGGCGCGGTCGCAGGCGGCGTCCGAGCGCGACGCGGCGATCCGCGCCGCGCTCGAGCAGTCCGCTGTGCTGAGCCGCGAGGCGCTCGGCGCCCAGGTCGCCGCCACGCACGCCGAGCTCGATGCGAAGAAGGCCTTGATCGACGCACGCCTCGAGGCCGTGAGCGAAGACGTCGGGGCACAGCTGACTCGGGTCGAGGCTCAGCTCACCGAGCTGAGCCGGTCGAACGCGGTGTCAATGGGCAAGGTCAGCGAGCAGCTCCAGATGCACGCCTCGACGACTCGTTCGCTCGCCGACACCACGCAGGGTCTCCGCGAGGCCCTCGCGAACAGCAAGACCCGCGGTCAGTGGGGTGAGCGGATGGCCGAAGACGTGCTCCGCCTCGCGGGGTTCGTCGAGCACGTCAACTACGAGAAGCAGATCGCGGTCGAGGGCGGCCGGTCCATCCCCGACTTCACGTTCATGCTCCCGAAGGGCCACGTGCTCTACATGGACGTGAAGTTCCCGCTCACGGCCTACCTGCGGTACCTGCAGGCGACCACCGACGACGAGCGAGCGCGTGAACGTCAGCAGTTCCTGCGTGACGTCCGCCTGAAGGTGAAAGAGCTCGCGCGGCGCGACTACCTCGACCGGGCGCGGATCTCGTGCGACCAGCTCCTCCTCTTCATCCCGAACGAGAGCGTCAGCGCGTTCATCCACGAGTGCGACCCTTCGCTCATCGACGACGCCCTGCGCGACAAGATCGTGTTCTGCTCGCCGCTCACCCTGTTCGCGATGCTCGGCGTCATCCGCCAGGCGTTCGACACCGTCATGCTCGAGCAGACGTCCGACGAGGTGCTGCGCCTGGTCGGCGCGCTGCGCACCCAGTTCGACAAGTACACCGAGGCGGTCGACAAGCTCGGCAAGCGGCTCGACTCCGTGCAGTCAGCGTTCGACGATCTCAACGGCACGCGTCGCCGGGCCCTCGAACGGCCGCTCGCCAAGGCCGACGAGCTGCGACGCGAGCGCGGCCTCGCGATCGCACCCGATCTCGCCGCGGGCGCCGACGTCTACGACCTCCACGAAGAGCTCGGCGCGTAAGCGCGCCAGGTCTCGTCGCGACAGTCAGTGAGGGTGGGGGTGCTCGTGGCCTTGCCGTTGCTCGAGCCAGCGTCTGAACCCCGCGGCGTTCGAGTGCACGCCGTTCAACGTCTCGAGCTTCTCTCGATTGGCGGGGTCAGTGCCGGCGAGCGCGCCGCTGAACGCAACGTCGAGCGCCTCGGCGATGTCTCGTCCCTCGCGGAACGCCTTCTCTGCGACTTCGGCCCACTGGCGCAAGATGCCCTCGGCCTCGTGCAACGTGTCGATCGGGTCGGGCACGAGGCCGTAGTGAGCGAGCGCCACCTCGGCCGGGTTGCGGTCGACGAACTTGTGCAGCGATCTGATCGCGAGATCGAGGTCGAAGTCGGGCGGAGGAGTTGCGGGGCGCAGCACACCGGCGTCGGGCAGCCGCACGCCAACGGCGTCACCCACGAACAAGATGCCACTCTGCGAGTCGTGCAGCGCGAGGTGGTGCTTCGCATGACCCGGCGAGTCGACAGTCGTGAGCACACGGTTCGGGCTCACGACGACGTCCTCGCCGTCCTCGAGCACGTGGATGCGCTCGGGCGCGGTCGGTTCGAGCCGACCGTACAGCGAGTCGAGCAGGTCGCCGTAGACCATCCCGGCGGAACGTACGAGCCGCGTGGGGTCGACCAGATGCCGAGCGCCCTTCTCGTGCACGTACACCGTCGCGCTCGGGAAACGCCTTCGCGACGTCGCCGACGCCGCCGGCGTGGTCGAGGTGGATGTGAGTGACCGCGACACCGGCGAGGTCCTCGGGTCCCAAGCCGAGCTCGTCGAGCGCGGCGAGCAGCACCGCGATCGAGCTCTGGCTGCCGGTCTCGACCAGCACCGGCGCGTCGCCCTCGATGAGGTATCCGGCGGTCATGCGGTCCCAGCCACCGAGCAACGTGTCGATCTGGATCACTCCGTCACCGATTCGCGTGTGCACGCTGGCGTCCTCCCTGCCGTTTCGAGAGCGGCCGTTCTCAGAGCGGCGGTTGCCAGAGGGCAGTATGGCGGAACGCCATGAGCCAGCCGTCGTTCGACCTCGACCTCGATCCGACGCCCACGTTCCGCGTGAGCGAGCTCGCGGGGGCGATCGGCGCAGCCGTGCGCAAGGGCTTTCCCGAGGAGGTGTGGGTCCGCGGCGAGATCGACTCGCTCAGCCGCTCGGCGGCGGGTCACCTCTACTTCGACCTCGTCGAGGGCGTCGGCAGCGAGCGTGTGGCGCTGCGGGTCGCGTTGTTCCGCACGGTCGCCGAGGCCGTCGAGCGCCATCTCGCCAAGCACCGCATGCGGCTCGAGAACGGCCTCGAGGTGCGCATCCGGGGCCGGGTCGAGCTCTACGAAGCGCGGGGCCAGGTCAACCTGCGCATGTCGGGAATCGACCCCACCTACACCCTGGGCCGCCTCGCCCAAGATCGCGACCGGCTCGTCCGCCTCCTCACCGGGGAGGGCTTGCTCGAACGAAACCGCCGCCTGGTCCTCGCCGCGGTGCCACTCCGCATCGGCATCGTGACGAGCCGGGAGAGCGCGGCGTACGCCGACTTCATGCACGAACTCGAAGCGAGCGGCTTCGCGTGGCACGTCACGGTCGCCGACAGCCGCGTGCAGGGCGTCGAGGCGACGGGTTCGGTAGTGCGCGCACTCTCTGCGCTCGCGCGGTGCCCACTCGACGCAATCGTCGTCGTGCGCGGCGGCGGCAGCCGCAACGAGCTCGCGGTGTTCGACGCCGAGCCGATCGCACGCGCGATCGCCGCGATGCACGTGCCGGTGCTCACGGGCATCGGACACGAGGTCGATCGGTCGATCGCCGACCTCGTCGCTCACACGTCCCTGAAGACGCCGACGGCGTGCGCCGGTCATCTCATCGAGCGGGTGCGCGCCTCACTCGGCGTGCTGAGCCGATCTGCGACGGCCATCGCGCGGTGTGCTCGCACCGCGCTCGACCGTAGCGAGCAGAGGGTGAACCACACGGCGGCCCTCGTGCAGCGAGACGTGAATCGCGCGCTCGACGTCGCTTCGTTCAGCACGCGAGCGTCGGCAACCCGGGCCGCGCGCTCGGCGTCACAACATCTTCAGGCCGCGGATCAGCGAGTCGACCGTGGCGTCGCCCGGCTGGTCGGTCGATTGCCCGCGACGATCGATGCCGCCGTTCGGCACCTCGACGGCGTCGAGGCGAGAGTGGTCGCACTCGATCCGGCGCGGGTGCTCACGCGCGGGTACTCGATCACCCGAGACGAGAGCGGCGAGGTGGTGCGCGCCGCGAGTGAGGTGCGCGTGGGCAGCCGACTCGTCACGACGCTGGCAGACGGTTCGATCACGAGCGAGGTCGTCGAATGAGCGACGAATCGATCGGCTACAGCGAGGCGGTCGCCGAGCTCGAGCAGATCCTCGAGCAGCTCGAGCGCCCCGACGTCGACGTCGACGTGCTGGCCCGACAGGTGCAACGCGTCTGCCGAGCTCATCCGGATGTGCCGGGCCCGCATCGCAGCGGCACGGATCGAGGTCGAGACGGTCGTCACCCAGCTCGACGACTTGGGCGACACCGCCTCGCCCTAGGCTCGCTGCGATGAGCAGCGCGCCCGCGAGCCTCACCGTCATCGCAGAGGGGGTCGAGCAACGGCTGCGCGCGCTCCTCGAGAGCGAGATCGAGCGGTGGCGGGCGCTCGACCCCGAGATCGTGGCGCCGCTCGAGTCGCTCGGTGCGCTCCTCCTCGCGGGAGGCAAGCGCCTCCGGCCCGCGTTCTGCCACTGGGGCTTCGTCGGGGCCGGCGGCAACGCCGACGACCCGGTCGTCGCCGATGCGGGCGCGGCGTTCGAGCTGCTGCACGCGTTCGCACTGATCCACGACGACGTGATGGACGGATCGTCCACTCGGCGCGGCGTTCGCACCGCGCACCTCGAGTACGCGACTCGGCACGCGATCGGCGACTGGCGCGGCGAAGCGAGAAGGTTCGGCGAGGGCGTCGCGATCCTCATGGGCGACCTCGCGTTCGTCTACGCCGATCAGTTCCTGCCCGCGTCGAACGCCGAGGCCATGGCGGTGTGGCACGAGCTCCGCATCGAGCTCAACGTCGGCCAGTACCTCGACATCGTCGGCACTGCGCGCTCACAGACGAACCGCCTCGCTGCCGAGCGCATCGCCAGGTACAAGTCCGGCAAGTACACGGTCGAGCGCCCGCTGCATCTCGGCGCCGCGCTCGCGGGCCGGTTCGGTGACCTCGCACCCGCGCTCTCGGCCTATGGCCTTCCCCTCGGCGATGCCTTCCAGCTTCGCGACGACATGCTCGGCGCGTTCGGCGAGTCGGCCCTCACGGGCAAGCCCGTCGGCGACGACCTCCGCGAGGGCAAGCCGACGCCGATGCTCGCGATCGCCGCGAGCCGTGCCGGCAAGCAGCACGCCGAGCTGTTGCACCGCGTGGGGGCTCCCGATCTCGACGAGGACGAGGTCGCTGCGCTCCAAGCCGTGATCGTCGACACCGGAGCGCAGGCCGAGGCCGAGGCGGCGATCACCGCGCTCACCGAGCAGGCCGTGCGCGCGATCGCCGAGGCCCCGGTGACCACCCCAGCGCGCGACGAGCTGATCGAGCTCGCGTACTACGTCGCCTGGCGCCAGCGGTAGGTCACGCGCGGGCGTATGCCGCGAGCGCGTCTTCGATCGACGCGTCGACCACGCCCGGTTCGCTCGCCGCTGCCTCGAGCCAGGGTGGCCGCCACCGCGCGGAGACCGTCAGCGGCGAGCCGAGCGCGGCGAGCGTCAGCACCTGGCGGGCGAACGTGGCCGCGTAGTCCGGCGGCCGCACGTCGCGCGAGAGCTCGAAGAGCGCAAACGGATCAGGGGGCACGACCCCGCCCTCATCGACGCCGATCAGCATCGTGGACGAGGGCCCGGTGCCTCCACCCGCGAGACCCGGTCCGTCACTGAGGATCGCCCCCCGGACCATTTGTGGTCGTGCACCCGCGATCAGCAGCGCGACGTACGCCCCAAGGCCCCGACCCAGCACGGTCGCGGGACCGATCTCGCGCAGCGCTGCGTCGGCGTCGCCCATCAACACCTCGCACGTGTAGCCGCCACCGCTCGGCACGTCCGAGTCGCCGTGCCCGGTGAAGTCCAGACCCCACACGGCGCCGGGCCAGCTCGACGCGTACGCGGGCACCTTGGACGGTGTTCGCTCGCCGAGCCCGTGCAGCAGCAGCAACGGACGTTCGTCGCCCGCTTGCAGCTCGTGCAGCGCGAGGTTGATGCGAAGGTGGCGCACCCACCGAGTCGTCATGCGGCGACGAGCTCGAGGATGAGGTTCGTCACGATCTCGGGCTGCTCGATGTGCACGAAGTGGCCGGTGCCCTCGAGCGGCACGAACCGCGCGCCGAGCGGGAGGTAGCCGACGACGTCCTCGGGCTTCGTGCCCCAACCCATCTCTTCGTACTCGAGGCCGAGCACCCCGAGGAAGGGCATCGACAGACCGGGCAAGCGCATCAGCGACCACTCGGGCCGCCACGGGCCGAAACCCCCGAACCGCATCGACGGATCGAGCTTCCAGCGCCAGCCGTCCTCGTCGTGGCGCGCACCGATCGTCACGATGTAGCGCAGCCAGTCACGTGAGAGGCGAGGGTTCATGCGGGCCCTGCGCTCGGCGAGCTCCTCGATCGTGCCCGGGCGGCGCTGTGCCACGGTGCTGCGGAGACGATGGTCGAGCCAATCCTCGAGGTCCTTTGCGAGCAAGCGGGTGCGCTCGTGGTTCGCGATGTCCGGAGGTAGGCGCTTCGACGGCAACCCGTCGAGGTTCGCGAGGTGGCTGACTCGATGCGGCATCGCCTCGGCGAGCTGCATCATCAGACCGCCCCCCTTCGAGTGACCGACGACGGGCACCGGCGAGCGGGTCGTGCTGTCGAGCACCGCGAGTGCATCGCGGACGTCGGCGTCCCACGAGTAGAGCGCGGCATAGTCGCTGTCGCCATGGCCCCGCTGATCCCACGCGACGACCCGCCAGCCGGCGTCGGCGAGCAGTGGTGCGATCAGATCGAACGTCGCCGCGAAATCCATGCCGCCGTGGCAGAGCAGGATCGGCGGCGCGTCGAGATCGCCCCACTCGTATGCCGCGATGCCGACGCCGTGTGCGTCGACGCGCCGCCGTCGATCGGGGCGGCGAGCGCCGGGATAGGTGAGCACCTCGTCGGTGACGGTCACGTGCCCGAGACTAACGGTGGCCAACCCGTAAGGTTTTGGGCGATGAGGTCGCTCGCAGTGCTCGGGTTCTCGGCAGCGGTCGGCGTCGCGCTCGCCGCCTGTGGTGGCGGCGACAGTGGAGCGACGGCCACGACGGCGGTCGTCACGTCGGCGACGACGACGATCGCGACCACAACGACATCGCCCGAGGTGACCTACGTGATCCAGAAGGGCGACTCGCTCTCGAAGATCGCGAAGAAGTTCAACCTCACCGTCCCCCAGCTCATGACGATCAACAGCATCCAGAACGCGGACCACATCGAAGCGGGCCAGGTGCTGATCATCGTTCCCGCGGCCACTCCGCTCCCGACGACGACCGCGCCACCCGCGGCCCCGCCGTCGACCTGACGACATCCCGAGCGCGGCTTGCGTTCCCGGGTTTCGGCTGACCCGGTCCATGGGTACGGTCGAAGCATGACGTACACCCTGCCTGATCTTCCTTACGCCGAGAACGCCCTCGAGCCCTTCTACTCCGCCGAGGTCCTCGCCCTTCATCACGGCAAGCACCACAAGGCGTACGTGGAAGGGTGCAACAAGACGCTCGACCGACTCGCCGAAGCCCGCGAGAAGGGCGACTACGACAACATCGTCGGCCTCGAGAAGGCCCTCGCGTTCAACCTCTCGGGTCACGTGCTCCACACGCTCTTCTGGCAGAACCTGAGCCCCTCGGGAGGCGACAAGCCGACTGGAGATCTCGCCTCCGCGATCGACGAGCACTTCGGAACGTTCGACGCGTTCCAGGCCCAGATGACTCAGGCCGTCGTGACGGTTCAGGGCTCCGGCTGGGGAGCGCTCGCGTGGGAGCCGCTCGGCCAGCGCCTCTACGTCGAGCAGATCTACGACCACCAGGGCAACGTCGGCCAGAGCGGACAGAACCTGCTCGTCATCGACGCCTGGGAGCACGCGTACTACCTGCAGTACAAGAACGTGCGTCCCGACTACGTGAAGGCCATCTGGAACATCGTCAACTGGGACGACGTCACCGCTCGCTTCGACCGAGCGCGTCAGATGAAGTTCTGACCTCCAGAGCTAGCGGGAGCGCTGCCGGGTCGGCTCGATGACGAGGATCACCCGCTCACTGCCGATCGGGCTCGCGTAATCCTTGTCGAGGTACTTGCGCGACAGCTCGTCGATGTGGGCACGGGCGCGGTCACCACGCACGATGTCGATGACGATGCCGCGCACCTCCGCGTACTTGTACTCGTTCTCGGCGTCCCAGATCATCACGGCCACCCGCGGGTCCTTCATCACGTTGACGCACTTCTGACGGTCGAGCTCGGTGTTGATGAGCACGTGATCGTCGTCGGAATCGACCCACATCACGTGCGTCGCCGGGCTTCCAGTCGGCCCAAGGGTGGTGAACCCCGCGAAGTTCTTTCCCTTCGCGAGGTCTCGAATTGCGGGCTCGAGCACGGCGCCTCCTTCAGATCCGGTTGGCTGAGATCAGGGTAGGTTCACCGGCAGTGGACATCACGATGCCGCAGCTCGGTGAGACCGTCACCGAGGGCACGGTGCTGCGATGGTGCAAGCAGGTCGGCGAACGGATCAGCATCGACGAGCCGCTGCTCGAAGTGTCGACCGACAAGGTCGACGCCGAGGTGCCGTCGCCCGTCGCGGGCGAGATCGTCGAGATCCTCGTCGCGGAGGGTGACACGGTGCCGATCGGTGCGCGTCTCGCGGTGATCACCGAGTCGGTCGGCGCGCCGGCACCATCAGTCACGCCGGTCGCTCCGGTCGCTCCGGTCGCTCCGGTCGCTCCGGCTGCCCCTCCCCCACCACTGCCCTTGACCGTTTCGTCACCAGCGGCGCTCACCCAGCCCTCTGGTGACGAAACGCTGGACGCGGTCGTGCCCTTCACCAACATCCGGAAGCGCACCGCCGAGAACCTCACGCAGTCGCTGCGCACCTCGGCGCACACGCTCGTTGCCGTCGAGGTCGATTACGAAGCGGTCAACAAAGTGCGTCGAGCGGCCAGGCTGACTTACCTCCCCTTCGTGATGCGTGCAGTCGTCGACGCCCTCGCCGAGTTCCCTCGGCTGAACGCGTCGGTCGTCGAGAGCGATCTCGTCGTGCACGGCTCGATCAACCTGGGCATCGCGGTCGACCTCGACTTCGAAGGCCTCGTCGTGCCTGTGATCCGCGACGCGCAGAGCAAGACGATCACCGAGCTCGCTGCCGCTGCTGCCGACCTCTCACAGCGCGCGCACGCCAAGCGGCTCACCGCCGACCACCTGGCCGGGGGCACGTTCACGATCACGAACGCGGGCGGCTACGGCACGCTCCTCACCGGCCCGATCATCAATCAGCCCCAGGTCGGCATCGTCTCGACCGACGGCGTGACGATGAGGCCAGTCGCAGTCCCGATCACAGACGGCGAGTTCGGGGTCGCCATACATCCGATCGGGAACCTCGCGATGTCCTTCGATCATCGGGCGAACGATGGCGCGTACGCCTCGGCCTTCCTCGCGAAGGTCAAGCAGATCCTCCAGACGCGCGACTGGAGCATCGAGGTTGCGGGCGTGATGCCACGGCCGGCGCCTGTGACGACACCCGCAGCACCGAAGCCCCCGCCGATCGAGTTCCCGCGTGACGAGGTGATCGAGGACTTCCGCCGCGCCTGCATCTCGCGCGCGATCGACGACCGCGAGATCAACCTCCAGCGTCAGAGCCGCGTCTTCTTCCAGATCGCGGGTGCCGGGCACGAAGCGGTGCTCCTCGCGCTCGCACGACACCTGCGGCCCGGCTACGACTGGTTCTTCCCCTACTACCGCGACCAGGCGCTCATGCTCGGGCTCGGCATCAGCGCGTACCAGATCCTCCTGCAAGCGGTGGGCTCGGCCGACGACCCTGCCTCGGGCGGACGCCAGATGCCTTCGCACTGGGGAAGCGTCGAGCATCACGTCGTCACTCAGTCAAGCCCTACCGGAACTCAGTGCCTTCCGGCCGTTGGATGCGCGGAGGCAGCGCGCTACATCTCGCGCCGCCCGCACCTGCCGGGCTGCACGGCGCACGGCGACGAGCTCACCTACGTGTCGCTCGGCGAGGGAGCGACGTCGGAGGGCGAGTTCTGGGAGAGCCTCAACACGGCGTGCACGCTGCATTTGCCCGTCGTGTTCCTGGTCGCCGACAACGGCTACGCGATCTCGGTGCCGTCGAGCGATCAGTCGCCGGCCCCGATCTCCGAGCTCGTACGCGGGTTTCGCGGTCTCGACGTGCACCGCCTCGACGGCACCGATTACTTCGGGGTGCGCGAGCGCGCGGCGTCGATCATCAGCCACGTGCGAGCCGGAGTCGGCCCGGCGCTCATCCACGCGATGGTCACGCGTCCGTACTCGCACTCCGGAGCCGACACCCAGGCGAAGTACCGATCGCTCGACGAGCTCGACGACGAGCGCGCCCGCGACCCGATCACGCGCATGCACGCTGACCTCGTGACCCGCGGCATCCTCACCGAGGACGAGGCGCAGGCGATCCGGGCGGAGGCGATCGCCCACGTCGCCGAGGCGGCGCGACTGGCACTCGAGGCCCGCCGACCCGACCCGGCGTCGGTCACCGAGCACGTCGTGGCGCTTCCGGCACTGCGGCTCCCTGATGAGCCAGGTGCGGACGGCGAGGTGGTTGCGTTCGGTGAGGCGATCAAGCGCACGCTGCACGAGCAGATGGCAGAGGACGAGCGCATCCGCGTGTTCGGCGAAGACGTCGCCGACGCGCGCGAGGCCGTGCTCGCGAACGTCGAGGGCAAAGGCGGCGTCTTCGGCACGACGCACGGCCTCCAGCGCGCGTTCGGCATCGCGCGCTGCTACAACACGCCGCTCGCGGAGGCGAACATCATCGGTCGCGCGGTCGGCCAGGCGATCCGCGGCCTGAGGCCCGCACCCGAGATCCAGTTCTTCGACTACATCTGGCCCGCCATGCAGCAGCTGAAGAGCGAGGCGGCGACAATCCGCTGGCGCTCGAACGGCGCGTGGACCTGTCCGATGGTCGTGCGAGTGCCGATCGGCGGCTACCTCACCGGCGGATCGATCTGGCACAGCCAGAGCGGCGAGTCGATCTTCGCTCACATCCCCGGCTTGCTGATCGCGTTCCCGTCACGAGCGCGTGACGCCGCGGGGTTGCTGCGCGCCACGTTCCGCGCCGAAGACCCTGTGCTCTTCCTCGAGCACAAGCACCTTCTGCGCCAGCCGTACACGCGCGATCCGTTCCCGCCTCCGGACTATGTGCTGCCGTTCGGCCGAGGCGACATCCGCCGACCCGGCCGAGACGTCACGATCGTGACCTGGGGTGCCACGGTCGAGAAGTCGCTGCAGGCCGCGCAACGCCTGCACGACGAGCGCGACTGCGAGGTCGAGGTGATCGACCTCCGCACGATCTCGCCGTGGGACCGCGAGCTCGTCGGAGACAGCGTGCGCCGCACCCACCGGCTCGTCGTCGTGCACGAAGATGTGCTCACTGCAGGCTTCGGTGCCGAGGTCGCCGCGTGGGCCGCGCAGGAGGTGTGGGGCGACCTCGAAGCCCCGATCCGGAGGGTGACGGCGCTCGACACCCACGTCGCGTACGAGCCGACGCTCGAGAAGGCGATCCTGCCGCAGGTGGACGACATCGTCGCGGCGCTCGCGGCGACGCTCCCCTGACCGGAGCCCTAGGCTGATGCAGTGCGTACGGCTCCTGCTGCTCCCACCGCGCTGCGCTCGAACGACCCCTGCTGGTGCGGGAGTGGCCGCAAGTACAAGCGGTGCCACAAGGAGCTCGAGGGCCGCGTCCAACCCGGCACGGTGAGCCCGACGCGTGAGGTCCCGCCCGAGATCGAGCGACCGCCCTACGCCGAGTCGGGCGTCGCTGTGCGCCGGCCGGAGCCCCATGTGAAGTCGCCCGACGTCATCGAGCGCATGCGCCGTACCGGTCGTTCTGCCGCCGAGGTCCTCGCCGCCACAGGCGCTGCGGTCCGTCCCGGCATCACGAGCGACGAGCTCGACGCGATCTGCCACGCGGCCTGCATCGAGCGCGGCGGGTACCCGAGCCCGCTCAACTACAACGGCTTCCCCAAGTCGCTCTGCACCTCGGTGAACGAGGTCATCTGCCACGGCATCCCCGACGACCGCCCATTGGCCGACGGTGACATCGTGAACCTCGACGTCACGTTGTATCGAGAGGGCGTGCACGGCGACACGAACGCCACGTTCCTCGTCGGCAACGTCGACGACGGATCACGGAACCTGGTACGCGTGACTCATGAGTGCCTGATGCTCGGCATCGAGGCGGTCAAGCCCGGGCGGCCGCTCTCCGACATCGGGCGGGCGATCGAACGCCATGCGACGAAGCACTCGCTCGGCGTCGTCCGGGCGTTCATCGGCCACGGGATCGGCGAGCAGTTCCACACCGACCTGCAGATCCTGCACTACTACGACCCCGCCTCCGCCACAGTCATGCAGCCCGGCATGACGTTCACGATCGAGCCGATGATCACGATGGGTCGCTGGCAGCACCGCATGTGGGACGACGGGTGGACCGCAGTCACGATCGACGGTGGTCGCACGGCGCAGTTCGAGCACACGATCTTGGTCACCGACGACGGGTCCGAGATCCTCACGCTCGCCGACTGACCGCGAAGCACGTGCCTCGCATCGTCGCCGTCGACGTCGTCGACGTCCGCTTCCCCACGTCGGACGCGCGGGACGGCTCAGACGCGATGCATCCCGATCCCGACTACTCCGCTGCCTACGTCGTGCTCCGCACCGATGCTCGCAACGCGGACGAGCTGAGCGGCCAGGGCCACGGCCTCACGTTCACGATCGGTCGCGGCACCGAAGTGGTGTGCGCGGCGGTCGACGCACTGCTGCCGATGGTGGTTGGCATCGACGTCGACGAGCTCATGGGCGACCTCGGCCGCTTCGCGCGGATGCTCGCCGGCGATTCACAGCTGCGGTGGATCGGCCCCGAGAAGGGTGCGATCCATCTGGCCACGGCGGCGCTGGTGAACGCCGCGTGGGACCTGAGGGCAAAGGGTGAGGGCAAGCCCCTCTGGCGCGTGCTCGCCGATCTGTCGCCCGAGGAGCTCGTCGGGCTCGTGGACTTCACCTACCTCACCGACATGGTGACGCCGGAGGCCGCCGTCGAGCTGCTGCGCGCGCAGGAGCCCCACCGAGCCGACCGCATCGCCGAGCTCGAGCGCGACGGATACCCCGCCTACACCACCTCCGCAGGTTGGCTCGGCTATCACGACGACAAGATCCGTGCGCTGTGCCGCGAGGCGATCGGAGCCGGGTTCAACGCGATCAAGATGAAGGTCGGCGCGGACCTCGACGACGACATGCGCCGCGCCGCGCTGCTCCGAGGCGAGCTCGGACCCGACCGCCTCCTCATGACCGACGCCAACCAGCGCTGGGACGTCGGACAGGCGATCGAGTGGATGCGCGCGCTCGCCGATCAGGACCCGTACTGGATCGAGGAGCCGACGAGCCCCGACGACGTGCTCGGGCACGCCGCGATCGCACGCGCGCTTGCTCCGATGAAGGTCGCCACCGGTGAGCACGCCCACAACCGCGTGATGTTCAAGCAACTCTTCCAGGCCGACGCGATCGGCGTATGTCAGGTCGACTCGTGCCGGCTCGGCGGAGTGAACGAGGTGCTCGCGGTGCTGCTGATGGCGGCGGTCGCCGGTGTTCCGGTCTGCCCTCACGCGGGAGGGGTCGGACTGTGCGAGTACGTGTCGCACCTCGCGCCCTTCGACTACATCGCGGTGTCGGGCTCACTCGACGGACGCATGTGCGAGTGGGCCGACCATCTGCACGAGCACTTCACCGACCCGGTGTCGATGCGAGGTGGCCGGTACGTCCTGCCGAGCGCGCCCGGCTACGGCATCACGATGCGGCCCGAGTCGCTCGAGCGCTTCCGCTTCCCCGACGGCCCCGTGTGGGCGGAGCGCGTCAGCCAGCGCGTGATGCCGTACGCGTGCGTCGGCCGGAGCCAGGCGATGAGTCGCTTGTCGCTCACCATCGCGGCGCGGTACTCATCCCAATCCGGGTGCTCTTTCTCCTGCACCGCGCGGAAGAGCGTGATGAGCTGAGCGACGGTCGCGTCGCCGGGTGACGCACTCACGGGCGTGAGCTCAGCGGTGGCCTCGAGCACGACGTACGACCAGAAGTCGGGGCTCGAGACATAGAGAGACGCTCGGGGATCGCGGCGCAGGTTCTTGGTCTTCGCTCGGTCGTCAGTGATCGAGATGCCGATCGTGCCGTCGACCACTGCGTACGAGATGTTCGAGAGCTGGGGCCGACCGTCGCGCTTCAGCGTGACGAGCACGCCGTTGTGACTGGCACCCGCGAAGGCCAGGGCGTCTGCAAGATCCATAGGCAGGGAAACCTTCTCACATGGGTCGAGCTTCCTCCGCGGTCCGGCCACTCAGCGTGCCGCTTGCACGTTTGGATACCACGTGCTGTGCTGACGGCGTGGAGGGGGCGGGCGACCCCAGGGCGAGGGCTGTCGGGCACGTCACGGATTTGCGCGGGGTGTTGGCGGGTGTGCTCATCGCACTGCTCGTGGCGTCGCTCGCGCTCCCCGTCGGAGGGTCGGTCGTCACGGGCGGCATGGCGCGGCGCCTCGTCCTCCCCGCGGACCCCGACGAGGCCACCACCGGGCCGGACGCGCCGGGCGCGTTTGTGATCGCTGCGGTACGGGTCCGGCCTCAGACGCTCGCCCATTGGGTGTGGGCACACACGCTCGGCGGTGGGCGACTGCTCGCCGACCTCTCGAGCAGCCACCTCGAGGCGATGACGGCCGGACCGCGCGCGCTGTCCGTTGATCCGACTGCCATCAACGCCTGGGCGACTGCTGTGGCGGAGATCGGTCCCGTGCTCGAGGTGACCCGCGTGCAACCGAAGTCGATCGCGCAGCACGCGGGACTGCAGATCGGCGACGCGGTGATCACGATCAATGGGCTCACGCCCAACCTCCACACGCTCGACGGCAACCTCGCGACGAACATGCCATCTCGGCTCCGCGTGTACCGCGACGGCCGCGTCGTCGACGTCGACCTCAAGCCGACGCCCCCGTGGCCGCAGGCGACCGGCGGCGGAGCCACGTTCGTGCGACGGCTCATCACTGCGCCGGCGCCGGCCCTGCCGGTCGGCAAGGTCACCGGTGGCTCGGCCGGGCTCGTGCTGGCGCTCGCCTACGTCGACCTGTTGACCGCCGGTGACCTCACCGGCCATCGCCTGGTCGCCGCGACGGGCGGCATCGGGCCGGGGGGCAGCGTCGACCCGGTGCTCGGCTACGACGCGAAGGTCACGGCAGCCACGCGCGCGGGAGCGACAGTGTTCATGATGCCGAGGCCCGACATCGCCGCGGCGCAGCCGTACGCCCCGCCCTCCGTGCGCGTCGTCGGCGTGTCGTCCCTCGACGAAGCCGTGCGATGGCTGTGCGTGAACGGTGGCGCGAGCAGCGCCTGCCGCGTCTAGCTGTTCCGCCAGATCGGCGAGCGCTTCTCGAGGAACGCGCTGATGCCCTCGTCCGCGTCGTCGGTCATCGCGTTCATCGTCATGACCGGCACGGTGATGTCATAGGCCTGACGCTCGTCGACGTCGATCTGCGCATAGAAGGCCTGCTTGCCGATGGCGATCGTGAGCGCGCTCGCGTTCGCGATCGACAACGCGAGGTCGTCGACCGCATCCTGCAGCATCTCCGGGGGGACGACTCGGTTCACGAGGCCCCACTCGAGCGCCGTCTCGGCGCTGATCAGCTGGCCCGTCAGCAACATCTCGAGCGCGCGCTTGCGACCCACCGCGCGAGAGATGGGCACCATCGGCGTCGAGCAGAACAACCCGATCTTGACGCCAGGAGTGCCGAAGCGAGCGCCCTCCTCGGCAACCGCGAGGTCGCACGCCGCGACGAGCTGGCAGCCGGCCGCCGTGGCGACCCCGTGCACCTGCGCGATGACCGGCTGCGGGATCGTGCGGATCGAGCGCATCAGCAAAGTGCAGCCGTCGAACAACCGGCGATACGCCGCTGCGTCACGTGCGGACGCCATCTCGCCCAAGTCGTGACCGGCCGAGAACGCGGGGCCCGACGCGGCGATGACGACGACACGAGTGTCTTCGTCGTGACGCACGGCCTCCAACGTGCCGGTGAGGTCGGCCATCAGCTCGAAGCTCATGGCGTTGCGCTTCTCAGGGCGGTTGAGCGTGATGCGGGTGATCGGCCCGTCGCTCTTGACCAGGACGTTGTCGCTCACGTGTCGATCCTAGGGCTGACCTTCGAGAACACGACCACTGCTCCCGACCCGCACATGGCGCCGAGCGCGGCTCCGCCGACAGAGTCGAGCGCGAATTGGCCGCCGCTGTAGACGCGGCTCACCGCGACCAGCGCCACCGCGCCGAGCAACAGAGGCCGCCAAGCCCGGGGGACGACGAACAGCACGGGGACGATCAGCGCCGCGGCCAGCGCTGCATGGGCAGACGGGTAGCCGTGGCCGGCCAGCGGATCCCTCGGCGCGCCTCCCAGCAGCGCGGCCGAAGGGCGTGATCGACCCACGAGCTGCTTCGTCAGCAGCGCCAGCCCCCATGATGCGAGGGCGGCCGCCACCATCGCCGCCGCGGGCTGGGCCTTGCGCCACACGAGCAGCGCGAGCCCGATCCACAGGAGAGCGACCCGACGAGTCGCGAGGCGCCAGGTGGTGCGCATCGCACCGTGCCAGCTCTCAGGCCAACCGAAGATCCAGGTCGTGAGCCGGCGGTCGATGCCCGCCACCCAGTCGGTGGCCGCGAGCACCGTCAGCGCGGCGAAGGATGCCGCGCTGACGACGAGTGCGCGCTGCGCGGTGCTCACCCCGCGGGTTCGGGCTCCTCTTTGCCGGCCATGAACTGGTACAGCACGGCGCCGGCCACACCACCGACGATCGGGAAGATGATGAACACCCAGAGCTGCTTGAGCGCATCACTCCCCGCGAAGAGCGCCACGCCGAGGCTCCGGGCCGGGTTCACCGACGTGTTGTCGATCGGGATGCTGATGAGGTGGATCAGCGTGAGCACCAGACCGATCGAGACTCCGGCGAAGCCGGCCGAGAACTTCCAGTGGAAGATCGCCGCGATCGTCACGGTGAGGAACGCGGTCATCACGATCTCGGCGACGATGACCGCGGCGAGGTTGTAGCCACCCGGTGAGTGAGTGTCGTAGCCGTTCTGCGCGAAGTTGTTCTTCGCGCTGAAGCCATCGACACCCTTCGCCATGACGAAGATGATCGCGGCGCCCACGATGCAGCCCACGATCTGGCCGACGATGTAGTACGGCACGTCTTCCTTCTTGGTCTTGCCGATCGCCAGCAGGCCGAGCGTGACCGCGGGGTTGATGTGGCATCCCGTGATCGGGCCGATCGTGTACACCATCACGAGCAGGCTGAGCCCGAACGCGATGGCGATCCCGAGGGTGCCGACTCCCGAGCCGGCGATGATGGCCGTGCCACACCCCCCGATCACGAGGAAGCCTGTCCCGAAGGCCTCCGCGACTGCGATGCGCATCCGTTCGTCCACGACGCAGAACCTCCCTCTGCCGGGTGCGCGCGCACCATACCCGGAAAGGTCCCGCTGACGACGGTTAGGGAGCTTGGCTGATGGAGCCCGCGGCGATCGTGCCGTCGCTTCCCGCGGCGCCCTGCACGGTGATCGTGTCACCGGCCTTCAGGTCGCCCACGGCACCGGCAACCGACTTCGTCACCTTCGACGTCGGCGTCGTGGAGACCTTCACCGTCGAGCCGTCGCTCGTCGTGATGTAGATGTTCGAGCCGTCGACGAGCTTGATCTGACCGGTCGTGCCATTGCTCGCCGGCGCCGGAGTCGCGCCTGCGGCACCGCCATTGGGCGTCGCGCCGCCAGCCGTCGCGCCGCCAGCACCGTTCGCGCCGGGGAAGCCACCGGTCGCGCCATTCGCACCGGGGAAGCCACCGCCGGCGCCGCCCGCGCCGGGGAACCCGCCGTTCCTGGCGAATGCGGCGAGGCCACCCGCCCCGGTGGCGGCAGGCGCGTTGTGCTTCTCCATCTGGATGCCGGCGACGAAGCCAGCACCCGCGATCAGGAGCGCGGCGAACACGACAGTCCACGCAGTGACGATGCGCCGTGAGGCGCGCGTCGGCAGCTCGTCCGCGTCGTCGACGTCGTCGCGGAACAGGACGTCGGTGTCGTCGCCCGGCTTGTCGGCGTCGGCCGCCGCCGGGTCTCCGGTGTCGGTCGTGACGATGTCACTCATAGCGAAGTGCCTCGATGGGTCGGAGCGATGCCGCTCGGTTGGCGGGGTAGATCCCGAAGAACAGACCGACCATCACCGCCACCCCGAAGGCGAGGATGACCGAGTAGAGCTGCACGACCGGCGTGACGCCGACGATGCGGAAGTGGCTGCCCGCGAGGCCGACGAACACTCCGATCAGCCCGCCGAGCATCGACAGGAGCACCGACTCAACGAGGAACTGACTGAGGATGTGCCGTTTCCTCGCGCCGATCGCCTTGCGGATGCCGATCTCGCGCGTCCGCTCGGTGACCGTCACCAGCATGATGTTCATCACACCGATGCCGCCGACGAGCAGAGAGATCGCGGCGACGGCACCGAGCAAGACGGTGAACACAGAGTTCGACGCCGCGCTCGCGTCGAGGAGCGCGGCCTGGTTGAGCACCTGGAAGTCGGCGGTCGTGACCTTGTGGGTCGACCGCAAGGTCGAGGTGATCTCGGCCGAGGCGGCGTCCGAGGCGCTGCGTGACTTCGCCTGCACCGTGATCTGGTTGTAACCCGAAGTGCGGCTGCTCAGCGAGTCTTGCACCGAGGTCACCGGGGCGATCGCGATGTCGTCCTGGTCTTGGAACCCGTTCGATCCCTTCGCCTTGAGCGTGCCGATGACAGTCCAGGTCGACCCACCGATCTTGATCTTCTGGCCGACGGGATCGACCCCTTCGCCGAACAGATCGGTGACGACGGTCGGGCCGAGCACGACGACCTTGCGGTGCTCGGTGACGTCTTCGGCTGTGAATGCGGAGCCGGACGCGATCTCGAAGTTCCGCACCTGGAAGTAGTTCGCGGTGGTGCCGATGCCCTGGCCGATCTCGTGCGTCGCGCCCTCATAGGTCGCGGTCGCCTGAGCGTTCACGACGGGCGCGACTTCGACGATGTCCGGCGCGTTGGTCTTGTCCTGGAGCGCAGTGACGTCCTTCGCGGTGAGCGACGCTCGGCGGCTTTGCGTTCCCGTGCGGTTCGCGCCGCCCGGAGGACCGAAGCCACCGGACGGGAAGACCGTCAGCGTGTTCGTGCCGAGCCCTGCGAGCTGGTTCTGGACCGCGGCGGAGGAACCTGCACCGACCGCGATGAGGATGATGACTGCGGCGACGCCTATGAGGATGCCCAACATCGTGAGCGCCGACCGCAAGCGGTTCGACATGATGCCCTGGAACGCCAGACGCAGGCTCTCGATCATGCGGGCACTGCCTCGCGCTCAGCCGCGTCCTTACGCGTGTCACTCAGAATCATCCCGTCCCGCAGGCGCACGACACGCTTCGCGTAGGCGGCGACGTCGTTCTCGTGGGTGATGAGCACGATCGTGCGGCCGCGCTGGTTCAAGCGGGAGAAGATGTCGAGCACCTCGCGAGTCGACTCGGAATCGAGGTTGCCGGTGGGCTCGTCGGCCAGGATCATCGCTGGTCGCGTCGCCAGTGCTCGAGCGACGGCGACCCGCTGCTGCTGGCCACCGGAGAGCTCGGACGGGAGATGGTCGACCCGATCTCGCAGGCCGACTGCTTCGAGCGCGAGCAGCGCGACCTGACGGCGCTCTCCTCGCTTCATGCCCCCGTACATCAGCGGAAGCTCTACGTTCGCGACGGCTGATGTCCGCGGGATGAGGTTGTAGCTCTGGAAGACGAAGCCGATCTTGCGGTTGCGGATGTACGCGAGCTCCACGTCGTCGAGGCCGTTGACATCGACGCCGTCGAGCTCGTACTGACCGCTCGTCGGCCCGTCGAGGCAGCCGAGGATGTTCATCAGCGTGCTCTTGCCGCTCCCCGAGGCGCCCATGATGGCGACGAAGTCACCACGCTCGACCGTGAGCGACACGCCGCGGAGCGCCCGCACCTCGACCGCGCCCATCGTGTATGTCTTCACGAGGTTGCGGACCGCGATGACGGGTTTCGGTGCCGCAGACGCCGTTGCGTCGCTCATGATCCGACCACGAAGCCGGGACCACCGCCACCGACCCGTGCGCCGCCCCCGAGGCCGCCCGGGAGGCCGCCGCCGCCGGTCGTCGTGCTGGACACCTTCGTCACCACGACGTCACCGGCTGAGAGGCCACTGGCGATCTCGACGTTGTCGTCGCCGCGCAGGCCGATCGTGACCTGCCGTTGCTCGTCACCGTTCGCGGTGCGGACGGTCACGGTCGCGGTCTGGCCACGGCCACTCACCGCCGACGCGGGCAGCACGAGGACGCCGTCCTTCTCCGCGACCGTCACGTCGACGGTGGCGGTCATGCCTTCCTTCACCTGCGGCGAGCTCGAGTCGAGGGCGACCGTGACGCTGTAGGTGACGACGTTGCTGGTGACCGTCGACGCCGAGTCGATCGCCACGACCTTGCCGGTGAATGTCTGGGTGGTGAGAGCATCGAAGGAGACCGACGCGGTCTGGCCGATCTGCACCTTCGCAGCGTCGGTCTCGGAGAACGCGGCCTTGACCTGCAACGAGCTCAGGTTGACGAGGGTGATGAACCCGGTCGTCCCTCCACTCGCAACTGCCTCACCGACAGCCCCGTTCACGGCGCTCACGGTGCCGGCCGCAGGAGCAACGAGCGTCGTGTCGTCGACGCCCTTCTGCGCGGTCGAGACCGCAACCTGAGCGGTCACGATGCTCGCCTGCTGCTGCGCGATGTCGCTCGCGGTCGCAGGCGACGACGCCGCCGCGTTCGAGGCGATCGTCGACTTGAGGCTCGTCTGCGCGGTCTCCAGCTGGCGCTGGGCCGTGACGATCGCCTGCTGATCCTTCATCAGGGTCGCCGTCTGCTGGTTCTGCGCATCGGTGACAGCGGAAGCCGCGTTGTCGAGGGTCTGCTTCGCTTGCGCAGAGTTCGATGCCTCCTGGTTCTCCGCCGTCACCAGGGCTCGAGCCGCCGACTGCACGTCCGAGACGGCGGCCATCCGAGTCGCAACGTCCGCGCAGGTCAGGCCGTCCGACAGCGCGAGCGAGTTGCTCGCATTGGCGCAGACGTTCTGGTCGTTCTTGTAGTACGACGCCAGCGCGGTCGAGTCAGTCAGCGCGGCGTTGCCGTCGGTCGTCGAGACGATGTCGCCGACGGCCAGGTGCGACACGGCTTCCGAGAGCGCCGTCCGCGCCTGCTGGAGGCTCGAATCGGTGCCGGTGCTTCCTGCCGCTGACACACCTTGCGAGTTCGCGAGGGACTGCTTCGCCTTGTCGATCGCAGCTTGGGTGGTGATCTTGTCCTGCGCCAGGTTCGCGTTCGCGTTGTCGAGCGAAGTCTGGGCGGAGTCCACCGACGCCTGAGCCTGATCCACCGATGCCTGGTTCTTGATCTGGTCCTGCGCGGTCAACGGGTGCAGCAGACCCTGCAAACGCGCGTCGGCACTCGAGAGGTTCGCTTGCGCGGTCTTGAGCTGGTTCGCGGCCGTCGTGCTGTCGATCTTCGCGAGGACTTGGCCCTTCGTGACCGTCTGGCCGGCGGTGACGTCGACCTCGGTGAGCGTGCCTCCACTCTGGAAGTTCAGCGTCAGGCTGTCAGCGGCCACTGCGTTGCCGGTCGCCGACACGGTCTCGGTCACGTTGCCGGTCCGCACGGTCGTCTCGGTCTCGGTAGCGGCGGCCGATCCGCTGGAGCCGAGCGAGGTGACGCCGAACGCCACGAGACCGACCGCGCTCACTGCGAGCACGGAGTTGAGGATGAGCGTCTTTCGCTTCACGGGTTCGTCCCTTGTGTCGAATTGTTGGGCGTCGACGCGTTGGCGCCCTGTCCGGGTTGTCCGCCGAAGCCCTGCCCGCCGTTGGGCAGCAGCGATGCGCACACGTCGTTCGCCGCCTTGAACGTGTCGCTGTTGCGATCGATCGACACCGGCGCGCTGCTGCTGTTCGCGCTCTGACCGTTCTGACGGTCGGGGATCGTCACGCCATGGTCGGACATGCACGAGCGGTACGCGTTGAACGCGCTGTTGTCGATGCCACCGCCCCCACCTCTGCCCGGGAAGCCGTTCCCGAAGGTCGCACCCTCGGGGAGGAGGTCGGCACACGCTTGCTGCGCCGCTTGGAACTTCTCCCGATCAAACGATGGAGGCGCGCCGCCGTTGCCGGTGCCACCGTTCGTGGCGTTGCCGCCGCCGGTCTGGGTCTGCGGTGCGCCGCCGAGCTGGAACGACCCAGGAGGCGTCGCACCCGGCGACGACTGGCCGTTGCCGCCGGGTGCACCACCGGGAGCCCCGTTGCGGCCGCCGAAGCCGTTGGCCGGCAGATCGACGCCGTTCTTCTTCAGGCAGGCGACATAGGCCTGCATCTCGGCGGGCACTCCCGATGCGCCGCCGGTGGCTGTTGTGCTCGCGCTCGAGCCGTCACCGGCCGCGGCAGCAGCGGGCGAGCCACCGCCGCCTCCGCACCCGGCAAGGGCGACAAGCGACAGCATGACCAACGGGACAAGAAGGCGCGTTCTCTTCTGCTCACTCACGCGAGCACTGTCTCAATTCGCTCTTGGGATCACCTGAGAGCGTGATGGGAGGTTGCTGAGGGCACGTCAGCCTCCGACGCGGGGAGCACGACACGGAAGGTCGCACCCTCACCGGGGGTCGAGTCGACCTCCAGCGCGTCCTCCATGAGCTTCGACCACCGCGGCGACGATCGCGAGCCCGAGACCCGAACCACCGGTCGCACGGGTCCGCGCAGGGTCGGCCCGGACGAAGCGCTCGAAGACCTTGTCCGCGAGCTCGGGCGTGAGCCCCGGCCCGTGGTCGGTCACCTCGAGCACTGCGGCAGGGCCGTCTCGATGCACGCGCACCTCGACCTGCGTGCCCGGCGGGGTGTGGACGAGCGCATTCGCGACGAGGTTGGCAGTGACCTGGCGCAGTCGGTCCGCGTCTCCGGAGACGACGACGCCGTCCTCAGCAGTGAGGGTGATCGGACGGCCGGGCTCGACGGCTCGTGCGTCCCGGGTCGCATCCTCGGCGATGTGGCCCAAGTCGACGTCGTCGAGGTCGAGCGGGCGACCCTCATCGAGTCGGGCGAGGAGCAGCATGTCGTCGACAAGCCTCCCCATGCGGGAGGCCTCGTGTTCCACCCTCCGCATGGCGTCCGCCTGCTCATCCGGGGTCTCGATCGCGCCGGCACGCCACAGCTCCGCATAGCCGCGGATCGATGTGAGCGGCGTGCGCAGCTCGTGCGACGCGTCGGCAACGAAACGACGGAGTCGATCCTCAGACTCCTGCCGTTCCTCGAAGGCACCCTCGATCTGGCCGAGCATCGTGTTCAAGGCGATGCCCAGCTTTCCGACCTCGGTCTTCTCCTCGGCGGGAGCGACGCGACGAGACAGGTCGCCGTCGGCGATCGCGTTCGCCGTCAGTGCCATCTGCTCGATTGGACGCACTCCGTGCCGGAGCAGCCACCACGCCGCCATGCACAACGTGAGCAGCACGGCCACGGCGGCCGTGACCTCGACCGTCACGATCTGGCGATAGGTGTGCTCGGTCGCTCGCAGGGACTGCGCGACCGCGATCGCTCCGCCGTTCGGCACTCCCTCGATCAGCACTCGGAAGCTCGGACCACCCCCCACCGCACGGACCGTCACGAACCGAGGCGTCGGGTCGGCCAGCGCGCCGTCAGGCGGCAGCACCTCACTCAGGTCGGGAGGCGGCTCGGAGCCGACCGTGGGCCCGAACACCCGCACCCCTTCCGGCGTCGCGACCGCGACATACAGCTCGGTGAAGCGGTCGGCGGTGTTCGAACCGACCCGGCCCCCGACCGGCAGGCCGGGGTCGAGCGCGCCCACAAAGATGCCGAGCGGTGGCGCCGCCCGCTCGAGCTGTCGGTCGACCTGGTCGACGAGCGCCCCCCGGATGAGTCCCGCGACGGCGACGCCCGCGCCGATGAGCACGACTCCGATCACCAACAGCGCGGCAACGAGCCGGTGTCGCAGTGACACGGTCAGTCCTGGCGAAGGGCGTAGCCGACCCCGCGCACCGTCTTGATCAACGGTTCGCCCAAGGGATCGAGCTTCTTGCGTAGGTAGCTCACGTAGGTCTCCACCACAGTGGCCTCTCCACCGAAGTCGTACTCCCATACATGATCGAGGATCTGAGCCCTCGTGACCACTCGCCCCGCGTTGATCAGCAGATAGCGGAGCAGCTTGTACTCGGTGGGAGACAGATCGACCGAGACACCCCTGCGCCGCACGACGTGCGCGTCCTCGTCCATCTCGAGGTCCGCGAAGCGCAGCACCGAGCTCGGAGCCTCGCCGTTGGCCCGTCGCAGGATCGCCCGCACCCGGGCGACGACCTCCTCGAGGCTGAACGGCTTCGTGACGTAGTCGTCGCCGCCGAGCGTGAGGCCGCGTACCTTCTCCTCGGTGCCGTCGCGGGCCGTGAGGAACAGGACCGGCACCCGGACGCCGTCGGCCCGCAGGCGGCGGCACACTTCGAAGCCGTCGAGGTCGGGGAGCATCACGTCGAGCACGATCAGGTCGGGCTTGTCGTCCGCCACCGCCCCGAGCGCCTCACGGCCGTTCGCGGCGAGCACGACGTCGAACCCGAAGTGCCGCAGCGCCGCATCGAGGAGGAAGCGGATGTTGTCCTCGTCGTCGGTCACGAGAACGCGTGCCGAGGGAGGCGCCGTGGGGCTCACCGCACCAGCATGGCGGTGAATCCTGAGAATTGGCTGAGAAGCAGGTCAGAGACTTGTGAGAGCCGAGCGGCCGGATTCGTGGTCGAGGAGCCATCGCTTCACAGGGAGACCCCAGCGGAAGCCACCCAGGCGACGCTCGTAGGGACCGGCTCCCGTGCGCACGACCCGGTGGCACGGCACGAACAGCGCCGCGCTGTTGTACGCGCACGCGTTCGCGGCGGCCCGCACCGCCTCGGGCCGACCGACCTTGGCTGCGAGCTCGGCGTAGGTCACCGGCGATCCCGCGGGAATCGTGCGCAGCACGCCCCAGGCTTCCTCGATGAACGGACCGGAGTGCTGCTCGACCTCGACGGCGTCGATCGCGAGGAAGTCACCCTCGAAGTACCGAGTGACCGCTCGCGTCACCGAACCGAGGTCGCGCCGCGCCGTGATCGCGCTCGGCCGTGACGACGACGGGACGGGCTCCATCAGCTCGTCCACCTCGGTCGTCCACCCGCTCGCGATCACCGCGTCGTCCCGCATCACCACTGTGAACGGGCCACACGCGGTCGTCACAGTGGCTGTCGTCGAAGTGCTCATAGCGACCTCCAGAGGTGCATCACTGCATACGAGCGCCACGGTCGCCAGCGATCCGCGTGCGCGGCGACCTCGACGGGTGATGTGGGCAGGCCGAGGCGTTCGAACGCATGACGCACGCCGAGGTCAGACGCGAGGAACACGTCCGGATCGCCGAGACCGCGCATCGTGACGTACGACGCCGTCCACGGCCCGACTCCACGGATGTCGAGCAGTGCGGTCGCCGTCGCGACGCGCTCGGCGCCGGCGTCGATCACGACCTCACCCTTCGCGACTGAAGCCGCGACGGCTCGGAGCACGGCTCGACGCGCCGCGGGCATCCCGAGCGAGTCGAGCGACGAGTCGGCAATGTCGGCGGGTTCGGGGAACAAGTGGGTGAGGCCACGGTCGGGAGCACCGAGCGCCGTGCCGTGTGCGGCGACGAGGCGCGCGGCGAGGGTGCGGGCTGCGGCCAGGCTCACCTGCTGCCCGAGCACGGCTCGAGTCGCGATCTCGAAGCCATCGACCGTGCCCGGCAAGCGCAGTCCGGGAGCCTTGGCCACGAGCCGGCCGAGGTCGCGGTCCTCGCCGAGCTGCTCCGCGATCGCCTGCGGGTCGGCGTCGAGGTCGAAGAGACGACGGCAACGCTGCACCGCGGCTGTGAGGTCCCGAAGGTCTTCGAGACGAAGCACGGCGCGGACGTGATCGGGCTGCGGGGTCAGCTCGGCCACGCCCGCGCCGTGGGCCAGGCGCAGCGTGCGGCGGTAGGTGGTGCCCTCGATCTCCTCGATGCCGGGCACCGCACGCGCGGCGAGGAACTCGACGACCGCGTCACCGTCGAACGGAGTGCGGCACGGCAATCGCAGCACGATCACGCCGGGAGGCGCGAGGTCGCGCCCGCGCCGCGCCTCACGCATCTTGCTGGGAGTGATCGCGAAGATCTGGCGGATCGTGTCGTTGAACTGACGGATGCTCGAGAAGCCCGCCGCGAACGCGACGTGAGCGAAGGGCAGCTCGGTCGTCTCGATCAGCACTCGGGCGCTCTGGGCGCGCTGCGCACGAGCGAGCGCGATCGAACCCGCGCCGACCTCGGCCGTCAGCTGGCGGTTCAAGTGCCGCTCGCTGTACCCGAGCCGCTGGCCGAGCTCGGCGACGCCTCCTCGGTCAACGACGCCGTCCGCGATCAACCGCATCGCGCGCCCGACCAGATCGGCTCGCACGTTCCACTCGGGTGACCCAGGAGTCGCGTCGGGACGGCACCGGCGGCACGCGCGAAAGCCAGCGGCCTGCGCTGCTGCGGCGGTCGGGCAGAACCGCACGTTCTGCGGCTTCGGCGTCATCGCCGGGCAGCTCGGCCTGCAGTAGATGCCTGTCGTCTTCACTGCAGTGAAGAACCACCCGTCGAACCGGGCATCGCGGCTCTGCACCGCGCGGTAGCACCGCTCGAAGTCGTCGATCACGCGGTCATCGTCGCATGCGAGCTCCGCCAGGGCTGGCGGGAATCGGACATCACCGTGCACACCTACGAGAGGAGCGTCTCCCCGAGGGCCACCCTCCTGCGGTGCAAGTCCGTCACCCCAGTGGGTTGACCGTTCCCGTGCTCAGCACGACCGCGAGCTGATCGGCCAGGGCGACGCCCACCCTGCGCTGGTCACGCGAGACAGGCCGGCGACCTTCCGGCTCGAGCACGAGCCGGCCAAGCGTCCGGCCCTGTCGCTCGACGAGGATCTCGACGCCCTCGGTGGGCAACGCGAAGCCGCCGCCCGTGAAGTACCGCTCGCCCTCGAGCAGACGCCCGTCGCGCTCGATGCGCGGGAGGTGAGTCAGTCCTACCCCCGGATCGAAGCGGCACGACGCGAGCCCGAGCTCCGCGACGAGTCCCGCACGCACGGCGTCCCACACGTCCGACTCGCTCGCACCACTCGCGACGAGACCCGCGACCCGTTCGAGGTGACGAGCGCCCGTCGCGTGCTCGTCCGCGACGACCTCGTGTCGGTGCGACAGCACCGCAATCTCACCGACCGCAAGCCCGACGACCGCGAGCAGGATCGTCGTGATGATGTCGAACCGATCAGAGATGCGAAGTGAGTAGTACGGCTGCGTGTGGAAGAAGTTGAACGCAAGAGCGGCGACGACCGAGGTCGTGACACCCGCGGCGCGGCCTCCGAAGCTCGCGGCCGCGACGATCACGAGGACGAGCACGAGCGCGACGTTCGTGTTGCCGATCGTCGAGCGGAGCGGGACGAGCAGACCCGCGACCGCGACCGCTGCAAGCGCGCCAAGCGCCGACCAGATCCTCGCTGCGTCGTTCACGGGTTCGGGTTTGCCCACAATCTCAATCTCGCCGGATGTCCGCCCACGGAGAACCTGTTCAGGCCGATATTGACATGTTCCTAACGAGCCACTCTCGTGAGGAAGTCGGCGATCGCCTGACGGAACTTCGGGTCGCCGACCGCGGTGAGATGGTCGCCGTTGACGATCACGAGCTCGGCGCCCGGGATCGCGTCGACGAGTGCCTGCGGTGGCCCGACCAAGGTGTCCTTGTCGCCACAGATGACGAGCGCGGGCATCGACAATGAGCCAAGGCTCTGCGGTGGCTGTCCCATGCCCGCTCGCATCACTGCAGCAAGTGCTTCGCGGTCGGCGCCCGTCGACTCCGCGAACGCACGAAACCCGCGGGCGGTCGCATCGGCGATCGCAGACCTGTCGGGCGCAGTCAGCGCGGCAGCGATCGCTTCCGCTCCGGCAGGACCGCGTCCCTGGATCACGCCGACGCCGACACCGCCAAGGACGATCGAACGCACACGTTCCTCGCTGAGCGCGACCTGAGCCGTGATGCGGGCACCCATCGAGTAGCCGACGACGTCGACTTGGTCGAGGGCGAGGTGATCGAGCAGCGCGCTCGACATCCCGCGGCATCGCCTGGCTTTGGTAAGCCGCGATGTCGTGCGGCTTACCGGACCGTCCGTGGCCACGGGCGTCAGGAGTGATGACCCGGCGACCCGCCGCGACCACCGCTTCGACGACCTTCGGCTGGTGCCAGTTCGCGCGCGCGTCGGCTGCGAACCCATGGAGCATCACCACCGGCGGGCCCTCGCCGAGGTCGTCGTACACGATCGTTGTTCCGTCGAATGAGCTGAATTCCCCCATGCGCCACTTTGCCTCAAATGGCGCCTACGGCGCCGCCGGGCACTGCGCGATGTCGGCCGTCGAGGCGACCGGTGGGCACAGCAGTGGGTTCGTGTCGGCGAACTCGCCCCAACGGTTCTCGTAGCCGGGGACGACCCACGCGTGGAGCATCCAGAGGTCGCTGCCGCCGAGATACGCGCCAGCGCAGAGCGACGGGCCCGCCACGTTCTCGCGGTCGACCCAGCCGTTCACGATGCACAGTCCTGAGTGCTGGTGCCAGTGGTCGTTGTCGCCGGCGAATCCCGCGGGCGCGGCGGTCGAGTGGACCCAGTACGAGAAGCCGACGAGCACGGGCGGATCGCGCCGGAGGTCGAACAGCAGCATCGACGGCGCGGTGGGGTCAAAGGGCTTGTCGATGAGCGACCAATTCACGAAGTGCACGCCGACGCCGGAGGCGTTCGTCGACGCGACGACGTATCCGGCCGCGTTGGCCTTCGCGACGGTGTCGAGCTGCTGGGCGGCGGCCACCGCCTGTGCCCATTGCCCGTCGAACGCGGCCTGGTCGGCGGCGTCCAGCGCGGCCTGGGTCGCGGGGCCGCCGTGGTTGTGCCCGTGACCGTTCGTCGGGAAGAGGGGTGACGAGATCGCAGCGAGTGCGTCGACCGCTGCCCGCTGATCCGCCGGGAGGCGGCTCGGATCTGTGGGTGTGAGCGGCGCGAGCGGAAGGGGGCCCGCTGCGACTGTCGAGCTCGGCGCGATGACGGCAGGTGGCGCGTCGGGAATCGACCCCTTTGCCTCCGCGCCGGCGCAGGCAGTGAGCACGACCACGAGCAGCGCAACAGCGAGGCGCACCCGTTGAGGGTAGGCCCCTCAGATGACGAATCCGGGGTCGAGGCCGAGGAGCGCACGCCCCGCGACCTCGATGCGCCCGACGTTCAACATGACGTGCTGCGTCGAGGCGTGGACGTCTCGCCACGCTCGCTCGAGGGGAGACGGCACCGCGATCGCGTGCATCCCCGCGGCATCGTGGATCAGGTCGACGGCACGGCCCGCGAGCCGCACGGCGGTCACGAGGCGCATGCGGAATGCCACCCGCGTGGAGAGGTCGAAGCCCTCACCGCTCTCGCCCCTTCGCCACATCTCGGCCGCGGCCGCAGCCAGCGCGTCCTCCGCCGCGAGGATGAGTCCCTCCGCCTCTCCCGCTGCCATCTGCCCGTACGACCGCTCAGCGAGCGTCTGCAGCGCGCCGACGGGACGCTTCTCGCTCGCGAGCGCGATGAACCGCTGCTGCGCGCCGCGTGCGGCGCCCACCGCGGTGGCGGCGAGCCCGGGGCCGAACTGCATCAGCAGCGGGATGCGACCGAAGGGCCCCGTCTCGAACCGGGGCTTCGCACCGAACCACGAGAACACCCACTCGTGAGGGGCGAACGCGTCCTCGATCACGCAATCGTTGCTGCCGGTCGCACGCATGCCAGTCACCGACCACGTGTCAGTGATGCGAACCTGCTCGATCGGGATCACTCCGGCGACGAACTCGGGGCCCGCGTCGGTGAACGACGGCTTGCCATCGCGATGCACCCATCCCCCGACCATGAGCCATGTCGCGTGACGGCAGCCGCTCGCGAAGTTCGCGAGGCCGCTGAACCGATACCCGCCGTCGGCCACTTCGGCCTTCGACGTCGTCGGGTTCAGTGAGCCGGCCATCCACGCGCGGGTCTCGAAAGATGGTCTCGAACGCGTCGCGGGTCAGCAGCCGCCCTGCGAGCGGTCCTCCGACACCGATCGCGTACGTCCACCCCACCGATGCGTCATACGTCGAGAGCACGCGGACGAGCTCGATGACGTCGGGGATCGTCAGGTCGAGCCCATCGAGGTCGTCCGGCACCAGTGCGCGCATCAGGCCCGTCTCGAAGAGACCGTCGACCACATCGTCGTCGAGGCACCCGCGTGCTTCCGACGCGTCCGCGCGCTCGAGGATCAGGGGACCGAGGTCGTGCACCGAGTCGAGCGCCGACGCGAAGCCCTGCGAGCCCATCACTCCACCATCGTGAGCGCATCGGCCAATGGCTCGAGCACCTCGGGCCGATGGGGTGGCGGGAGGTACACGATGCCGAGGTCGAGGCCTCCGTCGCTCCACTGCTGCACGTCGTCCACGAAGGCGTTGATGTCCCCCTGTGGGTCGAACCGCAAGTGGGTGGAGGTCGTGATCGTCGAGAGGTCGCGCCCGATCGTGCTGCAGTGCTCGCCGAGTACGGCTCGCTTGCGCTGGAAGCTCGCGAGGTCACCGCTCGGCACGTTCCAGTGCTGCGCGTACTTCGCAACGGCCCGAAGCGTGCGCCGCTCACCTCCACCGCCGATGCAGATCGGCGGGTGCGGGCGCTGCACGGGCTTCGGCTCACACCGAGCATCGTTGAGCTGGTAGTAGCGACCCTCGAACTCTGACGTCGTCTCGGAGAGGAGCTTGATGAGCACTTCGCAGGCTTCGTCGAACATGTCGAACCGCTCGCGCAGCGGAGGCAACGAGATGCCGTACGCGTCGCACTCCTGCTGGTTCCAGCCCGCGCCGATGCCGATCTCGAGCCGTCCGTTCGAGATGACGTCGACCGTCGCCGCCATCTTCGCGAGCACCGCCGGGTGTCGATAGATGTTTCCGGTCACGAGCACGCCGAGCCTGATGCGCCGGGTCGCGTTCGCCATCGCGGCGAGCATCGTCCACGCCTCGAGGCACGGCCCCGTCGAGTCCGAGAAGATCGGGTAGAAGTGATCGAAGTTCCACGCCGACTCGAAGATGTCGATCTCGTCCGCACGCTGCCAGACGGCGAGCATCTCGGACCAGGTGGTGTGCTGTGGGGCGGTCTTGATCGCGAATCGCATCTTGCCTGGTGTACTCGGTTCCGGCGTGCTCGTCAGATGTACACGTCAGATGCACTCGGCGCGTCGCAGCCAGCTGCACGAGCGTGAGGACGGTGACGAGCCCGAAGACCGCCAGGCGCAGGGCATCCCTGGGCGAGCGCTCGTAGCGGCGCGTCTCTTCCTCGTAGACGTCCACTGCGTCAGAGCGCGTCGAGAAGGCCTCGGCGATCTCCATGACGCATCGTCGCGCCGACGGCACCGGATCGCGCCCTGTGTGATGGACTCCTCTCGATGGCGGATCGCGCACGCCTCGCGCACCCCGGCGTCGTGGCAGCTGTCGCCGCCCTGAGCCTCGCGATCTCGACGGCAATTGCCGCCCGAGACCAGGTCGGCCGATGGGAGCTCGACCTCACACAGTGGATCAACGACGCGCCGCAGTGGGTCGCCGACGCGCTCTATCCCGTGATGCAGCTCGGCACGCTGCTGGCGCCGTTCCTCGTGGCGATCGTCATCGTGGTGATCCGCCGGGATTGGCTCCTTGCGCTCGCGACGATCGTTGCCGGGCTCATCGCGTGGTTCGGTGCGAAAGGGGTGAAGAAGGTGGTCGCCCGGGGCCGGCCTTTGCAGTATCTGCCTGACATCCATGTGCGCGAGGGCAACGGCACAGGTCTCGGCTTCATCTCGGGCCACAGCGCGGTCGCGGCTGCGAGCGCGATCATGCTCATGGTGGCGCTTCCGCGCCGTTGGCGTCCCGCGGTTGCGGCGGCCGCGGCGCTTGTCGGGATCGCGCGCATCGTCTTCGGAGTCCACCTTCCCGCTGACGTCGTGGGTGGCTGGAGCTTCGGCGTGCTCGTCGCGCTCGGCTGCCTGTGGTTGCTCGACGTCATCGAGTCCTACGCCAGCACGTGAAGTGCGTAAGCGAGGATGAAGCCGAGCGTGGTCACGACGCCGACGATCGCGCCGCCGTGCTCGTAGGCCTCGGGCATCATCGTGTCGGCGAGCATCGTGAGGATCGCTCCACCCGCGAAGCTCTGCACGAACGCGACGACGTCGGGCGACGCGGTGTCGAGGAAGCCGTATCCGGCGAGTGACGCCAGCGCAGACACGAAGACGATGAGTAACCAGAGCCGGATCAACCGTGCTTTTGGCCAACCGGCCGTCAGCAAGCCCTGCGTCGACGAGATCCCTTCGGGCAAGTTCGAGAGGAAGACCGCGGCGAGATAGGAGACGCCGAGCGACTCGCCGCCGACGAGCGTGAGCCCGATGACCATCGACTCGGGGATCCCGTCGAGGACGCTGCCGAGCACGATGCCGAGCGCGCCCCCGCTGTCGCCTCCGCCGTCGCCTTCCCCGGGCCCGGTCGGGTCCTTTCGCTGCGAGCCGCCCAGCTTCGCGATGAGGAGGTCGCCGACGGCGAACGTCGCGCAGCCCGCGATCAGCCCGAAGCCGACCGCCCGACCGCCGCCGGCGAGGTCATACGAGTCCTCGACGAGGTCGAAGGCGACCGCACTGATGAGCACACCGGCGCCGAAGCCCATGATGGCGCCGATCAACCGCACGCTGATGTGGACCTGCATCGCGATGAGCGCGCCGATCAGCAGTGACGACGCTGCGAGCGCCCCCCACAAGAACGACCCACCGAACGACACGGCCAGGATGGGACTCACCACTTGGCCGCGCTCCTCGGCGCGGATTCAGACGAGCTGAGTGGCAGGGACCGACGACAGCTCGCCTGACTCGGCGAGCTCTCGAACGGCGGGCACCGGGTCGGGGTCGGCGAACTGTGCCGTATCTCCGTAGTCCGCCGGACGGCCGGTCGCGTCGAGCACCCACCACGACGCCTCGAGCGCGATGCCGTTGGGGTCGGTGAAGTAGATCGACCGAATGATCGAGTGATCGACGACGTCGGTGACCTCACATCCCGCGCTCTTCAGGCGGCGCTGCAGGTCGAGCAACGCCTCCTCGTCGGGCACGTTGAACGAGAGATGGTCGAACTGGATGGCGAGGGGGTGGGGCGTGCCCGCGGGCTTCGCCAGCCGCTCGTGCTTGTGGTCGCTGTACTCGAAGAACGCCACTGTGCACTCGGGACCGAACTCGAAGAAGTAGTGCTTGAAGTGCGACGTGCCGATCGTCGCCACCAGCCGGGCGCCGAGAGTGCCGTGGTAGAAGCGCACGGTCGCATCCATGTCGTCGGTGACGAGAGCCAGGTGGTTGATCCCTCGCCAGGGCGGCGTCGACGGCTGCGGGGTCGCGGGGATGTTCGGGTGCTCACTCATTGGGGCTCCTCTCGCTGCCATACCAGCGTACGACCGGTTCTGACGGCCGGGCTACAGTCCGGCCCGCAATCGGGACCCCTTGGAGGAACTGCAATGGCGACGCCGCAGCCGGCGATTCTCACCAACCTCACCGAGCACCAGTGGTACGTCCACTTGAGTCGAGCGGAAGGTGCCGACCTCGACGTCATCAAGACGGCCCTCCGTGACCTCCGGGCCGCGACGGCCCCGACGGGCGTCAAGGTCGAAGTGAACACGTGCATCCTCTTCGGCCCCACGCTCCTCGCCGACCTCACCACCGACATCCCCAACGACTTCCAGCCCTACCCGGGTTACGAATCGCCCGATGGCAAGGTCGCCAAGGGCACGCAGGAGGAGCTGCTGATCTGGCTGCACTCCGACCATAAGGACCTTGCGTGGGAAGCCCAGTACAACTTCCGCACGGCCGTGGCGGGGCACCTGAACGTCGCCCGAGAGACGATCGCCTGGATCTATCGCAACAGCCTGGACCTCACCGGCTTCATCGACGGCACGGGCAACCCGGCGCCCGAAGACCAACACGACCGGGCGATCGTTCCCGATGGTCAGCCTGGTGCTGGCGGCGCGTTCTGCATCGCGCAGCGCTGGGTGCACGACCTCAAGTACTTCAACGGCCTGTCGCTCGATGATCAGGAGAACCTCTTCGGCCGCAAGAAGGCCGACTCCGAGCGGCTGAAGAAGCAGAAGCCGACGTCGCATCTCTCACACGTCGAGCTGCGCGAGGGCGAGACCGCGGACGAGTCGAAGCCCAAGCGGGGCGAGATGGTCCGCCGTTCCACGCCCTACGCGTTCCACGACGGCACGATCGGCCTCTACTTCATGGGCTTCTGCAAGGAGCAGGCCCCGCTGCGCGAGCGCATGGAAGCGATCTACGGCATGCATGGCAAGCCACGCGACGCGCTGACCGACTACTCGACTCCTGCGTCCGGCTCCTTCTACTTCGCACCCTCGGTGGAGACGCTCGAGGCTGCGATCGCGTAGCGACGGCACGCCATGGTCCTCGCGTCGGTCCTCCTCGCCGGCGCGGGGGCGGTGGTGCTCGCGCTCTCGATCTTCTGGGCGCGCTATCCCGAGATCCATCCCGCCGAGATGCGCGTCTTCCGCGTGCTCAACCGGTTGCCGGGCTGGCTGTACTGGATCCTCTGGTTGCCGATGCAGCTCGGCAACCTCGTCGTCGGCTGCGTCGTCGGTGTGCTCGTCGCCCTCTGGAGGGGCGATCTCGGGATCGCGGTCGCGGTCGTCGTCGCGACGATCGTGAAGCTCGTCGTCGAGCGGATCGTCCGCCGTGAGATGGCCTCGTACCTGACCGTGCGGCAGCGTCCCGGCACGAGCGAGCCGGGCGCCATCCTCCGCGGCAAGGACGTTCCGCGCTCCGGCATGAGCTTCCCGTCGGGGCACGTCATCCTGATCGCGGGCATCAGCGGGCTCCTCGCCCTGAGCCTCGAGTGGCAGTACGCGTGGATTCCCTGGGTCCTCACGGCCTTGGTGATGGTCGGCCGCGTCTATGTCGGGGCCCACAACCCGCTCGACGTCACCGCCGGCCTCGGCGCCGGGCTCCTCATCGGCGGAGGCCTCCTCTTCGTCGTCGCGTGGCTCTGACCGCGAAGCCAGGGCGCTGCGTTTGGGCTGGCAGAGCCTGACGGGGCATGATCGCGTCATGTCCGGACAGATCCCGTTGGTCGATTACCTCGTTCTCGGCGACCATCCCCACCTGGTCGCCCGCGAGTGCACGTCATGCGGTGCACGTTTCTTCGATCGCCGCAACGCCTGCGCGTCGTGCTTCGGCACCGACTTCACGCAAGTCGAGATCCCGACCGAGGGCGAGGTGAAGGCGTTCACCATCGTGTCGATGGCCGCGCCGGGCATCCCGACGCCGTTCGTGGCGTCGGTGGTGGACTGTGGGGGAACGAGCGTGCGAGGCAACGTGATCAACACGGCGCCCGATCCCGAGCACGTCACGCTCGGGATGAAGGTGCGCCTGGCGACCTACCCGGTCGGCACTGATGATGAAGGCACCGAGGCCATCGGCTTCGGCTTCGAGCCCCTGGAGGCATAGCGATGGCCAGCGACGACATCTACATCCTCGGCATCAAGATGACGAAGTTCGGGAAGCATCCCGACAAGGACACGGTCGACCTCGCCGCCGAAGCCGCGCAAGCCGCGCTGGCCGACGGTGGCGTGACGATGAAGGACATCGGCATCCTCGCCGCGGGCAACCTCATGAGCCAGGGCGGCGCCATCGGCCAGGCCCTCCAGAAGCAGATCGGCCAGACCGGCATCCCCGTCTACAACGTGTCGAACGCGTGCGCCACGGGTGCCACCGCGCTGCGCACGACAGTGATGGCGTTGAAGGCAGGCGAGTGCGAGATGGGCCTCGCGGTCGGCGTCGAGAAGCTCGCCGGCGCGGGCCTGCTGGGTGCAGGCGGACGAGCGAAGTCAGACAAGACGGAGTACACGCCTCAGGGTCGGTATGGCGCGGTCGCGACGACCGACGGGCGCATCGGCACCGACACGATGCCGGGTGTGTTCGCACAGGTCGGCATGGAGTACGGCCACAAGTACGGCGGTACGAGCTTCGAGCTGTTCGCAAAGATCAGCGAGAAGAACCACGGCCACTCGACGCTCAACCCGCTCGCCGCTTACTCGAAGCGGATGAGCCTCGAGGAGATCATGAACGACATCATGATCGCCTACCCGAACACGCGGCCGATGTGCTCGGCGAACTGCGACGGCGCCGCGGCTGCCGTCGTCGTCACCGGCGAGAAGCTGAAGACGCTCTCGACCGAGCAGCAGAAGCGCGCGATCAAGATCCGCGCGTCGGTGCTCACGAGCGACCCGTGGCAAGAGTCGTGCCAGGTGCTGCCGGACGTCAACACGCTCACGCGCAACGCCGCGAAGCAGGCGTACGAGCAGGCGGGCGTCGGCCCCGAGGACCTCGATCTCGTCGAGCTCCACGACTGCTTCGCGACTGCCGAGCTCGTGCACTACGACAACCTCATGCTGTGCCCGGAGGGTGGCGCGGTCGACTTCTTCGAGTCGGGTGCTCCGTTCCGCGACGGCAGCACGCCGGTGAACGTCTCGGGCGGTCTGCAGTCGAAGGGCCATCCGATCGCGGCGACCGGCATCGCCAACATCTGGGAGATCTGTCACCACCTCCGCGGTGAGGCTGGCGACCGCCAGATCGAGGGCGCGCAGATCGGTCTCGCCCACGTGATCGGCCTGGCAAGCGCCTGTGGTGTGCACATCCTGGAGCGCACCGCGGCCTAGCCGCCGCCAAGCAACCGCCTCGACATGGGTGCCAACGCGGACTGGAGCGACCGGTTCGCGTCGGCGCCCATCGACGCGATGCAGGTCTACGACGACATCTTCGTGGCCGGCCTGTTCATCCCGTGGGCGACCCTGCTGCTCGACAAAGTAGGACTGACTCGCGGCGAGGCCGTGCTCGACGTCGCGTGCGGTCCCGGCACCGTGACGCGGCTCGCCGCCGAACGTGTCGGCACGGACGGGCGCGCCGTTGGTGCGGACATCAGCCCCGCGATGCTGGCGATCGCACGAGCGAAGCCGGCGCCGATCGGAGCGCCGATCGAGTACGTCGAGACGTCGGCGGCACCGCTGACCGTCGGCACGGCTGAGTTCGACGTGGTCGTGTGCCAGCAGGGCTTCCAGTTCTTCCCCGACCGGCCGGCGGCACTCCTCGAGATGCGCCGAGCGCTGAGGCCCGGAGGCCGCGTCGCACTGGCTGTCTGGACGGCGATCGAAGACCAGCCCAGCTTCGCCGGGCTCGCGCGAGCCCTCCAAGAGGTCATCGGCCCCGACATAGCCGCACGTTATGCCGGCGGCCCGTGGGGCTACTCAGCGCTCGACGTGTTCGCAGCCGAAGTCGCGGCCGCCGGCTTCACCGATGTCCGCGCGCAGAGGCACGAGCTCGACGTCATCTTCGACTGCGATGGCGCTCGGTACGCGGACACGCTCGCCGCGGCGGGTGTCGCCGACGAGGTCGCTGCGCTGAGTGGGGAGGACCGAGCCCGCCTCGTCGAAGCGGCCGCGCACCACCTCGGCCCGCTCGTCTCGAACGGCAAGCTCCACAGCGCGAGTGCCTCCAACATCGTCGTCGCCCGCGCTTGAGTGGGCCTGAGGGTCAGTCCTCAGTCCACTCGGTCGACCGCGACAGCACCTTCGAACTATCCCACTCCACGAGGCGCCGGTGGTACGCCTCTTGCACCAGATCGAATGCCATCACGCCCATGAGCACCCGCAGCGGCGGATCGGGATCGTCCACGATCGTCATGAGCGCTGCGGCGGCTTTCACCGGATCGCCGGCGGACTGACGCCGCGGTGCGCCGGCGGCACGACCGGGCAGGAACTCGTACTCGCTCAGGTGGGTCGAGTGCTGCATGCTCGATCCACCCCAGTCCGTTCGGAAGCCTCCGGGCTCGATGAGGGTGACCTTGACCCCGAACGGCGCGACCTCCTGCACCAACGACTCAGTCATGCCTTCGAGCGCCCACTTCGACGCGTGGTACAGGCCGAGCGCGGGGAACGCGATCACGCCACCCATGCTCGACACTTGGATGATGTGGCCCGAGCCCGCGGTGCGCATCGGAGCGAGCACCGCCTGTGTGACCCAGAGCGCTCCGAAGAAGTTCACCTCCATCTGGGCCCGCGCTTCGGTCTCGCTGAGCTCCTCGACTGCACCGCGCAGCCCGTAACCGGCGTTGTTGACCGCGACGTCGATGCGCCCGTAACGGTCGAGCGCGGCGTCCACCGCAGAGCCGACCGCGGCTCTGTCGGTGACGTCGAGGTACAGCGGGAAGACGCGGTCCCCGTGCTCTTTCACGAGCAGATCGAGGACTTCGGGAGAGCGCGCGGTCGCGACGACGGAGTCTCCACACGTCAGCGCGGCCTCGGCGAACGCGAGGCCGAGCCCTCGTGAAGATCCGGTGATGAACCAGACGCGCGACGACTCGGACATGTCGCCACCGTATCGAGGCGAGCCGTTCACCGGAGGAGTGCGACAATGCCGAGAGTGGCCGAGTCCTGGAACGAGCTGACCGACGATCTCGCCGCCCTCACCTCCGCATTGGCCGCGCTCGAGGGCACCGAGCTCGAGGAGCAGGTGTTCATCGCAGCCAGGGTCGAGGTGGGTGCACAACCCGATCCGCTGCTCGATGTCGCGCACATGGAGGAGGAGCCGGGAGACGGGCGGTTCCAGGTGTACGTGACTCTCCCGCCAGGAAGCACGCTCGACGACTACGACCTGCGGTGGCCCTCGGGCTCGGGCATCGTCGACGACTCAGGTGACAACGTGACACTCGAGCTCGGCCCTGCCTCGGCGCGGGTCGTCGCTCGCGGTCTCGCCGACGCCGCGGCGACACTCGCGGCGGGCGCAGGTGACCTGGTCTGGTCGACGACGCTCGAGTTGTAACGAACGGCGTCTGTCGCGCGGGTAACACTGGGGAACCCCTCATGGACGGCTCTCCCTCCTTCGCGCTCACCGACCTCACGAAGAGGTTCGGGAGCGTCACCGCGCTCGACGGCCTCACCGTCACTGTGCCGCGTGGCTCCGTCGGCCTGGTCGGAGCGAACGGAGCGGGCAAGACCACGATGTTCCGGCTGCTCCTAGGGCTCATCGCACCGACGAAGGGCCGCGTCGAAGTGCGGGGGCAAGACGTGCAGGCCGACCCGATCACCGCGCGCAGCCGGCTCGGCTTCATGCCCGAGCACGACTGCCTCCCGCCGGATCAGACCGCGGCCGACCTGGTGTCGACGCTGGGCGAGATGAGCGGGCTCCCCGCGCGCGCAGCCCGTCAGCGAGCGTCCGATGTGCTCGACCTCGTCGGGCTCGACGAGGCGAGGTTCCGCCCGATCGAGGGCTTCTCGACCGGCATGCGCCAACGCACGAAGCTCGCGCAAGCGCTCGTCGCGGACCCCGAGCTCGTGTTGCTCGACGAGCCGACCGCGGGGCTCGACCCGATCGGCCGCCAGGAGATGCTCGACCTCGTCAAGCGGCTCGGTGAGTTCGGGATCTCTGTCGTGCTCGCGACACACCTGCTCGACGACGTGCAGTCCGTCTGCGATCACGTCGTGATGATCGACGGCGGCAAGCTCGTGCTGTCCGGCCCGACCGAGCAGCTGCTCGAGCGCGCAGGCACCGTCCGGGTGGACGTCAGTGGTCTCAACGACGGGCTCATCGAAGCTCTCACCGCACGGGGACTCTCTGCGACGGTGCTCGATGACGCGACGCTCGAGGTCGCGGGTGAGGGCCGCAACACCGACGAGCTGCTCGATGAGGTGCGCGACGTCGTCGCCGACCTCGAGCTGCCGCTTCATGCCCTCTCGACCCGTCACGCCTCCCTCGACGAGGTCTTCCTGCGGACAGCGGGGTCGAGATGAGCACCGCGTCGGACGCGCGGGGCGCGGTCTATGACCGCGGGTATCGCCCGTACGAGGGCCCGCGCGGCGGGCGGCGCAGTTCGACGTTCGCGCTGTACCTCGCGTCGATCCGGCGCGCCTTGGGCATCCGGCGCTCGTGGCGGCAGAAGGTGTTCCCCTGGGTGCTGCTCGCGATCGCGACCGTGCCTGCAGTCATCAACGTCGGGATCGGCTACGTCACACGTGACAACCCCAGTCCCGACTTCTCCTTCATCACCTACCGCGACTACGTCGGTGTCTCGAGCGCGCTGCTGCTGTTCGTCGCGCTCACCGCGCCTGATGTCGTGTGCCCCGACCGACGGTACCGAGTGCTGCCGCTCATCTTCGCTCGACCCCTGGTCGGTGCGGACTACGTGATCGCGAAGGTCGGCGCGATCACCACGATCCTGTTCGCGTTCAGCATCATCCCCCAGATCGTCCTCTTCGTCGGCCAGATGCTGGTGAGCAAAGGGGCCCTCGACTACTTCAAGAGCAACGCTGCGGTGCTGTGGGAGGTGCCGCTCGCCGTGCTGGTCCTGGCCGTGTACTACGGCGCGGTCGGCGTCGCGGTGTCGTCGCTCACGACTCGTCGCATCGTGGCCGGCGTCGCGATCCTCGCGCTCGCCCTCGTGCCGTCGGTCGTGACCGGCATCCTCCTCAACAACGACCATCGTGACGGCACCGGCGCAGTCGCGGTCCTGAACCTGCTCGCGCTGCCATTGCACCTTCGCGACCTCATCTTCCTCGGGCATGCCGACCCCGAGGGCCCGCTCGCGGGCGTGGCGTACGGCGGCCTCCTCGCCGTGATCGTGTACGCGATCATCCTCGTCATCGCTTTCGTGATCCTGTTCACCCGTTACCGGCAGCCCGACGCATGAGCACGCCCGATCCGTGGCCCGCGCCCAGCCCGGCGCCCGCGCCCGACCCCGCGTTCGCCGCCGACGCAACCGTCGAGGTCCGCGACCTCTCGGTGTGGTTCGGCCCCAAGGTCGCCCTCTCCGAGCTGAGCTGCTCGTTCGGTCCCGGCGTGACGGGCCTGCTCGGACCGAACGGCGCGGGCAAGACGACGCTCATGCGCGCGATGACGGGGCTTCTCGGCGCGAACACAGGTGAGATCCGCGTGCTCGGCGCCGATCCCCATTCCGACCGCGAGGTGCAGCGGTCGCTCGCTCTCGTGCCGGAGGACGAAGCGGTGCCTCCCGTCCTCACCGCTCGGCAGCTGGTCCGTTACGTCGCCGACCTGCACGGCGTCGCCGACCGGAGTGCGGTCGACCGGGCCATAGAGTCCGTCGGTCTGACCGATGTCGCGGACCGCCGCGTCGGAGGATTCAGCAAGGGCATGCGGCAACGCACGAAGGTCGCCGCCGCCCTCGTCACGGACCCGCAGGTGCTCGTGCTCGACGAGCCGCTGAACGGCGCCGACCCCGTGCAGCGCCTGCACCTCATCGCGCTCTTCCGTGCGCTCGGCGAGGAAGGTCGCACAGTCATCGTCAGCTCGCACGTCTTGCACGAGGTCGAGCGCCTCGCCGAGCGCCAGATCGTCTTGGTCCGCGGACGGCTCGCCGCCGCCGGGGGACATCGCGCGATCCGCGACGCGATGGCGGATCGACCTCGAAGGGTGCTCGTCCGCACTCCCGCGCCGCGCCGTCTCGCCGCCGCCTTGCTCGAGCTCGATGTCGTGAGCAGCGTGACCGTCGAGGCGCAAAGCCTCATCGTCGGATCGAACCGAGCCCGCGACGTCGCTATCGCGCTGCCTCGGCTCGCCCGCTCGCTCGACGCGCGGCTCGAAGAGGTACGACCGCTCGACGACTCGCTCGAGAGCATGTTCAGGGAGCTGGTCACGTGAGCGCGACGACGGCTGCGCTGCGGTACACACTCCGGGTCTCGATCCCCGCCAAGCGTTGGTGGACGCTCGCCCTGCCCTGCGCAGCCGCGATCGTCCTCGGGCTGCTATCGCTCACGTCCGACGCACCCGCGAGCGACGTCTTTCCCCACATCGCGGATGTCGGGCTGTTCGCGCTGTTGATCCCGATCGGGTGCCTCGTGATCGGTGATGCCGTGCTCGGCGCGGAGATCCGCGCCGGCACCTTCCACTTCACCTGGCTGGCGCCGATTCCCGTGCGCACGGTCGTGCTCACCCGGTGGTTCGGGGGATGGCTCATCGCACTCGTCACCCTCGTGCCTGCGGTCGTCCTGTCCGCGCTGGCGGGCGACCATCCGGCGAGCGCGGGGCCACTCGCAATCGCAACTGCGGCCGGCTCGGCCGCGTACATCGCGCTCTTCGTGCTCGTCGGGTGCTGCACGAAGCGAGCCGCCGTCTGGTCGCTCGCGATCGTGTTCTTGGTCGAACGACTTCTCGGCGCGGCCCTGTCGGGGATCGCGCAGCTCTCGCCGATGTGGGTGTCTCGGTCGGTCTACGCCGGGCTCTGCGACGACGCGTCGTTCCTCATCCGCGAGGGTGTGCCGAGCGGATGGAGTGGCGTCGTGCGTCTCGTCGTGCTCACCGTGGTCATGCTCGCGATCTCGACCTGGCGCCTGAAGCACCTGCGCCTCGCGGGCGCGTCCGACTGACTGCCGCTGACCATGGCTGACTACTGCTGGTAGCCCTCGACCGTGCCCTCGTCACGGGTCAGCGCTGCGTCGGGATCTTCGCCGTACTGTCGACGCGCCCGGCGCTGACGCAGCAAGTCCCAGCATTGGTCGAGCATCTTCTCGAGGCTGCCCAACCGCTCGCGGTCGACGGCCTCGCCCTCGCTGCGCAACGTGTGCTCCTCTTCGACGAGGTTCTGGATGAACTGCAAGATCTCGGCGTCTTCCATGGCTCTGTCACTACCACCTGGGGGCTTCCCACTTCGAGCCCCGCCACTTCGAGCCTGAAACGATGACTGCCATGACCTCGAACGCCCACGAGACGGCCCGCTCGCTCATCGCCGACATGACCGAGGACGAGAAGCTGTGGTGCCTCGATGGCGACGCGCCGTTCTGGGCGGGGCTCGGGTACATGGGCCGCGGCGGCTACCACAAGAGCCCCTTCTACGCCGGAAGGGTCGAGCGACTCGGGATGTCGGGGTTCGCGTTCAGCGACGGCCCGCGCGGCGGCGTCGTCGATCGCGCCACCTGCTTCCCGGTCAGCATGGCTCGCGGCGCGACGTGGGACCTCGACCTCGAGGAGCGCATCGGAGACGCCATCGGCCGCGAGATCCGAGCCATCGGTGCGGACCTCTACGGCGGCGTCTGCGTGAACGTGCTCCGCCACCCGGCGTGGGGACGGGCACAGGAGACCTACGGCGAGGATCCGCATCACGTCGGCGAGATGGGAGCAGCGCTGACTCGCGGCATTCAGCGCCACACGATGGCTTGCGTGAAGCACTTCGCGTGCAACTCGATGGAGAACGCGCGGTTCAAGGTCGACATCGAGGTCGACGAGGTCGCGTTGCACGAGGTCTACCTCCCTCACTTCAAGCGGGTCGTCGACGAGGGCGTCGCCGTCGTCATGAGCGCGTACAACAGCGTGAACGGCGAGTTCTGCGGCGACAACAGACATCTCCTCACGGACATCCTGCGCGACGAGTGGGGCTTTCAGGGCTTCGTGATCAGCGACTGGATCTTCGGCACCCGCGACGCCGCTCGCTCGGTCGCGGCCGGGCTCGACGTCGAGATGCCGTATCGCATGGTGCGAGCCGATGGCCTGCGTGACGCGCTGAAACGCGAGGACATCACGTGGGAGCAGGTCGACCGGAGCATCGAGCGCGTGCTGTCCACCCTGCTGCGATTCGACGCCGTGCTGCAGCAGCCCAAGCTCGACTACGACGTCCTCGCGTGCCCCGAGCACCGGGCTCTCGCGCGCGAAGCCGCCGCGAAGTCGGTCGTCCTCCTCCGCAACGAGCCGTTGGACGGCGTGCCGCTGCTTCCCCTCGCAGGTTCCGACCTGAGGAGAGTCGCGGTGCTCGGCCGGCTCGCGTCGATCGTGAACCTCGGCGACGGAGGGTCGAGCGACGTCTGGGCGCCCTCGGTCGTCACCGTGCTGGAGGGAATCGAGGCGGCGTTGCCTCACGCGGAGGTCATGCACCACGACGGCACTGACGTCGAGGCCGCAGCACGAGTCGCCAACGATGCCGACGTCGCCCTCGTCGTGGTCGGGTACACGTACGCGGACGAGGGTGAGTACATCGGCGACGCGGGCGTCGACCTCCGCAGCCTCATGCCCGAGAAGGACGACCCAGCGCTGGTGGCCCGTTTCGAGGCCGAGACCGAGACCCGGCGACCTGTGGCAACACCTGAACACGTGCGGGCCAGGCGCGACGAGGGCGGCTTCGCACGCGGCGGCGACCGCACGTCGCTGCGGCTCCGCGATGACGAGGTCGCGCTGATCCACGCTGTCGCGGTAGCGAACGCTCGCACCATCGTCGCGATCGTCGCGGGAAGCGCTGTCGTCGTCTCGGAGTGGGATGACGAAGTCCCCGCGATCGTGCAGTCGTGGTACGCGGGGATGCGAAGGGGGCCACACGCTCGCCGATGTGCTGCTCGGCGTGGTCGACGTCGCTGGGCGGCTCCCGTTCACCGTGCCCGAGCGCGAGGAGCACCTCCCCCCATTCGACCGCGACGCCAGCCACTTCGTCTACGACCGCTGGCACGGCTGGTGGAAGCAGGCGCGGGACGGCAACCCACCCGCGTATCCCTTCGGGTTCGGCCTCGGCTACACGACCTTCGAGCTGCGGGACGCAAGCGCGGTGGTGGGCGAGGACGCGATCCGGGTCCGCACGACGTTGCGCAACACGGGATCTCGGAGGGGCACCGACGTTGTGCAGATCTATTCGGCCGACCCGCCCCGACTCGTCGGGTTCGCACGCGCAGAGGTCGGCCCGGGCGAGACCGCCGAGGTCGCCATCACGGTGTCGTTCGAGACGCTCGCCGTACGGGACGTCGAGCAGCACGCCATGGTGGTGCGGCCAGGCACCTACGAGCTCCGTGTCGCCCGGTCCGCTGTCGACGAGGGCATCCCCCTCACCGTCACGCTCAGCTCAGCTGCTTGACCGCCGGCATCACGTCGGAGGCGAAGAGCCGGAGGTTGCGCTCTGACTCCTCGGGCGCCATGTCGCCGTACGCGCACACGCCCATGAACATGTCGTTGCCAACCATCCGGCGGATGTCCTCGATCTTGTCGATGCATTGCTTCGGCGTGCCGATGACGTGGAGGTCGGTGAACGCCTTGATGGCCGGCGCGGTGCCGTACTTGTCGAGGTAACCGGAGAGCCGCCCGTAGTACTCGTAGCCCTTCGTCGTCGCGAGGTGGTCGCTCGTGAACTCGTAGTGGTCGATCACGGTCTCGTAGTAGCGGCCGACGTACTGCTCACCGAGCTCGCGGGCCCGGCCCGGGTCGGGGTCGCAGAACACCCATCCCGCGCTGGCCGGCGGCGGCGGCTCCGCGCCGCTCGCCTCGCGGTAGAGGTCGCGGTACTCCTCGAGCTCCGCGACGACCTGCTCCCACGGCTTCTGAGGCACGATCATGATGCCGACGCGCAGGTCCGCCATGATCCGCACCGACTCGGGGCTCACCGCCGACGCGTACGTGCGATCGCGAAACGACTTGAACGGCGCGGGCCGCAGGTCGCGCGGTGCCTGCTGGTAGTAGGTGCCCTCGTGCTGCACGCGGCCCTTCTCGAGCCCTTCGAGCACGATGCCGCGCGCTCTCGACGAACCGAGCGCGTGACTCGTCCATCGACACGCCGAACCCGCCGAACTCGACGCGCCCGAGGCCCCGGCCGATGCCGAGGATGACCCGACCTCCCGAGAGGTTGTCGAGCATCGCGACGCCTTCGGCGACGCGCACCGGGTCGTGCCAGGGCAGCACCACGACCATCGTGCCGAGCTGCACTCGCTCGGTGCACCCCGCCATGTAGGTGAGGAACTGAAGAGGATCGGGCACCATCGTGTAGCTCGTGAAGTGATGCTCGACCGTCCAGACCGAGTCGAACCCGAGCGGTTCGGCCAGACGGGCGAGCTTCAGCTCGTCGGCGTAGACCTCATGGTCGGTCCGCGTCGCCGAGCCCTGGAAGATGAGTGAGAGCCCAACGTGCATGAGCCGACCGTACGCCACATCTGATACGACACGCCGGTGACGCGACGGCTGCTCTTCCTGTTGGTGGCGAACCACGGCGTCAGCGATCTGGAGGAGGAGATCGCCGCGCACGCCGACCGCCTTGTTGCTTCGGGCGCCGCCGCGAGCGGCACGATCCGAGCCGCCGTGCAGATCGACGACGACCCGATGGCGGCGGCGGCGGGCGAGCGCGTGGTGGTGCCCCTGCACGGCATCGTCGAGGTGACTGTCGACACCGCCCCAGACCTCGACGCGGCGGCACGCGACGTCGCGGGGGCGCTCCGCGGCGCGGTCGACTGGTCGCAGTCAGCAGTCGCGCTCGGGACGTTGCACGAGGTGCTGCCCGCCCCTTCTGACGCCCTCCTTCTCGTGCTCGCCGCCCACAAGCTCCCCTCGCTCACACAAGCGGAGTTCGCGGACTACTGGCTGAACCGGCATGCGGCACTCGCACTCTCGTTGCTCGACGCGGAGGCGCAGTCCCGGATGGGGTATCAGCAGCTCCATGCCGATGCCCGCGCCTCGGCCTCCGCTGCCGCAGCCGCGGGCGCCGGCATCTCCGACTACGACGGCGTGCTCGAGGTCGGCCTCGCCGCACCGGAGCACCTTCCCCACGCGACGAACCCCGCGTTCGCGCAGGCGATAGCGGATGACGAGCAGCACTTCGCTGACGCCGGCGCGGCCATGCGAGGTGCCTTCCTGCGTCCAGTCCTCAGGTCGGAACGCAACGGTTGACCAGCAAGTCCGACACGAGGATCATCGGCTTCCGTTCGCGGGCGGCCGATCGGACAACAGCCGATCGGACAGGAGCACGGAGGGGCACATGCGAGTGAGCATCGCGTTCTCGGGGTTCGGGGGGCTCGAGTCGACCTTCCCGGCGGTGCTCGCTGCCGAGGAGCACGGCCTCGACGGCGTCTGGACCGCGGAGCACCTTGGCTTCCACGACGCGATGGTGCCGAGCGCGATGTACCTCCGGGCGACAGAGCGCATCGAGATCGGAATGGTCGGCTTCAGCCCGGTGAGCCGCCATCCGGCCGTCCTCGCGATGGAGCTCGGTTCGATGAGCGAGCTCGGACCGGGACGGGTGCGCGTGCAGGTCGGCACCGGCGACGCGACCCTCGTGGCGAAGCTGGGGCGCGAGGTCCCTAAGCCTGTCTCTGCCACGCGGGCGTTTGTTCAGAGCCTGCGCGAGACGATGGCTGGCCGCGACATGAAGGTGGCACATCCGGAGTTCGCGTTCGACGGATTCCGGATGATGCCGCTCGGTCCCGTGCCGCCCATCGACGTCATGGCGATCCGACCGAAGATGCTGCAAGTCGCCGCGCAAGTCGGTGACGGCCTCTCGCTGAGCGCCGGCGCGTCGCTCCAGTACATGCGAGACACGGTGCAGGACATCGAGCGAGAGCTGGGCGTAGCTGGGCGCGACCGAAGCGCATTCCGCATCACCGCGATCGTCATCACCGCGATCGGTGACGACCTCGACACGATACGAGCGCCACTCGCGCCGATGCTCTCGACCTTCCCGCAAGACACTGCCGGGTACCTCGCTCGCGGTGTGGTCGACGGCGACGCGCTGGTGAAGACCGCTGCGGAGGGCGGCCCGTTCGCCGTGATGAAGATGTGGACTCCCGACCTGATCGACCAGATCGCGATGGTCACGACGCCCGACGGCCTCGGCGATGCGTTGGCGCGCTACGCCGCGACAGGTGTCGACGAGGTCGCGCTGATGATGCTGAACATGCCCGACCGGCAGCCTGAGCTCATCCGGTTGCTCGCCGAAGCCCGTCCGCGAGAAGGAGCAGCTCGATGACCGACACAGCGACCCGCAGCGACGAAGAGACCGTGATGGAGCTGCATCGCGGCTTCGTCGAGGCGAACACGACCGGTCACCATCCGTTCCTCGAGGAGCACATGTACCCGGGGCCGGACACCCTGGTCTGGTACAACCTCAACCAGAGCAACTACTACGGCGTCGACCACATCGTCGAGCTCTGGAAGATGCTCGAGCGCGGTGTCACCGCCCGGCGCGAAGGCGACGTGCATCCCCCGCGACGAGAAGGTCACGATCATCGGCGACGCCGCGCTCGTCACCTACCTGCTCCACTTCGAGGCCGACTTCGGCGCGCTGGGCAAGGTCGTGCAGGACGCTCGTGACACCGAGGTCTGGCAGAGGGTCGACGGCGAGTGGAAGATGATCCACTTCCACTGCTCGAACTACGTGCCGGGAGTGATGGGCGGCAAGTAGCCCACGGCGTCGACCATCTCGTCGGCGGTCGGCGGCTCACCGATGTCCTTGTAGCGCTCGAGCCGTCGGTACACCTCGGCGGCCGACAGGAAGGCACCGTCGGGCAGCCCCGCTTCGTCGAGGCTCGTCGCGATCTCTCGCATCTCGGCGACCCAGCGCCACGCCTTCTCCGCGGTCGCCGGCGCACGATCGACGGCGGCGAGAGCGGCGGGCTGCGACCGCTGCCACTCGGCCACCAGCGCCTCGTCGACGCCCTCGGCCCTGGCGAGCGCTCGGATCGACAGCACGAGCGCGTTGAGGCCCTTGGTCCAGGCGGCGTACGACATCTTGAGCGCCGAAGCGGCCGCGGCGGGCTCTGGTCCGAGCCACTCGGCGCGGATCTCGGGCGTGCGAAGCGCATCGGCGACCACGTCGCCGCCTTCGCCTGAGAGGAAGAGCGCGGTGGGACGGCCGGGAGACGGGGGCGCACCGATCAGCCCGCCATCGACGTAGCTCATGCCCGCTGCGTGCACGGTCGCCGCGATCTGCCGGCTGCGCCCTGGAGAGATCGCGTTGCAATCGACGAAGATCCTCCCCTCGGCCCCCGTGTCCTTGGCCACCCGCGCTGCCTCGTCGGCGACCGCGGATGCGACCCCCGGAGGCACGATCGACAGCACGAGGGTGCTTCGCGCAAAGACAGCGCCGAGGTCATCCACTCCTTCGATGCCCTGCGCGACAGCGCGAGCCCGCGAAGCCATCGAGCGGTCGGCGAGCACCGAGACCACGTGCGATCCCGCCGACACCAACGACCCGCCGATGCCGGCACCCATCGCCCCCACACCCACGAGCCCGATCGTTCTCGCAGTCATCGCGCGACGCGCTCCAGCCTGAATAGTCCTGCGTTCGCCACCGCTCCGGGGTGATGCGGGCGACCACGCTCTCCAACCCAGTCGTCTGCTCGACGTACGCCTTGGCGCCGGTGTCCCCGAGGTAGCGCGCCGCCATCTCGAAGGCGATGTCGTCGGCCCCGCCTTCGAGGACCGTTCGCCCCTCGACGGTCACGAACCGATAGGGCATCGCTTCGCTCTGCGCGCACAACGACGCCACGCCCGCCGCCCGCACGAGCTCGGCCTTCTGACTCGTCGCACCCACGATCACGCGCACGTCGCCGCCGGGCTCGTACAAGTACCACACCGGCGTCGCGAGCGGCGCTGCACCGGGGCGGTCGACGCAGAACACACCGACATGCACTGCCGCGAGGAACGCCTCTCGCGTCTCTTTCGACATCGTGAGCTCACTCATGTCGCCAGCCTTGCTCGTCTGTGGCCGTTGTGCCGCGGGTAGTCAACGGACATGTCGGTCACCGCATTCAAAGACCTTCCGCTCGCGTCACGCGACCGGGAATGGGACCACGACGCGGCAGAGGCGCGGGTGCGTCGTTGGGCGAAGGCAGAGAACGGCCCGAACGCCAAGTACCGCGGCGCCCACGTCTGGTACGACCCGGACAACAAGGACGAGTTCGGCGCCTACAAGCTGCTCATCGCGGACGTCATCAACGGCCAGCTCAGGGTCGTGCCGCGCGGTGATGTCTGCGGGCGGCGTCGTGGATGGTGCCCGCGGCGGCGTGCGCATTCCCAAACAAGACATCCCGCGCGTGAAGTCGCACCTCGCGAAGTACTACAAGAAGATGGGCGATGACGCGCCCTGGCAACGCTCCAGCTAGTCGGCGAACACGTCGCGCGACAGCTGAATGAAGAACGAATGATCGTGGCCCTTGTTGGGATCTGAAGCGTTGTAGTGGGTCTTCGTCGTCCCGTCGGGCACGTGCTCCTCGCTGTAGATCGCGCCCACCGGACACACGTCGGGCTGGTAGCACGCCGTGCACGAGGTGCACTCCTCGGTGTTCACGTAGAGGATGGTGTCGCTGAAGATCGCAACCGAATCGGCGTTCGGGATGTGGGTGTTCTCGATCTCGCCGCTTCCGGCCTGCTCCTCGGAGAACAGCTGGTTCTTAGACGGATCGAACTCGTAGATGCACTGCACCGGGCAGACGTCCACGCACGCTCGGTCCTTCGTGTCGATGCACGCCTCGGTGATGATCGCGACTCCGGCCATGTGCAAGGTTTACCCCTCAGGCCGCCGCGCCATTCGAAGCGAAGCGGAGACCGGCGGCGAGACACAGGAGGATCGATGAGCGGCACGTTGCGGGGGAAGGCTGCGATCGTCGGAGTCGCCGACCTCGCGTCGCCCACGGGTGAGCTCGAGCTGCACGGACGCGCACTCGAGATCGCGATGATCAAGGCGGCCCTCGACGACGCCGGCCTCTCGATCGAGGACGTCGACGGGGTCTGCCACACGCAGTCGTCGATGGTGCTGGCCGAGTACCTGCGGATCGTCCCCCGATGGACCGAGACGACGATGACCGGTGGGTCGTCGTTCGAGGTGCACGCCGAGCACGCGGCGGCGGCGATCGCCGCGGGCCTGTGCGACGTGGTGGTGAGCGTCTACGCGAGCACTCCCCGCTCCGATCGCAAGCGCGCGTCGGGCGAAGGACGGTCTCGCCGTCCGGGCGGCGGTGGTGGCAACGATGCGGCCGTCGAGTTCGAGGTCCCGTACGGCCTCCACGCGCCAATCGCCCCGTATGCGCTCGCCGCGAACCGCCACATGCACGAGTACGGCACGACACCGGAGCAGCTCGCTGCGATCGCGGTGCAGACGCGGCGATGGGCGTCGATGAACCCGCAGGCTCGCTACCGCGATCCCCTGAGCATCGACGACGTGGTCGGCTCGCCCTACCAAGTGGCGCCGCTGCACACGCTCGACTGCTGCCTCGTGACCGATGGTGCGGGAGCGTTCGTGATGACGAGCACCGAGCGGGCGAAGAGCCTGCGCAAGCCACCGGTGTACGTGCTCGGTGCGGCGACCGCGCACGACCATGCCTCGGCCATCGCCGAGATGCCCGACCTCACGACGACGCCCGGTGCGATCAGCGGTCCCAACGCGTTCCGCATGGCCGGCATCGCGCCAGCCGACGTCGATGTGCTCGAGGGCTACGACAGCTTCACGATCACCGCGCTCCTCCACCTCGAGGATCTCGGCTTCTGCGCGAAAGGCGAGGGCGGTCCGTTCGCCGCCGAGGGGCACACCGGACCGGGTGGCTCGGTGCCGATGAACACGCAAGGCGGAGGCCTCTCGTACACCCATCCCGGCATGTACGGCATGTTCTTGCTCACCGAGGCGACCAAGCAGCTGCGCGGCGAGTGCGGCGATCGTCAGGTCGAGGGCGCAGACGTCGCGGTCGCCCACGGCGCGGGGTTCATCCTTTCGTGCATGTCGACGATCGTCCTCGGAACGGAGGCGACGCTGTGAGCCGGCTCGAGCCACGCCCGACCGACGCGAGCCTCCCGTACTGGGAGGCGACACGGGAGAAGCGGCTCCTGCTGCAGTGGTGCCTCGATTGCGAGATGCCGGTGCACTTCCCGCGTGTCGCGTGCCCACACTGCCTCGGCTCTCGCTTCGAGCACCGCGAGGCATCGGGGCGCGCAACCGTGCATGCCGTCGTCGTCGATCACCGACCACCGTCCCCGTTCGACGACGATCAGCCGTATGCCGTCGCGCTCGTCGACCTCGCCGAAGGACCGCGCATGGTGACCAACGTGGTCGGCTGCCCGCCGATGGACGTGCGCCCCGGCATGGCCGTGCGCGTCACGTGGGAGCCGTTGTCAGATGGTCGTCACTTGCCCCTCTTCGAGCGGGAGCCCGACTCGGACGGGTAGGCGAGGTGGACCGCGGCCTCGGGTGTGTTGACCCGGAACGCGATCGTCTCCTCGATGTAGAGCTGCACCGAATCGGCGTCTGCACCCACGTAGCCGATCGAGAAGTCTTCGCCGATCGTGATCTCGAAGTCACCGCCGCGCTGACTCAACACGACCGCGCCATCGACCGCAGGCGCCCACACGACGGGGCCGCCGAGTATCTCGCGCAGGTGATGGAAGACCGGATAGCCGCCCCGCTCGGTCGTCTCAGTGACGCCAGTGAAGCATCGGGACCCGAGTGCGACTGCATACGGCCCGTCGATGTCGGCGGCACGAAGGATCGCGACTGCGCGCGCGACATGCTCGGGGTAGCGCACGTAGTCGTCGCCGATCGTGACTTCGGGATGCGGCGACGACGGGATGATCCCCGCGATGTCGGCGGCGGCGTAGCCGTGGAACACGAGGCCGTCCTCCGCGAGCGCGGCGGCGCGCCCGGCCGCGATGACCGAGTCGAGGTCGACGTCGTCCGCGCCTCGATCTGCCGCTGCGAGCTCTGACCGCGGGAGGAAGAACGGCGCCCGAAGCTCGACGAGCGGGAGCACGCTTCGCCGTACAGCCGAGACGCCCTCGATCGGACCGTTCGCAACCGGCGTCACGCGGCCGAGATCGACCGCGGAGTGCTCCCACCCGTGCGGGCCGGAGAAGTCGATCAGCCGACGGGCGGCGAGGTAGTGCTTCAGCGACCGCGTCGCCTCTTGGTCGATGGATTCCCACGCACGCTCGGTGACGGGGGCGAGGTCACGCAGCAGATGGTTCACAGCAGGTTCCCACTCTCGTTTCGAAGGTCGCCGATGCCGAGACTGCCATCTCGGACGAGGGCGAGGGCCAGGGGGTTCAGCGAGGGTGGGGAAACCCTCGTGAGGGTGTTCGTGTCGGTGTGCTCGAAGGGTTCGGCTCGATCGGGGATCTCGAGGACCGCGTTGCCGTCGTAGGACCAGCGTCCGTCGGCGTGCGTCGTGACCTTCAGGCGGTAGCTCAACGTACGGAACGCGCGATCGATGAACGGCACCGCCGAGATGCCGTACACGCCTGAGCCGACCGCGGCAGAGACTTCGAACTCGGTCGCATCGGGCTCGGCCATGCCGCCCGCGACGACAACTTGGCCGCGCGGGATCGTCAGCGTGTGCACCACCGTCTTCGTAGCCGGTTCCCAGAGCCAGTAGCCCACCTGGTCGTGGAACGTCTCCGCCTTCCCGACCTCGTGGAGGTGGGTGTGGTACCGCAGGCCGTAGAAGAGCTGTGGTCCGTTGGTCTGGAAGTCGATTGGCACGAGCTCGTAGTGCTCGACGAACACGGCGGCATCGGCACCACCGAGCACCGGATGGAGGTCATCACCTCTGATGCCTTCCCATGCGCCCGCGAGGGGAGCGAGTGGCCCGAGGTTGGCGAGCGTCTGAGGGTCGCCAGGGGGCTCGGTGAACAGGTCGTCCCCGTAGCCGTCGGCGTGAACGACGCCCTCCGCCTCGCTCATGGCGCCGAAGTTACTGAGCCAGCACGATCTTCGCGACCGCTCCCTAGCCGATGAGGTTGTGGATCACGTCCTTCGAATGCGTGAGCGGTATCCGGTTGCCCTCGAGCTCGATGCGCGAGCCGGACGCGGTGTCGATCAGCTGGAGCACCCGGACGTTCACCCTCGCGTGCACCTTGACCTCGACCTCGCTGCGCGGGAGCCGGAAGACTAGGGCCGACCCGGCCATCGTCATCGTCGTCGCGAGCGGTGAGTCGGTGGCTGTCCGGTTTCTTGTCATCATCGTCTCGCTGGACATCGGCGCTCGCCCGATCCGCGCCTCGCGAGTCAGGACCTGAGTCGCGCGACCGAGGCAGCCGTCCCGCCCGTGACGTCGAGAAGCGCTCGCGGCGCCAGCTCGACCTCGAGCCCCCGGCGGCCCGCACTGCAGAAGATCGTCTCCCACTCGAGCGCGGACTCGTCGAGGACAGTGGTGAGCGCGCGCTTCTGCCCGATCGGGCTGATGGCGCCGACCAGATAGCCCGTGGAGCGTTCTGCGGCAGCGGGATCGGCCATCTCGACCCGCTTCGCGCCGATCGCCACCGCGAGCGCCTTCAGATCGAGCATGTGGGGAACCGGCACGACGGCGACGACGAGAGTCGAGCCCGTCGTCGCGATGAGTGTCTTGAACACACGGCTGGCCTCGACGCCCATCGCGTCCACTGCCTCCTCCCCGTACGACTCGACCCCAGAATCGTGCGCGTACGAGTGGACACGATGGTCGATGCCGGCACTGACCAGCGCCGCGATCGCAGGAGTGGGAGCCGCCACGGTCGACAGCGTCGCGCCTCTCGACGTCTTCGCTACAGCCTTGACATACCCCCTCTCTAACCCCACTATGACCCCATGCCGAAGATCAACGTCTACCTGCCCGACGCCCTGGCCGAAGCGGTGAAAGAAGCCGAGCTACCCGTCTCGTCGATCTGCCAAGCGGCACTCGAGAGCGCCGTGCAGAAGGTGCAGGCGGCCCGCGACGGCAGGCTCTACAGCCGCTTCACTCCTCGGGCCAAGCACGTGCTCGAGCTCGCGCACGAGGTCGCCGCGCAGATCCCCAACGAGCACGTCGACACGATCCACCTGGTGGTCGGCATCGTCGACGAGGGCGGCAACCTCGGCCTCAAGGTGCTGCAGTCGCTCGACATCGAGCCCGCCGACCTCCGCTCCGAGCTGATGGGCTCGATGCCTCCGAAGACCGCTGCCGCCGTCGACAGCCCGGGATACGCACCCGGCGCGATGCGCGCGCTCGAGCTCACCGCGAAGGAGGCGATGGCGCTCGGGCACAACTACATCGGGTGCGAGCACCTCCTCCTCGGCGTGCTCGCGACCGAAGACACGATGGGCGCACAGGTCCTTCGCCGCATGGGGGTCGACGTGCGTTCTGCTCGGCGCGCAGTGGTGACCGCGCTGTCGGGGTTCGGGCACGCGAAGGAGCAGTCGGCGCCGACACCAGCGCCGGCGCCCGACGCCGGCCTCGAAGAGATCCTCCGCCGCCTCGATGCGATCGAGCAGCGCCTCGGGAGCGAGTGAGCGACAATGCACGACAAGTGAACGTGCGCTACGACGTCGAGGGGCCGTTGGGGATCGTCCGGCTCGATCGCCCCGAGAAGCTGAACGCGTTCACGTTCGAGATGGTCGGCGAGATCCGATCCGTCATCGACGCGGCGGCGTCCGACCCGAGCGTGATCGCGATCGCGGTGACCGGAAGCGGCCGCGCCTTCAGCGCGGGGCTTGACACGGGAGACCTGGCTCGCTCGGCCTCAGGGGATCCGGCAGCGCGAAGCCGGCCGAGCTCAGACCCCGAAGAGCTCCCGGCGCTGTTCAGCCACATCCTGCGCGTGCCAAAGCCCGTGATCGCCGCGGTCAATGGAGTGGCGGCAGGCGGGGGGTTCGTACTCGCGATGATGTGCGACCTGCGGTTCGCCGCGACCAGCGCGAGCTTCACCACGGCGTTCTCGCGTCGCGGCCTCGTAGCGGAGCACGGCACGAGCTGGCTGCTGCCGCGCATCGTCGGTCTCAACCGTGCACTCGACCTGATGTGGAGCGCGCGCCGCTTCAGTGCCGAGGAGGCGTTCCGGATCGGGTTCGTCGATCGTCTCGTGCCCGACGAGCGGCTCCTCGACGAGGTGAGGGCGTACGTCGACGAGCTCGCCGCCAACGTGTCGCCGCGATCGATGGCCGTCATGAAGCGGCAGCTCTACGGGGACTCGGGATTGCCGATGGCCGACGCGCTGCGCGGAGCCGACGTGCACGTCCAGGCCGCGCTTCTGCACCCCGACGCGACGGAGGGCGTGGTGTCGTTCGTCGAGCGCCGCCCGCCTCGGTTCGCCCCGCTCAGCGAGGACGCGTCCTGAGCGAACGGGCAGGACCAGGGGCCAACTGACTGCCAGTTCGCCCGAATTTCGCGCCCCCTAGCGGAAGACGCTCACGCGGCGAGGGGGACGGCGCCGAGCATCTGGTCGAGGACTTCCTGTCCGGGCTCGATCAGCACGGTCACGTCGGCGAACGTGGTCTCGTCGACCTGATGACGCGGGCTACGACGCGAAGTTCGGCGTAGCCGTCCGAGCGTCGTCGGCGCGGCCCTTCGGCTCTTCCCACTGCTCCTGCCGCCCGAGCGGTGTCTCATCGAGCAGGTAGTAGGAGCCACCGATCGTCTCGAGGCCACGCGCGTAGACCGAGTACGTGTGGAACACCTCGTCGCCGACACGGAGGAACTCGCTGCGCCCCGGCATCTCGACCGAGTGCTCGCCGTTCATCTCGAACGGCTCGTAGTTGTACTCGGGCGCGGTGATCGTCTGGTCGAGCGTGACGTGGAAGTCGTAGTTGAAGTCCGTGCCGTACGACGAGTACCACGGGAAGGTCCACGCCTTCGAAAGCTTGTAGGCCTCGATCTTCGCGATCGGAGCGCGCGACACGTACGCGAACGTGGTGTCACGAGCATGCAGGTGCATGAGGTGCCCTTCGGACATCTCGTCGGCGCCCGCCGAGCAGCTGGAGCAACCCACCTCCCACTCGGGATCGAACATGAAGTGCCCCACGATCAGCTGCGACCGACCTTCGAAGAGGTCGAGCAGAGTCGCCGTGCCATTGGAGTCCTCGAACACGTACTGCTTCTCGACCTTCACCATCGGGAGGCGGCGCCGATCGGCGCTGATCCGGTCCCGACGATGCGTGAGGTCCTTCTCCTGCTTCCAGAGCTTCTTGCGGGCCTTGAGCCATTCGTCTCGGGTTGCGACCTCAGGGAGAGTCATGCCCGAGCCGTACCCGCGACGGCCACCGGGGTGACCACGCGGGGGTGACCAAGTTCATTAACGAGACGGTTGCGTTTCGATTCGGTGCCGGTTAGAAACTCTCAAATGCGCGCTGCTCTGAAGGATCCCGACGTCGTCTACCGCCGCCGGTGGCTCACGCTCCTGGTGCTGTGCATCAGCCTCGTCGTGATCGTCCTCGACAACACGATCCTCAACGTGGCGCTGCCGACGCTGGCCCACCCGGTCAGCGAAGGGGGCCTCGGCGCGACCGCCAGCCAGCTGCAGTGGATCGTCGACTCCTACACGCTCGTGTTCGCCGGCCTCCTGCTCACCGCCGGGAGCCTCGGCGACCGCTTCGGTCGGTACCGCTTCCTCGCGATCGGCCTGTCGATCTTCGGCCTCGGCTCGCTCATGTCGGCGATGGCCGGCTCGGCCACGACCTTGATCTTCACCCGCTGCGCTGATGGGCGTCGGTGCCGCGTTCATCATGCCGGCGACGCTGTCGATCATCACGAACGTCTTCACCGACCCGCGCGAGCGGGGCAAGGCGATCGGCATCTGGGCCGGCGTGTCCGCGCTCGGCATCGGCATCGGCCCGATCACCGGCGGCCTGCTGCTCGAGCACTTCTGGTGGGGCTCGGTGTTCATCGTCAACGTGCCGATCGTGATCGCCGGCCTCGTCCTCGGCTACTGGCTGATCCCCGAGTCGAAGGACCCGTCGCACGCTGCCCTCGACCCGCTCGGCGCTGTGCTGTCGATCGCCGCCCTCGGCACGATTCTGTGGGCCGTGATCGAGGCTCCCAGCAAGGGGTGGACCTCGACCACCGATCCTCACCGGCGTTCACGGTCGGCTTTCTGATCCTCGGCGCGTTCTTCGCCTGGGAGCTGCACTCGACGCACCCGATGCTCGACATGCGCTTCTTCGAGAACCCACGATTCAGCGCAGCGAGCGGCGCGATCACGCTCGTGTTCCTCGCCCTGTTCGGCACGCTGTTCTTGCTGACCCAGTACCTGCAGCGAGTGCTCGGCTACTCGACGGTGAAGGCCGGCGCGGTGCTCATCCCGCAGGCCATCACGATGATGATCTTCGCTCCGATGTCGAGCGATCTGGGTGCGCCGCTTCGGCAACAAGCTCGTGGTGGCCGCCGGTCTCATGATCGTGACGCTGTCGTTCATCCTCTTCTCGACGTTCCAGCCGAACAGCAGCACGCTGCACATCATCGTGGTGACGATGCTGATGGGCGTCGGCATGTCGCAACGTCATGGCGCCGTGCACCGACTCGATCATGGGCTCGCTGCCCTCGAGCCAAGGCCGGCGTCGGCTCGGCGGTGAACGACACGACCCGACAGATGGGCGGCGCCATCGGTGTCGCCGTGTTCGGATCGCTGATGGCCAGCCACTTCACGACCTCGATGGCCGGCAAGCTCGGGTCGGTGCTGCCCAACGCTCTGGTCGGTCAGGTGAAGAACAACATCAACTCGGCGCTCGCCATCGCGGCCAAGGCGCCAGGTGCGCAGCCCTTCCGCGCGCAGATCGTCGGAGCGGCGAACGACAGCTTCGTCAGCGGCCTCCACATCATCGGGGTCCTCGCGGCGGTCATCACGCTCCTCGCTGCGACCGGCGTGCTCATCTTCCTGCCCGCTCGCGCTCGCGACGAGGTCGATGTGAGCGCTTCCGCACCCGAGCTCGAGCCCGTGCCCGTGGGGGTGGCCGGATGACGCTGAGCGACGCCGAGGTGCTGGGCGAAGCCGAGGTACGGCCCCGCGCGGGTCGACCCCGCGACCCTGCTTGCGACGAAGCGATCCTCCGCGCGACGCTGCGAGGCGTTCACCGAGTCCGGCTATGCCGGAGTGAGCGTCGAGGGGATCGCGGCACGCGCGGGTGTCGGCAAGGCCACGATCTACCGGCGCTACAGCACGAAGGCACACCTCGTCGTCGAAGCGATCCGCGACGGCGCCATGGTCGAAGACCAGCTGCCTGACACGGGCAACCTCCGAGCGGACCTCATCACGATGATGAAGCCGCTCGCCGACCACCTGCGCGGCGACAACGCCAAGCTGCTCACGACGTTCGCGATGGAGCGGATGCGCCATCCCGACCTCGCCGAGGAGTTCAGCCGGTCGGTGATCGGGCAGAAGCGTGAGCACATGCGGCGCTTGGTCGAGGCCGCGGTCGAGCGGGGAGAGCTGCGTCCCGACGCTGACGTCGAGCTCGTCGCAGAGTCTCTCCCCGCCTTCCTCTGGCATCACGCGGTCTACAACCTGGCGATCACCGACGACCTGCTCGACCGCGTGCTCGACCTGATGCTCGGCTAGGCGCTCTCGCCCGAACCGACATCCGGGCCGTTCGTGCCGCCCGCCGCGCTGACAGCGAGACGATCGAGGTAGACCTGCCAACCCTTGTCGTGGTTCTCCACGGCGGCGGCGTCGGGCAGGCCGCTGTGCACCAGCCTCACTCGGGTCTTCGTCCCCTCGGGATGCAGTGAGATCTCGACGGTCGTCGAGCCCGGAGCGATCGGATTGCCCTCCTGCTCCCAACCGAACGAGAAAGCGACCTTCTCCATCGGGATCACCTCGAGGTAGCTGCCCGAGGATTGGTACTGGCCCGCCACCAGCACTCGGTATTGGCCGCCCGGTCGGGCATCGATCTCGGCCGCGGTGCCCATCCACTCGACGTGCTTGCTCGGATCGACGAGGAACGGCCAGATCGTCTCGGGTGTCGCATCGACCATGATCTCGCGCACCAGCTCGGTCATCGGGGGGTCTCCTTCTCTCGTTGGGCGGCCTCGGCGACGTCACGCAGCCGCTCGAGCCCAGTGGTCCAGTAGTCGTCCAGGAACTTGCGGAGCTTCTTCATCTCGTCGCGCTCGGCCCGGTAGAGCCGGCGCGTGCCGTCTCGGCGTTCGGACACGAGCCCGGCCTCCTTGAGGACGCTGAGGTGCTGCGAGATCGCAGACCTCGTGACCTCGCTGAAGTGATCGGCGATCTCGGTCGCAGGACGCTCCTGCGACCAGACGAGCCGGAGGATCTCGCGCCGTCGGGGTTCTGCGAGTGCCTTGAGCGCTGCATCCACGTCTCTATTTCAGCACTCACTTACGTAAGTGTCAACTGAAATATTCGGGCGTACGATCGCGGGCATGGCGATCATCGGAGCCCACGCGCTGCTGTACACGTCGGAGCCAGAGGCGGTGCGAGACATCTTCCGGGATGTCTTCGGCTGGAAGCACGTCGACGCGGGCCACGGCTGGCTCATCTTCGCCTTGCCTCCGGCGGAGCTCGGTGTGCATCCAAGCGAGGGGCCGACGTTCGACGCGGGCGTGCGCCACCAGCTGTCGCTGATGTGCGACGACCTCGACGCGACGGTCGCCGAGCTGCGAGCCAAGGGCCTCGACATCGCGGGCGAGCCCGAGGCGGCCCCGTGGGGGCTCACGACGACGATCGTGCTGCCTGGCGGCCTCGATCTCATGCTCTACCAGCCGCGCCACGCACTCGCGATCTGAGCCGTGCCCGTTCGACGCGCTGAGCGTCTGCCACCATGTCGCAATGATCCGTGCGTTCCGAGTCACCGCAGCAGTTGCCGTCCTCTCGACACTCGTGCTCGCGGCGTGCGGTGACGACTCCGGGTCGTCCGCGCCCGCCACCACCGCAGCAGCGGCGCAAGCGCAGAGCCAGACGGGCCTGGCCGGCACCTCGTGGATCTTGAGCAGCTACAACACCCGCTCCGGATCGAGCGTCGATGCCGTCACTACGGCGCCGGCGGCGCTCGCCTTCACCGACAACAAGGTGAGCGGATCGACCGGCTGCAACGACTTCAGCGGCACCTACACCAGCGACGAAGAGGCACTGACGATCACGCTCGGGCCGATGACGCAGAAGGCCTGCGGAGACCCGGCGATCACGGCGCAGGAGACCGCGGTGGTCGCGCAGCTCGCGAACGTGGCGTCGTACACGTCAGACGACACAGGCCTCACGCTCAAGGACTCGAGCGGCGCCACCGTGCTCGTCTACGGCCCCGGGCTGAGCGGCGTGGAAGGCGCGTGGACGGCCACGGGCGTGAACAACGGCAAGGGCGCCGTGCAGACGACCACCCTGACCGAGCAGATCACGGCGGTCTTCGGACCGGACGGTGGGCTCGCAGGCTCGGGTGGCTGCAACGACTACAACGCGACCTACACGGTGTCGGGTGACGCGCTGACGCTCGGCCCGGTCGCAGCCACGAAGAAGGCCTGCGCCGACGACGTGATGACCGAGGAGGACGCGTACTTCGCCGCCCTCGGGAACGTGGCGACGTTCGACATCAAGGGCACGACGCTCACCCTGCGTGACAGCGGCGGGGCGATCCAGGTCACCTATACACGAGGTCGCTGACTCCGTACACTTGCCTCAGATGCGCCCACGGTGGCGGCGGGGTGAGGGTTTGGAGCGGGAACCATGAGCCAGGCACGCAGGTTGTTCGTCGCGGCTCGTCGTGATGGGGATGGTGGTGCTCAGTGCGAGTGCCGCAGATGCCGCCGGGGTCTCGCCGGGGCCCGACCCCGTGGGTCGACCCGACCAGCCGGTGGCGGGTCAGTACATCGTCACGCTTCGAGACTCCTCGAGCTCGATCCCGGGCGCCGCTGATCTTCTCGCGCGCCTGCACGGTGGCCTCGTGCTGCGCACGTTCCAGTCCGCGATCCAAGGCTTCACGGTGCGCATGAGCGACGCGCAGGCTCGGGCGCTCGCGAGCGACCCGCGTGTCGCCGCCGTCGAGCAAGACGGGTACGTCCACGCCCTCGACACCCAGGTCTCTCCGCCGTCGTGGGGTCTCGACCGCATCGATCAGCACGCCCTGCCTCTCGACAACCAGTACACGTACAACGCGAACGGCAGTGGTGTTCACGCCTACATCATCGACACCGGCATCCGCACGAGCCACACGGACTTTGCAGGACGTGCATCGGTCGGCGTCGACGAGATCGGTGACGGGCAGAACGGGCAGGACTGCGCCGGCCACGGCACGCATGTCGCCGGCACGGTTGGCGGCGCGACCTTCGGCGTCGCGAAGAACGTGCAGCTCGTCGCGGTCCGGGTGCTGGACTGCAGCGGATCCGGCACGTACTCCCAGGTGATCGCCGGAATCGACTGGGTGACGGCAAACGCCATCAAGCCTGCGGTCGCGAACATGAGCCTCGGCGGCAGCTTCTCGAGCGCCCTCAACAACGCGGTCACAAAGTCGGTCAGCTCCGGCGTCACCTACTCGATCGCCGCCGGCAACAGCAACGCGAACGCGTGCAACTACTCGCCGGCCTCGACCTCGACGGCGATCACCGTTGGGGCATCGACAAGCGGCGACGCCCGGGCGTCGTTCTCGAACTTCGGATCGTGCGTCGACATCTTCGCCCCGGGCGACACGATCGTGTCTGACTACAACTCGAGCGACACCGCGACAGCCACAATGAGCGGCACCTCGATGGCGACTCCCCACGTGACCGGCGCGGCGGCGCTCTACCTGTCAGCGAACCCGTCCGCGAGCCCCACGGCAGTCGCGAGCGCGTTGACGTCGAACGCGACCTCCAGCGTGATCACGAACCCAGGCAGCGGCTCACCGAACCGCCTGCTGTACGAGACCTTCGTCGGTCCGGCCGCTCCGCCGCCGCAGCCCACCGCTCCCGCAGCGCCCACGCTCGCGGCGACCGCGGGCAACGCCCAGGTGTCCTTGTCGTGGACGGTCCCGAGCAACAATGGCGCGGCGATCACCGGCTACACGATCTACCGGCGAGACCCGAGCAACCCGCAGACCGTCATCAAGAGCCTCGACCCCACGGTCACGACGTACATCGATACCGGGCTGACGAACGGGACGACCTACTCGTACCAGGTGACCGCCACGAACTCGGTCAGCGAAGGCGCGAAGTCCGCCGAGGTGTCAGCCACGCCGAACGTGGGCACGCTGCCGGGCGCGCCGACGCTCACCGCTTCGCAGCCCTTCTTCTTCTTCAGCGGCGTGAACCTCTCGTGGACGACACCGTCCGCGGGGTCGAGCCCGATCACCGGGTATCAGCTCTGGCGGTCGACCACTCCAGGAGCGGAAAAGCTGTACGCGACGATCGGCGTCACGACCAGTGGGCGTGACACGGGAACGACCCGAGGCACGCGGTACTACTACCAGCTCCGCGCCGTCAGTGCGGTTGGCGTCGGGCCGCCGTCGAACGAGTCGAGCGCAGTAGCGAACTGATCCACCTTCGGCGGGGTGGCCGCCGCGAAACTGCCTCATGGCTTCATGGCGCGACCACGCGTCACCACAGGCGCAGTCCGACCTCGACGGGTTGATGGATCAGGCGTTTCCGTTCGCCAAGCAGATGCTCGCGAGACACGGTGAGTTCTTTCCCTACGCGGTGGGAGTGAGCCAGCTCGGTGAGGTGCGGATGTTCGCCGCCGATTCCGGCACGGATGAGCATCCGCTCACGACGGACGTGTTGCAGGACCTCCGCGAGGGTCTGCGCTCAGAGCGAAACGCGTTGCGGGCGGTGGCGCTCACTTCAGACGTGAGAGTCGCAGACTGCGACGCGATCCGCGTCGAGCTCGAGCACAGCGAAGGCATCGCGATCTCGGTGCTCCTGCGATACCGCCACCGAAGCGGAGACGGGATCGAGTACGGCTCGCTCAGCGCCGATCCCGGCCGAGCGCAGATCTGGGCGCCATAGCCAGCGTCAGCCGCGTGCAGTCATCACCCCGCGCTGAGTGCGGTGAGACAGCATCGACCACCGCGACAGCGACGAGAGTGCCGAGCCGATCGACGCGAACGACGCCACGGAGAGCACGGACGCGAACGAGCCCGCGCTGCCGATCGACAGGATCGAGCCGACACTGCCGATCGACAGGATCGAACCCTTCGATCCGATTGACAGGATCGACCGGTCGGACGCGATCGACCAGAGAGAGGTGCGTCCGGGTGCCCCAGTGACATCGATGGGGGCGAGCGTAGGCCGCGAGGGTCAGACCGTGAGGGTCAGACCGTGAGCACTGCGATGTCGACGGGCTCGTCCCTGCCCCGGACGTCGACTCGCTCGAGACGGGCGTCAGGGTGCTCTTCGCTCACCAGTGCGTAGAGGTCGGCCGCGAGCACGACCTCCCCGGGCGCCGCGTACGACTGCAGTCGAGCTCCGACATTCACCGCGTCCCCGAGCGCCGTGAAGTCGCGGACCGCTCCCGAGCCGACGTTGCCGACGAACGCGACCCCGGCGTTGGCGGCGACGCCCAACGGAAGTCCTTCGACTGACTTCGCGAGGTCGAATGCCGCGAGCGCAGCCTTCCGCCGGTAGTCCGAACCGGCGAGGCCGCAGATGAACAGCCCCATGACCTCGTCACCGATGAGCTTGTCGACGAGCCCGTCGTGCGCGATGAGGACATCGGTGGCGGTCGCGTAGAACTCGTTCAGCCTCGACGCGAACTCAGTAGCCGTGGAACGTTCGCCGAGGGCGGTGGACGACCGCACATCGGCAAAGACCACGCCGATGTCGATCTCGATTCCACCGTTCGGCAGGTGATCGAAGCAGTACTGACAGAGGTTCGGGTTCTTCCGGGAGGGCTTGCGGCCGATCATCCCGAACATCCGTCCGCCGACGCCGCCGAAAGGGTTCTGGCAGAGCTTGCAGCGAGGATCGCGCGGAAAGCGCCGGAACACTCGCTGTGCCTTCTTCAGAGGCTCGTAGCCGTCGATGAGCAGGGCCTGCCAGTCCATCTCCTTCGGCATGGCTCAGCGACCCCCACCCGTCACACCGCGAGACTACGGCCGATGACCGCTCCGACTGCTTCTGCCGACGGACGACTGCGCCGATCGTGGGACCGCTTCACGCAAGCGACGTCGTGGACTCGCCCGACGTCGACCGAGGTCGGTGTCGTCCTGAAGGCGGGGCTCGCCGCGGGGTTGGCATGGGCGCTCGCGGACCTCGCCACCGACATCGCGAACCCCGTGCTCGCTCCGCTCACCGCGCTCGTGAGCGTGCGGGTGTCGGTTCGTGCGTCGGTGTCACGCGCCGTCCTGCGGAGTCTCGCCGTCGTGCTCGGTGTGCTGCTCGCCCTGGCGATCGGCGACACGATCCGTCTCAACGGCTGGACGGTCGGCCTGCTCGTCGTCGGTTCGCTCGCTGTCGCCGAGCTCCTGTTGCGGATGCCGACTTGGGCCGCGACCCAGATGCCCGTCAGCGTCCTGGTGGTGCTCGGGGCAGTGTCTGCGTCGCAACGGACCAACGGTTGGTGGCGCGCGGTCGACACGCTGATCGGAGCTGCCGTCGGGATCGCGGTGTCGCTCGCCTTCCCCGCCTCGCGGTTGGTCGACGCCCGCCAGACGCTCGAGCGGCTCACCGATGGCATCGGCGACACCCTCGACGAGATGGGCCGAGAGCTGCAGGAACAGTGGACGGAAGCGCAGACCACGGAGTGGCGACGCGACGCGCACGTGAACCGACACCGCCTGCTGCCGCAAGCCGCAGAGGCGGTCGGCGACAGTCACGACAACGCCCGGTGGAACCATCGCGATCGACGACACCGAGCCCAGCTCGCGCAGCTCGAGGCGCTCCTTCCCCGCGGGGAGCGCGCAGCGATCGGCGTCTCGGCAATCGCCCGCACACTCGACGAGTTCGCGCAGCAGTCACCCGACGCGCACCCGCCGATGCGCAGAATGAGCGCGCTGCTCCTCGCACTCGGCGGAGCCGTACGCGCGGTCATGCACGCGGGCATCGACGAGCACTACGTCGGCGATGTGTCCACGGCGATCGGGAACGTGAACGAGAAGCGCGAGGCGTGCTCGCTCGGCGCGATCCGCCGAGCGCAGCTCGCGCTCGAGCACGAGGGAAGCCGCGACCGAGCCGGCGACGAATGGCTCGGGTACGCGGCGGTGCTCGTGCACGTCGACCGGATCATGCGCGATCTGACCGGGCCGCTCCCGACCTGAACCTTCCGCGTGGGCGGCGATCACCAGTACGTGGCGACGGGGCGAACCTCGACCGCACCGCCGTGCCGCGCCGCGGGCACCCGAGACGCAAGATCGATCGCGGCCTGGATGTCATCGGCCTCGAAGACGGCATAGCCACCCACCGCGCCGTCTGCGCCGAGGAGCGGACCGTCGCTCGCGACAGCTCGACCGTCTTCGACGCGCACCGTCTTGGCGTCTCCCGGGAGCCCGAGAGGCAGGCCCACGCTCAGGCCGAGCGTGTCGTTGAGCGCGGCGTAGTCCGCGTAGATCGCGCGTTGCTCTTCCTTCGGGAGCGCCGACCACGCGTCGGTGTTCGGCAAGGGAGTCGTGCCCTGGTAGATCAACAAGACGAACTGCATGTGCTTTCTCCTTCGCTCGAGTCATCTGCATGACACGCCGGAAGGGGAAGATGTGACGAGCGGTGGTTCTTACGGCGTTCTCGCGCGGGGTTGCGTGGCGGTTTACAGGGGTTCGAGATCGTGGGCTCCATGCAAGTCGCACATGTCCACGACACCCACAACACGACACTCACAAACACAATGACAAGGAGATCCCCCCGATGAACCCCCTCCGCAAGCTTGCGTTCGGTGGCGCGATGGCCGGCACCGCGCTGCTCGGCGGTGCCCTCGGCGCCAGCCTCATCGGCACTGCGAACGCGCAGACCACTTCTGACTCCACCTCGACGACGACGGCATCGAGCGGGAGCTCGAACGCAACGCCGAGCACCGCGACCCCGCCGCCCGACGCGCACGGCGCTCCCGACTGGAGCAAGGGCGGCCACCAGGCCAACGGCATCACCGAGACGGCGCTCACCGGCGACGACCTCGACGAAGGCCACCGCCGCCGCTGAAGCCGCGGTGCCCGGCGCCACCGCCCAGCGCGCCGAGACCGACGCCGAAGGCGCCACGTACGAGGTGCACATGACCAAAGCCGACGGCTCGGTCGTCACCGTGAAGCTCGACGCCAGCTTCAACGTCACGTCGACGATCGATGGCATGGGCTGACCCGACCCGCTCCCCTCTGCTGCTCCACAGCCGCCCCCAGCCCAGCGCGCTCTCGCTCCCGCGCTGGGCTGCCGGCCGTGCAAGGACGCGCAGGTCTCGGCGTCAGGGATCGTTCGAGTCGGACCGCCACCGCCGGTACAAGCCGACGAGCTCGTCCAGTGCCTCGTCGCTGAGCGCGTCAGGAGGCACCTCACCGAGCGCATCGACCGTCACTCGCAGCTGTGCGAGGTACTCGGCGCAATGGGGACATCCCGCGAGATGCCGTTCGAGCCGATCGCGGTCCGCAGGCTCGAGTCGACCATCGAGGTAGTCGGTCATCAGCGCGACGGCGTCACGACAGACAAGTGCTCGGCGGCGCCACCAACGAAGCCTCATGACCGGCTCATCTCCGCTGCGAGCAGCTGCCGTAGCCGTGCTCGGCCGCGGTGGAGCAACACCCGCCGGTTGCCCTCCGTGAGCCCGAGCATCGAGGCGACCTCTGCGGGAGGAACTTCTTCGACATCGGTCAGGACCACGACCTGCCGCTGAGCTTCGGGCAGCATCGCCAGAAGGTCGTGCACGCGCGTCGAGAGCTCCGCAGCGACGAGACGATCGACCGCTCGATCGGCCCATGGCTCTGGGGGCTGCGCCCACGCCCCGTTCGCGTCGAAGCGCTCCTCGCCGATGGTGCTGTCAGGGCGACCCGCCCGGTCTTCGCTACGGGCAGCGGACCGGGCACGGTTCAAGAGGATGCTGAAGAGCCAGGACTTGAACGACGAGCGACCCTCGAAGCGGTCGATGCCCTTGAAGACCGCGAGCCACGTGTCCTGGGTGACTTCCTGCGCCACCGACCCACGACCGACTGTCGCTTCAGCGACGCGGAGCAACCGCGGCTGGTAACGGCGCACGAGCTCGACGAAAGCGGACTCGTCTCCGGCCCGAAGCCGGTCGACAAGCAGCTCGTCGTCGTCCACGAGCGACGAGGCTACGGCGAGCGTCGAGCGACGCGGGTGAAGGTCAGTGCACATGTCGGTGACCCACGGGAGTCCCCCGCTTCGTCGCCCGCGTTACAACCGGACCGATGCGCGATAGACACGAGCCGATGCAGATCGGCGTGGTGTTCCCTCAGACCGAGATCGGCGCGGACGTGGGCGCGGTGCGCGGTGTACGGCACCGGGGTCGAAGCGCTCGGATACGCACACCTCCTCGCGTACGACCACGTGCTCGGCGCCGACCCCGCGGTGCACGAGGGTTGGGCCGGGCCCTACGACGTCGACACGACGTTCCACGAGCCGTTCGTGCTGTTCGGCTTCCTGGCCGGCATCACGAAGCTCGAGCTGGTGACCGGCGTGATCATCCTCCCGCAACGGCAGACCGCGCTCGTGGCCAAGCAGGCGGCCGAGGTCGACATCCTGTGCGAAGGCCGTTTCCGCCTCGGCATCGGCGTCGGCTGGAACCCGGTGGAGTACGACGCACTCGGCAGGAGCTTCGGCGATCGGGGCGTGCGCAGCGCCGAGCAGATCGAGCTCCTCCGACAGCTGTTCACCGAGCGCTCGGTGACGTTCGAGGGTCGTTCCGAGCATGTGAGCGGAGCGGGGATCGCTCCCCTTCCGGTGCAGCGCCCGATCCCGATCTGGTTCGGCGCATCGACGCCTCCGGCGTTCCGTCGCGCCGGCCGACTCGGCGACGGATGGTTCCCGATGGTGCCGCCCGGCCCACGCCTCGATGAGGCGAAGGCGATCGTCGACGAGGGAGCACGCGAGGCGGGCCGCGACCCCTCGTCGATCGGGATGGAGGGCAGGGTGAGCTGGACACCCGAGGGCGGTCTCGACATGGTGCTCGATCACGTCGAGCGATGGCGGAGCACAGGGGCCAGTCACCTCGAGCTCAACACGATGCGCGCCGGCTTCGCGTCGGTCGACGATCACCTGGCCGCGCTCGCGAAGGTCTCGGACGCGCTCGAGCTCGCGCGCCCGGCCTGAGTCCGTCGAGTGTTCACGCTGGAGCGCGTCATAGTGCCCCGAGCGTGAACACTCGGGGGTCATGTTGCCGTCACCATCGAAGCGTAGGGTTCGCCCGTGACCACCGATCTCGCCGAGCAGCTGGTCGACGCGCTCAACGACGCGTATGGGGTGCACCCGGGGCATCGGGCCGCGCATGCGAAAGGCGTGCTGTGCGCGGCGACGTTCACCGCCTCACCATCGGCCGCGGCGATATCGCGGCGGCGCACTTCGACGGTCACCCGGTGCGGGCGCACGTGCGCTTCTCGAATGGGGGAGGCGACCCAACGGTTCCCGATGCGACGCGAGACGCGCGCGGGATCGCGATCAAGCTCTACCTGCCCGACGGCAAGACGACCGACGTGATCGGCATCACACTGCCCGTGTTCTTCACGCGCACACCTGAGGACCTGATCGAGTTCAACATCGCCCGCCGGCCCGATCCCGAGACGGGCGCGCTCGACCTCGCAAAGGTCGGCGCATTCCTCGAGCAGCACCCAGAGACGGTTCCGGCAGTGACGGCGGCGATGACCCTGCCGATCCCTGCCAGCTATGCGCTTCTGTCCTACAACGCGCTCCACACCTTCAAGTTCCTTGCCGCCGACGGAGCCGTGACACCCGCGCGCTACCACTTCGTTCCTGCCGAGGGAGACAATTCGATCACCGACGAGGAGTCCGCGGCGCTTGGCGCGAGCTACCTCCGCGACGAGCTCGAGTCCCGACTGAAGCACGGACCCGCCGTCTTTCATCTCGAGCTCGAGCTCGCTGGAGATGCCGATCAGCTCGACGATCCCACGGCCCTGTGGCCAGATCGCGAGCGCGTACGCGTGGGCGACCTGTCGATCACCGAGCTCGCGTTCGACCGCGAACGCGACGGCGATGTCCTCGTGTTCGACCCGACCCGCGTCACCGATGGCATCGAGCTCAGCGACGACCCGATCCTCCACGCCCGGTCGGGTGCCTACCCGCGAGCGTCGCCCGTCGCACCGCGCGCTGATCTGACATGTACGATCCGCTGTCCCGTCGACGACGAAGGGCAGATCTGGCATGGCCGACCTCGACGAAACCGGCGCAATCGACTGGCTCTTGATCGAGGCGCCCGACAAGACGATCAACGGTGAGCTCGTGCCGCCCTTGCTCGATCTCGTCAATCGCAGGCTGATCCGCATCCTCGACGTCCTGATCTTGGTCAAGCGCACCGACGACGACTTCGACATGCTGACGACTGCCGACCTCGACGAAGCACAAGTCGGTGAGCTCGGCGAGCTCGCCGGGGCATCGTCGGGGCTGCTCTCTCACGACGACGCCAAGACCGCCGTCTCGACGATGCAACCCGACAACCTCGGGATGCTGGTCGTCTACGAGAACCTCTGGTCGCTGCCGTTTTCTGTCGCGGTGCGCAGAGCGGGTGGACAGCTCGTGGCCCAAGGCCACATCCCGATCCCGGCGGTGGTCGCCGCGCTCGACGCCCTCGAGGCCTGACGAAAGGAACTCCTTGCGATGGGACTGATCGGTGGGATGGCTCGCACCGCTGTTGTCGCGGGCACCGCAACTGCGGTGAGCAACCGCGTGTCGTGCCGACAAGCGAATCGATGGTCGCAGAAGGATCAGGCTGCGGCGTACAACGAGCAATACGCGCAACCCCAATACGCACAGCCGCAATACGCGCAACCCCAGTACGCGCCGCCTCCCCAGTACGCACAACCCCAGTACGTCGCGCCTGTGCAGTACGCCGCGCCGGCACCCGTGGCCCCGGCCGCACCAGACATGACCGAGCAGCTCCGCCAGCTCGCACAGCTAAAGGCGCAGGGCATCCTCAGCGACGAGGAGTTCACGGCGGCGAAGGCCAAGCTCCTCAGCTCGTGACGCGGACGCGTCATCCGCTGAGCAGACTCTCGATCCGCTCGACCGCGGCGTCGGTGACGACCGTGACCTGATCGAGGAGCGCAGTGGCGCCGACCATGTCGCCCCCTTGGGCGAGGGCAAATGCTTGGAGCAACAGATCGCGGCGCAGCTTGTTCAAACGATCGAGCTCGGGATCAGGTGCGTCCTGGAACAACGGCTCGAGACGTCTGATCTCGGCGATCGCGACCGTGAAGTCTTGAGGCGGAGAGTTCTCAGAGAGCCCGTCGGTGATCACAGCGAGACGTTCGTTGAGCGCGGCGCGCGCCCGCCACCATTCGATCAGCTGCAGCTGCCGAAGCTTTCGCTCTCGTGTTCGTCGAAGCACACCATCACCCTTCGACCCTTACCGGTCAGCCGTGACACCGGCTCGTCACGAACCCGTACGCGATCGGTGTGCGAACGAGTGGACGGAATGGGGGCGACACGCGCATCGACGTCTCCGGGAAGGGCGTTCGCGCCACGCCGGGCGACCTCAGTGGGTGCGCGGCGATCCTCGAGGTCGACCCGGGCACCTCGGGTTGACCGCCTACAACCGCGTCAACGCGGGCACGGTGCACGGCGACCGGCAAATGATCGCCGACTTCCGCTCCTGTCTCGTGGCGATCTGATCAGGCCGGAACAGAGGCCTTGAAGAAGCCGCGCAGCGCGTCGCCCATCTCCGCCCTCACAGGCGCGCTGGAGAGGGTGACGCCGACCATCGTGAGCGACGTGTGCGTGTGGCCGCGAGCGAAGACATGCTGTGTCGCGACACCGGCCTTGCCGAGCGCCTCCGCGTAGGCCTCGCCCTCGGAACGCAGCGGGTCGAACTCACTCGTGACGATCACGGCGGGCGGGAGACCCGAGAGATCCCTCGCTCGCAACGGCGCCACCAACGGGTCGGTGCGATCGGCACCGTCCATGTAGTGATCGAAGAACCACTCCATGAGCGCCTTCGTGAGGATGTAGCCCTCCGCGCACTCCCGGTACGACGGGGTCGTCATGTCGCTATCGGTGACCGGGTTCATCAGCAGCTGCCCGACGATCTCGGGACCACCCGCGTCTCGGGCGCGGCGCGCGGCGACTGTCGCGACGTTGCCGCCCGCGCTCCAACCCGCGACAGCCAGCTGCCCGGGGATCCCGCCGAGCTCGATCGCGTGGTCTGCGATCCAGCGGACAGCGGCGAAGGCATCGTCGGCAGCGGCCGGAAAGACGTGCTCGGGGGCATGTCGGTAGTCGACCGAGACGATGACCGCTCCGGACCGCACGCAGAGATCGCGACAGAACGGATCATCGGACTCCTCACTGCCCAACACCCACCCGCCGCCGTGGAAGTAGGCGACGATCGGATGGGGCCCGGGCCCTTCCGGCCGGTAGAGCCGGTAACGCAGGTCGCCGTCCGCGCCGGGCAAGACACCGGCGATCACTTCGCCGACGTCGGGGCCGGGCGGACGCATCGCCGCGGACGCCTCCATGAACGCTCGGGCGTCCGCGGGCGCCATCGATTCGAGGGGCGGCAGCTCGAGCGACGCCATCATGTCCAGGACCATCGCGACGTCGGGCTGCAGCCGGCGGACCACGCCGTCGTGGCACTGCGCACCAGCGGGCCCAGAGAGTCGGAAGCCGAGGTAGTCGTTCGAGACGACCTCGTCGCAGGTCGTGCGGTACGCGTCGACGCCACCGATGTAGGGAAGGAAGACGCGCGGCTTGCCGGGCACGTTGGCACCCATGTACCACGAGTTCGCAGTCGGGTGGAGCGTGATGTCGGCACAATCGTTGACGTGCTGCACCCAGCCCGACTCCGCCTGCTGAGTGGGCTCGATCGTGTCGAAGCCGCGCGTCCTCATGTCCGCGAGGGTGTCGGCGACCCAGTCGCCGTGCTGCTCGATCGACACCGTCATGTTCGACAGCACCGATGGACTTCCCGGGCCGGTGATGGCGAAGAAGTTCGGGAAGCCGACAGTTGTCAGGCCGAGGTAGGTCGTCGGACCGTCGGCCCACTTCTGCTTCAGCGCGACACCATCACGGCCGGTGATGTCGACCGACACCAGCGCGCCCGTCATCGCGTCGAATCCAGTCGCGTAGACGACCGCATCGAACTCGAGTGAGCCGCCGACCGTGTCGATGCCGGTCTCGGTGATGCTCTTGATCGGGTCCTTGCGTAGGTCGACTAGCCGGACATGCGGGAGGTTGTACGTCTCGAAGTAACCCGTGTCGAGACACGGCCGCTTGGTGCCGAAGTAGTAGTCCTTCGCGCACAGCGACTCGGCCGTCTCGGGGTCAGTCACGATCGACCGAACCTTCTCCCGGATCATCTCGGCCACGATGTCGTTGGCCTCTGGGTTGACCGCCTGGTCAGCGAAGATGCCGAGGATGGCGAAGAGCTCGCCCGCCTCGTATGCGTCCTCGAATCGAGCGCGGCGCTCCTCCTCGGAACACATTGCCGCGGTGAGCTCGAGCGGCTCCGCAGGGATCCCCCCGCGAGTGCTTCGCCGCATCCCGGTACGCGGCGCGGTCGGCTTCGAGTGCGGCGAGACGATGCGGCGGAAGTGGACCATTGTGCGCGGGCACTGAGAACGCCGGGGTGCGCTGGAACACAGTCAGCTCCGCGGCCTGCTCGGCGATGAGCGGGATGGACTGCACCGCCGACGACCCGGTGCCGATGACTGCGACTCGCTTCCCCGTGAAGTCGACGCCCTCGTGCGGCCAACGGCTGGTGAAGTACACCTCTCCACCGAACCGATCGGCCCCCTCGATGTCGACCTCCTTCGGCATCGACAGGCAGCCGGTCGCCATCACGTAGAACCGACACGAAAGGTCGGCGCCGGAGTCGGTGCGCACGCGCCAGAGCGACGCCGCTTCGTCCCACGCTGCCGAAGTGACGCGCGTCGAGAAGTCGATGTCGCGGCGCAGGTCGTACCGGTCCGCCACGAACTGCAGGTACCGGAGGATCTCGGGCTGCGTGGCGTACTTCTCGGACCACGTCCAGTCGCGCTCGAGGTCGGGATCGAAGCTGTACGTGTAGTCGGTCGTCGGGATGTCGCACCGAGCGCCGGGATAGCGGTTCCAGTACCACGTGCCGCCGACGTCGTCGGCTGACTCGAGAACGCGAGTCGAGAACCCGAGCTCCCGGAGCCTGCGGAGCAGGTAGAGCCCCGCAAAGCCTGCGCCCACGACCACCACGTCATAGTCCGGCCGAGCCTCGTCCGAACCGTTGCTTCCAGCCACGTCTGATCCCCCTTGTACGCGGTTCACGGCGGTGTCGCCATGATTCTCACACTGCGAGCGTCGCGTCACACTTCGACGGGACGCACCTTGCTGACAACCATGCTCTTGACCACGTTCGGGTTGTTGGCAAAGGCCTTCGCTCGCTCAGGTGACGCGGTGTAGTCCGCCTCGGCGGCGTCGAAGTCACCGTCGTGTGCGACCGCCCACACGAACTGGTCGTTCTCGTCGTCGGCGTACGCGAAGACGACCCGGAAGCCAAACTTCGCGCGCGGCTCGCTGATCGAGGGGAACCACGCTACGAAGTCGTCCATCCGTCCCGGCTCGATCGCGTAGCGGCGCAGCTGGATCGTCGTCATTTCGTCCTCATCTCTCGTACGGCTGTCTAGGCCAGTTGCTCGATGCCGAGCCAGCCGGCCGCGTTGACGGCGAAGAAGCCGTCGACGACGTCGTCGGCCGCGGGTGCGCCGGCCCATGAGCGCTCGAACCGGCCGAGGGGATCTCGCCCGCCCTCGGCATGGGGGTAATCGGACGAGAACAAGTAGAGGCGCGAGTCCGACTCTGTTGCGATCCGACCGATGTCTTCGAACGGATAGGGGGTGAAGCGGAGCTGCGCACACGCCTGCTCGGTGGGTGTCCGTTCGAACGTCGCCAGCCTCGGTTCGGAGCGACTCCAGATCGCCGTCGCGTGATCGAGCCTGCGCAACATGTCGGGGACCCATCCCGCACCCATCTCGATCGCGCCGCCGCGCAAGCCGCGATGACGCTCGAGCACGCCGTCGAGCACGAGCACCGACAGGAAACGAGACGCGGTGTGGTACACGACCATGAAGTCCTTCGAGCCGATGATCTCGGCGCCGCTGAACTGCTCCGACCGGGGCCGTCCGTCGTCCATCCACTCGGTGCCGATCGGCAGCCGACCGCTGCCGACATGCAACACGAACGGGACGCGGCGCTCAGCCAGTCGCGCCCAGAACGGATCGTGGTCGGGATGGCCGGGGGCTCGGCCGCCCGGCGCGCGGGCGGGGAGCCACACGAGCCCGAGACCCATGTCGAGCGCGGCGTCGAGCTCGACGATGGACTGCTCCGGTTCATCGAGGTCGCAGATCGCGACTCCGTGGAGCCGATCGTCTCCCTCGCAGAATCCGGCCATCGCTCGGTTGTGCGCGCGGTACGCGCCGTACCGGAGTGAAGCGTCCTGGAGCTCGAAGAGCGGCGCGCAGAACGACGAGTACACGACCTGATGCTCGAAGCCGAGAAGGTCGAGCGCGCGACTCCGCTCTTCCGGCGCGACGGCGCCCAACGCCGCGTGCCACTTCGGGCCGCGCCGGACGAGGTCGTCGCCGAGCCCGATCAATCGCTCGCGCTCATCGTTGGAGTGCTGCCAATGACTCGGGTCGACGCCATTCGCGACCATCACGGCCTCGATGTTGGGGAGGCCGTCACGCAGCTTGGGATCGACGTGGTCGCTCAGGAAGCCCGGCCACTCCATGAGGTGGCTGTCCGCGTCGATGATGCGGCGAACCCCGGCGTACGTCACTGAGCGTCGAAGTTACTGCGCTCGCCGGACGGGGAGCCGGGTCGGGCTGCGAAACGCGAGCGACGTCTTCCAGGTGACGGCGCCGGGCTCGACGGTGTAGTCACCGAAGGATCCGACGATCGCCGGCAGCGCGACGGCCAGCGCGACCTCTTCCCTTCGGCCCACGGGCGCTTTCCTACGCGTACCGTGGCTCGATGACAAAGCCCAAGGACGTCGACGCGTACATCGCCGCTGCGCCGGTCGAGGCCCGCCCGATCCTCGACGAGCTCCGGAAGATCGTCCTGATGACGATTCCGAAGGTGGAAGAGAAGATCAGCTGGGGCGTCCCGTTCTACCGGTGTCAAGGTGAGATCGGTGGGTTCGCCGCATACACGAAGCACGTGAGCATCGGCTTCGGTGCGGTCGCGATCGAAGACCGCGCCGCGCTCGAAGCGAAGGGCTACAAGGTCCTGAAGGACACGTTCCAGATCAAGTTCGACCAAAAGGTGCCAGCTGCGGCGATCAAGAAGATCCTCAAAGCCAAAGTGAAGGCAAACGCCGCGCAAGCGAAGGCGAAGCGCTGACCGATCAGGTGCCGTCCCACCAGCGCACCACGCGCAACGCGCGGCGGGTGTTCCCCCCACACGGCAACAAACGTCACATGGACAGGGCGCGATCAATTGTGTACCATCTGGTACATGATCACCGAAGGAAGCATCGAGATCGAGGCCCCGGCGTCGGTCGTGTGGGACGTCTTCACCGACGTCGAGCGCTGGTCGGAATGGACCGCCTCGATCGAACGGATCGTTGCGCTCGACGGGGCGGCAATCGAGGTGGGCAAGCGTTTCGAGATCAAGCAGCCGCGGATGCCCAAGCTCGTCTGGGAGGTGACCGATGTCGACCCCGGTGTCTCGTGGACATGGCGCCAGAAGGCTCCGGGAAGCACGGCGTTCGCGACCCACGAAGTGGCCGCGATCGACGCTGAGCGCACGGTCGTGCAGCAGAAGATCGAGCAGCGCGGGCCGATCGGCGTCCTCGTCGGAGCGCTGACACGGCGCCTGACCCGCCGATACCTCGACCTCGAGGCACAAGGTCTTCGATCACGCAGCCTTCGATCACGCAGTGAGCGGACGATCGGGCGGGATGCCGCGTCAGCCTGACGAACAGCGACGCGCCGATCTGCTGAACGCCCTCATCGACGCGTACGCCGACGGCGGCATCGGGGGACGGTCGCTGCGCGAAGTCGCCGACGCGGTCGGCACGAGCCATCGCATGCTCCTCCACTACTTCGGCTCACGCGACGAGCTGCTGGTCGCGATCGTCGAGGAGGTCGAGCGTCGTCAGACTGCGCAGCTCGAAAGCCTCCCCCGCACGCCGGCCGACGCGATCGAAGCGACGTGGGCCGACCTGCGCCGGCCGGAGGTCCGACCCTTCGAGCGGCTCTTCTTCGAGTGCTACGCGCGTGCCGCGCAGGGCGAAGCGCCCTTTGCGCGCATGGTTCCCGGCGCGGTCGACGGTTGGCTCGACGAGATCGCGAAGCGAAGCGACGGCAGGATCGACCCGGCACTGGTGCGGCTGAGCCTCGCGGTCACGCGTGGGTTGCTGCTCGACCTCGTCGCGACCGGTGACGAGGATGGCGTGGACGCAGCCGCCGCGTTGTACGCGTCGATGCTGCGCCGGTGAGCCTGCGCTACGGGCCCTTCGTGTTGACCACGTAGGTCGAGCACGTCGCGTGATGTACGACGCGACTCGGGACGTTGCCGAGGATGAAGCGCGACTTCGAGCCGATCCCCCGGTTGCCCACCACGATCAAGTCCGCGTTCACCTCGTCGGCGACGTCCAAGATCGCCTCGGCCGGGTTGCCTGCTCTCGAGTGGGTGCGCACCTCGACGCCCGACTCCTTCGCCTCGGCCGCGGCACCGACGAGCACCTCCTCGACCCAGCCACCATCGAGCCCGGCCGTCGCCGACACGCCGGCCGACAACGCGAGGCCGTCGGCGGCGACGGGCACGTGGTAGGCGCACACGACGTGCAACGGCTGGCCGAAGGTCTTCGCGAGCGCCGTCGCGGTGCGCACGGCAACGGCCGCGGTGTCTGATCCGTCTGTTCCGACGACGATTGGTCCGTTCACACCGGTCACTGTCTCACAGCGGGCAGGCCCGACGCCCAGTCGACCACGGTGTCGGTGAAGAGCTCCGGATCCTGGCCGTGCATCGAATGGCCCATCTGCTCGAACGACCGATAGTCGACGGCCACTCCGGCCTCACCCAGCAGCGCGACGACCCGCCGCGCGTGGAGATCGGACATTGCCCCCATGAGGAACCCGAGCTCCTCGTCGACGACGCGGAAGTGATGGGTGAGCAGCACCGGCACCTTCACAGAGCGAAGCATCCGTTCGTGGTCACACGACGCAGCGACGGTGCCGGTCCAGAACGCGTGTCCCCACTCGGGGTCGTACTCCCTCAGGTTCTGCGGCGGCTCGTCCCCCGGGGTGACGAACCCGTGCATCCACGAGGGGAGGACGTCGGGTGCCGCAGCCCGCACGCCGTCCCAGTCGCCGATGCTCCATTGGTCGCCGAGGAACGTGCTCCACAGCCGGAACATCGGCCCGATGCCGTGGCGCATGCCTTGGCCGGTGGCCGGGGTGAGCTCGGACGCGAAGAGCGGGGGATCCTCGTAGTGCGCGCCGACGACCTGGCCCGGCTTTGCATACGCGGAGAGCCATGCGGACAGCACGCCTCCCGACGACAGACCGCTCACGACCGTCGGCCGCCCGATCACGACGTCGATGAAGCGCACGAGGTCGTTGCCCATGTTGTCGAGCGTGTAGCGACCGGGTGTGCGCGTCGAGCGGCCCTGGCCGCGCAGATCCACCGCGAAGGCCTGGAAGTGGTCGGCAAGCAGTGGCAGTGCCTGTTCGTATCCCCACCACGACTCGGTCTGCCCGGGGATCAGGAGCAGTGCCGGCTTCGACGCGTCACCGACGGTGACGTAGTTCATCTGCACCTCGCCGAGGTCGGCGAGCTGCTCGGGAAACGCGTGCGGGAGGTACGTCTCGTCGGGGTTGTGCGGCCCGAACCGGTTCCGATAGCTCGCCATCTCGGGTTCCTCTCAGCTCAGACGTGGGCGCTCGCCCAAACGCGTCAGGACGTTGCTCGTGATCTGCTCGATCTGCGGGTCGCGAGCCGCGAGCCCGTGCGCCCAATCAGTCGACCCCGACGTCACGACCGTTGCGCCGGCGTCGTTCGTATACGCGCCCAGCACAGCGTGGCCGTGCCGGATGCGCTCCATCGCCTCGGGCTCACGCGTGCCGAAGACGCGAGCCGCGATGTACTCGAGCTCGCTGGGTTCGTCGGGCTTGGGCGGCCGGGGCGCTGACTCGCGGGTGAAGTGCTGCGTCGGGCACGTGCCGAGGATCTCGAATGTCGACGGCGTGCCGTCCTCGCCCGTTGGATACGGCAGGCCGTCGCGGTAGGTGAACACGCATCCGTCGCACTCGTACCCGACGACAGTCGCGCCCACGCCGAGCACGTCGCCGTAGCCGAGACCGGTGCCATCGAAGATCCAATGCCCAGCGCGGTGGACGGTGTAGCCGCCGAGACCGGACGTGACGTTGCGACCGATGCGGTGATAGCCGCCACGCGTGAACGACACACCGGTCATGTGGTTCTCAGGACGTCCGACGAGCACATCGGACCAGAAGGTGGTGACTTCCCTCTCACGGTCGGTGCCGAGCAGCGGGTCGTCTTTGTAGAAGCCCTTGTACCCGACCATCACGTCGTGATCGTCGCCCTCGATGCGCACCTGCCACAACGACGTGTTCCCCGAGAAGAACGCCGCGTTGCCTCCGCTGGCGACGAAGCGCTCGACCGTGTCGCGCATGCCGAGCGACCAGTACTCGTCGTGACCCACCGACAGGTACAGGTGCGCGCCGTCGAACACCTCAGGATGCAGCTCGAGGTCGGCGTTCGTGCACACACCGATCTCGAAGCCCTCGCGTTCGGCCCACTCGACGAACGGCAGCTCCCAGTCGGGCCAACCCGCCGAGCCGGCGTACCCCGACAGGTGGTTGAGCTGGAGGTAGCCGACGTGCGCGGCGTTCTGGGGATCGGGTGCGCCCGTTCCGGTGACGCGGCGGCCCTTGCCCGGCGGCTTGAAGAGGTACCCCGGGGCCATCGGCCGCTGCATCGCTACCTGCGTGCCACCGGTGTAGAGGTTCGGGCCCCCGAAGTCGTTGTACGCGTAATACGTGTTGGTCGCCAGCGCGAGCACGACGCGCGTGCCCGCACGGGGGCGCACGACGAAGAACGCGAAGTCGCGTCGCACCTTCCCGCCGACGTCGATCTCCATGACGACCTCGTAGTAGCCCGAGCGCCATGCGGGGTCGACCTCGATGGTGAGCGCGCGGGGCCAGCGGCATCCGTTCGACGACGCGTCGCGAGGCGTGTCGTGCTCGCCGGCCGCGACTGCGTCAGCGCTGAGCACGACCTCGCGGTGCGCCCCGACCCTCGCCACCTCGACCCGCACCGGGCGCGAACCCGACGACGACATGTGCAGCCCGACCTGTTCTTCCGCTCCCGCGGACTGCGGCCAGCAGTACCCAGTCACCACCTCGCGCGCCATCGCCCGAACCTAACGGGGATGCTGCTCGGGGGTTCTCCCTAGGAGCGAGCTCCGATCAGAAGGGCGAGCTCGGCGAGTCGATTGGCGTAGCCCCACTCGTTGTCGTACCAACCGAAGACCTTCACCAGCTTGCCCGCTGCCATCGTGAGCCCGGAGTCGAACACGCACGAGGCCGACGATCCGATGATGTCGCTCGAAACAAGCGGCTCCGTGCTGTACTCGAGGACGCCGGCAAGCCGGCCTGTCGCGGCCTCAGCGAACGCGAGGTTGACCTCTTCGGCGTTCGTCGCCCGATCGAGCACGACAACGAGGTCGGTGATCGAACCGTCCGCAACCGGGACGCGGAGGGCGGTGCCGTCGAGCCGGCCTGCCATCTCGACGATGACCTCGCTCGTCGCGCGGGCAGCCCCGGTCGACGTCGGGACGATGTTGAGGGCAGCGGCACGGGCGCGACGCGGATCCTTGTGGGGTCCGTCGACGAGCGCTTGGTCGCCCGTGTACGCGTGCACAGTCGTCATGAACCCTTGCTCGATGCCGAAGCGGTCGTGGAGGACCTTGATCATCGGCACGAGGCAGTTCGTCGTGCACGACGCGTTCGACACCACGTGATGAACAGCGGGATCGAAGTCGTCCTCGTTCACGCCGATGACGAACGTGGCATCGGCGCCCTTGCACGGAGCGGACACCACGACGCGCTGGGCGCCGGCGGTGAGATGGGCCGCCGCCGCGTCGCGAGTCCGGAAGTGGCCGGTCGACTCGACGACGACGCTCACGCCGAGATCGCCCCATGGCAGGGCGGCGGGATCACGTTCAGCGAAGGTTCGAACCCACCGCTCGCCGATCCTCAGTCCGCCCTCGCCCACGGTGATGGGTGGCGCGAAGCGGCCGTGCACCGAATCGCGGGCCAGGAGGCCGGCCATAGTGCCTGCCGGCCCGAGCTCGTTCACCGCCACCACTTCGAGATCCAGCTCTCGTTCTTCGATGATGCGATACACCGCTCGGCCCATCCGGCCGAACCCGTTGATGCCAATGCGAGTCGTCATGAGGTCACTGAACCGCATCAGCATCTCGCCGACCAGGGTCGAAGGGCCCTGCACAACCAACCCCCGACAGCAGGACGTGACCTTCTTCCCTGGTCGAGCCGACTCAGGCCGCAGACCATGGAAACCGAGAACCCCAACTGGAGGTGACCCGCAATGGGTTGGCTGCTTGCGTCGACGCTCGGCTTCATGGTCCTGATCGCAGTGGTCGTCCTCCTCGTGCGCCGCCGGGCGCGGCCAGTGGAGGCGACAGAGCCCGACGCCGAGGACTTCTTGGCGGAGTACTTCGCTCTGGAGGAGTTCAAGCACGAGGCTGATCTGCGCGAGCGCCTCGAGCATCTCCGCGGAGTGCCCGAACTACGGTGAGTGAGGAAGTCAGCGCTCGCCGTCGCGATCATCCTGGTCAGGTCGCCCGCGACTTCCCTCGTTCCCGTCGACGTCTGCTCCTCGCCGAGGGTGACCGCATGTCCGCGGATGCCCGACTGCGCGACGGCTCTCCTGGGATTTGCGTCGTTTGGTGACGTTCGGCCCTGTCGGCTCCGGGGCCGTCGCAGGACCATCGCAGTGTGGAAGCCAGGCACGAACGCGCATCGTCATCCGGGGACACCCCCTTGCGGGTGCTGGTCGTGGAGGACGACCCCACGATTGCCGAGCCCCTGACCGAGGGCCTGGAGCACGAGGGGTTCGCCGTGCGTTGGGTGAGCACTGGCGCCGAAGCACTCGCAGCGGACACCGGCGACGTCGTGCTGCTCGACCTCGGATTGCCGGACCTGGACGGGCGAGAGGTGTGCCGTCGCCTGCGGGACCGATCGCGGGTCCCGATCATCGTGGTGACTGCACGCGAGGACGAGGTCGACCGCGTCCTCCTGCTCGAGATGGCCGCCGACGACTACGTCGTGAAACCCTTCGCCTTCCGTGAGCTCGTGGCGCGCATCCGCGCGGTGCATCGCCGAAGCACAGCAGTCGACGCCCTCGAGCCCGCCGAACAGTCCACGAGTCCGCTACGGGTCGATCGGCGGGCCCGTCGAGTATGGCTCGACGGCGGCGAGGTCGACCTGACACCCAAGGAATTCGACCTGCTCGCACTCCTCACCGAGGAACCCGGCGTCGCGCGCACCCGCGAGGAGATCATCGCCCGCGTGTGGGACGAGAACTGGTGGGGACCGACCAAGACACTTGACGTCCACATCGCATCGTTGCGACGCAAGCTCGGCAACCCCGCGTGGATCGTGACCCTGCGGGGAGTTGGCTATCGGTTCGACCTGCCGGGTTGAGCCGTGACCAGACGCCTCCTCCTCACCTATCTGACGATCACGGCATTCGCCTTGGCGATCGTGGTCATCCCCTTCGGCGTTGTGTTCGCCGGGAGGGAGAAGAACGACCTTCTCTTCGACATCGAACGCGACGCGCAAGTCGTCGCCTCCCGCTCCGAGGACGACCTCGAGAACGGCGTCCCCCCGCAGCTCGACACGTTGCTCGCTGACTACCGCGCCAACGGAGGAAGGATCGTGATCGTCGACCCGACGGGGATGAGCGTGGCCGACTCCGAAGCGATCGGGGGGCCTCCGCAAGACTTCTCCAACCGACCGGAGATCCAAGCCGCGCTCCGTGGCGGCCGAGCCAACGGCGTGCGCCACTCGGAGACCGCGGGCACGGGTCTCGTCTTCGTCGCGATCCCCGTCGTCTCCAATGGCGTCGTGCACGGCGCGGTGCGCATCACTTACCCGACATCGACCCTCGAGGCTCGGGTGCGGTCCAACTGGATCCGCCTCGGCGTGCTCTCCACCTTCGTGCTGCTCGTGGTGACCGCTGTCGGCGTCGTGATGGCCCGCAGCGTGAGCCGGCCCGTCCGCCGGATGCAGGAGGCTGCCCACCGCATGGCCCTCGGCGATCTCACTGTCCGCGTGCCGACCGACGAAGGTCCGCCGGAGCTTCGCGACCTCGCGGCGACTTTCAATCTCACCGCGGAGCGGCTCTCGCAGCTCATCGACTCGCAACGGCGCTTCGTCGCCGACGCGTCGCATCAGTTGCGCACACCACTCACTGCGCTGCGGCTTCGCCTGGAAACGCTAGGCCCCCGCGCCGCTGCAGCAGACCGTCTCCGGCTCGAGGCGGCGGTGAACGAGACGGCGCGGCTCGGTCGACTCGTACAGTCCCTCCTGGTCCTCGCCCGTCTCGACGCGGCGCCGCATGACGTGACTGACATCGACGTCGCGGCGATCGTCGCAGAGCGAACCGAGACGTGGGCACCTGTCGCGGGCGACCACGCCGTGCAGCTCACGAGCGCCTCGCCGCCCGGGCTGACGGCGAGGGCGGTACCGGGGGCGCTCGAGCAGATCCTCGACAACCTCATCTCGAACGCCCTCGACGCAGCCCCCGCGGGTTCGACGGTCACGATCCAAGTGGCTCCCGCTCACGAGGGAGTCGACGTCCATGTCATCGACCAGGGCAGAGGCATGACCGACGAGCAACGAGCCCATGCGTTCGAGCGGTTCTGGCGTCCGGCGGGAGCTGCGGGAGAAGGTTTCGGCCTCGGCCTGGCCATTGTCTCCCAGCTCGCCGACGCCTCCGGGGGCGCGGCGCGCATCGACACCGGGCCCGGCGGGGTCGGCCTCGACGTCGTCGTGCACTTGCCAGCCGGCTCGATCAACACCCGATCACCGACGACCCACGTCGAAATCCCTAACCCGGTGCTTACCTCGACCTGAGGGTCGCTTGACCGGGTCCTCCGTACCGTCCCAAACATGGAACGCCGCAGAGCCATCAGTGTCGCCGCTGTGATCTCAGGGGCGCTTCTCGTCGGCGCGCTCGCGATCACGGCCAACGCCGACATCCTCGGCGCCCCCAATAACGACAAGGTGGGTCAGCTCACGCCCGTCGTCGCGGCCCCGCCCACCACGATCATCTACGTCGACGCGCCGGCCGGGGCAACCGCGACGACCGCCCCGTCATCGACTGGCGCGACATCCGCCGGCTCGCACGAGGACGGCGGCGGTCACGACAGCGAGCACGGCGGTGGTGAACGTGACGACTGATCGGGCGCACACGACCAGCGACGAGCGCGCGGCCCGCCTTGCCGCGCTCCGAGAGCGACGCCAGCCGACACCGCCCGCTGGGGGAGCGAAGGCCGAGCCAGGAGCGGCGACTGCGCCCGTCAACGTCCGACGACGCCACGCGGCGATGGGTGGTCGCGTGCTCGCAGCAGGCATCAGCGTGAGTGCGTCCGTGGTGTTGATGAACGTCATGGCCGCCTCGAGACCGGCCACCACGGCGACGGTTCCAGCCGCCCCCACCTCGCCACCGGCGCCGGCCGTCATCATCGTCCAGCGGCCGGCGACGAGCATGGCCGCGACGCCGGCGCCACCCGCGCCCGCATCGAGCGTGGTCAACCTCGCGCCCGTGACGAAGACGCACGGCAGCTGACCGCAGCGATCCAGGAGCCAAGGACATGAACTCGCAGCTGTGGTGGTTCCTCGCGCGGGCTACTGGGTTCGTCGCGTGGGGGCTGCTCACTGCGTCCGTCATCTGGGGCCTGCTCCTCAGCACGCGGCTGACGCGCGGCCGCCCAACCCCGGCATGGCTCACCGACCTGCATCGCTTCCTCGGAGGAGCTGCCGTCATCTTCACGGCACTGCACATCGGGGGCCTGGTCGCCGACAACTACACGCACTTCGGTCTCGGAGATGTCCTCGTTCCCCTCGCGTCCGCATGGAAGCCAGGGCCGGTCGCGCTCGGCGTGATCGCGCTGTACCTCCTGATCAGCGTGGAGGTCAGCTCCCTGCTGATGCGCCGCATGCCCCGACGCTGGTGGAAGGCGATCCACCTCTCCAGCTTCGGTCTGTTCTGGGTCGCGACCCTTCACCTCGTGACCGCCGGAACCGACGCCTCCAACCTCGTCGCGGCAGTCACCGTCGACGTCGCCGCCACCTCAGTCGTGTTCCTCACCCTTGTGAGGACGCTCAGCCCCCGTGCTCACGCTGGGGCGAACGGCAGCCGAAGAGGTCAGCGCGTGAGGAACGCGACGTCGGCGGCGCGAACGAGGCCGACGACTCGTCCATCGGTCACGACCGCAGCGACCGGGAGTTCGCCGTCGAGCAAGCCGCTGGTCTCGAGCAGATCGTCAGGTGCGAGCGGCGGGATGCTGTCGGCCACTGATCTCACGCGAGCGTCCGGCGCTGCGTGCAAGAGCACTCGGGCTCTCACGAGCCCGAGGTAGGCACCGTCCGAGGCGACGACCGGGAAGTCACGCTGCGCAGTGGTCGACATCACATTCAGAAGCTGCGCGAGGGTCTCATCGGGTGGGACGCAGATCGGGTCGCGGATCATCACATCGCTGACGTGTCGGTCCTTCACGCGCTCGTGGATCCGCGCCGTCTTCTCCTCCGCTGAGCTCGCGACGTACACAAAAGCTCCGATGAGGACCATCCACACATTGAGCAGGAAGCCGACGGCGATCATCGCGATCGCGACCACCCGAGCGACGCGAGCTGCGAGGCGTGTTGCCCGCTCTCGATCGGTGTGCTGCTCGAGCATCGCACGAAGCACGCGACCCCCATCGAGAGGCAGAGCCGGCAGGAGGTTGAAGGCAGCGAGCAGCACGTTGACCCACGCGAGCCGGGCGAGGAACCCGCCGCCGTAGAGCGTCGGCGGCCACATCTCGACCCCCGCTGCTACCGCGGCGAGCGCGAAGACGACCCCGAGCGCCACGCTGACGATCGGTCCGGCGATTGCGACGCGCAGCTCGACCCCTGGGTCCTCTGGGATGCGGGTGAGCTTCGAGATGCCCCCGATCGGCAACAGCTCGATCTCGATCGTTTCGATGCCGTTTCGGCGGGCAACCAAGCTGTGTCCCAGCTCGTGCGCGACGACGCATGCGAACAGCGCAACCAGCCAGCTCGTCGAGGACGCCAGTGTCGGGCCGCCCTTCTCGGTCGCCGCGAGCGCGACGAGCGCGACCAGGATGAGGAAGGACGCGTGGATGCGGATCTGGATCCCCGCGATCGTTCCGATCCGCATCGAGAGCCTGCGCCGCGGCTGCGCACCGGTGGAGCGCGACCCACTCGACCCCGGCCCGGTCGGGCGTGGCGGTGGTGGGAGCTTGCCGGTCGCGCTCATCGCCGTCAGTCGAGTTCGATCAGCCCGTAGTGGCCGTCGAAGCGGTGGTAGATCACGTTTCCCCGTCCGCTGGCGGCGTTCAGAAAGAACACGTAGCGCTCACCGTCGACGTTCATGCGCTCGATGGCGTCCTTCAGCTCGAGCTCGGGCACCGGTGTCTCCGCGACCGTCAGTGCGATGGCGGTGGGACCCGCGTCAACTGCCTCCGGACGGACGCGGGTGAGGAGGTAGGAGCCCTTCTCGGCGCGTTCGAGGACCGCGTCTTGCCCGCTCGCCAGCTCTCGGAAGAGATAGAAGTCGAAGTCGAGCTCCTCCATGTCGAACGCGGCCTCATCTGGAGTGAGCCCCTCGTCCACGTACGTCTTCCGGCGCACGACCTCGCGCTCATCCGGTGGCCGGTCGAAGTGGTCGGGCCTCGAGGTCGGCGCATCGCCGTGCCGCCATTCGCCTGGCGGTGAGGCCGGGGGACGCCGACGCAGGGCCTGGCGATACTCGTCACGGTGTCCGAGCTTGTCGCGGAGCCTTGCATCGAGGAGATCGACCGCCTCGCTCATGACGTGGCCGGCGACCTGGGCCCGCACGATCTCGCCGTTGATGTCGACGGTGACCTGGGCAATGGCGGGCCGGTCCCGAGCCGGATCAGGCGCCTCGGTCAACTTCACGCGTGCGAACAGGACGGGCTCGTCGATGTGCCTGATGACTGCGCCGATCCGGCGGCAGCGCGTAGGACTCGGCGTCGTCAGCAACGTCGCCGCGGGTGATGATCAACAGGGAGGCCTCACGGGCCTCTGGGTCGAACGTCTGGATGGCTTCATCGCGCATCACGATCACCTCTCCATCTCGTCTCGATCGCTCAACCGTTGCGAACGGCACCCAGCCGCTGCCGCAGCTCGACCAGCGCGAGAGCGCAGATCCTCGGCAAGCTCGGTCCCGTTCGAGTCAGCGACTGCTTCCGCAAGGTCGGCGACCAGCAACACGAGGTCGCGCAGGTCGTCACTCGGCTCATGGAGCGCGATCTTCGAAAAGGGGAACGCGACAGTCACGCGCGTGCCGTTGACCACCGTTGCAGCGGCCTTCCGTTTCTCATTGCCGTGTGAATCGTCCATGTCCTCACCTCCGACGCGATGGTGCGCCGGCCGCGAAGCATCCGTAAGGGCCACTGGTCCCGAGTCAGCTCGCGCGGCGATGGCGGATCCGGGGCGTCAAGGGCGGTCGACGTCCACGCGGGAACGGACATCGTCCGCGTGCTCCATGACGAGAACAGTGCGATCGCGCGAACGGGACCAACGGCCCTTCCCGCAGGTCACGCAGCGGCCGGATCGTGGAGGTGAGGAGCGCTCATGCCCATCGTTCGGTTGTCGAAACTGTCGAAGACGTATGGCACGCAGTCGGCGCTGATCGACGTCGACCTCGACATCGAGACCGGCGAGGTGTTCGGCTACCTCGGCCCCAACGGGGCCGGCAAGACGACGACGATCCGCATCCTGCTCGGGCTCCTGCGACCGACCTCGGGATCGGCGGAAGTGTTCGGACACGACTCGTGGACGGAATCCGTCGCGGTGCACGCCCGTACGGGGTACGTCCCAGGCGACCCGGGGCTGTGGGAACAAATGACGGGCGAGGCGACGGTCCGCTATCTGGCCGCGCTGCGCAACGAAGCCGTCCAGATCGCTCGCGCCCACGACATCGCGGACCGACTCGGCCTGGATCTCACCCGCAGGGTTGGCGCGTTGTCAAAGGGCAACAAGCAGAAGGTGGTCCTCGTCCAGGCGTTCATGGGGGAACCCGATCTCGTCGTCCTCGACGAGCCGACGACCGGGCTCGACCCACTGGTGCAGCAGGAGTTCCACGCCATGGTGCGCGAGACCACTGATCGAGGGGGCACCGTGCTGCTGTCATCACACCTGCTCGACGACGTTCAACGCACGGCTGACCGGGTGGGGATCATTCGGGACGGCCGGCTCATCACGGTCGAACGACTCGAGGATCTTCGCGGCAAGGCCGTCCACCACGTGACCGCACGCCTCGATGGTCCGCTCGATCCCACGATGTTCGCCGCCGTCCGTGACGTCCGGGAGCTCACGATCGAAGGCGGCCGCATCGAATGCCGAGTACCTGCGAGCGCGCTCGACGCGACAGTCAAAGTCCTTGCCCGCCACCGGATCGTCGACATCGAGATCACCGAGGCGGACCTCGAGGAGATGTTCCTCGCCTACTACGGAGGAGCGCATCAGGATGCGGCCTAGCGTCACGCTCGAAGCCGTGCACTCGCAGCGCCGCTCGCTCACGATCTGGTCCGTCGCGTTGGCCGCGCTGATCGCGATCTACGTCGCGGTGTGGCCCAGCGTGAAGGGCCAAGGCAGCTCGTTCAGCAAGCTCATCGACGAGATGCCCGAAGCCTACAAAGCGCTGTTCACGACCGGATCGGGCATCGACTTCTCCACGCCTGCGGGGTACCTGAACGTCGAGCTCCTCAGCTTCATGGGACCGATCATCGTGTTGATCTACGCGATCGGAGCTGGTGCATCCGCCATCGCCGGCGAGGAGGACCGACGCACCCTTGATCTCGTGCTCGTCAACGCGGTGAGCCGAGGTCGCTTGGTCGTCGAGAAGATGGCCGCAATCGTGTTCGGCACCGCCGTGCTCGTCGCCGCGATGTGGGTCGCGTTGCTCGTCGAGGGACGCATCGCGGGAATGGATGTGCCGGTTGCCAACAGCGCAGCAGCGCTGATGCACCTCGGTCTTCTCGGCGTCGAGTTCGGCGCACTCGCGTTGTGCGTCGGCGCCTGGAGCGGGCGGCTCGGACTCAGCCGCGCGGTACCTGCCATGGCCGCGGCCGCGACGTACGTCGTCAACGCCCTTGCCACCCTCGTCGGGTGGCTCGAACCTGTCCGCAAGCTCTCGCCCTTCTACCAGTACAGCGGCCACGACCCGCTCCACACCGGGATCTCGGTCGCTGCCGTCGCCGTCACAGCCGCTTCGACGGTCGTGCTCGTCGCCGCTGCGATGTGGGCATTCGAGCGTCGGGACGTGACGACCTGACGCGCTCGAAGCGGTGAGCACCCGGAGCGCCGACCCCCGCACAGTCGGGCCGCCTTACCCTGCCGCGCCGTTCTCGCTGTACGCCACTGTGGAACCGGGGGCGAAGGTCACCGGGCGCAGAACGACAGCCTGTGACGTTCCCGCCGTCTGCCAGGCTCGCCCTGAGTGACCAGACCTCCGAAGAACGAGAGAGCCAGCGGACTCAGTCGGAACGTCGTCGTGGTGTCGTTCGTGTCGTTCCTCCAGGACACAGCGTCGGAGCTCATCTACCCGGTCTTGCCGTTCTTGGTCACGGGAGTGCTCGGGGCTTCACCCGCGGTCCTCGGTCTGATCGAGGGGCTCGCCGACGGAACGGCGTCGGCGATGAAGGCGATCTCGGGTCGGCTGGCCGACTTGCGACACCGTCGGCCCCTCGTCGCGATCGGCTACGGCACCTCCGCGTGCGGCAAGGTCATGCTCGCCGCCGCCGGCGCGTGGCCGTTGGTGCTGGCATCACGGGTGACCGATCGAGTGGGCAAGGGCGTGAGAGGTCCGCCCCGCGACGCGATCATCGCCGACGACACGACCCCGGCGAATCGGGGACGCGCCTTCGGGTTTCACCGGGCCGCGGACACAGCGGGTGCCGTCGTAGGGCCGCTCATCGGTCTCGCTGTGTACGAGCTGGTGGGTCAGCAGTTCGGGCCACTGCTCTGGATCGCTGTCATCCCCGCCGTGATGAGCGTCGCCTTTGTCTTCCTGATCCGCGAACGTCCGCACCCCCAACCGACGTCGGAGCGCGCATGGTCGCTGCGTGGGTTGCCCCGCCGCTACTGGCGAGTCGTCACGCTGATCGGCGCGTTCGGACTCGTGAACTTCCCCGACGCCCTCTTGCTGTTGCGGGCCGAGAGCCTCGGCCTCGGCTTTGCCGGTGTCGTGCTCGCGTACGTGCTCTACAACACCACCTACGCGCTCCTGAGCTACCCGGCCGGCGCGGTGTCGGATCGACTCAGTCGTCCGGTGGTGTTCGGGGTCGGGCTCCTCGTGTTCTCGGCGACCTATCTCGGCTTCGGGCTCACCAACACCGCGAGCTGGGTGTGGGTGCTACTTCCGCTCTACGGCGCTTACACCGCGCTCACTGACGGCGTCAGCCGCGCTTGGGTCGCCGACCTGGTGCCCCCGTCGGAACGGGGTACCGCACTTGGCGTTCACGCCGCGATCAGCGGTGTCGGCCTGCTGGTCGCCGGCGTGTGGGCCGGCCTCGCTTGGCACGGCACTGGCCACGTCCCCTTCGTCATCTCCGGCGTCATCACCGCCGCCCTCGCCGCCGTCTTGCTCGCCAACAGGCGAATGTTCGACACCGAGCCACGTTCGGAGCTCCTCGCGCCGGGATCACAGGCCATCGCGGAGCCGCTCATCTGACCGACGCGGCAGCCGTTCCCCACCCGCGGGGACCTTCGGCACTGCTCGGCCCGCAACGATCGGCGCACGCTGAGACTGATGAAGGGTGGCTGGTGCGGGCTGGTGCTCCTACTCCCGGCCCTGACCGTCGCGTGTGGTGACGCGGGCCGTTCCGGCGTGACGACAACGGCAGTCGGTACGACGGCGAGCGTGCCGACCACTGAGGCTGCCACGGCGAAGGTTCGTGCCTATTTCGTCCGCGACGAGAAGGTCGCGGCCGCAGGGACGCAGCGTGACCACGCCAGCGGTCGCGAGAGGGGCAGTCGAAGCGCTCCTCGACGGGCCTGACAGCTTCGAGACCGGCATCGGCATGACATCCCAGATCCCACCGGGCACCAAGCTGCTCGGTCTCGACATCCACGGCGGAGTCGCGACGGTCGACCTCTCCGCCGAGTTCGCGTCGGGCGGCGGCAGCCTGTCGATGGGGCTCCGTGTCGCGCAGGTGGTCTTCACACTCACGCAGTTCGACACGGTCGACACGGTGTCGATCCTTCTGGAAGGTCGGGTCCCGACCGAGGGCATCGGCGGAGAGGGCGTGCCCGCCACTGCCCTCGATCGGCGAGACGTCGCCGATCTCACCCCCCTCGTTCTCGTCGAGTCGCCTGTTCCGGGCGAACTGGTGAGCTCGCCACTCACGATCGAAGGGATCGCGAACACCTTCGAAGCGACGGTGAACTACACGCTCACGAGTGCCGACGGGTCAATCATGGCAAAGGGCTTCACCGCCGCCACTGCGGGAAGTGGCGAGTGGGGCAACTTCAGTGTCACCTTCGCGCTCGCGAACGTTCGGGCCGACGAAGGGACGCTCGTCGCCTTCCAGCAGGACGCGCAGACAGGCGCGCCCCGTGATGTGTACGAAGTGCCCGTCCGATTGCACTGAACCGCACGTCCAGACTTACGGGGCCCGTTCCGCGGCGCGAGCGCCGGAGTTGGACGCCGCCCCGTTAGGGGCTCCGAGGCGGCCGAAGATGCGGCGCACGAGGGAGTCGGCGACGTCCGCCACGGCGACCGGGACGTCGATCTCGACGCGGGCGATGCCGGGCTCGTCCGGGAGGACCCTCGCGCCTTCACGGGCCAGGGACTCGAGCACCAGGTCGTTGCCCCACTGCACGTAGCTGACGAAGGTGCGGATGCCCCGCTCCGCCGCCACCTCGCCCAGTGCTCGGGTGAGCAAGGTGCCGACCCCGCGTCGCTGGTGCTCATCCATCACCGTCACCGCGACCTCGGCGATCGCCGGATCGGTCGGATCCCGCAGGTACCGACCAACGCCGATGCCTTTGGGCGACGGGCCGTCGAGGAGCAGCGCCGCGAAGGCGAAGTGGTTCCAGTAGTCGATGTTGGTCAGGTACTCGAGCTCGTCAGAACCGAGCGCCTCGGGCGCGTGGAAGAACCGGAGCTGTCGCGACCGAAGTGAGAGCTCGGTGAACCCCACCGCCAGCTCGAAGCGGTCGCCGTGGACGAGTGGGCGGATCAGAACCTCCCCCCCATCGTCCAACAGATGCTGCTGGGTCAGCGACTCGGAGAGCCACGTGGGGCGCGCTTCACATGTCCCGCGGCGCGCGCACCCAGGGCAGGCGAGGACATCGACCTGGGGGCCGTCCCCGTTGCCCTCCCAGCAGCGGCCGCAGTGACCGCACACCGCCCGCCGGGTCGGTGGCCCGGCGGGCTGGAGGTCGGTCGAACCACAGGCGCGACAGGCACGGGCGTCAGACATACAGCTCCTCGATCACCGACTCGTAGGTCTTGGCGACGATCGCCCGTCGCACCTTCAGGGTCGGCGTGAGCTCACCCGCCGCAATCGTCAGGTCCCGAGGCAGGATGGCGAACTCGCGGATCGACTCCGCTCTCGACACCGAGGCGTTGGCACCATCCACCGCCGTCTGGAGCTCGGTGCGCAGCTCCTGGTGAACGAGTAACTGAGGAACATCGAGCCCCACCAGGCTGTGGTCGGTCGCCCACTCCCGGAGCGCGTCCTCATCGAGGGCCAGCATGGCTGCGACGAATGGGCGCTGGTCGCCCACCACGACGGCCTGGCTGATCAGCGGGTGTGCCCGGAGACGGTCCTCGAGCGGCGCCGGCGCGACGTTCTTGCCCGCGGCCGTGACGATCAGCTCCTTCTTGCGCCCTGTGATCCTCAGGAAGCCATCGGAGTCGAGCTCCCCGATGTCACCGGTGCGGAACCACCCATCGGCGTCGAAGGTCTCTGCCGTCGCCGCCTCCGCGTTCCAGTAGCCCTGGAACACCTGCGGCCCCTTCGCGAGGATCTCTCCGTCGCCAGCGATCCTGATCGTCGTACCCGCGAGCGGGCGACCGACTGTCCCGGGCTTCCACGCCTCGGCGCTGTTGATGGTCAGGGTCGGGCTCGTCTCGGTGAGGCCGTACCCTTCGAAGATCTTGACGCCGATGCCGTTGTAGAAGTGCGTGAGCCGCTCACCCAGCGGCCCGCCACCGCTGAACGCGAACCGCAGGCGCCCGCCGAAGACGGCCTGGAGCTTCCGGTACACGACGCGCTCGAGCACGGCGTGCTCGGCGCTGGTGAACGGCCGAAAGTCCCCTGCCGCATGAGCTTCGGACCAACGGATGGCCACCTCCTCCGCCTTGTCGAACACCTTCCGGTGGCCTTCGGCCGTGGCCTTGTGCTGCGCCCCGTTGAACACCTTCTCGAACACGCGGGGCACCGCCACCACGAGGGTCGGGCGGACCAGGGGCAGCTCCTCCTGCAGCTGGGGCAGGCCAGTGGCGAATGCCAACTTCACGCCCCACTCCATGCAGACCAACGCGATTGCCTTGGTCAGCGTGTGGGCGAGCGGGAGGAACACGAGCGTCGTCTCGTCGTCGGTGAGCATCGAGCGCACCGCGCCGAGGTTCTGCGCCACGTTCGTGCACAGGTTGCCGTGGGTCTGGATGCAGCCCTTCGGTCGGCCGGTGGTGCCGGACGTGTAGACGATGGTCGCGATCCAGTCGGCCTTGATCGCAGCGATGCGCTCGTCGAGGACAGCGTCGGCGACGTCGCGCCCGCGATCTGTCATCTCTTCGATCCCGCCCTCGTCGATGACGAAGACGTCCCGGCACACAGTCGCGTGCGTGTGGACCTCCTCGTAGCTCGCTCGCATCGCTGGCGTCTCGACGAAAGCGACGACAGCGCCGCTGTCGCTCAAGATCCACTGCAGCTGCTCGCTCGACGAGGTCTCGTACACCGGGACGGTGACGCCTCCGGCGGCGAGGACCGCGTAGTCGACGACGAGCCACTCGAGCCGAGTACGCGACATGAGCACGACGCGATCGCCCGGCTCGACGCCGCTCGCGATGAGGCCCTTCGCGAGCGCCCGGATGCGTGCGTGGAAGTCGGCCGCGCTGACGTCGACGAACTCGTTGCCTCGCCGGAACGAGACGATCGGACGATCGGGTGCCTGCTCCGCCCACCGCATGATGGGCTGGAGCAGATGTGAGCCGGGCGGCAGAGGCGCCAGGACCGCCCCGGTCGCCTCCCGCACGGTGTTGTCTTCATGGACAGTGGTCATCTCATGATCCCTTCCCAGTCGTGACGAGCTCGCGCTCGTCCTCTGTGGGACGAGGCACGGGATGTGTCTCGTCAACGAGGGTCTGGTCCATCGGGCGAGGCCGCCGGCGCACGAAGATGACAACGCCGATGGCGAGGCTCAGGAGCGCGGCCACAACGAGGCCCAGCGGCAGCCAGACCTTGGCCAGGAGCACCTGATGGCGCATCGAGCTGGCCTTGGCCGCCACGTCGGAGACCGAAGCCGGGGTCTGCTCGTAGCTGTAGTTGAAAAGCGGGATTGCCGGTCCGTTCACGAGCTTGTCGAGCGCGGGGCCAGCGGCGACCGCCTCAGGAACGTCGGGGTAGTGGCCCAGCACCTCGAGGAGGGCCGGCATGTTCGTCACCTGGGGGCGGACCCCAACGGACTCGTTCACAGCGACCTGCACGTCGGCACCGGTGACGGGCTCGACGGCCATGCGGCCTCCGAACGACAGGACGTACGTGAGGCCGATCGGCTGCCCGGCGAAGTTCGCCAGCGTCGCCGTGTCCGCAGACGTGAGGGACGGGGCGAGCGCGGCCAGCACCGCGTCGACGTCGATGCCAGACACCAGCAGCTGGGGCTTCATCTGATCGAGGGTCAGCGAGGTGGGCAGCGGCACGGCCTTGCTCAGCTCGGCCAGGTACGCGTCCGAGATCGGTGCCTCATTCACGCTGGCGAGGAAGTAGGAGACGTCGACGCCGTCGATTGAGCCTGTCGGGGTCTTGGTGTCGGCCGCGATGTGGTAGGTGCCGTCGATTTCGTTCTTGTAGATCTCGTAGGTCTTGTCCGTGCTCGTGTCGAACGGCAGGTTCAGGCGGTACGCACCAGCCCGGTCGACCACGTTGGCCGGATCGAACGCGAAGGCACGATCATCGGCGACGTTCTTGAGTGTCGAGCGATCCATCACGTACTGGTTGGTCTGGGTCACGTCCAAGAGGTCACCGGCGTGCTGCCTGATGGTCTCGCGGACCACGACGAGGGAGGCGCCACTCTCGTCACCGACCGCCTCGATGTGACGGTCGACTGTGAGGGGCAGCACCATCGGTGTCGCGAGAGGCGCAGCCGTGGTCGGGTTGACGAGCACGGTGAAGGTGCCCTTGTACTGCAGGTCCACGTTGAGGTCAGTCGGGTACTTCACGAGCGCGGGCACCGCGACGAGCATCCAGAGAAGGGCCGCCACGGCGAGCACGCCGGCGACCACGAGTGCAGGCCGTGGGAAGCGGTGGCGTGGGTGAGGAGTGTTCGTTGCACGCAGTCGACGATCGTTGGTCATGTTCTGACCTCCAGTGCTCGGGCCCAGCGCAGGAAGTTCGCGTCAGACCTTCGCGATAGGTCTTTTGCCGATCTGTCGCCAGACCTGTGGAGCACCGATCCCCGGGACCTTCGGCCCTGTTCGCGGGCTCTTCGGGTCTCGATCACGATGTGATTCACTTTCGAGGACCGAGCGAGAGGTGGGCTGATGAGCATGACCGCGGGCGACGCGGGGCCGTCGGACGCCGAGGCGGTCGTGCGATCCACGTTGGCGCAGGCGCACATCCCGGCGACACCGGACGAGGTGGCGCTGTTCGTGATGATGTACCCGGTCCTGCGAGCCAAGGCCGATCGGATGTACGAGTTGGACCTCGGGGACCAGCCGTGAGCGACATTCCCGACACGCTCGCAGGAGCCGCGGCCGCGCTCCGTGCCCGCACTGTCTCGAGCGTCGAGCTCACCGTCGCCTCGATCGAACGCGCCGATCGATTCGACGAGCAGCTTGGGACGTACGTCTGTCGAGCCGATGACGCCGCGCTTCAAGTCGCGAAGCAAGCGGACGCTGAGCTCGAGGCAGGGCGCGACCGCGGCCCGCTGCACGGCATCCCCGTTGGCGTCAAAGACATCGTGGCCACGGTCGACCTGCCCACGACAGCGCAGAGCCTCGTGCTCGATCCTCGGTGGGGCGAGCGTGATGACGCTGTCGTCGTCGCGCGCCTGCGTGCCGCCGGCGCCGTCATCACGGGAAAGACGACAACCATGGAGTTCGCGATCGGGCTCCCCGATCCGACCAAGCCGTTTCCGATCCCTCGCAACCCGTGGGCGCTCGACCGATGGGCCGGGGGATCGAGCTCGGGAACGGCGAATGGAGTCGCCGCGGGCATCTTCTGGGCCGGCATCGGAACCGACACTGGCGGCAGCATCAGGATGCCTTCCGCTCTGTGCGGGATCACTGGCCTCAAGCCGACCTTCGGTCGGGTTCCCAAGTCAGGCGTGGTCCCTCTGTCGTGGAGCTTCGACCACGTCGGTCCGATGGCGCGTACGGCTCGCGACTGTGCGCTGATGCTCGACGTGATCGCGGGACATGATCCATCCGATCCGTTGAGCGCTGACGTCGCGACCGACTCGTACGCGGCGGCGCTCGACGGGTCCGTCGCCGGCTTGCGAATCGGCGTGCTCCGACTCCACCACGTAGACGCCCCGTTCGTGGATCCGTCGGCCATCGCCGCGTTCGAGTCCGCGCTTGCCGCGCTCGAAGCGGGCGGTGCGCAGGTCGAGGAGATCGACGTGCCGGCCTGGGACATCCTGAACGAGGCCTGCTTGCCCATCTTCATGGCGGAGGCACTCACGTACCACCGTCGGAGCTTGGCCGAGCGCTGGGACGACTATGGCTCGTTCACGAGGCAGATGATCGCGTCAGCGCTCTTCTACACCGCCGTCGACCATGTGCAGGCGCAACGTGTGCGGCACTTCGTCGGTTCGAAGGTCGACGACATCCTCGGCGACATCGACGTGATTGCCACACCCACCGCCGGAGCCGGGGCGCCGCCTGTCGACAACCTCGACTTCGTGAGCGCGCTCACTCTGCCGGTGTTCACCGCGCCATGGAACGCGCTCGGATTGCCCACGATCTCGGTCCCGTGCGGCTTCACCGGCGAGGGATTACCCGTGGGCCTGCAGCTGGGCGGGCGTCGCTTCGACGAGAGCACGGTGTTGCGCGCGGCCGACGGATACCAAGCGCTCACCGACTGGCACACACGGCGGGCGCCACTCGTCCTTGGGTGATGCGCGTCAGCCGAGGAAGTCGCGGGCCAACACGTCCCAGAGCTCGACTGACATGTCGAGCGATTCGATGTCGACTCGCTCATCGTCGCCGTGGCCCATCGTGGCGAGGTCGTCCATCCCGAGGCGAGTGCTCCACATGCCGAAGCCATAGGCCGCGGTCCCGAACTTTCGTCTGAAGTGGCGCGCGTCGGTCGTGCCCACCATGCGCATCGGGACGAGCTCGGCGTCTGGGTAGAACGTCCGCGCGGCACGACGGATGGCGTCGACGAACGGACCCGACGCGGGTGAGCGAGTCGCGAGGTCATCCGGCCTCGGGAACCTCACCTCGACCTCATCGGCGAGGTCGCCGAGCGCCTCGGCGATCATCCCTCGAACACTGTCAGCGTCATCGCCCGGCAGCACCCGGACGTCGAGTGCGATGTCGACTTCGTCGGGGATGATGTTCACCTTGGAGCCGGCCGTGAGCATCGTCGGCGTGATGGTGGTGTGAGTGCTCGAGTAAGCGAGCTTCGACAGCCCGAGCGGCAGCATCTCGATCGTCTCGACGAACCCTTCCTCCCGGAGCAGTGGCGCTCGGAGTTCGGCGGGAAGGCCGAGTCCGGCGACGAAGGCGTGCCATGAGTCATCGAGGCGCGAGGGAGGTCGGTACGACGCGATGCGGCGCACGACCTCGGCGGCCTTGACGAGCGCGTTGTCGGCTCGGAACGGCATCGAACCGTGGCAAGGCGCTCCGTGCACCTTCATGCTCGCCCACAGCGGTCCCTTCTCCTCGTGGAGGTAGGGCATGCGCACGCCGTCCGGGCTCGGCATCGGGAAGCCCCCCGATTCGGTCACAAGGAAGTCGCACACGACGGCATCGGGCTCGCGTTCCGCGAGGAACCGGGCACCGAACTCGCCGCCCGCCTCTTCGTCGGCCACTGCGGCATAGATCAGGTGGCCACGTGGCCGGAAGCTCGACTGCGCGAAGGCCTTCATCGCGACGGCCATGGACGCGGTGAGGTTGAACATGTCGATCGCTCCACGTCCCCACACGCAGCCGTCGATGATCTCGCCGCCGAAGGGATCCTCCGACCATCGCGCCTCGTTCACCGGCACGACGTCGGTATGGCCGAGGAGGCACAGCGTCGGCGCATCCGGGTCCCAGCCCTCGATCCGCGCGATGAGGTTCGAGCGGCCTGGCGCGGAGTCGAAGCGCTCGACCTCGAGGCCCGAACCCGCGAGGTACGCCTCGAGCAGGTCGGCGTTGCGCACCTCGCCGCCCGATCCGGCCGTGCCGTCGTTGACGCACTCGTTTCGGATGAGCTGTTGCACGAGGTCGACGACCTCGCTCGTCGGAGCACTCGAAGCCATGCACCCTTTTACCCGATGACCTCAGAGCTTGTCGCTCGCGCTCTCGCGCGCCTGACTCCACACATCGCTCTCGCTCGCGTAGGTGTCGTAGCGCGACTGACCCTGGAAGAACGCGCCCGGTGACTCGAGGCCGCGGAGCACTCTCGCGAGACGCCGGAACATGTCGAAGCGCTCGATTCCAGGCGTCACCGCCACGAGCAGCTCGGCGTCGCAGCCAGGAGTCGCCGCGAACGCATGGGCGATTCGTGGCGGAACGACCGCGAGGTCGCCTGCACCGGCGACCACCAGGTCGTCACCGACGAGGATCTGCACCGAGCCGCTGAGGACGTAGAAGACCTCCGCCGCGGTGCTGTGGTGGTGCGGGCTCGCGCCATTGGCGCCATCGCGCAGGATCGTGTGGTGCACGCTCAGCTTGCCCTCGGTGTCGTCGCTGTCTGCGAGCAGCGTGATCGACGATCCACCCCCGAAGTCGAGGTGCTCCGCGTCCGCGGCGCGCACGACGATCGCGGTCATCTACGCCTGCCGGCTGAGGAAGCCGAGCAGCCGATCCTGCACGGGAGCGGTCTCGGGAACGACGATCTCGGGGCCATAGACGCCATGGGCACGGAGATCGTCCATGGGCACCCGCACGTAGAGGTCGTAGACCACCTGAGCGACGTCGGGGTCGAGGCGTGCGGCCTGCCCCGTCGCCCGCGCGAGGTCCCACGCGTGGAGCGCGACCTCGCCCACGTTGATGACGAGCCCAGCGAAGGCTGGGAACGTGCCGAACGGGTAGGTGCGGTCGCCTTCCAACACGCTCGGCTCGCGCCAGGAGGCGACGTTCAGCTCCGAGATCCGGGCCACGGCGCCGACCGGGTCGTCGCCGACCACATCTCCGGCATCCTCGCCCGCGGCCTCACCCACGTTGACGCTCGTGTACATGAGGGCACCGCCGAGGATGTGGTTGAGCACTCCTCGCACGTCCCAGCCGGGGCAGCAGGTCGGGAGCCGCAGCTGCGCCGCGTCGAGGTTGGCGATGACCTTGGCCAGCTCGTCGTAGGAGCGCTCGAGTGCGGTGACACCGTCGATCGTCATTATGTGCCTCCTAAATAGTGCGTAGAACTAGATTCTGCGCAGATTACTGATCTACTGTCAAGGCATGCCGGAGCCGAGCAGGCGGACCTACGACGCGAGCAAGCGCCGGGAGCGCGCTGAGGAGGAGCGTCAGGAGACGAGACGGCGCGTGCTCGCCGCCGCGCAGCAGCTGTTCGTGGCGAAGGGCTACACGGCGACGACGATGAGCGACATCGCGAAGGAAGCCGGCCTCGCCATGCAGTCGGTGTACAAGGCCGGCCAGAGCAAAGCCGACCTTCTCCAGCGGGTCATCGAAGTCGTCGTCGCGGGAGATGACGACGAGGTGCTGATGACACAGCGGCCGAGCTTCACTGCGATCGCCTCCGAGCGAGAGGCGACTCGCCAGGTCGAGATGCTCGCGGCACTCATCGCCTCGACCCAAGAGCGATCAGCTCCTGTGCAGGCTGCCTATCGCGAGGCGGCCGCGGTCGACGCTGCGGTCGCCGCGAACCTCGATGCCGAGCTCCGTCGACGCCACGAGACCTTCGCAAACGTGATCGACATGATCGATGCAGCGCGGCTACGGCGCTCGCCTGAGGAGAGCACCGACACGGCGTGGTCGATCGGCAGCTCCGAGGTCTACCTGCTCCTTCGTGTCAGGCGCAGGTGGAGCGCCAAGAAGTACAAGGACTGGCTCACGCGCACGCTCACTGAACAGCTGGTCACGCCCGACGACTGAGCCGCGTGCCGCTCAGGCGCGGTGCGCATGGGGCTACCTATCAGTGCTGCGCTTCAGCAACACGGCAACGTGGCCGTCCGCGAGGGCGGTCATGCCGACCGCCTCCCAGCCCTGAGAACCCTCCGCGTTGAGCACGGCGACCGAGTCGGACTGACCTTGCATGGCCATGGCGGCCTTGAACGCCGGCAACTCCAGGATGAGGTACTCCCAGCTGCTCACCGGGCAGCTGCGGCGAGGGCCGCGCAACGCCAACAACCGTCGATCGGATCGAACGGATCGCGATGAACCGCCAGGAACGACGGCCACAACACCTGGTGTCGACCCGGTGACCCGACGCGTATCCCAACTCCGTTGGCGCCGCGTCTGGTTCGGCTCGTGTCCACGGTGACGACGGCGCCTGACTTCGCCGGATCTCGCCCCCGCTCGTCGTGCACGAGCACCGCGTCACCGACGCGCAACGCGTTCCACTCGAACTTCAGCATGTGCCTCTCCTTCCGATGGTGCGAGCCCGACTCCGACAGGCTTCGTCTGCGTGCACCACGTGCGCTGAAAACCTTCCGGCCGTGGCGCCGATCCGGCCCAGTAGCTGCCTGAGTCATCCGTCCGGATCCTCACGCGGGTCGTCCGAGCTCGGCCCCAGGCGACGGCCTCGTCTGCGGACGCGGCACGGGCTCGCTCCGCGACGCGTTGGTCACTGGGACCGACGAACCAGTAACAGAGGAAGTCGCCGTGCGCTCGGTCGGCGACGAGCCAGGCCGTGCCGTCACCCTCGCGCGCTGCGTGCGGGCGCCTGGTCACGGTCGTCCCGTCGGTGCGGAGGGAGACCGGCTGGGATCGGGGCCGAGGAGAGCCGCTCGGCACGGAGGGCACAGCCACCACTCGGGCAGCGCGCCAGGTCGAAGCGTCGGATCGCCGTCGAACAGCTCGCGACACCGTCCACACTGCCGAGGAGGCACGTCCCGCGGCTCCTGCTGGGCTTCGACCACTCCCATCAAGTCCACAGCGGGCTCCCTTCAGCGCTACTTCACCCTACAGCGGAATGACATCACTAGCAAAAGAACTCCGGTATTGCACTACTGTTTCGAGCGTGAGCGATTGGACCTTTCTCACCACGCACGCGCAGGCGATGCTGTTCCTCGCTCACCAGCCCGACGCTCGGCTGCGCGATGTCGCATCCGCCCTCGGCATCACCGAGCGCACGGCGTACGCGATCGTGGCGGATCTCACCGAGGCCGGGTATGTGGTGAAGGAGCGGGACGGCCGGCGGAACCGCTACCACATCCAGCGCCACGTCCCTCTGCGAGACGAGATCGGCCGAGAGCGCAGCGTCGGCCAGCTCCTGGATCTCCTCGGTGCCAAAGAGCCTGGACGAACAGCGAAACCTCGCCGGGCCGCCCCCTGACCGCGCTCCCCTGACTGTTACTGTGCCTGGAACCGCGCGGGTGACTCCGCGTGGTGGCAGCGGCTCTGAACCTCGGTCGCGGTCCTCCGCCTTCTCCCAGGACGGAGGGAATCGTCACCAGGAGCTCGCATGGCCACTGACCTTCTGCCCGCGCCCGTCACGGCTGCGCCCCCCGACGAGGGCCAGGAGGCTCGACGAGTCGGACGAGCCGAGCGGACGATCACCCTCCTGATCGTCGCAGGTCCCTTCGCTGCATTGGTGTGCGCGGTGTTCGCATTTTGGGGTCACGGGATCCACACTCGCGATGCATTGCTCGCCGTTGGGCTCTTCTTCTTCGTCGGCTACGGCGTCACCATCGGCTACCACCGGTTCCTCGCGCACAAGTCGTTCGTCGCCGTCCGACCCCTCAAGCTCGCGCTCATCGGCGCCGGGTCGATGGCCTTCGAAGGTGGACCGATCGGATGGGTTGCCGACCACCGCCGCCATCACGTCTTCTCCGACCTCGATGGCGACCCGCACTCGCCCCATGGGATGACACCGCTGCGAGGGCTCTGGCACGCTCACCTCGGCTGGCTCTTCAACCACGAGCCGACGTCGTGGGAGCGTCATGCGAAGGACCTCATGGCCGACCGCGACATCGTCGTCATGAACGCGCTCTTCCCGATGTGGTGCGTCGTGTCGCTCGCCATCCCTTTCGTCCTCGGCTGGATCTTGGGCGGCAGCGTGTGGGCCGCTCTCACGGCTTTGCTGTGGGCCGGCGGAGTGCGCATCTTCCTCGTGCACCACGTGACGTGGAGCGTCAACTCCCTCTGTCATGTCTACGGCCGCCGACCGTTCGTCACGACCGATCGCAGCACGAACGTCGCGGCACTCGCCGTCGTCACGATGGGCGAGTCGTGGCACAACGGCCATCACGCGTTTCCTCGGTCAGCGCGACATGGGGTGCTCCCGCATCAGTGGGATTCGTCGGCCCGCGCCATCCGCTGCTTCGAGCAGCTCGGCTGGGCAACCGACGTCCACTGGGCGACGCCGGCCGCGATCGAACGACGTCGTTCTTCAGCCTGATCGATCCTCGAGCTCGGCCGACAGGGCAAGGATCCGCTCGGCGACCTCGTCACTGCACTCGAGCGGCAACATGTGACCCGCGTTCGCGAACGTCTCTATGCGCGCACGGGGGATGAGGTCCACCGTTCGCTCCGACTCTTCGATCGGAACCACGGCGTCGGCGGCGCCTGCCAACACGAGCACCGGTACCCCGACACGCGTGAGCGCTCGACTCAGGTCGATGCCGAGGAGCCGGCGGGCGAAGCCGCGGCGGCGCTCGACGGGGCTGTCGGTGCCGATGGTGCGCACCGCATCGACATGGCTCCTCCGAGGCTCGGGCCCGAAGTTCGCGCGGGCGAGCACGAGGCCGTGCCGCGGGTTGCGGCCGAGTCGTTCGAGGAACTGCCAATCGAGCGCCGTGAACTTGGCACGAGTGAGTGGCCGGTCCGAGGGCCCGCGACCCGAGCTGTTGATGAGCACGATGGCCGCCACTCGTTGAGCGACGATCTCGGGACGGTCTACCGCGAGACCCAGAGCCACGCCGCCCCCCATCGAGTGGCCGACGACGATCGCGCTCCGGAGGTCGAGGTCCTCGAGCACCCTCGCAGCGTCGTCGACGAGATCAGGAAAGCCGAACATCGGCGGGACAGGCGAGGAACGACCGAACCCCCGTTGGTCCATCGCGATGACTCGACAACCGCCGGCGGCCAAGGGAGCGGCCATCAGCGAGAACGTGCGCATCGACGCACCGTGGCCATGCAGCAAGAGCACGGGGCGGCCGGCTCCGCACTCCTCGACGTGCAGCTGGCCCCCGTCGGATGTCGGGATCAGATGCGTGTGCTCAGCCGGGAAGCGGAAGTCGCGGTCAGCGTCGGGATCGGGCCTCGCCGAGAGCTGCAGCAAGACCCGAGACTCATACGCCACGACGCACGCACCCAGGAACGCGGTGGCGCCCAGTGGCACCAGGACGCGTCTTCCGTGCACCGAGCCATCCTCTTTCGAGGCGGCATCAGGAGCAAGCAGCTCGACGACACGACGCCCGGAGTGAGCGTATCGGCGGAATGTCCTGATCAGCCGACTTCTACGAGGCTGCCGCTCCGGGTACCGTCGTGAGGCGGGTGGCGTTGCTCCGGACCTTGGTATCGCACGCGCGAATCCGAGGAGCGCCGTGTCCCCCAACCCGTCCTTGCCCGTCGTGTCGAAGCTCTCCGTCTTCGGCGCGGTCGTGGCCCGCTCGGCCCCGCGCCTCATCGAGGCGTCGCTGATCCCGAGCGCGCTGTTCTATTGCGCTCTGGTCTTCGTCGGCATCGGGGCGGCGTACGGCGTGGCGATCGTCTGGCTGTACGGCACCCTCGCGACCCGGTTGGTCTGCCGCCGGCGCGTCTCGCCCCTGCTCATCCTTGCCGCCGTCGGCATCACGATCCGGACGATCGTGGCCGTGGCGAGCGGAAGCACGTTCGTCTACTTCGCGCAGCAGGTGATGGGGTCGCTCGTCGTGGGTTGCGTGTTCCTGGCCTCGGTCGCACTCCGACGGCCGATGGTCGAGGCGCTCGCACACGACTTCTGGCCCCTGACACCCGAGATGCGGGCCCACCCTTCAGTGGTGCGACTGCTGCGACGACTGACGTTCCTTTGGGCCGGCATCAACCTCGCCATCGGCGGGGCGACCTTCACACTCCTCCTGTTGCTCCCGCTTCCCGCCTACGTGGCGCTGAAGCAGCCCGTCGCTTGGTCGATCACTGCTGCCGGCATCGCCATCACCATCGACCGGGCGGTGCACACCGGGCGGCGAGCCGGCTTCGCTGCCGCGTGACGCACGCGTCTCAGAGCTTCAGAGCGGGAAGAGCGTCGAGGCCGGGTGGCGCAAGCGACCCGCCGATGACGTCGGTGGCGACGTCGACGAGCCTCACGTTGTGGTTCCGGGCGTGGTTCCGCAATGTGGCGAAGGCGTGCTCCATGTCGAGGTCTTGACGCTCCGCGACGATGCCCTTCGCCTGCTCGATGACGACGCGCGTGTTGAGCGCCCCATTGAGCTGTTCGTTCAGCACGTGCGCCTCGGTCGCCGCGCGGTGTTGCAGGATGGCGATGGTCGCGACGTCGGCAAAGGCCTGGGCGGCGTCCACGTCCGGCTTTCGCATCTCACCCGGCTCCACATGGAACAGGTTCAGAGCTCCGATGACCGTGCCCCGCAGCCGCATCGGCAGGGCATGGACGGCGTGGAAGCCTGCCGCGAGCGCTTCGGCCGCGAAGCGGGGCCAGCGGCCGTCGCCGACGACGAGGTTCTGGTTCACCACAGCCGTTCCCGTGCGGTAGCACTCGAGGCACGGGCCCTGTCGCGCCTGGAGCTCGAAGAGCTCGAGCACGCGCATGGCCTCGGAGGAGGAAGCCATCACGCGCAGCTCTCCGTCCGGCGAGGCCAGCATGATGCCGGCGGCCCCGACATCGAGCACGTCGACGCAGCGGTCGGCAAGCACGGTCAGAAGCTCGACCACATCGAAGTCGGCGACGAGCGAGTCGGCGAGCTCCACGAGCGTCCTGGCGAGCAGCGTTTCTCTAGGCATCGGCTCTCCTGATCGTACGACGAACGCGGCCGATCCTCACCCGGAGTCCTTCTCGCCGGTGGACGCGTCGAAGCGGAGCGTCCGGGCGACGACGTCTCGAGCGACGTCGGCAAGGGCACGGTCGTTCCCGAAGGCGTACGCCCGGAGCCGCACGAGCGCTTGGCCGACGGTGACCCCGAGCTGCACGGACACCATCCCTGCTGCTTGATGGACGACGAGCTGGAAGTCCGCGCCGGCCTCGAGCTCAGCGGCCACGAGGCCCGGGGGCGCGTTGGCCTGGAGAAGCAGGACAGTGTGGGCGGCGACATCGGCCATCACCAGTGCGTCGGCGTGCTGCTCCGAGCCGAGGGACCCGGCTCGATCGCAGTACAGGTTGAGGGCCCCCAGCCGCACGGCACCGACATGGAGCGGGAACCCGAACACGGCCCGTGCACCTGCGGCGACCGCCGGCCCAGTGAAGGCGAGCCATCGGGGGTCGGCTGGATCTGCCAGATCAGGTTCGAGGACGGGATGGTCGAGACGGTAGGCGTCCACGCATGGCCCCTCGCCGAGGTCGTACTGCAGCTGCTCGATGACAGCGCTCACCTCGTCAGTGCTACAGAGCGAGCCGTGCGGGATGTCCCCGGACATCAGCATGATGCCCGCGCCGGTCGTGCCCGTCACCTCGGCACACACCCGGCACAGGCGCGCGGTCTCTGCGCCAGGCTCTGGGCCGACGAGTCGGGCGACGATCCGGTCGCGCCGGTCACCAGGCACCGCCTACGGGCCTCGACCGGTGAGCTCGACGAGATCAGACCGGCCACACACATTCAGAAGACGCAGAGCAGACGCCGGCGGAGATCGCAGCACCAGACACCGCGAGCGAGCGGCCAAGAACTCTTCGGCTCGGAAGAGCACGCCTGCTGCCGACGCGTCGAAGAAGTCCACGGCACTCAGGTCGAGGATCAGATCGGCGTCGCCGAAGGCGATCACGGCGGCCAACGTCTCGCACAGGTCCCCGCGGGTGGAGATGTCGAGCTCGCCGCTGAGCGACGCGATGGTGGGCTCGAGGCCGGAGCCGACGCCCGGCGGGCCGCGGAGCGACAGGACGGAGAGCGAGGAAATCGGGCGCATTTCAACTCCTGGCGTGTCGTGACGACGCGCTACCAGGGTCCGGAGCACCGCTATGAGGAACGTACACCTGATCGGGTCGCGCCGCGATGGGCAACCACGCTTCCAGTATCTCTCGGACTTTTATTACTTGACTCGGAGGCATTCTTCTCTCATATTGAACAGACCGGAGCGAAGTAGCTTCGGGAGAGCAGGGGGAAGACAAATGACCGCAACACTCACCGTTCGTCACACCGTCGCCGATTACGAAACCTGGCTCGTCGCCTACAAGGACGCTGGCGCCATTCGCAGCAAGTACGGCTGCACCGGCGAACGGGTGTATCGCCTGCCCGCCGACAGCAACGACCTCTTCATCACGCACGACTTCCCGACGCTGTCGCAGGCCGAGGGCTTCGCGGCAGACTCCGAGCTCCGCGCGGCAATGGAGCACGGCGGCGTCACGTCGGCACCCCGGATCGAGATCTTCGAGCTTGTCTGACGCACGACGCCGACGGCGACCGGGGAGAGCGGGCGCGAGCCTGGCCTCTCCGGCCGCGCTCGGCGTCGTGAAGGTCGGCGACGACTTCGCCGACGAGTATCCCGATGGCGACCCGGTCGCAGCCGAGGTGCTCGCCACGCTCGTTCGCACGGGTCACGCCATCGACGCGGAGATCGACCGGACGATGGTCGCGTCACATGGTTGGCCTCAGACGATCTTGAACTGCCTCGCGGTGATCGAAGGCGCCGAGACCAAGTTGACGCCGAGCCAGATCGGCGAGCGCACCCTCACCTCGTCGGCGACGATGACCAACACGCTCGACACGCTCGAGCACCTCGGTTGGGCGCGTCGAGTCGCGAACCCCGACGATCGGCGCAGCGTCCTCGTCGAGATCACCTCCGAGGGCCAAGCCGTCACCGACCGCTTCCTGCCCGGCATCCGTGCGTTGGAGCTCGCAGCACTCGCCGAGCTCACGGCCACCGAGCGCGCCACGCTCCTCAAGCTGCTCGGCAAGGTGCTCAAGGGCATGGCAGCGATCGCCGCCGCCGAGCCGATCCCGCTCGAAGGTCGGCGCAACCGGCCTGAACGTGGCCGCTGACGCCGATGAATCGCAGGCTTCACCTCGACGGATCCGGATGACGTCTCACGTACTCAGTGGCGAGCTCGGTCCGTGAGTGGAGAGCCGTCTTGGTGAAGGCGTGGTCGAGGTGGGTCTTCACCGTGGCGCGACCCATGAGAAGTCGCTCTGCGATCTGGGGGTTCGTGAGGCCCTCGGCAACGAGCGTGACGACCTGGAGCTCGGTTGGTGTCAGCGCCGCCCACCCGTGGCTCGGACGCTGACGTTCGCCGCGAGCTCGACCCGCATACGCGGCAGCTTCGCGCCATTCCAACGCGGCGCCCTCCGCACTCGCCGCACGCGCGACGTCCGGTCCGAGCGCCTCCGTCGCGGCGGCAACAGCGGCGTCGAGGCGACCCTGCTCGAACGCGAACCTCCATCGGTAGCCCGTCTCGTCCCGCAAGCGGGCTGCCGCGGCCGTGAGCCGGAGGCATTCGGCCCAGGACTCCGCCGTCGCCGCGACACCAGCGAGCCCTTCGAGCGCGTCGACGCCTACCAGGCGAAGCTCGTGCTCGACGGCAACGCTGGCTGCCTCGTGCCAACGGTCCTCGTCCTGCGCGGCCGTGGCCGCGATCGCGGCCCGCACGGACTGTCCGAGTGGCGTGTCGCGCTGCCATCTCCGCACTGCCTCGACGGCCAGCTCCGCTTCGCCAGCCTCAACGGCTTCTCGACACAGGAGCATCACGATGAAGGCCGGAGCAGGATCGCGGGGATGGAAGCTCTCGAAACGGATGCCGGCGTCGACTCGGGCAGGTCCTCCAACGAGCAATGAGCGGTGGTGGATCGCGAGATCCGCTGAGGCCTGAGTGCCGGGAACCTTCGAGTGGCGTTCTTGCGCGACCGCGGCGGCCGCGTCGGCGGCCGACTCATCTCGGGCGAGGAGCCCGGCAGCGCCCAGGACCGTCACCGCCGACTCGGCCATCCGTAGAGACGGGCTCGCGCACAAGCTCCGAGCGAGCTCGACGCACTGCTCGAGATCACCGAGATAGAGCGCGGCCCGACTCGCGGTCCGGTCGGCCCAGTCACGCAGGTACCGGCTCTCACGAGCAGCGGCCCGAAAGTCCGCGTCGTCGAGCATCGCCCACGCAGCGCCGCGGATCCGCTTCGAGCGCGACCGAAGCCTGAGCCATCGTGGCGACGCACTCGACGTACCGCTGCCCGTGCTCGTGCGCGAGTCTCCGAGCTCGGTCGCAGTTGTCCGCCGTGTATCCGAGCAGCATGTCGTTGACCGCGACGAGGTAGTCGTCGCCGGCTTCGTCGGCGAGAGCCCGCCCACGCAGCGAAAGCTCGGCCGCTTCGGGCCAGCTCCGAGCGGTGCCGACAAGGACGGCCACCGACGCTGCGGCGGCGGCCCACGCGCAAGGGGAACCGCTCCGCGTTCTCGTCGGTCAACAGCCGATCGACCGCAGTCAGCGCAGCCTGCGGACGACCGCCCCCGTGCCAGGCGCGGCCCAGGAGCCGCAACAGCCGGAGTCCGACCGCTGGGTCGCCGGTGCTCCACTCGAGGGCGGCCGCCACGCTGTCGTGGAACAGCTCGAGGTGCTCGATCACCGCGTCGGTGTGCACGATCGGCTCGTGACGCTCCAGCCAGCCCAACCAGAACGACACCTGCGCGTCGCGGAGCGGTCCGAGCTCACCGGCGGCCCGGGCCCGCTCGATCGCGTAGGCGCGCAACGTCTCGAGCAGCCGGTAGTGCTGCTCCCCGCCGGGCCGCTCCTCGATGAGGACCAGGCTCTTGTCGACGAGCCGGCTCACGACGTCGAACACGGTCACCGGGTCGAGGTCGCCGATCGCCGCCGCGACGTGCTCTGCCGCCGTCCATCGGGAAGCTCCCGGCGAACACTCCGAGCCGACGGAAGAGCACCTGCTCGGTCTCGTCCAACCGGTCGTAGCTCCAGTCGACCGAGGCCGCGAGCGTCTGCTGCCGGGGAAGCACCGTGCGGGCACCACCGGTGAGCAGATGGAACCGGTCGTCGAGCTCTGCGGCGATTCGCTCCGCCGACATCTGCCGGCAGCGCGCGGCCGCCAGCTCGAGGGCGAGCGGGATGCCGTCGAGCCGGCAGCAGATCTGAGCGATGGCCGGAGCGTTCTCGTCGGAGACCACGAAGGTCGGGCGGGCCCGGCGCGCTCGATCGATGAACAGCCGGACGGCGTCGTACTGCTACAGCACGGGCAGCGCAACGATCGTCTCGGGCGGCGGTGCCGAGAGCGAGTGCACTCGCCACGTCACTTCACCCGGGACTCCGAGCTGTTCGCGCGCCGTCGCCAACACGTTCACGTCCGCGTGCTGCGCCAAGAGCGCTGCCATGAGCGCAGCACACGGTTCGAGGAGGTGCTCGCAGTTGTCGAGCACGAGCAACGTTCGCTCGTCCGCCAACGCGGCGATCAGCTGCTCGACGGGCTGCAGCCCGGGGACGTGATGCGCTCCCATCGCGGCCAGGACCGTCGATCCCACCTCGGCTGGGTCAGCCACGCTCGCGAGCTCCACGAACCACACACCGCCGGGGAAGTGCTCGAGCAGCTCCGCCGCCTACCGCGAGTGCGAGGCGCGTCTTGCCCACTCCGCCCGATCCCGTGAGCGTGACGAGCCGCTCGTCGATGACGAGCTGGCCGATCGCGGCGACATCGTGCTCCCGCCCGATGAGGGGCGTGAGCTGGACCGGGAGGTTGTGACGGTGCGCGTCGAGCGAGCGCAGCGGGGCCTGACCGGCCGGAAGTCTCGGGATGGACCACCTGCCAGACGCGCTCGGGGCGACCGAGGTCCTTCAGCCGATGCGTGCCGAGGTCGGTGAGATGTACATCCTCCGGCAGCTGATCGACGACGAGTCCGGCGGCCGCGTCGGACATGAGGATCTGGTCACCGTGGCCGATCGCTCGAAGGCGCGCGCAGCGGATCACGGTCTGACCGAAGTAGTTGCCTTCGTCGCGCAGCTGGGCTTCGCCGGTGTGGATCGCCATGCGCACGCTGGAGCTCCGCGCCGGGCGGCCAGCTCTCGGCCATGAACGTCCGCTGGGCATCGACTGCCGCGGCGACGGCGTCGGACGCGCGGGCGAACGCGGCGACGACGCTGTCGCCCTCGCCCTGCTCGACTGGCCGCACGCCGCCGTGGTCGGCGATGACCTCGTCGAGGATCTCGTAGTGCCGGGGGATCGCGACGGCCATCGCCTGCCGGCGTGTGCTCCCACCGTTGCGATGACGCCTCGACGTCGGTCAGCAGGAAGGTGACGGTGCCGGTCGGCAGCGCGAAGCCCGCCGGGTCGGGGCCGCTCACCTCGTCGACCAAGAGACGTCGGAGTGCCGTGTCGATCTCACCCATCACCATGGTGTCAGCATCCGAGACGCCCGCCCGGGGGACATCCCCCATCTGGTGGACCCGCACTTGCACCGCCGGGGGATCGGACCGCGGCTCACCAACCTGCAGACGGCAACGTGATCCGATTCGGCGCGCCCATCCATCCCTCAGGTCAGCAGGCGTAGCCCCAATCGGCCCCGCCCTCGGGCGGATCGATCCCGAGCAGATCCGAGATCGGGCTCTCCTCGCTGAGCTTCTCGCCGGCGGCCTTGACCGCCTCGCACTGGTCATCGTTCTGCGGGTACACCGACGAGTCGTCGGCCTTCATCTCACCGATGTCGGTCTGGATGGTCCTCGCATCATCGGGCGCGAAGCCGAATCCCCCCGCTCCCACCGCTGTCGACGACGCACCCGTAGCCGGGCAGTCGTAGGACGACGAGCCGCCCCCAATCGCCTTGGCGTAGGTGTCGGGATCATCCGACATCCCACCAATGATCCAGTTGTGACCGAACGCCAGCTTGATCGTCGTGATGCCAAACGACGTCGCGAGGCCGCAGAAGACCTCGCTCTTCGTCGCACTCACGGACTGGGTCACCTGCTCGGGCTTGGCATAGATGTCGATCTCGAGTTGGTCGCCCTTGCTCGTGCAATGACCGACCTCGGCCGGCTGCGGCAGTCCGAGATCGACCGCATCCGCTGCGTCCGCTTCGGATTGCACTTCGAACCCCTCGCACTCGATGCCGGCTTTCGTGAGCGCGGCCGCCACCGCGGTCGTGCTGTCGAAGGTCGACAGATCCGACGAGGTGCTGCCGCGGTCGTCACCGCCACAGCCGGCGAGTACCAGGACAGCCACCAGCAGGATCGCGATCCGCCTCGTGCGCATCTCAGCCGAGCGCGGCGAGCATCGTCCTCACGCGGAGGTTCAGCGACGCCTCCGGGGAGTCGGCGAGCAGCCGCTGCACCGTCCGAAAGTGCGCACGAGCGTCGTCGGCGCGCCGATCGTGCTTGGCCAGCTTTCCGAGCTCGAACTCGACCGCGGCCAGGCGCCCGTTCTCATCTCGGTCGGCCAGCACCTTCGCGAGGTGCTCGAGGGCGATGCGCGCCTTCTTGCTCGCCCCCACGCGGTGGCTCTTGACGAAGGCCTTGTCACGCAGGCTCGCAGGAGGTGCGACTGCTCCTCCCATCTCGCCCGTCGCGAGGCGGCTCTGAAGGAGCGCCGTGAAGAAGTCGATGTTCATGACGGCTTCGAAGTGGCCTGCGGCCTCGCGTCGTTCGCGCTCGTCAGCCAGGTTTGCTATCCCACGGCTGGGGTGACCGTCGAGCACCTCGATCTCATGACGGAAGATGTCGAGCTGGGCTGAGCTCACCGTCGCACCCGTCTCGCGCCACATGAGATCGAGCGCGTCGAACTGTCGCCGAGACTCCTCCATGCTGTCGCCACCGATCGAGATGCCGGTGGCCCACGCCCGCGCGAAGAGCACGTACATCGGGTCCGCCTCGCACGCGATCGCCGCACTGGTCGCCGCCTTCGCTGCGTACTCATCACCTCGAGAGAACGACGCCCCCATCGAGACCATGTGACCCATTGCCGCCGCGCGCCGGTTACCGGTGCGCCGTCCGATGTCGAGCAGCTCGTCGGCATACGCACTCGCCGCCCTCGCCTCACCACGACTCGCCAACGCGAGCCCGACCCCACAGAGGCCTTTGATCTGCACGTAGAGGCGATCATGCGGGTCGGCGATCAGCGGTACGACCCGCTCGAGCGCAGGACCGACCTCAACGGCCCGAGTCAGGTCGCCCGCTTGCGCGGCGACCCACGTGAGCCACGCGAGGGCGTAGCCCTCGGCGGTGGCATCACCGCAACGTCGAGCCAGCTCGAGCGCGTCGGTGAGATGTCGGTCGGCGTCGGTGATGCGCTCGAGCTGCCACGTCACCATCCCCACCCACGCGATCCAGCGGGCGGTGAGCATGTCGTCGCCCACGGCAGCTGGCAGGTCCCGGTGGCGCTCCTGCAGATCCCGGAGACCGCCGATCTCGCAGGTGTAGTAGTGGCACTGCGCCCACTCGATGATCGTCTCGATCAACAGCCGATCTCGGGTCGCGCCATCGACGGCGAGGGTGTCCTCATCGTCGGAGGTGAGAAGGTCGTACGCGGCGCGGTACTGCCGGTGCGCCTCGGCGAGGGCGTAGCGATCGAGGGCCTTGCGTCCGGAACGGCGGAGGTAGTCGACAGCCTCGACGACGTGGCCGCTGCGTTGATAGTGGTACGCGAGCGTCTCGACGAACTCGTTTGCACGCCCACCGAGATGCGCCTCGATTCCCCGCGCGACTCGCTCGTGCAGCGCCTGACGGTCTCGGCGGAGCAGCCCGTCGTACGCGACTTCCTGCGTGAGCGCGTGCTTGAAGATGTACTCGAGCTCAGTGTCGACGTTTCGCTGATGGATGAGATCGGCGGCGGACAACCCGGCAAGGCTCTGCTCGAGGTCCTGGGGGGCATCGGTCACCGACTGCATGATCCGGTACAGGAACTCGCGCCCCACAACCGAGGCTTCCCGCAGCACGCGTCGCGGCTCAGGAGAAAGGTTGTCGATGCGCGCGGCGATGAGCCCGCGGATCGTCGAAGGCACGGTCACCGCGTCGAGGCTCGTCGTGAGCACCCACGTGTCGCCCTGGCGCGCCAGCACGCCGTCGTCGACGAGGGTGTTCACGAGCTCTTCGACGAAGAAGGGGTTGCCGTCGGCGCGCGCGGTCACCATCGCGACCAGCTCATCTGGAGGTTCGGCACCGTCGAGCAGCGACATGAGCTGCTCGCGTGATTGACGCGCGGAGAGCTCACTGAGGTGCAGCGTCCGCTCGCCCGGCGCGCCGAGCTCGAAGCCCGGACGGAAGTTGCAGATCATCACGACCGGCTCAGCGATCGCGCCCCCGAGCTCACGAACGAGCGTCGCCGTCGACGGGTCGACCCAGTGCAAGTCCTGCAAGCACACGACGGTCGGAGCCCGGCGGGCAACGGCGTCGAGCAGACGCGCCACCGCACCGCGCAGCACCGACTGGAACGCTTCGAGGTCGACGGCACCATCGGCTGGGGTAGCTCCGTACAGCTGACCGATGGCCGCGAGCGCGAGGTCGTCACCGGGCAGCAGCGCGGTGAGCATCGCTGCGAGCTTGGCGCGCACGTCAGCCGCACCGTCGTTCTCGTCGATCGACGCGGCGTTGTTGAAGAGATCCACCAGCGGCGCATAGGGGATGTCAGCCGTGTAGGGGTAGGCGCGCCCCTCGTACCACTGGACGTCGTCGCCAAGGCGAGATCGCACCTCTTCGAGCAGCCGCGTCTTTCCCGAACCGGCCTCCGCACACACCGTGATGAGGGACGACTCGCCGTCACGGAGTCGATCGACCGCTCCGAGCAGAACACCGAGCTCCTCTTGGCGACCGACGAAGCCCCCAGACCGACGCGACGGGCGTGTCTGCGCAGCGCGCAGGCCGTCGACGCGCGTCACGCGCACGGACTCGCGCCGACCCTTCAGCTCGCGATCGCCGAGGTCGGTCAGAGCGAACCGGCCCCCGACGAGCGATCGGGTCTCGGGACCGATGTAGATCTCGCCGGCAGAAGCGAGCGACTGGAGCCGCGCCGCCACGTTCACCATGTCGCCGAGTGGCCCGCTGGCCCTGTCGCCCTGCAAGTCGCTGGTGATCACGACCCCGCTGTTGACCCCGCTGTGCATCTCGAAGGAGTGACCGGTGCGAGTCTCGAAGGTAGGGCGCAGCTCGTTGACCGCACTGTGGAGCTCGAGCGCGGCGCGCACCGCTCGCACCGCGTCATCTTCGTGGACGACAGGGTCGCCGAACACCGCGAGGACAGCGTCGCCCATGAGCTTGTCGATGCGCCCGCCGTAGCGGGACACGATCTCGCCCGCCTTGTCGTACACGAGGTTCATCAGCTCACGAACGACCTCGGCATCGACCGACTCGGCCATCTGGGTGTACCCCGACGCATCCGAGAACAGCACGGTCACGAGGCGGCGTTCTGCCTCGGTATGTGTCGCCGGCTGGTCAGCGCTGAGCGCCTCACCGCATCCGTTGCAGAAGCGCGAACCAGCAGGATTGGCGGCCGCGCACCCCGCACACGTGAGGTCCGCCACGCGCGAATCGTCTCACAGAACCCCCCGCTCACGGGGCGTGGCGTCCTCGGCGGAGGTCTGACGGCACGAACGTCCCGTCAGGTCTGCGCCAGCGGTCTGATGCTTCCGAGCATGAACTCCGTGAACCGTGCTCGCTCTTCGTGGTTCGGGAGGTGCGCCGATCGCTCGAACCAGATCAGATGCTTGGACGGCGCGTCGAGCACGTCGAAGTACCGCTGCGCGATCACTGCGGGAACCTCCCAGTCGTGTCGGCCTTCGATGAAGAAGACCGGCACGCGAAGTTCCGGTGCTTGCGTGAACAGGTCGACACCGAGCAGCTCAGGCCAGAGCAGCTTCATCGAACCCAGCACCCCTCGAAGTAGGTTGATCCGGTCCCGGAGGCCGTACTCCCGCGAGAGCACGAGACTTCGTAAGACCATTGGCATCGCACCGCGCCGGCTGGCGTAGACCTCGCCGCCGAACTTGGCCAGATAGCGCCGCTGCGTGATGGTCTTCTTCTGCCAGTCGCCTGAGTAGGGAGGCGGTCCCATCGCTTCGAGCGCGCGGATCGCTCGCCTGGCGCCGTTGGCGCGTGCCTGCTCCAGTGTCCATTCGTAGGACAGCCGCTCGCCTTCGCTCATCCGGCCGATCTGCCCGATCCCGACATAGCAGTGGAACAGCTCGGGGAAGCGGGCCACGGTCAGCGTGCCGATGACGGTTCCCCACGAGTGTCCGACGAGTACGAGCCGCTCGTGGCCGAACTTGTCCGACAGATGCAGTGTGAGATCGCGGGTGTCGGTGACGAATTGCTCGATGGTCATGCGATCGAGGTCGCGGATCGCGGCGAACGACTTCCCGGCGCCTCGTTGATCCCAGTTCACGACGGTGAAGCCTGCTTCGAGGCCTCGCGTGTCGCGCTTGTTCGACGTCAGTTGGGAGGTCCCGGGTCCGCCATGGAGGAACAGCACAATCGGGTTCCGAATGTCATCGCCCCGCTGGAGGATCCACTGCGCCGCCCCGCCGATCTCGACCGGTTCGAGGCACGCCACAGACGTGACACTGCGCCGATCGGCTCGCTGCGATGGCAAGAGAGTGTTCACCGCGATCACCTCTCGGCTTCAACTCTGACACCCACCGCCCCTGCCCAGGCCAGAGCCGAAAGTCCTAGCGCGCGAACGTCGTGCGATGATCGACCCGTGACGGACGCCATGCTCGCGCTCACCACCGACCTGCCCGAGCGGTCGTTGGCCGCAGGCGAAGTCGTGTACCGCGAAGGTGATGCGGTCACGACTGTCCTGGTTCTCGTCGACGGACAGCTCGAGATCGAACGCGGGGGCATGGTCGTCAACAGCCACCGCGCGCCCGGCTCGGTCGTCGGCGAGATCGGCGCGCTGCTCCACCAGCCCCGATCGGCGACGGTGACCGCGGCGGTGGCGTCGGTAGTTCGCGAGATCGGCGACCCGAACGAGTTCTTCGCCGCCCACCCGCAGGTCGGACTCGAAGTCGCTCGCCAGCTCGCCGGACGCCTGCACCGCCTCACGGCCTACGTCGCCGACGTGCAGCAGCAGTTCGACGGCCGCGACGATCATCTCGGTGTGTTCGGGGAGCTTCTGAACCGCATCGCCGACCGTCCTCCGATCGACATCGAGCCAGGCTCGGACCGCTCGCCCGACTACTGAAAGTCGATCGTTCCTTGCCGCGCGAGCGAGTGCCACGCTGCGGTGCCTTCATCGAGATCGACCTCGATGAACGTCGGCTGCTGTCCGAGCTGATATCCCGCGTTGAACAGCCACGTGCGCCCGCGCTGCTCGACCCAGTCACCCTCGGTCGTGAAGGGCGCCTGATGGATGTGGCCGCACAGCACGACATCGGGAGCGTAGGTGTCGAGCAGGCGGGGGAGCTCCGGGTCGCCGTAGTGGCGCGCGCCGGTCCACGAGAGCGGACCCTCGGGTGGACCATGGAACACCCACGCCCAGTGGGCGGGCCGACCGGCGGCGGCCTCATCGAGCCGCGCCTCGAGGGCTGCGAGCGTCTCGGGACCTTCCCACCACGCACACGCCGTCAGCCGCCACCCGCCGAGGTCGAGCGAGTCGCCGTCGACGACGACCCCGTGCGCGCGAGCTTCGGTGAGCCACCGGGTGGTCTTCTCGCCGGAGTCAGTGCGGGTGTCGAGGTCGTGGTTGCCCGAGCACACGACCGTCGGCACCCGAGCAGCGAGCCGTTCGAGGTAGCTGAGCACCACCGTGATCTGCGTGTCGAGCGGCACGGACGACGCTATGTCGAGCATGTCACCGGCGAGGACCGCGACGTCGATCGCCACGCTCGGATCCGCTACGCGTGCCAGCACCCAGTCCAGCTTGCGGAGGTCGTAGTGAAGATCCGACACGAGCAGCACGCGCACACTCGAGTCTTTCATCCACCAGCTGAGTGAGATTCGCGCTCGCCACCTCTCGGGATTCGAGGAACCTAGAGACATGGGCAAGCTCATCTACATCGCCAACGTGTCTCTCGACGGCTTCATCGAGGACGCGGCCGGCAGCTTCGACTGGACGGCTCCCGACGAGGACGTGTTCGCGTTCATCACCGACCTGGTGCGCCCTGTCGGCACCTACCTCTACGGGCGGCGACTGTACGAGACGATGGCCGTCTGGGAGACCGACGCCACCCTGGCCGCGCAGTCGGAGCGCATGGCCGACTTCGCGAACGTCTGGCAGGCGGCGGACAAGGTCGTGTACTCCACGACCCTGGGGGCCGTGTCGACGGCCAGGAGTCGGCTCGAGCGCCGCTTCGACCCGGACTCAGTGCGGGACATGAAGCGGTCGACCTCCGGCGACCTGACCGTCGGCGGCGCGAACCTCGCGGCGCACGCGTTCACGGGCGGGCTGGTCGATGAGTGTCACTTGTTCATCCATCCCGTGCTCGTCGGTGGAGGCAAGCCGGCGCTGCCGAGGGGAGACACACGTGCCGAGCTCGAGTTGGTGGACGAGCGCCGGTTCACCAACGGCGTCGTGTACCTCCGGTACCGCAACCCCATCTGAGCAATCCACCTGCACTTCTCCAGCGCGCTCGGAGGGATCGTTCTGCGGTTGACATCGTCGAGCGAGGGGTGGCGCCGCTCCTGGGCGAGTGGCACGATCAGGCCAGCCCCATCCCAACTGAGGGGCCGGCGATCCAGGCGGCCAACCAATTCGGGTTCTTCGACGCTCTGTCGTTGCCGTTCGCCTGCCAAGACGCGTACCGGTGGTCGGGAAGGCCGGGCACATGCCGGGACCTTCGACTCTTCCAGGAACGGCCACCCGATTCGTACGTTCCCAACAGCGACCAACTCAAGGGGAGTACTCATGACACGTCATCGGGCAGCTTCATGGACCGCGTTGTTCGCGCTCGCGGTCATGGCCATCGCGGGCTGCGGCGGCTCGTCGTCGTCGAGCTCGAACACGACGACGGGCGGAGGTGGCGTGACGGTGCCGGCGTCTTCGTCTGGAACGACCGTGAGTGTCGTGGTCGGTGACACCAAGGGCACCGACGGGCCGATGACCTTGACCGCCTCGTCGAGTTCAGTGCCCGCCGGCGATGTCACATTCACGGTCAAGAACACCGGCACGATCGACCATGAGATGGTCGTCCTGAAGACCGACACCGCCTTCGATCAGCTCCCGGTCGGGGGGACGGAGCCCGACAAGGTCGATGAGTCCGCCAACATCGGTGAAACCGGCGACCCGGCCCTCAAGCCGGGCGAAACGCGATCGTTCACGATCAAGGCGATGACGGCAGGCAAGTATGTGCTCGTGTGCAACATCGCCAAGCACTACGCCATGGGCATGCGCGCGCCCTTTACGGTCACGTGAGCACCTCCGAGTCCGGCACGGATCGCTCCGTCATCGGCTGGGGACGAGCAACGCTCACGGGGCTCGCCGTGATCGTCGTCGGAACCGTGGCCTCTGTTGGCGGCGCGAACGCGGTGCTCACCAGGGCGACGAGCCTCAGCCGAGATGTCCGCGAGTACATCGCCAGCATCGTGTTCCTCGCCGTCGTGATTGTGCTCGCGTGGGGCCTACGACGGCTCCAAGCCCGAGGGTTGATCTAGGTGCCAGCGCCGACTGTGTCGGACGCGCGGTGGCTGTGGGACAACGAGCCGTGCCGTGCGGCGTGCCCCGTCCATACCGACGCTGGCGCCTATGTCACAGCCATCGCGGAGGGTCGTCACCGCGACGCGTATCTCATCGCCAGGGCGCCCAACCCGTTCGCTTCGATCTGCGGACGGGTCTGTGCCGCACCGTGCGAGTCCGCCTGCCGACGCGGAACGGTCGACGCTCCGGTGGCCATCCGCGCCCTCAAGCGCTTCGTCGCGGAACAGTTCGGCGTCGAGAGCTTCGCCGCCAGCAGCATCTGGCACGAGGCACATGGAGAAGTTCCAGAGGCCAGCTTTCCCTCGGTCGGCGTGATCGGGGGCGGACCCGCCGGCCTCGCAGCCGCCTACGAGCTGCGGCTCCTGGGACACCCCGTGACGGTCTACGAAGCTGCCGATCGTTTGGGAGGGATGATGGTGCTCGGCATTCCCGAGTACCGCCTCGCGCGCTCGCTCATCGACCGAGAGATCGCTGCCATCATCGAGCTCGGAGTGGACGTCGAGCTCTCCTTTCGCGTCGGACACGACGCCACCATCGACGACCTGCTCAATCAACATGGCGCTCTCTTCGTCGCCGTCGGCACCGGGCGCGGACGCGACCTCGATCTGCCCGGTCATGAGCTCGACGGAGTCCTACGCGCCGTCGAGTTCCTCCTCAACGTCAACCGCGGCTACAAGGCCGAGCTCGGCCAGCGCGTCGTCGTCGTGGGTGGTGGCAACGTCGCGTTCGACGCGGCCCGCACCGCTCTGCGCGCCGAGGCCGGACGTTCAGTTGGACCTGAGCCCGCGGATGCCTCTCCGGTGCCAGGCACCCCGGAAGACGCCCGGCGCGCCATGACGACCACCCTCGACGTCGCCCGCGCTGCGGTGCGTGCCGGAGTCCTCGACGTCACGGTCATCGCGCTCGAATCCCCCGAAGAGATCCCAGCCGACCCGGAAGAGATCGCTGACGCCGAGGCCGAAGGCATCACGATCATCTACCGCAAGGGCCCGCACCGGTTCATGGGTGACCATGGGCGCGTCACCGGCCTAGAGACCATCGACGTGAGAGCGGTCTTCGATGAGGAGGGCCGGTTCAACCCGACCTTCGTTTCCGACACAGAGGCAGTGCTCCCGGCCGACACCGTCATCCTCGCCGTTGGGCAGACGGCCGACCTTGGGGTGCTTGCCGGCGTCGACCTCACCCTCAGCCGCGGCGGCATCCAAGTCGACCCCGTCACGCTGCAGACGTCCCACCCTCACATCTGGGCGGGAGGCGATGTCGCGCATGGCCCGCGCAACCTCATCGACGCGATCGCTGACGGGCAGAGAGCTGCCGCGTCCATCCATGCGAGTTTTGCGACAGGTGAGCCTCGCAGCACCGCGGTGCATATCGAGCTGACGCGTCGCCCCACCTTCCGCCGACTGTCGACGGGCTACGACGCCATCGAGCGCCAAACGATCCCCGCGACGCCAAGCGAACGGCGAGTGGGCTTCGCCGAAGTCGAGGTCGGGTACGGCCCGGAGGAGGCCACGCTCGAGGCGCTTCGGTGCCTCCGTTGCTTCGACAACGTCATGCTCGACGCGGACCTCTGCATCCTCTGCGGCCTGTGTGTCGACGTCTGCCCCACCGATTGCATCACGATCGCGCGAGCCGACACCATCGGCCTGGGCGAAGAGACGCAGAGCGTGCTGTTGCTCGGCGAGGATCACTGCATCCGCTGTGGCCTCTGCATCAACCGCTGCCCTCCCGGTGCCCTCTACATGGGACACGCAGTGGAGGTCGTCATGGGACACGCAGTGGAGGTCGTCGGTGGCTGAGCGTACGACCGAGGAAGCGGCACCACGCGACGCCCTGGAGCCCAAGACTGCGTTCGCTCCGGGGAAGGGTCTGACTGCTCGGATCGAGCGAAGCAACGTGTGGCGCTCGATGTTCCGCCACCCGAACCTGGACACGCCGCGGGGCCGTGCTCTGCAGTCGTTCTCCAACTTCTTCCTCCACCTCTACCCGGTGAAGGTCCCAGCGCGGGTGCTGCGCATCCGCTACTCGTTCCGGCTCGGCTTCATCGCGTCGGTGCTCTTCGTGATCCTCGTGGTCACCGGCGTGTACCTGATGTTCTTCTACACGCCGGCGGTCGGTTCCGCCTACGGCGACATGCAGCACCTTCGCACGAGTGTCGGCTTCGGCCAGCTGGTCCGTAACGTGCACCGCTGGTCGGCACACCTGATGGTCCTCGTGGTCGTCCTGCACCTCGCGCGGGCGTTCTTCGCTGGCGCCTACAAGAAGCCCCGGGAGTTCAACTGGGTGCTCGGAGTCACCCTTCTGCTCCTCACGCTCGGACTTTCTTTCACCGGCTACCTGTTGCCGTGGGACCAGCTCAGCTACTGGGCCGTCACCGTCGGCACCAACCTCGTGCAATACGTGCCGCTTTTGGGAACGTGGCTCCAGAACCTCCTCATCGGCGGTGACCAGATCGGTCAAGCCACGCTTCTCCGCTTCTACGCCCTGCACGTTGCCGTACTCCCGGCAGCCCTCGTCCTCACGCTCTGCCTTCACATCTGGCGGGTGCGCAAAGACGGGTTCGCCGTCGAGCGTCCGTCCACTGGGGCCTTCGAGGAAGAGGCGACGGCCGTCCCCGCACCGCCGTTGCCCGCAAGCGCCAGTGCGGACCTCTACGGAGGGCGCACCCGCGTGCTCGGTGTGGTCGACCGCGAGTCGATCACGGCCGAGGAGCGTGTAGTCGACGACACCGTGTTCACCTGGCCTCACCTCCTGGTCCGTCACGTGGTGGTGGCGCTCGGTGTCGCGGCGACCGTGCTCGCCCTTGGCGTGGCGTTCGCCGCGCCTCTGCGCGGCCTCGCCAACCCGAGCCAGACCCCGGAGCCCGCCAAGGCTCCGTGGTACTTCGCGGGGCTTCAGGAGCTGCTGTCCCACTTCGACCCCCTCGTCGCTGGGATCCTCGTGCCCATGGGCGCCGTGCTCGTGCTCGTGCTGCTCCCCTACATCGACCGCAACCCCTCGACGGTCGCCCGTGAGCGCAAGGTGGCGATTGTGATCTTCAGCAGCCTTCTGGCCCTGGCCGTCGTGTTGACCGTCATTGGCACCTTCTTCCGGGGACCCGGCTGGCACTTCATCGCCCCGTGGACGCACTGGTATGTCGAGCTCTAGGAGGCGCTGATGACCTCGACGAGACGAGAGGTCCTCCGGACCGGTTGGAAGGTCGGCGGCGCTGTCCTGGCTGCCGCCGCCGCATGGACGCTGTTCGAGTCGCTACGACCGCTCAGCAGCGGATCCAAAGGAGCGGTGCTCGAACTCGGCGACCCAGCCAACTACCCAACCGACACCGCGACGTTTGTGACCGAGGGTCGGCTGTTCGTTGCCAACGCCAGCGGACATCTCTTCGCTCTGTCTCCGAGATGCCCCCACCTCGGCTGCCGCGTTCCGTTCTGCGACTCCTCGGGACGCTTCGAATGTCCGTGCCATGGGTCGAGGTTCGATCTCGGCGGTGAGTGGATCCAGGGCCCCGCGCCGCGTGGCATGGATCGTTACGACCTGCAACTCGTCGAGGGGGTGCTCGTGGTCGATACGTCGAAGCTCTCGGCTGGGCCTGACCGCGGCGCCCACGACTACCTGACGCCGCCCAAGGGCCCAGCCTGCCAGTAGGGAGCTCGACCGTGCCCCGCGAACGACCCACTCCGCCGCCATTCGAACCCCTCGAGCTCGAGCGCAGCCTCGACCGCTACCTCACCTGGGGGCTCGCCTTCATGGTGCTGCTGATCGCGGGGTTCGTCGCGTACCGGGTGCGAGAACCAACCCTCCGGAAAGATGCGACCGCGGCGCAAGAGGCCTCGTACCGGCAGATCGGCAGCGAGCTGTTCGCAACCAATTGCTCGTCGTGCCACGGCAAGGACGCGACCGGCGGCAGCGCTCCGGTGCTGAACGCCAAAGAGTTTCTGAAGGGCACGACCGATGATCAGATCCGCACGCTGATCGCCGGCGGCATATCGGGGACAGACATGCCCGCGTGGAGCCTCGCGTTTGGCGGGACCCTCACCGACGAGCAAGTCCTCCAAGTCACGACCTACCTCCGTTCACTCGAACCCAACGCCCCGAGCGTTCCCAACTGGCGTGCGGGCAGCGGCTGAACGCACACAGCGAGGCCAGCCAGCCGGGACGTTGGACTCTGGAAGCAGGCAGGTAGCTGCCTGAAGGTTGTGGTGTGGCTGACATGGTCCAACGCTGGGCGGCGCCGATCGTGCGCGACTGGCATGAGCATGGCAGCGCGTACGAGATCGCTCGGCTGCTCACGGCCCCGGCCCGGCGCGCTCTGGTCATTCTCGAGGTGGAGCACCCCGAGAACCTGCCAACGGAGGGGCCGGCCATCGTGGTGGCCAACCACCTCTCGTTCTTCGACTCTGTGCTGTTGTTGTTCGCCCTGCCGAGACCCGTGTCGGTACTCGGAAAGGCCGAGTACACGGAGCGGCGCGTGACGAAGTGGCTGTTCTGCGGGGCGGGGATGATCCCGATCCGCCGTGGTAGTCCCGGCGATCTCGGCCACGCGTTCGCGCGGGTTGGTGACGTCCTCGGTCGTGGTGAGGTGGTCGGGTTGTTCCCCGAGGGAACCCGATCACGAGACGGGTTGCTGCACCGTGGCCACTCGGGTGCCGCTCACCTCGCGCTCACTACGGGTGCTCCCATCGTGCCGCTCGGCATCATCGGTACCGATCGGATCCTGCCTCCCGGAGCCCGATTGGTGCGCCCATTCCGGCACGCCACCCTCAGACTCGGTGAGCCGATCCTCGCCGCCGACGCTGGATTCACGACGAGCACGACCCACGCTCGACACGAAGTCACCGAGCGGTTCATGAATGAGATCCGGCAGCTCTGTCGGCAGGGCTACGTCGACCAATACGCGCCGCTGCCATCCGGCGACTGAAGACGAGCCGGACAACCAGACGCGCACGGGCGAGAAATGAACTCGTAGCGCGGCGAGACCGACAGCGAGATCGCTCGAAACAGCAAGACCCTCGTGCACCACGCGATGCGTTCGACGAGGTTTCCCGATGCCGCGAACACGAGGCCACGGGTCGGGACGGTCGTGGGGCGCCGGATAGGTGCAAGATGATTCGAAGCTATGACTGGGGTGGTAGGGCGCGACGAAGAACTCGGCGCCATTCACGATCGACCCGACCAAGACCTACCAAACGGGAGCGCAACGACCCGCTGCTGGTCCTCACCGAGACCAAGGCTCGGGTGTCGTCGTCGACTCGTTCAGAAGCGGGCGGCCGGCTCTTCGATACCCGACGACGGCGGACGGCCCATCTGCCGGAGCCAACGGGCGTGCGATCGGACAGCCTCGGTGAGAGTCGGGTGAACCCGGTATGCGATTCCTCGCTCCGCGCACGCCGCCTCGAGCCTCGGTGCAATCAGCGCATAGGTGGTGTGAGGCAGCCGCGGTGCCAGATGGTGCTCGATCTGGTAGTCGAGCCCACCCATGATCCAGTGCACGAAGGTGCGCAACACGGGGACGCGGCACCGGATGTCGACCGTGGTCCGCAGCTGGAGCACCTCGAAGTCGGCACCCCGTCGAGGTGTGTCGGGGTCGAGGAACTCGGCCCGATCGACACAGTGCGCGAGCTGGAAGACGTTCGCGAGGACGAAGCCCACCAGCCACGATGACACCAGATAGAAGCCCAGCACGCCCCACCACGGGAAGAAGAACATGGGCAGCACGATCGCCCACCCGATGTGGACGGCCTTTCCGAGAAGGATCATCGCCACGTCTCGCCTTCGCGGCGCGGCTGGCAAGGGGTGCGAGCCGACCTTGCCGCGGACCAGCACCGCGAAGTCAGACAAGAGGAACCACTGCAGCGTGAGGAAGCCGTAGAGCACCCACATGTACAGATGCTGATAGCGATGCCACGGACGCCACTGCTGTTGCGGTGCCAGACGGGCGAACGGCGCCTGATCGATGTCGGTGTCGTAGCCGACCACGTTCGCGTTGAGGTGGTGAAGCCTGTTGTGCTTGAACCGCCACAGAAACGAGCTGCCACCCAGGACGTCGGAGGTCCAGCCCGCGAGCCGATTGGCGCGGGCCGAGGTGCTGAAGGCTCCGTGGTTGCCGTCGTGCATCACGTTCGTCGCCGCTGCTACTGAGGCGATCACGAGCAGCAGCGCGAACACGACACGCACGATGAAACCGACCGGAGCAAACACGAGCGCGGCGTAGCTGCCCACACCGAGAGCGGCGATGAACGCCGCGTTGGCATGCAACCGCCGACGCGCCCGCAGGATCTCCTGGGGGGTGGGTGTCATGTTGTGGGTGAGGCTCCGGTCCGACGCTTCGACGGTGGTGCTCACCGCGGCTCCCTTGCACTCGGTCCCGACACCGGAGACTCATCAGCAACCCGCCACCGGAGATTCCGGGACACTCCTTTCGTCGACTACAGCCTTGGAGCAGAGCCTCACATCGGGGTAGGGCCGAACGTCCTCCGAACAGGCGGCCACGAGTGATTTGGTTCTTGCGTTACTCCGAGATCGAACTCACCCGACTCGCCGTCCCTGCGCGGAGGGCGTCCAACGCCTCAGAGCGTCGTCAGCGAAGGCAGACCCACGATGGCGTCCTCGAAGACGCGTCGCTCATCGGCGCTTGCTGGCTTGTAGAGAACGAGCTCATCGAACCCGAGGCGGCGAGCGGAGTCGGCGATCTGTTCGAGCGTGCCGGGTCGCGCCCAGGGCTTCAGCGGCCGAAACGCAAGCAGCGAGCGGCGGAGCGACGCGGGATCGCGTCCGATCGACTCGCACGCGTCGTTGAGCGTCCGCGCCTGCGACTCGAGCGACTCGAAACACGCGGCCTCATCGTCGAGGGCGAGTCCGCCGAACGCGCTCCACACGTCCGCCAGCCGCGCGGTCGCGCGCAACATGCGGGGCCCCACCGCTCCGATGAGGATGGGCGGTCGCGGCTGCTGCAACGGGCCCGGCGCCCACGACGCGTCGCGGAAGGAGTAGAAGTCGCCCTGGAACGAGTCGGCGCCGCAAAGCGCCGCGTCAAGAGCCCGCACGAACTCTTCGAGCCGGTCGACGCGTTCGCGAGGAGACCACTCGGGCACCCCGGCCATGCTGTGGTCGGTCGGGTACACGCCGGCCCCCACTCCGACATCGAGTCGGCCGCCCGACAGCTGATCGACCGTGATCACCTGCTTGGCGACAACGACGGGCTGTCGGTAGATGAGGTTCGACACCAGCATCGAGAGCCGCAGACGTTCGGTTGCGACGGCCCAGGCCGCAAGCGTCGACCAGCCATCGAGACCGGGAACCGAGGTGTCGCGGGGGTGCCGCAGATGGTCGGCGGTCGCGATCAGGTCGAAACCGGCGTCGGCGGCGAGGCGGGCATCAGACATCGCCTCGTCGCCGCTGCCGGCGAGTGACATGAGCCCGAAGCGCACGGGCGAACTATTGCATCGCGGTGACGATGTCGTTGCCGAGGGAGCGGGCCGATGACCTGCCGCTGTGCGACCCGGTCACGAGAGTTCTTTCGGCGTCACGAGGCTCGTCAGGTGCGCCTGGCCGGGGCCGAGCTCGGCCCAGCTGACGTCAAGGTCGAATGTCGCGAGCGCTCCCGTAGGGAACTTCGTCCGGAGCCGGTCCAGCAGGGCGGCATCCCCCTCGCCGAACAGCTCGAGAGCGAGATCTTGGAGGCCCGGGTTGTGCGCGATCACGAGGATCTGTGAGATCTGTGGGTCGACGATCCGAAGCCGTCCCAAGATCTCCGAGGCATCAGCGCCGTACAGCTCGGGTTCGATCGACACCTCGGCCGTCTCCCCGAGCGCTGGTCGCAATGCCTCGAGCGTCTCGAGCGCACGACGAGCCGAGGAGCACAGCACCAAAGCCGGACGGACACCACCGGACGGAAGATAGGCAGCGATCGTTCGAGCAGCACGGGCACCGCGGGGAGCGAGTGGTCGATCGTGGTCGGGGATCGTCACTTCATCCCAGCTGGACTTCGCGTGGCGCAACAAATGCAGCGTTCTCACTCGATCACTCCTCGATGGTGAAGCGCTGCACCGGTCGCCCGTCTCGGACGTGTTCTTCGAAGGGCACCGGGATCGCCGAGCGCCAAAAGGCGGAACCCGCGATGTTCGCTTCCGACTGTCGGACCTCCCAGGATCCGGGGAAGCGTCGCAACACAGCACGCGCCGCTCTGTTCCAACCGCGAGCGCCGGTACTTCCGCATTACGAAAAACGCCATGTCGTGCGGCGGTCCCGATCGCACGAGCACGAATCCAGCGAGAGAACCGTCGACGCGAATGAAGAATGGGTGTCGATCGGCCTCGGTCCAATAGTGATCCAGGTAGCGGTACCCGAACACCCCGTGCACGCCGACATCCCAGCCCATGTACTCCGAGAAGTCGTAGACGTAGAACTCCTGTCGCGACCGGGTTCGTCGTCACCCGGTGAGGGCAGCAACGATCAGGTAGATGCTGTCGCCGATGAGCCAGAAGCCGAGTACGAGGGACACGATGATGATGACTTGGTCGGTGTGGGTGTCGATCCATGTTCTCGTCCTGGCCAGGACGGCCTGGGTCTCGGCGGGCTTGAAGCCGGCGTAGATCTCCATCGCGAGGTAGGTCGCGGTTGCGATCACGCAGAACAGGAAGAGCGCGAGGTAGTCCTGCCAGCTCGAGAGCTTGGCTTCGACGATGACCGCGACGCCGACGGCTACGAGTCCCCAGGGTTGGGTCAGCGGCCCCAGGGCCATCGCGAACCAGGGCGACATGTTGTCGATGCCCGTCTGCCACTTCGGGGTCTTCTTCGGGGGCTTCGGCTCACCGAGTCTTCGCCATCGGCGCCAGGCGATGACGAGCAGGACAGCACCGATGAGAATCTTGACCGCGAGTGCCGCAAGCGATGGGGCGGTACTGGCCTTCGGTGGGTTGTTGCCGGTGACCAGGACTGTCAAGGCGATGACGATCGCAAGTGACGCGAGCCATCCGAAGATGAAGGCGGCACCTTTCCTGACGCCACCCTGTGATGCCAACACGAGAATGAACGCGGTCAAGGGAATCGGCTCGAGGGTGATCGCCAATCCGATGAGGACAAGGGTGAGAATCAGCACGCCCAGCTCGTTTCATTCGGCAGCCGATGGTACGAGTCCTCGCTGCGCGCGCCTTCACCCGGCGGCACCTGACCCTGCAAGCGTGCAACGCGACGACCGTCGGCTCAATCGGTGAGTGACCCCTTCGCAGGGTTGGGGACGTTCGCCTCTGGAGGCGGCCTCGGGATCGTCGTCTGATGGTCGATGTCCCGGAAGGAGGCTGCATGCGAGTTCTCATCGCGTACGGATCCAAGCGGGGCGGTACCGCAGGGCTGGCCGCGATGATCCGCGACGAGTTCACCGCGCTCGGGCTGCAGGCCTCCGCGGAACCCGCCCGAAAAGTGCGGCGCCTGGACGGCTACGACGCCGTGGTGATCGCGGGCGCGCTGTATGCCAACCGTTGGCACCGCGACGCCCGCCGCTTCGCCCGCCGGCACGCCAAGGCGTTACGGGAGCGTCCGGTCTGGCTCGTGGCCAGCGGCCCACTCGACGAGTCGGCGGTCGCCGGGGACATTCCCCCCGTCAAGCACGTGGCGTCTGTGATGGCCGAGATCGGTGCCCGTGGCCAGGTCACCATTGGCGGCCGTCTCCAACCTGACGCCAAAGGCTTCCCGGCCAGTGCCATGGCCAAGAATCGCGCAGGTGACTGGCGCGATCCTGCCCACGTCCGTCGCTGGGCATCGGAAGTTGGGGAGGCGCTCGCGCATCTCGACCAAGCCACCTGAGCACAGAACAACTCACCACATTCGGTGAAGCCGAGGCCGTCACGGTCGTAGCCGACGACGTGCGCGCGATCCGAGAGTCGCGCCGCGATCGTGATCCAGGACGCGAAGCGGTCGCCCGCGCCGGTCACGATCACGACCGAAGGTCCGGCGCCATTCTCGTACACACCGACCGTATGGCCGCCGACGTCGAAGAGCCGTCCCTACGTCGGACACCGAGATCGCCCGCTACTTCGCCGATCACCAGGCGCTGAGCACGATCCAGTCGCTGCTCATCCACGGGGTCGCCGCGCTCGCCCTGTTCGCGGTGCTCGTGGCGGTGCAGCGTGCCGGCCGCTCGACTCGTCTCGCGCGGGCCGCCGGGCTCACTGCCATCGGCTTGTCGCTGGTGCAGTGTGTGCTCGACGTGTACCGCAGCGTCGTGTCGACCGGCTCCACGACCGTGACCTTGGTCCACACCATCGACCGCATCGACGGATTCAAGATGTTCGCCTTCGCGGTGATGATCGCCGCCAGCGTCAACGTGTTCCGCTCGACTGGAATGATCGGCCGCAAGATGACCATCGCCGGCAAGGTCGCCGTCCCCGCCCTCATCGTGTCCGGCATCGCCTACACCACCGCCACCACCGCCCTGCTCGTGTCCGCCGACCTCTCGCTTGTCCTGCTGCTTGTGTGGGTCGGCTACACCGGCGTCGCCGCCGGCCGTCAGAGCCACTGATGCCTCGAGCGGGACTCACCTCCGAGCGGGTCGTCGCCGAAGCCGCCCAAGTCGCCGACGAGGTCGGGCTCGACCAGCTCACCCTCGCCGCCGTCGCCCAACGATTCGGAGTTGCGCTCCCCTCGCTCTACAAGCACGTCAAGGGGCTCGATGGACTGCAACGAGACCTCGCCGTGCTGGGAATGCAGCAGTTGGCCGCCGCCCTCAGCAGGGCGGCGGTCGGGCGTTCCGGCAAGGACGCGCTGGCTGGCGTCGCCCACGCCTACCGCAGCTTCGCCAAGGACCGGCCCGGCCTGTACGCCGCCACCATGCGAGCACCGAGCCCCGACGACGAGGAGCACACCGCCGTGAGCCGAGACGCACTCGACGTCGCCATTGCCGTCATGCGCAGCTACGGCATCGAAGGCGTCGACGCCGTGCACGCCATCCGCTTCTACCGCTCCGCGCTGCACGGGTTCGTGGCCCAAGAAGCGAGTGGCGCCTTCGGTATGCCCGAAAGCGTCGAAGAGTCCTTCCGGCTGATGATCGCAGCGCTCGACATCGCCCTCGTGAACTGGTCGACGCTGCAGTGAAGGCGCTCGAAGGTGCCCGCTTCCTCCTCGAGGTCTGCCTCGTCGTCGCTCTCGCGGACGCGCGCGATCGGGTACGCGCAGGTCGGTACCGGGTAAGGACCACGTGGACGGACGTACAACCGACGGTGGCCGACGAGAACAACTTCCTCGAGGCCGATGGGTGGACGACTACGCATGCTGGCACCTCGCGCTCACAGAGGGAGCGCTCGACGAGACCAAGGCTCGCGACGCCTCCGCGTCGGGCGACTTCCGGCGGAAGCACCGGATGGGCTTGATCGCCTGCTCCCACCGGGCAGCCGAGTGGGAGCACCCAGAGGTCATGCTCCCCGCGCACAGGCTGCTCCTCTCCCTCGTGAGGTCGCGGAGCCGATCGGCTCGACCATCTGCCGCTGGACGGGTTCCGGGAGACCTCGCAGCACCGTGGATGCGCGGTGAGCACGCAGGCTGCATCGCGGTCTCGTTGCGGGGCGCTACCGGTTGGGCCAAGTCATCGGCCGCGGCGCAATGGGCGTGGTGTACCGCGCGGACGACGAGCGCCTCGGCCGGGACGTCGCGGTCAAGTTCCTTCGAAGGGACTTGGCGGCGCACGAATCGGTGCGCGATCGATTCGAACGCGAGGCCATGGCCGCTGCACGTCTGGTCCACCCGAACGTGGTCACCGTGTTCGACAGCGGCGAGGAGGACGGCGAGCCGCACATCGTCATGGAGTGCTTGCCTGGTCGCACACTGGCCGACGAGCTGCGAGAAGGACCGCAAGCGGTGGGGCGCACTCGCGAGATGGCCCTCGAAGTCCTCAGCGCACTGAGTGCCGCCCACGCGCTCGGGATCGTGCATCGCGACATCAAGCCAGCGAACCTTCTGATCACCGAGCACGGCTCTTTCAAAGTGGGGGACTTCGGCATCGCGAAGAGCGTGGACGGTCTCGACCAGACCGAGACCGGCGAGATCCTGGGGACCGCGGCGTACCTTGCGCCCGAGCGCATCGAGGGTCACGCCGCGACGTCCCGGTCCGACCTGTACTCGCTCGGCGTCGTGATGTACGAGGCGCTGACCGGAGCCAAGCCGTTCGTCGGCGACAACCCCGCCGCCATCGCGTACGCGGTGCACGACTGTGATCCCGTCCCGGTGCTGGACTTGCGGCCTGACGCCGATCCCAGTCTCGTCGCAGCCGTCGAGCGAGCGATGGCTCGCAACCCCGACGAAAGGTTCGACTCCGCCGACGCGATGGCTGAAGCCCTTGCGCCCGATGACCTGCGCGATGACTCACCCGCCCCGAGTGGCGCCCGGTCGAGAGGGGTCCGGAACGGTGATGTCGTGCTGGAAGGCGAGACGGAGGTCCTCACGCCGACCGACGTGTTGGTCGTGCGGTCCACCCCGACCACGACGGCTGTCCGCCCGGCGCGTCGGAGGACAGACAAACGACCCCTGATCGCACTCGCGGCCTTCGCCATAGCTGCCGTCATCGCTTTCGGTGTGAGCCATCGCGGCGACAGCCCGCGTGGCATCCCACCTGCCACTGGGCCTTCGACGACGGTCGCACCCGGCGTTCCGGCGACGACGTTGCCGGCGCCGCTCGCGACTGCGCTCGACCGGCTCGACGAAGCGATCCGGTCATGAAGCGCGTCGTCGTCGCGGCGATCGTCACGTTGGGGCTTCTCGGCTGTGGCGGCGACAGCCGTGCCGTGTCGCCCGCGGCGTCTGCCGCTCTCGAAGAGGACGTGCAACAGATCCGGGCCGCCGTGGCGGCAGGTGATCTGCCCTCCGCGACTCTTTCGCTGTCCGACCTGCGCACGCGAGTCACGAATTTGCGTGCGCAGGGCGAGCTGAACGACGCCGCGATGGAGCGAATCCTCAATGAGGCCGCCGCGGTCGAGCAGAACCTCGTGTTGATCCCGACGACCACGGCGGCACTGGCACCGGCGGCACCGCCGGTTGCTGTGACTGGCGGCAGCAATGGCCACGGGAACGGCAAACCGAAGGGCAAGGACAAACGAGGCGAGGGCGACTAGGCGTCCACATGTGGACGCGAACGCGGCCCGCCGGTGTCGAAAGCGCCCTTGCCACGAGCAGATGTCACCCGCGGGGATGCAAACGTGCCGCGCGTGTGGCCGCATCTGATCGACTCACCTCGGTCATGCTGCCCGCGCACGCCTCGATGCCGTGCGAGTCGCTCGGTGTCCGATGGCGACTCGCGCTACCGCGCCCTCCCTCCAGGTCGGTCAGCGGTCGCTCGCGGCCGAGGAAGGGTCCTCCAGCACGACGCGGACACCGAGAAGTCTGATCGGACGGCCACCCTCGAACCTCGCGAGCACCGTGACCGCCATGTCCGCCACGACGCCGGCATCGTTCGTCGGCTCGGCGAGCTTGCCGCTTCTCGTACGGGTGAAGAACGTCGCTGTGCGCACCTTCACGGCGACGTGAGTGATGCGACGGCCGAGATCGGCGACGGACGCCGTGACCTCCTCCGCGAGGCGGCGCACGTTCGCGTCGACCTCCGCTTCGTCGGTGAGGTCGCGCTCGAACGTGACCTCACGACTTCGCCCTCGCGGCACTCGGGGCTCATCGATCAAAGGTGCGTCGTGGCCGCCCAGTCCCAGCACCCGCAGGTACGGACCGATGGCCGGGCCGAATCGCCGAGCGAGCTCGTGATGATCGGAGGCGGCGAGGTCAGCGACGGTGACGATGCCGAGCTCGCCGAGCCGCGCCGCGGTACGGCTGCCGATCCCGGAGATGGCGGTCACGGGCTCGGCGCCCATCACCGGCAGCCATGACCGATGAGTCAGGCTCGCCACGCCGCCCGGCTTGGCGAAGCCCGTCGCGGTCTTCGCCTGCAGCCTGGTCTCCCCGATCCCGACCGCGCAGCGCAGACTCGTGCGCTCGTAGACGGTCGCCTGAACACGACGTGCGAACCCGACGGGATCGGCCGTCCGCACGCCGACGCACGCCTCGTCCCAGCCCCACTCCTCGACGACCACCCCGAGAGATCGAAGCGCGGCCATCACCTCGGCCGATGCCGCCTCGTAGACAGGCCGGTCGAGCGGAAGGAAGACCGCATCGGGGCATTTGCGCAAGGCGGTTCGTAGGGGCATGCCTGAGCGGACACCCGCAGCCCTCGCCTCGTACGACGCCGTCGCCACGACCTGACGCGACCGCGTTGGGTCGCCATCGCCACCGACGACGACCGGCCGACCACCGAGCTCAGGTCGCCTCAGCACCTCGACTGCGGCGAGGAACTGGTCCAGGTCGACGTGCAGGACCCACTCGCGTTCCTCGTCGGAGGGAGGCGGCAGCGGGTCGCGCATCGACGCCATTCTCAGCGCGCTCGAGGGTCTCTGAGTTCAAGAGATAGTTCACACCTGTCGCGAGACATCGTGCCCCCCTCGTGTGAGGGAGTGGCTGATGTCGATGGCTCGGCTGGTGGTGTCGGCGGTGGTGATCGAGGGGCGGTCCAAGAGTGAGGTCGCTCGTGAGTACAAGGTTTCGCGTCGGTGGGTGATCACGCTGGTGCAGCGGTTCCTGGCCGACGGTGAGGCTGGCCTGGCCCCTCGGTCGCGGCGACCGAGGCGCAGCCCCCGCCAGCTCGGCTCTGCGCGCTCTTGGCTCGCAGCCCCTACGCGCTTCCCGGAGGACCACGCGGGGAGTCGAGGGAGCGGGCGGGCTCCCACAGCTCGCGCCGTGGGAAGCATGCTGCATCCTGGTCCGCGACTGCTCGTGGGGTGTTGTGAGCCACGTTTCTCACCCATCCAAGTAGGCCGGTCGCGGACCCGGACATCTGGCGAACGCCACGACTTGGGACCAAGGACTCTGACATGTAGCGGACGTTTGGCGCACGCTTGGTCGGGTGAGGTGACGCCATGACCGACACCCGAATGGAGAATGAGCCACGCGTAGTTGGACCAGAACCGGCAGACGGTTCTCGGTCCCGCAACGGCGTGCGTGAGCACAGGGCTGCCGCCACGACAGCCGGGATCCTGTACATCATCGGGACGGTCGCCGGCATCCTCAGTAAGGCCGTCACGTATTTCCCGGTGCATAACGCGGACGACCCGTTGGCCTACGCCGCGAAGCACTCCGGCGCCGTCGCGACGGGAGCTCTTCTCGTGCTTGTCATGGGCCTGTCGCTCGCGTTCGTCCCTGTGGTGCTCTTCCCGGTGTTGCGCCGGGTGGACGAAGTGCTGGCGACGGGCTACCTGATCATCCGAGGAGCGGTCGAGACGGCCATCTACGTCATCCTCGCGATCGCATGGCTGCTGCTCGTTCCACTGGCCGAGACCATGTCGGCAGGACCCGGCACGGCCTCACCAGCAGGCGTGCGTCTGGGCACCCTCGTGATCGACTCTGACGGCGCCAGCGCCATGCTCACGCTGGTGTTCTGCCTCGGTGCCGTCCTGTTCTACGTCTTGCTCTATCGGTCGCGCATCGTCCCCCGCTGGATCACGTTGTGGGGCTTCGTGGGAATCCCGCTCTACGTGGCCGCCTACCTGCTCGCGATGTACGACGTCATCGGCGGCAACTCCTCCGCGCAGAACTTGCTGCAACTGCCTCTGGGCGTGCAGGAGATGGTGCTGGCGGTCTGGATGATCGCGCGCGGCTTCCGTCCGGCGGCTGTCTCGACCACGCCCGAGTTCGTGAACGCCACATCGGCCGGCGCGAAGCCGTAACGCTGTTCGCCCCTCGTGGGAGGGCGGTCGCGGAATACTTCTCGATCACGCCCATTGCGGCGCCGTACGCGCATCAACCTCACTGCGACTGGTCCTCGCGGGTCTGCCCGCCGACCGTCGCCTCGAACTAGCGCGCTCGGAGGGAGTCGAACCCCCAACCTTCGGCGGAGTTGCGTTGACAAACCTGTTGACAAGGCCTGGCGCTTGGCACTCTCGCCGTCGCGCGCGGATACCGTCCGTGTTCGGGACGGGGCGCTCAGGCGAGGCGGGTGCTGGGGACAGTCGTCAGGTTGCCTGTGGCTTGGAGTTCTCGGAGCGCGGCGACGGGATTGGGGTCGGCGAAGTAGCGGCGGTCGTGGTAGTTGGCTTGCCGGCCGGTCGAGTCGTGCACCCACCACGAGGCTTCGAGCGCGATGCCGTTGGGGTCGGTGAAGTACACGGAGCGGACGACGTCGTGGTCGACGATGTCGCTGACTTCGCAACCGGCGCTCGTGAGGCGTTGGCGAAGATCGTGAAGTGCGTCTTCGTCGGGGAGGTTCAGTGCGACGTGGTCGAACTGGGCCGCACGCGAGTCGGGCACGCCGGCCGGCTTCGTGAACGGTTTGACGGTGGCGTCGGCGTATTCGAAGAACGCGATGGTGCACTGCGGTCCGAACTCGAAGAAGTAGTGGCGCAGCTCGGGAGTCGCGATCGTGGCAACGAGTCGGGCTCCGAGCGTCCCGTGGTAGAAGCGAAGGGTCGCGTCCATGTCCGTCGTGATGAGCGCGAGATGGTTCATTCCTCGCCATCGGGGTGTGGTCGTTTCGATAGTCGGGGGCACAGTGCCCGTCATACCCGCGATCCTTTCGTCGTCGCGCGCTTGGCACGCTTCGCACGTTGGCGGGCGGCGGCGTGCGGGGTGGGCGTCGCCTGCGCCTCGAGCGCGGCGTGTTGGACCTTCGCGATGAGTCGCAGCAGCTCCCGTTGCTCGCTGGTGGAAAGCGCGCGTCGAGATCACCTCGCGTTCGCGCGCGTGCAGTGACGGCAGCAGTTCGTCGATGATTGCCTGGGCGTCTTTGGTGACTTCCACGAGAAGTCGGCGGCGGTCGTCGGGGTGGGCCACGCGTTCGATGAGCCCACGCTTTTCGAGAGTGTCGAGAATCGAGGTCATTGAGCCCCTCGTGATGAGGACACGCGCTCGCGATCACCGAGGGTTCCAGCGGTTCGCCGGCGCCCTCGACGACGGCGAGGACCTGACGAGCGCTCGGAGAAAGCTGGTACTCGTCACGGGTGTGGCGGTCGTGCAACTCCATCAACAGGTTCCCGGCATGGAACAGGTTGGCGAAGCATTCGGTCGCGAGAGCGCTCGCGCCGGGGTATTCGTCTTCAAAGTCGTCCCCGACGCGTCTCAACGGTTCGGGGACCGGTGCGGGGGACGGCCGGAACCGTCCCTGCGCACTGCGTTCGGTGATGTCAAGGTCACGCCACCAGCTCGGGGATGCGCCGATTCAGCTCCACAAAGTCGTCACCGATCGCGTGGTGCACGAGCTGCATCGAGCCCACGAAGACTTCGGGCGGCATCACCATCTGCCAGACGCGGGTCATGTTCTCGCGGTCGTCGTCGCCGAGCAGCGGGAACATCCACGCGATCAACTCCGGGTTGCGGTCGGGGGGCACCTCGCCTGCCATGACACCGACCGCCTTGCCCTGATCGGGAAGCGACACCCGCTCCCTGATGATGCGATACAAGTGCGCGTCTTCTTTGGCGAGGTGAATGTCGAGATGGAACTTGAACGCGGCCGTCGCACGTGCCGTCTGCAGCGCGTCGTGCACCGAGACTGCATCGCTCAAGGCGTCGAACGCGTGGTCGAGGCCTCGGTGATCCATCTCGTACGCCTCGGCGACCAACGGCGCGACCGCTTCCAGGGCGGGAAACACGGCAAGTTCCTCCCCATGGGCGTGCCACTCCAGTACCTCATTGAAGAACCGGAACCGCTCCACCGTCGCCTCGAGCCCCGGCGTGCCACGCGCCGCGGCGAGCGCTGCGGCGTCGATGGCAGCCATGTCCGCTCGGAACGCATTGTGAATCGCGAGGACGGCATCGATCGGACCAACCATGATGTCCCCCTTGTATGTTTGAGACCAAACTATTAGGAATCAAACTATATGAGGTCGCGTCGATTGTCAAGACCACGATTACGGTCGAACATCTCAAGTTGCGTCTTGCGCTCCTGTCGCTCCACGGGCCTCACCAGCGAAACGAGGCGAGCGCGCCCGCAAGGCTCGAGCTCCACGTCGACGGCATGCGCGGCGATCCCGCCGAGCTAACCGGCCACCGATCGCGAACGCCCACGTGCCGGTAGACACGGAGTGCGGTCCGGTATCAACACTTCTATTGCGGTCCTCTCCGGCGGAACTTGGCTTTCTCCTCGGGGCCTGCTGAAAGGACGACTCGCATGAGCGATCAGGGGTTCCCCGCGGACGGCGTCGAGATGAGCGTTCTCCTCGTCGTCGAACGACATCGAGCGTGCACGAGCCTTCTATCGCGATGTCCTGGGGGCGACCGAGGTCCGTGAATATGGCGGCACTTCCGCGGTCTTGCAGTTTCAGGGCACCTGGTTGCTGCTCGTGACCGGCGGCGGACCCACTCCCGACAAGCCCACGATCTCGTTCCAAGCCCCTGCTGATCCGGATTTGGTGAGTCATGAACTCACGATCAAGGTGCCGGACTGCTGGCAGGCGTACCGGACGCTGGTGGGGCGAGGAGCCGAGTTTCTGACCCCTCCCGTCGAGTACGAGTGGGAGATCCGCTGCTTCTTCCGTGACTTAGACGGTCATCTACTGGAGATCAGCGAAACAAAGTCTTAAAGGCCACCGCCCGCGCACCGCTGTCCGGAAACGCCCTCACCGACGTCCCAAGCAGAGGCCGCAGCCCGCAGCTGGTTGGGGTGGCGCCGAGGTGTGCGTGTGTGCGAACGCGTGCCGTGGCTATCGATCGGCTCCGACCAGCTGACGGCCGCTTCCGACGGCAGCCTGCAGCACGTCGTCGAGGTCCACAAGGGCAGGGTCACGAGGGTGAGGGTCGCCGAGCAGCGCCCGGGCCTCACGTGTCGCCTTTCGCAGGGCACCGCTCGGATCCGTCGATGTCGCGGTAAAGCCGGTTTCGTTCTCGGCTCCCGCCGCTACGGCGTCGAAGACGCGAAGCGCCCGGTCTCGCTCGCCGGTCTTGACGAGGAGCAGGGCAAGGGCGCCGCACAGGCTATCGATCCCTACGTATTTCACGCCGCCACAGAAGACGAGTGCCTCCTCGAGGATCTCGCGCGCGCCCACCTGGTCGCCGGCGGCGAGCGTCACGCTCGCGAGACCGCAAAGCGCGATGGCGCGGGCCCAGGCCGCGGAGCGAGCGCGCGCCAGCGCGGCGGCATCGGCGAACAGGCTCCGCGCACCGGCGAGATCTCCGCGCATCGAGCTTGACGCGCGCGCTGACCGCGAGCGCATAGGCCACGGCCTCGTCGTCGTTTCGGCGCCGCCCGATGCTTGCGAGCTCGTCTGCGTAGCGCTGCGCCTCGTCGATGCCGCCGCCGTGGAGGTGTCCGTAGCAGATCGTCATCAGCGCCCAGTTCTCGACGGCGGTCTGGCCCGCGTCGCGCGCGAGCGTCAGCGCACGATCGAGGATCACGAGGGCACGCGGCAGGGAGCTGGGCGTAAGCAGCATTCCCCACGCCGTTTGGAAGCTCATCAGAAAGTCTCGCTCGCCGGCGTCCTCGAGCACGGCGCAAGCGGCCTCGAGATCCGGGGCCGCTGCCGGGTCGAACATGGACGCGCGCGCCCAGGACCGGACCCCCAGCGCCAGCGCCGCGCGCAGCGGATCGGCAGAGCGAGGGAGCGTCTTCAAGCACTCATAGGTCGCGAGCACTTCCGCCGTCTGGGCGTAGCTGATCATCAGCGCGACGCCGAATCGAATGAACAGCTGCCACGCAAGCTCATGATCGCCATCCGCGCTCGCGGCGAAGCGCAGCGCAAGCCGAGTCCCCGCCTCCTCCGACGCGATGCGCTCGTGGGCGGCCTGGCGTGTCTGGGTGTTCATCAGGTTGTTGTGCTCGCCGGCGAGGAACTGCACGACCCATTCGCCGTGGCGGAGCCGTGCCGCGCGCTCTTCACCGGCCTCGGCGACGCGCTCACGGGCGAACTCGCGCACGGTCTCGAGCATGTGAAAGCGCGCCTCGCCGAGCATTTCGGAGCGAACGAGCAGGTTCTTCTCGACGAGCGAAGTCAGGCCATCGAAGACGTCGAGCCCGGCGTCGGCGACGACCGCAGCGGCCGCGTCCTCGGAGAAGCTGCCGGCGAAGATGCCGAGGCGGCGGAAGAAGACGCGCTCCTCGGGACGGAGCAGGTCGAGGCTCCATTCGAGGGTGGCGCGCAACGTCTGGTGTCGCTCCGGGAGATCCCGCGTGGCGCCGCTGAGCAGCGAGAGCGACTCGTGGAGGCGCGGGACCATGGCCTGAGGCGACAGCACGCGCACTCGCGCGGCGGCAAGCTCGATGGCGAGGGGCAACGCGTCGAGGAGCCGGCACAGCTCGGCCACCGCTGCGCGGTTGTCGTCGTCGATGGCGAAGTCCGGCCGCACCTCGCGCGCTCGCTCCTCGAAGAGGCTCATGGCCGGCGTGATGTCCCCGCGGGTCTGGAAGTCGTGCGGCAGCGGCGGAACAGGGACCTCTCGCTCGCCGCGGATGTGCAGCGGTTCGCGGCTCGTGGCGAGGATCTTCAGGTGCGGACAGGCCCCGTAGCAACTTCGCGACGTCGGCGGCGGCCTCGAGCACTTGCTCGAAATTGTCGAGGACGAGGAGCGCGTGTCGAGCCCGCAGGAAGCCGAGCAGCAGCTTCTCCGGATCTCCGCCGGTGGGTGGCGAGGAGATCTCGAGAGTGGAGACGATGGTGGACACCACATCGGGCGCGTTGCGCACGCCGGCGAGGGGTACATAGAAGACTCCGTCGCCGAACGAGGGGCCGAAGGTGTTGAGCCAGATGGATCGCGAGGCGCGTCTTGCCGGTACCCCCAGGACCGGTGAGCGTGATCAGGCCGGTGTCCGTGCGTCGCAGCAGCTCAGTGACGAGCCCCACCTCGGGGGCCCGGCCGATGAGTTCCCCGCGCTCCACCGGCGCGAGGCTGCGTGGCGGAGCATCGAGCAAAGGACCAGGAGGAGAATCGGTCGTTGGGACCTGTCGCTCGTCGTGGTGAAGCGCTCGGTGAGCATGAGTGCGAGGTCGTTTTCGATCAGGTCCTCGAGTTCGGCAGCATCGGAGAAGGGGCGGTAGCTGACCTTGTCCTCGTCCCGGATGCGGTGGATCAGATCGTTCAGCAGGTCTTCACGCGTGTCCGCGCGCTTGATGTAGATGAGCTTGGGCATCTGTTGGGCGAGCAGGTACTCGTCCTCGAGACCCGAGACGGTTTCGTTCGGAGCGATCCACCCGTAGCGCTGCCAGTAGATGCCGATGAAGACATCGCTCTGCGCGAGGTACGCGCGATAGAGGTCGCGCGGCGGGTGAGGGCGAGCACTCGTCTCGAACATCACCGGCGTGAGGCGGATGCGCTGGATCGCTTCCTTGGTGGCCGCACGCTCCTCCGCGAGCTCCTGCAACGTCGAGCTCACGAAGACACGCAGCCGCTGATCGGGTGTTCGGATCAATGAGGTCATTTCCCACCCCCGACTGTTTGAACTCAAATCATTTGAACCCAAACTATAACGGAGGGAGTCGATTGTCAACCGCCACGGCCAGGGAATCTACGACGTTCTTGAGGGCAGCGACGGCGAGCTACTCGCCGAGTTCACCATCGACCCCACAAAGACCTACCAAACACAGAAACGGCCCGGACAACACGCCTGACGTCGTCCGGGATGTCACGCGACATCCGTCCGGGATGTCTCGCGACACCACAGTCCCTCCTGGGAGGATTCGAACCTCCGGCCTTCGGATTAGAAGGCCGACAGCACTACGCGCTGTGCTCAACAGGAAGTTCGCAGGTCGCTCTCTGAGCGACAGAGCGCGAGTTATCCGTTCTTCGTTCCGCTAAGCACGAGAAGCGTCTCAGCGCAGTGGCGGCCAATGGCGCTCTGCCATCACGCCCGAGGCCTCACGCATCAGCTCGTTGTCCCGGGCGGCACGACGCCACAGATACAAGAGGTAGTCGCGAGCCGGACAGAGCGCCGGACTGTGCCGCGGGAAGCAACCACAGCCCGGCCAGTCGCAAGGGACTCCGGGCGATCACCGACGAGCGCAGCGATGTCATCGAGCTCCTGCTCGTCGTACCAAGCGCCGTCCTCGTCGATCGCGGCGAGGTACTCGACGACGCCGGCCAGACCCTTGGCCGCGTCGGCAGCCAAGGGATCGGTGATCCGTGGCACCACGACATGGCAGTGTCCGGCTCGCGCTGTTCCTCATCGTGGCATGATCGGACTATGCGTGCCCGTACCCGAAACCACCTCGGGCATGTTCAAGCTGCGGCCATCGTGGGCTGCTCGGTTCCGCAGTACTTGCATTTGGACGCCAGAGCAGGGAGATCCTCGGACAAGCAAGCAGGGCAGGTCTTGACCGGCGCTGGGTCACCAAAAACGATCTCACCGCGACGGGCCATCATCGCCTTGTACGGGACAACAATGAGGAAGTACAGGACCCCCATGAACACGATGAAGTAGATCACTGCCGACAGGACGGCACCGATGTCGAGGAACGTCTTCGGGTTGCCCTTGTCGCCGAGCGAGTTATCCGTTGTCTCGGCTGCGCTCCGAGGTGCAAGAGCGCGTACATGCATCCAGTAGGCACATTGGACAGGCCGTCCAAAGCGACGCTGCAGCGGCGCTGGCAGCGGGACTCGTAGCGAGCCACCAGATCCTTCGAAAGTTGAGTCCCAGGGCGTGGTGTAGGTCCTCAGCCTGATGGGTCGAGGGTCCGCCTGACGCGACGACCACCGCGTCATCTTCAGAGAGTCCCGCAAAGACGACCTGAAGGAGGACGCGGTGGTCCCTAACAACATGGACGCGCTCGAGTGGCTACGCAAGCACCTCGACGATGACAACGATTTGTTGCGTGAGATGGTCAGAACGTTCGCGGAGCCGCTGATGGCCGCCGAGATCGAGGTGTTGTGCAATGCCGGCTATGGCGAGGTCACACCGGAGCGCACCGACAGCCGTAACGGTTACCGGGCGCGGCAGTTCGACACTCGGGTCGGCTCGATCGATCTGACGATCTGCTCGCCGCCGACGTGCTGAACCTCACGCTGGCGGGCCTCCGCTCCGGCGTGGCGCTGCAGTCAGCCGGTCTGGTCGAGTACCTGTCCATCGAAATTCGAACCGGTCGCCGATGCTCAGGCTTCATAGCTCCGAGGAGTTGTCATGAATCGCGGAAAGATCCACGTGTTTGTCATCGCGCTGCTCGCCACCGCAGCGCTCGCCACCGGCGCCTGCAGCGCCGGCGACGCCAAGGCCAGAGAACAGACCACGTCGCCGCCGGTGGTGCAAATCGCCGCGGTGGCCGCCGACCGAGCGGCCGATCGCGCGCTTCATCCGCGCCACCGGCACGCTGATGGCCGAGGAACAGGCCGAGGTCGCCGCGGAAATCGCCGGCCGCGTGGTCGCCGCCCGTCGAGCGCGGCACGCCGGTCGCGCAGGGCGACGAGCTGATTCGGATTGTCGGCCGACCGAGACCGACGCGCAGGCTGAAGGAAGCCGAAGCCAACGCCGCGCAGATCGAGGCGCGGCTCGGCATCACCGGCGGCGTCGGCCTTCGACGTCAACGCCGTACCGGAGGTGCAGAACGCCAAGGCCGGCGCTCGAGCTGGCGCAGAGCGAGTTCGCGCGCATCCAGTCGCTGCTCGACCAGCGCGTCGTGTCGCAGTCGGAATTCGACCAGCGGCGGACCCAGGTGGAAGCCGCGCGGCAGCAGTACGAGGCGGCGAAGAACGGCGCGGCGCAGCAGTATCAGTCGCTGCAGGCGGCGCGCGCGCGCGTCGCGCTCGCGCAGCAAGGCGCTCGCCGACACCGTCGGTCCGCGCGCCGTTCGCCGGCGTCGTCGCGCGAGCGCCTCGTGTCGATCGGCGACTACGTCACCAAGGGCATGAAGGTCGCGATCGTCGTGCGCGTCAATCCGCTGCGCGTGCAGCTGACCGTGCCGGAGCAGTTCGTCTCGTCGATGGCGCCGGGCCAGCCGGTGACCTTCGAGGTGGACGCGTATCCGGGACGCCAGTTCACCGGCAAGGTCCGCTACGTCTCGCCCGCGCTCGAAGGCCGATCAGCGCGCGCTGACGGTCGAGGCGATCGTGCCCAACGCCGACGGCGAGCTCAAGCCCGGCCTGTTCGCCACCGCGCGCATCGAGCAGCCGAGCCGAACGCCGGGCGTGCTGTGCCCGCCGCGGCGCGTCGCGACCACCGCCGGCACCAGCCGCGTGTACGTCGTCAACGGCGATCACGTCGAAGAACGCATCGTCACGACCGGCCAACCGGTCGGCGACTCGTCGAAATCACCAACGGCTTGAAGGCCGGCGAGCGGGTCGCGACGACGAACGTCGCGCAGCTCGCCGACGGCATCGAAGGTGAGCCTAGATCATGCAGTGGCTTGCCGCGCTCTGCGTCAAACGTCCGGTCTTCGCGACCGTCCTCATCCTGTCGCTGACCGTCATCGGCGTGTTCTCGTTCACGCGGCTCGGCGTCGACCGCTTTCCCAAGGTCGACATTCCCGACGATCGTCGGTGACGACGCGTGCAGCCCGGCGCCGCGCCGGAGCAGATCGAGACCGAGATCACCGACAAGATCGAGGAAGCGGTCAACACCATCAGCGGCATCGACGAGCTGCGGTCGATCTCGTCCGAGGGCGTCTCGCAGGTCATCATCACGCTTCCTGCTCGACAAGGACACCGACGTCGCCGCGCAGGAAGTGCGCGACAAGGTCAACGGCGTGCTGCCGCTCCTGCCGCAAGACGATCCAGCAGCCGCGCGTCGACAAGTTCGATCCCGACGCCGCGCCGGTGCTCAGCATCGCGCTCGAGCGCGCGAACCAGCCGGTGCGCGACATCACCGAGTACGCCGACAAGGTGCTGCGGCGGCAGCTCGAGAGCGTCAACGGCGTCGGCCAGGTGCTGGTGCTCGGCGGCCGCCAGCGCCAGATCAACGTCTGGCTCGACGCCGATCGCCTGCGCGCGCTACAACCTGACGGTCACCGACGTGTCGCGCGCGCTGCAGGCGCAGAACATCGAGATCCCCGGCGGCCGCGTCGACCAGGGGCCGACAGTCGGTCGACCCTGCGCACGCGCGGGCCGCGTCCAGACCGTCGCGGAGTTCAACGACATCGTCGTCCGCGAGACAGGACGGCCACCCGGTCCGGATCGCCGACGTCGCGCAGGTCGAGGACGGCGAGGCCGATGCCGAAACGCGTCGCCAACGTCAACGGCGCCAGCACGGTGCTGCTGCAGATCCGGCGCCAGTCGGGCACGAACACCGTCGAGGTCGTCGAAGGCGGTGCGCGAGCGGCTCGACGAGCTCGAGCGCGACGCTGCCGCCGGGCTACAACATCCGGATCGTGCGCGACCAGTCGGAGTTCATCGAGGCGTCGATCCACAACGTCGAGGAGCACCTGATCGTCGGCTCGATCCTCGCCGCGCTCGTCGTGCTGCTGTTCCTCGGCCAACTTGCGCTCGACGATCATCGCCGCCATCGCCATTCCGACGTCGATCATCGCCACCTTCGGGCTGATCTGGTACATGGGCTTCACGCTCAACATGCATGACGCATGCTGGCGCTGACGCTCTCGGTCGGCATCGTGATCGACGACGCGATCGTGGTGCTGGAGAACATCTATCGCTTCATCGAGGAGAAGCACGAGAACCCGCTCCAGGCCGCGATCGACGGCGACCGCGGAAATCGGCCTCGCCGTGCTGGCGACGACGCTGTCGCTGGTCGCCGATCTTCGTGCCGGTCGGCTTCATGGGCGGCATCGTCGGCCGCTTCATGAAGAGCTTCGGCCTGACGATGGCGTTCGCGATCATGGTGTCGCTGCTGGTCAGCTTCACGCTGACGCCGATGCTGTCGGCGCGCTGGCTCAAGGTCAAGAAGCACGGCACCGACAGCACACGACTCCAAGGACTCGCCGATCTTCCACGCCATCGACGTGTTCTACACGCGGATGCTCGAGTGGGCGATGGCGCACCGCGCCATCGTCGCCGGCGCTCGCGGTGCTGGTGCTGCTGTCCAGCGTGCCGCTGTTCATGATCGCCAACAAGAACTTCATGCCGCAGGACGACCAGTCGGAGTTCGAGGTCAACCTGCGCGCGCCCGAAGGCACCAGCCTCGAGTCGACCGAAGTGCTCACGCAACCGCGTCGCGAGCGCGATGCGCGAGCAGCTGCCCGAGGTCGACTACACGCTGGTGACGATCGCCGGCGATCCGGCGCAAGACGCGCAACCTCGGCACGATCTACGTCCGCCTGAAGCCGATCGAGGCGCGCACGCGCGATCAGTTCGTGGTCATGGACATCATCCGCAAGGACATCCTGCCGCAGTTCTGCCGACAACATCCGCACCTCGGTGCAGCAGGTCGCGGCGATCGGCGGCGGCGGCTCGCAGAACGCGGACATCCAGTTCGTGATCAACGGACCGGATCTGCGGAAGCTCGAGATCCTCGGCAAGCAGCTCGTCGACAAGGTGAAGGCGATCCCCGGCGTCGTCGACATCGACACCTCGCTGAACGTCGGCAAGCCCGAGCTGTCGGTCCAGCGTCGATCGCCCGAAGGCGGCGGACCTCGGCGTCCAGATCGGCGACGCCGCGGAGGCGCTGCGCCTGCTGGTCGGCGGCGATCAGGTGACGACCTACAACGACGCCGGCGAGCAGTACGAAGTGCACCTGCGCGCCCGGGCCGAGAACCGCTCGACCGAGGCGGCGGTCGCGTCGCTGACGGTGCCGTCGACGCAGACTGGGCAGCGTGACGCTCGAGAACGTCGCCGACTTCGAGCCGGGCTCGTCGCCGACCGACATCAACCGCCAGGCGCGGCAACGGCAGGTGACGGTGTTCTGCAACCTGCTGCCGTCGGCATCGCAGGCGGCGGTTCAGGACGCGATGCTGGCGGAGTTCAACAAGCTCAACACCAGCGGCGAGTATCGCGGCAGCCTGGCCGGCCGCTCGAAAGAGCTCGGACGCGCCGCGCAGAACTTCGTGCTGGCGTTCGCGCTGTCGCTGGTCTTCATGTATCTCATCCTGGCGGCGCAGTTCGAGTCGTGGCTGCACCCGATCACGATCCTGCTGTCGCTGCCGCTGACGCTGCCCTTCGCGCTGCTGTCGATCATCGTCTTCCGGCAGTCGCTGAACATCTTCTCGGCGCTC